>NZ_CP193482.1:1555000-2755000 GCF_050703275.1 Sphingosinithalassobacter sp. LHW66-3
ATTTTATGTCGCTTTTTTCCGAACCCCGCGGAAAACTGCGCTTTACGGGGCGGTAATCACTGCACGTGCATGACAGTCCCGTGACCGAATCCACCGCCACCCCGCCGAATCGCCCCCCCGAATCGCTGCGGAATCAGGTCCGCAGCGCCGTGGTCTGGCGCTCGGGCACCCAGATTCTCGGTCAGATGATCACCTGGGCCTCCACGTTCCTGGTGATTCGAATCCTCTCGCCCAGCGATTACGGCCTCTTCGCCATGACTCAGGTCGTGCTGGTCCTGCTCAACATGCTGAACGGCTATGGCCTGGCCAGCGCGCTCATCCAGCGGCGCGAGGCGGGGCGGCACGCGCAGCGTCAGCTCTTCGGGCTGCTGCTTCTGCTCAACCTTGCGCTGGCGCTCGCCCAGGTCGCGCTCGCTCCCCTCGCCGCCGCTTATTATCGCCAGCCGATCGTCGCCGATCTGCTGCGCGTGCAGGCGCTGCTCTATCTGGCGACTCCGTTCATCGCCCTTCCCTATGCGCTGCTGGCGCGCGCGATGGACTTCAAGAAGCAGGCGCAGGTGAATCTCGTCTCGGCCGTCGCCGGCGCGGTCGCCGCGCTCGCAGGCGCGCTCGCGGGGCTGGGCGTCTGGACGCTCGTGCTCGCGCCGATCGTGCTGTTCGGGGTGCGGGCGCTGGGCATGACGCTCGCGGCGCGCGCGCTGATGTGGCCCAGCTTCGATTTCCGCGGCGCGGGCGACATGATTCGATTCGGCGGCATCATGGCTACCGGGCAGATCTTCTGGTTCCTCCAGAGCCAGGCCGATGTGTTCATCGCCGGGCGGGTGTTCGATCCGCACCTGCTGGGCATCTATACGACCAGCCTGTTCCTCGCGCAGATCTTCGTCGCCAAATTCGTGCCGCCGCTCAACGAAGTCGCCTTCTCGGCCTATTCCCGGATGCAGGAGGATCGTCGCGCCGCCGCCGGCGCCTTCACCACGGCGGCGCGGCTGGTGATGCTCGTCGGCATGCCCTTCTATCTCGGCCTCGCCGCCACCGCCGAGCCGCTGGTGCTCACGGTGCTGGGCGAAAAGTGGCGCGAGGCGATTCCCGTGGTCCATCTGCTCGCGCTCGCGATGCCGTTCATGACGCTCCAGGTGCTGTTCGCGCCGGCCAGCGACGCCTGCGGCCGGCCGGGCGTGGCGGCGCGCAACGCGATGATCGGCGCGATCCTGCTTCCGCTCGCCTTCCTCGCTGGCCTGCATTGGGGCTTGCCGGGCCTCGCCGCAGCGTGGCTCGTCGCCTACCCGGTCTTTCTGGCGATCACTGCCTGGCGCACGCTGCCGGTGATCGGCGTTCGGCCGCGGGCGCTGGTCGAAGCGGTGGCGCCGCCGGTGCTCGCCGCGCTCGCGATGGCGGCGGTCGTCGTACTGCTCGATTCCGTGCTGCCGCCGATGGCGACGCCGGCGCATCTCGCGCTGCTCGCCGCCGCCGGCGCCGCCGCCTATTGCGCCGCGCTGCTGGTTTTCGCGCGCGCGATGGTGAAGGAAATGGTCGCGCTGATCCGCAACCGCTGAGGCTCAGGCCTGCTGGATATAGTCGCGCATCGCCGCCGCTTCGGACTGGATCTTCTCGATCCGGTATTTCACCAGATCGCCGATCGAGACGAAGCCGACCATCCGGCCCGAATCGACCACCGGCAGATGGCGGATGCGGCGGCGGGTCATCAGCGAAAGTGCGTCGAGCGCGTCTTCCTGCGAAGCGACGGTAATCGCCGGGGCGGTCATCACGTCGCGGACCGGGCGATCGAGCGTCGCCGCGCCGTCGCGTTCGAGGCAATAGATCACGTCGCGTTCGGAAAAGATCCCGACGACTCCCGCGCCGTCCATCACCGGGACTGCGCCGATCCGCCGCGACGCAAGCAACGCGACGGCTTCCCTGACGGTCCGATCACCGGCGATCGAGACCACATCGTGCCCCTTCCCGCCCAGGATTGCCGCGATGGTCATCGCCCGTGCTCCTCAATCCGTGGTTAGGTGATTGAGGATTCCACGTTTCTGGCCCAATTGCAAAACATGACCGAACGCGAACCGAACCTCGACGATCCGGAGTATGCCGCTTTCGCATGGGGCCGATTTCGCCGCATTCTCCGCTGGATGGCGTTCGCCGCCGCGCTGGCGGCCGCGGTTTCCGTGGCGGCACTATGGTGGTCGCTGGGCGAACTCACTCTCCATACGGTGATCGCCACGATTCTCGGCGTCTTCTTCACCGTGATGCTCACCGCCGCGCTGATGGGGCTGATGTTCCTCAGCTCCGGCTCGGGCCACGACGCGCGGGTCGAGGATCCGCTTGCCGGCGAAGTCGATATCGACTGAGGCCCGAATCGAAAGCGCCGCCCCGGCGGGTGCCGGAGCGGCGCTGATGGTTCGATCGGCAGGCGATCAGGCGGCGGAGGTTACGTTCTCGCCATCGCCTTCCGCCTTGGGCTTGGCGGTGCGGCGGCGGCGCGGCTTGGGCGCCTCCTCGCCATCCTCGGCACTCAGCGAAGGCGGCAGCCGGTCGGCGTCGATGCCTGCGGGCGCCTCGGCCTCGGCGGCGTCGCGCTTCGGGCGGCCGCGGCGGCGCTTGGGCGCCTCTTCGGAGCCGGCTTCGTTGCGCTCGCTTTCGTCCGACTGCCCCTCGCGCTGCTCGGCGCCGTTGGCGTGGCCGTTGGCTCGGCCGTTGCGGCGTTCGCCACGCTCGGCGCGGTCGCCGCGCTCGTTCCGGTCTCCGCGATTGCCGCGCTCGCTGCGATCGCCGCGCTCGTTGCGGTCGCCGCGATCCTCGTCGGCGCGCTGCTCGTCCTGGCGGCGGCCGTCGCCCTCCGCCTCATATTCCTCGTCCTCGTCGGAATCGTCGCGCTGGCGGCGGTTGTTTTCCTCGAAGCGGGCGCGGTTCTCGTTGAGCACGCGGAAATAATGGTCGGCGAACTGGAGATAATATTCCGAGTTCACGCGATCGCCCTGCATCTGCGCGTCGCGCGCGAGATTCTTGTACTTCTCGAGAAGCTGGGCGGCATTGCCGCGGGCGCGGTTGTCGATGCGATTGCCGTCTGCACCCCGGTTCGGGCTGTTCGGCGAGCGCTGCCCGCCACGACCGCGCCGGCGGCCGGCCTGACGATTGTTCATCAAGGTCTCGGTATCCTGTCTTTAATAGTCGGTCCGTCGGTGCATCAGCGATCCCGGATGCGAGTACTCCCGGCGGCGCGCGCAGCCTTGCTCCGCGCGATCCGCGTGCCATGGCCACCGGACTGCAGCGGCTCGCATGACATGGATTGGGCCAGCGCCCTGATTTCAACAACTTGGTTGAAGGTGCCTGCCCCGAGGCCATCCTTAGCCCGCGCCGCACCAATCTCCAAGCGGAAATATGTGACCTTTTCCTTGCGGTTCAAGTCAGGATCACGGCGCGCGGCCGCCCGCCGAGGTCGAGGCGCACCTCGGCCGACAGCCCGGCCGTCCTGGCCAGCGCGCGCACCGCCTCGGCCTGGCCCGCGCCGATCTCGACCGCCGCAACTCCGCCCGCCGCCAGCAATCGCGGGATCTGCGGCACCAGAACGCGATAGGCGTCGAGGCCGTCCGCCCCGGCGAACAGCGCCTCGTGCGGCTCGTGCAGCCGGACGTTCTCGTCCAGCGCCTCGTCCGTCCCGATATAGGGCGGGTTGGCGAGTACCAGATCGAACCGCGCGTCGATCCCCGCCGCCCAGTCGCCGCGCGCGAACCGCGCCCGCTCCGTCATGCCCAGCCGCGCCGCGTTGCGCCGCGCATAGGCGAGCGCCGTGTCCGAGCGGTCGATGCCCAGCCCCTGCGCGCCCGGCCATTGATCGAGCGCGGCGAGCAGCAGCGTCCCCGGTCCGGTCCCCAGGTCGAGCACGCGCGCCGGCGCCCGCTCGCCGAAATGCGTCACTGCCGCCTCGAGCAGCGTCTCGCTGTCGGGCCGCGGCACCAGCGCTCCGGGGCCCACGTCGATCTCGATCGTCCAGAAGGCGCGGCGGCCCAGGATATAGGCGATCGGTTCGCGTGCCAGCCGCCGGGCGACCAGCGGCTCGAACGCTGCCGGTGCCGGATCGCCCAGCCGGCCGAGCAGCAGCGCCTCGCGCTCCACGCCCAGCGCATGCGCCATCAGCAATTCGGCATCGAGCCGCGGCGTCCGGCTCACCGGCTCCAGCCGCCGCGCCGCTTCCGCAAGCGCCGCGCGCGCGGTCATTTCCACCCGTAGCTCGCGGCCCAGACGATCGCCGCATAGGCGCGCGCATCGAGTTCGGGCCAGCGCTCCTGCAATTCGGCCGCCGCCCAGTGCGCGGCCTCGTCGAGAGTCATCCGGTCCCAATTCGGCTGCAACCGCGCCAGCTGGTCGAGCACCCGATCGAGCTGCGGCCGCACCTTCTCGGCGCGCTTCTTGCCCAGCTTGGCCTCGACGCGCGCGAAATCCTCCTGCGGAGTCGGCGTCAGGTCAAAGCCCAGGTGCAGCACCAGCGCGCGTGCCAGGTCGCTCTGTTTCTTTCCGAAGATCATGCCGCGTCGAGCTGCGCCAGCCGCTCGGCCTCGTCCTCGGCGGTCAGCGCGCCGATCAGCTCGTCGAGTTCGCCCTCCAATATCTCGGGCAGCCGGTGCAGCGTCAGGTTGATGCGATGATCGGTCACGCGTCCCTGCGGGAAATTATAGGTGCGGATGCGCTCCGAACGGTCGCCGGAGCCGACCATCGACTTGCGCGCGCCCGCGCGTTCGTTCGCCTTGCGCTCGCGCTCGGTCTCGTAGAGCCGCGTGCGCAGCACCTTCATCGCCTTCTCGCGGTTCTTGTGCTGCGAGCGCTGGTCCTGCTGCGTCACGACGATGCCGGTCGGCAGATGGGTGATGCGGATCGCGCTGTCGGTGGTGTTCACATGCTGGCCGCCCGCGCCCGACGAGCGATAGATGTCGATCCGCAGGTCCTTCTCCTCGATCTGCACGTCGACGTCCTCGGCTTCGGGGAGCACCGCCACCGTCGCCGCCGAGGTATGGATGCGCCCGCCCGATTCGGTCGCGGGCACGCGCTGCACGCGATGCACGCCGCTTTCGAACTTCAGCCGCGCGAACACCCCGCGCCCTTCGACCGATGCGATCACTTCCTTGAACCCGCCCGCTTCGGACGGCGATGCGGAGATCAGCTCGACCTTCCATCCCCGGCTGTCGGCATAGCGCTGATACATGCGCAGCAGGTCGCCCGCGAACAGCGCCGCCTCGTCGCCGCCGGTCCCGGCGCGGATCTCGAGCATCGCCGGCCGCTCGTCGGCGGCGTCGCGCGGCAGCAGCGCCAGCGCCAGCCGGCGCTCGGCCTCGCCGAGCTGCGAGTCGTTCGCGTGCAGTTCCTCCGAAGCCAGCGCCCGCAGCTCGGCGTCGCCGTCGCGCGTCATCGCCTTCAGGCTCTCCGCCTCGGCGCGCAGCCGCCGCACCTCGCCCGCCGCCTGCGCGACCGGCTCCAGCTCGGCATATTCCTTCGAAACCTCGACAAAGCGGTCGCCCGGCAAGTCGCCGGTCGCCATCATCGCCTGCAATTCGTCGCGCCGCGCCTCGATGGCGGCGATGCGATCGGCCGGAATGCGAATCATCGCGGCTGCGCCTCGTCCCCCCGGCGCACCAGCCCGGCCTCGATCAGCCGCTCGCTCGCGTCGTCGCCCTCGGCGCGCAGCTCGGCTTCGATGACCATGTCGGCAACCACCACCGCCAATCGGTCGAGCGGCACGCTCATCTGCTCGCCCGAGGCGAGGTCCTTCACTGCCGCCTCGCCGCGTTCCAGCTCGTCGTCGCCCAGGATCACGGCAAAGCGCGCGCCCTGCGCATTGGCCTTCGCCATCCGCTTCTTCATGTTGCCGCGAAAGCCCATGTCGGCCGAGACCCCGGCGCGACGCAGCCCGGCGATCACCTCCTGCGCGCGCACCGCCGCCGCCTCGCCCATCGGCACCACCGCCGCGTCGATTTGCTCGGGCGCCGGTTCGCTCACCAGCATCGCCAGCCGTTCGATCCCCGCCGCCCAGCCGATACCGGGCGTCGGCGGTCCACCGAGCTGTTCGATCAGCCCGTCATAGCGCCCGCCGGCCAGCACCGTGCCCTGCGCGCCCAGCCGATCGGTGACGAACTCGAATGCGGTGTGGCGATAATAGTCGAGCCCGCGCACCAGCCGCGGATTGCGCGTCCATGCCACTCCCGCCGCGTCGAGCCCCGCCGTCACCGCCGCGAAGAAGCCGCGCGCCTCCGCGGTCAGAAACGCGTCGATATCCGGCGCGCTGTCCGCCGCCGGCCGGTCGCGGGGATCCTTCGAATCGAGGATGCGCAGCGGATTCTTCTCCAGCCGCGCCAGGCTGTCCTCCGAAAGCTCGTCCTTGCGGCTCTCGAAATGCGCCACCAGCGCCGCCCGCCATGCGTCGCGCGTCTCCGCGTCACCCAGCGTGTTGAGCTGCAGCGTCACTTCGTCGCCGATGCCCAGCTCGTCGAGCAGTTGGCTCGCGAAGGTCAGCAGCTCGATCTCCGCCGTCGGCTCGCCTGCGCCCAGTATCTCGGCGTCGAGCTGGTGGAATTGGCGGAACCGGCCCTTCTGCGGCCGCTCGTAGCGAAACGCCGGCCCGCTCGTCACCAGCTTCATCGGCGCATGCTGCTGCCAGCCTTCGGTCAGATAGGCGCGCGCGATGCCGGCCGTGAACTCGGGCCGCAGCGTCAGCGAATCGCCGCCGCGGTCCTCGAAGCTGTACATCTCCTTCGAAACCACGTCGGTGGTCTCGCCCAGCGAGCGCGCGAAAACGGCGGTCGCCTCGAAGACGGGGACGTCGACTCGCTGAAAGGCGAACAGGCGCCGCACGCGCTCGAACGTCTCGAGCACGGCCGCAAAGCGCCGCTGCTCGTCTCCGAAAATATCCTGCGTGCCGCGAATGCGGTTGGGTGTTTCGATGCGTGCCATGAAGCCGCACCATCTAGGCGAGTGTCGCGCGAAGCGCCAGAACCTGCGTTGCCGTCTTGAACAGCGGGCCGCGTGCCGCTACTTCCCGGTCTCCGCGCTTGGGCGGGTATAGCACAATGGTAGTGCAGCAGCCTTCCAAGCTGAATACGCGGGTTCGATTCCCGCTACCCGCTCCAGCGCGGCCTTCCGCATCCCATGGCGACGCACCCTTCCCCCGCTCCCGAGCCGCTGGCGCTCTACGTCCACTGGCCGTTCTGCGTCTCGAAATGCCCCTATTGCGACTTCAACAGCCATGTCCGCGAGCGTGTGGATCAGGCCGCGTGGCGCGAGTCGCTGCTCGCCGATCTCGCGCATGAGGCGGCGCTGCTGCCCGGTCGGCGGCTCGGCTCGATCTTCTTCGGCGGCGGCACGCCGTCGCTGATGCCGCCCGAAACGGTCGCGGCGCTGATCGCCGCGGCACAGCATCACTGGAGCGTCGATTCGGACATCGAGATCACCCTCGAAGCCAATCCCTCCTCGGTCGAGGCGGCGCGCTTCGCCGATCTCGCCGCCGCCGGAGTCAATCGCGTCTCGCTCGGGCTCCAGGCGCTCGACGATGATGCGCTCGCTTTCCTCGGCCGAGCGCACGGAGTGGCGGAGGGGCTCGCCGCGCTCGAAACCGCGCAGTCGGTGTTCGCCCGGACCAGCTTCGATCTGATCTACGCGCGCCCCGGCCAGTCGCTCGGCGCGTGGGAGGCGGAGCTCGCCCGCGCGCTCGCCTTCGGCACCGAGCATCTGTCGCTCTATCAGCTCACCATCGAACCCGGCACGCGCTTCGCCACCCTCGCGGCACGGGGCGATCTGACCATTCCCGATCCCGATGCCGCGGCCGATCTGTTCGAAGCGACTCGCGCGATCACTGCCTCGGCGGGGCTCCCCGCCTATGAGATTTCGAACCACGCGCGCCCCGGCGCCGAAAGCCGGCACAATCTCACTTATTGGCGCTATGGTGACTATGCAGGCGTCGGCCCGGGGGCGCACGGTCGCCGCACCGGGCTCGCGACCTTCCGGCGCAAGAAGCCCGAAAACTGGATGGCGGCGCTCGCCCGCAACGGACACGGCATCGAATTGGAAGAGCCGCTCGCTCCCCGCGACCGGGCGGTCGAGGCGCTGCTGATGGGGCTGCGGCTGGCTGAAGGCGTCGATCTCGCGCGGATCGCCGCGCTTGCGGGCGGCGCGGCTCCGATCGACGAGGCCGCGGTGAACCGGCTCGTCGCGCAGCGTCTGCTCGCGCGCTCGGGCACGCGCCTCGCCGCCACCGATGCGGGAATGCCCGTGCTCGAAGCGATCCTCCGCGCGGTCGTCGACGGCTGACGGCCCGGCGGTGCGTTGCCGTGATTCGACGGCGGGCGAAAATCCGCTGTCCTACATCACCTGTTCCTGATACGTTCCGTTATCCTGCCGCCGCTCGCGCAGGCGCGCGCGGGCGGGCGCGCACCCGCGCGGAGGTGCGACCTTAGTGTGACCTTCGGGAGAAATGCGTGGGTTCGCGAGGGGCAGGCACGAAACGGGGCGCGCCGATGGCCCGCCCCGAATCATCGTTGCTTCGGCGAAGGCGGCGCTCAGCGGCCTTCGAAATTCGCCGGCGCGGGGGATACGGTCACGGTCTGGCCATCCCGGATTTCCTGCACTTCGAGCATCCGCTCGGCGACTCCGTCGCGGCCGAAGCGGAACGCCCCGTCCAGCCCGGCGAAACCGGTGCGGTCGAGCAGCCGTTGCTCGGGAAAGGCCTGGCCCACGCGCCAGTCGCGCGCCAGCCGCACGGTCAGCAGCACCGCGTCATAGCCGAGCGTCGACAGGCGGTAGGGCGCCGAGCCGAAGCGGGTACGATATTTGGTGGCATATTGCCGATAGTAATTGTCGGGCACGCTCGCGAACCAGGCGCCGTCCAGCACGTCGTTCGATCCGATCGACGAATCGGTGTTCCACAATTCGGTGCCCAGCAGGCGCGCGTCGCTGCCCCCTTCGGTGCGCCGGATCAGCGGCGCGGCGGCGATGGCGCTGTTGCCGGTTCCGGCGATCAGCACCGCGGCGAACGGATTGCGCCCCAGCCGAGTGACGGCCGACGTGATCGATCCGGGGCGCGAGTCATAGGTTTCCATGGCGGTCACTTCGCCGCCCGCGTCCTCCACTGCCCGAACGAACGCAGTCGAGGCGCGCTCGCCATAGAGGCCGCCGGGGATCAGCCCGGCATATTGCGTCACGCCGTTCTGCCGCGCGTAATTCACCACCCGCTCGATCGACTGGGTGGGAACATAGCCGAGCAGATAGGTGCCGTCGCCGGCGACGCTGGTATCGTTCGAAAAGCTCAGCACCGGCACGTCCGCGGCGCGTGCGATCGGCGCCACTTCGCGCACGTCCTCGGAAAGCAGCGGCCCCAGGATCAGGCCGTTGCCGTCGGCGATCGCGCGGCGGGCGGCTTCGGCGGCCCCGGTCGCGGTGTCGTAGCTGGTGATTCGCACTCGATCGCTGTTAGTGTCGAGCAGCGCGAGCATGGTCGCATTGGCGATCGACTGGCCGACACCGGCGTTCGTCCCGGAAAGCGGCACCAGCAGCGCCACGCGGTGACGTTCCTCGTCCTGCGGCAGTCCCGGCTGCACCGGCGGCGGCGCCGGTCGCTCGACGGGGCGCTCGATCGTCGGCGGTGGCCCCTCGGGAATCACGCGCGGCCCGGAGGCGCAACCCGCCACCAACGCGGCGAATCCCAGCGCCGTCCAGCGCAACGCGCCCAGAACTCCCCGTTGCGGCTTCAATGCGGCTTCTGCCATGACTCTCTCCGATGAACGCCGTACTTGCGCCTGGTCTCTATATCGTCGCCACGCCGATCGGCAATCTCGGCGACCTGTCTCCGCGCGCCGCGGAGATACTTCGGAATGCCGATCTAGTCGCGGTGGAAGACAGCCGCGTGACCGCCGGGCTGCTCCGCCACATCGGCACGAAGCGCCCGATGACCCCCTATCACGATCATAATGCCGAATCGGTTCGACCCGGCCTGATCGCCCGAATGGCGAGCGAGGCAGTCGCGCTCGTGTCGGACGCAGGCACGCCGCTCATCTCCGATCCCGGCTACAAGCTCGTCCGCGACGCCCGCGCCGCCGGCCATCTCGTCGTCACCATCCCCGGCCCCTGTGCCGGAGTCGCGGCGCTCACGCTCGCCGGGCTGCCGACCGACCGTTTCTTCTTCCTCGGCTTCCTTCCCGCAAAGCAGCAGGCGCGCGCCGAGGCGATCGCCGAAGTCGCCTCGGTGCGCGCGACTCTCGTCTTCTACGAATCGGGCCCGCGTCTCGTCGCCGCGCTCGCCGCGCTTGCCCAGGGTCTGGGCGATCGCGAGGCGGCGGTGGCGCGCGAAATCACCAAGAAGTTCGAGGAATGCGTCACCGGCAGCCTGTCCGAACTGGCCGCGCGCTATGCCGATGCGCCGCCCAAGGGCGAGATCGTGATCGTCGTCGGCCCGCCCGGCGAAGCGCCCGCGGCCAGCGCCGCGGATGCCGATGCCGCGCTCGCCGAGGCGCTCACGCGCCTTCCCGCGTCGAAGGCCGCGGGCGAAGTGGCGAAGCGGCTCGGCCTCGATCGCCGGACGCTCTACGCCCGCGCGCTCGAGCTCAAATGAGCGATCGGCGCGCTGCCGAGGCGCGGGGCCGCGACGGCGAACGCCGCGCGGCCTGGTATCTGTGGCTCAAGGGCTGGCGGATTCTCGATCGCCGCGTCCGCACCCGGTCCGGCGAAGTCGATCTGGTCGCGCGCAAGGGCAATCTGATCGCCTTCGTCGAAGTGAAAGCCCGTGCGACCGGCGCCGAGCTCGACCATGCGATCGACGAACGGCGCCTCGCCCGGGTGGCGGCGGCGGCGGAAATCCTGATGCCGCGCTACGCCACCGCGGGAGAGGATGTGCGGATCGACGTGGTGCTGGTCGCCCCCGGCCAGCTGCCGCGCCACATCGAAAATGCCTGGATCGGATGACGAACCGCGCTCCCGATCCTATCTGCCGTTCGGCCACTCCGGCGGGGCAAGAGGAAGAATCGATGCAACTCACCGTCGCGGTCCAGATGGACCCGCTCGAATCGATCAACATCGCCGGAGATTCCAGCTTCGCGCTGATGCTCGCGGCGCAGGAGCGCGGCCACCGGCTGTTCCACTATGCGCCCGAAGCACTGAATTATTCGAACGGCCAGGTCTGGACCGACGCGCATCCGGTGACGGTGCAGCGCGTGGAGGGGGATCATTTCGCGCGGGGCGAACGGGTGAAGCTCGATCTCGGCGACGAAGCCGACGTCGTGCTCATGCGCCAGGATCCGCCGTTCGATCTCGGCTATATCACCGCCACCCATCTGCTCGAGCGCATCGCCGACCGGACGCTGGTGGTGAACGATCCCTTCCATGTCCGCAACGCGCCCGAAAAGATCTTCGTGCTCGATTACGCGCGGTTCATGCCGCCGACGCTCGTCACGCGCAGTCTCGAGGAGGCGCGTGCGTTCCTCGCCGAACATGGCGAGATCGTCGTCAAGCCGCTCCACGGCAACGGCGGCAAGGCGATCTTCAAGATCGGGCCCGACGGCGCGAATCTCTCCTCGCTGATCGAAGTGTTCAACACCGCCTATCGCGAGCCGCACATGGTGCAGGCGTTCCTGCCCGGCGTCGCCAAGGGCGACAAGCGGATCGTGCTGGTCGACGGCGCCGTCGCCGGCGCGGTCAACCGCATCCCGGGCGAAGGCGAGATCCGCTCGAATCTGGCGGTCGGCGGCAAGGCGGCGAAGACCGAGCTTACCGCCCGCGAACGCGAGATCTGCGACGCGCTCGCTCCCGAGCTGCGCCGGCGCGGGCTGCTGTTCGTCGGGATCGACGTGATCGGCGGCGAGTGGCTGACCGAGATCAACGTCACTTCGCCGACCGGGATCGTCGCGATCGACCGGTTCAACGGGACCGACACCGCAGCGATGATCTGGGAAGCGATCGAACGAAAGGTCGCCGGGCGGCGTTGAGCCGCCATGACTCAGTTCACGATCAGCATCGTCGTCGCGGGGGGCTATTGGGGCATCCTGTTCCTGATGGCGCTGGAGAACATCTTTCCGCCCATCCCCTCCGAAGTCATCATGGGCCTCGGCGGGATCGCGGTGGCGCAGGGCGACATGAACTTCTGGCTGGTGCTCGGTTTCGGCACCGTCGGCACGGTGCTCGGCAACCTCGGCTGGTACGAAGTGGGCCGCCGCCTCGGCTACCAGCGGCTCAAGCCGCTGGTCGATCGGCACGGCCGCTGGTTCACCATGGAGTGGGAGGATGTCGAGAAGCTCCACGGCCACTTCCGCCGCCGCGGCGGCGTCACTGTGTTCCTGTTCCGCTTCATGCCGTTCGGCCGCACCGTGATTTCGATCCCGGCGGGCATGCTCAAGATGCCGTTCGGCCGCTTCCTGCTCTTCACGGCGGCGGGCAGCGCGATCTGGAATACCATCCTGCTGGGCGCAGGCTATTTCCTCGGCACTCAATATGATCGCATCCAGAGCTACATCGGCCCCGCGGCGATCGCGATCTTCGCGGCGATGATCCTCTGGTACATCTATCGCGTCGTCACCTGGAAGCCGCGTTCCGAGCGTCAAGCCCGCGGGTGAGCGTTGCGATAGACGTCGAGCAGATGCGCGGCATCAACGGCAGTGTAGATCTGAGTCGAGCTGAGGCTGGCATGCCCCAGCAGTTCCTGCAGCGCCCGCAGGTCCGCCCCCCGGCCGAGCAGATGAGTCGCGAAGCTGTGGCGCAGCGCATGCGGTGTGGTACGCTCCGAAAGCCCCAGCCGCACCCGGGCCCTGCGCACTGCCTTGCGAATCGCGCCGGGCGGCAGCGGCCCTCCCTTTGCCCCGCGAAACAGTGGCGCTTCGCCCGCGACACCATAGGGGCAGATGCGGGCATAATCCTCCACCGCGGCGCGCACCTGCGGCAGCAGCGGCACGATCCGCGTCTTGTCGCGCTTGCCGGTGACCCGCAGCGTCTCGCCCAGCGGCAGCGCGGCGCCGGTGAGCCGCACCGCCTCGCCGATCCGCAGCCCCGCGCCATAGAGCAGCAGCAGCACGGCAAGGTCACGCGCCGCGATCCAGGGTTCGGCGGCATCCTCCGATACTTCCTCGGCCAGCGCCACTGCCTCCTGTGGCGAGATCGGGCGCGGCACGCCCTTCTTCACTTTCGGGCCGCGAAGCCGCGGCAACTCGGCACGTTCGCCGGCAACGAAGCGCAGGAACCCGCGCACCGCCGAAAGCTCGCGTGCCGCCGAAGCGTTGCCGAGTCCTTCGCTGCGGCGATGCGCGAGATAGGCGCGCAGGTCGGCCGCGCCCACGGCCGCCAGCGCCGCGGCATCGGGCTCGCCGCCCCAGTGACCGCGCAAAAAGGCGAGCAGCCGCTCGGCGGTCGCACGATAGGCGCGAACGGTATGCGCCGAGCGGCGCCGGTCGCGAGCAAGATGCTCTGCATAGCGCAAGGGGAGCGGCGCGTTCATGCGGGCGCCGGCATGGTTTTCCGCGGGCCGCGCCGGATCAGTGCGGAAGAGGCGACAAACCTAGCCATGCACGCGATCCTGGCACGCGCCCCGTCTGCGCGACAGCAATTTCTACGGCTGTTCGCGACCGGCCGAAGGGTGCGGCGATGTCCTGCTGCCACGGGTCCGGCCGCGTGCCCTCCCCTCGCGGAGAAGCGCACGCTTGGCTCAGCCGATCGTCTGACCGGTCTTCGCCCAGTCGGCGAGAAAGCTCTCGATGCCCTTGTCGGTCAGCGGGTGCTTGACGAGCTGGCGGATCACTGCGGGCGGCGCGGTCATCACGTCGGCGCCGATCTTGGCCGCTTCGAGGATGTGCACCGGGTGGCGGACGGAGGCGACCAGAATTTCGGTTTCGAACAGGTAGTTGTCGTAGATCAGGCGAATGTCCTCGATCAGCTTCATGCCGTCGAAGCCGGCATCGTCGTGCCGGCCGACGAAGGGCGAGATGAACGTCGCGCCCGCCTTGGCCGCGAGCAGCGCCTGATTGGCCGAGAAGCAGAGCGTGACGTTCACCATCGTGCCGTCGTCGGTCAGGCTCTTGCACGCCTTCAGCCCGTCGATCGTCAGCGGCACCTTCACTGCGACATTGTCGGCGATCTTCCGCACGATCTCCGCTTCGCGCATCATCTCGTCATAGTCGGTCGCGACGACCTCGGCCGAGACCGGGCCGTCGGTGATTTCGCAGATTTCCTTCACCACCTCCAGGAAGTCGCGCCCCGCCTTGTGAATCAGGCTGGGGTTGGTGGTGACGCCATCAACCAGCCCCGAAGCGGCAAGGTCGCGGATTTCGGCAGTGTCGGCAGTGTCGACGAAGAATTTCATGACATCTCTCTTGCAGATATGTGACGATTGCGTGACGCGCTGCTTGGCCCCGCATGCTCGTCGCCTCTATAGCCGAGCGCAGGCACGCGCACACCCGGAGAAGGAGAGAGAATGCGATCGCTCGCCGTTCTGACGTTGTTGGTCCTGGCAGCGACCCCGGCGAAGGCGCAGGAGACCGAGGCGCTTCTGTGGCTCTCGGCCGACGCCGACGTGGCGTTGGGAAGCGCCACCGAGCTGGGGCTCGAGAGCGAATTCCGATTCGACGATGCCGGGCTCGACGAATCGATCCTCGGCTTCATGCTCAGCCACGAGGTCGGCGGCGTCTCACTGGGCGCGGGGTATCAGCACAGCCGCAGCGTCGGTGGCCCCGCGATTCGCGAACACCGGCTGCGCCAGCAGGTGGCGTTTCCGATCACCCGCGTGGCGGGGGGAACACTGCGCGGGCAACTGCGGCTGGAGGAGCGATTCCGCAACGACGGCGACGACGTGCATTTTCGCCTCCGCCCCCAGATCGCCTACAGTCTCCCGCTGAACCGCGATGGCACGCGGCTGTCGATTGCGCACGAAAGCTTCATCGGGACAGCCGCCGACTGGAACCGGCAGCGGGGGCTGTTCCGCATGCGCAACTCGATCGCGGTCGCTGCGCCGCTGGTCGGGCGGATGCGCGGCAGCGTGGGATATCTCAACCAGTACGGGTTCGGCCGCGACGGAGCGCGCGACCGAATGGCACATGTGGTGACGGCAGGGATTGCGTTCGGCTTCTGATCCGGGGGCGCTTGAAAAAAACGCTGTCCTACACCCCCCGAAACGGCATATCTGACGAGTCCCCGGCCCGGCGCGAGGAGAGGACATCCATGCTGCACAGCCCTGCGCGTTCACCGCGGCTCCTGCGCCGTTCGACGACTCCATCGCGCGGGGAGCCGAGGACACCGATCGCCTGCCGGGCGCCGCAGGCGGTGGGGGATGTACCGCTGCATTCACTGCGTTCGGGTACCCCGGTACCGCGGCATTCGTGCCGGTTGGGGCCGCGGAACTGATCCGTTCCCCTCCCCGCACGCATCCCCTACATCGCCCCCATGCCCGGCCCGCGCGCTCGCGTTCTCGTCCTCAATTCCGCTCTCGGTCCGCTCGACTATCGCGTGCCGCAGGGAATGCACGTCGAGCCCGGGTCGATCGTCGTCTGCCCTCTCGGGCCGCGGCAGCTGGCGGGCGTGGTGTGGGAACCGGATCGGCTGCCTACCGAGGAAGTCGGCGACAACCGCCTGCGCAACCTGATCGCGGTGAGCGATTCGCCGCCGATCCCTGCGCCGCTGCGCCGCCTCGTCGAATGGACCGCCGACTATTATCTCGCGCCCCCGGCCGCGGTGCTGGCGATGGCGCTGCGCACCTCGGCGGCGTTCGAGGGACCGCCCACCATCGTCGAATACCGCGCCACCGGAATCGTGCCCGAGCGGATGACGACGCAACGCGAGCAGGCGCTCGAGCGGATCGGCGACCGGCAGGGGCTGGTGCGCGAGCTCGCCACGATCGCGGGTGTGTCCGACGGCGTGATTCGCGGCCTGGTGAAAGCAGGTGCGATCGAGGCCGTGACAGTGGAAACCGACACGCCCTATCCGCGCCCCGACCCGCAGTTCGCCCCGCCGGACCTCAGCTCCGAACAGAGCGATGTCGCAAGCATCCTGCGCCAGGCAGTGGGGGCAGCGGATTTCCAGCCGTTCCTGCTCGACGGCGTCACCGGCTCGGGCAAGACCGAGGTCTATTTCGAAGCGGTCGCGGCAGCGCTCGCTGCGGGAAAGCAGACATTGGTGCTGCTGCCCGAGATCGCGTTGACCGAGCCGTTCCTGACGCGCTTCGAAAGGCGCTTCGGCTGCGCGCCGGTCGCTTGGCACTCGGACCTGCGCCAGTCGCAGCGCCGCCGCGCATGGCGTGCGATCGCGAGCGGCGAGGCGCTCGTGACGGTGGGCGCGCGCTCTGCATTGTTCCTCCCCTATGCCAACCTCGGCCTGATCGTCGTCGACGAGGCGCATGAGACGAGCTTCAAGCAGGAGGACGGCGTCCATTATCACGCACGCGACGTGGCGGTGATGCGCGGCCTGTTCGAGAAATGCCCCGTGGTCCTCGCGACCGCTACACCGGCGATCGAGATGCGCCGCCAGGTCGAACTCGGCCGATATGAGGAGTTGAAGCTGCCCGGCCGCTATGGCGCGGCCGAACTGCCGCACATCGAAGCCATCGATCTGATCGAGGAGCCACCCGAGCGGGGGCGGTGGCTCGCGCCCCGGCTGGTGAAGGGAATGGCGGCGACATTGGAGCGCGGCGAGCAGGTGCTGCTGTTCCTGAACCGCCGCGGCTATGCGCCGCTTACCTTGTGCCGCCACTGCGGCCATCGGTTCCAGTGCCCGAACTGCACCGCATGGATGGTCGAGCATCGGCTGACCGGCCGGCTGGCCTGCCACCATTGCGGCCACAACACGCCGACGCCCAAGCTCTGTCCGGAATGCAAAAGCGAGGACACGCTGGTTGCCTGCGGGCCGGGCGTCGAGCGGATCGCCGACGAAGTACGCGACCTGTTTCCGGACAAGCGCACTGCGATCGTCACGTCGGACACACTCTGGTCCCCCGCCAAGGCCGCCGAATTCGTGCGGCGAATGGAAGCGGGGGAGATCGACATCGTGGTGGGCACCCAGCTCGTCACAAAGGGATATCATTTCCCCAATCTGACGCTCGTGGGCGTCGTCGATGCCGACCTGGGGCTCGACGGCGGCGATCTGCGCGCGAGCGAACGCACGTTCCAGCAAATCATGCAGGTGTCCGGGCGGGCCGGACGCGGCGAGAAGCCCGGTACGGTCCTCATTCAGACGCACCAGCCCAGCGCGCAGGTGATGCGGGCGCTGGTGACCGGCGACGGCGAAGCCTTCTACGCCGCCGAAACCGAGGCGCGGCGAGAAGCGTCCGCCCCGCCGTTCGGCCGCTATGCCGCGATCGTCGTCAGCTCGGAAGATCGCCCCGCTGCCGAGGAAACCGCGCGGATGCTCGGTCGCAGCGCGCCGCAGCTGGACGAAATGATGGTGTTCGGGCCGGCGCCCGCCCCGCTGGCGATGCTGCGTGGCCGCCACCGGTTTCGGCTGCTCGTCCATGCAAAGCGCACGTTCGACGTGCAGGATGTGATCCGCACCTGGCTCGACGGCGTCGGCCGGAACGCGAAAGTTCGCGTAACGGTGGACGTCGATCCGTACAGCTTTCTGTGATCGCGTCGTGGAAAGTCCTCGGGTTGAACCGGCAGCCGATTTGATCCTAAGCCCGGCGTGGATGAATTCGAGCGCGGGGTTGGGAATGGTGCGGCGGTTGCTCCTGCTGGTGACGCTGATGCTCGCCGGAATCCAGCCGGCGCGGGCAGACGATATCGCCGCCGCGGGGCGCGGCGTCGTGCGGATCGTCACCATCGCGGTCGTCGGCGACGAAGTGGTCGGGTTCGGCCATGGCAGCGGCTTTGCCGTGGCACCCAATCGCGTGGTCACAAACGCGCACGTCGTCGAACTCGCTGCGCGCTATCCCGACAATGTGGTGATCGGCGTGGTGCCCTCCGAAGGGCAGAAATCCTTTCAGGGCCGGCTGATTGCCTTCGATCCCGACCGCGATCTGGCGCTGATCGAATTCAGCGGCGTGCGGCTGCCGCCGCTGACCTTGTTCACGGGACCGTTGCAGGAAGGCGAGCCAATGGTGGCACTCGGCTATCCCGGCAACGTCGATCTCGCCACCGCCCAGTCGGCAGCCGCCTATATCACTCCACAATCGCCGGTGCGCAGCCAAGGCAATTTCGCGGGCCGTCGCACTCTCATCGGCACCAGCGTACTGCTCCATACCGCCAGCATCGCGCGGGGCAATTCGGGCGGGCCACTGCTCGATCGGTGCGGGCGCGTGCTGGGCGTCAATTCGGCGATCACGCGGGCCGAGGAAGGCGACTCGAGCTTCGGCTTCGCCATCGCGGGCAGCGAGCTGACCGCTTTCCTGCGCGAGGCACAGCAAGACATCGCGACAGTGAATGTCGAGTGTGTCAGCATCGAGGAACGGCTGGCGCAGGATCGCAGCGCCGCCGAACAAGCGGCCGAAGAGCGCGCGGCTCGCGAGCGCGCCGAAGCCGAGCGCACAGCTGCGGCACGCGCCGAGGCGATCGCCCAGGCGCGCGCACAGAACGAAGCCGCACGTGAGAATTACATGGCCGCGGCCGCCCTGCTGCTGGTGCTGGGTGCATTGGCGGTGGGCGGCGCAGGGCTGCTGCTCTCGCGCGGACGCAGCCGCGAGGCGTTGTGGGTGGCGATCGGCGGCGTGGTGTTGATGCTGGGCGCAGTCGCATTGTTCTTCAGCCGCCCCAGCTTCGACGAGAGCACCATCGAGGCGATTCCCGAACCTGCGGAGAGCACTGCCGCCGCCGCGATCGTGGCCGGCCGAATGCTGTGCACGCTTGTGCCCGAGCGAAGCCGCGTGACCGTCTCCAGCACGAACGATGTACCACTGGAGGTCACTGCCGAAGGCTGTGTCAACGGCCGGACCCAATATGCCGAAGCGAACGGAAGCTGGGAGCGAATCCTGGTGCCGTCCGAGGAACAGACCGTCTCCGTCCTCACCTTCGACGCTGCGACGCGGACCTATACCAACACCAGGTATCTGCTTTCGGCCGAGCAGATGAGCCGGGCGCGCGAGCTTCGCTCGCAGGTCGAGCTCAAGCAATGTTCCGCCGATCAGGACGCGCGCGCCCAGCTCGCCACCCGCCAGCAGGCGATCCGGGCGGCGCTTCCGGAGCTGTTCAACGAGAAGCTTGTCTATCGCTGCGATCCGGCGATCGCCACGGCGGAATAGCCGCTAGTCCTCCACGCCTTCGCGGCGGCGCAGAACACGCTTGCGCTCGACGCCATAGGCGTAGCCGCCCATGCTGCCGTCGGAACGCTGAACCCGATGGCAGGGGATGAGCACGGCGACATTGTTGGCGCCGCAGGCGCTGCCCGCCGCGCGGACGGCACCGGGCTTTCCGATCTCGGCGGCGAGCTGGGCATAGCTGCGCGTCTCGCCGGGCGGAATCGCGCGCAGCGCCTGCCACACCGCCTCCTGAAATGCCGTTCCCTGCACATCGAGCGGCAGATCGGCATTGCGGCCCGGCGTCTCCACTTCGGCAACGACGCGGGCGGCAAGTTCCTCCAGAGCGGCGCCGCCTGCGGCGATCTCGGCATTGGGAAAGCGCTGCACGAGCGCCGCCGAATCTTCGTCGAAGGAGACTCGGCACAACCCCTTCTCGGTGGCCGCGATCAGCAACGGCCCGAGGCTGGTCGCGGCAATGGTCCAGCGAATTGTCACACCCGCCCCGCCCTGCTTCCACGCCGACGGCGTCATGCCCAGCCGTGCACCCGCAGTCTCATAGAATCGGCTGGGTGCCGAATAGCCCGCCTCGTAGATGGCATCGGTCACGGTCGCCTCCTGGTTGAGCGCTGCGGCAGCGCGACGGGCGCGAAGCCCCCGCGCATAGGCTGCGGGCGTCACTCCCGTGGCGCGCTTGAACAGCCGGTGGAAGTGGTGCGGAGCGTAGCCGACCCGGCGGGCGAGTTCATCGAGCGGCAGTGGCGCCTCGGCGGCTTCGATCAGCGCGACCGCCTGTGCCACCGCGATCCGATCGCGCGCCACCTCATCCGGCTTGCAGCGCAGGCAGGCGCGAAATCCCGCGGCGCGCGCGGCCGCGGGATCGGCATAGAAGACCACATGTTCCCGCTTCGGCCGCCGGGCGGGACAGCTCGGCTTGCAATAAATCCGCGTCGTCGTGACGGCGCCGATCACGCGCCCGTCGTAGGAACGATCGCGGCGCTCGAAAGCGGCATACGCCTCGTCTTCGCACGGAGCCGGGAGAGCCATCATGCGAGCGGTATAGGCGTCCACCTACTACAGCGCATCCCGCCGCTTGCGATCAAAGCGGTGTGCGGACGTCGCGCCCAATCTTCCCGTTCATCGCCGCAGCAGCCGCACAATCCACGACCATCGTCCCGGACGTGGCCTTTGCGGCGGCTCCGGATCGACCGCCGCCGGCGCGGTAGCGCGCGCCAGCGCAGCCTCGAGTGCTGCAACAACTTCCTCCTGGCCGCGGAACGCCTTCTTCATAACGCTTTGCGGCAACGGCACCAGGAACTCGCAGCCATGGCGCGGGCCATCCCTGCGAATGACCTTCGCCTCGCGCGCGCCGGCACCGGCGAGTCCGATCGAAACGAGTGTCCCCACGGGGAAGTCCACGTCGCCGACGAAGCGGAAGCCCGTCCGCGAAAAATCCTCGACGATCACGTCCACCGGGGTCCCGTCCATGCCCCGGGCAGTCGTCTCGCCGTCCACGACGAAGCGGATCGCGCCGCGGCGGTCGACTTCTCCCAGCACTTCCAGTCGCGCCACCAGCACGCCGCCTTCTCCCGCCATCCGGCATCTCGCCGGAGAGCGGGAGCGTAGGTGCGGCGCAGTTAACGATCCGCCTGCATCCCGGTGCATTGACAATTCCATGCCGCACCGCCACATGGCGGACGTCGAGGCATCATGCAGCGTGATCTGGCGGGTTTCCGCCATGGCTCTGCCTCGGTCCATTTTCTGATCGGCTTCCCCCAATCACGCGGGTCGTCATTTTTTTGACCCGCCGCGCACGCGACATTTGCGTCGTGCGCCCGGCCGACATGCGAGTTTTCCATGACCGACTTCAATACCCTCGGCCTTGCCGAGACGACTCTCGCCGCGCTCGCGACCAAGGGCTACAGCCAGGCCACTCCGATCCAGGCGCAGGCGATTCCGCCGCTGCTGGAGGGGCGCGATCTGCTGGGCATCGCCCAGACCGGCACCGGCAAGACCGCCGCATTCATGCTGCCGTCGATCGAGCGGCTGATGGCATCGGGACGACGTGCCCAGCCGCGTGGCTGCCGAATGCTCGTGCTGGCGCCGACGCGTGAACTGGCGGCTCAGATCGCCGACAGCGCCCGCGATTACGCCAAGGGCACCCCGCTGCGCGTCGCCACCGTATTCGGCGGCACTTCCGTGAACAAGAACCGCCAGGAGCTTTCGCGCGGCGTCGACATCCTCGTCGCAACGCCGGGTCGCCTCGTCGACCTGATGGACGAATGCTACTGCATTCTCGCCAGCCTCGAGATCTTCGTACTCGACGAAGCCGACCAGATGATGGACCTCGGCTTCATCCACGCGCTGCGCCGGATTGTGAAGGAGCTTCCGGCGAAGCGGCAGTCGCTGTTCTTCTCGGCGACCATGCCAAAGACGATCCGCGAACTGGCGGGCCAGTTCCTCCGGTCCGACCCGGTCGAAGTGAAAGTGACGCCGGTTGCCACCACTGCCGAGCGCGTCGATCAATATGTCACTTTCGTCCGCCAGACCGAAAAACAGGCGCTGCTCACGATGGCGCTTCACGATCCGGCGATCGACCGCGCGCTCGTTTTCACGCGCACCAAGCATGGCGCGGATCGGGTAGTCCGCCTGCTCGCCGGCAACGGGATTCAGGCGAACGCCATTCACGGCAACAAGAGCCAGCCGCAGCGCGAGCGTGCGCTCGGCGAATTCCGCTCGGGCAAAGTGAAGGTGCTCGTCGCGACCGACATCGCCGCGCGCGGCATCGATGTCTCAGGCGTCAGTCACGTGTTCAATTTCGAACTACCCAATGTGCCCGAGCAATATGTGCACCGCATCGGCCGCACTGCGCGCGCCGGCAATGACGGCATCGCGATCAGCTACTGCGCGGACGACGAGCGCACCTATCTGCGGGACATCGAGAAGCTTACCCGCCAGAAGCTCACTGTAGCACCGCTGCCGCAGGACTTCGTCGCACGTGCCGAAGCGCTGGTGGCGAGTCGCGTGGCGGTGAAGCCCACTCGGGACGAAAGCAACGGCCGCCGCGGTCGCGAAATGCAGCGCGAAGGTCGTCGACCGCCGCAGGGCCAGCGCAAACCGCGTCCGGCGCATAGCGCGCGGCCCGCAGGCGAGCGCGCAGATCGCGGCGAGCGTCCGCAGCGGAACGAAGCGCGGCCGGCAGGCGAGCGTCCTGCACGGCCGCAGGGCGGCGAGCGTCGGCACGACGCGCAGCCACGCGGCGACCGGCCTAACCGCGGCGCCGGCGGCAATGCGGGCAACGGCGGCTATCGCGCCCGGTCCGGCGGCGGCCCGCGTCGTCATGGCGGCCCGGCCCAGGGCTGATCCCGCGCCGGAGCGCGTCAGCGTGTCGCGACGCGCTCCAATGCATCCTCGCGGCCCTGGATGAGGGCGAATACGCGCTCGGCAGCCTCGGCCGCCATGCCGTCGTTGCTCAACTGGGCGCCGCGTAGATACCAGTCGAGCGCCTGCTCATAATCGCCGCGAGCCTCGGCACATAGGCCGAGATCGTAGACGATCGAAGGATGATCGGGCGCAAGCGCGTTCATCTCTTCCCATGCGGCGCAGGCGGCGCCCAGATCGCGCTGCGTCAGCCGCACCACGTCGCGCTGGCGCTGCCGCAGTTCACGCGGCAGTCCGCTGCTGCTCTCGCGGAAGCGGGCGCTGTAGCGCTCGGTGCGGGGCACGAGATCGAAGCGCACGGACCTCGCGAAGCCTTCGACCGCGCCGGCGATCGTTTCCTCCACCGTCCGCGCCGGCTGTTCGCCGGGGCACCAGCTGATTTCGTCCCGGAACGGCTTGGATTCCGAATAGAGAATCCTGCCGTCATCCTCGCGCGAGAGGCGCAGATCGGCACGCACGTTCACGATGCGCCGCGTGCAATTCACATCGACGTCCTCCTCGCGCGTGCAGTCCCCGTCACCATCACGCTCGACGCAGCGCTTGCGCTTCAGCCGCACGCGCCCTTCTTCGACTCCGCTGGTCACCACTCCGGACAGCAGGCCGTCGGCCCTCGCCGCGCCGCGACGCCGCCGATCAACCACGATGTCGAAGTGAGTCGCTCCGGAAAGATCGGGTGTGAGCAACGCGCGCTCGACCGCAAGCTGAAGCTGGCGCCCGTCCTCACCGCCGAAACGCTCGATCGCAATCGAGTGCAGCATCGCCGCCTCCCGGAACGGCGCCGGGAATGTCCCGACCAATTCCACCGATTCGGCGTGCGCTGCACTGGCCCCGCCCAGCGCCAGCAGCGCGGCGATGCCGCGGCACATGCTCCAGATTGCCGTCATGACGATTCCCCCGGTTCGTTAACGGCGCGTTCCAATCGCACTCGTGGGGCATTGCCGCAAGGCTGCGGCACCCGACTTGCATCCCCCGCGGCCCGCTGCTAGCAGCCCGCGCAACCCATCGGGGGCACGAGGCGGGAGCCGGTGCAGCCCCCTTTTCGTGTGGGGCCAATTTTCCCGAGTGAGGAATTGAATCGCGTGGAGACATCCAGCGGTAACATCGGCAGCAGCATCCAGGCGAGCCTCAGCGGCCGTTACGCGACTGCGCTGTTCGATCTGGCGGCCGAATCGAAGACGATCGACGCAGTCGAGTCGAGTCTCGGCACTCTCCGTGCGGCGCTTGCCGAATCGGACGAGTTTCGCCGGCTGACCACCAGCCCGCTGGTGGCACGCGAAGAAGCGATGAAGGCAGTCGCCGCGGTAGCCGAGACGCTGAAGCTCGATCCGACGACGGCGAAGTTTCTCGGCGTGCTCGCAGAGAACCGGCGGCTCGCGCAGCTCCCCGCAGTGATCCGGGCCTATCGTGCGCTCGCGGCGCAACACCGCGGCGAGACGACTGCCGAAGTGGTGTCGGCGCATCCGCTCAGCGACGATCAGGTGCGTACGCTCGAACAGCAACTGCGCCAGCGGGTTGGTCGCGACGTCAAGCTCGACCTTTCGGTCGATCCCTCACTCCTCGGCGGCCTTGTCGTGAAGATCGGCAGCCAGATGATCGACACCTCGATCAAAACTCGTTTGAACGCACTCGCGCACGCAATGAAAGGATGACGGCGGTACCGCTGTCGGGGAAAGGCTAAGTCATGGATATTCGCGCCGCAGAAATCTCGAAGGTCATCAAGGACCAGATCGCCAGCTTCGGCACCGAAGCACAGGTTTCCGAAACCGGGCAGGTGCTGTCGGTCGGCGATGGCATCGCGCGCATCCACGGCCTCGACAATGTCCAGGCGGGTGAGATGGTCGAGTTCGCCAACGGCGTGCAGGGCATGGCGCTCAACCTCGAGGCCGACAATGTCGGCGTCGTGATCTTCGGCTCGGACGCCGAGATCAAGGAAGGCGACATCGTCAAGCGCACCGGCACCATCGTGGACGTGCCCGTCGGCAAGGGTCTGCTCGGCCGCGTGGTCGATGGCCTCGGCAATCCGATCGACGGCAAGGGCCCGATCGAATCGACCGAGCGCCGCCGCGTGGAAGTGAAGGCGCCGGGCATCATCCCGCGCAAGTCGGTGCACGAGCCGGTGCAGACCGGCCTCAAGGCGATTGACGCGCTCGTCCCGGTTGGCCGCGGCCAGCGCGAGCTGATCATCGGCGACCGTCAGACCGGCAAGTCGGCCGTCGCGATCGACACCTTCATCAACCAGCGCGAAGTCAACAAGGGCGACGACGAGAGCAAGAAGCTCTACTGCATCTACGTCGCGGTGGGCCAGAAGCGCTCGACCGTGGCGCAGATCGTCCGCCAACTCGAAGAGAATGGCGCGATGGAGTATTCCATCGTCGTCGCCGCGACTGCGTCTGAGCCCGCGCCGCTCCAGTTCCTCGCGCCCTATACCGGCTGCACGATGGGCGAGTTCTTCCGCGACAACGGCATGCATGCCGTGATCGTGTATGACGATCTTTCGAAGCAGGCGGTCGCCTATCGCCAGATGTCGCTGCTGCTGCGCCGCCCGCCGGGCCGCGAGGCCTATCCCGGCGACGTCTTCTATCTGCACAGCCGCCTGCTCGAGCGCGCGGCGAAGATGAACGAGGACCACGGCGCCGGTTCGCTCACCGCGCTGCCGATCATCGAGACGCAGGCGGGCGACGTTTCGGCGTACATCCCGACGAACGTGATCTCGATCACCGACGGCCAGATCTTCCTCGAAACCGACCTGTTCTTCGCGGGCATCCGCCCCGCAATCAACGTCGGCCTGTCGGTGAGCCGCGTCGGCGGCGCCGCGCAGACGAAGGCGATGAAAAAAGTCGCTGGCTCGATCAAGCTCGAACTGGCCCAGTATCGCGAGATGGCTGCGTTCGCGCAGTTCGGATCGGACCTCGACGCCTCGACGCAAAGGCTGCTCAACCGCGGCGCGCGGCTGACCGAGTTGCTTAAGCAGCCGCAGTTCAGCCCGATGCCGTTTGAGGAGCAGGTCGTCTCGATCTTTGCGGGCACCAACGGCTATCTCGACAGCGTGCCGGTCGACGCGGTCACCCGCTATGAAGCGGCCATGCTCGCCGACATGCGCGCCAATCACAAGGACGTGCTCGACTCGATCCGTGAGACCAAAGCGCTGTCCGATGAGACGCGCGACAAGATGAAGGCGGCACTCGACGCATTCTCGAAGACGTTCGCGTGACCTGACAATGCCGACGCTGCGTAGCTCGATCAAACAGGCCGTACTTGCCACGCTCCCCCCTCGGGTGCGGGCAGCGCGCGCCATTCGGCACCTCGATCGGCAGATGCCGCTTGAGGAGCCGGAATTGCTCGAGTTGCGCCGCTTCGTCCGGCCCGCGGACACGGCGGTTGATGTCGGCGGCAACTATGGGCTCTACACGCTGGCGCTTTCACGTCTGGCGCGCCGAGTAATCACAGTAGAGCCCAATCCGAAGCTTGCGAGCGCGCTTATCGGACTGAGGCTCCCGAACGTCGAGGTGAAGGCGATCGGGCTTTCCTCGGAAAACGGCTCCGCGACGTTGACGATGCCGGATCGTGCCGATGGCCATGCCTATGCGTCGCTCCGGGCGAATGTTCATGACGGCGGAGCGGTTCAGACGTTCACGGTTCCGATCAAGCGGCTTGATGATATGGGCTTGGGTGAGATCCAGTTCATCAAGATCGACGTCGAGGGTTTCGAGGAGCAGGTGCTCGACGGAGCAGAAGAAACGATCAGGCGGTGGCTGCCGGTCCTCCTCATCGAGCTGGAACAGCGCCATAACCCCGGCTGTGTTGGACGGGTGGCGGAGCGGCTTGTCGCGCTTGGCTATACCGGCCAGTTCTTCGATGGTTCGTGGAAGCCGCTCGCCGACTTCGACGTCGTCGCGCATCAGGATGTCGGCCGCTTGCAGGGCTTAGGTTCTGTGCCGCGGCTCGAGATGGGTTACATCAACAACTTCTTGTTCCTGCCTCCGGGCAGGACGATGGATTAACATACATGGCAAGCCTCAAGGCGCTCAAGATGCGCATCGGCTCTGTGAAGTCGACGCAGAAGATCACCAAGGCGATGAAGATGGTCGCCGCCGCAAAGCTGCGTCGCGCACAGGAGGCGGCGGAAGCCGGCCGCCCCTATGCCGAGCGGCTGGAGAGCGTGGTGGCGAGCCTCGCCTCGCGCGTGTCGCGCAGCGAATCCTCGCCGAAGCTGCTCGCCGGCACGGGCAAGGAACAGGTGCACCTGTTCGTCGTCGCCACGTCTGACAAGGGCCTGGCCGGCGCGTTCAACACCAACATCGCACGCCTTGCGCGGCGCCGCGCCGAAGAATTGCGCAAGCAGGGCAAGACGGTAAAATTCTATACAATCGGCCGCAAGGGCCGCGCAGTACTGCGCCGCCTGTACCCTGACGATCAGGTGCACGCAGTGGAGCCGGGCGACCTCGGCAAGCTGAACTTCGCCGACGCACAGGGCTATGCACAGGATCTGATCGATCGCTTCGAGGCGGGAGACTTTGACGTCGCCCATCTGTTCTACTCGACCTTCAAATCGGTGCTGACGCAGGAACCTACCGAGCAGCAGCTGATTCCGGTCGCGATTCCTGAGGCCGACGCGGTCTCGAGCGATTCCGCGACCGTCGAGTATGAACCCGGCGAAGAGGAGATCCTCGCCGATCTGCTGCCGCGCAATGTGGCCGTTCAGGTTTATCGTGCAATGCGCGAGAACGCCGCGTCCGAGCAGGGGTCCAAGATGACCGCGATGGACAACGCCACGCGAAACGCAGGCGATCTCATCAAGCGGCTCAACATCGAGTACAACCGTACGCGCCAGGCGGCGATCACCACCGAACTCGTCGAAATCATCTCGGGTGCCGAGGCGCTCTGATGCGAAACCGCGCCTTCGTCACGACGGCTTTGTGCCTGGCGCTCGCCGGGTGCGGCGGCGCGTCCGACGAAACACTGACGGTGCTGGAGAAGGAAGCGCGCCGTGCCGAGCAAGTAGCGGCGATGGACGACTGGCAACGGCTGTTCGCCGCGCCGGAGCGCACGATCGCCTATGCCAATCAATTTGGTTATAATGCGCGGCCGTACGCTGCCATTGATGGCGGCGCCGGGTTCGGCTCGACCGGCATTGATTCGCCGCTGTCCGACACTGGGGCCGAAACCCCGAACAGTACCGGATTCGCGGCGTCGGGCACGCAGGCCGATCAGATCGACCAACTGCGTTTCACGCTGGCGATCACCGATCCGGACGATGCCGCGGTGGCGAAGCAGCGCTTCGCCGACATCGTCGCCGGCTTCCTGAGCTACTATGGCTATGAGGACGCTGCGGCAGTCCGCCGAAACATCGCCGCCGAGGCGTCCGCCCGCGACGAACTCAGCCAGGCCGTGCTGGCATATGACAAGGAACCGATCGCAGGCGAAGCCGTCGAGGCTCGCCGCCTGATCGTGACAATTTCGCGCAACGGGGCTACGGCCCCGGCAACTCAAGAACCGGAAGCCCAAGGAACCGAAGATGGCAACCGCCGCTGAACTCGACCGCCCGACCACGGGCAGCAACAATGTGGGCCGCATCGCTCAGGTGATCGGCGCCGTCGTCGACGTGCAGTTCGACGAAGGCAATCTGCCCGCCATTCTTTCGGCGCTGGAGACCGACAACAACGGCAATCGGCTGGTGCTGGAAGTCGCGCAGCATCTTGGCGAGAACAGCGTCCGCTGCATCGCGATGGACGGCACCGACGGCCTCACCCGCGGGCAGGCAGTGACCGATACCGGCAGCCAGATTCGCATGCCCGTCGGTCCCAAGACGCTGGGCCGCATCATGAACGTCGTCGGCGAGCCGATCGACGAGCGCGGCCCCATCGGCGCGGAGCAGACCGCCCCGATCCACGCCAAGGCTCCCGAGTTCGTCGATCAGTCGACCGAGAGCGCGATCCTGGTCACCGGCATCAAGGTGATCGACCTGCTCGCCCCCTATGCGAAGGGCGGCAAGATCGGCCTGTTCGGCGGCGCGGGCGTGGGCAAGACCGTGCTCATCCAGGAGCTGATCAACAACATCGCGAAGGGCCATGGCGGCACCTCGGTGTTCGCGGGCGTCGGCGAACGCACCCGCGAGGGCAACGACCTGTATCACGAGTTTCTCGACGCAGGCGTGATCGCCAAGGACGCCGACGGCAATGCGATCAGCGAAGGCTCGAAGGTGGCCCTGGTCTATGGCCAGATGAACGAGCCGCCGGGCGCCCGCGCCCGCGTCGCGCTCTCGGGCCTGACGATCGCGGAATATTTCCGCGACGTCGAAGGCCAGGACGTGCTGTTCTTCGTGGACAACATCTTCCGCTTCACCCAGGCGGGCGCCGAAGTGTCGGCGCTGCTCGGCCGCATTCCCTCGGCCGTGGGCTATCAGCCGACGCTGTCGACCGACATGGGCGCGCTGCAGGAGCGCATCACCTCGACCAACAAGGGGTCGATCACCTCGGTGCAGGCAGTGTACGTGCCTGCGGACGACCTTACCGACCCGGCGCCGGCGACTTCGTTCGCTCACCTCGACGCCACGACCGTGCTCAACCGCGCGATCTCGGAGCTCGGCATCTATCCGGCGGTGGATCCGCTCGATTCCACCAGTCGCGTGCTCGAGCCGCGCATCGTCGGCCAGGAGCATTACGAGACCGCCCGCGCGGTGCAGTCGACGCTGCAGAAGTACAAGTCGCTGCAGGACATCATCGCGATTCTAGGCATGGACGAGCTTTCCGAGGAGGATAAGCTGACCGTCGCCCGCGCACGCAAGATCCAGCGTTTCCTGTCTCAGCCGTTCCATGTCGCCGAGGTGTTCACCAACATCCCCGGCAAGTTCGTCGAGCTGGAGGACACGATCCGCAGCTTCAAGGCCGTGGTGAACGGCGAATACGACCACCTGCCGGAGAGCGCCTTCTACATGGTGGGCGGCATCGACGATGCGGTCGCCAAGGCCGCCAAAATGGCGGAAGAAGCGTAAGAAGACCTGTCCTCTCCCGCTGCTCGGGAGAGGATCGCTCGCCCTAGGCGAGCTCACCCCCAGCCCCTTCCGCGCGCGGGAGGGGAGTGAGATCCGAGAATGCTGCACTTCGAACTCGTCACGCCTGAGAAGCTCGTCCGGTCCGAGGACGTGCACATGGTCGTCGTTCCCGGCACCGAAGGCGACTTTGGCGTCCTGGAAGGCCATGCGCCGTTGATGTCGACCGTGCGCGACGGCACGCTTTCGATCTATCGCACCGAGAAGGGCGAGCCCGAGACGCTGCGCATCGAAGGCGGCTTTGCCGAAGTGAACGACAAGGGCCTAACGGTCCTTGCCGAAAAGGCCGGCTGACACCCGCGGACGCTGCGGCAGGTGTTCGAGGCGGAGGCGCGCGGCACATGCCGCCGCCTCCGTTTCGCTGTCGGCCTCCGGCACTTGGCTCACTCGCCGACCGACACTGCCTTCGGGCGACGCTGCGAACGCCACAGGAACAGCCCGGCCACCACGATCAACGATGCTCCCCCCAGCGTCGCTTCGTCCGGTACATCGCCGAAGAAGGTCCAGCCGAGCGCGATCGCCACCAGCAACTGCACATAGGTCATCGGCGCGATCACCGCCGCGTTCGCGCGCGTGGTCGCCATGTAGATCAGGAAATGACCGCATGTGGCAGTGAACGCCACCAGCGCACAGCGCAGCACCACACTGATCGGCGGCCAGTCGGCGTGAAAGGCGGGAACGCCGCTGAGGTGCATCGTCACTGCCACCGCGACGAGGATCGGGGCGGCGAACAGCGCGACCAGAAGCTGCATCGCAAGCGGCGAGGCCAGCCCGGAAACCGTTCGGTTTGCCACCATCAGCACTGCCATGCCGACCGCCGCCAGCAGCGGCAATCCCGCCGCGATACCGAGCCGAGCGACTTCCGGGCGCAACACGATCAGCACGCCAGCAAAAGCAATTGCGGTCGCGATCCACACCGGACGGCCTGCCCGCTCGTTCAGGAACCAGGCAGACAAGAGCGCCGTAAGCATTGGGCTAGTGAAGGTGATCGAGGTGGCGTCGGCGAGCGGCATCAGATGCACCGCCATGAAGAAACCGAAGGTCGCCGTCGCGACTGCGCCACCGCGCAGCAGCTGAAGCTTTGGTCGCGGCAGCCTGAAGCCGCGCCGTCCTTCGACGAGTCCGACCGCTGCCGCGAGCCCCAGAAGGCCGAAGCTGTACCGCAGGGCGCCTACGGCGCTGCCCGGCCAGTGCCCAGCCATCGATTTCACCACCGCGTCGCCGAACGACAGCAGCGCGAAACCCGCCAGCGCGAAGCCGAGCCCGCGCACCACATCGTTCCTTGCGTCCATTCATCCCCCGGGTGATCGAGAGCGCGCTTCGAACGTGGTTAGGCAATTGTCAAACCTTGGCCCCTAACGCTGCACAACCGGGGTTTGGGCCGGCACAACCAGGGTTTCAGATGAGCGCTTTCGGACGACGCAACGGATTGGGTAGCGGTGGTGGCCGTCCTGCCTTCGGCGTTGCCAAGCCGATGCAGGGCGGCGCTCCGGCACGGGCTTCCGAGCCTTTGCCGGCGGGAGGTGAACAATTCCCGCCGCTCCACAATGTGCCTCTCCCGGGCGCGGAAGCGCCCGAGCTGGAATCACGGGATTTGGCGCCAAGCGCCGCAAGTTCCGATGCGATGCAGCGCCTCGCCGATCGCCAGGCGCTGACCGGCGAACAGGGCAGCTCGCGCGTCGAGGGGTTCGAAGCGTCGATCCATCGTATCAAGGAACAGGTGCTGCCGCGCCTGCTCGAGCGGGTGGACCCGGAGGCCGCCGCGACCCTCAGCAAGGATGAGCTCGCCGAGGAGTTCCGACCGATCATCGGCGAAGTGCTCGCCGAGCTGAAACTGACGCTCAACCGGCGCGAGCAGTTCGCACTGGAAAAGGTGCTCGTCGACGAGTTGCTGGGCCTCGGTCCCCTTGAGGAGCTGCTCGCCGATACTGCCATCACCGACATCATGGTGAACGGCCCTGAACAGACCTATGTCGAGCGCAAGGGCAAGCTGGAGCTCGCCAACATCAATTTCCGCGACGAGGAGCATTTGTTCCAGATCGCGCAACGCATCTGCAACTCGGTCGGCCGCCGCGTCGACCAGACCACGCCGCTGGCCGACGCCCGGCTCAAGGACGGCAGCCGCGTCAACGTGATCGTGCCGCCGCTGTCGCTGCGCGGCACTGCCATCTCGATCCGTAAGTTCTCCGCCAAGCCGATCACGCTGGACATGATGGCGCAGGGCGGCTCGATGAGCCAGAAGATGGCGACTGCGCTGAAGATCGCGGGGGCCAGCCGATTTAATGTCGTGGTGTCGGGCGGCACCGGCTCGGGCAAGACGACCATGCTCAACGCATTGTCCAAGCTGATCGACCCCGGCGAGCGCGTGCTGACGATCGAGGACGCGGCCGAGCTTCGCCTCCAGCAGCCGCACTGGCTCCCGCTCGAGACACGGCCGCCCAACCTGGAAGGTCAGGGCGAGATCACCATCCGCGACCTCGTGAAGAACGCACTACGCATGCGGCCGGACCGCATCATTCTGGGCGAGATTCGCGGCGCTGAATGCTTCGACATGTTGAGCGCGATGAATACCGGCCACGACGGGTCGATGTGTACGCTTCACTCCAACAGCCCGCGCGAGGCGCTGGCGCGTATGGAGAACATGGTGATGATGTCGGACATCAAGGTGCCGAAAGAGGCGATCAGTCGTCAGATCGCCGACTCGGTAGATCTCATCATTCAGGTGAAGCGCCTGCGCGACGGCAGCCGCCGCGTGACCAACATCACCGAAGTCATCGGCATGGAAGGCCCGGTGATCGTCACCCAAGAGCTGTTCAAATTCGAGTATCTGGACGAGAGCGCCGACGGAAAGATCATCGGCGAGTATCGCTCGATGGGACTGCGCCCCTATACGCTCGACAAGGCGCGCCAATTCGGATTCGACCAGGCGCTGCTCGAGGCCTGCCTCTGAGCGCAGTCGCAGCGCGGCCAGTCGTTCGCCGATCGCAGTGCGCTCTGCATTGCGCTATTCTTGCCGGCATGGCTGTGCTCGCCGCCCTGTTAGCGATTCTGATGCCGGTGGCACAGGCGACGTCGCCGGCATCTGCTTCGCCGGAAACCGTCCTGGCGCCCGATGCGGAAGCACACTGGGTTCCCTTCGAACTGACGCCGCACAATCAGATCCGTTTTGCAATGACGCTCAACGGCCACGCCGCAAGCGCACTGCTCGACACTGGGTTGAGCGATACGGTCGCGTCGATCGAGTTCGGCGAAGTCGCCGGCCTGCGTCCCACGGTTGCGAGTCAAGCCGAAGCGATCGGCGGACGTGTCGCGATCCGCTGGGCGGCAAGCGGCCAAATCGAGATCGGCGGCCTGAAGCGGCTCGGTGGCCGACTGGCGCTCGCCGACCTGTCGGCGCTCGGCGGCGGCACGCACAGCGTCGATCTGCTGGTAGGCAGCGACATCCTCTCCTGCTGCGCACTGGAGATCGACTATGACTCGCGACGCTTCCGCATCTTGCCTACGGGCCGCCTTCCGTTTCGAGGCGAAGCCGCACCCCTGCGTCTCGCGCGCGAGACGAGCACCTATGTAACTGAGCTGACGCTCGGCGGCCAACGGCTGAGGCCCCTGCTGGTCGACACCGGTGACGGATCGGCCGTAACCTTGCGACGCGCGGCTTGGAGCACCACTGGCCTCCACGCTGCGGCGCTCACCTCGACCATCGCCTTTGGTCTGGGCGGAGCCATCGAAACCGATGTCTCGATCGTGCCTGCACTGCGCGTCGGCGGGATCGACGTAGGCGAAGTCGAGGTGCGGATCGAAAGCGACGACGGCTTTTCGGCTCGGATTGGTGCTGCCGGACGGATCGGCAGCGGCCTTCTGCTGCGGTACCGCGTACTGCTCGATCCGCGCGCGGGAAGGATGGTGTTCGCTCCCGGCGCGCTCGTCGACGCGTCGCCCTTGCGCTCCACAAGCGGGCTGCTGCTCGCCTATGAGCATGGGCGGCTGAGAGTGCTGCACGTGATGCGGAACTCTCCCGCGGCGGCGAGCGGCTGGACTGGAGGCGAGCTGATCTGTGAAGCCGATGGGCGCGCGATCCGCGAAGCGGTCACTTCCGAAGGGCTGGTCGATTGGGCGGTCGGCACGCCCGGCCGGCAGCTGACGCTTCGACTCTGCGATGGCAGCGAACGGAGATTGACGCTTCAGCGCTTCTATTGATCGCTGTGCGTTCAGAAAAAGCCCAGCGCCAAGCCGCCGAGGATCACCGCAGCGATCAGCGACAGGAACTGAACCGTCGGCCAGGGGACCATGCTTACGTGGTCGATGTTGCGCCGCCGCGTCCGCCGATGCTCCGCGACGCCGGCAACTGCCGCAAGCAATACCGCTGCAACGACTCCGATCCACAGTCGTTCTTGCATCGTACCGATTCGCCCCCGATCTATCGCTCGTCCCATCTCCCAAGGAGCCGTTATGCGCCAGTCTCTCGTTGCCATCGCGTTCGCGACGACTGCCGTCGCCGTCACCAGCGTTGCAGTCGGCGCGCCGAGCTTCCAGCGCCATGAGCTCCATGCGGCCGCCAGTGCCGAAACGCGCACTCCGGCTAACAAGGCGCGCGACCGCTATCGCCATCCCGTCGAGACGCTCTCCTTTTTCGGAGTTGAGCCCGACGACACTGTGGTAGAAATCTGGCCGGGCGGCGGATGGTATACGGAGATTCTCGCGCCCTATCTGGCGGGCGGCAACGGCACGCTCTGGGCCGCAGCACCTTGGCCGAACGGCCTCAACCGCATCCGTGCGATGCAGGAGCGGGCACCGGAAACCTATGGAGCAGTGCGGCTCGCGGCATTCCCGGCGGCCGAGGGAACGCCTGCCGTTCCCGAGGGGACTGCGGATGTCGTCCTCACATTCCGCAACGTCCACAACTGGCGGATGGGCTATCAGCGCGACGGCCAGGACTATGCCGCCGAAGCCTTTTCGCAGATGTACGCGATGCTGAAGCCCGGCGGCACGCTGGGCGTGGTCGATCACCGTCTGCCCGAAGACGCGAGCGCCGAGCGCGAGACTTCGAGCGGCTATATCAAGGTCTCGACCGTGCGTCGTCTTGCGGAAGAGGCGGGGTTCGAGTTCGTCGGCGCCTCCGAAGTCAACGCAAACCCGCAGGACAGCGCCGACTGGGAAGCGGGAGTCTGGACGCTGCCGCCGTCGCTGCGCCACGGCGAGACCGACCGCGCGCGCTATGAAGCGATCGGCGAGAGCGACCGGATGACGTTGCGGTTCCGCAAGCCGGCCTGAGCCGGCACGGTCTCAGCTGCCGAGCTTTTCGACCTTGTCCTGCAGCCGGGCGAGTTCGGCGCGCAGGGCGGCGATCTCGTCGTCTTTGCTGGCGGTGGTCTCGGCGGCGCCCTCACCTCCGGCACCCGGCTTGAACGCCGCGGTTGCCGCTTCGAACATCGCCATGTTGCGCTTGGCGAGTTCGGCGAAGGGAGAGTTGGCGAACGCCCCTTCGACCGCGCTCTTGAACTGCTCCTGATTGCGGCGGAAGCTGTCCATCGACGCTTCGAGATATCCGGGGACCATCGCCTGCATGCTATCGCCGTACAGCGCGATCAGCTGCCGCAGGAAGCTTACCGGCAGCATCGTTTGGCCGCGCGATTCCTCTTCCATGATGATCTGCGTCAGCACATTGTGGGTGATGTCGTCTTCGCTCTTGGCATCGATCACCTTGAAGTCGCGCCCTTCGCGCGTCATCGCCGCGAGGTGGTCAAGCGTGATGTAGGAAGATGTTTCGGTATTGTAGAGACGCCGGTTCGCGTACTTCTTGATGATGACCGGCCCGCTCCCACTTTGATTCTTCTTCATGAGAGACCCCTGCGATTGTATGATCCGCATGTAGCACCGGAAGATGATGCATCGCAACAAGGGGATGCGCCGCATCAGCGCCCGCGCCCGCTGCCGCTGTTCCTCGAGATGTTGCGCAGCGAAACCGCAACGTCGCCGGAACGAAGAGCGGCGGCGTTGGCCGGGCTGCGCGCCTATCAGGAAGCGCCGCGTGCGGCGCTGCGGCAGGAAAAGCCGATCGTCGCCAGCGCGGGACGGGCAGTGCTGCGCGACTATGGCGGCTGGGGGCCGCCGGTCGTGTTCGTGCCGTCGCTGATCAATCCGCCCCAAATCCTCGACCTTGCGCGCGGCAATTCGCTGTTGCGCTGGCTCGCGCGGCAGGGTGTGCGGCCGATGCTGGTCGACTGGGGCACGCCGGGGCCGGAAGCGCGCGAGCAGGACGTGACCGCGCATATCGAAACGATGCTGTTGCCGCTTATCGCCGCACTGCCGCGGCCGCCGATCCTGGTCGGCTATTGCCTGGGCGGCACCATGGCGCTGATGGCGGCGTGCGCTATGAAAGTGGCCGGGCTCGCGCTGATCGCAAGCCCCTGGCACTTCAGCGGCTATGGAGAAGAACGCCCCGTCATCGATTCGATCTGGCACTACGCCGAATCGGGGTGCGCACGGCTCGGCCTGGTGCCGATGGAAGTGCTGCAGGCGGGTTTCTGGCAGCTCGATCCGGAGCGCACCATCGCCAAATTCGAGCGGTTCGCCACGCTGCCGCCCGGCAGTGCGGCGGCACGCGCCTTCGTAGCACTGGAGGATTGGGCGAACGATGGAGCGCCGCTCACCTATGCCGCCGGACGACAGATGTTCGACGACTTCTTCGATGCGGATCTGCCCGGCCGCGGCGACTGGCGCATCGGCGGCGTGGCGGCATCTCCCAAGATGCTCGACTGCCCCGCGGCCGAATTCGTGGCGACCGGCGACCGAATCGTTCCCGCCGCGACTGCCGCAAATCTGGCGGTTCAGCGTCAGGTGGCTGCCGGTCACGTCGGCATGGTGATCGGCAGCCGGGCGCGCGCCGAACTGTGGGAGCCGCTCGCCGACTGGCTAAGGGAATGCTCCGCGACTAGATAGCGCGCAACCAGAACCGAAGCGCAGGAGTCGCCCGCAATGTCCGACATCGTCATCGTCGCCGCCAAACGTACCCCCGTGGGAAGCTTTCTCGGCGCCTTCGCCGGAACGCCCGCCCATGAGCTGGGGCGCGCAGCGATCGAGGCCGCGCTGGCACAGGCCGGCGTCTCCGGCGAAGACGTGTCCGAAGTGATCCTCGGCCAGGTGCTCACGGCCGCTCAAGGGCAGAACCCTGCCCGGCAGGCATCGATGGCGGCGGGTATCCCCAAGGAGATCGCGGCCTGGGGCGTCAATCAAGTGTGCGGATCGGGGCTGCGCGCAGTCGCGCTCGCCTATCAGGCGGTCAAGACCGGCGACGCGCGGATCGTTGTTGCCGGGGGGCAGGAGAATATGTCGATGAGCCCGCATGCCCAGGCGCTGCGCGCCGGCGCCAAGATGGGCGACGTCAGCCTGATCGACACGATGATCAAGGACGGGCTGACCGACGTGTTCAACGGCTATCACATGGGCATCACCGCCGAGAATCTGGCGGCGCAGTTCGAGGTGAGCCGCGAGGCGCAGGACACGTTCGCCGTCCGGTCGCAGAACCTGGCCGAGAAGGCGCGCGCCGAGGGACGTTTCAAGGACGAGATCGTGCCGGTGACGGTGAAAGGCCGCAAGGGCGACACGATCGTCGCCGACGACGAGTATATCCGGGCCGGCGCGACGATCGAGGGCGTTGCCGGGCTGCGGCCGGCGTTCAAGAAGGACGGCACCGTCACTGCGGCCAATGCCAGCGGCATCAACGACGGCGCCGCCGCGCTGGTGGTGATGACGGCCGAGGAAGCGAACCGCCGCGGGCTGACGCCGCTGGCGCGGATCGCCAGCTGGGCGAGCGCCGGAGTCGATCCGTCGATCATGGGCATCGGCCCGGTCCCCGCCACCCGGAGGGCGCTGGAGAAGGCGGGCTGGTCGATCGGCGAGCTCGACCTGATCGAAGCGAACGAGGCGTTCGCGGCGCAGGCGCTGTCGGTCGGCAAGGAACTGGGCTGGGACGCCGACAAGGTGAACGTCAATGGCGGCGCGATCGCCATTGGCCACCCGATCGGCGCGAGCGGGGCGCGGGTGCTGACCACGCTGCTCTACGAGATGGGCAAGCGCGACGCCAAGAAGGGCCTCGCCACGCTGTGCATCGGCGGCGGCATGGGCATCGCCATGTGCGTCGAGCGCTGATCGACGCAGTCGCTTCGCCTCGGCCGGGTCAGCTCCAGATCCGGTCGAAGCGGGCGCCCAGGCCGGTCAGCAGCTCATATTGCGACAGGCCGCTCACCGCCGCGGTTTCGGGCAGGCGATAGTCGAGCGCGACCCAATCGCCCTCGCCCAGTGACGGCGCCGCACCGACGTCGACCGCCAGCAGATCCATCGACACGCGGCCGAGGACCGGCAGCGCCGCATCGCCCGCCCGCGCCATCCCCTTGCCCGAAAAGCAGCGCAGATAGCCGTCGGCATAGCCGATGTTGAGGATCGCCACTTCCATCGCGGCAGGCGCGGTGAAAGTGGCGTTGTAGCCGACGCTCTCTCCTGCCCCGACGCGGCGGCGCTGGAGGATCTGCGCCTCGGGCGTGACCACCTGACGGATCGCGGCATGCTCCGGCCGCTGGCGGCCGCCGTAGAGCGCGATGCCTGGCCGGGTCAGCCCGAAGCCATAGTCCGGCCCCAGCGCGATCCCCGCCGAATTGGCGAGGCTGAGCCGCCGCGCCGACGTCTTCCCCTCCAGCGCCGCCAGCGCGTCGCGCTGCCGGGCGTTGCGCGGCACATCCTCGTCGGCGCAGGCGAGATGGCTCATCAGCGTTTCGATCCGCAGCCCCTCGAGCAGCCCGTCGGCAACGTCCCGCGGCGCGATGCCGAGCCGGTTCATCCCGGTATCGACCATTACGTCGCACGCCCCCCCGCCCGCGTCGCGCCAGCGGCGGACCTGCGCCGGGGTGCAGAGCACCGGCCGGGCATAAGCGGGACGCTTCGCCGCCATATCCTCGGCCCGGAGGCCGTGCAGCACCGACACCGCGACGCCGAGATCGGCGAGCTGGGCGGCTTCGGCCCAGGTCGACACGAAAAAGTCCCGGCATCCCGCCGCCGCCAGCCGCGCCACCACCTCGCGCGCGCCGAGGCCATAGCCGTTCGCCTTCACCGCGGCACCGCAGGCGGCGGGCCCGCTCATCGCATCCAGCGTGCGCCAGTTGGCGACGAGCGCGGAGGAATCGAGGCGCAGGCGGAGCGGAGACGCGGTCATGCCCGCCCGGTTAGCGGCGCCACCGCTGCCGCGCCAGTGGTAGCGCTCAGTGCCAGCGGTCAGCCGCGCGCCGCCGGCCGGTGGGTTTCCTTCAACCCGAAGAAGGTGACGATCAGCGCCAGCGCGACCACCCCCATGGTGTACCACAGCCCGGCATAGGGATCGCCCGTGGTGGCGACGATATACTGGCTGATGAACGGCAGGAATCCGCCGAAATAGCCGGTGCCGACATGATAGGGGATCGACATCGAGCTGTAGCGGATGCGCGGCGGAAACATCTCGGCCAGCAGCGCCGCCACCGGGCCGAAGGTGGCGCCCGACAGCGCGCTGAGCGCGACGATCGCGGCAAGGATCACGAGGATGTTGCCGAGCGGCGGGACCACCGGCGAGAGATCGTAGCCCGCGGCGGCGAGCTCGGCATCGAGCGCCTCGGGCCGGGTATCGGCGATCGGCCTGCCGCCGATCGTCACATCGACGTCGGACGCGCCGGCCGTGGTGTAGGCGATCCCCTTTTTCGAGAAATAGTCGAGCAGCCGCCCGCATTCGCCGGCCTGTACCGAAGCGAAGGGATCATAGCCGCACTGCGGACCCGAGACGACCACCGGGGCGCGCTGCGCGGCGGCGGCGAGCCCCGGATTGGCGACGCTGCCGATCAGCCAGAAGAGCGGGAAGAGCAGCAGCAGCGTGAGCGCATAGCCGATCACGATCGGCCGTTTGCGGCCGACCCGATCCGAGAGCCAGCCGAACAGGATGAACCAGAACAGCCCGGCGAGCGCCCCGCCGCCGGTGACGAGCTGGGCCGTCGTCGCATCGACACGCATCGGCCCCTGAAGGAACGAGAGGACCGAGAACATCGCGGTGTACCAGATCACCGTCAGCCCCGCGGCGATGCCGAACAGCGCGACGAGCAGCCGCTTCCAGTTGCCCGGATAAGTGAAGCTTTCGACGAAGGGATTGGCCGCGGTTTCTCCGGCGGCGCGCATCTGCCGGAACACCGGGCTTTCGGAAAGCTTGAGCCGCATCCACAGCGAGATCGCGAGCAGCAGGATCGAGAAGAGGAACGGCACCCGCCAGCCCCAATCGAGCCAGACATCGGCGAACAGCGCGCGCGCGATCAGCACCACCGCGAGGCTGAGCACGAAGCCGCCCGCGACGCTCGCCTGGATGAAGCTGGTGTGGAACCCGGCCCTTCCCGGCGGCGAATGTTCGGCGACATAGATGGCCGCGCCGCCATATTCGCCGCCCAGCGCCAGCCCCTGCGCAATGCGCAGCAGGATGATGAGCACCGGCGCCAGCGCGCCGATCGCGGCATAGCCGGGAATGAGGCCGATCCCCGCCGTCGCCACGCCCATCAGCGTGATCGTGACGAGGAAGGTGTATTTGCGCCCCATCCGATCGCCGAGATAGCCGAACAGGATCGCGCCGAGCGGACGGAAGGCGAACCCCACCGCAAAGGTGGCCCAGGCGAGCAACGTCGCCAGCACGTCGTTGCCCGAGGGGAAGAAGCTGGCCTGAAGAATGCCCGAGGCAGTGAGCGTGCCCCAGATGAAGAAGTCATACCATTCGAAGATGGTGCCGAGCGACGAGGCGCCGATCACCAGCTTCACGTCGTGCCGGGTCGGCTCGCCTTCCGGCACTGCGTCCGCCGCTGTCGTCCCCATCGCTCCCCCGCCCCGTTTTCCATCGCCTCCGTTTGCCGCGCCCCCGCCGTTCGATCAGAAACGGCGGATTCGCGTCGAAGGTCGCACAAAGGTCGCACCTCCGCGCGCGTGCGCCCGCCTGCACGCCCGCGCGTGCGCATGCGCGAGGGAGCAGGATACAAGCGTGGCACAGGCCGGGGCCTGTAGGACAGCGATTTCTTCGCGGCGGGGAGCGGGGCTTGTTGCGGACGGGAGCTAGGGGAGTTCGGCGGATGCGCGCCCTAATTCCGGTCATCGGAGCGCACGGTCGTCGATCTCGTGAGCGGACATTCCGACACTAATTTCTAGCACCGTTGAGGCTTCGGAAATCCGTGCGCAGCTGAGCCGAGTCAGAACCAACTGGTTGTGACACGGCGAAAACCAGAACCGGTAAGCCGATAAGTCCACTGAACATTATCACGACTCTCCGTAGTCGTAAGCCAACTCGTCCTCGGGTAGGTCGACCGTCATAACGATCGCTGCAGCAATGGGCGCAGTTCGACGATAAAGCAGACTTGCTAGCGTTTCGTCCTGCGTATCCTCGAACAAGCGGCCCTCCCGGCACCGCATCACCTCGTCCGCAATGAAAGTTTCAAGCCGCCAACCGTGGACCGCGTAAGGATCAAAGGATGTTTTTCGTCCCGGGTTTTGCATTTCGCCGAACGAGGGTGTGGTCCCGACGGGAAGTTCATCCAGGATATGGTTGACCTCCTCCCTCTTCAGCACGCGACAGCCCACTTGGTTGCCCTCCAGTGACTTGATGCCGCCAGATGCTGGATGCAGTCCAGAGCTGGGCAAGCTGGGCGGATTGTAGAGTGCGTAATAGACCGGAATACCTCGCTGATCGACGTACTCATCAATTCGCTGGACCTGCTCGCTTCCTGACGACATTGCGCCGTAAACGCACTTTTCGGTGAATGTGAACTTTCGCTGTTTGAATAGCGGCATGACCTTGTCGGTGCGATCTACTAAACGACCGATCCCAATCTCATAATCGCTCCGATCAATGCTCTCGACCGGTATTTCTTTCGAGTACAGCCGCTTGGTCTGGACCAAGGCCACTTTACGCGCGATCAATCCGCCGTGAACCCGAACGGCGATCACGACGGCTATGTCAGAGATTTCCCAACGGCCCCAATGGCGTCGCCCACCAAGCCAATGGGTCTCGATCACGAGGGCGGTTCCTGACGGAAGAATCTGTGCGCCCTGCTCATCCAGCCTTGAGACCAGATGGAAGTCCAAGCCTTCTTCATGCATGGCTGGTTGCCGCATCAACAGCTGAGATACGCGATCGTTGGCATCTGCAAACGCAGCGCGGGCTGCGTCGATGACGTCTTCTGGAAGTGTTGGAAACATGCGCCCTTGGCCCCTCGATATCTCAACCAAGTTGCCGTAGATGCAAACACGACGCAATTAAACGGTCAGCTAGACGGCCGCTTTCTGCTCATCGCAAACGGTAAGCCGCCTGTCGGCAAGCGGCCATAACTCGCCATTCCGGCAAGCGCCTCTGAACGCAGCTTTCCAACTACAATCCCCCACTTTCATCGTTCGTCGATGCCCCTCCCCCTCCTAAACCAATCACCAACCGCCGCTTTGCCTGCCGCTCGGCAGCGGCTAGGCGGGGCGGATGACGACGCCGCCCTCCTTCGACGCGATCGTGCTCGGTGCGGGCGCAGCAGGGATGCTGTGCGCGGCGAGCGCGGGGCAGCGCGGGCGGCGGGTGCTGCTGGTCGATCATAATCGCGCGGCCGGCGCCAAGATCCTGATTTCGGGGGGCGGGCGGTGCAATTTCACCAATTTGGGTACTGCGCCCGAGCGGTTCCTGTCGGCCAACCGCCATTTCGCCAAATCGGCGCTCAGCCGCTACACTCCCGCCGATTTCCTGGCGCTGGTCGAGCGGCACGGCATCGCCTGGCACAAGAAGACGCTGGGCCAGCTGTTCTGCGACGGATCGGCGCGGCAGATCGTGGCGATGCTGCACGACGAATGCGCGCGCGGCGGCGTGGAAATGGCGCTGGGCGCGCCGATCGGCGCGGTCGAGCATGGCGACGGACTGTTCCGCGTGACGCTGGACGGCCGCACGGTTGCCGCGCCGTCGCTGGTGATCGCGACCGGCGGCCCTTCGATCCCGAAGCTGGGCGCGAGCGGCTTCGCCTATGATCTCGCCCGCCGGTTCGGACTGAAAGTGATCGAGCCGCGCCCGGCGCTGGTGCCGCTGACGCTGGGTGCCGAGGAAACGCTGTTCCGCACGCTTTCGGGCGTTGCCGCGCCGGTGATCGCATCGGCGGGCAAGGCGCGGTTCGCCGAGGCCGCGCTGTTCACCCATCGCGGGCTTTCGGGCCCGGCGATCCTGCAGGTCTCGTCCTATTGGCGGCATGGCGAGCGCATCGGCGTGGATTTCGTGCCGGGGCGCGCGCCGGGCTGGCTGCGCGAGGCGAAACGCGCGAACCCGCGCGCGACGCTGCGCAGCACGCTGGCCCGCGAGCTGCCCGAGCGGCTGGCGGAGACGCTGGCGGACCGGCTGGCGCTGGGCGGCGAGCTCGCCAACCTCCGCGATCAGGCGCTGGCGGAGGCCGAAGCGGCGCTTGCCGACTGGCACTTCCACCCGAACGGCACCGAAGGCTTCGCCAAGGCCGAAGTAACGGTGGGCGGGATCAGCACCGCCGAGCTTTCATCGCAGACGATGGCGGCGAAGCGGGTGCCGGGGCTGTATGCGATCGGCGAGGCAGTGGACGTCACCGGCTGGCTGGGCGGCTACAACTTCCAATGGGCCTGGGCGAGCGGATGGGCGGCCGCGCAGGCGCTGTGACTCGGCGGCGGCGCGGACGGCTGGCCCGGCTGCGAGTGACTCAATCGAGGTTCGGCCGCAGCCAGCGCTTTGCCTGCTCGAGATCCACTGCGCGCCGGCGGGCATAATCCTCGACCTGATCCTCGCCGACGCGGGCGACGCCGAAATATTCGCTCTGCGGATGGCCGAAGTAGAAGCCGGAGACGGCGGCGGTCGGCAGCATCGCGAAGCTTTCGGTGAGGGTGATGCCGGTGTGCTCGGTGGCGTTCAGCAGCTCGAACAGCATCGGCTTCTCGCTGTGATCGGGGCAGGCCGGATAGCCGGGCGCGGGGCGGATGCCGCGATACTGCTCCTTGATGAGCGCATCGTTGGTGAGCTGCTCGCCCTGCGCATAGCCCCACAGCGTGGTGCGGACATGCTGGTGGAGCCGCTCGGCGAACGCCTCGGCCAGACGGTCGGCGAGCGCCTTCAGCAGGATGTCGCGATAATCGTCGTTCTCGGCACGGAAACGCGCGCTGTGCGAATCGATGCCGTGGATGCCGACCGCGAAGCCGCCGATCCAGTCGTCCTCGGGCGCGATGAAATCGGCGAGGCACATGTTGGCGCGCCCCTCGCGCTTGGCGATCTGCTGGCGCAGGAACGGCATGCGCATGCTGGCTTCGTTGGTGCGGTCGAGATCGGGGATGTCGCCGTGCGCGAAGGTGCCGCCGTCCTTGCTGACGCGATCCTGCACATGGCCGTGGTGGATCACCACGTCGTCGCCGTCGCGGTGGCAGGGCCAGAGGGCAGCGACGCCGCGCGCGGTGAGCCATTTCTCGGCGATCACGCGGTCGAGCATCTCCTGCGCATCGGCGAACAGGTTGCGTGCGCTTTCGCCGACGATCTCGTCGTCGAGGATCGCGGGATAATTGCCCGCCAGTTCCCAGGCGCGGAAGAAGGGCGTCCAGTCGATATAGTCGCGCAGTTCGGCCAGATCCCAGCCGTCGAACACGTGGAGGCCGGGCTGCTTTGGCGCGGGCGGCTTGAGCGCTGGGTCGATCACGAAGCCGTTCGCGCGCGCCTCGGCGAGCGGCACGAGCTTGCTCTGGCCCTTGTTGGCGCGGCTCTGGCGGACCGTTTCATATTCGTCGGCGATCTTCGCGACATAGGCGTCGCGCCCGGTGGTGCTGACCAGCGTGGTCGCCACGCCCACCGCGCGGCTGGCGTCGAGCACATGGACGACCGGCCCCTTGTATGCGGGCGCGATGCGCAGCGCGGTATGCACCTTGGACGTCGTCGCGCCACCGATCAGCAGCGGCATCGTCATTTCGGCGGCCTGCATTTCCTCGGCCACCGTCACCATCTCGTCGAGCGAGGGAGTGATGAGACCCGAGAGCCCGATCATGTCGGCGTCATTCTCGTTCGCGGCCTTGAGGATGTCGGTCCACGGCACCATCACGCCGAGGTCGACCACTTCGAAGCCGTTGCACTGCAAGACCACGCCGACGATGTTCTTGCCGATGTCGTGCACATCGCCCTTCACCGTCGCCATGATGATCTTGCCCTTGCCCTTGGCGCCGGGCTCCTTCTCCGCCTCGATATAGGGGAGCAGATGGGCGACTGCCTTCTTCATCACGCGCGCCGACTTCACCACCTGCGGCAGGAACATCTTGCCCGATCCGAACAGGTCGCCGACGACGTTCATCCCGTCCATCAGCGGGCCCTCGATCACTTCGATCGGCCGGCCGCCGCGATTGGCGACTTCCTGCCGCGCTTCCTCGGTATCGTCGACGACATGCGCGTCGATGCCCTTCACCAGCGCATGTTCCAGCCGCTTGGTCACGTTCCAGCTGCGCCACTCGGCAGCCTGTTTCTCCGCGACCGCATCGGTGCCGCGATATTTCTCGGCGAGCGCCACCAGCCGGTCGCCCGCCTCGGGATCGCGGTTGAGGATCACGTCCTCGCACGCCTGGCGCAGCTCGGGTTCGATCGCGTCATAAACGTCGAGCTGCCCGGCGTTGACGATCGCCATGTCGAGCCCGGCGGGGATGGCGTGATAGAGGAACACCGAATGCATCGCGCGACGCACCGGCTCGTTGCCGCGGAAGCTGAACGACAGGTTCGAAAGCCCGCCCGAAAAATGGACGTGCGGGCAGCGCTTGCGGATCTCCTTCACTGCCTCGATGAAATCGACCGCATAGTTGTTATGCTCCTCGATGCCGGTCGCGACCGCGAAGACATTGGCGTCGAAGATGATGTCCTCGGGCGGGAAATCGATCGTCATCAGGAGCTTGTACGCGCGCTCGCAGATCTCGACCTTGCGCGCCTGGGTATCGGCCTGCCCCACTTCGTCGAACGCCATCACGACGACGGCGGCGCCATAGTCCATGCACTTGCGCGCCTCGGCGAGAAACTTCTCCTCGCCTTCCTTCATGCTGATCGAATTGACGATCGGCTTGCCCGAGACGCACTTCAGCCCCGCCTCGATCACTTCCCATTTCGAGCTGTCGATCATGATGGGCACGCGCGCGATATCGGGCTCGGCCTGGATCAGCTTGAGGAAGGTGGTCATCGCCTCGACCGCGTCGAGCAGGCCCTCGTCCATGTTAACGTCGATCACCTGCGCGCCGTTCTCCACCTGCTGCAGCGCGACTTCGACCGCGGCGGCATAATCGCCCGCCATGATCAGCTTCTTGAAGCGCGCCGAACCGGTGACGTTGGTGCGCTCGCCGATATTGACGAAATTGGTCGAGGAGGTGGTGGTCATTTCATTCCTCAATTCCCCCTCCCGCCTGCGGGAGGGGGTAAGGGGGTGGGCGCCCGGCCCATTACAATCGGTATCGCTTGTGGAGAGCGCGTGCCCACCCCCCGCCCCCTCCCGCGCGCGGGAGGGGGAGAATCACGCCGCCATGGTGAACGGCTCCAGCCCCGCCAGCCGCGTCCGCACCGGCACCTGGGGCAGCATGCGCGGCGGCAGGCCCTTCACTGCCGCTGCGATCGCCGCGATGTGATCGGGGGTCGATCCGCAACAGCCGCCGAGGATGTTGACCTGCCCCGCATCGGCCCAGCGCCTGACCAGCCCGGCGGTCGTGTCGGGCGCCTCGTCATAGGCGCCGAGCTCGTTGGGCAGTCCCGCGTTGGGATAGACCATGATCAGCGTGTCGCACGTCTTCGCCAGCGTCGCCACGTGCGGGCGCAGCTGCTCGGCGCCGAACGAGCAGTTGAGGCCGATCGTCAGCGGCCGTGCGTGCCGCACCGCATGCCAGAACGCCTCGACCGTGTGGCCCGAGAGATTGCGCCCCGACAGATCGGTGAGCGTCATCGACATCATGATCGGCACGTCGCGGCCCAATGCCTGTTCGGCTTCGAGCACCGCCTTGATGCCGGCCTTGGCATTGAGCGTATCGAACACCGTCTCGATCAGGATGAAGTCGGCACCGCCTTCGAGCAATGCATCGGTCTGCTCGCGATACACCTCCTTGAGATGGTCGAAATCGATCTCGCGATAGCCGGGATCGTTCACGTCGGGCGAGAGCGACAACGTCTTGTTGGTCGGCCCGATCGCACCGGCGACGAAACGGGGACGCCCGTCGCGCGCCTGGAATGCGTCCGCCGCGGCGCGGGCGATGCGGGCGGATTCGACGTTGATCTCGCGGACGAGATGCTCGGCGCCGTAATCGGCCTGGCTGATGCGATTGGCCGAAAAGGTGTTGGTCGAGACGATATCCGATCCGGCATCGAGATAGGCGCGCGTGATCGTGTCCGGCACCTCGGGCTTCGTGATCGCGAGGATATCGTTGTTGCCCTTCTGATCGTGGCCGAGGCCGAGGTCGCCGGCATAATCGGCTTCCTTGAGGCCCCAGTTCTGGATCTCGGTGCCGAAGGCGCCGTCGGTGAGCAGGATGCGCTGCGCGGCCTGTTCGAGGAGGGTTTCGCGTGGAGTCATCGTCGTTCGTTCCTTCTCCCCTCCCGCATGCGGGAGGGGTCGGGGGAGGGCTTGTCGGTCGGCGGGCGCGGGAGGAAAGGCCCTCCCCTAACCCCTTCCGCAAGCGGGAGGGGGACTAAGCCGCCGCGGCTTCCGTCCCCGCCTTCGGCCGCAGGCCGAGCAGGTGGCAAATGGCGTAGCTGAGCTCGGCGCGATTGAGCGTGTAGAAGTGCAGCGTCCGCACGCCGCCGGCATAGAGCTTGCGGCACAGCTCGGCAGCGATCGTCGCCGAAACGAGCTGGCGCGCGGCGGGATGATCGTCGAGCCCCTCGAACAGCCGATCCATCCACGGCGGGATCTGAGCGCCGCAGAGACCCGCGAACTTGCGCGTCTGGGCGACGCTGGAGACCGGCAATATCCCCGGCACGATCTCCGCACCGATTCCTGCCGCAGCCACATCGTCGCGGAAGCGGAAGAAACACTCCGGCGTGAAGAAGAATTGGGTGATCGCGCGGGTCGCGCCGGCATCCAGCTTGCGCTTCAGATTGTCGATATCGGCGGCGCGATTGGCCGAATCCGGATGCACTTCGGGATAGGCTGCGACCGAGATCTCGAACGGATGCAGCTTCTTCAGCCCCGCGACCAGCTCGGCGGCATTGGCATAGCCCTGGGGATGCGCCTCGAACTTCGCACCCAGCACCGGCGGGTCGCCGCGCAGCGCGACGATGTGGCGGATGCCCGCGGCCCAATATTCCTCGGCGACCTGATCGATCTCGTCCCGCGTCGCTTCGACACAGGTGAGATGCGCGGCGGCGGACAGCGGCGTTTCGCGCTGGATGCGCGCGACCGTGGCGTGCGTGCGCTCGCGCGTCGAACCGCCCGCGCCATAGGTGACCGAGACGAAACGGGGATCGAGCGGCGCCAGCGTCTGCACCGATTCCCACAGCGTCGCTTCCATCTTCTCGTTCTTCGGCGGGAAGAACTCGAACGAAACCTCCAGATCGCCGGCAACATCGGCGAAAAGCGGCGCATCGAGCGCGCGACGCGCCTCTTCGAGCTGATTCACCGTGATACTCATGCCGCCTTCACCTCCTTGATACCCTCGGCGTCGCGCACTCCCGGTTTACGCCCCAGCCAGAGCTTCACCGTCAGTTCGCCGCCCTCGAGCGTCTCGATCACTGCCGGAGCAAGGCCGTTCGCCCTGAACCAGCCCAGAATCTGTTCATCCGAAAAGCCGAGCCGCGCATGCGCGTCGCGCGCGCGCAATTCCTCGCGCTCGTGCGGCGCGAAATCGGCGATCAGCAGCCGCCCGCCCGGCGCGAGCACGCGCGTCGCCTCGGCAATCGCCGCGCCGGGCTGCTGCGCGAAATGGAGCACATGGTGCAGGATCGCGACGTCCGCGCCGCCGTCGCCGAGCGGCAGCGCATAGAGATCGGCCTGGCGCAGCTCGGTGTTGTCGAGCCCGCGTTCGGAAAGCTTGGCGCGCGCGAGCCGCAGCATTTCCGACGAGCGATCGATCCCCAGCGCATGTTCGGCACGCGGACCGAACAGCTCGAGCATCCGACCGGTGCCGGTGCCGATGTCGATCAACCGGCCGAGCGAGACATTCCCCTCCGGCGCGTCGAGCCCAAGCGTGCGGCCCATGGTCGCTTCGACTTCGCTCTCGGCGACGTGGAGCGACCGGATCGCATCCCAGTCACCGGCATGTTCCTCGAACCATTGCGCCGCCGCTGCCGCGCGATCCGCGCGCACGGCGGCGAGACGGGCATTATCGGCAACCGCCCAATGATCGGGCTCCTGCTCGGCCCAGCAATCGAGCGCCGCGAGCATCGGCGCGACTCGATCGCGGTCGCCGAGCGCGACGAACACCCAGCTTCCTTCCTTGCGCCGTTCGGCGAGGCCGGCATCGACGAGAATCTTCACATGGCGCGAGACGCGCGGCTGGCTCTGCCCCAGCACCTGGGCCAGCTCGCCGACCGACAGCTCCATCGATCGCAACAGCGCGAGAATGCGCAGGCGCGTCGAATCGGCCAGGGCACGAAAGATTTCGAGAGCTGTCGTCATTGGCTTAGAGATATAAAGATGTCTTTATATCAGGTCAACGAGCAGCGCGGCTTGCGCGGCGGCGGAGGCTTGGTTAGCGCTGGCACGTGCAGCTTCGCCTGCACCACCAAGGAGGATTTCAAGGCATGCGCAAGGCACTTCTGCTCCCCGTCGCGGCCGCGGCCGCGCTGGCACTCGCCGCCTGCGGCGAAAGCGCCCAGAACGAGACCGCCGAGGCATCCGAGGCGATCGCCGGCGACAGCGGCACGATGGGCGAAGCGGTGAACGACCTCGAAGCGGCGCAGGAAGCCGCGTTCGGCGCCGCCGAAAACGCCTATGCCGAGCCCGCCAACCTGACCGCGAACAGCGCCGAGCCGGCAGCCGACGCGACGGCCGAGTAAGCGGCGATGCGGCGCTTCGCACTGCTGCTGCTGCCGGCCGCGCTGGCGGCGTGCGGCGGCGACGAGGCCGCGCCCGGCGGCGTGAGCGCCGAGGAGGCGCAGGCGCTCAACGAAGCGGCCGAGGCACTCGACCTGAACGGGGCGACGGTATCCGAAGCGCCCCAGCCCGCGGAGGCCGAATGACCGAATTGCGCACGCTCGGCACCTCCGGGCTCGAGACGCCGCCGCTGGTGCTGGGCGGCAATGTGTTCGGCTGGACCGCCGACGAAGCGACCAGCATCCGCATCCTCGACCGGTTCGTCGAACGCGGCGGCACGATGATCGACACCGCCGACGTTTATTCCGACTGGGCGCCCGGCCATTCGGGCGGCGAATCCGAAGCGGTGATCGGCAAATGGCTGAAGCAATCGGGCAAGCGCGACCGCGTGCTGATCGCGACGAAGGTGGGCATGCTGGATGGCGACGGCGGACGCGGACTCGCCCCCGCGCGAATCGCGGCGGCATGCGAGGCATCGCTGCGGCGGCTGGGCACCGACCGGATCGACCTGTATTTCGCGCATCGCGACGATCCCGACGTGCCGCAGGAGGAGGCGCTCGCCGCGTTCGGCAAGCTGATCGAGGCAGGCAAGGTGGGCGCGATCGGCGCGTCGAACTTCACGGCGGCGCGGCTCAAATCCGCGCTCGACCTGGGGCTGCGCACCAGCCTGCCGCACTATCAGGTGCTGCAGCCCGAATATAATCTGGTCGCCCGCAGCGGCTTCGAAGGCGAGCTGCAGGACCTGTGCATCGCGCACAACATCGGCGCGGTCCCCTATTTCGCGCTCGCCTCGGGATTTCTGACCGGCAAGTATCGCAGCGAAGCCGATCTTTCGAAAAGCGTGCGCGGAGGGCGGATGAAGGCGCTGCTCGACGGACGCGGCGCCGAGGTGCTGGCGGCGATGGATGCCGTGGCCGACGAGACCGGTGCGAGCCTGGCGCAGATCGCGCTCGCCTGGCTGGCGGGGCAACCCGGCGTGACGGCGCCGATCGCCAGCGCGACGAGCATCGCGCAGCTCGACGAGCTGATCGGCAGCTGGGACGTGGCGCTGACCGACGAGCAGCGCGAACGGCTGACGGCGGCAGGGGCCTAAGCCGGGGCGGCGATGCTTTCCCGCCGCGCCCGCATCGCCGCACTCGCCCTGACGCTTCTGGCGATCGGCGCGGGCGGCGTGGGCGCGCGGTGCCTGTCGGTAGGTCAGGCGCGCTGCTCGCTCGACACGCTGTTGCACGGGGCACCCGACCTCGACGTACCCTATGCCGTCACGCGGCCCGAGGCAGTGGCTGCGATGCTCGATCTGGCCGAAGTGGGACCGGGCGATCATGTGATCGACCTGGGCACCGGCGACGGGCGCATCGCGATCGCCGCGGCGGAACGCGGCGCGACCGCGCTGGGGATCGACATCGACCCGGTGCTCGTCGCCGAGGCGCGCGGCAAGGCGCGGGCGGCCGGAGTGGCGGCGCGCACCCGCTTTCTTGCGCAGGACCTGTTCGAGACGCCGCTCGGCGACGCCGATGTAGTGACGATGTTCCTGCTGCCCGAAGTCAATCAGAGGTTGCGCCCGCGGCTGCTCGCCGAACTGCGGCCGGGTGCGCATGTGGTGAGCCATGCCTTCGCCATGGGCGCGTGGCAGCCCGATGGCGAGGCGCGCGTCGGCGGATCGCGGCTCTATCATTGGGTCGTGCCGGCGCAGGTGGCGGGCCGCTGGACGCTACGCGACGCGGCAGGCGAGCACGCGCTGGTGCTGCGGCAGGCGTTCCAGCGGCTCGAAGGATCGCTGGCGAACGCGCGCCTGACCGAGGGACGTGTGAGAGGCGAGCAAATCGCGTTCGATGCGGGCGGGCGGCGCTACTCCGGCATGGTTTCAGGCGAACGGATGCGCGGCGAGGATTGGGAGGCAGTGCGCACCGAGGCTCAATCCTCGCCCGCATCCTCGTTCCACCAGCGCTGACGCCAGCCGGCGACGTCCGGCACCGCGCGGCCGCTGGCGTCGCGGGCCGGCTCGTACCGGAAGCGGCTGCGCGCGAGCTCGCAGGTGCGCGCGTCGAGCGCGGGGCGGCCGCTAGGTTGCGCCACCGTGCAGTCCGTCACTCGGCCCTCGGCGCTGATCGACAGGTGCAGCACGAGCGGGCGAAGCGCGGGCGAAGCGGCGTCGGCATCGAAGTCACGAATGTTGATGCCGCCGCGAATGCGGCGCGCGCGGCTGGCGAGGCCGCCGCCCGTCCCCGCTCCGCCCGCGCCGCTGCCGCGGCCGGTGCCTTCGCCACCGGCGCCCGTGCCCGGACCGGGCCGTTCGGCGGCGCCGGCGGAAGGATCGACTCCCTCGCCCGAGACCGGCGGCACGGGCCGTGGCGAGGGGACCGGCACCGGCACCTCGGGCGCAGACACCGGCGCGGGATCGGCACGCAGCGCGGGCGGCGCGGCGGCGCCTTCGGGCCGATCGGCGGGCTGCGGATCGGGCACGGGCGCGGGCGGCGGTGGCGGCGGCGCGATATCATAGGTGGCGAGCGCCGCCTGCTCGCCCGATCCGCTCGACACGGCGAGGCCAAGCCAGATCGCGCCGAGCATCGCGGCGCCCGCGAACAGGGCGGCGGTAGAAGCGAGGCTGCGGTCACGGCGCGAGAGCTGCGTCATGCCTGTCCAACCCGCGAACCGCCACGCGGGTGCCGCATCAGTCTCCGGCGAAGCCCCAGGGAGTCAGCCCAGTCTCGCGCTCGTTGACGATCACCGCACGTCCGGCGGGCGGGGCACTGCGCTGCGGGCAGTCGAGGCGGGTGCAGGCGCGGCAACCCAGGCCGACCGGAGTCGCATTGCCGCCCAGATCGACGCCGCGCGCAGCCGCGAGCGTCCCCGCCTCGCCCGCTGCCAGGCCGAGCCCGACCGCGAAGCGCGCGCGGACGCCGCCGGCGCGCGTGCCCTGGGGCTGGACGCTGCGCGCAAGCGTGAACCAGCGGCTGCCGTCTTCCAGGCCGAGCAACTGAGTCACCAGTTCAGAGGGCCGGGCGAACGCTTCGAACAGATTCCACAGGGGACACAGGCCCGGTCCCTCGACGAGCGGCGAGGCGCTGGCGCCGGCATAGCGTTTCGAAACCTGGCCGGCGCGGTCGGTGCGGATCATGAAGAAAGGCAGGCCGCGCGCGCCGACCCGCTGAAGCGTGGTAAGGCGGTGCGCGACTTGCTCGAACCCCGCGCCGAAGCGCCGCTGGAGCAGTTCGGTATCATAGCCCGTGCCTTCGCATGCGCGCAGGAAACGGGCATAGGGCATCATCACCGCCGCGGCGAAATAGCCGGTGAGGTGGCGGCGGAAGAGCCGCTCGGCAGTGCGATCCGCGAGCGCGGCACCGCGCACCAGCGCGTCGATCTCGCCGCGCGCCTCGCCCGCCAGCTGCTGCGCAAGCGCGAAGCTGCGCGAGGCGGAATCGAGCAGTTCGGAGAGCTGGAGCTGGCGCGCATGCAGATCGAGCCGCTTCAGCCGATCGGGCATCACCTCGACAGGCAGGATGCGGACCGAGAGCTGGTGCTTCACGCGCAGCCGCTCGGCCATCGCGCCGTAGAGATCGCCCGCACCGAGCCGCAGCTCGTCGGCGAGCGCTTCGGCCGCGGCGTCGAGATCGGCGAAATGGTTGCGCCAGCGCTCGACTTCGTGGCGGACGGCGGCGGCGGGATCGGGCGTGGCATCCGGCGCCGCCCCGCCCTTCCCCGCCCGATCAAAGGCACGGGCGAATGCCTCGGCTCCGCCCGGCGCGCCGGCGAGCCACTCCTCCACCTCGGCGCGATCGATCTCGAGATCGGCGAACAGCGGATCGGCGAGCCGGCGGCGGATCGCGTCGGCACCGCCCCCGGGCTCGCTGGCGGCAAGCGTGCGCGGATCGAAATCGAAGCTCTCTGCGAGACGGAGCAGCAGCGTCGCCGACAGCGGCCGCTGGTTACGCTCGACGAGATTGAGATAGCTGGGAGAGACGCCCAGCGTTTCGGCCATGGCGGCCTGAGTGAGCCCCGCACCGCGACGGAGGCGGCGCACGGCATGTCCGGCGAAGAGCTTGGGATCGGCCATTCCGGCATTGTAAATATCTTTACAGATTTACACAACCATCGCGGAACGCGGCGACAGCACCACGCGGTTCGTAGCCGTTTACCCGTGCCTTTGGGAGCCACCAGCCATTATTCACTGCATAGCACAGCGGCAAATACCGCACAAAACTGTAAAGGACTCCACAATGGCGACTTTCGAAGACCTCGTCCCCGCACCCGCCGGCCGTTTCGACGGCATCACGCGCCCCTATAGCGCGGACGATGTGGCGAAGCTGCGCGGATCGGTCGCCATCGAACATACGCTGGCGCGCAAGGGTGCGCTCAAGCTGTGGGACCTGCTCAAGAGCGAGGATTACATCAACGCACTCGGCGCGCTTTCGGGCAACCAGGCGATGCAGATGGTCCGCGCCGGGCTGAAGGCGATCTATCTGTCCGGCTGGCAGGTCGCGGCGGACGCGAACACCGCGGGCCAGATGTATCCCGACCAGTCGCTCTATCCCGCCAATGCGGGCCCCGAACTGGCGCGCAAGATCAACGCCACGCTCCAGCGCGCCGATCAGGTCGAGCATTCGGAAGGCGGCGCCAGCCGCGACTGGTTCGCGCCGATCGTCGCCGATGCCGAAGCCGGCTTCGGCGGCCCGCTCAACTGCTTCGAGATCATGAAGGCCTATATCGCCGCGGGCGCGGCAGGCGTACATTATGAGGACCAGCTCGCTTCCGAAAAGAAGTGCGGCCATCTGGGCGGCAAGGTGCTGATCCCGACGCAGGCGCATATCCGCAACCTCGACAGCGCGCGTCTCGCCGCCGACGTGAGCGGCGTGCCGACGATCATCTGCGCCCGCACCGACGCCGAAAGCGCCAAGCTGATCACCAGCGACATCGACGAGCGCGATCACGAGTTCCTGACCGGCGAGCGGACGGCCGAAGGCTTCTATCGCCTGAAGGAAGGCACCGGCGTCGACCACTGCATCAAGCGCGGGCTGGCGTTCGCCGAGCATGCCGATCTGCTGTGGTGGGAGACGAGCAAGCCCAATCTGGACGATGCGCGCCGCTTCGCCGAAGCGATCAAAAAGGAATATCCCAACAAGATGCTGGCGTACAATTGCTCGCCCAGCTTCAACTGGGAGGCGAATCTGGACAAGGACGACATCGCCCGCTTCCAGCGCGAGATCGGCGCGATGGGCTACAAGTTCCAGTTCGTGACGCTCGCCGGCTTCCACCAGCTCAACTACGGCATGTTCGAGCTGGCCCGCGGCTATAAGGATCGCGGCATGGCGGCGTACAGCGAGCTGCAGCAGGCCGAATTCGGCGCCGAAAAGGACGGATACACCGCGACTCGCCACCAGCGCGAAGTGGGCACCGGCTATTTCGATATGGTCGCCCAGGCAGTCGCCGGCGGCGAGAGCTCGACCACCGCGCTCGCCGAATCGACCGAGGCGGCCCAGTTCAAGAAGGAGGCGGCAACCGCCTGAATCCCTTTCAAGTCAGCGTAGGAGCAACACCATGGAACACCCACCGCAACGCGCCCGTGCCGTTTTTTCGACCGAGGACTTCCAGGTCCTGCGCGCGGCGATCGCCGACTATCTGCCCAAGGTGGCGGACAAGTCGGAATCGGTGAAGGTGGCGGCGCTCTACCACCGGCTCGGCCGGCTGACCTGAACCAGCTTTCCTGGGGAGGAAAGGATGCCCGTCGGTGCCCCGCACCGGCGGGCATTTTCGTAGGCGCCAGTCGGATAGGCGATCCTCGCGCACAGGACCTAAAGAACGGGAATGCGATCAGAGTTCGACGAGATGATTGCGAAACCAGTCGGCAAGCTGTTCGGGCGTCAACTCGCCGGCAGCAAGGGCGAGAAAGATCGTGACCAGCTCAACGTCGCCGCAGGTGAGTTCATAGCCGTTGAGCACCAGGAACGTTTCGCTGACGACCGCCGCCGTGCGCTTGTTGCCGTCCATGAACGGATGGTTGCGGGCAATCCCATAGGCATAGGCAGCGGCGAGTTCGGCTGCATCCGGTTCGCCATATGGGACCAGATTGCGCGGGCGGGCCAAAGCACTTTCCAGCATGTTGCGACCGCGCACGCCGCCAGCCCCACCATGTTCGGCCAGCTGCTCATCATGAGCGGCGAGCGCGACCCCGACGGTCACCCAAACCCAGTCCTGCGCCACGCAGGCTATTTGGCGAGTTCGCGAAGCGCGTTCCTTCGCCGCTTCATCACGTCGCGTGCGACCGCCATCTGCGCCTCGAACTCGGCGTCAGCCGCGCTCAGCGTGATTCCGTTCGGCCCTTCGGTCAGGAACAGCTCGTCGCCCAGCTCGACTCGCAGCCGCGCGAGAATCTCCTTCGGGAGGATCACGCCGGTCGAATTGCCGATCTTGATGAGCTTCAGGGGCTTGGTCATACGAATGTTATAACAGAGGCTCGCGGTTCGCGCCAGCCTCGGCGAGCCGCTCGATGCGCGCGTCGTGCTCGGTGCGGCCGAAGGGAAAGCGGCGGTAGAAGAGCGCCGCGCCGAAGCCGAGCCCCATGTAGAGCAGTGCGAAGATCAGCGTCAGCCGATCGATCGTCGCTTCGGGCACGGCGCCGGGATCGGCCGCTTCGGGAAAGCCTGCCGCCGTCAGGATCAGCCCGGCGGCGAAAATGCCCAGCCCGCTGGTGCATTTCTGGACGAAGAAGGCGCCGGCGAAGAACACGCCTTCGGAGCGGCGGCCGGTGTGCACCTCGCTATGCTCCACCACGTCCGCCATCATCGAGGCACCGAGGATGGTCGAGGAGATGCCGCACGCCGCGTTGATGGTGAAGATACCGAACAGCAGCGGCAGCATCCACGGATCGCCCGGTGCCGGAAACAGCCCCGCCAGCCGCAGCAGATAGGGCGAGGCGAGCAGACAGGCGGCGGCGATCATGAAGCTCATCGCCGCGACCGGCTTGCCGATGCGCCGCGCGATCCGCGGGGCGACGAAAAAGGCGATCATCGCGCCGGCGAACAGCACGCCGGCGAGCAGCTGAAAGGCATAGGCTTCGAACCGCCAGACATAGGCGTAGAGATAGTTGGACAGCGCGAAGCTGACGCCCTGCGCCGTATAATAGCAGAGCCCCGCCCCCATCAGCACCGCGAAGGCACGGTTGCGGATCGTTTCGCCCAGCTCGCGGAAATTGTCGGCCAGCGTCTGGCGATCGCGCATCGCCGGCCGCGGCAGGCGGGCGATCTCGTGATGCGTTCCGCGCGCCGAGACCAGGATCGCCACCACCATCGCGATGCCGCTGGCGATCGCGAGGCCGACATAGCCGCCGCGGTTGAGCAGCCCGCTTTCCTGCCCGGGCTCGGGCGCCAGGAAGATGGTGTAGGAGACGATCAGCATGCCGAGCCCGCCCGCCCATCCGAACAGATAGCGATAGGCCATGATCCGGGTGCGATCGTCGTAATCGGCGGTGAGCTCGGCGCTGAGCGCCTGGCTGGGCACTTCATAGGCGGAGATCGCGCTGCGCACGAGCACCGACATGGCGAAGACCCAGAACAGCATCCCGCCCTGCGACCATTCGGGCGGGTTCCACAGCAACAGCCAGAACATCAGGATCGGAAAGGCCGAGGCATACATCCAGGGATGCCGCCGCCCCCAGCGCGTGCGCGTGCGGTCCGACAGAAAACCGATCGCGGGATCGACGAACGCGTCGAGGATCAGCGCGCACATGATCGCGAAGCCCACTTCCGCAGCGGGCAGCCCCAGCACCTGATTGTAGAACAGCAGGAGGAAGGTGGAGAAGGCGAAATCCTTCACCCCATAGGCGATCGTGCCGAAGCCGTAGGCAAGCGTGGTCCCGGTCGCGAGGCGGCGGGCAGGCGGAACGCCCGCCGGGCGAAGGAGTTCGGGCATCGTCTCTCCAGCAGCGTGTTTGTTGCGCAGCATAGAAGCCGGCCGAGGCCGGTCAATCACCGCAGTTTGGAAAAACGGGTATGCCCCGGCTTGTTCGAGGCGCGCTCGCGCGCTAGCGAGCATGGCAGGACTGCGCGCCGTTCGAAGGCGCGGGACGGAAGAGAGGACGCCATGGCGCTGGACCCCGAAACCTTCGACGCCCTGATCGACACGATCCGCCGGTTCGTCGCCGAACGGCTGCGCCCGCTGGAGGCGCAGGTCGAGGCGGACGATGCGATTCCCGACGCCGTCATCGAGGAGATGAAGGCGATGGGCCTGTTCGGCTTGTCGATCGCCGAGGAATATGGCGGGCTGGCGCTGACGATGGCCGAGGAATGCAGGGTGGCGATCGAGCTGGGCCGCACGACGCCTGCGTTCCGCTCGGCGTTCGGGACCAATGTCGGCATCGGCAGCCAGGGGCTGGTGATGGCCGGCACCGACGCGCAGAAGGCACAGTGGCTGCCACGGATCGCGAGCGGCGAGATCGTCACGAGCTTCGCGCTGACCGAGCCCGACGTCGGATCCGATTCGGGCGCGGTGAAGGCGCGCGCGGTGAAGGAGCCCGGATCAGGGTCCGGGCCAGGGGACGACGTCTATCGCCTCTCGGGCACCAAGCGCTACATCACCAATGCGGACAAGGCCGACCTGTTCACGGTGATGGCGCGGACCAGCGACGATCCGGGCGCACGCGGCGTCTCGGCATTCCTCGTCCCGCGCGACCTGCCCGGCGTGTCGGTGGGCGAAGCCGAGAAGAAGATGGGGCAGAAGGGCGCGAAAGTGGCCGACGTCACCTTCGACGACGTGCCCGTTCCCGCCGCGAACCGCCTGGGCGCCGAGGGAGAGGGCTTCAAGATCGCGATGCGCGTGCTCGATCGCGGGCGGCTGCATATTTCGGCGGTGTGCGTGGGCGTGGCCGAACGACTGATCGCCGATTGCGTCGCCTATGCCAGCGAGCGCGTCCAGTTCGGCAAGCCGATCGCCGAGCACCAGCTGATCCAGGCGATGATCGCCGATTCGAAGACCGAGGCGCTGGCGGCAAAGGCACTGGTGCTCGAAACCGCGGCGAAGAAGGACGCGGGCGAAAATGTGGTGATGGAATCGGCCGCATCGAAGCTCTTCGCGTCCGAGATGGTGGGCCGAGTCGCCGATCGCGCGGTGCAGATCTTCGGCGGCGCGGGCTATATCGCCGACTATGGGATCGAACGGCTCTATCGCGACGTGCGGCTGTTCCGCATCTACGAAGGCACGACACAGATCCAGCAGCTGATCGTCGCGCGCGAAACGCTGAAGCGCGGCGGCTGAACCGAGGGAGAGAGACTATGGACGTCAATTCGCTGTTCCGGCTGGACGGCAAGGTCGCACTCGTCACCGGCGGATCGCGCGGCATCGGGCGGATGATCGCCGAGGGCTTCGTCGCTTCGGGCGCGAAGGTCTATGTCAGCTCGCGCAAGGCCGAGGCGTGCCAGGAAACCGCCGACGAGCTGGGCGAGAATTGCATCGCGCTGCCGCAGGACGTCTCGACGGTGGAAGGCTGCAAGGCGCTCGCCGCGCAACTCGCCGAGCGCGAGGACAAGCTCGACATCCTGGTCAACAACGCCGGCGCGGCCTGGGGCGAGCCGTTCGACAGTTTCCCCGAAAGCGGCTGGGACAAGGTGATGGACCTCAACGTCAAATCGCCCTTCTTCCTGACGCAAGCGCTGCACGGCATGCTGAAGGCCGCCGCGAGCGCGGATCGTCCGGCCAAGGTGATCAACATCACTTCGATCGACGGTCAGCGCGTGAACCCGTGGGAGACCTACAGCTATCAGGCGTCGAAGGCGGCGCTGATCCACCTGACGCGGCGGATGGCGGCGCGGCTGATCGAGGACCAGATCGTCGTCAGCTCGCTCGCCCCCGGCGCCTTTCCGAGCAACATGAACAAGGTTGCGCGCGACCATGGCGACCAGGTCGCCAAGCGGCTCCCGGCCGGCCGCGTCGGCCAGGACGAGGACATGGCGGGCGCCGCCATCTATCTCGCCAGCCGCGCGGGCGACTATGTGGTGGGCGAGACGCTGACGGTCGACGGCGGCGTGGTGAATGCGAACCTGACGAGCAGCATCGACAGCTAAGAGCGGCACGGGCGAGCCCCGGCGCACCCTGCGCCGGCGGCCCGCACGCGCTGCCGCCTAACGCGCGATGCCGCCCGCCGCGAGCACCGCCAGCGTCACCAGCTCGCTGGCGCTCGAAGTCATCGCCGCGACCTGGATCGGCTTTTCCATGCCGATCAGCATCGGGCCGATGGTGGCGTCGCCGCCCAGTTCGCGGAGCAGCTTGGCCGAGATGTTCGCCGACTGGAGCCCCGGCATGATCAGCACGTTCGCGGGGCCGGACAGGCGGGCGAAGGGATAGTTGGCGAGCTGGCGCGGGTTGAGTGCGACGTCGGGCGCCATTTCGCCTTCATATTCGAAGCCCGGCGCCTGCTCGTCGAGCACCTTCACCGCGGCACGAATGTTGTCGAGCCAGCGGCCTTCGGGATTGCCGAAGGTGGAGTAGCTGAGGAAGGCGACTCGCGGTTCGTGGCCCATCCGCCGCGCCACCTGCGCCGCGCCGACCGCGATCTGCGCCAGTTCCTCGCCCGAGGGGCGCTCGTTGACGGTGGTGTCGGCGATGAAGACGGTGTGCGACTGGCCGACCAGCACGTGCATGCCGAACGAAGTGCGATCGGGCTCCTCGTCGATCACGCGGCGGATCTGGCGCATCGTTTCGGCGTAGGTGCGGGTGATGCCGGTGAGCATCACATCGCCTTCGCCGAGCTGGAGCAACAGCGCGCCGAAGATGTTGCGATCCTGATTGACCATCCGCTCGCAATCGCGGCGCAGATAGCCGCGCCGCTGGAGCCGAGCATAGAGGAAATCGACCATCTGCGGCACCAGCGGCGAATTGCGGCTGTTGTGCAGCTCGAACTCGTTCGGGTTGGCGCCAAGCGCCTCGAGCCGCTCGTGCACGCTTTCGCGGCCGACGAGCACGGGCGTGCCATAGCCGCCCTCCTTGAACGCGATCGCGGCGCGCAGGACGACTTCCTCCTCGCCCTCGGCGAAGATCACGCGCTTGGGATTGGCGCGCGCGCCCTCATAGGCGAGCGTCAGCACCGAAGTCGTCGGATTGAGCCGGCCGCGCAGCGTCTGGCGATAGGCGTCCATATCCTCGATCGCCTTGGTCGCCACGCCCGAATCCATCGCCGCCTGGGCGACCGCGGCCGGCACGATTTCCATCAGCCGCGGGTCGAACGGCGCCGGGATGATATAATCGGGTCCGAAGCTGTGCTGGACGCCATAGGCCGTCGCCACTTCCTCGGGCACCTGCTGCCGCGCGAGCTGGGCCAGCGCCTCGGCGGCGGCGACCTTCATCGCATCGTTGATCGTCGTCGCCCGCACGTCGAGCGCGCCGCGGAAGATGAAGGGGAAGCCGAGCACGTTGTTGACCTGGTTCGGATAGTCCGACCGGCCGGTCGCGATGATCACGTCTGGGCGCGCGCGCTTCGCTTCGGGCGGCGTGATCTCCGGATCGGGATTGGCCATCGCGAACACGATCGGCCGCGGCGCCATCTTCGCCAGCAGCTCGGCCGGCAGCGCGCCCGCCGCCGAGAGGCCCATGAACACGTCGGCGCCGTCGAGCGCATCGGCGAGGCTGCGCCGATCGGTCTCGGCGGCATGCGCCGACTGCCACTGGTTCACGCCCTCGCGGCCGCGCCAGATCACACCGGTGCGATCGAGCATCAGCAGATTGTCCTGCGGCAGCCCCATCGCCTTGATGAGATCGGCGCAGGCGATCGCCGCGGCACCCGCGCCGTTCATCACCACCTTGGTCGCCTTGATGTCGCGCCCGGTGAGGTGCAGCGCGTTGATGAGCCCCGCCGCAGCGATGATCGCGGTGCCGTGCTGATCGTCGTGGAAGACGGGAATGTTCATCCGCTCGCGCAGCGTCTGTTCGATGACGAAGCACTCGGGGCTCTTGATGTCCTCGAGATTGATGCCGCCGAAGCTGGGTTCGAGCAGCTCGACCGCATCGATGAAGCGATCGACGTCCTCGGTCTTGAGCTCGAGATCGATCGAATCGACGTCGGCGAAGCGCTTGAACAGCACCGCCTTGCCTTCCATCACCGGCTTGGAGGCAAGCGCACCCAGATTGCCGAGGCCCAGGATGGCAGTGCCGTTCGAGATGACGGCGACGAGATTGCCCTTGGCGGTATAGTCATAGGTCTTGCCGGGATCCTCCGCGATCGCGCGCACCGGCACGGCCACGCCGGGCGAATAGGCGAGCGCCAGATCGCGCTGGGTGCTCATCGGCTTCGAGGCGATGATCTCGATCTTGCCGGGCCGCCCCTCTGAGTGGAACAGCAGCGCTTCGCGTTCGGAAAATTCGACGTTGCTGCCTTCGTTCATCGCTTGCCACTCACCCTGGTTTCTCGGCGCCTCGCGTCTCCGGATGGGCTTGTTCCGAGGTCCGCCGCTCCGCATAAGCCCTGTCCCCGGCTCTTGCGGCACGGGACATGCCGGAACAAGACCGGCAGGACGTTTTTTTGCTTGCTGGACGCTACGTACGCCATGGCCGACGCCCCCGCCCCCACGCCGATGATGGCGCAATATCTGGCGCTGAAGGCCGAGGCGGAGGATTGCCTGCTGTTCTATCGCATGGGCGATTTTTTCGAGCTGTTCTTCGAGGATGCGAAGATCGCCAGCGCCTGCCTCGACATCGCGCTCACCGCGCGCGGCGAGCATGAGGGCGCGAAGATCCCGATGTGCGGCGTGCCGGTGCATTCCGCCGAGGCGTACCTCGCGCGGCTGATCAAGGCGGGGCATCGGGTGGCGATCGCCGAACAGGTCGAAACCCCCGAAGAAGCGAAGAAACGCGGCGGATCCAAGGCGCTCGTCGCGCGCGCGATCGTGCGCGTGGTGACGGCGGGCACGCTGACCGAGGAAGCGCTGCTCGACAGCCGCGCCGCCAACTGGTGCGCAGCCGTGGGCGAAGCGGGTGGCGAAGTCGCGATCGCCTGCGCCGACATTTCGACCGGCCGGTTCGAAGTGATCGAATGCGGCGCCGAGCGGTCGGCGGCCGAGCTCGCGCGGATCGCCCCCGCGGAAACGATCGCTTCCGAGGCATCGGAACTGAGCGAACTGGCGACGACCCTGCGCCCCCGCGCCGAGTTCGACAGCACGCGCGGCGAAGCGCGGCTCAAGACGCTGTTCGGCGTGGCGACGCTCGACGGCTTCGGCAGTTTCAGCCATGCCGGGCTGGCCGCCGCCGGCGGGCTGGTCGCCTATTTCGATCACACCGCCAAGGGCGCCCTGCCCTTTCTGCGCCCGCCGCGCGTCAGCCGCACCGACGCTTGCATGGCGATCGACGCGGCGACGCGCGAAAGCCTGGAGCTGACGGTGAGCGCGAGCGGCAGCCGCAAGGGCAGCCTGCTCGACGCGGTCGATCGCACCGTCACCGGCGCGGGCGCGCGGATGCTGGGAGCCGACATCGCCGCGCCGCTGATGGACCGCGCCGCGATCGAGGCGCGGCTCGCGCTCGTCCGGCGATTTCACGACGATGCGGGGTTGCGCGACGCGGTTCGCGCGGCGCTGCGCGCGCTGCCCGACATCGGCAGGGCGCTCGGCCGGCTCGCCGCCGGGCGCGGCGGTCCGCGCGACCTGGGGCAGTTGCGCGACGGACTCGACGGGGCATGGCGGCTGGGCGAACGGCTGGACGGCGCCGCGGACCGCCCGCCGCTGCTCGAAGGGCTGACACCGCTGCTGCGCGGCCATGGCGCGCTGATCGACCTGCTCCAGCGCGCGCTGGTTCCCGATCCGCCGGTGGATGCCGCGAGCGGCGGCTTCGTCGCGGAAGGCTATGACGCCGCGCTCGACGATCTGCGCGACACCGGCGCGGGCGGACGGCGGGCGATGGCGCGGCTGGAGGCCGAATATCGCGAGCGGACCGGCATTGCCGGGCTCAAGATCAAGCACAATGGCGTGCTTGGCTATCACATCGAAGTGCCGGCCAAGGCCGCCGACCGGCTGATGGCGCAGGATTCCGGCTTCACCCATCGGCAGACGCTGGCCGGCGTGGTGCGCTTCAACGCGCCCGAGCTGCACGATCTGGCGCTCAAAGTGACTCAGGCGGGCGCGCATGCGCTGGCGGCCGAGGCGGCGCATCTGGAGGAGCTGACCAGCGCGGCGATCGACCGGCGCGAGGCGATCGCGGCGACCGCGGATGCACTGGCCCGGATCGACGTGTCGGCCGCGCTCGCCGAGCGGGCCGCGGAAGGCGGCTGGGCATCCCCCGCGCTGGTCGATCACGCCTGTTTCGAAGTCGAGGGGGGGCGGCATCCGGTGGTCGAGGCGGCGCTGGCGCGATCGGGCGAGCGATTCGTCGCGAACGACTGCCGCCTTTCGGAAGATTCGCGGCTCTGGCTGGTCACCGGGCCCAATATGGGCGGCAAATCGACTTTCCTGCGCCAGAACGCACTGATCGCGGTGCTGGCGCAGGCGGGAAGCTATGTTCCGGCGACACGCGCGACGCTGGGGCTCGTCGACCGGCTGTTCAGCCGCGTCGGCGCTTCGGACAATCTGGCGCGCGGGCGATCGACCTTCATGGTCGAGATGGTCGAGACCGCGGCAATCCTGGCGCAGGCGGGCCCACGCAGCTTCGTGATCCTCGACGAAGTGGGGCGCGGCACCAGCACCTATGACGGGCTCGCCATCGCCTGGGCGGTGGTCGAGGCGATCCATGAGGAAAACCGCTGCCGCTGCCTGTTCGCGACGCATTACCACGAGCTGACGCGGCTGGCGGAGCGCTGCGAGGCGCTGAGCCTGCACCATGTGCGCGCGCGCGAGTGGAAAGGCGAGCTGGTCCTGCTCCATGCGCTGGCCGAGGGGCCGGCCGACCGCAGCTATGGCCTGGCGGTGGCGCGGCTGGCGGGCATGCCGCCGATCACGATCAAGCGCGCGAAGGCGGTGCTCGACAAGCTCGAAGCGGGGCGCGAGAAGACCGGCGGGCTGGCCGCGGGGCTCGACGACCTGCCGCTGTTCGCGGCCGCCGCCGAGCAGGAGGAGGAACAGGTCGATGCGCTGCGCGCCGAGCTCGACGCGCTCGACGTCGATGCGCTCAGCCCGCGCGAGGCGCTCGACACGCTCTACCGGCTCAAGCGGCTGACGCAGGAATAGGCGCGGGCTCGAGCATCGTGTAGACGATCGGCCGCCGCACCCGGAAGCCGAGCGCCGCATAGAGCCGAACGGCGGGATTGTCGGCGAAGCAGTGCAGGAACACTGCCTCGCCGCGCGCGAGGCTGCGTTCGATCAGCACGCGCATCAGCGCCTCGGCAAACCCGTGCCCGCGCCATTCGGGATCGGTGCAGACCGCGCTCACTTCGGTGAAGCCCGGCAGCTTCAGCCGCTCGCCCGCCATCGCTACCAGCCGCCCGTCCCGGCGGACACCGACGAAATCGCCCATCCGGTGGGTGTTGGCGGAAAAGGGACCCGGACGCGTACGCTCGGCGAGAGCGCGCATCTCGGGCGCGTCGGCGTCGCCCAGCGCGACCCAGTCGATCGGAGCGCGCTTGGCGGGAGGCAGCGGTGCATCGAGCAGCATCTGATCGAGGCTGGCCTGGAGCGCGATTCGCGTTTCCGGCAGCGGCGGCGGCGGATCGGCTTCGACGAGGCCGATCGCACCGTCGGCCGGTACGAGCGCGCGCAACGCCGCGGTCGCCGCCGCGCCCGCATTCGCCGCGGCGGCGAAGATGCTGATGTCCGCTCGAAAGCGCCGGGCGAGTGCATCGCCTTCGGCAAGGGCGGCATGACGCGTGGCGAGCGCGTTCCAGACGGGGCGATCGAGTGGGTGCGAGTCGGGCATGGCGGCTTCATGCCCCGGCGCGAAGGGCCGCACATCCCGGAATCTGCGTTCGAACTGCGGCGTCGCGCAGCTTGCGTCGGGCGGCGCAGGCCGCGAAAGAGAGCCGCATGACTGCCGACGACCTCATCGACCGCTTCCTGGCCGCACTGCTGCGGGCGCATGGCGGGACGAAGCACCGCTGGCGAACGGTGCTGGGGCAGGTGCGAGTCTACAGCCGCCAGACCCATCCCCATTGCAACTGGTCGATCACACCGGGCGGGACGGCGGCGGAGAACGCCGCGGTAGAGGCGCTCGCCGATCGCATGCGCAACGAGTATCCCATCATCGGGACCTGAAGGGGAAGGCGACATGCGACGGTTGATCCCATCGGCGGCGATCGCGCTCGGGCTGCTCGCGGCGGCATGCACGCCGGCACCGAACGCACCCACGCTCGCGCACCTCCCGGCGCTGAACGGCGACTATTTCCCGCTGACGTCCACGGCGACGGGGCGGACCTATCATGTCTATGTGCGGCTGCCCGAAGCCTATGCCGAGACGCCGGACGTGCACTATCCGACCGTCTATCTTCTCGACGGCGATTCGACCTTTCCGCTGCTCGCGCCGCAGCATCTGTTTCTCGGCTATGACGACGCCATCCCCGAGGCGATCGTCATCGGCATCGCCTATGGCGGCTTCGGCGAGGTGAACAAGCGCGCGATCGACTTCATGCCGCCGGGCAGCGCGGCCGAATCCGGCGCGCCGGCATTTCAGGCGATGCTGAAGGACGAACTGCTCCCGCGTACCGAGGCGCGCTACCGCGCCGATCCGGCGCGCCGCATCCTCGTCGGCCAGTCACGCGGCGGCGCGTTCGTGCTCTATTCGGCGTTCACCGATCCCGATCTCTTCTGGGGCCGGATCGCGAGCAATCCGGCGCTGCCGCCCACCACCGACTTCTTCCGGGGACCGCCCGCGCCCGCCCAGCGGCAGGACCTGACGCTCGCCGTGGTGAACGGCACGCGCGATTCGCCGCGGCTCCGCCCGCACACCCAGGCATGGTTCGCCCATTGGCGCGGGCGGCCGGCGCCGTGGAGACTCCACGCGATCGACCTCGACGGCGGCACTCATGCCGCCGATCTGCCCAATGCCTATCGGCTGGGGCTGCACGCGATCTTCGATGCCGACGCCGAGGACGAGGCGCGCGATTGATCGACCTGGAGGAAATCGTCGCCGGCATCGCCGCCGAAATGGCGCAGGCGCCCGAGCGCGGCGTGCCGGCCGGCTATATCGCGCCGCTCGCCGCCGTCGATTCGGCTCGGTTCGGAATCGCGATCGTGACTGCCGACGGCCGCGAGTTCGCGGGCGGCGACGGCGACATGACCTTTTCGATCCAGTCGATCTCGAAAGTGTTCGCGCTCACGCTGGCGCTGGGCGTGGCCGGCGACCAGCTGTGGACCCGGGTCGGAGTCGAACCCTCGGGCACGGCGTTCAATTCGATCGTCCAGCTCGAGCATGAGCAGGGCATCCCGCGCAACCCGTTCATCAATGCGGGCGCGATCGTCGTCACCGACGTGCTGCTCGGCCGGCACGAGCCGCGCGAGGCGATCGGCGAGATGCTGCGGTTCGTGCGGATGCTGGCGGGCGACAAGGACATTTTCGTCGACGAGACCGTCGCGCGGGCTGAAGAGGAGACCGGATTCCGCAACCTGGCGCTCGCCAATTACATGCGCGCCTTCGGGAATCTGCGGCGGCCGGTCGAGCAGGTACTCGGCGTCTATTTCCATCATTGCGCGCTGGCGATGAGCTGTCGCCAGCTCGCGCGGGCGGGCCGCTATCTGATGACCGGCGGGCGTCACCCCGAGACCGGGCACAGCATCGTCTCCGCCCGGCGCGCGCGGCGCATCAACGCGCTGATGCTCACCTGCGGCCATTACGACGGATCGGGTGAATTCGCCTTTCGCGTGGGCCTGCCCGGCAAATCGGGTGTGGGCGGAGGGATCCTGACGATCGTGCCCGGAGTAGCGAGCATCGCGGTCTGGTCGCCCGGGCTCAACGAGCGCGGGAACTCGCAGCTCGGCACCTTCGCGCTGGAGCGGCTGGTGCATCGCACCGGCTGGTCGATCTTCGATCCGCGGCCCGGCTGACCGCGGCTCCGGTTGGTCACAGCACGCGATCCTGCTATGAAGCTGGCGCCTTGCCGATACGGCCGCATCCGCTTCGGCCGCTTCCAGCGTAGTTCGACTGCGCCATCGGCAGTTCGGGCGCCACTCGGCCGCCTCTGCACGCAATGCGGCGGCGCTTTGTCGTGGCCGATCCGATCAGAATGAAACAGGGGGAGCCGCATGTCAGAGCGCGCCATCGTCGAGAACGATTCCGAGCCCAAGGCCAATATGGACGCGATCTATGTCCAGCCGGACCCGCGCGCCTATTTCCGTGAGCTGGCCAAGGTCGATTATACCATCCCCGATCTGGCCAAGCCGGTCTTCCGTCGGCTTGTCGAGGCGCTCTCCGAACGCCGGGCGATACCGCTACAGGCACTCGATCTGGGCTGTTCCTACGGCGTCAACGCCGCGTTGCTGAAGCACGATCTCTCGATGGAGGATCTTCGCCAGCACTGGACGCGCGGAGCGCTGGCCGATGCGACTGCGAAGGAAATCGTCGAGGCGGATCGCGAGTTCTTCGGCGAGGACAGGGCCGACAACGATATTGCCGTCATCGGGCTGGACCAATCCGAACCCGCTATCGCCTTTGCCGAGGAAGCGGGACTGCTGGAAAGCGGAATGGCAGTCGATCTGGAGAATGTCCCCTTGCCGGCGATCATCGCCGAAAAGCTGGCCGGCACCGATCTGGTGCTGTCCACCGGCGCCGTCGGCTATATCACCGAACAGACCTTCGGAAAGCTGTTGCCGGCGATCACGCGCGACAGCACGCCGTGGATCGCCAATTTCGTGCTCCGGATGTTCCCTTTCGATGCGATCGCCGAAACGCTCGCGCAATGGGGCTATGTCACCGAGAAGCTGGAGGGGCGCACCTTCGTGCAGCGCAGCTTCGTTTCCGACGGCGAACAGGCCCGCGTGATCGCGGCGCTGGAGAAGCTGGGGATCGACGCCGCCGGCCTTGAGAGCGAGGGCCAGCTTCACGCGGAATTCTTTCTGTCGCGTCCGCGTGACGAAGCCGAGGCGCTTCCGCTCGAACGGCTGCTCGCAGACTGAGATCCCCCCGAAATGAAAGAGGCTGCCGGATCCCGCAGGACCCGGCAGCCTCGAACATGGTCAGCGGCCGGAAGCTCCAGCCCGGGAGACCATGCGGGCCGCGCGCTCGCGGCGGTGAAGACCTTGATCGGGAAAGGAGCTTCCCGGCCTTCAGCTAGCCGGAGCGACTAGCGGCGCGTCTCCCGAACGAACTGAACCGACCCCATTGCTGAACCATGAGACATCGGATCACCTCCTTTCGCTAGTTAAGGACAGGGCGTGCCACGTCGGACACGCGCGAATCTTGAATCACCGCGAGTCGCAGAACAAGTCTTGTTTTGCAGGCCGTTCTGTAGGAATCTGGAGTTCTGCGCGTCGAACCGGGCGGTCAGCCCCCGACGCATCCACCGAGCGCGCGGCCGATCGCGGCATCCCCCGGCATCACCAGCAGCGATTCCTCGCCGATCGCGACGCCCAGACGCGCCGTTTCCCGCGCCAATGTCCGCACGAACGGCGCACCGGCAGTCAGCACTGATTCGACCTGCGGAAGCTGCGTTCCGTTCCGCCGCGCGTCGAGCGTCACCGAGCCGTCGTCGGCGACGAGGCGCATCGTCGCGGCATCGTCTTCCAACCTGCCCGAGCGCAGGAAATGCACCTGCCCCGCCTGCGCGTCGCAGCGGATCGTGAAGACGGCCTCGCTGGCAGGTGGGCCGAACAGCGCCGCGGCTTCGCCATCCCTCTCGCGGAAGAACCAGCTGCCCATCGCCAGCGGAGCATTCTCCAGTTCGGGAGCGGGCGACGTCGGCGCCGGTCCGGCGGGCGCAGGCCCACCCGCATCGCCCGCCAACCGGCTTTCCTCGCCAGCGGGGTCAGAGCCAGCGCCGCAAGCGGCAACGAGCAGAAACGCTGCTGTCGCCGCCGCGCGCATCACAGGCGGCAATCCTCTGCGACGCGCAACACCTCGGCCCAGGCCGGGATCACCAGCGGCCGCATGGTCGCGGTCTCGACGATGAAGCGGCCACGGCTGAACCCCATCGCGTCGAGCACCGGATCGCGCGGATCGAGCGCCACCGCCAGATAGCCGGGCTCGCCGCCGGTCGGCAGCGCAGTCATCGGCTGCAGCATGCTGGAAGTGCGGATCGTGAGCGGCAGCCCGCCTGCCCCCGCCGTGCCGCGGCGGGAGAGATAGACGCGCCCCGCCGCGCGATCGCAGCGGATGGTGAGTTCGGCATCCCCGCCAGGCTGGCCATAGAGCGCGACGCTGCCCCGCTCGTCGCGACGATAGTCCCAGGTGCCGGGAGTGAGCGCCCAGTCGCGCCAGTCGCCAGTCGGCAGATCGGCGACCGGGGCGGGCGCAGACGCAGGCGCCGGGGCGGGCACCGGCACAGGCGGTGCCGAGGGGGGAATCACCGTCGGCGAACAGCCGGTGCAGGTCACCAGGGCGACGATCGAGGCAGCGGCGGCGAGGCCGACGGAGGGGAACAGACGGCGCATGGTGCGCCTTATGCGCGATCCGCCCGCGCCGCTCAACACGCGATCAGGCAGCGCTTTTGATATGCAACCGCTTCAGATGCGGATGGAGCACCGCCTCCTCCATCGCGATGCACGCGGCGAGCTGGCTCAGAACCAGCCGCGTTTCCGCCTGAAACTCCCGCCATTCGCGCGTGATCCGGGCCACCGGCCACTGCTGGACATAGCGGCGGAAGCTCTCGTCGGTTTCCCCATGCTCCTGGCGGAACCGCCACGCGGCAGCGATTGCGGCTCCATCGCCCGAAACGACCAGCCGTTCATAGACCTGGCGATCGCCGTTCGCGCAATGGTCGAGCAGCGCGGCTGCCATGTTCCAGCGGACAGCCGCCACGGCTGCCGCATCGGGCACGGCCGCATCGACGATGCGCGCCAGACGCGCGGCAGCGTCCTCAAGCTCCCGATGTTCGAGAAAATGCTTCTCAATCAGTTGCATAAATCCCCGCACGGCTTGGTTCGTCCCAAGCATCGCGGGGCTGAATGAGTCCTTAAGAAGAGGCGAAAAAGGCTATGCGCGGATCAGCGCCGGCCACCGCCGAACTTGCGCTGGACCTTGCCATAGCGCGTCTTGCGGGTGCCCGGCTTTCCTTCGTTGGAACGACCCATGACCGGCGCCTTGTGCTCGCCGGCGGGCAGGCCGAGTTCCTCGTTCTCGAGCTGGCGGATCTGATCGCGCAGCCGAGCCGCTTCCTCGAATTCGAGATTGGCGGCCGCATCGCGCATCTTCTTCTCCAGCTCCTCGATATAGGCGCGCAGATTATGGCCCACCATGTGCGGCCGATCCGCGTCGATCTCGACGGTAACCTGATCCTTGCTGGAGACATGGGCGATGATGTCGCCGATGTTCTTCTTCACCGTCTCGGGCGTGATGCCGTGCTCGGCATTATACGCTTCCTGCTTCTCGCGGCGGCGGCTGGTTTCGCCCAGCGCGCGCTCCATGCTGCCGGTCATCCGGTCGGCATAGAGGATCACCCGCCCCTCGACGTTGCGGGCGGCGCGGCCGATCGTCTGGATCAGCGAGGTCTCCGAACGCAGGAATCCTTCCTTGTCGGCGTCGAGGATCGCCACCAGCCCGCATTCGGGGATGTCGAGCCCCTCGCGCAGCAGGTTGATGCCGATCAGCACGTCATAGACGCCCATCCGCAGGTCGCGGATCAGCTCGATCCGCTCCAGCGTCTCGACGTCCGAGTGCATGTAGCGGACCTTGATGCCGGCTTCGTGCATATATTCGGTGAGGTCTTCGGCCATGCGCTTGGTGAGCGTAGTCACCAGTGTACGATAGCCTTTTGCGGCAGTGGCGCGGCACTCCTGGATCAGGTCCTGGACCTGTTCCTCAACCGGACGGATTTCCACCGGCGGATCGATCAGCCCGGTGGGCCGGATCACCTGTTCGACGAATACGCCGCCGGTCTGCTCCATTTCCCAGCCGCCGGGCGTCGCCGAGACGCTGACCGTCTGCGGGCGCATCGCATCCCATTCGTTGAACCGCAGCGGGCGATTGTCGATGCAGCTGGGAAGGCGGAAGCCGTGTTCGGCCAGCGTGATCTTGCGGCGGTGGTCGCCGCGCGCCATCGCGCCGATCTGCGGCACGGTCTGATGGCTTTCGTCAACGAAAAGCAGCGCATTCTCGGGCAGATACTCGAACAGAGTCGGCGGCGGCTCGCCGGGCAGGCGACCGGTGAGAAAGCGGCTGTAATTCTCGATTCCCGCGCAGCTTCCGGTTGCGGCGATCATCTCGAGGTCGAAATTCGTGCGCTGCTCCAGCCGCTGCGCCTCGAGCAGCCGGCCCTCGATCTCCAGCTCCTTCAGCCGCTCGGCAAGCTCGTGCTTGATCGCCTCCATCGCTTGCTTGAGCGTCGGACCGGGCGTGACATGGTGCGAGTTCGCATAGACGCGGATGTGGTCGAGAGTGGCCACCTTGGCACCAGTGAGCGGATCGAACTCGACGATCTCCTCAATATCGTCGCCGAAGAAAGACACGCGCCAGGCGGTGTCTTCATAATGCGAGGGGAAGATTTCGAGGCTGTCGCCGCGCACGCGGAAGGTGCCGCGCACGAAAGCGGCCTCGTTGCGCTTGTATTGCAGCGCGACGAGCTTGCGGATGATCTCGCGCTGATCGACCACCTGCCCCTTCTTCAAGTCGAAGATCATCGCCGAATAGGTTTCGACCGAGCCGATGCCGTAGAGGCAGGACACCGATGCGACGATCAGCACGTCGTCACGCTCGAGCAGTGCGCGAGTCGCCGAATGGCGCATCCGATCGATCGCCTCGTTGATCGAGCTTTCCTTCTCGATATAGGTGTCGGTGCGCGGGACGTACGCCTCCGGCTGGTAATAGTCGTAATAGCTGACGAAATATTCGACCGCATTCTCGGGGAAGAAGCTCTTGAACTCGCCATAGAGCTGCGCGGCGAGGATCTTGTTCGGCGCGAGCACCAGCGCGGGGCGCTGAAGCGCCTCGATCACCTTGGCCATGGTGAAGGTCTTGCCGGAGCCCGTGACGCCCAGCAGCACCTGGTCGCGCTCGCCCGCGCGGGCCTGTTCCACCAGCTCCGGGATCGCGGTGCGCTGGTCGCCCGAGGGCTCATAATCAGAGATGAGCTTGAACTTCTTGCCGCCCTCGGCCTTCTCGGGCCGCTGCGGGCGATGCGGAACGAAGCTCTCGCCGGTTTCCGGCTCGTCGAGGGTGGTGCGAATCTGGATTGCCATCGCAGGCGAATATGGGTCCGGCGGCGCCGTACGCAAAGGAGCGTCGCAGCGATATCGGATTGCCTTGCCGCGCCGCAACCGGCAGGGATGCGGCGATAGAGATACAAGGGGAATTCGGATGCAGCGTTTGATCCTGGTTTCGGCGGCGGCACTCGCGCTCGCGGCGTGCGGCGGAGCGGACAGCACCGAGGAAACCGCCGCCGCTACCGGCGAGGTGTCGATGACCAATGCCACCGCGGAGCAAGTGGCGGCGCAGGTCCAGGCGGCGCGGACCCGCAGTCCGATGCAGGCCGGCCAATGGGAGCAGCAGCTCGAGATCGTCTCTGTCGAGCTGCCCGGCGTGCCCGAAGGTCCGCAGCGGACGATGGCCGAGCAGATGGCGAACGCCGGCGCGCGTACGGTGAACCGCTGCGTAACCGAGGAAGAGGCCAATCGCGTCAATCTCGACGCGCTGGGCGGCGTCGGGCGCAACTGTTTCTACCATCGCCTGCGCATCGCCGATGGCGAGATCGATGCGCGCTTCACCTGCACCACGCCGGGCGGCGACACGGTGGAAAGCACCATGGACGGAAAGCTGGCCGGAGATGAAATGGATCTGACGATCGATTCGTCGACCGAGCTGGCGAACACCCCCGGATCGATCGACATGAAGCTACGGATCAGCGGCCGGCGGACCGGCGACTGCCCGGCCTGACCGCGTCAGCGCTGGCGACGGTAGGCGATCCGCCACATGAGCGCGCCGATGAGAGCAGCGACCAGCGCCAGAACGGCGCTCGTCGCCGCCGCGCTCAGCCAACGATAGAGCCAGGTGCGATTGTCCATCGGCGGCATTTCGAGCAGTCCGAAGCCATAGGTCTGCGCGCCCAGAAAGATCGTCATCGCGGCGACCGCCCCGACCAGCGCGGCATGCCGCATCCGCCGCAATCCGGCGACGTGCATCACGAGCCAGAGCGGCCCGCCGACCGCCGTGATCCCCAGCCCCATGATGACCGTGCCGAGCACCCATGCCGCGGCCAACGCCAGCGGATCGCGCTGGCCGCCCTGCAGCACGAGCAACAAAATCACGATTCCGCCGATCGCGCTCCCTGCGGCCAGCGCAAGCCCCGCACGGTCGATCGATGCCTCATAGCGGCGCGGCATAGCTGTTGCCCGGCTTCCCACTGCGACCCTTCCCCGCAGACGCGATAGCGGGGCCGCCACGCCCGCTCAAGACGGCGATCGGCTGCCGACGCTTCATCGGGGGACTCTCCGCTCGGCGACCGCAGGTGACGCCGGACACCGGGCGGGTTTCGATGTGGCGACGATACTAGCGAACGGCCTGCCGGCGCTTGATTGCGGGCAAGCGGGAAACTACCGGCAGGCGATGCCGAATCTGCCGCAGACCGATGATGAAGCCGCCGCCGAACTGGCGCGCCTTGCCGCGGAGATCGCGCGGCACAATGCGCTGTATCACGGGCAGGACACGCCGGAGATCAGCGACGCCGCCTTCGACTCGCTGATGCGGCGGAACGCGGACGTCGAAGCCGCCTTCCCGCATCTCGTGCGCACCGATACGCCTTCGGCGCAGATCGGCGCCGCACCTGCGGGGCATCTCGCCAAGGTGCGCCACGCACGGCCGATGATGAGCCTCGACAATGGCTTTTCCGACGAGGAGGTGCGCGAGTTCATCGGCCGGGTGCGCCGCTTCCTCAGCCTCGACGAGAGCGAGCCGGTCGCGCTCACCGCCGAGCCCAAGATCGACGGCCTCTCCTGCTCGCTGCGCTACGAAGGCGGTCGGCTGGTCCGCGCGCTCACCCGCGGCGACGGCGAGACCGGCGAGGATGTGACCGCGAACGTCCGCACCATTGCCGACATTCCCCAGTCGCTCGACACCGCCTTCGACCTTCTCGAGGTGCGCGGCGAAATCTATATGGAGAAAGCGGCGTTCGCGGCGCTGAATGCGCGGCTGCGCGACGAGGCGGCAGAGGCGGGCGGTCCGGCGAAGGCGCGCCAGTTCGCCAATCCGCGCAATGCCGCCGCCGGTTCGCTGCGCCAGAAGGACGCAGCGGTCACTGCCGCGCGACCGCTGCGCTTCTTCGCACACGGCTGGGGCGAGGTCTCGCAAGCGCCTGCCGACACCCAATATGAAGCGATGCAGGCGATCGCCGCGCTGGGCTTTCCGCTCGCACCGCTGGTCGCGCGCCACGACGGAGTCGAAGGCGCACTCGAACATTATCGCAGCATCGAGGCGCAGCGCGCCGACCTGCCGTTCGACATCGACGGCGTCGTCTACAAGATCGACCGGCTCGACTGGCAGGCGCGGCTCGGCAACGTCGGCCGCGCGCCGCGCTGGGCGCTGGCGCACAAGTTTCCCGCCGAACAGGCGCAGACCACGCTCGAGAGGATCGACATCCAGGTCGGTCGCACAGGCAAGCTCACCCCGGTAGCACGGCTCGAGCCAGTGACCGTGGGCGGCGTCGTCGTCACCAACGCCACGCTTCACAATGCCGACGAGATCGCCCGGCTGAACGCGTGGCCCGGCGATCGGGTGGTGGTGCAGCGCGCCGGCGACGTGATCCCGCAGATCGTGGAGAACCTCAGCCGCGACGAGACGCGCGGTGCCTGGCCCTTCCCCTCCCACTGCCCCGAATGCGGGTCGGCGGCCGAGCGCGAGCCGGGCGAAGTCGACTGGCGCTGCTCGGGCGGGCTCATCTGCCCGGCGCAGCGCGTCGAGCGGCTGCGCCACTTCGTCTCGCGCCACGCGCTCGACATCGAGGGACTCGGCCTGACCCACATCGAGAGCTTCTTCCGCGACGGGCTGGTCAAGACGCCGGCCGACATCTTCCGCATCACGCGCGACGCGCTGCTCACACGCGAGCGCTGGGCCGAGGTTTCCGCCGACAATCTGGTCGCCGCGATCGACGCGCGGCGCGCGCCGCCGCTCGATCGCTTTCTCTTCGCGCTCGGCATCCGGCACGTCGGCGAAATTACCGCGCGCGATCTCGCGCGGCGCTGGACGAGCTGGACGGGGTTCCGCGAGATGATCGGCCGCGCGCTGGCGAAGCGCGCCGAGCTGACGCCAGCGCTCGGCGAAAGCGACGCCAAATTTGCAGAGCGCGTGGGCAAGGAGCTGGCAGCGATCGTCGAAACCGCCGGGATCGGGCCAGAAGTCGCGCGCGCGCTGGTCGATTTCTTCGCCGAGCCGCACAACGCCGAGGCAGTCGACGATCTGCTCGAACAGGTCCGGCCTGGCGACGTGGTTCACGAAACGCGCGAGTCTGAGGTCAGCGGCAAGACTCTGGTGTTCACCGGCACGCTGGAGACGCTGAGCCGCGACGAGGCAAAGGCACAGGCCGAGGCGCTGGGTGCGCGCGTGGCGGGATCGGTTTCGGCGAAGACCGACCTGGTAATCGCCGGCCCGGGCGCGGGATCGAAGCTGAACAAGGCGCGTGATCTGGGTATCGCGGTGATCGACGAAGCCGGCTGGGCAGCAATCGTCGCAGCCGCGAAGTGATGCTTTTTTGCAACGCAACAGAACCGCTTTTCCAGCGCGTGAATACTGTCACGTAAGCGACATAATCGGGGGGCATTGGCGCCGGCGGACGGTGCAAAGCACCGCGGATACAATTGCAGCCGCACCGAAAGGAAGACCATGCGCACCAAGCTTTTCGCTGGCGTGGCGTTCGCCGCGCTCTTCACTCCCGCCGCCGCATTCGCGCAGTCGGCGGGCTCCATCGAATTCGGCGGCGATGACATCGTCGTTTCGGGCGTCCGCTCGACCGACGTCGGCGGCATCGACGTTCCGACCGAGCCCAAGGCGAAGGTCGAGATCGAGCGCGAGCTGATCCTGCGCCAGCGCCCCGGCCAGACGATCAACGACACGATCAACCTGGTTCCCGGCGTCAACTTCCAGAACAACGATCCCTGGGGCTCGCAGGGCGGCACCTTCACCATCCGCGGCTTCGACGGCGGCCGCGTCTCGCAGACGATCGACGGCATCCCGCTGAACGACTCGGGCGGCTATGCGCTGTACACCAACCAGCAGCAGGACCCCGAGACGCTCGCCTCGGTGAACGTCAACCTCGGCTCGACCGACGTCGACAGCCCGACCGCCTCGGCCGTCGGCGGCACCGTCAACATCCGCACCCGCGTCCCCGGTGACGAACTGGGCGCCATGGTCGCCGCGACCTACGGCAACATCCTGGCCGAAGGCTCGGGTGATCGTCCGTTCAACCGCATTTTCGGCATGATCGACACCGGCGATCTGACGGGCATGGGCACCAAGGCGTTCTTCTCGGCCTCCTATGCGCATGCGGAAAGCGCCTTCAACAACTATGGCGTGACCGAAAAGCAGCAGTACAACGGGCGTATCTATCAGGAACTGGGCGCCAACGGCGACTATATCTCGGTTGCGGGCCACTATAACGAGAACCGCAACAACTTCTTCGGTTCGAACTTCCGCCTGTCGGGTTTCCCGACCGAAGGCGAAGGCCGCTTCTACGACATCAACTATCCGTGCCAGATCGACGCACCGCAAGCGGGTGTCCGGGACCAGACGAACACCTGCGGCACCGAGTTCGACCGCCGCTACAACCCGTCGAACACGGGCAACATTCGCGGTTCGTCGCGCTTCACGATCATGGACGGCCTGATCCTGACGGTCGAGCCGAGCTTCCAATATGTGAAGGCGAACGGCGGCGGCGTGACCACCGCCCGTGAAGGCACTTACACCGTCGGCGGCCAGTCGCTCCTCGGCTACATCGGCAATCAATACTACTTCGGTCGCGACCTGAACGGCGACGGCGACGTGCTCGACACCTGCACGACTGCGTCGTGCTCGAGCTCGAGCTCGAACCCGCAGCGGTTTAACGGCGTGCTGCTCACCAACCCGAGCCAGACCCAGACGCGCCGCTACGGCGTGATCGCCGGCCTGTCCTACGAGCTGAACGCGGACAACCGCATCCGCGTGATCTACACCTTCGATCGCGCCAAGCATCGCCAGACGGGCCAGCTGGGCTTCGTCGCCCGGAATGGCGAACCCTTTGACGTTTTCCCGGTCAACGATCCGGTGCTCGACGCGAACGGCGAAGCGGTCCAGAAGCGCAACCGCCTGTCCTATGCCACGCTGCACCAGGTGGCCGCCGACTATCGCGGCAACTTCTTCGACGACGCGCTGACGGTCCGCCTCGGCCTGCGCGCGCCGTTCTTCTCGCGCGATCTGACCAACTATTGCTTCACCACCTCGTCGGAGGGCTTCGTCGACTGCGTCAGCAGCGGTTCGGAAGCGGCCTATGCCGCGGCCAACCCGAACTATGCGCCGCCGCAGAGCCGCTACTTCGAATATGACAAGCTGCTGCCGAACGTCGGCTTCACCTACAACTTCACTCCGGCGGCCTCGGTCTTCGGCAGCTACTCGCAGGGTCTCGGCGTCCCCGGCACCGACCAGCTCTACGACAGCTTCTACTTCCCCGACGGCACGGCCGATGCGCGTCCGGACCCGGAGACGACCGACAACTTCGACCTTGGCGTCCGCTATCAGACCGGCCTCGTCCAGGCGCAGCTCGTCGGCTGGTTCACGCGTTTCGACAACCGTATCTCGACCACCTATGACCCGGTGCTGGACCAGACGTTCACCAGCAACCTCGGCCCGGTCGAGAAGTACGGCGTCGACGCCAACATCGCCTTCCGTCCGGTTCCGTCGCTCCTGCTCTATGTGTTCGGTTCGTACCTGCACTCGGAGATCAAGGAAGACGTGCCGACCGACGGTGGCGTCCTCGAGACCGCCGGGAAGTTCGAAAGCGACACGCCCGAATATTCGTTCGGCGGCCGCGTCCAGGGCACCTTCGGCGATCTCGACATCGGCGCGCAGGTGAAGCACACCGGCCCGCGCTGGGTGAACGACATCAACACCGTGCAGATCGACGGCTACACGCTGGTCGACCTCGACGTGCGCTACTCGCTGGCGTCGGCGGGTCTGGAGCAGACCTACCTCCAGCTGAACGTCAACAACCTGTTCGACGAGCTGTACATCGGCAGCATCAACTCCGATCTGACGCAGACGAACCCGTTCGTGAACATCGGTTCGCCGCGTTCGATCAGTGCGTCGCTGATCGTCGGCTTCTAAGCCGCCGCATCTTCGGACGAACGAACGGCCGCCGCTCCAGCAATGGGGCGGCGGCTTTCGTTTGCCGTCCGGATTCGAACCGGTGTGGCGATCCGCTCTTGCCCGATGCAGCGATTTCGGGCTCTATGGCCTGCGAACGATAACCGGAGCGGTCACAGGCTCCGGACGGATGAGGATGGAGCCGGGAAGGCAGACGCGAACGTTCGCGCGGCCCAGGCTCAGCGAGGCACCCTGGAGGTGCGGCTGCACCTGGCCGCCGCTCAGCGCGAGCGGCGGCCCTTTTCGTGGCGGAACAGCGCCGGCGCTCCGCCGGTTTTGCGGTGTTCGACAGCGATGATACAACGACCACCCGTTCCGCCGCGCCAGCAAAGACCCATTCTCCGCGCATGAAGCTCGCCATCTTTTCCCGACCCTTCTTCGAACAGAAGAGCCGCGCCTTCTGGGTGCTGCAGGCGGCCGGCTGGTCGGGCTATCTGCTGCTGCGCATCGTGTCGAACATCTCGAACACCTCGCTTTCGATCGAAGGCGTGATCCGCGTGCTGATCGAATCGATCATCGGCTATTGCCTCACGCTGCTGCTCTCGACGCTCTACGGATGGTTCCGGCGGCTGCCGCGGATCACCGGAATCCTGCTCACCATCGCCACGCTGCTGATGGCGACGATCATCTATGCCGTGCTCAATGCCTTCACCATTTCGGTGATCCGCGACGCGCTGCCGGGCATTTCGCTGAACCTGATCCTCGGCAACATGTTCCTCAATTTCACGGTGCTGGCGGGCTGGTCGGCGCTCTATTTCGCGATCAACTTCTACCTGATCGTCGAGGAGCAGATCGATCAGCTCCAGGTACTCGAGAGCCAGGCATCGACCGCGCAGCTGGCGATGCTGCGCTACCAGCTCAATCCGCACTTCCTCTTCAACACGCTCAACTCGATCTCCACTTTGGTTCTGCTCAAGCAGACCGAGCGGGCCAATGTGATGCTTTCGCGCCTGTCCTCCTTCCTGCGCTACACGCTGGCGAACGAGCCCACCGCGCATGTGACGCTTTCGCAGGAAGTGGAGACGCTGAAGCTCTATCTGGAGATCGAGAAGATGCGCTTCGACGAGCGGTTGCGGCCGCATTTCGAGATCGATCCGCGCACCGTGAAGGCGCGGCTGCCCTCGCTGCTGCTCCAGCCGCTGGTCGAGAATGCGATCAAATATGCAGTCACGCCCAAGGAGGAAGGCGCCGACATCACCGTGACGACGCGACTCGCCGGAGAACGCGTTCATATCACCGTATCCGACACCGGCCCGGGATTGATCGAGCCGCGTTTGCGGCCGACGCTGTCGACCGGAGTGGGGCTTGCGAACATCCGCGAACGGCTGGCGCAGGCATTCGGACCGGACCACCGGTTCGAAACCCGATCGAACCCGGGAGGCGGCTTCCGCGTTGAGATCGAGATCCCGTTCCAGTTCGAGGAACCTACACGAGAGGCAGCATGACCATCCGAACCATCCTCGTCGACGACGAGCCGCTCGCCATCCAGGGGCTGGAGCTGCGGCTGCAGGCCCATGAGGATGTCGAGATCGTCGACACCTGCGTGAACGGCCGCGAGGCGATTCGTTCGATCAAGACCCACAAGCCCGATCTGGTCTTCCTCGACATCCAGATGCCGGGCTTCGACGGGTTTTCCGTGGTCCAGGGGCTGATGGAAGTCGAGCCGCCGCTGTTCGTCTTCGTCACTGCCTATTCGGACCATGCGATCCGCGCGTTCGAGGCGCAGGCGATGGACTATCTGATGAAGCCGGTCGAGGAATCGCGGCTTGCCGACACGCTCCAGCGCGTTCGCCAGCGGCTTTCCGAGCGGCGCGGCGTCGAGGAGATCGAGAAGCTGAAGGGCGTGCTCGCCGAAGTGGCGCCCGAAGCCGCCGAGACGCTGGGCGAAGGCGGCGACGGCATGGCCGCCAACCGGTTCGAAAAGCTCATCAATATCAAGGATCGCGGCCAGATCTTCCGCGTCGACGTCGACACGATCGAGCGGATCGACGCCGCCGGCGACTATATGTGCATCTACACCGGCGACAACACGCTGATCCTGCGCGAAACGATGAAGGATCTCGAGAAGCGGCTCGATCCGCGCCGGTTCCAACGCGTCCACCGCTCGACGATCGTCAACCTCGACCTCGTTCGCCAGGTGAAGCCGCACACCAACGGTGAGTGCTTCCTGGTGCTCGATTCGGGCGCGCAGGTGAAGGTGAGCCGCAGCTATCGCGACGTGGTGGCGCGCTTCGTTCACTGATCGTCCGGTGACGCTAGACGGGGTGCCGTGGCACCCGGCCGGGCGCTCGTGACGGGCTGCGCAAAAGCCCGTCCCGCGCGCGGCGATCACCAGTACCCGTAGGACTGCGGAGCCGCCCGCGGGGATTTTGCTCATTCTATAATGGGCTTAATGCGCACGACCTCCGTCTCGACCGTTCCGCCCGCACGGCGCCGCAAGGGCTTTGTTGTCCTCCAGGCGGTGCTGCTCGCGCTTGCGGGAGGCCTGGCCTTTCTCCCGCCCGCCCAAGGCCGCATCCTGATCGTTCCTCTTGGCACGACGGACGCCAGCAGGGTCGCCGCCTGGGCGAGCGCCGGCGGCGCCAAGCCGGTCGATTCCGGCCCGTTCGCCGGCAGCCTGATCGTCGAGGGCGCGCGCGCCGCGCTGCTCCCCGGCGCGCTGCGCCACGGCGCGCTGCTCCTCAACACCAATCTGCCCGGCTGTTCGGGCTCATCAGAGAAACCGGCATGACCAACGCACTTTCGCTCGACCATCTGCGCCTGCTCGGCATGCGCACGATCGCGGCCATCATGGTCGCGCTTGCGCTCGCGACTGCCGCCGGATCCGCCAGCAGCGGATTCGCGCAAGGGGCGCTGCCCGTGATCCTGGCGTTCGTGCTGCCGATCTACCCCGTTCTACTGGCGCTGCGCGGCGCGTTCGACGCGAACGCGCGGCTGATCGCGACGATGACCGTCGTCGCCCAGCCGGCGCTGATGCTCTACGTCTTCGAAGGTGCGGCGTGGCAGGTGGACCTGCACATGATCTTCTTCGCCGCGCTGGCGGTGACCGCGCTGCTGTGCGACTGGCGCGCGCTGGTGGGCGGCGCGGCGGTCGTGGCGGTGCACCATCTGCTGCTCGGCATGCTCGTGCCCGAATGGGTATTCCTGGGCGGTGGCGGCATCGGCCGCATCCTGCTCCACGCGGTGGTGCTGATCGTCGAGACGGGCGCGCTCGTCCTGCTCGCGCAGAGCATCGTGGGTCTGCTCGCCAAGGTGTCGCAGGAAGCCGATGCGCGAATCGCAGCGGATGCGGCTGCGCAGGCCGAACGCGCCGAACGCGCCGCCGAACTCGAGCGGGTGGTGGCAAGCGTGAGCGGCAGCCTGGAGGCGATGGCGCGCGGCGATCTGACGCGCGAGATCCGCGAGAGCTTCCCCGCAGCCTATGCCGCGCTCAAGGCGAATTGCAACGCTACCGCCCAGTCGCTGCGCCAGCTGATCGGCAGCGTCGGCGAAGGCGCACGGCAGATCGGCACCGGATCGACCGAGATCGCCAATGCCGCCGAGCAGCAGGCGCGCCGCATCGAGCGCACCGCTGCGAATCTTGAGGAGACTTCGGTCGCGGTGGCAAGCATCGACGAGCGACTGCAGGCGCTGGCGCAGACCGCAGAAGGATCGCTCGCCTGCGCCGACGCGGCGACGGGCAGCGTCGAGAGCGGCCGCGCGAGGGCGCTTCATGCCGTCGAGACAATGGGCCGGGTGCGCCAGAGCGCCGAGGGCATCGACGATGTGATCGAGGGGCTCGACAAGATCGCTTTCCAGACGCGCGTCCTGGCGATGAACGCCGCGGTCGAGGCGGGCCGAGCAGGCGAAGCGGGCCGCGGTTTCGCCGTCGTCGCCGATCTGGTTTCGGCGCTGGCGATGCGCGCGGAGGAAGAGGCCAAGCGCGCGCGCGAGCAGCTGACCGTGACGCAGGACGAAGTCGCCGGAGCCGTCGGCGCCGTCGAGGAAGTCGATAGCGCGCTGACCGCGATCGCCGAGACCGTGGAGAAGGTGCATGCGCTGCTGAGCACGACTGCCGGCGAGAATCAGGCGCAGGCGCAGGCGATCCGTGAAATCCGCTCGGCGATCGGCGAGATGGAGATCGGCGCCCAGCAGGACGCGGCAATGGTCGAGCAGACCTCTGCCGCTGCGCGGGAGCTGCTGGGCCAGGTGCAGGCGCTGACCGAAAGCACCGCACAGTTTAGCGTCGAGGAGGCGCGAATCGAGCGGCAGTGGACCGGGAGCGCCAGCGTTCACTGAGTCACGGGGCCGGCGATATATCGACTATCGATAAACCGCTTGGCAGCGACATCAAGGTGATGTATATCGTTTTTCGATAATTGATTTATCGAGGAGCGATGTGATGTTTGCCCCAGGTATAAACGACGACTGGATGCTGAAGACGGCGCGAATTGTGATTCGCGTTCTGCAGGTGGTGCTCGGAATCGCAGCACTCGCGATCGGCGTGGCGACGCTCGTCGTCGGCGTCGATCCGAGCTGGCTGCTCAAGGAACTCGGCGCGAACCCGGGCATCGACGTCGCGCGCTTTCGCTGGTTCGTGATCGGCGGCTTGCTGGGCGGCGCGGTGCTGCTCGGCCTGTTCGTCCTGTTCCTCCAGTCGCTGCACCGGATCATCGCGACGGTCGGGCGCGGCGACCCCTTCACGCCGGACAATGCCCGGCGGCTGCGCGAAATGGCGTGGCTGCTGCTGGCGATGCAGCTCGGTGCCTTTGCGCTGGAACTCTATTCCGACTGGATCGGCCGGTTCGTCGAATATGTGACCTTCGACGAAGGGCTCTCGATCACCGCACTGCTCGGCGTGCTCGTCCTCTTCATCCTTGCCCGCGTGTTTCAGCACGGCGCCGCCCTGCGCTCCGATCTGGAAGGAACCGTCTGATGCCGATCATCGTGCGCCTGGACGAGCTGCTGCACGAGCGGCGGATGACTTTGTCCGAACTTTCCGACCGCGTGGGCATCACGCTGGCCAACCTGTCGATCCTCAAGACCGGCAAGGCCAAGGCGATGCGCTTCTCCACTCTGGAGGCGATCTGCGCCGAGCTGGGATGCAAGCCGGGCGACCTGCTCGATTTCGAACCGGAGGAGCAGTGATGCGTATCCGGATCGACCTGCGGCTTCCGTCCGAACTGCTGCTGTGCACCGTGGTCGCGCTGGCCGCGATCCTCGCCTGGCCTGGCTGACCGCAGCCCCTCAGTCCGCCGCCGGCGCGTCCCCATCGGATGCGTCGGCGTCGTTTCCGCTCTGGTACCACGCCTCGACCGGGCCAGTGAGCTTGATCGTGAGCGGCTGGCCCTTGCGATCGACCTTCTTGCCCAGCTGAACGCGAATCCAGCCTTCGGAAATGCAATATTCCTCGACGTCCTTGCGCTCGACATCCTTGAAACGGATGCCGATGCCGCGCTCCAGCGCCGCCTGATCGAAATGGGGACTGCGCGGATTGACCGAGAGCCGGTCGGGGGGTGTATCGCTCATGGCCGCGCTCCTGCCGCAAGCCGCGAAGGAATTCCAGCCCCGTCGCCGATCGCCGATGCTAGAAGGGCGCGGGCGGAGGAGGAAAGAAGCGATGCGACACTGGCTGATGAAATCCGAGCCCGAGGAATATGGCTGGAACGATCTGATCCGCGACGGCGCGACCGAGTGGACCGGCGTGCGAAATCATGCCGCCGCCAATCACCTGCGGAAGATGGCGGTGGGCGATCGGGCGTTCTTCTATCATTCGGGCAAGGAACGCGGAGTCGTGGGCGTGATGGAAGTCAGCCGCGCGGCGCGCAAGGACGGCGCGGAGGGAAACTGGGTATCGGTGGAAGTGAGGCCGCTCGAGCCCCTGCCCCGGCTGGTCACGCTTGCCGAGTTCAAGGCCGAACCCCGGCTGGCCGACATGGCGATCCTGCGCCAGTCGCGCCTCTCGGTGGCGCCGGTCAGCGCGGACGAATGGGACGTGATCCTGAAGCTGGCCCGCGACTGACCGGCGGGCGCGGCGGCAACGAAAAACGTCGCCCCGGAGGGTCCGGAGCGGCGTGTTCCTTGTGCCGAGCTCAGGCCGCGTGCTTGGCGCGGCTGGCGCGCTTGCGCTCGTGCGGATCGAGGTGGCGCTTGCGCAGGCGGATCGTCTTGGGCGTGACTTCGACCATCTCGTCGTCGTCGATATAGGCGATCGCCTGTTCGAGTGTCATCTTCTTGGGCGGGGTGAGGCGGATCGCATCGTCCTTGCCCGAAGAGCGGATGTTGGTCAGCTGCTTCGCCTTCATCGGATTGACCTCGAGGTCTTCCGTCTTGGCGTTCTCGCCGATGATCATGCCCTCGTAGAGCGCCTCGCCATGGCCGACGAACAGGATGCCGCGATCCTCGAGCGAGTTGAGCGAATAGGCATTCGCCTCGCCCGTGCCATTGGAGATCAGCACGCCGTTCTTGCGGCCCTCGATCGTGCCCTTGTACGGCCCGTACTTCTCGAACAGCCGGTTCATGATGCCGGTGCCGCGCGTATCCGACAGGAACTCGCCGTGATAGCCGATCAGGCCGCGCGAGGGGGCCGAGAAGGTGATGCGCGTCTTGCCGCCGCCCGAGGGACGCATGTCGGTCATCTCGGCCTTGCGCAGGTTCATCTTCTCGACGACCGTGCCCGAATGCTCGTCGTCGACGTCGATGACGACCGTCTCATACGGCTCCTCGCGGCCGTTCTCGCCTTCGCGGAAGAGCACGCGCGGACGGCTGATGCCGAGCTCGAACCCCTCGCGGCGCATCGTCTCGATCAGCACGCCGAGCTGAAGCTCGCCGCGGCCGGCGACTTCGAAACTGTCCTTGTCGGCGGCCTCGGTCACCTTGATCGCGACGTTCGATTCGGCTTCGCGCAGCAGGCGGTCGCGGATCATGCGCGAGGTGACCTTGCTGCCCTCGCGCCCGGCCATCGGCGAGTCGTTGACGGCGAAGCGCATCGACAGCGTCGGCGGATCGATCGGCTGCGCCTGGATCGGCTCGCTGACGGACACGTCGGCGATGGTGTTGGCGACCGTCGCGATTTCGAGGCCGGCCATCGAAATGATGTCGCCTGCCCGCGCCTCTTCGACCGGAACGCGCTCGAGCCCCTGGAAGCTCATCAGCTTGGACGCGCGGCCGGTTTCGATGATCTTGCCGTCCATGTCCATCGCGTGGATCGGCTGGTTCACCTTGACCACGCCCGACTGGACGCGGCCGGTGAGAATGCGGCCGAGGAAATTGTCGCGATCGAGCAGCGTCACCAGGAAAGTGAAGGGCGCGTCCTGGTCGAGCGCCGGCGGCGGGACATGCTCGACGATCTTCTCGAACATCGGCGTCAGCGTGCCTTCGCGGATGTCGGGGCTGTTGCCGGCATAGCCGTTGCGGCCCGAGGCGAAGAGCACCGGGAAGTCGAGCTGCTCGTCATTGGCCTCGAGGCTGACGAACAGGTCGAACACCTCGTCGAGCACTTCCTGCGCGCGCGCGTCCGACCGGTCGATCTTGTTGACCACCACGATGGGCCGGAGGCCGAGCGCCAGCGCCTTGCCGGTAACGAACTTGGTCTGCGGCATCGCGCCTTCGGCCGCGTCGACCAGCAGGATGACGCCGTCGACCATGCTAAGGATGCGCTCCACCTCGCCGCCGAAATCGGCGTGGCCGGGCGTGTCGACGATGTTGATGCGAGTCTCCTCGCCTGCCGGCGACTTCCACACGATCGAGGTGGGCTTGGCGAGAATCGTGATCCCGCGCTCCTTCTCGAGATCGTTCGAGTCCATTGCGCGCTCTTCGACGCGCTGATTGTCGCGGAAGGTGCCGGACTGGCGGAAGAGCTGGTCGACGAGCGTTGTCTTGCCGTGGTCGACGTGGGCGATGATCGCCACGTTGCGGAGGTTCATGCGTTTTCCCGGGAATGAGGTTCGGGCGCGCGCTTACCCGATTTTGCGCTGCGGCGAAAGGGCACGCACCGCTCGGGTTGCATCACAAGGTGTGATAGCTACATCATACACTTGAAGGTGGCACCGAACCCCGGCATCAGGGGCAGGACAATTTGGAGGCTGGAACGATGGCGACCCAGACGGCGACGGCAGAGCAGGACCTGGTGCTGACCCCGCCCGATCCGGTGGCGCCGGTCACTCCCGAAAAGGCGGCTGGACTGGTCCCGGTCGACGACAGCAAGAAGGGCGAACTGCAAAGCCGCGTCGAAAGCTTCATCGATGATCTGGTGGCGCAGGACGTGAACTCGCCCGAATTCGGCAAGCGAGTCGATGCCATCACGGCGATGGGCCAGAAGGAGATTCGCGAGGCGGCGGGCCAGTCGAACCGCTTCCTCGACCGGCCGGTGCGCGCGATGGACAAGGACGAGGGCGTCGGCACCGACCTCGCCGAGCTGCGCCGCACGATCGAGGACCTCGATCCGGGCAAGCGCGGCAATCTGATGCAGCCCAAGAAGCTGTTCGGCATTCTCCCCTTCGGCAACAAGCTGCGCAATTATTTCGACAGCTACAAAAGCTCGCAGACTCACATCGCGGCGATCCTGAAGCGGCTCCAATCGGGCAAGGACGAGCTGCTGATGGACAATGCGGCGATCGACACCGAGCGCGCGAACCTGTGGAACGCGATGGGGCGGCTCGAGCAGATGATCTATCTCTCCAAGGAGATGGACGCCAAGCTGGAGGACAAGGCCAACGAGCTCGACCACAGCGATCCCGCCAAGGCGAAGGCGATCCGCGAGACCGCGCTGTTCTATGTCCGCCAGCGCACTCAGGACCTGCTGACGCAGATGGCGGTTACGGTGCAGGGCTATCTGGCGCTCGACCTGGTCAAGAAGAACAATGTCGAGCTGGTGAAGGGCGTCGATCGCGCCTCGACCACCACCGTCTCGGCGCTGCGCACCGCAGTGACCGTCGCCCAGGCGCTGACCAACCAGCGGCTGGTGCTCGAACAGATCACTGCGCTGAACACGACGACGGCGAACATCATCGATTCGACCGGCAACCTGCTCAAGAACCAGACGGCGCGAATCCATGAGCAGGCGGCAAGCAGCACCATCCCGCTCGAGACGCTGCAGCGTGCATTCCAGAACATCTACGACACGATGGATTCGATCGACACGTTCAAGCTCAAGGCGCTCGATTCGATGAAGACGACCGTCACGGCGCTGTCGGGCGAAGTCGAGAAGTCGAAAGGCTATATCGCCCGGGCGGAAGGCGCACAGCAGAATGCCGTGAGCGGCCCGGGCGAGACGTTCAAGCTGGAGGCGATGTGACCCGGCAGCGCAATACAACGCTTCCCCTTCCCTTCGTGTCGAGCGCAGTCGAGACACGATTGCGGAGCGCCTGCGGCACGTCCCTCGACTGCGCTCGGGACGAACGGCAATCCGAGAGGCATCCAAGGTGACCGACGTCGACCGCGAACTCGCCCGCGCCAATCAGACGCTCGCCCGGGTCGACCGACGGGTCGGACCGCTCGAACAGCGTGCGCGACGCCGGCGCGAGGCCGAGATACTCCGCCGCATCGGACGGATCGCGGCGGCCGACGTGGCGATCATCGTCGCGGCGCTGGGCATCGGCTGGTTCGTGCCGCTCGGCATGGGAGGCGCGCTGATCGTGATGGCGCTGCTGATCGCGGCCACGCTGGCTCTGGCGATTTTCCCCCTCTCCCCCGAGCCGACCGCCGAGACGCTGGGGCAAGTGCCGCTGAAGGCGCTGCCAGCCACGACCGAGGAATGGCTCGTCCGCCAGCGCCCCGCCCTGCCCGCGCCAGCGCGCACGCTGGTCGATTCGATCGGAGTGCGGCTGGAAACGCTGGCACCGCAGCTCGCCACGCTGGACGAGCGCGAGCCAGCGGCGGCCGAAGTGCGCAAGCTGATCGGCGAGCAGCTGCCCGAGCTGGTGAAGGGCTATGAACGCGTCCCCGAACCGCTGCGCACGGTGGAGCGGAACGGGCGCACGCCCGACCAGCAGCTCGAGGACGGACTGAAGCTGATCGACGAGGAGATCGGGCAGATGTCGCACCAGCTGGCGCAGGGCGACCTCGACCTGCTCGCCACGCGCGGCCGCTATCTCCAGATCCGCTATCGCGAAGACGACGGGATCGGCAGCGCCTGATACATCAGCGCTTCATCCCTGCCGCCGCGCGCTCACGGACATGCTCGACGGCGGCGGCGTGGATGCCTGGAGCGGCGACCAGCACGCCATAGGCGTCGCCACGCGGGCTGTTGAAGCCGATCGGAGCCCCGGTCGCGTCGCTCACCACCGCGCCGGCTTCCGAGGCGAGCAGAGTCGCGGCGGCGATATCCCATTCGTGGCCCCAGCGGACCGTAGCGACGAGATCGGCCTCGCCCGCGGCGACCATCGCCATCCGCAGCGCGATCGAATTGGGCTGGTGCACGCGCTCGAACAGCCGATCCGCCTTGGCGAGATCGTTCGCGGGGACGCGGGCGCCAACAAGCTCGGCGCGATCGTGCACGCGCAGCCGGTCGGCATTGCGATAGGCACCCTTGCCCGCCTCGGCACGCCAGCGCTCGCCGCGCGCCGGCGCTTCCAGGATGCCGATCACCGGGCGCCCGTGCTCGACCAGCGCGATCGACACCGCCCAGCCCTTGCGCCCGCGAAGATAGTCGCGCGTGCCGTCGATCGGATCGACCACCCACGCTCTGGTGGCGCCCAGCCGGTCGGCATTGTCGACCGTCTCTTCCGACAGCCACCCCGCCTCGGGCAGCAAGGCACCCAGCCGCTCGCGGAGCATCGCATCGAGCTCGAGATCGACTTCGCAGACCGGATTGCCGGGGGATTTTTCCCAACGCTTGAAGTCGGTGCCGAAGCGCGCCATCGCCACGCGCCCGGCATCGGCGGCGATCGCTGTCACCGCATCGGCGAGAGTCTCAGTCACCGGCCACCGTCATGCCGTCGACCCGCAGCGTCGGCGCGTTGACGCCGTAGCGGAATTCGAGATCGTTGGCGGGAACGAGCGCGCGATACATGGCGGCGAGATTGCCGGCGATGGTGATTTCCGACACCGGCCGCGTGATCTCGCCGGCTTCGATCAGGAAACCGGCGGCGCCACGGCTATAGTCGCCGGTCACGCCGTTGACGCCCTGGCCGATCAGTTCGGTGACGAGAACGCCGCGCGCGATGTCGGCAATCAGCGTCTGGGGGGGGACGTTGCCCGCCTCCATGTAGAGATTGCTGGCCGACACGCCTGGCCCGCCGCCGATCCCACGCGCCGCATGGCCGGTGGGTTCGAGATCGAGCTGGCGCGCGGCGGCGCTGTCGAGCAGCCAGCTCTGCAGCACACCGTCCTCGACAAGCGCGAGCGGCTGCACCGGGAGCCCTTCGCCATCGAAGCCGCGGCTACGCAGCCCGCGCGGACGGTGCGGATCGTCGACGATGCGGATGCCTTTGGCGAACACCTGCCGCCCCATCGCATCGAGGAGGAAGCTCGATTTGCGCGTGATCGCGCCGCCCGCGATCGCCGAAACGAAATGCCCGAGCAGACTGCCTGCGACGCGCGGATCGAACACCACGGGCATCGCGCCGCTCGGCACGCGCGCCGGATTCAGCCTGGCCACGGCGCGCTCGCCGGCGCGGCGGCCGATCGTCGCGGGGGATTCGAGCAGCGTGGCGTGCCGCGCAGAATGGTGCGCATGGTCGCGCTCCATGCCGCTGCCGGTTCCCGCCAGAACACTTGCCGAAATGCCGTGGCTGCTGACCGAATAGGCGCCGGCGAAGCCGTGGCTGGTCGCGAGCGCCATCACGCTGCGCGAGGCGCCGGCGCTGCCGCCCTCGCTGTTGGTGACGCCCGCAACGGCACGCGCGGCGTCTTCGGCTTCCAGCGCGCGGTCGCGCAGCGTCTGCGGATCGACGTTCGCGCCGTCGTCGAGATCGAGCAGCGGCGGCGTGCCGTGGAGCAACCGCTCCTCGGGCGCGAGACCCGCCCAGCGGTCCTCGGGCGCCTCGCGCGCCATCGCCAGCGCACGCGAGACCAGCGTGTCGAGTTCGTCGGAGGCGAGTTCGGAGGTGGCAACGCTCGCCGAGCGGCGGCCCACGAAGACGCGCAGGCCCAATTCCTCGCTCTCCGAGCGATCGACGGCTTCGAGCGCGCCCATCCGGACCGAGACGGAAAGCGCATTGTCTGCGGCGAACACGGCATCCGCGGCATCCGCGCCGGCGGCGAGCGCACGCTGGACGATATCCTGGACGCGGTCGCGCGCCTGATCGGTGGTCAACATCGACGCGACTTAGGATCGCGGTCGCGCAAGGTCAAAGCGGGCCGGGTCAAAGCGAGCTGGTGCCGACGACGAAGCAGGCGGCCGCCATCAGCACTCCCGCATTGCGATTCGAACGGAAGCGCACGAGCGCGTTCGCCCCGTCGCGCGGCCGCAGCGTCGCCACCTGCCAGCCGAGGTGCAGCGCCATCGGGAGGAGCGCCACCAGCGCAAGCGCGTCCGGCCGGACCGTCCAGATCGCCGCGCTCCAGAGCGTGAGCGCACCGGCGTAGCAGAGTGCGACGCCGAGCCGGACATGGCGGCCCATGGCGCGCGCGGACGAGCGGACGCCGACCAGCGCATCATCCTCCAGATCCTGCACCGCATAGATGGTGTCGTAGCCGATCACCCAGAGCACGCAGCCGGCATAGAGCCACGCCATCGGCGTGAGCAGCCCCGTGTCCATCTCCACCCAGCCGACCAGCGCCGCCCAGGAAAAGACGAGGCCCAGCCACGCCTGCGGCCACCAGGTGATCCGCTTCATGAACGGATAGGCGGCGACCGGGGCGAGACTGGCGAGCGCGACGAGCGCCGCGGCCGGACGCAGCTGCACCAGCACGAGCAGGCCGACGAGGCACTGCACCAACAGCCATGCCCACGCAGCCCGGAGCGAGACGGCGCCGCTCGCCAGCGGGCGGCTCGCGGTACGCGCCACCTGACGGTCGAGGTCGCGATCGACGATGTCGTTGTAGGTGCAGCCCGCGCCGCGCATCGCGATCGCGCCGAGCAGAAACCAGAGCAGCATGTCCCAACGCTCGACCGCGCGGCCCGACAGGCAGATCGCCCAGGCGCCGGGCCAGTAGAGCAGCCACCAGCCGATCGGCCGGTCGAAGCGCGCGAGCAGGGCATAGGGACGCAGGCGAGCCGGCAGCATCCCGACCAACCCGCGATGCTCGGTATCCGGAACTGCCGGATCGGGTGCGGTCATTCGAGCTTGTCCGCGGCGTTCGATGCGGCCCAGGCATAGTCGCGCGCGGCGCGGGCCACCTCCGGATCGTCGAAGGCGGCGTCGGGGTCCGGCGCCTGGCCCAAGGCGTGCAGCAGCGCCCAGAGCGCGAAGCGGCGGCCGGTATCGCGCTCGACGGCGAAGTCGGTGCGCAGCCGCTCGATTCCCGTCTCGATCGTGGCGGGATCGGCACGCTCGATCCCGCCGGGACCGAAATAATGGTGAAGCAGCGCGTCGAGGTCCATCACCGGCACCTGCCCGCGCCGTCGCGCAGGTTCAAGCCCGGAGTCACTTATCGACGCACTCAATCAGTTATCGCGAAATGATAGAGAGGCTTGAATGTAGATGATCCCGCAATGAGCCGCTCTCGGCCATCGAAGCTGCGATTCGACTAACCCATGTAATTCGTGGAAAAAATCGATGAACGCTCACGATCGGCAACAGCCGCTTCGTTGCTCCGTTTCCTCTTCAGCCACCCAGCAAGCCGGGACCGAGGAGACACGATCATGTTCATGCACAACAAGAAGCTGCAATATACGGTGCGCGTTGCCGAGCCCAATCCGGGACTCGCCAAGCTGATGCTCGAACAGTTCGGCGGCCCCGACGGCGAGCTGGCTGCGGCGATGCGCTATTTCACGCAAGGACTGGCGGACGAGGATCCCGGCCGCAAGGACATGCTGCTCGACATCGCGACCGAGGAGCTGAGCCATCTCGAGGTGATCGGATCGATCGTCGCGATGCTGAACAAGGGCACCAAGGCCGACATCAGCGAAGGCGCGATGGAGGAGGCCGAGCTGTACATGAAGATCAACAACGGCAGCGCGGACGCGACTCAGGCGATCCTCTATGGCGGCGGACCTTCGCTGACGAACTCGGCGGGCGTGCCGTGGTCGGGCGCCTATGTCGACAGCCGCGGCGAACCTACGGTCGACCTGCGCTCGAACATCGCGGCCGAGGCACGCGCCAAGATCGTCTATGAGCGGCTGATCAACGTCACCGACGATGTCGGGGTGCAGGACGCGCTGAAGTTCCTGATGACGCGGGAGATCGCGCATCAGAAATCCTTCGAGAAGGCGCTGTTCGCGATCGAGGACAATTTCCCGCCGGGCAAGCTGCCGGGCGTCGAGAAATATGCCAGCACCTATGTGAACACCTCGCAGGGTGAAGGCGACGCGACCGGCCCCTGGAACAGCGGCGACGAATGGGAGCGGATCGACGACCTCACCAACACCCTGCCCGCCGATGGCGGCAGCGGCCTGCCGACGGTCGAGCTCAAGGGCGAGCAGAAGAGCGCGCTGGCGCAGCTCGCCACCCGCACCAAATCGAATCCCGACGGCAACCCGACGACCGGCGCCGATCTGGCCGCCGGCCCTGGCGCGGGACGGACGAAGAAGGTGCCCGAGGACATCGCCTGACCCATCCCAGCGGTCGAGGGAAAGGGGCGCCTGCCACGGGCGCCCCTTTCTTCGCGAGCGGAAGACCAACGTGAGGGGGCCGAAATCCGCGGAGCCGCCTTGGCCGCGCTGCGGGGGTGTCGCCCCGAACGGACCAGCGCTAGAAGCGCGGCATGACCGCGACACCCGCCTGGCCGCCGGACTCCACGCCGCGCCTCTATCTCGAGAGCCCGCTCGCCGCCGGGCAGATGCTGCGGATCGAGGAGACGCAGGCGCACTACCTCATTTCGGTGATGCGGCTGAAGCCGGACGAGGCCGTCCGCCTGTTCGACGACGCAACGGGCGAGTGGCTGGGGATCGCGCGCGACGTGCGCAAGCGCGATCTGACGCTGGAAGTCACGCGGCAGCTGGCGCCGCGCGAACCGGTGCCAGACCTGTGGCTGTGCGTGGCGCCGATCAAGAAGGGCCGGATCGACTGGATGGCCGAAAAGGCGTGCGAGCTGGGCGTCGCCCGCTTCCAGCCGGTGATCACGCGCCGCACCGTCGTCGACCGGCTGAACATGAAGCGGCTGCACGCGCATATGGTGGAGGCCGCCGAGCAATGCGGGCGCACCGCGCTGCCCGAACTGGCGAAGCCGGCGACGCTCGCCGAGTTGCTGCGCGACTGGCCCGAGGAACGCACGCTGTTCTTCGCCGACGAGGCGGGCGGCGAGCCCGCCCTGGAATCGATGCGCGCGCATGCCGGGCCGGCGGCGATCCTGATCGGGCCGGAGGGCGGCTTCGACGATGCCGAACGCGCCGCGATCCGGGCGCTGCCGCAGGCGGTGGGGATCGCACTCGGCCCGCGCATCCTGCGCGCCGACACGGCCGCGGCGGCGTCAGTGGCACTGTGGATGGGTGCGGCGGGCGACTGGTAGCGGTTCACCGCCCCCCCCCGATTCGATATGGCGCCGCTCTCGCTTCGGGCCTAAAGGCGCGCCATGAGCACCAAGACCGTTTCGGACAGCAACGCACCGGTGATCGAGCACCGGTCGCAGCTCATCGACTATTTCGCCGGGGGCGAAAAGCCGAAGGACCGCTGGCGGATCGGCACCGAGCACGAGAAATTCGTCTATTCGACCGGCGATCTGCATGCGCCGAGCTATGACGAGCCGGGTGGCATCCGCGACCTGCTGCTGGCGCTGACCGAGTTCGGCTGGCAGCCGGTCGAGGAAGGCGGCAAGGTGATCGCGCTTTCCGGACCCGACGGGACGGTGAGCCTCGAGCCGGCGGGCCAGCTAGAGCTTTCGGGCGCACCACTCGACAATCTCCACCAGACCTGCGCCGAGGCCGACCGGCACCTGAAGCAAGTGAAGGCGGTGGGCGAGAAGCTGGGGCTGGGTTTCCTCGGGCTCGGCATGTGGCCCGACAAGGCGCGCGCCGACCTGCCGATGATGCCCAAGGGCCGCTACGGCATCATGGCGAGCCACATGCCGCGCGTGGGAACGCTCGGGCTCGACATGATGCTGCGCACCTGCACCATCCAGGTGAACCTCGATTATTCGAGCGAAGCCGACATGGCGCAGAAGTTTCGCGTTGGGCTGGCGCTCCAGCCGCTGGCGACCGCGCTGTTCGCCAATTCGCCCTTCACCGAGCGCAAGCCCAACGGCTTCCTCAGCTTCCGCAGCCATATCTGGTCGGACACCGATCCGCACCGCACCGGCATGCTGCCCTTCGTGTTCGAGGACGGCTTCGGATACGAGCGCTATGCCGACTATGCGCTCGATGTGCCGATGTACTTCGTTTATCGCGACGGTCGGTACATCGACGCCGCTGGGCTGAGTTTCCGCGACTTTCTGAAGGGCGAGCTTGCCGTGCTCCCCGGCGAAAAGCCGACGATGGACGATTGGGCGGATCACCTCTCGACTGCCTTTCCCGAAGTGCGGCTCAAGACCTTCCTCGAGATGCGCGGCGCCGACGGGGGCCCCTGGGGCCGGATCTGCGCACTGCCCGCGCTGTGGGTGGGGCTGCTCTACGATCAGGGGGCGCTCGACGCCGCCTGGGATCTGGTGAAGCACTGGACGATGGACGAGCGCGAGGCGCTGCGCAGCGCCGTGCCCAGGCTGGCGCTCGATGCGCCGCTGCCCGGTGGCGGCACCTTGCGCGACATCGCCGGCGACGTGCTCGACATTGCGGGCGCCGGACTGGCCGCACGCGCCCGGCTCAATGCCTCGGGCGATAACGAGACCGGTTTCCTCGATCCGCTGCGCGAGATCGTGCGCAGCGGCAAGGTGCCCGCGCAGACGCTGCTCGACAAGTTCGCCGGCGAGTGGAACGGCGACGTCTGCTGCATCTATCGCGAGACGAAATTCTAGCGCGCGGCGTGCGCGCTCAGCCCTCCACGCTCCGCCGACCCGTAACCGCCGCGAAGAAGCGCGGGACAGGACCGTTGCGCTCCATCCAGGCGCTATAGTCGCGATAGGCCGGATCGAGGCTCAGATGCCGCTCCTCGGTCTTGGCGCGCCAGTAATAGACGCCGGCGACCACGGCCATCAGCACGGTCGCGCGCACCGCATCGGTCCAGCTTCCGGTGGTGAACATCGGAATCGTCGCGAACCACCAGAAGAGATTCTTCGAAAGATAGGCCGGATGGCGTGTGAAGCGATACGGCCCGTGGGTGAGGATGCCGCGGTGGGTGAGGTTGGAGAAGCGGATGCCGAAGGCGACGGTCGCCCAGGCATAGACCGCCGTCAGTCCGACGAGGATCGCGCCGTTCGCGGCCAGCAGCCAGTCGTGCCCGGCATACCAGTGCGTCCAGTCGGCGGTGCCGGGATGATAGTCGAGCGGCCCGCCCTCGCCCATCAGGATGAAGGGCGGATAGCAGATCAGCGCGGCCGCCCAGGCGGCGGCGAACGGGTTGGCGCTGCGGATATGGCTGTCGAGCGGGCGGAAAGTGAGGATATAGCCCGCGGTCGCGAACGCCACGTCGATCACGAACATGAAGGTGATGAGCCAGTTGGCGAGCGCCACCGGATCGGACCAGAGCCCGCTCATGTCCCAGCGGACGAAATCGCCGAAGCCGGGCGGTACGATCGCCAGCATGAAGGCGAGGAAGAACCCCTTTACCGCCCAGCTGCGCAGGTGATTGGCGATCGCCGCCCCATCGACCGGCTCCTTCGATCCCATCAGCCAGGCACCCAGCGCCCAGGCGCCGTCCTTCGGATCCACAAGCCGCCGGTCGATCCACAGCACATAGGGGATCGAGAGCAGGAACAGCCCCGGCGCCGCCATCTGGAAGCACCACATGGCGAAGGGAAAGCCGCCCTCCCAATAGAAGCGGCAGACGGCGTAGATCACGGCGATGCCGCCCCAGGTGAGCCACAGGCCGGCAAGCTTGGTGATGCTGATATCGAGCGTTTCGCGCCACGGACGCGCGCCGCTCCAGTCGATCCCGGTGCTGGGCGCGCGGTGCACCTTGTCGACGAATATCGACCAGAGCAGCATCGGCACTGCACAGGCGGCGACGTTGACCAGTGCGGCATAGGGCCCGTCGAGGCCGTACTGCCGCGCGACCGCCACCCAGAGCGTCATCCCAGCCAGACCCGCGAAGCCGACTCCACCGCTCACGGCGGACCGCGGACGCGGATCGGTGGCGGCGTGCCGGGCAAGGCCTGCGTCGTGATACATGACCCGCGGTGTAGGCAGGAATGGTAAGCAAGCTGTGAAGCTTGTTCAGCGGCCTGGCTTTACCTTGCCGCGTGCAGCGGCTTAGATGCCGCCATCCTCATCGCCTCTCCCCGAAAGGCCAGATCCATGCGTCGCACGCTCGCTTTCGCCGCCCTTCTGCTCGCCACCACCGCGCCTGCCGCCGCGCAGCTTTCGGCGCCGCAGCCGGTGCCGATCGTCGACACCATCCCGGCGGCGCGCGACATCGACTATCCCGGCACGCTCCGCCTGACGATCGACGCGACCGACGTGGAACAGGGGATCTTCCGCGCGACCGAGACGATCCCCGTGGCGCAGGCGGGTCACATGGTGCTGCTCTATCCCGCCTGGCTGCCCGGAAAACATGCCGAGCGCGGCGAGATCGAGAAGCTGACCGGCCTCACCTTCCGCGCGGGCGACACGGTGATCCCCTGGGTGCGCGACGCGGTCGACGTCTATGCCTTTCACATCGTCGTTCCCGAGGGCGTCGAGGAAATCACCGCCGAATTCCAGTTCACTTCGGCCGTTTCGTCGAACCAGGGGCGGATCGTCGTCGCGCCGAGCATGATGAACCTGCAGTTCCCGTCGATGAGCCTCTATCCGGCGGGCTATTTCACGCGGCGCATTCCGATCAGCGCGACCGTGACCTATCCCGAGGGCTGGACGGCGGTGTCGGGACTTCCGGCGACGCGCGACGGATCTACCTACACCTACGAAACGGCGAGCTATCAGGTGCTGGTCGATTCGCCGGTCTTCGCCGGGGCGCATTATCGCGAGTGGGAGCTGAGCGACCGCGTCGACCTCAATGCCTTCGCCGACCGGCCGGAGATGCTGGAAGCCGCGACGCCCGAAATGATCGCCGCGCATCGCAGGCTGGTCGATCAGGCGATCAAGCTGTTCGGCACCCAGCCCTATGACCAATATGAGTTTCTGGTCGCGCTGACCGACGAGATGGGCGGCATCGGCCTCGAGCATCACCGCAGTTCCGAAAACGGCGTCGGAGTCGATTACTTCAGCGACTGGGACAATGCGCTCGGCGACCGCGACCTCTTGCCGCACGAGTTCGTCCACAGCTGGAACGGCAAATATCGCCGCGGCGCGGATCTGTGGACGCCCGACTTCCGCATGCCGATGCGCGACACGCTGCTGTGGATGTACGAGGGCCAGACGCAATTCTGGGGCTATTTGCTCGCCGCGCGTTCCGGGATGCTGAGCAAGGATCAGGTGCTCGGCGCGCTCGCCAATGTCGCCGCGGCCTATGACGCACGCGTGGGACGCCGCTGGCGGCCGCTGATCGACACCACCCACGATCCGATCGTCGCCGCGCGCCGCCCCAAGCCCTGGACCAGCTGGCAGCGCGCCGAGGATTATTACAACGAGGGTCTGCTGGTGTGGCTGGAGGCGGATGCAAAGATCCGCGAACTGACGAACGGTCGCAAGTCGATCGATGATTTCGCCAGCGCCTTCTTCGGCAGCGGTCGCGACGGCGACTATGGCGAAGTGACCTACACCTTCGAAGATGTGGTCGCGACGCTGAACGGCGTGGTTGAAGCCGACTGGACCGAATTCCTGACCGAGCGGCTGATGCAGACCAGCGACCAGGCGCCGCTCGCGGGCTTTACCGAGAACGGCTACCGCCTGGTCTACACCGACGAACCGACGCCGTGGTTCCGCAACTATCAGTCGAGCCGCAACATCGCCGATCACAGCTATTCGCTCGGGCTCGTCACCAGCCGCAGCGGCGGCATCTCCGCCGTGATCTGGGACAGTCCCGCGTTCGAGGCGGGGCTCGACGTGGCAGACGACATCATCGCGGTGAACGGAAACGCCTGGTCGGCCGAGGCGCTGACCGAGGCGGTTCGAGCCGCGCAGGGCGGAACCGAGCCGATCCGGCTGCTCGTCAAGAGCGGCGAACGCTACCGTGAAGTGGCCATCGACTATCACAATGGCCTGCGCTATCCGCGCCTCGAAAAGACGGTCAGCGGCGTGGCTGGCCTCGATCGGCTGCTCGCGCCGCGCTGACCGGGACGAGCGAAAAGACAGGAATGGAAGCGAATGCGTATCGACATGGTGCCCGTGGGCGACAATCCGCCGCACAGCCTGAACGTGATCATCGAAGTGCCCGTCGGCGGCGAGCCGGTGAAGTATGAGTTCGACAAGAAATCGGGCGCCCTGTTCGTCGATCGTATCCTCCACACGCCGATGCGCTACCCCGCCAACTATGGCTTCGTACCGCACACACTGTCGCCTGATGGCGATCCGCTCGACGCGCTGGTCGTCGCGCGCTCGCCCTTCGTTCCGGGCTGCGTCGTACGGGCGCGGCCGATCGCCGTGCTGAACCTGGAAGACGAGCATGGCGGCGACGAAAAGCTCGTCTGCGTGCCGGTCGATTCGACCTTCCCCTATTACACCAAGGTGGAGGAGATGGACGATCTGCCCGACATCGTCTTCAAGCAGATCGAGCATTTCTTCACCCACTATAAAGACCTGGAAAAGGAAAAGTGGGTCCGCGTCGGCACCTGGGGTGGCGCCGAGGAAGCGCGTCGCATCGTAGTCGAAGCGATCGAGCGCGCCGAGCAGGCGAAGGCGGCCTGAGCGGGATAGCGGGCGGGACTCGCTCCCGCCCGGCCTGGATCGTCAGCGCGGGCGGCTGCGGGGCTTTCTTTTCGGCGCCCGCAGCCCCGCTTCGATCGCAACCGCCGCCCAGCGGCGCATCACATCGGCATCGTCATACACCGCGTCGGGGGCGCGGCGATAGTTCATGCTGCCGGTGCGGCCCACGCCCATCGCATAGGTGAAGCGCGGACAGGCTTCGGCGTCCCAAATCGCGTCGCTTTCGCCATCCGCCTTGAACCAGAGCTCGCCGTCGCCGACGATCGCGAAGATCGTCCCGTCGCAATAAAGCGTGGCACCGCCCATCATCCGTCGCATCGAGACGCTGCCGATCGGCGCCAGCGCCTCGCGGACCCATTCGACCAGCCCCTCGTCGACTGCCATGGCTAGCGCCCCGCCAGCCGCGCAAGCGCATCGCCCGAGACGCGGCGAATGCGCCATTCGTCCATCGCCTCGGCACCCATCGACTCATAGAAGGCGATCGCAGGCGCATTCCAATCGAGCACCGCCCATTCGAAGCGAGCGCAGTCGCGATCGCGGGCGATCCCCGCAAGATGGCGGAGCAGCGCCGTCCCCACTCCGGAGCCGCGCGCTGCGGGCGTGACATAGAGATCCTCGAGATAGAGGCCGCGCCGCCCTTCCCAGGTCGAGAAACTGTGGAAGAACAGCGCGAAGCCGACCGGCGCTCCGCCGCGCTCCGCGATCACCGCCTCGGCGGCGGGAGGCGCGGCAAACAACGCCTTGTGCAGCAATGGCTCGGTCGCCTTCACGGCATCGGGCGCGCGCTCATAGTCGGCCAGTTCGCGCACGAACCGAAGGATCGTCGGCACGTCCTCCGGAACGGCGGCGCGGAGTTCGATCGTCACAGGCTGGTCTCCACGGTGGCAGGGGCGATGCGGGGCGTTCGCGCAGCCCAGATGCACCCCCCCACGATCAGCACCGCGCCGACGACCGTCCAGAAGGACACCACTTCGCCGAAGACGAGATAGCCGAGCAACGATGCCCAGAGGAATGCAGTATATTCGGTCGGCGCCAGATAGCTCGCGTCGGCCCGGGCATAGGCCCAGCCGAGCAACAGCAGCGAAGCCGTGGCCAGCGCCGCCGCGAACAGGATCGCGGGCCAGTGAACGAGCGCGGGCACGCTGCCGAGCCACGGCGCGGCGAGCGCGAGCAGCAGCGTGACGATCGCGCTCTGAAACAAGGCGATCTCGAGCGGATCGGCGACCTGCGCCTGCTGGCGCATCAGGATGATGTTGTACGAATAGCAGACCGCCGAGGCCATCACCGCCAGCGCGCCGAGCAGCGCCGCGTCGCCGAGCTGCGACTGCGTCTGACCGTAGAGGATGGTCGCGACACCCGCCAGCGCGACCAGCGAGGCGAACACCGTGCGCCGCCCGATCCGCTCCTTCAGCAGCAGCGCGGCGAGGAACAGCGCCAGCAGCGGCGCGATATGCGTCAATGCGATCGCCTGCCCCATCGGCACGCGCGCAAGGCCCCAGAAGAACAGCACTGCCATCACCGTCGACACGATCCCGCGCAGCAGATGCAGCCGCAGCGCGGCCCTGCCCGGCCAGCGCGGGCCGCGCCGCAGCCACAGCGCACCGCTGAACAGGATGCCCGCGGCATTGCGCCAGAGCAGCGCCACATAGACGCCGATCGCCAGCGACAGGCCTTTGAGCACGGCGTCCATCGCCGAGAAGAGCGCGATCCCCGCCGTCGCGACAAGAAAGGCGACGACCGGCGACGCCGGCTGCCTGGTGGTCACGCGCGCATGCGAGGAGCGAGGCAAGGCACCCGCCGCAGCGCGCTCACCAGCAGATCGTCGGCCAGCATCGCCGCGGCAGTGAGCGACAGAATCGCAAGGCCGATCCCGAGCGGCCCGGGCGCGATCGCGCCACCCTGCGTGCCGAGCGCGACCAGCCGCAGCCCGGGCAGGATCGCCAACACCGCCGCGCCTCGCCCGATCCACGTAGCGGCCGCTGGGGCTACATCGGCACGATCCCCGCGCCGCATTCGGCGCCACGCAAAGAGCAGCAGCGGATATTTGCAGGCCGCGAGCAGCGCCGCGGGAACCAGCGCATCGGCCACGGCGGCGTAGGAAGAGGCGGTCGGCATGGACGGGGCGGCTCCGCTACCGCCTGTAGCGCGGCACGCGATGGGAGGACAGGCTCAGGCGGCCTGCGGTTCGGCGGTCGTCGCCTCGATCTCGGCGGCCTTGGCTTCGACCAGCCTGACAATGTGATCGATCATGTCGGCGTCGCTGACGTGATGATCGGTGACGCCCGACAGATAGACCATGTGCTTGCCCGCGCCGCCGCCGGTGATGCCGATATCGGTCTCGCGCGCCTCGCCGGGGCCGTTGACGACGCAGCCGAGCACCGAAAGGCTCATCGGTGTGCGAATGTGGCTGAGCCGTTCCTCCAGCGTCTGCACCGTGCGGATCACGTCGAATCCCTGCCGGGCGCAGCTGGGGCAGCTCACTACCCGCACGCCGCGATTGCGGATGCCCAGTGCCTTCAGAATCTCGAATCCGACCCGCACTTCTTCCTCGGGCTCGGCCGAGAGGCTGACGCGAATCGTGTCGCCGATGCCGAACCAGAGCAGCGAACCGATTCCGATCGAGGATTTGACCGTGCCGCCGACGAATCCGCCCGCTTCGGTGATGCCCAGATGCAGTGGACAATCGACCGCTTCGGCAAGCGCCTGATAGGCGGCGACCGCAAGGAACACGTCGGACGCCTTTACGGCGACCTTGAACTCTTGGAAGTCGTGGTCCTGCAGCAGCTTGATATGATCGAGCGCGCTTTCGACCAGCGCCTCGGGGCACGGCTCGCCGTATTTCTCGAGCAGGTCCTTTTCCAGGCTGCCCGCATTCACCCCGATGCGGATCGCGCAGCCGTTCGCCTTGGCCGCATCGACCACTTCGCGCACTCGCGCGTCGGACCCGATGTTGCCGGGGTTGATGCGCAGGCACGCCGCGCCGGCGTCAGCGGCTTCGAGTGCGCGCTTGTAGTGGAAGTGGATGTCGGCGACGATCGGCACGCGCGATGCGCGGACGATCTGCTTGAGCGCGCTGGTGCTCTCGACATCGGGGCACGAGACGCGGATGATGTCGGCGCCCGCTTCCTCGCAGCGGCGAATCTGGTCGATCGTCGCCTTCACGTCGGAGGTGGCCGTGTTGGTCATGGTCTGCACCGTCACGGGCGCATCGCCCCCGACGGGGACATTGCCGACCATGATCTGGCGGCTTTGACGGCGCGCGATATCGCGCCAGGGACGAACGGACATGGGGGCTGCTCGCTAACGCTCTGGTACGTGGCTCGTCATATAGCGTTCCCAGGGCCGCGGCGAAAGGACGCTCTCCGCGCAACCGGTGGCACGGGCGCCACGATCTGCTACCAAGGCGCCCGTTCTTCAGGGAGTGCCGTATGCGCCTCGTCCTCGTCCTGCTCGGAGTGTTGTTGATGCCGCTTACCGCAAATGCCCAGACGCCGGGGGAACAGCGCCCGGAATGGACGCTCGTGATCCACGGCGGCGCCGGCACGATCACCCGGGATCGGATCACTCCCGAACAGGCCGAAGCCGTGACCGCCGGGCTGAACGCGGCGCTGGCGACCGGATCGGCGATCCTCGCCGGGGGCGGCAGCGCGCTCGACGCAGTCGAAGCGGCGGTGCGCGTGCTGGAGGACGATCCCAATTTCAATTCGGCGCGCGGCGCGGTGTTCACCTGGGAAGGGAAGAACGAGCTCGATGCTTCGATCATGGACGGCAGCAATCGCGCGGCAGGGGCGATCGCGGGCGTCACTACGATCCGCCATCCGATCAGCCTTGCGCGCAAGGTGATGGAGGAGAGCCCGCACGTGATGTTGTCCGGCGCGGGCGCCGAGGAGTTCGCACGCGATCATGCGGACATCGAGATCGTCGATCCCAGCTGGTTTGCCACGCCCGAGCGGTTGCGCCAGCTGGAAGAGCTGAAGGCACGGCAGGCGAACTGGTTCGACGTCGACCTGAAATATGGCACCGTCGGCGCGGTCGCGCTCGACAGCGAAGGCCATGTCGCCGCCGCCACCTCGACCGGCGGGTTGACTGGCAAGCGCTGGGGCCGGATCGGCGATTCGCCGATCATCGGCGCCGGCACCTATGCCGACGATCGCGGCTGCGCGGTTTCGGCGACGGGCGCGGGCGAGTATTTCATCCGCGAGGGCGTGGCGCACGAGATCTGCGCGCGCGTGCGCTTCCTCGGCGAGACGCTGCAGGAGGCGGCCGATGTGGTGCTGGCCGAAACGCAGACGCTGGGCGGTTCGGGCGGCGTGATCCTGACCGGCCCGAGCGGCGAAATGTCGTGGAGCTTCACCACCCCGGGCATGTATCGCGGCCGCATTTCGTCGGACAGCGAAGCCGAAGTGGCGTTCTACGGCGAGGCCGAGTAAGGGCGCTGCCATGTTGCGTTCGCTTTTCGCCGCGCTGACGGCACTGCTCCTGCTCGCCCCCGCGCCCGCCTTCGCCTGGTGGGAATATGGCCACCAGACCGTCGCCGCGATCGCCTACCGCAACGTCGCGCCGGAAACGCGCGCGGCGATCGATCGGCTGCTCGCGCGCCAGGCGCTGCTCGAAACGCCCAGCTGCCCGGCAGGGACGATCGAGGAAGCAAGCGTGTGGGCCGATTGCATCAAGCCGCTCGGCGCGCGGTTCAGCTACGCCTATTCATGGCACTATCAGAATGTGAACGTGTGTCAGCCGTTCGACCTGGAAAGCGCGTGCAAGGACGGCAATTGCGTGTCGGCGCAAGTGACGCGCAACGCCGCGCTGCTCAAGGATCGCTCGGTGCCGCTGCGCGAGCGGGTGATGGCGCTCGCTTTCCTCGTCCATTTCGTCGGCGACCTGCACATGCCGCTGCACGCGGGGGACAAGGGTGATCTGGGCGGCAACCGGCTGAAGACCAACTACGGCATCTATTCGACCGATCGGCTGAACCTGCACAGCGTGTGGGACGGGCTGCTCGCCGAACGCGCGATCTCGACTCCGCCGTCGCTGGTGCACACCTATTCGGCCGACGAGCGCGCGCGTATCGCCGCGGGAACCGTCGAGGATTGGAGCCGCGAGAGCTGGGAAGTGAGCCGGCAGCACGCCTATGCCGCCGCGCTGGACGGCGAGCCATGCCGCACCGATCAGGAGCGCGGGCATCTCTCGAACGAGGCGATCGAGACAATGATCGAGCCGGCACGCGAGCAGATCAAGCGCGCCGGCCTGCGCCTCGCGCGGCTGCTCGACGAGGCGCTGGGCTGAGGCATCTACCCCGGCCCGCAACACTGTCCCGTCCCGGCGCTAGCGCCTCTTGTCGGGCCCCCAGTGCCAGCTGAACCCGCCCTCGGTCTTGCTGTGGACCAGCCAGAGAAAGCCGAGCAGCAGCGGCAATCCCACCGCAGCCTTCAACAGCTCGCCCGGCACCAGCGCGACCACGAGCAGGAACACCGCGATGAACCCGAGGGTGAGCAGCCAGCCCTGCCACGTCACCGGCGTCGCGCCCCAGCCGAACAGCTTGGGCGCGAACCAATAGCCTTCGCGCACCTCGAAATGGCGCTCGATGTCGCGCAGTTTCATCCGCCCAGCGCCATCAGCGCGATGCCGCCCAGCAGGAGCAGGCTACCGCCGGCGGTCAGCCACGGCAGGTGCGCTCTCTTGGCGAACAATGCAGTCATCATGCGGGTCTCTCCTTGCTATCTCCGACGCTGCTCATCCTCGCGCCACTTGCGGAATTCCTTCAGCTCGCGTGCCATCTCGGCGATGTCGATCACTTCCGAGCGGCGCAGCGAGAGACGGAACAGCAGGACGCACGCGATCGCGACGAACAGCAGATAGGGCACCATCACGATCCACACCGCGCCTGTGCCGGCGACCCAGATCACCAGCGGCAACGGCGCAAGCGTGACCAGCAGGAAGGCGAGCAGCACACCCCACCCCTTCGCGTTGCGCGGCACCACGCGCAGCAGACCGGGGCCGCGATAGGTCGTGAACCAGGGGTCCTTATCCGTCATTGCTTCCGCCTCCAGTGGCATTCTTGGGCGGACGACCGCGCTTGCGCTGCACCGGCTCCGCCAGCTTCACCCCGCGCTTCGACAGCGCTTCCCGCAGCAGACACTCGACCTGCGCATTGACGCTGCGCAGGTCGCTCGCCGCCGAGCGCTCGATCGCGGCGTAGAGCGCCGGATCGAGCCGCAGGGGAAATGCCTTCTTCGGGGGTGCCGCCACGCCAGCTCCTCAGCCGCTCACTGGTAGAGCGAGCCTGCATTCACCACCGGCTGGGTGTCGCGCTCCGAGCACAGCACCACCATCAGGTTCGAAACCATCGCCGCGCGGCGTTCGTCGTCGAGCTCGACCACATTCTTGGCCGAAAGCTGCTCGAGCGCCATTTCGACCATGCCGACCGCGCCTTCGACCAATGTCGCGCGTGCCGCCACCACTGCCTCGGCCTGCTGGCGCCGCAGCATCGCCTGGGCGATCTCATAGGCATAGGCGAGATGGGTAAGCCGGCATTCCTCGATCGAGACGCCCGCGACCGCGACGCGTTCCTGCAGCTCGACCTTGATCTCGTCGCTCACCACGTCGGCGTCGCCGCGCAGCGTGATCTTCGCATCCTCGAAATCGTCATAGGGGTAGCGCGAGCCGATCGCGCGCACGGCGCTTTCGATCTGGATGTTCACGAACTCGCGATAGTCGTCGACGTCGAACAGCGCCTGAGCGGTATCGGCGACGCGCCACACCACGTTCGATGCGATTTCGATCGGATTGCCCCGCAGGTCGTTCACCTTCAGCCGCTCGGACGTGATGTTGTGGATCCGAACCGAGATCTTCTGCTTCGTGAGCCACGGCCAGGTCCAGCGCAGGCCGGTGGCGCGATCGGTGCCCCGATAATCGCCGAACAGCAGGATCGCCGCCGCCTGATTGGGCTGGAGGAGATAGAAGCCGACCGCGATGAACAAGACGGCCAGCGAGCCGATCCCGACCGCCACTGCGACCTGCCACTCGGGATAGCTGCCGAACTGCAGGCCGGCGAAGACGGTCGCGACGAGCAGCACGAACGCCAGCAGGAGCGGGATCCAGCCGCTCGAAGTATGTGCCGGGCGCTCTTTGCTGTTGCGCAGGGCGTGGGCAGCGAAGTCATTCATGTCCGCCTCCTTAATTGTGATATCGGATTTATATCGCAGGAGGGGATGGGGCAAGCGAAATCAGAAAGCCGCGCATCAGGCGCCCGAGGCGCCCCGCCCGGACAGCGCCGGACGCGGCCGGGGCGGCCGGTCGCCTGGCGGCCAGCCTTCGCGCTGCCGGGTGCGGTCGCCGTCGGTTTCCTCGGTCTGGTCGTGGAACAGCAGCACCTGGGTGGGGAAAGGCAAGTCGATCCCGTGCGACTTTGCCGTCTCGTAGAGCGCCAGGATCACGCGGGCACGGGTGTGGACTGCGCTGGTACGCTGCGAATCGGTCCACCAGCGCACCTTCAGCACGACGGCGCTGTCTTCGAGACTCCACGGCAGCACCTCGGGCGCCGGCTCGGCCACGACCCCCTCAAGGTGGCGATCGCCTCGAGGAACTTGCCGGCGGCCTCGGCCGGCCGGTCGCCGAAACCGATGCCGATGTCGTATTCGTCGCGCCGCACCGGGAAGGCCGTGTTGACCACGACGGGAGAGGTATAGATGTCGGCGTTCGGGATGATCACTCGGCGCCCGTCATAGGTGCGCAGCAAGGTCGCCCGGCTTTCGATATGTTCGACCGTGCCTTCGAAGCCCTGCGCCTCGATCTGATCGCCCTGAAGGAAGGGGCGGCGCAGCAGGATCAGCACGCCCGCGAACAGATTCTGCAGAATGTCCTTGAACGCGAAACCGATCGCGACCGATCCGATGCCGAGCGCGGCGAGGATGTCTCCCGGATGCACCGTTGGGAAGATGATCGCGGCCGCCACCAGCAGCGCCGCCACCATGAGTCCGCCAAAAGCGAGCGACCCGAGCAGATTGCCGAGATCGGGGCGCCGCCGCCGGACCGCTATCCGCCGCACCAGCCGCGCCAGCAGCTTGCCCACGATCCACGCGAGCAGCAGGAAGATGAGCCCCGCGACCACGCTGGGAAGCTGGGCATAGAAGCCGTCGACCCAGCCCTCCATCGTCTCCGTTACCAGATCGACCGGTTCGCGCAGTCGGGCAGCGGTTTCGGTGGAGGTGGCGGCGACGGACATGGCAGGCCAATGCGGGGGCGGAGCGGCGGTTCCGCCAGCGCAACAAAAAGGGGAGACGCCGGCGGGCGCCTCCCCTCCCCGGATTCGTGCCGAACCGGCTCAGTTCAGGACGATGGTCACCGCGCGGCGGTTCTGCGCCCATGCCGACTCGTTCGAGCCGAGCGCCACGGGGCGCTCCTTGCCGTAGCTGATCGTCGTGATCCGTGCCGGCGAGACTCCACGCGCGGCGAGATAGTTCTTGGCCGAGTTGGCGCGACGATCGCCGAGCGCGAGGTTGTACTCGCGCGTGCCGCGTTCGTCGGCATGGCCTTCGATGGTGATGCGGCGGTTCGGATACTGGGCCAGCCAGCGCGCCTGGCTGTCGAGGATCGCGCGCGCCTCGGCATCGATGTCATGCTGGTCGAGCGCGAAATAGACGGTGTCACCCATCACCGAGCGCCGGAAATCCTCGGGCGAACCGGGGATGACGCCCGTCGTGGTGTCGCCACCCGGCGGCGGCGTGGGCGTGGTCGTGCCGGGGCTCGGCGGCAGCACCTCGGGGCGCTTCTTCGCGCAGCCCGCGGTTGCGAGCAGTGCGACGCCGATCAACAGAGTGGTCGTCTTCTTCATGGCCTTCCTCCTTGAAACCTCATCGCCCGAAGCTCGGGCTACTACGCGCAACTCGCCGCCCCGGTTCACGGACGGAGCGGCCCCCAGCTCGGGTCCGATCCGCCGAGCGGAGTCGGAATACGACGCGCATTGACGCCAGTGAGGTCGACCGACCAGACATCGGCGCCACCTCCCTGCCCGGCGCGGAAGAACATCAGGACGCGGCCGTTGGGCGACCAGCTGGGCCCCTCGTCGCCCCAGGCATCGGTCAGCAGCCGCTCGCCGGAGCCCGACGGACTCATCACGCCGATCCGGAACGCGCCGCCGCCCAGCCGGGTGAAGGCGATCAGGTCGCCGCGCGGGCTCCACACTGGAGTCGCATAGCGGCCGCCGCCGAAGCTGATCCGCTGCTGCCCCGAACCGTCGGCGTTCATCACATAGAGCTGCTGCGATCCGCCGCGATCGCTTTCGAAGACGATACGGCTGCCGTCGGGCGAATAGCTGCCGCCGGTGTCGATGCCCGGCGAATTCGTCAGCCGCTGCGGCGATCCGCCCGTGGCACTGACGCGATAGATGTCGGTATTGCCACCCACCGCCATCGAGAACAGCACCCAGCGCCCGTCAGGCGAAAAGCGCGGCGCGAAGGTGAGGTTCGCATCGTCGACGAGCAGCCGCTGGCGGCCGCTGTCGAGATCATAGACGTACAGCGAGGGCCGATCGTTCTGATAGCTCATATAGACGATCGACTGATGGTTGGGCGCGAAGCGCGGCGTCAGCACGATCGACTGGCCGTTGGTCAGGAACCGATGGTTGGCACCGTCCTGGTCCATGATCGCCAGCCGCTTGATGCGCCGGTCTTTCGGCCCCGTTTCCGAGACATAGACGACGCGGCTGTCGAAATATGGGCCTTCGCCGGTGAGGCGGGTGTAGATCGCATCGGCGCACTTGTGGGCGGCGCGGCGCCAATCCCCTGCGGAAACGACGAAGCCCTGCCGCACCAGCTCGGTCTGCAGCGCCACATCGTACAGATAGCAGCCGACCGTCAGCCCATTGCCGCTCGCGCGTACATAGCCCTGCACCAGCGCCTGTGCGCGATTGCCGAACCAGAAGGTGAAATCGGGCGACGTGACTTCGGTATAGCCGATGCCGCGCGCCTGATTGGGCCCGATCGTGTTGAACAGGCCGGTGTTGCGCAGGTCCGCCTCGATCACCTCGGCGATCTGGCGTCCGAGATCGGTGGTCGAGCCCGCCGCCGTCTGCACATTCTGCGAGGTCGGCATCGCTGGAATGGCGATCACGAGATCGGAGGCGCCGCTCTCGTCGGTCACGTCTACCCGCAGCGGCGCATCCTGCGCAGGTGCGGTCGGGACGGGATCGCGCAACGGAGTGTCCTGCGCCAGCGCGGGCGCTGCGGTGAACAGCGCTGCGGCGGCGAGGGCAAGGAACGTCTTCACAGCGAAAGCCTCCTGTCAAAACTGGGCTCGATGACGCGCCAGGCGTCGTAATACTCATCAGGCAACCGGAACGGGGCCGCGAGCTCGACCGCACGTATAGCACGTTCGGCATGCAATTCCGTCTGCGCCCGGTTGCTGGGAGTGACTCCGGTCTGCTCCACGAGCTGCGGCCGCGCGGCGAGCGAACCGTCGCGATTGAGCCGCACGCGCAAAATCGTGACCAGCCGGTCCGCGTCTGCGCCGGTCGGCGCAGTCCAGTGCGGCTTGAGCTGGCGGCGGATCTCGGCGACGAGCGCCGAACGGACCTGCGGGCCAAGCGTCGCCGCGGGAGGCGTCGTCGATTCGCTGCGCGAGGGCGTGTCCGAACGGCCGATCTCCAGCCCGTCGAGCCGTCCGGTCGGGCGGCGCGGCTGCTCGCGCGGGCGCTGCGCCGCCTTCGGGGCGGGCGGAGTCGGTCGGCGCGGCTCCGCCTTCTCGGCGGGGCGGGGGTCGGGTCGCGGCGCGGGCGCAGGCGGCTGCTGCCGCGGCAAGGGGGCCTGCTCGGGCTCGTCGGCAGGCTCGGGCGGCGCAGTATCCGGCTCGACCGGCGCCTCGACTTCGGAGAGCTGGGCGGCGGGCACCTCGGCATCGGGCACTTGCGACATGCTTTCGAGCGCAACTTCGTCGGTCAGCGAGACTTCGATCGGCTGCTGCTTCAGCTCGACCGGATTCGGCGTGGTGAGAAAGCTCGCTGACAGCGCGCCGAACACCGCCGCATGGCCGATCAATGCAAGCCCGATGCCGGTGCCCTCCGTCCGGTCCACGCCGATCGCCCTTATTGCTCGCCGCCGCCGGTCGCGGCGGTAACGAGCGAGACGCGATTGAGTCCGGCGCGGTTGAGCTCGCCCATCACCTGCATCACCTTGCCGTATCCGAGCGCCTGATCGGCGCGGAGAAACACCTGTGGCGGGCGGCCCTCGGCGCCGGTGCGCTGGGCGATCTGATCGAGCAGCGGCGGCAGCGCGTCGGCGGCGACCGGCGCTTCGTCGACGAAGATGGCGCCGGTCTCGTCGATCGAGATCTGCACCGGCTGCTGGTCTTGCTCGAGCGCCTTCGCGCGGCTTTCGGGCAGGTTCACCGGCACGCCGGCGGTGAGCAGCGGCGCAGTGACCATGAAGATGATGAGCAGCACCAGCATCACGTCGACGAGCGGCGTGACGTTGATCTCGGCCATCGGCGCGCGCCGGCCCTTGCCGCGCTGCGAAGGCAGCTGCATCGCCATCAGACGCCCCCTGCCCGCCGCAGAAACATGGTCCCGGCCGGTCTCACGTCTGCGCCTCCAGCTTGCGGCTGAGCGCGGCGTGGAAGCCATCGGCGAAGCGGTTCAGCCGCGCCTCGACCTTGTTGATCGAATGGCTGAAGCGATTGTAGCCGATCACGGCCGGGATGGCCGCGAACAGTCCGATCGCGGTTGCGAACAGCGCCTCGGCAATACCCGGCGCAACGACTGCGAGCGAGCTGTTCTGCTCCGCGGCGATCGCCGTGAAGCTGCGCATGATGCCCCACACCGTGCCGAACAGGCCGACGAACGGGGCGACCGAGCCGACGGTCGCCAGCACGTTGAGGCGATCCGACAACCGATCGATCTCCTGTGCCACCGTGGCGCCCATCGCCGTGGCCAGCCGCTCGCGCGTGCCGCTGCGATCCACTGTCGCGCCGGCGGTCGAGCGGCGCCATTCGGTGACTCCCGCCGAGAATACGCGGGCAACAGCGATGTTGCGTCCGGCGATCCGGCGATGGAATTCGTCCATGTCGTCCGCCTCGCGATATTCCTGCTCGAACTGGTCGGTCGATTTCCGCACCCCGCCGATGCGGATAACGAAGCTGATGATGATGCCCCATGTCCAGATACTGGCGAGCAGCAGGCCGAGCATCACGCCCTTCACCACCCAGTCAGCCTGCATGAAAAGCGCGAGCGGCGACATGGTCGCCGGATCGCTCGTCGCGAGAAACTCCATCGAGGCTCAGTCCCCCTTCCAAACCAATGGCGCGAACGCCTCCACCCAGGCGGCGGGTTGTCGGCGCGGCCGCCCGGACGGCGCCACGAACACCGCCTCGATCTCCACTTCCGCCACTATGATCCCCGAACGCATGACTCGTTGATGAATGTCCACTGATGCACCGCGCAATTCGACGAGGCGGCTGACCACCGTCAGCGTGTCTCCAAGCCGCGCGGGCGCCCGGTAGCGCAGCCGCGCGTCGCGGATCGCATAGGCGCCCTCGCCCGCCTCGAACGCAGCGCGCTGATCGACGCCCGCCGCGGCGAGCATATCCGATCGGGCACGCTCGAAGTAGCGCAGATAATTCGCGTGATAGACCACTCCGGTAAGATCCGTGTCCTCGAAATAGACACGCAGGACGAAGTGATGCTCGCCATCCTTGAAATGGCCGAGCGGCTCGAGCGGTGCGGCTTCCTGTCTCACGGCTGCGCGGGTAGCGAACGACATGCTGCCGGGGAAGCCGGCTTCAGTCGAACAGCCCGTCCTGCGCGCCCTGCGGCGGTTCGATGCCGAGATGCTTCCAGCCGGCGGCATTGAGGCAGCGGCCGCGGGCAGTGCGCGCGACCAGGCCGAGCTGGATCAGATAAGGCTCGATCACTTCCTCGATGGTGTCGCGCGGCTCGCTCAGACCGGCGGCGAGCGTCTCCACGCCGACCGGGCCGCCCCTGTAGATGTCGGCGATCATGAAGAGATAGCGGCGGTCCATCGCATCGAGCCCGAGCGCATCGACCTCGAGCCGGTTGAGCGCCGCGTCCGCGGCCTTTGCATCGACCAGTTCCGCGCCAGCCACATTGGCGAAATCGCGCACCCGCCGGAGCAACCGGCCGGCGATGCGCGGCGTGCCCCGCGAGCGCCGCGCGATTTCCTGTGCACCATCGGCAGCGACGGGAAGGCCGAGCAGCGCCGCGGCGCGCGCGACGACCTTTTCCAGCTCGCCCACTGTATAGAATTGCAGCCGGATCGGAATGCCGAACCGGTCGCGCAGCGGCGTGGTGAGCAGCCCCTGACGCGTAGTGGCGCCGACAAGCGTGAAGCGCGGCAGATCGATGCGGACCGACCGGGCGGACGGCCCCTCGCCGATCATCAGATCGAGCGCGCGATCCTCCATCGCCGGATAGAGCACTTCCTCGACCGCCGGCGCCAACCGGTGAATCTCGTCAATGAACAGGACGTCACCGTCCTCCAGATTCGTGAGCAGCGCGGCGAGATCGCCCGACTTGGCAATCACCGGGCCGGATGTCGCCCGAAAGCCGACGCCCATTTCCCGCGCCACGATCTGCGCCAGCGTGGTCTTGCCGAGCCCGGGCGGGCCGAAGAACAGCACATGGTCGAGCGCATCGCCGCGCGCCTTGGCGGCTTCGATGAACACGCGCAGATTCTCGCGCGCACTGCGCTGCCCGACGAATTCGTCGAGCGCCTTTGGGCGCAGCGCCGCGTCGACGTCGTCGGATCGGCGCTCCGGGGCGAGGATGCGATCGGGATCGGTCACGTCCGTTCCCTAGCTGTTCCCGAGGGCTGCTGTCGAGCGGTTCGAAGGCGGCGCAAGCGTCTATAACATAAGGACTGATCTGATCGCACCGGCAACAGGAGTATCGCGTGACCCCGGTAGAACGGCTGTTCCTCGACCAGAAATCCCTGCAGTCCGCCATCGAAGCGCTCCACGCTATCTGCACCTCGCCCGAGCCGCCTCTGCGCGAAAGCCTCGCGCAGATCCGCTGGACCTTCGCCCGCACGCTGATGCGGCATCTTCAGCTCAAGGATCGTGTCGTCTACGCGCGGCTGCGCAATCACCCCGATCCGCTGGTCCAGGCGACCGGCGAACGGTTCCGCAGGGAAGCGTTCGAACTCTACGCGCGCTTCGAACAGCATTCCGAACGCTGGACCGCCGACGCCGTCGCCGCCGACTGGCAGACCTATCGGGCGATGGCGGCGCAGATGATCCGCATGCTGAACGATCGCGTCGCCCGGGAAGAGGCCGAGCTCCTGCCGCATCTCGATTCGGCGCCCGACCTTCCGGTGCTGCGGACCGAACAGGATCACAACTGGGCCGCCGCCGGATGGAAAATGCGCGCCTGGTTCGGCGTCGACCGCGAGGAGGCGATTCCGCCGGCCGCTATTTCGCCGCCTTCCGAAGCGCGAGCCGCACCAGCCCGTCGAGGCCTGCGCCCTCGCCCAGTTCTTCCCCCGCCGCCTTCACCGCCGCGCTCGCCTCGGCGGGTTTGAAGCCGAGGTTGAGCAAGGCGGAAACGGCATCGGCCGCCGCGCCGCCGGCGGGGGCGGCCAATGCTCCGGCGCCGCCGCTGCCCAGCACGACGCCCGCCTTGTCCTTCAGCTCGTTGACGATGCGCTGGGCGAGCTTTGGCCCGACGCCGTTGGCACGCGCCACCATCGCGGAATCGCCGCGTGCGATCGCCCCCTGCAACTCGTCCGCCGTCAGCACCGACTGGATCGCCAGGGCGACGCGGGCGCCGACGCCCTGCACGCTCGTCAGCAGGCGGAACCAGTCGCGCTCCTCGGCGCTGGCGAAGCCGACCAGCCGGATGAAATCCTCCGCCACCAGCATCTCGGTATGCACCGTCACCGTGTCGCCGGTGATTCCGATCCGCTCGAGCGTCTTCGCCGAAGCACCGACCAGATAGCCGACACCATTCACGTCGATCACCGCGTGATCCGCGCCGGTGCTCGCCAGCCTGCCTGTAAGATGGGCGATCATGGAACGGACCTAGAACGTCCGGCGCGCCGACGCCAGATGGTGCGCGTGGCAGATCGCCACGGCGAGCGCATCGGCAGCATCGGCTCCGGCGATCCTGGCGCCGGGGAGCAGGCGCGCGACCATCGCATGGACCTGCGCCTTTTCCGCCGTTCCGGTGCCGACGACCGCCTTTTTGACGAGGCGCGGAGCATATTCGCCGACTTCGAGCCCGGTCCGCGCCAGCGCGCAAAGCGCCACGCCGCGCGCCTGCCCCAGCTTGAGCGTCGACTGCGGGTTGGAATTGGCGAACACCTCCTCGACCGCAGCCGCCTCGGGCGCGCGATCGGCGATGAGCGCGGCGAGCATCGTATCGAGATGCGCGAGGCGCCGGGCGAGCGGCGCCTTCGCATCGGTTTTCAGCTGACCATTGGCGAGATGGCTCAGCCGGTTGCCTTCCGCGCGGATCAGCCCCCAGCCGGTGGTGCCCAGGCCAGGGTCAAGGCCGAGCAGGATCAGCCCAGCTTCTCCATCACCGCGTCGGAGACTTCGTAATTGCCCCAGACGGTCTGCACGTCGTCGTCGTCGTCGAGCGCGTCGATCAGCTTGAACAGCGTGCCCGCATCGTCCTCGCCAACCTCGACCATCGTCTGCGGGCGCCACGCGAGCTTCGCGCCTTCGGGCTCGCCGAGGACGGGGGTGAGCGCGCTTGCCACTTCGTGCAGCGAATCGGCGGCGGTCCAGATCTCATGGCCGTCTTCGCCCGACTGGACGTCCTCGGCACCCGCCTCCAGCGCGGCTTCGAACACCGTCTCTGCGTCACCTGCGCTTGCCGGGTAGCTGATGAGGCCCATACGGTCGAACCCGTGGCTCACCGAACCGGCCGTGCCGAGATTGCCGCCGTTCTTCGACACGGCGGTGCGCACGTTCGTCGCGGTGCGATTGCGATTGTCGGTCAGCGCCTCGATGATCAGGCTCACGCCGCCGGGGCCAAAGCCTTCGTAGCGGATTTCCTCATAGCTCTCGGTATCGCCGCCCACGGCCTTATCGATCGCGCGCTGGATATTGTCCTTCGGCATCGACTGCGCTTTGGCGGCGTTGACTGCGGCGCGCAGCCGCGGATTCATGTCGGGATCGGGCGTACCCATCCGAGCCGCGACAGTGATTTCGCGGCTCAGCTTGGAGAACATCGCCGAGCGCTTCTTATCCTGCGCTCCCTTGCGATGCATGATGTTCTTGAACTTGGAATGGCCTGCCATTGGTCTCTCGAATCTCTCTCACATCCGTTCGCCTCGAGTGGGGAACTGTGCGAAGTCGAAGTCTCCGTATCGAAGGGCGGTTCGATACGCCACTTCGGCATGCACAGTGGCTACTCAGGACAGACCGGAAAAGCGAGTGCGCCGCGCGTCGTCTCAGCTCAGCGTGACGGCGGTTCCGGAGATCGACACCATCAGCATCGATCCCTGTTCGCCGATCACTTCATAATCGATGTCGATCCCGATCACTGCGTTCGCGCCGAGCCCCTTCGCCTGATCGGCGATCTCCTCGAACGCCATCTCGCGCGCTTTGCGCAGCGGCTTTTCGTAGCTGCCCGACCGGCCGCCGACGAAATCGCGAATGCCGGCGAAGATATCGCGGAAGACGTTCGCGCCAAGGATCACTTCGGATGCGACGATGCCGTGGTAGCGAGTCGCCGTCTTGCCCTCGATCGAATTGGTCGTGCTCAGGATCATCAATCGCTCCTTCGTCTGTCCGCGACGGGCGTCAGCCCAGGCCGAGGGCCGCCTTATAGGTTTCCAGCAGCGCCTCGGCCTCGTCGCGGTGATGCTTTTCCATCTTCCGCAAACGCACGATGCTGCGCATTGTCTTCACGTCGAAACCGGTCGATTTCGCTTCGTTGTAAACGTCCTTGATGTCGTCGGCGATGCCCTTCTTCTCTTCCTCGAGCCGCTCGATCCGCTCGATGAAAAGGCGCAGCTGGTCGGCAGCGATCACGTCGCTCATGAATTCCCTCCTGGTGTGAGGGCACGCGTCTAGCCGCTCCGGTCAGGAGCGCAAGGGGCGCCGACGCACCATCGGCTCGCCCGGCACGTGGCTGGCGGAAAGCGCCTCCGCCTGCTGTGCAGAGACCCCCGATCGGACCAGCGCCTCGACCAACGCACGCTCAGGCGCGACCGCGATGTGCGGCGTCACACCGACCCCTTCCCAGCCCTGCTTTCCCGGAAAATAGCTGTGGCCGACGGGAATGAAGGCGTCATAGCCGCCGGGCAGATCGATGCCGCCGCCGTAGTTGCCCGCTCCGGCGGTCGTATCGCCGATCAACGTGGCGCGGCCGGTTTCCTTCAGCACGGTCGCCAGATGCTCGGCGGCGGACGCGGTGCGGCCCGAGGTCAACAGGAAGATGCGCGTATCCGCCCAGGCGGAGCGCTCGGCCCGGGGCACGACGCGATGTTCGGCGCGGTGCAGCTCGGCCGGCGCGGACACCTGCACCAGCGAATCGAACGGCAGCCCGCCCTCCTCCGCCGCAACGCTGGCGCGCGTGTCCATCACCATCACTGTTCTGGGCTCGGTGAAGATGCGCGGGAAGAGCACATCCATCTCGCTGAGCCCGCCGCCGTGGTGCGTGCGCGCATCGATGATCAGCGTGCGCGCGCCTTCGTGCGCGTCGAGAAAGGCTTCGAAATCGGCGACCTGCTGGGCGCTGCCGAGGAAGGCGTTGAACCGTACATAGGCCACTCCGTCGGCGATCCAGCCGGCCTGCTCCATCGGATCGGGATAGACGCGCCGCCGCGCCGGTTCGCCTTCCGCCGCCGCCGGCAGTGGCGGACGCATCTTCAGATGCCCGTCAGGCGCCACCGCCTGCAGATCCTCGGTCACCATCGCCGCGAGTGCGGCGGCATCGGCGGCGCGGTCATAGGCGCCGTCCGCGAGCCGCTCGCGCAGCCGGGCGGCATAGCGCCGCGCCACATCGGGGAAGACGAAGGTCCGTTCGAGCTCCTCGGCGAGGACCGCGACCGCGCGCTTCCCTTCGGCGAGATCGAAACCAGGCGCGGGCGCGGGCGCCACAAGCGCGACCGCCTGATGCGCCACTGCCGCAGAGGCCGAAGTCGCGGCCGCCAATCCGAGCCCCAGGAACACACGCCGCATCACTGCCTCCATCACCGATCTAGTGATATAGGTAGATAATACACTAGGTGCGCGCGGTCCAGTGTCGATCGCGCTGCCGGCGGATCAACGGTGCGGCCGCGTGATCGACGGCGGATCGCTGGCGGGAAAGGTTTCGTCGAGCGCCTCGTCGAGCAGTTCGTCGTCGTGGCGATTCTTCGCCACGCTTTCCTCCATCCGCGCGAGCTGCTCCGGCGTCGCCTCGCTCTGATGCGTGGCCTTCCACTCGGAATAGGGCATGCCATAGACGATCGCGCGCGCCGCATCCTTGTCGAGCGGCCGCCCGGCGTTCGCGCTCGCCTCCTCGATCCAGTCCGACAGGCAGTTACGGCAGAAGCCGGCAAGCCCCATCAGATCGATATTCTGCGCGTCACTGCGATGGCGCAGATGGCGGACGAGCCGGCGAAAGGCGGCCGCCGCAACGGCGTCGTCCAGCGAATTGAGGTCGGTCATGGCGCGCTCCGAGGTTGATCGTCCCGCAGTAACGGGTAGAGCCGGGCCCGCACAAGCCAAGGGAGCGCGGAACCATGAGCAAGGCCATCAGCCCCCGTTCGCGCAAGGTGCGCGTGCTCGCCACATTGGGGCCGGCGAGCAGCTCGCCCGAAATGATCGAGCGGCTGTACGCGGCCGGTGCCGACGCCTTCCGCCTCAACATGAGCCACGGCGATCAGGAATCGAAAATCGCGCTGATCAAGGCGATCCGCAGTCTCGAGCGCCGGTTCGGCCGACCCACGACGATCCTCGCCGATCTTCAGGGACCCAAGCTGCGCGTCGGCAAGTTCGCCGAGGGCAAGGTGACTCTGGCCCAGGGGCACCAATTCACGCTCGACCGCGAAACGACTCCCGGAGACGCGTCGCGCGTGGAATTGCCGCATCGCGAGATCTTCGAGGCTGTGGAGGAAGGCACGCGGCTGCTGCTCGACGACGGCAAGCTGGTGCTGCGGGTGTTGAGCCACGAGACCGACCGGATCACGACGATGGTCGAGGTCGGCGGAACACTGTCGAACAACAAGGGCCTCAACGTCCCCGACGTGGTGCTGCCGATGGCGGCGCTGACCGACAAGGACCGCAGCGACCTGGCCTTCGCAGTCGAGCAGGGAGTCGACTGGATCGCGCTCAGCTTCGTCCAGCGGCCCGAGGATCTGGCCGAGGCACGTCGACTGATCCAGGGGCGCACCGCGCTGCTGGCGAAGATCGAAAAGCCGAGCGCCGTGGCGCGGATCGAAGAAATCGTGGAGATGTGCGACGGTGTGATGGTCGCGCGCGGCGATCTGGGTGTCGAGCTGCCGCCGCAGAGCGTGCCGCCGCTTCAGAAGCGGATCGTCGAAACCGCGCGGCGCATGGGGCGGCCGGTGATCGTCGCGACCCAGATGCTCGAATCGATGATCACGGCGCCGACGCCGACCCGCGCGGAAGTCTCCGACGTGGCGACCGCCGTCTATGACGGGGCGGATGCGATCATGCTCTCGGCCGAAAGCGCGGCGGGCGAGTATCCGGTCCAGTCGGTGGCGATGATGAATGCGATTGCCGATGCGGTGGAGCGCGATCCCGCCCATGGCGATCGCGTGCACTTCACCGTGACTCGCCCCGATCCCACCACTGCCGATGCGCTGGCCGAAGCGGCCAAGACGATTTCCGCCACCGTTTCGGCGAGCGCGATCATCTGCTTCACCATGTCCGGTTCGACAGCGCGGCGGATCGCACGCGAGCGCCCGTCGGTGCCGATTCTGGTGCTGACGCCCCGGCTGGAAACCGCACGGCGGCTGGGGCTGCTGTGGGGCGTTCACGCGGTTCAGACGCGGGACGTGAACTCCTTCGAGGAAATGGTCGCCAAGGCCAAGCGCATGGCGCTACGGCACAAGATCGTCAGCGGCGGCGACCGGGCGGTGGTGTGCGCCGGCGTGCCGTTCGGCACCCCGGGGTCGACCAACGTGCTGCACGTCGTGCAGATCCTCGGCGATGAGCTGAAGAACTATCGCGGCGACTGAAACCCGTTCAGGCGTGGACGGTCAGCACTTCGTCGAGCGGCGCACGCGGCACTTCGAACGTGTTCACCGGCGCCTCCGGGTCGCGCCAGCCGATCGCCATTCCGGTGAACAGCATCAGATGATCGGGCGTGCCGAGAAAGTCGGACACGGTCAGGTGGTGCGTCGTCCACGCTTCCTGCGCGCAGCTGTCGAGCCCCGCGTCGCGCAGCAGCAGCATCAGCGTCTGGAGCATCATTCCGCAGTCGGACCATTGCGGCGGCCCATGCGTGCGCTCGACATAGCAGAACAGGCCGACCGGAGCGCCGAAGAAGCGATAGTTGTTGCCGAACCACGCCAGCCGTCTGTCGCGGTCGCCGCGCTCGATGCCCAGCGGCGCGTACATCGCTTCGCCGACCTGAAACCGGCGGCTGCGATAGGGCTCGCCGAGCTTTTCGGGATAGACGGGGTATTCCGCGCCGTCGCCGAACGGCGCCTCGGCAAGCCGCGCTTCCATCCTCGCCTTGAACGCCGCCATTTGCTCGCCGGCGAGCAGATGTAGGTGCCAGGGCTGAAGATTGCCGCCAGAAGGCGCGCGGGTCGCCACTCCGATCAGCTCGCGCAGCAGATCGAGGTCGACCGGCTTGTCGCGGAATGCCCGAACCGAACGACGGCTCTCGACGGCTTCGCGAACGTCCATGACGGCTCTCCCTTTCCCGGAGCGACCCAAGCAGAGGAGGGTCAGTCGAGCAACCCGAAGCGCACCAGATCGGCGCGGAAGGTGGCGGCGTCGGTGAAATGCACCGCGTGGATCCCGGCATCGGCGGCGGCATCGACGTTCGGCGGCGAATCGTCGACGAACACCGCTTCCGGTCCGCTGAGGCCGAACCGATCGAGCGCGAGCGCATAGATCGCCGGATCGGGTTTCACCAGCCGCTCGGCGCCCGACACGACGATGTCGCGGAAGCGCCCGAACAGCGCCTCCTGGCTCGCGCGGAACGGCGGCCAGAATTCGTGGCTGAAATTGGTAATCGCGAACAGCGGCACGCCCGCGGCGTCGAGTTCCTCGACGATTTCCGGCATCCCAGGTACCGGCCCCGGAAGCTGTTCGTTGAAGCGTGGCCCCCAGGCGCGAATCAGCGCCTCATGCCGGGGATGTGCCGCGATCAGCTCCGCCGAGGTATCGGCGAAGTCCCGGCCCGCATCGTGCTGAAAATGCCACTCGCGCGTGCAGACTTCGGCCAGAAACGCGTCGAGCGCCCGATCGTCGTCGATCAGGCGCTCGTACAGAGCTCGCGGCTCCCAGCGGAAGAGCACGTTACCGACGTCGAAAACAACCGCCGTCGGATTCACGCGCGCAGACCTCAGCCCTGGCGGGCCTTGAACTTCCGCACGGTCTTGTTGATCACGTAGATGCGCCCGCGACGGCGGATCACGCGATTGTCACGGTGCCGCCCCTTGAGCGACTTCAAAGAGTTCACGATCTTCATGATCGGGCTCGCTTCCAAATCTCGAATGCCTGAAAAGAGGCGCCCGCCTATAGAGGGGCGGCTGCCGAGTCAAGGCGCTGCACCGCGGCACGGAACCGACTCGATGCGATTCGGGTTGATCGGAGGATCGTTTCGCCCGCGCCACGGAAAGGCACTCTGCCGATGCAACGACTTGCCGTCCTCACTCTCGCCGCCGCGGCGTTCGCCACTGCGGGCTGCACCACTACCACGGCGGGTCGCGCCGGCCCGGTGGAAGCCACCCGCTACCATCTGGGCGCGCCGATCGAACGCGGCACCGTTTCGCTCGAACCGCTGGCGAGCACCGACACCATCAGCCCTGAATACCGCCTCTATGCGGATGCGGTCGCCGCCGAGCTGGCGCGAATCGGTTATGTACCCGCGACGGACAGCGCCACGTCCGATTATATCGCCGGGGTCGCATTCACACGCGCACCGATCGGCGTGCTGCGCGAGCGCCCGCCGGTTTCGATCGGCCTGGGCGGCGGCAGCGGCGGCCTGTTCGGCGGCCTGAACTTCGGCATCGGCGGCGGCAACCGGGAGCTGATCGTTTCCGAACTGTGGGTGCAGCTGCGGCGCCGGTCAGACAATACCGTCGTATGGGAAGGCCGCGCCCAGGCCGAAGCCGTGGACGGCGCGGCGACGGCCCAGCCCTCCGCCGTCGCACAGCGATTGGCGGATGCGCTGTTCAGGGGGTTTCCGGGAGAGTCGGGCATCACTATCACGGTGCCATGAGCATCGACATCTGCGCCGCCTTCGACAGCGGCAACATTCGCGTCGTCGATATCGACGGCGATCGCGTGGACCTCGAGATCGTGCAGGACCATGAGTCCGAATTCTATCAATGGTTCCACTTCCGCGCGGCCGGCGCCAAGGGGCGCACCCTCACCTTCCGCATCCTGAATGCGGGCGGCGCGGCCTATGCCTTTGGCTGGCCGGGGTACAAGACGCGCGTGTCGCTCGATCGCGAAGTCTGGCGCCAGACCGAAACCGACTATGCCGACGGGACCCTGAGCTTCACGCACCGGTTCGACAGCGACGTCGCCTGGTTCGCCTATTTCGCGCCCTATTCGATGGAGCGTCACCACGATCTGGTCGCGCGTATCGCGCTGATGCCGGGGGTCACGCACCGCACGCTGGGGCACACGCTCGACGGACAGCCGATCGACTGTCTGACGATGGGCGACGGCGCGAAGCAAGTCTGGATCTACGCCCGCCAGCATCCGGGCGAGACCATGGCCGAATGGTTCATGGAAGGCGCGCTGGAGAAGCTGACCGAGCCGGGGGACACCGGCGCCCGAGCGCTGCGCGAAAAAGCGACGTTGCACCTGGTGCCCAACATGAATCCCGACGGATCGCGCCGCGGCCATCTGCGCACCAATGCGGCCGGAGTGAACCTCAATCGCGAATGGTCGAGCCCGACGCGCGAACGCAGCCCCGAAGTGCTGGCGGTCCGCGATGCTATGGATGCGAGCGGCGTGGACTTCGCCATGGACGTGCACGGCGACGAGGCGATTCCCGCCAACTTCCTCGCCGGCTTCGAAGGCATCCCCAGCTGGACCGACGCACACGGCGAGAAGTTTTACGAATACGCGCGGCGGCTCGCTTCGGCCACGCCCGAGTTCCAGCTCGACCTCGGCTATGAGAAGGCCGCGCCCGGCAAGGCCAATCTGTCGATGTCGACCAACCAGGTGGCGGAGCGTTTCGGCGCGGTGGCGATGACACTGGAAATGCCGTTCAAGGATCATGACGCGAACGCCGATGCGCAGTTCGGCTGGAGTCCGGCACGCTGCAAGGCGCTGGCACATGCCTGCCTGGACACGCTGGCCGGGCAGCTGGACGAGATCTGATGGAGGTTCGCGAGGGCGGGCTCGAGCATCCGGCGGTCATCGCGCTGCTCGAGGAGCATTTTGCCGGGATGCTCGCCGCCTCGCCGCCCGGCACGTGCCACTTCCTCGACCTGGCGAAGCTGGCGGCGCGCGACGTGACCTTCTGGACCGTGTGGGATGGCAAAACCCTGCTCGGCTGCGGCGCGCTCAAGGAGCTCGATCCCTCCCATGGCGAGATCAAGTCGATGCGAACCGCCTCGGCGGCACTTCGGCGCGGCGTGGCCGCGGCGCTCCTGGCCCGGATCGTCGAGACGGCGCAGGCGCGCGGGTATGATCGGCTGAGCCTCGAGACGGGGACGGGAACCGCATTCGAAGCAGCACACGCGCTCTATGCGCGCCACGGGTTCGAGTATTGCGCGCCCTTCGGCGACTATCAGGCGACCGACTTCAACCGCTTCATGTCCCGGGCGCTCTGATCTAGACGAACAGTTCCTGAAGGAAATCCTGCATCGCCTGCCAGCTGCGGCGATCGGCGTGTTCGTCATAGGCGAATCCGGGACGCTCCCCTCTCGCGCTACTGTCGGTGAAGCTGTGGCCGGCGTGGCCATAGGCGTCGAGCTGCCAGTCGGCCTCTGCGGCCGTCAGCTCGGCCGCCAGTGCGACCACCGACTCGGGCGGCGCCAGCGGATCATCCCAGCCGTGGCAGATCAGCAGCTTCGCCCGGATCGGCGCGGTCGCTGCATAGGGCGGCGGATCGAAGATGCCGTGGAACGAGACCACGCCGAGCACGTCGCCGCCCGACCGCGCGAGATCGAGCACGGATTTGCCGCCGAAGCAGAATCCGATCGCAGCGCACCGTTCGGGATCGACCTGCGGCAGCGCCCGCATCGCGGCAAGCGAGGCATGAAGCCGATCGCGCAGCAGCGGCCGGTCGGCGTTCAGCTCGTTCATGTACACGGCCGGGTCGGGGGATTCGCGCGTGGTGCGCCTGCCCCGACCATAGGTATCGCAGGCGAAGCCGACATAGCCGAGCGCCGCCAGCGCCTCGGCCTTTTCATTGTCGGCTTCCTTCTGCCCAAGCACATTGGGCACGATCATCACGCCGGGCCGCTGCCGCGCCCATTCGTCGTCATAGGCAGCGACGCCTTCGAAAGGGCCGTCCGGCCCGTCGTACACGATCGTTTCGCGCCGGATCGTCATCGCTCGCTCCCGCGTTGCCCTCAGCGCACCAAACGCTAGAGACGGGGCAACCCGACTGCAAGGAGATGCCATGCCCACGCTCGTCCTCATCCGCCACGGCCAGTCCGCCTGGAATCTGGAGAACCGCTTCACCGGATGGTGGGACGTGGACCTGACCGAAAAGGGCGAGAAAGAGGCCTGGGCAGCGGGCGAGCTGCTCCGCGAAAAGGGCTTCGATTTCGACATCGCCTACACCAGCTACCAGACGCGCGCGATCAAGACGCTCCACCTCGCGCTGGAGGCGATGGGGCGGCTGTGGCTGCCCGAAGTGAAGAGCTGGAAGCTGAACGAGCGCCATTATGGCGGGCTCACCGGACTGGACAAGGCGGAGACCGCCGCCAAGCACGGCGACGAGCAGGTACATCTGTGGCGCCGCAGCTTCGACATCCCGCCCCCGCTGCCCGAGGAAGGCACGCCGTGGGATCTGTCGAAGGACGTGCGCTATCGCGGCGTTCCGATCCCGCAGACCGAGAGCCTGAAGGACACGATCGCCCGCGTGCTTCCTTATTGGGAGGAGCGGATCGCGCCCGACATCCGGGCCGGCAAGCGGGTGGTGATTTCCGCCCACGGCAATTCGCTGCGCGCGCTGGTGAAGCATCTGTCGGGCATCTCGGACGAGGAGATTCCGGGGCTCGAGATTCCGACCGGCCAGCCGCTGGTCTATCAGCTCGACGACGAGCTGCGCGAAGTGGAGCGCTATTATCTGAGCGAGCGCTGAGGCGCCGGCGCGAACGGCCAGGCACGGGCACCCATTGCCCTGCCCCGCCGCCGCGATTAGGAAACGACGCTTCCTCGGGCATTTCGGGCGGACATGACGGAAACACCTCGCGTCGGCATCATCATGGGCAGCACTTCCGATTGGGAGACGATGGCGCACGCCGCCAGGCTGCTCGACGCGCTCGACGTGTCCTATGAAACCAAGGTGGTTTCCGCACATCGCACACCGCAGCGGCTGGTCGACTATGCAACCGGCGCCGCCGATCGCGGGCTGAAGGTGCTGATCGCCGGCGCGGGCGGCGCGGCGCATCTGCCGGGCATGGCGGCATCGATGACGCATCTGCCGGTGCTGGGCGTGCCGGTCCAGTCGAAGGCGCTGCGCGGCTTGGACAGCCTGCTCTCGATCGCACAGATGCCCGGCGGCGTTCCGGTGGGCACGCTGGCGATCGGCAAGGCAGGCGCGATCAACGCCGGGCTGCTCGCCGCTGCGATCCTGGCGATCGCCGACGACGCTCTCGCCGAGCGGCTGAAGGAATGGCGCGCGGCGCAGACCGAAAGCGTGGCGACCAACCCCGAATGAAGGCGCTTCCTCCCGGCTCCACCATCGGCATCCTGGGTGCCGGCCAGCTCGGCCGGATGCTCTCGGTCGCGGCGGCGCAGCTCGGCTATCGCACGCATATTTTCGCACCCGACAGCGGGCCGGCAAACGACGTGAGCGCCGGCTATACTCGCGGCGCCTATGACGACGCCGAGGCGCTGGCGGTGTTCGGGTCGCATTGTGACGTCGTCACCTATGAGTTCGAGAATGTCGCCGCCGATCCGATCGCCGAGCTCGGGCGGCACGTGCCGGTACATCCCTCGCCCGGCGCACTGGCGATCGCGCAGGACCGCATCGAGGAGAAGCGCTTCGTCGCGGAGTTGGGCGGCCGCACGGCGCCGTGGCGCCCCGTGCGCTCGCCCGCCGAGCTCGACCAGGCGCTCGCTGAGATCGGCTGCCCTGCGATCCTGAAGACCACCCGCTTCGGCTATGACGGCAAGGGGCAGGCGCGGCTGATGGGGCCGCACGACGCGGCGGCGGCCTGGGAAGCCATCGGGGCGCGACCTGCGATCCTCGAGGCGCTGGTGGCGTTCGAGCATGAGTTCTCGATCGTGCTGGCGCGCGGCGCGGACGGCACGACCGCCAGCTGGCCGCCGCCGCTCAACGAGCATCGCAACGGCATCCTCGCGCGCTCGACCGTGCCCGCTCCGGCGGCGGTCGCGGCGCAATGGACCGAAGCTGCGGCACTCGCCGGGCGCGTGGCCGAGGCGCTCGGCTATGTCGGTGTCCTGACGCTCGAATTCTTCGCGAGCGCGGACGGGCCGGTCTTCAACGAAATGGCGCCGCGCGTGCACAATAGCGGCCATTGGACGATCGAAGGCGCCGTTACCTCGCAGTTCGAGAACCATATCCGCGCGATCTGCGGGCTGCCGCTCGGCCCGACGGGGCTTGCCGGCACGCGCGTGGAAATGGAGAATCTGATCGGTGCGCAAGCCGATGCCTGGCTCACCCTTGCCGCCGAGCCGGGTGCGCACCTCCATCTCTACGGCAAGAGCGAGGCCCGGCCCGGACGCAAGATGGGGCACGTCACACGGGTGAAGCGCTAGGAGCGGCGACCCGGGCGGGGGTGCCAATCCTTCGCCTTCAATCCAGAGCCCGTACGAAAAAGGGCCCGGCTCCTCGGCGGAACCGGACCCCTTTTTCGCTACGTAGCGCGTCCGCTCAGGCCTGGCGCACGCCGGTCAGCGGGAAGCTGCCGAACGCGCCGGCCTTCACCGTGCCGCTCAGCGTGTCGCCGTCGACGGTCGCTTCGCAGTCGAGCGTCATCGGCATCGGCACCGTGACGTCGACCTTGAACTTGATCGTGTCGCCGGCAACCGTGCCGTCCTTGATGTCGGTGGTGCCCATCCCGCCCGAGAAGGTACCGGTGAAGGTATCGCCCGAGCTGTTGACCGTGAGCGTCGCCTTCTGGTCACCCATCGGGCTCTTGGTCACGGTTTCCCAGGTGCCGTCCACATTGGCCATGATCGTCTCTCCTGCGTCAGGGGTTCATTCGGCTTCGGACGCCGCACCGGCGACCGACGCTGCAGGCACCACCTCGACAGGCAGGCCGATGCTGTCAAGCTGCGGGCGCACGGTCGAGGCATCGCCGACGACGACCCAGACGAAGTCGTTCGGGTCGAGAGCCGCGCGTGCCGCAGCGTCAAGCTGCTCGCGGGTGAGGCCACGATATTTTTGCGCGATCGTCTCGTAATAATCGTCCGAACGGCCGAAGAGATCGTTCTGCTGCATCGCCGAGAGCACGGCGTCGCTGGCTTCGAATCCGCCGGCCAGCTCACGAACGTTGCCGTTGATCGTCCGCTGGAACTCGACGGGCGTGATCCCCTCGTCCGAAAGGAACGCCGCGATCTCCCGGCGCAGCGACACGATCGCCTCGCCGGTCTTGTCGGCCTGCACCGGCGCCTGGATGATGTAGGGCACGCTGTTCTCGTAGCGCTGGACGTAGCCGCCGGCTCCATAGGACCAATGCTTCTCCTCGCGCAGATCCATGTTGATGCGCGAGAGGAAATCGCTGCCCAGCACGTCGTTCGCGGTGAGCACCGGCAGCAGCTCGTCGCGGCTCGACAGCTCGGTAAGCTGGCCGCCCAGAATCAGCGACTGCGGCGAATCGGGGCGATCGATCAGCAGGATTCGCGGGCTGGCCTGAACGGCGGCGCCGTCGAATGCCTTTGCGGCGGCGGCACCCGCGGGGGACCAGTCGGCGAATTCGGCTTCGAGCGCCGCCTGCACTTCGGCCAGCGGACGATCGCTCACCACGAAGATCTTGAGCTTCTCCGGCCGGAGCCATGCCTGGTGGAAGGCGGCGAGATCGTCGCGGGTCATCGCCTGCACCGCCTGCGGATCCCCGCTGCCCGCGCCCAGCTTCGCATAAGGCGAGGCCGAGCCATAGACGAGCGGCGGCAATGCGCGCATGCCGAGCGCACCCGGATTGGTCAGCTCGGCCGAAATGCCCGCCAGAAGCTGGCTGCGCAGCCGCTCGACTTCCGCCGGAGCGAACGCCGGATTGCGGACGACGTCGGCCAGCAGATCGACCGACCCGGCAAGATTGGGGCTCGGCGTATACAGCGTCACGATCGTCCGGTCGGCGGTGCTGCTCGTGCCGATCTCGGCACCGAGCCGCTCCTTGGCCTCGGCCAGCGCAACGGCATTGCGGCTCTGCGTGCCCTCACTCATCACCGAGAGCATCAGGGACTGGAGGCCCAGCTTGTCGGCCGGATCGGCGACTCGGCCAGCGTCGAAGCTGAGCGCCATCTGCGTGATCGGCACCGCGTCGCGCTGCGCATAGACGAGCTCGATTCCGTTGCCGAGCCGGGTGCGCGTAACGTCCGGGAAGTCGAGGTCCCCGATCTCGCCGACGGCGGGCATTTCCCCGCGCGTTCCGGGCGCAGGCCCCTCCTCGGGTCCAGCGGCGACCGTCTGGCCCGCGGGCGGCTCGGCCGGAGCCTCGCCCGCTTCGACATATTGCTCCTCGCGCGCACCCGGCACGACAGTGAGCTGATAGAAGGGCTGATCGAGCCATTCGCGGGCAGCCGCCTGCACTTCTGCCGGCGTCGTGGACGCCAGCTCGGCGAGCTCGCGCTTGTAGAAGGCCGGATCGTCCGAATAGAGCGCGCCCTGCGCCAGCGCCACCGCCTTGCCGCCGAAGCCGCCAACCGACTCGAGCCCGGCGAGCTGCCGGGCCATGGTGCTCGTGGCGACGCGCTGGACTTCATCGGTGGTCGGTCCCTCGGCGAGGAACTCTGCGACGATCTGGTCGAGACGTGCTTCCACGGTCGCCGGATCGACGCCCGGGCGCACGTCGACCGTCACGTCGAAGGTGCCGGTCTGGGCCATGGTATCGGCATCGGCACTGACCCGCACCGCGAGCTGCTCGTCGCGCACCAGCACATTGTCGAGCCGCGAGCTCGAAAGCCCGCCGAGCACGCCGCCGGCGATCTTAAGCGCAGTCGCATCCTCATGGTTGAGACTCGGGATCTGCCAGATCCGATAGATGCGCGCGGTGGCGACGCGATCGTTCATCGTCTCCTTGATCGTGGCCGGGATCGGCCGCGGCGTCACCTCCGGAAGCACGCTTTCCGGCCCGCTCGGGATTTCGCCGAAATATTTCTCGACCAGCGGGCGCGCCTCGGCGGCGTCGACGTCGCCGGCGAGCACGAGGATCGCGTTGTTCGGGCCATAGTGCGAGCGGAACCAGCTGCGCACGTCCTCGAGGCTGGCGGCATCCAGATCGGCCATCGAGCCGATCGGCGAATGGCTGTAGGGATGTCCCTCGCCGAACACGCCTTCGAGGATGTTGTACCAGGCGAGGCCATAGGGCTGGTTGTCGCCTTGGCGCTTCTCGTTCTGAACGACGCCGCGCTGCTCATCGAGCACCCCCTGGGTGACGGCGCCGAGCAGGTAGCCCATGCGGTCGCTCTCGAGGAACAGCGCGCGCTCGAGCGCCGGGCGCGGAACCGTCTCGAAATAGTTGGTGCGATCGAACGAAGTGGTGCCGTTGAAATCGGTCGCACCCACTTCGCGCAGCGGCTCGAAGAAATCGCCCGGGGCGTTCTCCGAGCCGTTGAACATCAGATGCTCGAACAGATGCGCGAAGCCGGTGCGGCCCTCGGGCTCATGCTTCGAACCGACGTCATACCAGGTCGAAACCGCGACGATCGGCGCCTTGCGATCCTCGTGCACGATGACGCGCAGCCCGTTGGGCAGCGTGAATTCCTCATAGGGAATATCGATCGCGCGGGCGAGTTCGGAAACCGGCGCTGGTGCGGGCGCATCGGATGCCTGCTGCGCGGAAGCGACCGGCGCCGTGGCGGGAACTGCCGTGATCGCGAGCGCGCAAGTGGTCACGCTCAGAAAGGTGAGGAACGTCTTCATTGCTGCCCCTTCGGGAATCGTCGGATGAAGCGACCATAGTCCGGCTGCCCGCCGCTGCAACTGCAAAGCGTGTTGTGGACGCAAGCCACCTTGCGCGGCGGCGGAATGGCGATAGGTTGCCGCCTGCAACCGCTATTTCCCCGGGGGAGCCCTTTCATGCGCATGCCGCTGTTTCTGACGGCGATCTCGCTGGCACTCGTGCCTGCGACCGCGATCGCCCAAACCGCCGAACCCAGCTTCTCGCCCCAGCGCGTGAAGGCCGATGTCGAGTTCCTTGCCAGCGACGAGCTGGAGGGCCGCAACGCCGGTACCGAAGGCTATGAAGTCGCTGCCCGCTTCGTCGCCACGCGCTTCGAGGCGATGGGGCTTCAGCCTGGTGGCACCGACGGCGGCTGGTATCAGCAAGTGCCGCTGGTGAACGTCGCGCTCGATCCCGCCAACCCGCCGTCGCTCACCATCGGGCAGCAGCGTTTCGCGAGCGGAGAGCACATCCTGATGGGCGCGGGCAGCCGGATCAACGAAGCGCAGCAGAGCGTGAACGGCGAAGTCGTCTTCGTCGGCCACGGCTTCGAATCCGAGGCGCTAGGGCTCGATCCCTATGCGGGCGTCGATGCGCGCGGCAAGTTCGTGGCGATGCTCGTCGGAACGCCGGCGAACCTGACGCCCGAACAGCAGCAGGCGCTGCAAGGCGTGGACCGCAACGAAATCGCGGCCGAACATGGCGCGATCGGCGTGTTGATGCTGGTGCGGCCGCAGGATCTTCAGCAATTCCCCTGGGCGATGGCTTCACGCTATTTCGCGCGGCCGCAGACCAACTGGGTGGATGCGGCGGGCAATGTCGGCGGCGAGGAGCCGGACAGCATCCGGATCGGTGCCTATCTCGACCAGACGGCGACGGAAGCGCTGTTCGAAGGCGCGCAGATGTCCGCGGAACAAATCTATGCGGCCGCCGAGGCAGGCGACCTGCGCAGTTTCCAGCTCGCGCAGCCGGTGCTCGCCAAGCGCAACATCGTCGTGACCCGGCTCGACAGCCCGAACGTGATCGGCATCCTGCCCGGAAGCGACCCGGCGGTGGCTGCCGAGACGGTGCTGCTTTCTGCGCACCTCGACCACGATGGCGTCGACACCGCGCTCGACGGCGACCAAATCTACAACGGCGCGATGGACAATGCCGCCGGTACCGCGACGATGCTGGAAGCCGCGCGCGCCTTCATGGAAAGCGGCACGCGTCCGCGCCGATCGATCATGTTCGTCGCGCTGACCGCCGAGGAAGACGGGCTGCTCGGTTCCGAATATCTCGCCAAGCATCCGGTGAACCCACAGGCGAACATCGTCGCGAACGTCAATCTGGACATGCCGGTCCTGCTCTATGACTTCACCGACGTAGTCGCGTTCGGCGCCGAGCATTCGACGCTGGGGCCGATCGTCGAGGCGGCGGCGGCGCGCGCCGACGTCACGCTCTCGCCCGATCCGATGCCCGAGGAGAATCTGTTCGTCCGGTCGGATCACTACAGCTTCGTGAAGGAAGGCATCCCGTCGGTGTTCCTCGTCACCGGATTTCAGAACGGCGGCGAAGAGGCGTTCCGCACCTTCCTCGCGACGCATTATCACAAGGTGTCGGACCAGACCGACCTGCCCTTCAACTGGGAGGCAGGCGCCAAGTTCGCGCGGATCAACTATCTGATCGCGCGCGAGATCGCGAACACCGAACAGACGCCGCGCTGGTACGAAGGCAACCAGTATGGCGAGCGCTACGCTCCGGACGCGCCCAAGGCACCGGCGCCGGCCGCCGAATAGTCTTTTGCCGAGACGCTGAATGGGGGAGCGGAGGCCGAGTGCTTCCGCTCCCCCTTTTGTGCGCGCCGAATGCGCTTCGCCCGTGCGGGGACGGGCTTCGGATCAGGGCCGGTAGCGGCGCTCGACGTGCCCTTGCAGCGCCGCGGGATCGAACCACACCGGCTTGGTGCGATGCGATACAAACAGCGGCGCCTGATCGGCATAGTGCGGCGATTCCGGCCGCGTGGTCGCCGCGCCGAACGGCTGGATCGAGCGCGAGTGCACAGTGCCCTCGCGATCCCATTCGACGAACATCAGGAAGCTGTCGCCATGGCGCACGCGCAGGCGACCATCGTCGTCCACGTCCCAGGTCGCGGCGGCGCGGAGCACGTCGAAGCCACCGTCGAGCGGCAAGTCGACATCGCCCCGCCGCAGCCGCAGCAATTCGCCCATCGGCGGATCGAGCCGCCCGAAGTGCGTGTTCAGATGCTCCACCGCCCCGGCGAGCGCCTCGCGCGGCTCGACCTCGGGCGCGGTCCGCCGATGCTTGAACTGCCCCGCCTTGAGCAGCAGCGTCATCAGCGCGTCCGCCGCGCCCTCCCCGTCCTGATCCCAGTCCCATTCGCGAATCAGCGCCTGCGCGCGCCGCAGATCGGCGTCGCCTTGGGGATCGACGGCGAGCAGCTGGGCGATCCATTGCGGCCACCAGCTGTTGCGACTGACCGCCGTGTCATATTTGATCGCTTCGAGTTCCGCACGGCTGATCGACCTGTCCGCCTCCAGCAGCTCGACCGCGCGAATGCCGCGATTGGTGAAATCGGTCTCGATCCCCAGCAGCGGCGAGAAGTCCGCCGGGCTGAGCTCCGATCCTCTGCCCGCCGCCAGGAACGGCGTATTGTTGGCGTTCATGATGAAGCCCGACGCCGGATTGATGATCCGCGGCACCATTGCCCAAGGCACAGTCCCGCTCCACAGGTTGCGCGCGGTGTCGCCGGGCAGCACCTCGCGATAGTCGAACCCCTCCTGCCGCAGCGGGAACATGGCGTTGTAGAAATAGGCGATGTTCCCTTCTGAATCGGCATAGAGGAAGTTGGTGGCGGGAACGCCCTGCATCGCCATCACCTCGCGCCATTCGGCGAAGTCGCGCGCGCGATTAAGCCGATAATATTGCTCGACCATCTTGAGTTGGTCGATGCCCGCATAGCGGATGGCGAAGGCGCCGTCCTCGTTGCGGATCACCGGCCCGTGGAGCGAGTGCCACACCGTCTGACGCACCGGCAGGTCGAAGGGACCGACCTTTACCGGGAGCCAGACGTGTCGCGCCTCGAGCGGACGCCATTCGCCGTCGAACCGATACTTCTCGCCCGATTCGTCGAGTTCGAGCCGATAGATGTCGATCAGGTCAGGCCGATTGACGGTGTTGGTCCAGCCGAGCGTCTTGTTGTGCCCCAGCAGCGGATAGGGAGCGCCGGGAAAAGTGGCGCCGGCGAAGTCCCAGCCGGTTTCGGAATGCACCACCAGTTCGTACCAGGCGACGCCGCCGTTCCACGGCTGGTGCGAATTGGAGACGAGGTGGGTGGCGCCGTCTTCCGAGCGGCTGGGAGCGATCACAAAGGCGTTCGAGCCCTTCTCCAGCTCCTCGGGGCCTGCGGGCGTGGCGTTCGGCGCGTCCGGCAGCGGATCGGCCATCTCGCGCGGTGGCGCCTCGCCTTCGCTCAGCCGGCCCAGCACCGTATCGAGCCCGAAGAAGAAGGGCGAGCGCAGCACGAACCCCGCGGCGATATCGCGGCCGCTGACCGGGAAGAGCCGCGCGAGCTGGACTTCCTCAGGATGTTGTTCGGCATAGTGATTGAGACCGGCGGCATAACCATCGAGCAGTGCGCGCACATCCTCGGGCTGGGCATCATAGTCGCGATCGACCGTGTCACGGATGCGGAGCAGGTGGAACACATAGTCGGTTTTCGCGCCTTCGGATCCGGTCATCGCACCGAGCCGGCCGCGGACCATCGCGACCACCTGTTGCAGCGTGTCGAAATCATCCTCGGCATGCGCATAGGCGATGCCATAGGCCACATCGGGATCGGTCTTCCCAAAGATGTGCGGCACGCCAAAGTCGTCGCGAACGATCTCGACGTCATAGTCCCGCGCCGGCGGCGGCGCCGCGCGCGAAGCGGAGAGCGGCTCCCACGCCGCGAGCACGACGGCGACGAGCATCAGCAGCGCGACGGCCACCAGTCCGATCCGGCGCGCCAGCCTCATCGTGCGATCCCGTATTGCGTACGCGCGCGCGCCTTCACAGATACTGGCTGCATCATGTCACCCTCCCCTTGTGTTGTATTTTTGCAACACTATCTCGAATGCCGAAGCGTAACAGGGAATTGCGATGAATCTCGAAAAATTTACCGATCGCGCCAAGGGCTTTCTCCAGTCGGCGCAGACCGTGGCGATCCGCCTGAGCCATCAGCGGATCGCGCCCGAACATCTGCTGAAGGCGCTGCTCGAGGACAGCGAGGGGATGGCCTCGGGCCTGATCGCCAAGGCGGGCGGCGACGCCAGGCGCGCGCTTGCCGACACCGATGCCGGGCTGGCGCGCATTCCCGCCGTTTCCGGCGGCGGGGCGCAGCAGACGCCGGGGCTGGACAATGATTCGGTCCGCGTCCTCGATCAGGCCGAGCAGGTGGCGGCAAAGGCCGGCGACAGCTTCGTCACGGTCGAGCGGCTGCTGCTGGCGCTCACCCTTGCCACGACCACTGCGGCAGGCAAGGCGCTCGCGGCCGCGGGTGTGAAGCCCGAGGCGCTGAACCAGGCGATCAACGATCTGCGCGGCGGGCGCACTGCCGATACCGCGTCCGCCGAGGATCGCTACGATGCGCTCAAGAAGTTCGCGCGCGACCTGACCGAGGCGGCACATGCCGGCAAGCTCGACCCGGTGATCGGCCGCGACGAGGAGATCCGGCGCACGATCCAGATCCTCGCGCGTCGCACCAAGAACAATCCGGTGCTGATCGGCGAGCCCGGCGTCGGCAAGACGGCGATCGCCGAGGGGCTGGCGCTGCGCATCGCCAACGGCGACGTTCCCGACAACCTCAAGGATCGCAAGCTGATGGCGCTCGACATGGGCAGCCTGATCGCGGGCGCGAAATATCGCGGCGAGTTCGAGGAGCGGCTGAAGGGCGTGCTCGACGAAGTGAAGGCGGGCGAAGGCACCATCATCCTCTTCATCGACGAGATGCACACGCTGATCGGCGCGGGGAAGACCGAAGGCGCGATGGACGCGGGCAATCTGCTCAAGCCGGCGCTCGCGCGCGGCGAGCTCCACTGCATCGGCGCGACCACGCTCGACGAATATCGCAAATATGTCGAAAAGGACGCGGCGCTCCAACGGCGCTTCCAGCCCGTGTTCGTCGGCGAGCCGACGGTCGAGGACACGATCTCGATCCTGCGCGGGCTGAAGGAGAAGTATGAGCTGCACCATGGCGTGCGGATCACCGACGGCGCGATCGTTTCCGCCGCGACGCTCTCCAACCGCTACATCACCGACCGCTTCCTGCCCGACAAGGCGATCGACCTGATGGACGAGGCGGCGAGCCGCATCCGCATGGAAGTCGAAAGCAAGCCCGAGGAGATCGAGGCGCTCGACCGGCGGATCATCCAGCTCAAGATCGAGCGCGAGGCGCTGCGCAAGGAGACCGACGCCGCCTCGCGCGACCGGCTCGACCGGCTCGAGGACGAACTCGCCGATCTGGAGCGCCAGTCGGCCGAGCTGACGCAGCGCTGGCAGGCCGAGAAGGTGAAGATCCAGTCCGAGGCGACGCTCAAGCAGCAGCTCGACCAGGCGCGGATCGAACTCGAGCAGGCGCAGCGTTCGGGCGACCTCGGCCGTGCGGGCGAGCTTTCCTATGGCGTGATCCCGGGGCTGGAAAAGCAGCTCGCCGAGGCCGCCGGGGCGACCGAAGGCGCGATGCTGCGCGAGGAAGTGACCGCCGACGACATCGCCGCGGTGGTGAGCCGCTGGACGGGCATTCCGGTCGACCGGATGCTCGAAGGCGAGCGCGAGAAGCTGCTCAACATGGAAGCCGCGCTCGGCGCGCGCGTGATCGGCCAGGCGGATGCAGTGAAGGCCGTTTCCACTGCCGTCCGCCGCAGCCGCGCGGGGCTGCAGGATCCGAACCGGCCGCTCGGGAGCTTCCTGTTCCTCGGGCCGACGGGCGTCGGCAAGACCGAACTGACCAAGGCGCTCGCCGAATTCCTGTTCGACGATGCCAATGCGATGGTCCGCATCGACATGAGCGAGTTCATGGAGAAGCACGCGGTCGCGCGGCTGATCGGCGCGCCTCCGGGCTATGTCGGCTATGAGGAGGGCGGCGTGCTGACCGAAGCCGTGCGTCGCCGCCCCTATCAGGTGATCCTGTTCGACGAAGTGGAGAAGGCGCACGGCGACGTGTTCAACGTGCTGCTCCAGGTGCTCGACGACGGGCGGCTGACCGACGGCCAGGGCCGCACGGTGGACTTCGCGAACACGATCGTCATCATGACGTCGAACCTCGGCTCAAATTATCTGACCAACCTTGCCGACGGCCAGTCGGTGGAGGACGTCGAGCCGCAGGTGATGGAGATCGTCCGCGGCCATTTCCGCCCGGAATTCCTCAACCGGCTCGACGAGATCATCCTGTTCCACCGGCTGGGGCAGGAGCATATGGGGCCGATCGTCGAGATCCAGGTCGCGCGCGTCCAGCGCCTGCTGGCCGATCGCAAGATCCGGATCGAGCTGACCGCCGGGGCGCGCGATTGGCTGGGGCGCGTCGGCTACGACCCGGTCTATGGCGCGCGCCCCCTCAAGCGAGCGGTCCAGCGCTATCTCCAGGATCCGCTCGCCGACCTGATCCTCAAGGGCGAGGTGAAGGACGGATCGACGGTGCAGGTCGGCGAAGGCGACGGGGGGCTGGTGCTGAGAGTTGGTCAGTCCGCCTGATAGGCGTCGAGGAAGGGCTGAAGCTGTTCGCGATACGGCTGGGCAATTCCGATGGCGCGCTGATGAATCGGCTGGCGCACCTGCGCGACGCTGGCCGTCGTCACGCGCCGGCTGGTCTTGTGCGGCTCGAGCACTGCGGGCTCGAACTCCAGTCCACAATGCTCGAGAATCGCTGGAATCACGGTCGCGGGATCGCTTACGAGCTGCTGATACTCGACCTGCAGCATTCGCTCGCCCAAGAGGTCCTGCCACTGCGCGAACAGTTGGTCCTCGAGCTTGAAATGTTCGGCGATCGTCAGGGGATTCCAGCTCCACGACAGGCCGGCCACGAAGAAAGTGCGGTAGCAGGACCAGGCACAGTCGAGCGGGTCACGCCGCAGCCAGATGATCGGAGCGGCAGGCAATGCTTCGGCCAGAACGCCCAGATAGCGGCTCGCGCTCAACGTCTTGTCGACGAAGCGGCCCGAACTTCCGAGCCGCTCGCTCGCCAGATGGAGATACAATCCGGCGATGGCCCGTGCGCTTCCGCCGCGGGAATACAGCGCGTCGAGCGATGCCGCGCTCGCTGCTCCCAGGTCACGGCGCAGGATCGGAAACAGGCCGAGTTCCTCTCCGGCGGCGACGGCGCTGTGGCTGACCAGGATCTGCTCGACGAGCGTGGTTCCGGAGCGGGGGAGCCCCGTGACGAAGATCGGGCGATCCGCCCCCGGCACCTGCGGCGCCGCGCCGGCGCGGGCGAAACGGTCGGTCGAATAGCCGCGAACCGCCTCCTGCGCGCCGCGGACGTCCGTCGACCGATCATAGGGTAGCTGTCGCGCCATGATGTCGGCGCAGCGCCCGAAGTGCTCGCGCGCCGTCTGCGCATCGCCCTCCAGGTCGTGCACCGCGCCACAGGCCGAATGATAGGCGGCACGATCGAGAGGCGCCGCCTGTGCGGCCACCGATGCGGCGGCGCGCAAGCGCTCTTTCAACTCTGCGCAAGTCTCGCGCCGCGCGATCATCGCAAGGGCGAGCCATGCCTGGCCGGATGCGGGAGCGATTTCGACGGCCCGGTTCAACTGTTCGCGTGCCGTATCGAACCTGCCGCGGTTGGTTTCGACGGTCCCGCGGAGATAGGCGTGCTGAAGCGGTGTCGGCCGGCCGGGATCGAGCGACTCCAGCAGGCCTGCCGCCTCGTCGAGACGACCGGAGCGCGCGAGAACCGATGCTTTTTCAAAGCGCGCCGCGTCGCTGCCCCCCGTCTGTTCCACCAGCAGGTCGGCCGCCGCCAGGCTCGCTGTCAGTTCGCCGTTCTGCTCTAGGAGCTGGACGAGCGCTCGCCATTGGGAGCCGAGCGGAGCGCGGGCGCGGATCAGGGCGAACGCCGCTCGATTGACGTCCGCCCGGTGTCGCCGGGCGATGGCGTTCTTCAACGCCGCGACCTGAGTCGCGGCCACGGCAGATCGCGCTTCCATTCGGGGGCGGATAGCAAAAAAAAGGGGCGGCGCCAGCGGCGCCGCCCCCAATTCTCCAGTCTCGACTGGGCTTAGCGAACGTCGCCGCCGAAGCCCATCTTGAGCGAGAAGCGCACGAAGCGCGGGGTCTGATACCCCGTCACCTGGCCGTAGCGCGGGTTCGCACCGGCGTTGTTGAAGTCGCCGAACTCCTGGAAGTCGACTTCCGCCTTCGAGTTCAGCACGTTGAACACGTCGATACCCAGCTGCACGCCATCCAGACCAGGGATGGTGATTGCGGCCTTGAGGTCGAGCGAGGTGCGCCAGTCGCTCTCGAACGCGGTACCACGCGGGATCAGCGCCGGAACGGTGGTGACACCGTCGTTCTCGCCCGGGGCGACGACGCCGTCACCATCGGCATCATATTCGAACAGCGGGTTGCCGGTGGCGTTCACGTTCGAGCAGAAGAAGCTCGCCGCACCATAACCATATTCGAAGTCGCCGAAGGGGTAATCGTCCTCGTCCAGCGGGTTGCCGTCGCTGTCCCAGTTACCGATGCACGAGAACTTGCGCGGCGATTCGGCTGCGAAGTTGAAGCCGAGGCGCAGCCATTCGGTCGCCTGGAAGCCGCCGTAGAGCTTGAACGAATGCTCACGCTCGTTGGCAAGCGGACCATAGGCACCGACCAGGAAGCCCGGCTGGTCGAAGTCCTGGGTCAGGCCGGTATCGCTCTGGTTGTTGTCCGACTTCACGCCACCTTCGAAGTTACCGCGCAGATGGGTCCAGGTGTACGAGCCGCCGAGGCTCCACACGCCGTCCCACGGCTTGTCGAGAGTGAACTGCACCGAGTCATAGTTGCGCTGTGCCTTCGGATAGCCGAGATCCTCGGCCGCCAGGGTCACGACGTCGCACTGGCCGGGGATCGAGCAGTCGCCGTCCAGTCGAACGGTGATGTCCGAACCGGGGTTCGCGAGCACATACTGATGGAAGCCGGTCCATTCGCTGTCGCAGCCGGCAATGCCGTTTTCCGCGCAGTAAGCGAGGACCGCGGCATCGACCGCGACGTCTTCCAGCGTGTCGCCGAGACGGCGGTTGGTGTAGGTCAGGCTCACGTCGAACGCGTCGAACGAGTGCGAGATGCCCAGGATCCACTCATCCTGATAGCTGGGCTGCAGGCTGCTCGCCACCAGCACGTCGGTCGGCTTGATCGAACCATCGGCATAGACGGTGTAGCAAAGCTCGCCTGCGTTCGGCGAACCCGCCGGGCAGGGGTTGGAGCTCGCGAACACCGTGCCCGACAGCACCTGGTTGGGGTCGATCCCTGCAGGAAGCCCGTACGGGTCCAGGGCCGCGAGCGAGGGGTTCACACCCGCCGGATAGCGCATGACCTGGCGATAATAGGTCTCGGCACCCGCCAGACGCAGGTTGGTGTTGGTCGCGATCGGCAGATAATAACGGCCCCAGAAGGCGCTCAGCTTGGTGCGCTGGTCGCCGAACAGGTCGAAGGTCGCGCCAAGACGCGGGCCGACCTTGTAGTCGGTCTCATAATAGACTTCGCCGAACTGGTTGCTGTTCTCGAACTTGTCGAAACGCACACCCAGGTTCAGGTTGAGCCGGCCATTCATGAGCGCCCAGCTGTCCTGGACGTAGAAGGCGCTCTGCTGCGTCTCGAACTCGCCCACGTTCCGATAATAATAGCGGAAGAAGTAGGCGGGATAGAGCAGGTAGCGATATCCGCCCGGGCCGGTATAGGCCGTATCCTCCAGCGCACGCAGATCCTCGCGGTCGTACCCGAAGCGGAAATGGTGCTCGCCGAGGAAGCTGGCGTACACGTCGGCGTCGATGCGGTACACGGTCCGCTCATCGTCGTCGCTCGTGTATGCCGATGCCACGCCCGAGGCCTGCAGGCTCGTTCCGGTGATGTTCGAAACATAGGACGACAGGTTCGGCGAAACCGCCTGGATGCCCTTGTTGCGGTTCTCACCATAGGAGGCCGAAATCGTGAACCAGTCGGTAAAGGCACCGGTATAGGTCGCGATGAAGTTCTGACCACCCGAAGTGACCGAGCGGCTGCCGTAGAAGCCCAGGACTTCCTCCGTGGCAGCATCGAAACGGTAATAGTCGGTGTACGACGTGCGCTCGTCCGAGAAGTAGGTCAGTTCGAGGCGGTGACCATCGGTGATGATCGCATCGAACTTGCCGCCGTAATATTCGGGCGAGGTGTTGCCGAAGGTGCGAAAGCCGCCAGTGATCGACGAGTTCTCCGCGGTCGAATGACGCGGGTTGTAGAAGCCGTAGAAGAACAGACGATCGCGGATGATCGGGCCGCCCAGATAGAAGGTCGCGTCGACTTCCTCGACCTGGTCGGTCTCGTTGAACGCCGCATAGGTGTTCGGCGAATCCGAGCGCAGCGCGTCCGGCTCCCAGCTGACCACGACGCCGCCCTCGAACTCGTTCGTGCCGCGCTTGGTGGTCGCGCTGACGAAGCCGCCGAGCGCACGGCCGAATTCGGCCTGGTAGCCGCCGGTGTTCACATCGAACGAATCATAGAATTCGAACGGAACGATGCTGCTGCCGAGGAAGGTACGGAAGTCGGTCGTGTTCAGACCGTTCACGTAATAGCTGTTCTCGGCAACGGTCGCGCCGCCGATCGACGCCAGGTTGCCGAAGCCCGTGTCGCCGGCGGTCGTGCCCGGCGAAAGGAGGATCAGCGACGTCTGGTCGCGGTTGACCGGAACGGTGTCGTAGAGCTCATCGACGTCGAGCGTCAGGCCCGTGCGGGTCGCCGCGAAGTCGTTGGTGCGCTCCGCGGTGCCGGTCACGAGAATCTCGTCGCCTGCAACTGCCGTGGTGAACACATAGGTGTTCGCCGTGTTCGCCGCGATACGGACCGCCTGATCGGTGACGACGGCGCCGCTCGCGGTCGTGATCGTCACGGTATAGGTGCCGGTCGGAAGCTGCGGAACGCGGAAGCGACCGTCGGACCCGAACGTCGTGGTGCGCGTGAAGCCCTGCTGATTCGACGTGACGGTAACGTCGCCGCCGGTGGCCGGAACGCCGGCCGAATCCTGCACGGTGCCGACCAGAATACCCGTCGTGTAATCCTGAGCCGCGGCAGGCGCGCTCGCGACGGCGGTGATCGATGCCCCGGCGCCGATCAGTGCAAGCGCCTGAAGCGCGGTGCCCGCGCGCAGCTTCTTGCGTGTGGTATGAAGAGTGTTCTTCACGATGGTTTTCCCTCGTCTGATCCGGTCGACCCGCAATGGAGCGCCCCTGACCGGAGTGTGCCCGCCTCCCTCACAGGCACACGAAGTGCCCGAAGCGAGACCTAGGCAGGATGGATGAAGCGCGGGTTTCCCGCTGTAAAGGCAGCATTCAGCTTTGCGCGACCTTTTGAACCGACTGTAGCGCAAATGTCACAGCTTCGCAGCGATAGGGTAGTAATCCGTCCCTATTGCGGGCGATTTTTTGTGCAGCTGCGAAAAGAACTGCCGCTTTATTGCGCAGCGGGCATCACTGCACCGCGGGCATCGGCCCGGCGATCAGGAGCGGGTCGATCCGCGCGTCCTGCCACTTCATGCTCCAGTGGAGGTGCGGCCCGGTCGCGCGTCCCGTGGCGCCAATGGCGCCCACCGGCTGGCCGCGGCGCACACGCTCGCCCACGCCCACGTCGAGCCGCGACAGGTGCAGAAACGCGCTGTTCAGCCCCATGCCATGGTCGATCATGAGGAGCTTGCCCTCCAGCGTGAACTCCGCCTCGGCGGCGAGAGTCACGACGCCGTCCGCCGGCGCGAGGACGGTGGTGCCGGTCGGCCGGGCGACATCGACTCCCGAGTGATAGGAGCCCGGCTCCCCGCGATAGATGCGTTGCGACCCGAACATGCCGGAAATCCGCCCGGTTACCGGCCAGAGAAAGCTCTGGCGCCAGCCCTCGGCGTCGGTTTCCATCGCCCGCGCCGCGACGATCTGGCGCAATTCCTCGGGACGGCGGCGGCGGAACTCGGCCGACGGCTGAGAGACGCGCGGCAAGCGATCCAGCCGCTCGATCCGCCACGCGCGCGGGCTGACGGCCAGCGTCTCGCGCACTTCGCTTCCGTCGGCGAGGCGCGCGACCAGCACCGCTTCGGAATCTGCGTCGCGATCGAACGCGATCAGGAATTTGCCGTCCGCGGCGACCGGCACCGATTCGCCGTCGAAGCTCAGCAGCGTCGTTCCGGCCGGCGCGGTGCCGAGCAGAACGCCGCCTTGCGTCCTCGGCCCTTCCAGAGTGAAGCGGCGAGGGGTGCGATCGGCCGCATCGGCATCCTGCCGGTCCGCGGCGACGCCACTCCCATTCGCAGGCGCAGCATCGGCCTCGGCAACCTCGGCATTGGCTCCGTCCGCCAGCGGCAAGGCGGCGCATGCCGCGAGCAGCGCCAGCAGCCCGCCCGCCGCAGGAAAACGCAGCCGCACGCTCACCGATCCGCCATCGCGCGCGCCGCCAGCTGTGCGCTGGCATATGCCTGCTGACGCTCGACGCACCAGTAACGCAGCTCATCGAGCGGAATCTTTTCGCCACTGACGGCGCAGGCGACATGGTCCCCCGGGGAAAGCACGCGAAAACCGTTGGCCATATAGTGGAGGCGTGCGGCTCGGGCCGAGTTGGACATCAGCATCGCTGGGGTGCCTCTTGCGGTTTGAATAGCAGCGCCGTCACAGCAGAGTCGGCTGCTCAGGCTTTTTCGCTTCATAGGTTTTGCCGCCGCTGCGCTCAACCCGCGCCTCCACGGCGCCATCGCGGAAGTGGAGAGTGAGCGCCTGGGCGCTGCGCGCCTCTGCGGCGGTCGCGGCCACCTTTCCGGTCGCGCGCGCCTCCACCCAGGCATAGCCCCGTTCGAGCGGCCGCTCCGGATGCGCGGCGTCGAGCAATCGCCCCGTCCCTTCCAGCCGATCGCGCGCGGCGGCGAGCCGCTGCGCGAGCATTGCCGGGCGCAGCGCACCGGCGCACCGGTCGAGCTCGGTCCGCGCCCGCGTGACGCGGCGTTCCAGCCCGCGATCGAGCCGCCCGCCCAGATCGTCGAGCCGCTGCCGCTGCGGGCCCAGCAATGCGTCCCGCTTGGGCAGCAGCCGCACCAGCGACGTGAGCCGTTCCTGTCCGCGCTCCTGATAGCGGCGGGCGCATCGCTCGGCCCGCAGCGCCAGCGTTGCGAGGCCGTTCGACAGTTCGGCGAGCACCGGCACCGCCATTTCCGCCGCCGCGGTGGGCGTAGGCGCGCGCAAATCGGCGGCGAAATCGCACAGGCTGGTGTCCGTTTCATGCCCCACGGCGGAGATCACCGGAATCGAGCAGCCGGCGACCGCACGCACCACTGCCTCTTCGTTGAATGCCCACAGATCCTCGATCGAGCCGCCGCCGCGCGCCACGATCAACAGATCGGGCCGCGGCACCGGCCCGATCGCCGGCATCGCATCGAACCCGCGCACCGCCGCCGCCACTTCGGCTGCGGCGCCTTCGCCCTGCACCTTCACCGGCCAGACCAGCACATGGCAGGGGCAGCGATCGGCGAGCCGATGGAGGATGTCGCGGATCACCGCGCCGGTGGGCGACGTCACCACGCCGATCGTGCGCGGCAGATAGGGCAACGGCTGCTTGCGCTCGGGCGCGAACAGCCCTTCGGCGGCGAGCTGCGCCTTCAGCTTCTCGAGCAGCGCCATCAGCGCGCCCTCGCCCGCAAGCTCCATCCGCTCGACGACGATCTGGTATTTCGAACGGCCGGGAAATGTCGTCAGCCGGCCGATGGCGACGACTTCGGCGCCGTCCTGTGGGCTGAACGGCAGCGCGGCGGCCTGGCCGCGCCAGATCACTCCGTCGATCACCGCGCCTTCGTCCTTGAGGCACAAATAGCAGTGCCCGGAGGCCGCGCGTTTCCAGCCGGAGATCTCGCCGCGTACCCGGACGAAGCCGAACTCCCCCTCCACTATCCGTTTGAGACGTGAAGAGATTTCGCTCACGCTCCACGGTGCGGCGTTGTCGCCGGGACTCTCCTCGGCTACCAGACGTTGCGAAGACGAATCGAATAAGGGATCGGGCATGAACGTCCTGCTGATCGGATCGGGAGGTCGCGAACATGCGCTCGCCTGGAAGCTCGCGCAATCGCCGCGGCTGGAAAAGCTCTTCGCCGCGCCCGGCAACCCGGGGATCGCGCAGCACGCGCAACTCGCCGATATCGCCGCCACCGACCATCGATCGATCATCGATTTCTGCCTGCGCAATTCGATCGAATTCGTGGTGATCGGACCCGAGGCGCCGCTGGTGGCGGGCTTGGCCGACAATCTGCGCACCATGGGGATCGGCGTGTTCGGTCCGGGACGCGACGCGGCGCAGCTGGAGGGGTCGAAGGGCTTCACCAAGGATTTGTGCGCGCGCGAACGGATCCCGACCGCCGGCTATGTCCATGTCCACTCGCGCGACGGCGCGATGGCCGCGCTCGCCGATTTCCCGCTGCCGGTCGTGGTGAAGGCGGATGGCCTTGCCGCCGGCAAGGGCGTGACGATCGCCATGTCACGCGAGGAGGCGGAGGAAGCGATCTCGGCCATCTTCTCGCGCAACGGCGCCACCGCCGTGATCGAGGAGTTTCTCGAAGGCGAGGAAGCAAGCCTGTTCGTGCTCACCGACGGAGTCACGGTGATGCCGTTCGGATCGGCGCAGGATCACAAGCGCGTCGGCGAGGGGGACACCGGGCCGAACACCGGCGGCATGGGCGCCTACAGCCCGGCCCACGTGCTGACCCCGGCGCTGGAGCGCGAGGCGATCGAGCGGATCGTCCGCCCGACGATCGCCGCGCTCGCCCGGGCGGGAAGCCCCTATTCGGGGGTGCTCTATGCCGGTCTCATGCTCACCGAACAGGGGCCGAAGCTGATCGAATACAACGTCCGCTTCGGCGATCCCGAGTGCCAGGTGCTGATGCCGCGACTGGAGGACGATCTGCTCGAGCTGATGCTGGCCACCGAGGCGGGCGAGCTGGCGGGACGGCCCGATCCGGTCTTTTCGCAGAGCAGTGCGCTTGCGGTGGTGCTGGCGGCGAAGGGCTATCCGGGCACTCCCGAGAGCGGCGGCGTGATCGGCGGCATCGATGCGGCGGAAGCGACGGGGGCGCGCGTCTTCCACGCCGGAACGGCGCTGGAAGACGATCGACTGGTGGCAAGCGGCGGCCGTGTGCTCAGCGTCGTCGGAACCGGCACGGATGTACGGGCAGCGCAGGCTGGCGCCTATGCCGCGGTCGCCGAGATCGATTTTCCGAGCGGCTTCTGCCGCGGCGACATCGGCTGGCGCGCGCTGGAACGCGAGTCGGCATGAACAGGCACGACAGCTGGAACGACAGCGACGGGGAAAGTCGAGGTACAGAATAACATCACTGTTCATCGGACGCTCATCCGGCCGGGTCGAGACTTTGCGCCACCGTTTCGAACAGGGACGGCAAGATAAGGGGAGATCGTCATGTCGCGTTCGTTGCTTCTGCTGGGTAGTTCCGCGTTTCTGCTGACGTCCGTCGCGCCGCCTCCGCTGGCCGCAATACCGCTGCCGCAGCGGGCACAGGACAATAGTTCGCCGGTACGCTGCACTGTTTCAGACACGCGCGTCGGCCAGCCGACACCCACGATCGCACCGACGAGGCAGCAGGCCCCTCAGCCGCAGCCGATCATGATGCCGCCGCCGCCCGCCCCGCCGGCGCCCCCCGCTCCGCCGCCACTACCGGCACCGACGGCGTCCGCCGAGACGTTCGTCACCGGCAACGCCGCCCGCGCTCCTCACCCGGTCGTGGCCGCGCCCTATGGCTCGCGAGAGAACACCGAGCGCTACGCTGGCGAGGAAATCGCGGCGATCCAGACGGTGGCCGAAGCGCCCGTCTCGACCTTTTCGATCGACGTCGACACCGGCAGCTACGCCAATGCGCGCCGATTCCTGCGCGACGGGCGAATGCCGCCGCAGGAGGCGGTGCGCACCGAAGAGATGATCAACTATTTCCGGTACGACTATCCGCTGCCGCAAGCGCGCACCCAGCCGTTCAGCGTGACCACCGATGTCGCTCGAACGCCCTGGAACCCGGACACGCGGCTGCTGCGCATCGGCCTGCGCGGCTATGACGTGACCGCGGACGGGCGGCCACCGGCGAACCTGGTCTTCCTCGTCGATGTTTCCGGATCGATGGGAAGCGAGGACAAGCTACCGCTGGTGAAGCGCGCGCTGTCGATGCTCGCCGATCGCCTGGGCGAGCGCGATCGAGTGTCGATCGTCGTCTATGCCGGCGCGGCGGGCATCGTGCTCGAACCGACGAACAGTGCCGCGCATATACGGGCCGCGCTGGAATGCCTTCAGGCAGGCGGCTCGACTGCCGGCGGCCAGGGCCTCGAACTCGCCTATGCCACCGCACGGGCAAGCTTCATCGAAAACGGGATCAACCGCATCTTCGTCGCCACCGACGGCGACTTCAACGTCGGCGTCAGCAGCAACGACGCGATCGAGCAGATGGTCGAGCGCAACCGCGAGAGCGGCATCACGCTGACTACCCTCGGCTTCGGCACCGGCAACTATAATGAGGCGCTGATGGAGCGCATCGCCGACATCGGCAACGGCAACTACGCCTATATCGACAGTGCGATGGAAGCGCAGAAGGTGCTCGACGACCAGCTGGCTGCCACGCTCGTCACGATCGCGGGCGACGTGAAGGTGCAGGTCGAGTTCAACCCGGCGCAGGTCAGCGAATATCGGCTGATCGGCTACGAGAATCGTCTGCTGGCCGAGCAGGATTTCGACAATGATGCCGTGGACGCCGGCGAGATCGGCGCCGGGCACCAGGTGACCGCACTGTACGAAATCGTCCCCGCCGGTTCGCGCGGCTGGCTTCCTGAGCGGCGATACGAAGCCAATCGCGCCGCTGCGCCACACGGCACCGGCAACGAACTCGGCTATGTGAAGCTGCGCTACAAGCTGCCGGGCGAGGAGGAATCGCGGCTGATTTCGAGGCCGATTCCCGCGCGCACGCTGGCGACTGCCGAAGCGCCTTCGGGCGACATGGCTTTCGTCAGCGCAGTGGCGGCGTTCGGACAGAAGCTGCGGGGCGACAACTATCTGAACGGCTTCACCTTCCCGCAAATCGAAGCGCTGGCGGGACAGCCGAGCGGCTATTGGCGTGAAGAGTTCGTCCAGCTTGTCCGGCTGGCCGGGTCACACGCGCCGGGCGCTGTCAAAACGGAAAACGGCGGCGGCGAATAACGCCGCGACGACTGGACGCACTCCGATCCGGCGTTATGCATTTGTCCAAGGCAACTGCATGACGCCGGAGGGAGGGCAATGAACCAGCAATCGACATCGGCCACGGCCGCGCCCATCATCGAAGGTGCGCCGGAATATCTGACGCTGCCCTTCGTTCTGATCGCGATCGGAGTCCTGGTGGCGCTCGCATTGCTTCTGTGGGGAGCGCGGCGCGCGCGCGAACGGCGTGCCGCCGAGCACGAGCTGACCGAGAGCGGCCAGGCGAGATATGTCGACGAAGCCGCAGTTGCCGAGCCACCGTCCGAGACCGAGCGCACGATCGCGGCACCGCCGGTCGCGCCCGCCCCTCCGCCCGTCGCCGACGCCGAAGTGCCCGCGGCGGAGCCGGAACCAGCGCCGCAGCCTCGGCCCGAGCCGGCCACGGAAACCGTCCCGCCCGCAGGAGCGTCCGCTCCCGCGCAGGCCAGCGACGACCTCACTCGGATGAAGGGAGTGGGCCCGCGGCTGGCCGAGCGCCTGAACGGCCTCGGCATCACGCGGTTCGAACAGATTGCGGCGCTTTCGCCGGAAGATGCCGCGGCACTCGACGCGCAACTCGGCGACTTCCGCGGAAGGCTCGAGCGCGATCGCTGGATCGAACAGGCCGAACTGCTCGCGAAGGGCGATATCGCTGCCTATGAGGAGCGGTTCGGCAAGCTCTGATTCGTGGAGACAAGCTGCTGCTGAGGCGTTCCGGACCGGAAACGGTCAGGGAACATCGGGATGGCCGCTCAGGCGGAAAAGACTGCAGACTCCGGAAAACCGCTCGAGAACCTGCTCGACGAAGCGATTGATTCGGAAGAAAATGGCGATGTCACGATCGGCACATTGCTGAGCGCTTTCGGCAGCCGAGGGTTCGGGCCGCTTCTCTGCATCTTCGCGCTGATCGCGATCCTTCCCCCCATCGGCGGCATTCCGGGCGTGCCCACGTCGATGGGCCTCCTCACCATGTTGATCGCGGTGCAGATCCTGATCGGTCGGCGGCACCCCTGGGCGCCCGGCTTCATTCGTCGCCGCGGCGTCTCGAAGGGCAAGGTCGAAAAGGCGCGCGACAAGGCAAAGGGCCTGCTCGCGAGGATCGACGCGCTCGTCGGCCGACGCCTTACCTTCGCCACGACGCGGCCCGCCGAGTGGTTGGCGGCGCTGTGCTGCATGCTGCTCGGCTTCGCCATGCCGCCGCTCGAACTGCTACCGTTCGCCGCGGCGCTGCCGGCGAGCGCGATTCTCCTGTTCGGTCTCGGCCTGACGGCGCGCGACGGGCTGCTGATGCTGTTCGGTTTCGCGGCGACCGGCGGCAGCCTCTACGTCGTGACGACGAACCTGCCTGGCCTGCTCGGCTGATCAGAATTGCAGCAGCAACCCCGCGAGCGCGGCGCTCATCAGATTCGCGAGACTGCCCGCGATCAGCGCCCGGATTCCCAGCCGCGCGATCATCGGCCGCTGATTGGGCGCCAGGCTGCCGGTCGTTCCCATCTGGATCGCGATCGAACTGAAATTGGCAAAACCGCACAGCGCGAAGGTGACGATCGCGCGCGTCCGCTCCGAGATATCTCCAAGCTCGCCGAGCTGAATGAAGGCGACGAATTCATTGAGCACCAGCTTGGTGCCGAACAGGCCCCCGGCGATATCGGCCTCTTCCCAGGGGATTCCCATCAGGAACATGATCGGCGAAAACACGGTGCCGATGATCGCCTGGAAGCTCAGCTCCGGATATCCGAACCAGCTTCCGATGCCGCCGAGCAGACCATTGGCCAGCGCGACCAGCGCGACGAACGCCAGCACCATGGCGCCGACGGCGACTGCGATTCGCACGCCGGTCTGCGCGCCTTCGGCGGCGGCCTGGATCACGTTCGCGGCAGGCGCTTCCTCCGCCACGACTTCGGCCGCGCGGATCACTTCCTCCTCACGCGCGATCGGATCGGTTTCGCGCGCATGTTCGCCATCCTTCGGCGGGAGCGCGTCGGGCATGATGATCTTGGCCATCAACAGCCCGCCCGGCGCCGCCATGAACGACGCCGCGAGCAGATAGGGCAGATAGTCCGCGCCGAGAAAGGTCGCATAGGCGGCCAGGATAGTCCCCGCCACGCCCGCCATGCCGACCGACATGATCGCGAAGAGCTGCGACGGAGTGAGACTGGCGAGATAGGGGCGGATGACCAGCGGCGATTCGCTCTGCCCCACGAAGATATTGGCGGCCGAGCACAGCGATTCGACCTTGGAAACGCCGATCACCTTCTCGATCGCGCCGCCCACCCAGCGGATGACGAACTGCATGATGTGCAGATGGTAGAGGACCGCGACCAGGCTGGCGAAGAAGATGATCACCGGCAGTGCCGAAATGGCGAAGCTCGTCCCCCCGATTTCGGGCGAGGCGAGCGGGCCGAACAGGAAATCGGTGCCCGCCTGGGCGTAGCTGAGCAGCGCCGAAACGCCGCGCGCCATCGCCGCGATCGCCAGACGACCGGCAGGGACGTACAGCACCAGTACTGCGATTCCGACCTGAAGCGCGAAAGCGGCGGCCACGACGCGTAACCGGATCGCCCGCTTGTTGGTCGAAAGCAGGAAGGCAATGGCCAGGATTGCGGCGATCCCGACGATGCCAATCGGAAACTCGGTCATTGGTGGCGTTCATTCCCCGGGAGGCCGGCGGCGCCGGCGACATGGCGCGCCACCATACATGCTGGCGCCGAATCGGCTAGGCGCTTCCGCGACTGCGAAAATCCCGCTAGCACCACGCGATGACGACCGCCACTCCGCCCGTGATCTCCCGCTCGCTCTTCGTCCTCTCCATCTTCTACGGAGGCATGGTGTGCATTGCCGGTGTGCTGGGGAACAAGCAGGTCGCGCTCGGTCCGCTCGCCGTCGAGGCCGGAATCTTCGCGTTCCTGCTGCTGGTGGTGGTCTCCAGCGCCGTTGCCGAGCTACACGGCCGCGCGGTCGCCAACCGGCTGGTGCAGTTCGGCTTCATCCCGCTGATCGTCTCGCTGCTCCTCTCGCTACTCGTCTATGCGCTCCCGCCGTCGAGCGAGATGATCGAACAACGGCCCGAAGCACTGGCAGCAATTCAGGGAATTCTCTTCTCGACCTGGCGGATCTGGATCGGCGGCATCCTGGCCTATGGCATTTCGCAGACGCTGAACGTCACCATCTTCGCGGCCCTGAAGGGCAGCGAAGGATCGCGCCTGCTCTGGTTCCGCTCGGCAGTGGCGGGCGTGCTCAGCCAGATCGTCGACACGCTCGTGTTCGTGTTCGTCGCCTTCTACGGCCTGTTCGACGTCACCAGCCTGCTGATCGGCCAGATGCTCGCCAAGGTCGTGCTGTCGGCGCTGCTGGTGCCGCTGCTGATCTATCTGGTCGTGTGGATCGGTCGTTCGCTGGACCGTGGCGCGGCGCGGCCCTAAGCGTCCCGCGATGACCGACCATTCGCCCGATCCCGCGCTGCTCGCCAAGGCAGAGACACTCACCGAGGCGCTGCCCTATCTCCAGCGCTACGCGGGCAAGACCTTCGTGGTGAAATATGGCGGCCATGCGATGGGCGATCCCGAGCTGGCGCGCGACTTCGCCGAGGACGTCGTGCTGCTCAAGGCGGTCGGCATCAATCCGATCGTCGTCCATGGCGGCGGCCCCCAGATCGGATCGATGCTCAAGCGCCTGGGAGTCGAATCGCAGTTCGTCGGCGGCCTGCGCGTCACCGATGCGGCGACCGCCGAAGTCGCCGAAATGGTCCTGGCGGGCAAGATCAACAAGGAGATCGTCGCCTGGATCGCCGAAGCCGGCGGCCGCGCGGTCGGCATCTCGGGCAAGGATGCGGGGCTCGTCGTCGCCGAGAAGGTCAAGCGCAGCGAGCCCGATCCCAATTCGGGTATCGAGCGGCACGTCGACCTCGGCTTCGTCGGCGAACCCGTCGCGGTCGATCCGACGATCCTGGGCACGCTGGCGCGCGAGGGGTTCATCCCGGTGGTCGCGCCGGTGGCGCTGGGCGCCGACGGCAACACCTACAACATCAATGCCGACACCATGGCCGGCGCGATCGCCGGCGCCTGCAACGCATCGCGTTTCTTCCTGCTGACCGACGTGGCCGGCGTGATGGACAAGTCGGGTGCGCTGCTGACCGATCTCGACGCGGCGCAGATCGCCGATCTCAAGGCGGACGGCACGATCTTCGGCGGCATGATTCCCAAGGTCGAGACCTGCACCGCCGCCGTCGCCGCGGGAGTCGACGCCGCCGTCATCCTCGATGGGCGCGTCCCGCACGCGATGCTGCTCGAAATCTTCACCCGCCGCGGCGCGGGCACGCTCGTACACAAATAGGGGCGCCGCCCTTGCCGCGCGGCCGGGCGATCCTATAACCACGGCAACACGCGTGTTTGGAGACCTTGCTTGAACGCCTTCCTGATCGTGCTGCTGCAGATCGTCCAGCTCCTGCTGAACGTGCTGTGGTGGATCATCATCGTCCAGGCGATCCTTTCGTGGCTGATCGCCTTCAACGTGATCAACACCTACAATGATTTCGTCCGTACCGTCTGGAACGCGCTGCGCACGCTGACCGAGCCGATCTACCGGCCGGTCCGGCGAGTCCTGCCCGATTTCGGCGCACTCGACCTGTCGCCGCTGGTGGTGTTGCTGCTGCTCTACATCCTCAACGAGATCGTCATCCGGCAGATCCTCTACAGCCTGGCCAGCGCGGCCTATTGAGCCGCGCATGCCGGCCTGGCGGCTGCGGGAGGACGGGATCGAGATCGCGGTGCGCGTGACGCCGCGCGCCGCGCGCGACAGCTTCGCCGCGGGAACCGAGGAGCATTTCGCCGCCCGGCTGACGGCACCGCCCGTCGACGGTGCCGCGAATGCGGCGCTGGTCGCGCTCGCCGCCCGCAGCTTCGGCGTCTCCAGACGCGCGGTAACGCTGATCTCCGGCGACACGGCGCGGCTCAAGCGGCTGACGATCGAAGGCGAGTCGCCGGCGCTGGCACAGATCGCCGCCAGCCACTATGGGTCGGCCGCATGAGCGCCCGGATCATCGATGGAAAGACGTTCGCGGCCGGGCTGCGCGCCCGCGTCGGCGACGGAGTGGCCGCATTTCGCGAGCAAGCGGGCCGCGCGCCGGGGCTCGCAGTCGTGCTGGTAGGCGAGGACCCCGCCTCGACGGTCTATGTCCGCAACAAGGGCAGGATGACGCGCGAGGCGGGCATGGAGAGCTTCGAACATCGCCTGCCCGCCGACACGAGCCAGGAGGCGCTGATCGCGCTCGTCGATCGGCTGAACGCGGACCCGAACGTCGACGGCATCCTCGTCCAGCTCCCGCTGCCCGGCCATCTGGATGCCGAGGCGGTGCTGCTGCGGATCGATCCGGACAAGGACGTCGACGGCTTCCATCCGGTGAACGCGGGGCGGCTCGCGGTCGGCCTGCCGGGTTTCGTGCCCTGCACGCCACTCGGCTGTCTGATGCTGCTCGAGGACGAGATGGGCGAGCTTGCGGGGAAGGACGCGGTCGTGATCGGCCGATCGAACATCGTCGGCAAGCCGATGGCCGCGCTGCTGACGGCGAAGAGCTGCACCGTCACGATCGCCCATTCGCGCACCCGGGATCTCGCACGGCACGTCGGCAATGCCGATATCGTCGTCGCCGCCGTGGGCCGCCCGCGGTTCGTGTCCGGCGACTGGCTGAAGCCGGGCGCCACCGTGATCGACGTCGGCATCAACCGCACCGAGGGCGGCCTGGTGGGCGACGTCGATTTCGACAGCGCGGTGGAAGTGGCGGGCGCGATCACGCCTGTGCCCGGCGGCGTCGGCCCGATGACCATCGCCTGTCTGCTCCGGAACACGCTGGTCGCCGCGCACCGTCGCGAGGCCGTGCCGCTCGACGAGGAGGCGCTGTGATCGCAGCGGCGCTGCTCCTCATCGCCGGCGACCCCGAAACCGCGCTCGACGCCGAGCGCGCGTTCAGCACGGCGGCGCAGGTGGAGGGGCAATGGGCGGCGTTCCGGCGCTTCGCCGATGCGGATGCCGTCATCTTCATGCCCGCGCCCGCCAATCCGCATCGCGCGCTTCCCGCCGAGGAGCCCCCGATCGCCGTGCAATGGTGGCCGGCGCGCAGCTTCGTCTCGTGCGACGGCAGCGTGGCGGTGAACACGGGGTCCTGGGCGCGGCCGCATGCGAGCGGCTATTTCAGCACGGTTTGGGAGCGGCAGCCGGACGGCAGCTGGAAATGGGCGCTCGACCATGGCGACGTTGTCGACGGCGGACGAGCACTGCCGGAGCGAGTCGAGGTTCGCACGGCCGACTGCTCCGCCGTGCCACCGGTGGCCGTGATCCCGTCGCTCGGCGCGCGTCAGGGCAACGGCGCCTCGCGCGACGGCACGCTGCGCTGGGGATGGACGGTGTTCGACGATGGATCGCGCCGGTTCTTCACCAACCTGTGGAACGGCAGCGCGTTCGAACGAGTGATCTACGACGAAGTGGGGTCCGGCGCATGATCGAGCTGTTCGTTTCCGCGCTCATCACGTTCTTCGTGGTGATCGATCCGCCCGGCTGCGCGCCGATCTTCGCCGGGCTGACTTCCGACGCGACCACGGTCCAGCGGCGTACCATGGCGATTCGTGCCGTGCTCGTCTCCGCCGCGATCCTGTTGTTCTTCGCGCTCGCGGGCGAAGAGCTGCTGCGCGCGCTCGGCATCAGTCTCGACAGCTTCCGGATCGCCGGCGGCATCATGCTGTTCCTGATCGCGATCGAAATGGTGTTCGAGAAGCGCACTCAGCGACGCGAGGATCGCGCGCAGAAGGTCGCCGCCGATCCCGAACAGGACGACATTTCGATCTTCCCGATGGCGATGCCGATGATCGCCGGGCCCGGATCGATCGCCAGCGTGATGCTGCTGACGTCGCAGCATCCGGAGAGCTCGGGCGTCATCCTGGCGGCGATGGCGGCGATCCTGCTGCTCACGCTGGGCGCGTTGCTTGCTGCCGGCCCGCTGATGCGGCTGCTCGGCGCAAAGATCGAAGCGATGATCACGCGGCTGCTCGGCGTGCTGCTGGCGGCGCTCGCCACGCAATTCGTGATCGACGGGGTGCGGGCGAGCCTCACCGCCGGCGCCGCGGCGGCTGTCGCCTGACGATCACGCGCCCGCGCGTCGCTCCCGCTCGACCCGGAACAACAGGAAGGGCGAGTTTTCCGGCAGGCTGATCGGCTCGAGCCACTCGGGCACCCGACCGCCGACGATTTGCGCATAGAATCCGTTCGGATTGCGCGCGCGATAGACGGTGGTCTCCGACATGTCGCGGCAGATCAGGAGATAATCGGCCTGGTGCCGTGCGATCAGCCCTCGCGCGCGCTCGGCCGATCCGGTGAAGGCGCGATGCACGTCGAGAATCGCACGTTCGTTGCGATGATAGGGGCCGGCGACCGCATTGTGCCGCGTGAGCGCGATCAGGCGCGGTCCCAGATCGACCTGGGTAAAGATCGTCCCGCGCGGCAGCCGGTCGAGCGGCTGCATCGCCCAGAAACGCGCGCAGCTCGCATTGGCGTTGCGAATCGCGACGCTGCGGTTGCTGGGCGGATCCTGCGGAAGATAGCGCAGCACGAAACCCGCGAAGAGCCCCGAGACGAGCAGGAACGCCGCCACCGACCCGCCGATCCGCACCCAGATCCAACGGTGCCCGAGGCACCAGGGCACCACCACCCAGACGAGCGCCGTCGCCCCCGGCACGCTCAGCATCTGCGCGGCGGGACCGGCGCGCACCTGCCAGAGCAGCATCGCCGCCGCGAACGCAGTGAACAGCGCGATCGCTGCCCAGCCGACCACCCGCTCGCTCCGCCGCCACCGCCAGGTAGCGAACAAGGCGCCCAGGATGCCGATCACCGGCAGCACCGCGACCGGAAAGGCAGTGCGCAGCGGATGCCGATAGATCGGCCGCGCCTCGCGGACATTGTTGAGCCAGGTGTCGGCGAGCGCCTGGCTGACGCCCTCTGGCCGCCCGAGACACTGCGGGTAGAAGCCCGCGAAGCCCCCCAGAATGGCGGCGCCCGCGACTGCCGCGAGTCCCAGCCGGGCCCAGCGCGCGCTCGGATTGGCGAGCGCGAGCAGAAACAGGAGCAGCCCCGCCGCTACCATCACCGAAAGCCACACCGGAGTCAGTGCGTCGCACCGCATCGCCTGATTGGCGTGCGAGGCGAACAGCGCGAAGCCGAGCGCGCTGCCGCCGCCGAGGCTGAGCCCATAGACGAGCATGCGGCGCGCCTCGGCCGCGTCCCAGATCCAGCGTAGCGCGACGATCGCTCCGGCCATCGCGCAATAGGGGAGCATCTCGAGCCCGATCGTCAGCGACACCGCGCTCGAAAGGCCGACGGTGGCGCCGCCGCGTGCGCGCCGCGGATCGGCGAGCCCGGCGACCGTGACGGCAAGACAGGCGAGCTGCCAGCCATGATGATCGATCCGCAACGGCGCGAACATCAACATGGTCGAGGTACAGCCCATCAGCACGATCAGTGCGACCGGCCACGCCGCGGGCGCGATCAGCCGCCGCGCCGTAACGGAAAGCGCCGTCATCACCACCGCCAACGGCAGCAGCGGCGCGATGCCGGAGGCGAGCCGCTCGGCCCATGCGGTCCCCACGAACGGCTTGAACAGTAGGATCAGGCCGGCGAGCGGCAAATCGACCACCCGCGACCAGTGAATGTCGAACCCGCCGAACGCCGGATCGAGCCGATATTGGCGCAGATCGTACCAGCCCTGCCCGGCCAGCCAGGCGCGGACCTGCATCAGCCGCATGTTATCGTCGGTATCGCCCAACGCGAGCCACTGGACCTGCGGCCAGCGCTGCCACAGATACCAGACGGCCACCGCCGCCCAGGCAAGCAGCGCCCAGCGCAGCCAGTGGCGATCCAACTCCCGATCGAGGCGGCACCCGCCCCATCCCAAGCGCTTCAAAAGGCTTCCCCTATGCTCCCCGGCGCCTTAGTGCGCTCGACGCCCGACGGAAACTCCTTCCGTTCGTGCGGCGGGCGAAAGAGCAGGACAGACGTGACGGCGATCGTTCGACGGGTACAGGCGATGCGGGACAGCGGCCTTCTCGGCCAGCTGATCCGCTATGGCATCACCGGCGGCGGCGTAACCCTGCTGGGCGGGGCGCTCTACACGGGACTCGTGCTCTCGACGGCGATTCACCCGCAGGCGGCGATGTTCGGCGCTTATCTGGTCTGTGTCGCGGTCGGCTATGTCCTCCACAGCCGCTGGAGCTTCAAGGGCCACGGCCGGCGCGACGATGTGCGGCGAACCACGACTCGTTTCTTCGTCGTCAGCCTGATCAGCTATGGCCTCAACGCCTTCTGGACGTGGTTCTGCGTCGCGCTGCTCGGGCTTCCGGAATGGACACCGGTGGTGCCGCTGCTGTTCGTGACGCCGCTCGCCACTTTCGCGCTCAACCGGCAATGGGTGTTCGGCTGATATGGAACGGATCGTCTACGAGCGGATGGCGCAGCACGACACCAGCCACTGGTGGTATCGCGCGCGCCGCGAGGTACTGGCGGACTATCTGAAGCGCTGGGGCGGTCTGCCGCGGGACGCGCGCATTCTGGAGATCGGCTGCGGCACCGGCCACAACCTGCCGATGCTCGCGCGGTTCGGCAAAGTCGACGCGATCGAGATCGACGAAACGGCGGGCGCGATGGCCGCCGAGCGGCTGGGAAAACCGGTCGGCACCGCGCCGCTGCCCGAGTTGGGAGACGTGCCGCGCGGCGCCTATGATCTGATCGCCGTGCTCGACGTGGTCGAGCATGTGGCGGACGACGTCGCGGCGCTGCGGGCGATGGCGCAATGCCTGAAGCCGGGCGGGAAGATCCTGATCACCGTCCCTGCCCATCAATGGATGTGGAGCGCGCACGACACGGTGAACCATCACCAGCGGCGCTATTCGAAGAAGACGCTGAAGGCGGCGCTGCGCGCGGCCGGTCTGCGCTGGCGCAAGCTCGGCTATTTCAACTCGCTGCTGTTTCCCGCTGCGGTCGCGGCACGCCTGGCGGGCAAGCTGACCGGCAAGGACGATAGCGACGATTCGCCGCCGCCTGCCCCGCTCAACGCGGCGTTCGAACGGATCTTCCGCCTCGAGCGTCACGCGCTCGGGCGTATCCCGTTCCCGCCCGGACTGTCGCTGATCGTGCTCGCCTCGCCCTCGGGCTGATCCCAGACCTGCGGCGAGACGCTGACCGCGCCCGAATCCTGATAGCGATAGCCCAGCCGGGCATGGCCCTGCACCGGCCCGGCCACGTCCGCGACCAGATAGAGCGGGCGTCGCTTCGATTCGACGTAGAGCCGGCCGAGATATTCGCCGATCATGCCAAGCACGAACATCTGCACCGCGCCGAGCAGCACGACGACGAGCATCGTCGAGGTCCAGCCCTGCACTGCCGACCCGCTGAGCCAGCCGACCGCAATGTAGAGCACGAGCAGCACCGACGCCGCCGTCAGCCACAGGCCGACATGGCTGGCGAAGCGCAGCGGCGCCGTCGAGAATCCCGTGACCGCGTCGAGCGCAAAGCGGATCATCTTGCCAAGCGGATATTTGCTTTCGCCCGCATGGCGTTCGGCCCGGTCATAGACGAACGGCACCTGGCGGAAGCCGATCCAGGCGACCATCCCTCGGATGAACCGCGCCTGCTCGGGCAACGAGAGGAAAGCGTCGAGCGCACGCCGGCTCATCAGGCGGAAGTCGCCGGTGTCGAGCGGAATGGGCGTGTCGGTCACGCGGTCGAGCACACGATAAAAGGCCGCCGCCGTAAGCTTCTTGAAGAAGGTCTCGCCTTCGCGCCTGCGCCGCACGGCATAGACCACGTCGGCCTGCTGCGCCGCCATGGTGGCGCGCATATCGGCAAGCAGCTCGGGCGGATCCTGGAGATCGGCGTCGATGATCAGGATTTCGTCGCCGGCGCAGAGATCGAGCCCCGCCGTCAGCGCGAGCTGATGGCCGTGGTTGCGCGACAGATTGATCGCGACAAGGTGCGGATCGGCGGCGGCCAGCCGCTGCATCACCTGCCAGGTCGCGTCCTTCGATCCGTCGTTGACGAAGACGATCTCGTAGGAGTCGCCCACGGCGGTGCGCGCCGCGGCCGATATGCGCGCATGCAGCGCGTCGAGACAGCCCTCCTCGTTGTAACAGGGGACGACTACGGAAAGCCGGGGACGATTCATGGGCGCGCGTCTTAGCGGAGCGCGCGGGACACGTCATCAGCGACGATGATCCGGGCGCAGGCGATTGCCTGTAGCTCAGCGCCTCCTACATTCGTGCGCGTGAGCGCCCTTCCCATCACTGCCCGCATCGCCGATGGTGTCGCTTCGATCCCCGCGGCGCATTGGGACGCCTGCGCCGGCAGTCGTAACCCGTTCGTCAGCCACGCCTTTCTGTCGATCCTCGAGCGATCCGGCTCGGCGACGGCACGCGCCGGCTGGCAATCCATGCCGCTGGTGATCGACGATGCCGCGGGTGTGCCGGTCGCAGTGGCCCCCGCCTATGCCAAGTCGCACAGCCAGGGCGAATATGTGTTCGATCATGCCTGGGCCGATGCCTGGGAGCGCGCCGGCGGACGCTATTATCCCAAGGTGCAGGTGGCGGTTCCGTTCACGCCGGTACCGGGCCCGCGGCTGCTGCTGCGCGCCGACGCACCCGAGGCGGCCGCCGCCGCGCTGATCGCCGCGATCGAGGCGCTGACCGACCAGAACCGCCTGTCGTCGGCGCACGCCACTTTCGTGGCGCCCGAGCAGTTGCCGGAGTTCGAACGGGCCGGCTGGCTGGTGCGCGCCGGCACGCAGTTCCACTGGGCCAACCGGGACTACGACAGCTTCGACGCGTTCCTCGGCGACCTTGCCAGCCGCAAGCGCAAGGCGATCCGCAAGGAGCGTGCCGCTGCGCTGGAGAGCGGCATCACCGTTCGCCATCTGAGCGGCGCGGCGATCACCGAGGCGCACTGGAACGCCTTTTGGGAATTCTACCAGGATACCGGCAGCCGCAAATGGGGCCGCCCCTATCTCACCCGGCCCTTCTTCTCGATGCTCGGCGAGGCGATGGGCGACAAGGTGCTGCTGATCCTGGCCGAGCGGGACGGCCGGCCGATCGCCGGCGCGCTCAACCTGATCGGCGCGGACACGCTCTATGGCCGCTATTGGGGGTGCGTCGAGGACGTGCCGTTCCTCCATTTCGAGCTCTGCTACTATCAGGCGATCGACGCCGCGATCGCGCGCGGTCTCTCCAGCGTCGAGGCGGGCGCGCAGGGCGAGCACAAGCTGGCGCGCGGCTATGCGCCGGTGCGCACCTGGTCGGCGCATTATCTGCCCGATCCCGGTTTCCGGCGCGCCGTCGCCGACTATCTGGACCGCGAGCGCGAGGCAGTCGCGGCGGAAGAGGAGTATCTGGGCGAACTGACGCCGTTCAGGAAGGCCTCGGCGTAAGGGGCGCTCGCGGCGCCTCGCCTGCGCGCGGCGACACCAATGGATCGACGCGATAGAGGCCGCTCGATCCGCTGCGCCACACCGGCTCCAGCCCCTGCATCAACGCCGGATCGATGCGCGGCGGCTGGACGATCCAGACATAGTCGAAGGCGTCGCGCGGAAACCGCGCCAGCGCGCGATCCGCGGGGCGCCACCACTGGCCCCGGCACTGCCGCGGCGTGATGAGTTGCGACGGATCCTGACGGAAACCGCGCGCCGCGCGATAGCGCGCGGTGAGAAGCTGCGCCCCGGCCATCGACCATTGATCGTTGCTGTAGGAAAGCCGCCGCACCAACGCCATCGCGGGAATGTGCTCGAGCCGCGACATCTTCCACGGGTTGGCGCAGCTATACCCTACGAAGGTGACGACCCGCGATCCGGGCGGCAGTTCCTCCAGCGCGGCAAGCTCGCGATCATAGCTGCGATCGAACAGCGCATAGCTCCACGTCGTGCCGCCGATCCGCACAAGGAAAAAGGCGAGCCCCGCCGCCGCGACGAGCGCCGCGCCGCGCATCGAAAGCCCGGGCTTGGGCCGCAGCGCGACCAGCCCGATCGCGATCATATAGGGCGCCAGCCGCATGTCGGCATAGGCCGAGCCGAACACGATTCGCGGCAGCAGCAGATAGACCGCGAGCAGGAACAGCGCGGAAAGCAGCAGGTTGCGCGAATATTCGATGTTCGGGTCGCGAACGCCCTTGAACAGGATCAGATAGAGCACGCCGAGGCTGGCGAGATCGAACAGCTGCCAGCGATCGCGAAACACCATGGTGACCCACTGCATCTTCGCGCGCCAGTTGAACCAGTCGGCGGTCTGGCCGGAGACGTGATCGCCGGTCCGCCAGGCGAACATCAGCAGGACCGGCGGCGCCAGCACGAGGCACTGGATGCCCGCGCGAAACCACGGGACGATCCAGCTCGAAACGAAATCCTCGTGCCATCGCGCGCCCTTGCGCACGCGCACGTCGTGCTGGCGGATCAGCTCGGCCGAAAAGGCGAGCACGCCCAGCGTCCCCCATCCGAAGGTGTGGGTCAGCCAGATGAGGCAGCTCAGCGGTATGAACAGCCAGCTCCGCAGCACGAACCGGCCCTGCCGCGCCAGCCGCAGCCACAGCGCGAAGGCGTTGAGCGCCAGCGCCATCGACAGCGCGAAGTTCACGAAGCCGAACTGGAAAGGGAAGTTGTAGGCAAGCGGCAGCGCGAACAGCGCGGTCGCCGGGATCTTCCCGTGCACCTCGCGCGCGATCCACAACAGGCCCGTCACCGTGAGCGGCGGGATCGTCAGAACGATCAACTTCACCGCAAGCTCGAGACCGAACAGCTTGGCAAGCGGAACGACGAGCAGATCGACTCCGAGATTGCCGATCAGCTGCCACTGAAAATCATACCAGTCGTTCAGCCAGGGATAGGTGTCGCGATCGAGCTGAACCCGATAGCGCCCCATATGGCCCGGAAGATCGACGAGCGGCGGAATGTCGGGCCAGAGCAGCGGCACGGCCGATGCCAGCGCCGCGAACAGCACGAACCAGCGCGTCTGCCACCAGCTGCGCGTTTCCAGCCTGTGCCGGTCCGTCGTCTCCAAGGCGCCCGCATCCCCCGCAACCGCGACGCGAAGCGCTCCGCGCCGCGCCGCGCCAATTCAGCGGATGCGATAGAAGCGAAGGCCAGTGTCGTGCAAGGGGAGCGGCTCGGCCCATGCGGGCGGTTCGCCGCGTGAGAGCTGCGCGGCCAGGCTGCCCGGCCGCGCATGGGGCACGCCGACTTCGGAGAAGCCGCCCGGACAGAAGAGGATATAGCGCACCTGCCACTCCGCCGCGATCGCTCGCGCCTGTTCGGGCGCGGCGAGAAAGAAGCGATAGGTGGCCAGATTGCCCCTGTTGTTGCGATGATAGCCGGCGCCGACGGAGGCGTGGTGGGTTCCGCCGATCACCCGCGCACCATGATCCATCGCCGTCATCACCGTTCCGGCCGGATAAGCGTTCAGCCGGTGCCAGACATCGCCCTGTTTGCACGACTCCGCCTGTTCGGTCGCGGCGGCGATGCGGGGGCGAAGCTGCTCCTCGATCCAGCCGGTGACGACCAGCCAGAGCACGCCCGCCGACACACACCAGGCGCCGAGAAGCGCGAACGGGCGCCAGCGCGGCGCGTGAGCCCGGGCGGCGAGCACGAGCTGCGCGAGCATCGGCGCCGCGACCGCCGAGCCCATATAGGCGCCGCGCAGCTGGAACAGCAGAATCACTGCGCTCGCCAGATAGACGGCGCCGAGCGGCAGCATCGCGAGCCGTTGCGCGGCATCGGCCCGGCGGAGGCGAAGCGCGAAAACGATCAGCGCGATCGTCAGCAGCGCCGCCGCCTGAATCGCTGCGGAAACCTTGGGCTGTTCGAAGACCCCGATTGCCTCGGGAATGCTGTCGATGATCGCGTGCTGAAGGAACGGCCCCATCGGTCCATAGGGACCGGTGAGACACACCGGATAGCTTGCGAGCGTGGCTGCCAGCGCCACAGCGCCGAGCCCGGCTCCGACGGCGAGCCGCAGGCGCCAATCGCGCAACGCCGGCGTGAGTGCACCCAGCACCAGCCATGCGACTCCAACCGCCACCGCCCCGGTTACGGAGGCAGGCGTGAAGGCATCGCACCATTCGGCGCTCCAGTAGTTCGGACGCGCGAACAGCAGCAGCGCCAGCGTGGCCACCGTCAGGATCGCTCCGAACCCGATCGCCCGCGCGCGCTCCTCCTTTCCTCGCACAAGCCAGAGCAGGAAGAACGCTCCGACGAGCGCGGCGAGCTGGGGCGCGGTCTCGAGCCCGATCCCGAAGCTGAGCGCCACCATCGCGCCCACAACCGCACCCGACCGCCAGCCGCCGCGGCGCATCATCGCCAGGAGAGCGATTTGGAGCAGCACGACCTGCAGCGCATGGTGATCGATTCGCCCCGGCAGGAACAGCGCATTGGCTGGATAGGCCAGCGCCGCGATCACGATCGCCGGAAGCGCGCCTGCGGGAGGCCCGATGCGCCGAGCCATCCGCGCGGAGAGAGTGAGATAAAGGGCGAACAGCAGCGTCGGCGCGACGATCACTGCCATCAATTCGGCATTCGACTGACCGAGCAACGGCCGAGCCGTCAGGATCAGCGCAGCCGGCAGCAGATCGTTGAGCCGCGACCAGTGCATCGGCGCTCCGGGCGGCGCGAGCCGATACTGGGTCCAGTCGGCGAAGCCCTGCCCCGCGATCCAGTCCCGGACCTGCGTGAGCCGCATCATGTCGTCGGTATCGGGAAGATTGAGCCAGCGGAGCTGCGCCCAGTCGCGCGCGACCCAGCAGGCGGCGAGCAGCAACGCGAACGCCGCTGCCGTGAGCGCATCCTTGCGGCGGCCGTCGAACGTCATGGTCCGCTCCTGTCGGTCAGCGCGCGATCCCGGCTGCTCCGCCGCCGGCGGTTAGCACCGTTACGAAGTGGAGCCGCCGGTCGAAGAACCAGCCGAGCGGCCCCGGATACAGCGCGAGCCGATCGGCAAGCTCGCCGGGCAAGAGCCCACGCTCGCGCCACAGCGCTGCCCATTCGCGCCGCGAAAGATAATTGTAAGGCAGGCGAACCCCGTGGGCGGCGTTGCCCACCCAATCCATCAGCCGCAGCGTCGCGCCGGCGGCGAGGCCGTCGCGGAAATGGTCCTTCACGACGACATGGCGCGCGACCCGCGCGGCCTCTGCCAGCACCGCGCCCGGATCGTCGGTGTGGTGCAACACATCGACGAGGATGACCGCATCGAAACTGGCGTCGGGGAAGGGCAGGCTGACGCCGTCATAGAGTCGGACGGGAATGGCAGTGTCAGGACGCACGAGCACGTCGACGCCCTCGATCGTCACATCGCGCCGCAGCGCCATCACCCGCCGCGCGAGGTCGCCGCTGCCCGCGCCGATATCGAGCACGCGCGCACCGTGCGGCAGGCGCTGCGCCACCGCCGCCGAGAGCTTTCGAACGCGGCGGCCGAACACGATACGGGCATGCAGGCGCTTGAGCATCGCGTTCCCTCGAGTGGCAGGTCCTTCTTTTCCTGCCGCATCCGCCTTGAAGGATGGTTAACGGCGCCGCGTTCCGGATTGGCAGGAGCGGTGCGTTAACCACTTCTTCGGGGGCGGCATACTAGTTCCCGGACGACCCGTTGGAGACGCCGCCATGTCCGCCGCCCCTGCCCGTGCCCGGCCACTGCCGCGCACTCCTGCGCCGTCCAGCGCTGCCGCACCGATCGAGCTTTCGATCGTGATGCCGTGCCTCAACGAGGCGGAGACGCTGGCGGTCTGCATCAAGAAGGCGAAAGCGTTTCTCGCAAGGCATGGCGTGGCGGGCGAAGTCATCATAGCCGACAATGGCTCGACCGACGGTTCGCAGCAGATCGCCAACGCGCTGGGAGCGCGGATCGTGGTGGTAGAGGCACGCGGCTATGGCGCCGCACTGATCGGCGGAATCGCCGCGGCGCGCGGCCGCTATGTGGCGATGGGCGATGCCGACGACAGCTATGATTTCGAAGCGCTGCTGCCGTTCGTCGAAAGCCTTCGCGCGGGCGCCGACCTGGTGATGGGCAACCGCTTCCGCGGCGGCATCGCCCCCGGCGCCATGCCGGCGCTCCACAAATATCTCGGCAATCCGGTGCTCAGCTTCGTCGGCCGGACCTTCTTCGGCGCGCGCGTCGGCGATTTTCACTGCGGCTTGCGTGCGTTCCGCCGCGACGCGGTGCTTGCCCTGGGTCTCACCGCGCCCGGAATGGAATTCGCGAGCGAGATGGTGGTGAAGGCCGCGCTGCGCGGGCTCGACATTCGCGAAGTGCCGACCACGCTTCAGCCCGACGGGCGCAGCCGCCCGCCGCACCTGCGCACCTGGCGCGACGGATGGCGGCATCTGCGCTTCCTGCTGATCTATGCTCCGAAGTGGCTGCTGCTCTATCCAGGGATGGCGCTCGCGGCGGCGGGATTGCTGGGCGTGATCGGACTGCTCCCCGGCGACGTCGCACTCGGCCAGATCCGCCTCGGCGTCCACACGATGATCTTCGCGGCGATGGCAGTGCTGATCGGGTCGCAATTGGTGGGCCTCAGCGTGCTCGCGCGGCGCTATGGCGCGATCGCAGGGCTCTGGCCCGAAAGCGGCTTGATGCGCCGCGTGCGCAACTGGTTCACCGTCGAGCGGGCGTGCATCGCCGGTGCGCTGATGCTGGCGGGTGGGATCGCCGGCGCGGGACTTGCGACGGCGATCTGGGCGCAGAGCGGATTCGGCGCGATGGACCCGGCGGATCTGATGCGGCTCACCATCCCGTCGATGCTGCTCGGCTGCCTTGGCGTGCAGACGGTGGTGACTGCCTTCTTCATCGGCCTGCTCGATCAGCCGCGCCGCTGAGCGCCGCCGCTATCCGGCGGTGCCCAGCCACGCCTGACGGAAGGCGCGCTGCGCATCGGTGAGCGGCATCCCCTTGGCTTCGAACGGCACGATCGTGATTGCAGGATCGGCGGCATAGGTCATCGGCAGGGCGACTTCGCTTCCATCGCGGCGGCGAACCGTCACGACCACTCGGTCGCCGGGCGCACGCGCCTGCGTAGCGGCGCTCCAGGCGCCGGGGTCCGCCACGGCGGCGCCATCGACTGCCAGGATGGTGTCGCCGGTGTCGACCCCAGCCGCATAGAGCGGCGATCCCGGCGGCGGAGCCTGCGTCACGCGCACGCCTCCTTCGCCCGCTTCGAGCCCCACCGGTCCCGCCCAGGCCGCCGTGGGCCGCGCCAGCTCGTAGGAAAGGCCCGCCTGCGCGAGCAGCGGCGCGAAATCGGGCAAGCCGCTCGCCTCGATGGTCTCGGCGAAGAATTGCTCGGCGAAGGCCGCGTCGCCGGTCACCTGCGCGAGCGCCGCCCGCAGATCATCGGGCGTATAGGGCCGCTCGGAGCGTCCGTGCGTTTCCCACAGCAGGCGCATGTAATCGTCCAGCGTCACCCCCTCGAACCGCTGGCGCAACGTCAGGTCGAGCGCGAGCCCGATGATCTGGCCATAGGGATAGTAGGAGGTGAAGATGCTCTCGTTGACCGGGTCGATCGCCGTCGCCGCATCGACGAACGGAGCGCGCAGGCTCATCTCTTGCGGCGAGCCATAGCGGCGGCCGGGAGCGTTGACGATGTAGTTGAGTGTGCCGCCGGTCACATTGAGGAACTGGCCGAGGTCCCATTCGCCGGCCCGGATCAGTGCCAGCGGCGCATAATAGCTGGTGAAGCCTTCGGCGAACCACAGCGAAGGCGTGGGATTTGCTTGGGTGAAATCGAACGGTTGCAGTTCCGCAGGGCGCAGACGCTCGACGTTCCAGGCGTGAATGAACTCGTGGCTGAGCGTGCCGATCTGCTGATAGTTCGCCGCTTCGAGCCCGCGCGTGTTGCTGAGGATCGTCGAATTGCGATGCTCCATTCCGTCGCCGGAAACCCAGGGCAGATAATCGGCGATGAACGTGTAGGTGCCATAGTCGAACCGCGGCAGCTCGCCCCAGACGGCGATCTGCGCATTGACGACGCGCTTGGCCATTTCGGCGAAGCGATCGGCGCTTTCGGCGCTGCCCTGGTGATGGATTGCGAGGCGGATCGTCTGGTCGCCCACCTGCCATTCGCGGACCATGTGGTCGCTCAGCTCGGTGGGGCTGTCCATGAAATATTGGAGGTTGGGCGCCCAATAGGCATTGGCCTCGCCGTCGACCGCCGGCAGCTGAGTCGCGATCTTCCAGTCGGCGCCTTCCAGCGGCTCGAACCGCACGCGGATGCGGCGCTCCTCCTGCCCCTCGGCCCACAGGAAGGTGGCGGGCATGTTGAGATGCGCATGGGTGGTGTCGATCTGCGAATAGGTGCCGTCGGCCCGATCGGCATAGAGCGTATAGCTCACCGCCACCGTCCCGTCATGCTCGGGCACCGTCCAGCTGTAGGGATCGGTGCGCGCGATCGGCAGCGGATTGCCCGCGCCGTCGACCGCGGAAACCGAATAGACGTTCTTGGCGAATTCGTGGATCGCATAGCGACCCGGCGACGAGCGCGACATGCGGAAGGTGGCCGGTTCGGCGGGCAGGTCGCGATAGGTGACGGTGATCCGCGCCTCGTGATGCTCCGCCTCCGGGAAGGAGACGTCATAGGAGACCGGCGCGTCCGGTGCGGTATCCTGCGCATGCGCCGAACCCGCCATCGCCAGCGCCACAACCGCCGCACCCGTCGCCCAATTCCGCATCGTTCCGATCCCTCCGCTTGGCAGCGGCTCCACGCGGCGCCGCGTGCGCGTTTATGGAGCGGCGGGGGGCGGCAGTCCATGGGGGCGGATCGTCAAGGCGCGAGGCGACAGGCGAAGGCGGCGCCGGCCGACGCACCCTGCTTCTGCTCAGAACCCTTTGGCGACAGGCCCGTTGGCGAAGAGCGATCGGAACAGAAGGGCGCGCGCCGCCGAGCCTCGCGAAGCCCTCTCCTGAGTCGATCCATCCTGAGGAGACAGACGAGAAAGGAAAGAAAATGGCCATCAGATCCGGATCGATCGCCATGCTGCTGGGCGCCGCCGCGCTGGCGGGTTGCACCGTGGCCGACACGCCGCCCGCCACAGGCGCACATGGCGCCACGTGGGGCTATGAAGGCGCCACGGGGCCCTCCGCCTGGGGCGAGATCAGCGAAGACTATGCCTTGTGCACTACCGGCCGGCAGGGATCGCCAGTAAACCTGCACGACGCCATTCCTGCCGCGCTGGGGCCGGTGGCGATCGGCTGGCAGCCGGTGGAGGGCGAAGTCGTCGACACCGGCCATGGTGTTCAAGTGAACGTGGCCAATGCCGGCGGCTTCACCAGCAGAGATCACCGCTACGAGCTGCTTCAGTTCCATTTCCACACGCCCGCCGAACATCTGCTGCAAGGCAGGCGCTTCCCGCTCGAGGCCCATTTCGTGCATCGACGCGAGGATGGGATGCTCGGCGTGATCGGCGTCTTCGTGCAGGAAGGCACGGCCAATCCGGCGCTGCAGGCAGTGCTCGACGAACTCGAGGGCGAGCGCGGCGCCGCGGCGCGGCTCGCCATCACCAATCTGCTTCCACAGGAGCCGGCAGTGTACCGCTATGCCGGATCGTTGACGACCCCGCCATGCAGCGAGACCGTCGACTGGTTCGTGATGGAACAGCCGATCACCGGCTCGCCCGAGCAGATCGCCGCGCTGGCGCGCCTCTATGCCGACAACGCCCGGCCGGTGCAGCCGCTCAACCGACGATTCATCCTGCGCTCGGACTGAGCCGAGTACGGAGCGGCGCCGCAGCCGGCTTGCAGTCGCCGGCTGCCCCGCCCCGACTTACCCCCGATCCCGCCGCCCCAGCAGCCGCAGCCGCAGCGCATTGAGCTTGATGAAGCCCGCCGCGTCGCGCTGGTCGTAGGCGCCCTGATCGTCCTCGAAGGTGACGACCTTTTCCGAATAGAGGGTGTTGGGCGACTTGCGCCCGACGACATAGACGCCGCCCTTGTAGAGCTTGAGCCGGACGGTGCCCGCGACGTTCTCCTGGCTGTGGTCGATCGCCGCCTGGAGCATCTCGCGCTCGGGGCTGAACCAGAAGCCGTTGTAGATCAGCTCGGCATAGCGCGGTGCCAGCTCGTCCTTGAGGTGCGCCGCGCCGCGATCGAGCGTGATCTGCTCGATGCCGCGATGCGCGAGGTGATAAATGGTGCCGCCCGGCGTCTCGTACATGCCGCGGCTCTTCATCCCGACGAAGCGGTTCTCGACCAGGTCGAGCCGGCCGATGCCGTGCTTGCGCCCCAGCTCGTTGAGCGCGGCCAGCAGCGTGGCGGGCGACATCGCCTGCCCGTTCAGCGCGACGCCGTCGCCCTTTTCGAAATCGATGGTGATGAATTCGGGTGCGTCGGGCGCGTCCTCGGGGTTCACGGTGCGCGAATAGACGTAATCGGGCACTTCGTCCCACGGGTCCTCGAGCACCTTCCCCTCGGACGAGGTGTGGAGAAGGTTTGCGTCGGTGGAGAACGGGCTTTCGCCGCGCTTGTCCTTGGGCACGGGGATCTGGTGCTTCTCGGCGAAGTCGATCAGCGCGGTGCGGCTGGTGAGATCCCATTCGCGCCAGGGGGCGATCACCTTGATATCCGGATCGAGCGCATAGGCCGAAAGCTCGAAGCGGACCTGATCATTGCCCTTGCCGGTGGCGCCGTGCGCGACCGCGTCGGCGCCCACTTCATGCGCGATCTCGATCAGCCGCTTGGAAATGAGCGGGCGCGCGATCGACGTTCCGAGCAGATAGAGCCCCTCGTAGAGCGCATTGGCGCGCATCATCGGGAACACGAAATCGCGGACGAACTCCTCGCGCAGATCGTCGATATAGATGTGCTCGGGCTTCACGCCCATCAGCTCGGCCTTGGCGCGGGCGGGCTCCAGCTCCTCTCCCTGCCCCAGATCGGCGGTGAAGGTGACGACCTCCGCCTGATAATTCTGCTGCAGCCACTTCAGGATCACGCTGGTGTCGAGCCCGCCCGAATAGGCAAGGACGATACGGTTGATCTTGTCGGCCATGCGGAAACTCCAGATCGGCAGGAAATCGTCCCGCGCTCTAGGAGCGAGGCGCGGGTTCCGCAATGCTCCGCGAAAGCCCGGGCCAATAGACCCCCAGCGCGGCCGCGCGATAGACATAGGCGAGCACGAAGGCAGTCCAGGCGCCCGCGAGACCGAACGGGCGGAACAGCAGATCGGTCGCGATGTAGAGCCCGGTCGCGAGCAGCGCCGCGTTGCGCAGCGCATGTCCCTGCGCCGCCCCGATGAACACGCCGTCGAGCAGCCACGCCGGCATGCCGACCAGCGGCACCGCCGCCGCCATCGGCAGGAAGGCCCGCGCCGTCGCCCGGACCTCCGGATCGGTCGTCAGCAGATCGATCAGCGGCGGCCCGGCGATCAGGAACGCCGCGGCGAAGAACAGGCCTGCAGCCAGCGAAAATTCGCCGGTCAGCCGAACTGCGCGCGCGAAATCCGCCCGTGCGCCGCCGCCGATCGCGATTCCGACCCGCGACTCGGCAGTGAAGGCGAAACCATCGAGCACGAAGGCCGAGACCGACACGAACTGCAGCAGCACATGGTTGGCCGCGAGTGGGACCGTGCCCAGCCGCGCGCCGGCATTGGTGAACCAGGCGAAGAGAGTGAGCAGCGCGACCGTGCGGATCATGATCGCTGCATTGACGCCGAACAGCCGCCGCATCGCTTCGAGCGCGAACACGCCCTTGCCGCGCAGATCGAGCAGCGCCCGTCCGCCCAGCAGGCGCGCGGCGATCACCAGCCCCACCGCCAGCGCCGTCCATTCGGCAAGCGCGGTTCCCAGCCCGACGCCCTCGGCGCCCATGCCGAACTGCCAGACGAACAGTGTGTCGAGCCCCGCGTTGACGACGTTCATCACGATCTGAAGCAGCAGCGCCGCGCGGGTCCGGCCGAGCCCCAGCAACCAGCCGTTGATCGCGAACACCCCGAGCGCGGCAGGCGCGCCGAGAAAGCGCGCAGTGACATAGCCGCGCGCCGCGGCGTCCAGTCCTTCGCCACCGGACAGCAGCGCGAGCGAAGCGGGGATCAGCACCGTCTGCAACAGGACGAGCAGCACCCCGAGCGCGAGCCCCGCGGCAAGCCCCCGCGCCAGCATCGCGTGCACTTCGGCGGCGTCGCCGGCGCCCTCCGCCTGCGCAGTGAGCCCCGTCATTCCCATGCGCAGAAAGCCGAAGCTCCAGAACAGGAAGTTGACGATCGCGGCACCCAGCGCGACGCCCGCAAGCGCAGCGGCATCGCCGGTACGGCCAACCACCGCCGTATCGACAAGCCCGACGAGCGGCACCGTCGTCTGGCCGAGCATGATCGGCCAGGCCTGGGCGAAGATCGCACGGCGACTGAGCGGGCGGGACATCAATGTCGCCCTACTGCCGGGAAGCGGCGGGCACCAGCGGTGGCAGCGGGGTGCCAGTCGCGCCGCGGAAGGGGCCTGCGTCTGTACGAGGCGTGGGTACCGTGGCTCTCGGCCCCGCGAAGTTCGGCTTCGGCGGCGATCGCTACGAAGATGCCGCCTATCCGTCCTGACGCAGTGCCCGCTCGGCCTCGATCATATAGTCGCGCGTGATCGGCAGCGTGTCGCGCGCGCGCGAGAATTGGAGCTGGTAATTCGCCATTCCGCCGTAGCGGAACGAAAGGCACGCTCCGGCGAGATAGAAGGTCCACATGCGATAGAAGCGCTCGTCGTAGAGATCGACGATCGCCTCGCGCGCGGCGACGGTGCGGTCGTACCAGTGCTGGAGCGTGAGGCCATAGTGGAGGCGCAGCACTTCGACATCCGTCAAAAAATAGCGCATGCCCTCATAGCCGCGCGCGATCTCGGACAGCGCCGGGATATAGCCACCGGGGAAGATGTACTTGGAGGTGAAACGATCGGTGACGCCGGGTTTTCCGAGCCGGCCGATCGTATGGATTAGCATCACTCCCTGGGGCGTCATCAGTTCGCGGCACCTGGCGAAGAAGGTGCGATAGTTCGGGGGCCCGACATGTTCGAACATGCCGACCGAGACGATCCGGTCGAACCTGCCCGCGACGTCGCGATAATCGATCAGCTCGAAGCGGACGTGGTCCGAAACACCCGCTTCGGCGGCGCGGCGGCGCGCCACCTTCAGCTGTTCCTCGGACAGAGTGATGCCGGTGACGTCCGCACCGGTCTTCGCGTGGAGATAGAGCGCCATCCCGCCCCAGCCGCAGCCGATGTCGAGCACGCGCATCCCCGGCTCGATCGCCAGCTTCGCCGCGATATGCGCCTTCTTGTCGGCCTGTGCCTGCTCGAGGCTGTTCGCCGGATCGGAGAAATAGGCGCAGCTATATTGCCGGTCGGCATCGAGGAAGAGATCGTAGAGTCGATCGGAGAGGTCGTAATGGTGCGCCACGTTGCGCTTCGCCTGCCGCCGCATGTTGATCCGGCCGAGGCGATGCCCGATCGCATCGACGCTGCGGCGCAACGGCCCGGGAAGAAGCAGCGTGTCGTTTGCCTCCCAAGGACTGTTCGCCATGGCGAGCGTCAGCACGCCCATGATGTCGCCCTGTTCGATTGTAAGCCGACCGTCCATGAACGCCTCGGCCAGACCCAGCCCCGGGTCGCGAAGGATCGCGGCGGCGGCACCGCGCGACAGCCGGATGGTGGCGGAGGGGAGTTCGGGGTCCGGCTCGCCGAAGGTCCGTCGGCTGCCGTCGGGATGCACTACGGTCAACAGGCCGCGCCGGAAGGCACGCGCGAACAATCGATCGATCACTGCCATGGCAGCGGCACCTACCGAAAAATGCTGCGACGCGCCATCGGCTTCAGCGGCAATGTCTCAGATCCCCGCATACCAGGCATAGCCGGCGGCATCCTCCCAATATCCGCCGCGCCCGCCGCCGATCGCGTCGAGCGATTCGACCGCTTCGATTCGCATGACGAACTTGGCGTGCTTGTAGCCGAGCTGCCGCTCGACGCGCAGTCGCACCGGCGCTCCGTGTCCGCGTGGCAGCAGCCGGTCGTTCATCGCCCAGGCGAGGATCGTCTGCGGATGATAGGCATCCACCAGATCGATCGACTCGTAGTAGCGGGTGCCGCCGAAGCTGTCGGCGCAGTGGAAGACGACATAGTTGGCGCGCGGATCGAGCCGCGCAGCGTCGAGCAGAGTCGCCAGCCGGGGCCCCTGCCACTTGCCGATCGCGCTCCACCCTTCGACGCAGTCGTGCCGAGTGATTTGCGCGCGCTGCGGCAGCGCCTGAAGCTGCGCCAGGCTGACCGCAAGCGGCCGGCGCACCAGTCCGTCGACTCTCAGGCGCCAATCGGCAAAGCCGTTCGCGAAATGCGCCTCATATTCCGGCGTGTTCGGATTGGTGTTGCCGTTGGTGCGGAAGTGCGGGCTCATCTGCTCCGGCGAAAACTCGCGGGCGAGCGCGCGGCGCGTCATCAGCCCGCGCTGGAGCGCCTTGTGGATATGCTCGCCGGTAAACAACACGCTGCGGCCGGCATCGCTCTGCGTGATCGAATCGCATCCGGCGAGCATCCCGCCCGCGCCGGCGGCCAGTCCGCCGATCAGCGTGCGGCGCGTGATCAGGCGAGTCATGAATGGTCCTCTTCGGGCACGCGCCAGCGGCCGGTGAGCATCGAACGGATCTCGTTCACCGGGCCGGCGAGGATCACCAGCGCGAGATGGACGACGATGAAGAGCGTGAGCAGCGCGGCGGCGATGAAGTGCACCGAGCGCGCGCTCTGCCGCCCGTCGAACAGATCGAGCAGCCACGGCCAGGCGGCATCCATTCCGGGCGCGATCGCCAGTCCGGAGAAGATCGCCACCGGCAGCAGCACGAAGATGACGCCTGCATAGGAGAGCTTCTGAAAGCTGTTGTAGGCGCCCGGATCATCGGGATCGTGGAAACGCAGCGCCGCATGCGCCCGGAGATCCGCCCAGAGCGCGCCCGGCCGCAGTTCGCGCCGCCGCACGCGCAGATCGCGCTGGAAATGGCGGTTCGCGAGGCTCCAGATCATGAAGATCAGCAGCCCGAAACCGAGCACCAGCGCGAACAGCAGATGCCAGCGGCGCGCCATCGACAGGCTGTAGTAGCTCGGAATGGTGATCTGCATGTCCCAGCCGAACAGCCCCCAGTCGGTGAAGCGCGGCAGGCTCAGCCAGGGTTCGTCGAAATTGGCGCCATAGTGCCCCCAATAAAGGTGCGGATGCGCATCGGAGATCACCATGCCGCTGCCGATCAGGACAAAGATTGTCAGTGCGGTGATCCAATGCCAGATGCGCGTCGCCACCGCATGGCGATAGACGCTGCGCGGCTGCGGCACGGGAACCTGCTGGTCGGGCTCGGGGGCGGGCGCTTGCATCGCATCTCCTCGCATCGGCACAGCGATAGTCTAGGGACAGAAGCGGCCGGGGAACAGGGCTGCGTTCGCGGCTTTCTCTTCTCCATGGGCAGCAACGATCAGGGGCCATTGTGACCGCATTCCATTTCTACGAACCCACTGCCGGCCACGGCCTGGCACATGATCCGATGAACGCCATCGTCGCGCCGCGGCCGGTCGGCTGGATCAGCAGCCTGTCGGCGGCGGGCAAGCGCAACCTGGCGCCGTACAGCTTCTTCAACCTGTTCAACTATCGCCCGCCGATCATCGGCTTTTCCTCGGTCGGCTGGAAAGGCAGCGTCGCCAATATCGCGGAGACGCGCGAATTCGTTTGGAATCTCGCCACCCGCGCTCAGGCCGATGCGATGAATGCGACCTCCACCGGCGAGGATGTCGACGAGTTCGAGCGCGCCGCGATCGATCCCCTGCCCAGCCGGCTGGTCGCTCCACCGCGCGTCGGAGGCAGTCCGGTGCAGTTCGAATGCCGGCTCACCCAGTTGATCCGACTGACCGACCACACAGGGGTCGAGATCGATGCCTGGATGATCCTGGGCGAAGTCATCGGCGTGCACATCGACCCGGCGATGCTGGGAGGCGGTGTCTACGTCACCGAGCGCGCGCGCCCGATCCTGCGCGGCGGCGGCCCGGCGGACTATTTCGAACCGGGCGAGAAATTCGCGATGCGGCGCCCTCAGCCATAGGCGCGCACGAAGAAGACGATCGTCGTCGCAGCCGTGATCGCCAGCGTGCCGCCCCGCACGAGCGCGGGCGAAAGCCCCTTGCCGAGCCGCGCCGCCAGCCAGCCGCCGGCGAGCGCCCCCGCCAGCACCGGCAGGCAGCGGTCCCACGCTACCATCGCAAATGCGACGAACACGATCGCCGCCGCGAAGTTCGCGACCGCCAGCATCAGCGTGCGCGCGGCGAACATGTCGCGCGGACTGACGTTGGCGAGCAGGCCGTAGGTCGCAGTCGTCATCAGCCCCACGCCGCCGCCGAAATAGCCGCCATAGATGCCGAGCAGCGACTGCGCCGCCATCAGTGTACGCCGCCCGATCGTGACGCGCGCATGAAGCCATGTCGCCGCGCGCCGCCCGAAGGCGAGCACCACGAAGGCATAGAGCGTCAGCCACGGGATGAGGACGTCGAACGTTTCGGTAGGGGTCAGCACCAGCAGCAGGCTGCCGACCAATCCACCCGCGAAGGTGATCGCCGCAAGCAACGGGATCGCAACTTTGGCGATCGGCGAGAGCTCGTCGCGAAACGTCCAGGCGCTCGCCGCCGCACCAGGCAACAGCGCGAAGTTCGAGGTGGCGTTGGCGATGTTCGCCGGCAAGCCGAGTGCGAGCAGCGCGGGCAGCGTGGCAAAGGTGCCGCCGCCCGCCAGCGCGTTCATCGCGCCCCCCGCCAGACCGGCCGCGACGGCAAGGATCAGATCCGCGAAATCCATCGGGCCACGCCGGGCGAGCCGCCCGTCAGCCCTTCTTCATCGCTTCGATGATCTTCTTCACGTCCTGGCTGCGCCCGCGCGGCAACACCAAAATGTCGTCGCCGCTCGCCACGACGATCAGGTCGGAGACGCCGACCAGCGCCACGCGCTTGCCGCCCTCCGCCCGGATCAGGCAGTTCTGCGCATCGATTGCCAGGATGCCCTCCCCCCGGCAGACGTTGCCGCCCTCGTCGCATGCGCTGATCGCATGCAGCGCATCCCAGCTGCCGACGTCGCTCCAGTCCATCGAGACGGGCACGACGGCCACCCGCGGTGCTTTTTCCATGACGGCATAGTCGATCGAATCGGCGGGCGAGGCGGCGAATTCCTCCGCGTCGGGCCAGATGCGCGCGCCCTCGCGCCGCGCCTTTTCCATCGACCGCTGCGTGGCGACCAGCATCTCGGGAGCATGCGCCGCCAGCGCACCGAGGAAAATATCGGCACGGAACAGAAAGATGCCGCCGTTCCAGGCATGATCGCCCGAGGCAAGCATCGCCTCGGCCGCTTCGCGCGGCGGCTTTTCGACGAACCGCTCGACTTGGTGCACGCCTGTGCCGATCGCCTTGCCGATCTTGATCCAGCCATAGCCGGTCTCCGGCGCGTCCGGCGCGATGCCGAACGTGACCAGCCAACCTTCGGCGACGAGCGGCAGCGCCGCCTGCACTGCGGCATGAAACGCCGCGACGTCGCCGATAACATGATCGGAAGGCATCACCAGCAGCGGATCCGGCCCCGCACCCGCTGCGATCGCAGCCAGCCCGATCGCAGGCGCGGTGTTGCGCCCCATCGGCTCGAGGATGAGCGCCTGCGCTTCCGCCCCCGCGGCGCGCAGCTGGTCCTCGACCAGATCCGCATGCGCTGCGTTCGCGACGACGATGGGCTTCGCGAACGCCGCGCCGTCCGCTCGCCGTGCGGTGAGCTGGAGCATCGTCTCCTCGGCGGTGAGCGGCAGCAGCTGCTTCGGCTTTTCAGGGCGCGACAATGGCCACAGGCGGGTTCCGGAGCCGCCGGACAGGATGACGGGAACGATCGGCTTGACGGTCGACATCGCGGCTTCTCCTTGCCGCCCCTTTAGAGTCTGACCGACGGCGGTCAAACCGCTTCGCGCGCGCTTTCCCGGCGCGTTCAGCATTTCTTCGTCAATTTCGGCGACACCGACTGCCAGTGTCGGTATCGTTTACACTTGGACCCAAGGGCGAGCGGCCGCAGTGATCCGCCTTTTCAAACACTATGTTCCCAATGCCGTGCTGCTGCTCGGCCTGCTGGACATCGTGCTGCTCGTCGTTGCGGCCGAGCTGGGCTGGATCGTCCGCGCCCAGCAGATCGGCATGCTCACCCAGCCGGTCTACACGCGCCTTCCCCAGCTCGCGAGCTTTGCCGCATCGCTCGAACTCGCGATGATCGCGGTCGGCGTCTATGGGCCCGATGCGCTCCAGTCGCTGCGCTACGCCACCGCCCGGCTGATCGTCGCGGTGTCGCTGGGCGTGATCTTCCTGAGCGTCATCTTCTTTCTCGTCCCGGCGCTCACCTTCTGGCGTTCGAACCTGCTCTTCGCGATGGGCTTCGCGATCGTGCTGCTCATCCTGCTGCGCATCCTGCTCGGCTCGACACTGGGCAGCCAGGCATTCAAGCGGCGCGTGGTCGTGCTCGGCGCGGGGCCGCGCGCGGCGCGGCTCAAGGCTCTGTCGAAGACGCCCGGATCCGGCTTCGTCATCGTCGGCTATGTTGCGATGACCGACGCCAATCGCGTGATCCCCGAAGCGATCGCGCGCGACGCCATCTACAACCTTGCCGACCATGTCGTGCTGCTCAATGCGAGCGAAGTGGTGCTCGCGCTCGAGGAGCGCCGCAACGCGCTGCCGCTCAAGGATCTGCTGCGGATCAAGACCACCGGCGTCCACGTCAACGACACCTCGACCTTCCTCGAGCGCGAGACCGGTCGGGTCGATCTCGACAGCGTCAATCCCAGCTGGCTGATCTTCTCGGACGGATTCTCCTCGGGGCGGATGCTCTCGGGCGTGTTCAAGCGCATGTTCGACATCGCTGCCAGCCTCGTGCTGCTCGCACTGACCCTGCCGCTCATCCTGCTGACAGCGCTGCTCATCCGGATCGACAGCAAGGGCCCTGCCTTCTACCGCCAGCGGCGCGTCGGCCTTTATGGCGAGGGCTTCGACATCATCAAGCTGCGCTCGATGCGAGTCGATGCCGAAGTGGCGGGTACCGCCGTCTGGGCCGAAAAGGACGATCCGCGCATCACGCGAATCGGCCGGGTCATCCGCAAGCTGCGCATCGACGAGCTGCCGCAGTGCTGGAGCGTGCTCAAGGGCGAGATGAGCTTCGTCGGCCCGCGCCCGGAAAGGCCGCAGTTCGTCGACGATCTCGAACAGAAGCTGCCCTATTACGCCGAGCGCCACATGGTGAAGCCGGGCATCACCGGCTGGGCGCAGATCAACTATCCCTATGGCGCTTCGATCGAGGATGCGCGCCAGAAGCTTGAATATGACCTCTTCTACGCGAAGAACTACTCGCCTTTCCTCGACCTGCTGATCCTGCTCCAGACGCTGCGCGTCGTGCTGTTCCCCGACGGTGCCCGCTGATGGCAGGAGCGCTCATCCTGTGGACCCACGCACTTGCGGCGCTTCTCTTCGGCGCCGTTGCGCTCTGGGCGTTCCGCAGCCGCGAGGAACAGGTGCCGCGGCTGCCGCTCACCGTCGCGTTGACCGCGACGGCGCTCTGGGCGCTCGCCGTCGCCGGCATCGGCAGCGACGATCTGGTGACGGTGCTCGCCGAGCTGCTGCGCAACCTCGCCTGGTTCGGCTTCATGGTCGTTCTGCATCGGCGCGACGGCAGCGTTCGCCCGCCCTTCGCGCTCGCCACCGTCTATGGAGTCGTGGGGCTGGTGGCGCTCGGTTCGGCGGGGCTGCAGATGCTCGGCAGCGCCGCTCCGGCGGATCGCGCCGCCGATTTCGCCGACGCCGCGTTGCTGCTTCAGATGCTCGTCACGGTCGCGGCGCTGCTGCTCGTGCAGGCGCTGCACACCGCGGTCGCGCCCGGCGCCGGCGCAGGGCTCCGTTGGATCGTCCTCGCGCTTGGCGGGCTTTGGCTCACCGATCTCAACATCTTCACCGTCGGCTATCTGACCGGCGAGCTCGCGCCCGAGCTGTTCGTGCTGCGCGGGGTCGCCATGGCGCTGGTCGCCGCCGGCATCGGCGCGGGGCTGCACCACAAGGGCGACTGGTCGATGCAGGTATCGCGCACCGTCGCCTATCAATCGCTCTCGCTCGTGGGCATCGCCGCCTATGTCGCCCTGCTCGCGCTCGCCACCAGTGCGCTGGCGACGGTGGGCGGCGAGAACGCCCGCGTGCTCCAGACGGCATTCGTCTTCGGCTCGACCGCCGCGGTGCTGACGCTCGTCTCCTCGCCGTGGCTGCGCGCCTGGGCGAAAGTGAAGCTGGCCAAGCATTTCTTCCGCCACCGCTATGATTATCGCGCCGAATGGATCCGCTTCACCGAAACGCTGGGCCAGCCGGAAGGCGCGGCTCCGCTGGACGAGCGAATCGTGAAGGCGATCGCCGATCTGACCGATTCGCCGGCCGGGCTGCTGCTTGTCCCGGACGGCAGCGGCCTCGGCCCGGGCGCTGCCTGGAATTGGGGGCGCGACATGCTGCCGGCCGCCAGCGATGCGGCACTTGCCCGCCATCTCGCCCGCACCGGGCGGATCATCGAACTCGACGCGCTGCGCCAGAACGCTGCCGAAGGCGCCGATCTCGCCGCCGTGCCGCAATGGATGCTCGATCTTCAGAAGGCCTGGGTGCTGGTGCCGCTGCCGCATCTGGGGCAGCTCGCCGGTGCGATCCTGCTCGCGCGGCCGCCGCTGCCGCGCGCGCTCGATTGGGAGGATTTCGACCTGCTCAAGGTCGCCGGCCGTCAGGTCGCCAGCTATCTCGCCGAAGCGCGCGCGCAGGAAGCGCTCGCCGAGGCGCAGCGGTTCGATGAATTCAACCGCCGCTTCGCCTTCATCCTTCATGACATCAAGAATCTCGTGAGCCAGCTGACCCTCGTCGCCCGCAACGCCGAGCGCCACGCCGACAACCCCCAATTCCGCGCCGACATGGTCGTGACGCTGAAGGAATCGGTCGAACGCATGAACGCACTGCTCGCCCGCCTTTCGCAGCACCATCGCAGCCGCGCCGAAGCGCCCCATGCGGTCGAGGTCATGCCGCTGGTCGAGCGCCTTGCTGCGGCGCGCGCCAAGCAGCATCCGATCGCGGCCACCGGCACGCGCGCCGCCGTCGCCCACGCGGACCCCGCGCGGCTCGAGCAGCTGCTCGGCCATCTGATTCAGAACGCAGTCGATGCCAGCCCGCCGCACGAGCCGGTGACGCTCGATGTCGGCGCCGATGGGCTCCGCGTCACGATCGACGTGATCGACCGTGGCTGCGGCATGTCGCCCGGCTTCGTGCGCGACCGGCTGTTCAAGCCCTTCGTCTCCTCGAAGGAAGGCGGCTTCGGCATCGGCGCGTTCGAGGCGCTCCAGCTCGCGCAGGCAATGGGCGGCGGCATCGCGGTTACGTCGCGCGAAGGCAGCGGTAGCCGCTTTCGCGTGACGCTGAAGGCAGCGCACGCCGCCGATGTGGGAATGGGAGAAGCGGCATGACCGATCCTCGTCCCAAGCTGCTGATCGTCGAGGACGACGCCGGCCTCCAGCGTCAGCTGCGCTGGGCCTATGACGGCTATGAGGTGCTGGTCGCCGGCGACCGCGAGAGCGCGATCGCCCAGCTGCGCGCCGAAGAGCCGCCGGTCGTCACGCTCGATCTGGGTCTGCCGCCCGATCCGGACGGCACTTCGGAAGGCTTTGCGACGCTCGAGACGATTCTCAGCCTCAAGCCCGACACCAAGGTGATCGTCGCTTCCGGCCATGGCGCGCACGAAAGCATGCTGAAGGCGATCGCGCTGGGCGCCTGGGATTTCTACCAGAAGCCGATCGATATCGACGCGCTGGGCCTGATCGTCGCGCGTGCCGTTCACGTTCACGCGCTGGAAGCCGAGAACCGACGCCTCTCCGAGAAAGTGGAGGCCGGCGCGGTGCTGGGCGGCATGATCACCGGCAGCCCGGAAATGCTGAAGGTCACGCGTACCATCGAACGCGTCGCCGGCGCCGACGTCTCGGTGATGCTGCTCGGCGCCAGCGGCACCGGCAAGGAATTGCTCGCGCGCGGTCTCCACCAGGCGAGCCCCCGCAGAAAAGGCGCGTTCGTCGCGATCAACTGCGCCGCGATTCCCGAAACGCTGCTCGAAAGCGAGCTCTTCGGCCATGAGAAGGGCGCCTTCACCGGCGCGGTGAAGACCACCGAAGGCAAGATCGAGCAGGCGAACGGCGGCACGCTCTTCCTAGACGAAGTGGGCGACATTCCGTTGCCGCTCCAGGTCAAGCTGCTGCGTTTCCTGCAGGAGCGCGTGATCGAGCGGATCGGCGGGCGCAAGCCGATCCCGGTCGATACGCGCATCGTCTGCGCCACGCATCAGGACGTGGACGCGATGGTCGCCGACGGCCGCTTCCGCGAGGATCTTTATTATCGCCTCGCCGAAATCGTGGTGCGCATCCCCAGCCTGGCGGAGCGGCCGGGCGATGCCGGGCTGCTGGCGCGCCATTTCCTGCGCAAACATGCCGAGGCGATGAACACCGGCGTTCGCCAGTTCGCGCCCGACGCGCTGGCCGCGATCGACGCGTGGAACTGGCCCGGCAACGTCCGCGAGCTGGAGAATCGCATCAAGCGCGCGGTGATCATGGCCGACGGCAAGCACGTCACCGCCGCCGATCTCGATCTCAAGTCCGCGGATGCCGAGGCGCAGCCGATCAACCTGAAGGCTGCGCGGGAAATCGCCGACCGCAAGGCGATCCGCCACGCGCTGGCGCGCGCCGAGGGCAATATCTCCGGCACCGCACGGCTGCTCGGCATCAGCCGTCCCACGCTCTACGATCTGATGAAGGCCTATGACCTCCAGCCGTAAGCGGCGCCGCCGCCTGCCCCTCCGTCGCTTTGCCGTGATCGGCGCGGGGCTCGCCGTCTGTGCGCTTGCCCTCTATCTGTTCTGGGGGGTGACGCCGGCGCGCAGCGATCCCGCCGCCGCGCGCGCGGCGCTGGCGAAGAGCCAGCAGTTCCTGCGCGATCATAATTCCACCGCTGCGCGATCACAGGCGCTGGAGGCGGTGCGCAACGATCCGCGCTGGGGCTCCGCGCACGCGATGCTCGCGCGAACGATGCTGGAGCACGACGACGGCATCGGCGCCGAAGGCGAACTCAATCGCGCCATCGCCACCGGCTATGATCCCAAGCGCATTCCCCATCTCATGGCGCACGCGCTGCTGTTGCAGGGGGATCTCGATCGCGCGCTTCAGACGGTGGAACAGACTCATGCCGATGACCGGCTCCACGGTCTGCGGGTGCGGGCGCGCATTCTCACTAGCCAGGGCGAGTTCGGAGCGGCGCGCGAGGCACTGCGCGAGGCGCTGCGGCTGGCGCCGCGGGACGCCGCAATCGTTGCCGATATCGGGCGTTTCCGCGCCACCGCCGGTGACCTGCTTGGCGCGATCGAGGCGAGCGAGCGTGCAGTGGCGCTCGATCCGGGCAACACCGACGCGCTGGTGCTGCGCGGCGAGCTGGTGCGCAGCCAATATGGTCTTGTCGCGGCGCTTCCCTGGTTCGAAGCGGCGCTGAAGCGCGATCCCTGGCACCATGACGCGCTGATCGAATATGCCGCCACGCTGGGCGATGCGGGCCGCACCGTCGATATGCTCGCCGCCACGCGGCGCGCGCTTCAGGCGCGACCCGGCAGCCCGCAGGCCCATTATCTCCAGGCCGTGCTCGCCGCGCGCGCAGGCGATCCGGACCTCGCCCGCAGGCTGCTGGCGCGCACCGGCGGCGCACTCGCGAATCTGCCCGGCGCGGTGCTCCTCAACGGGGCGCTCCAGCTCGAAGCGGGCGCCGATCGCCAGGCGATCGAGGCGCTGCGCCAGCTCGTCGCGATGCAGCCGATGAATATTACCGCGCGCAAGCTGCTCGCGGTCGGGCTGCTGCGCACCGATGCCGCGCGCGACGCGCTCGACGTCCTGGCCCCGGTGGTGCTGCGCGGCGACGCGGACAGCTATGCGCTGACGCTCGTCGCGCGGGGGCTGGAGCGCATCGGCGACCGCGAGAACGCCGCGCTGTTCCTCGACCGCGCCGCCTATCCGGCACGGCTCGGGTCGACCTCGTTCAGCGCCGACGACAGCATCGCCGTGCTTGCCGCGCCCGCCAGCGCCAACCCCGGAGACCCCGCCGCCGTCATTCCGCTGATGCGCGCGCTGATCGATGCCGGCAAACCCGGGCAGGCGCTGGACCGTGCCCGCGAGATGGCACGCGACAATCGCGGCGTGCCGGGCGCGCACATTCTAGTCGGAGACATGCTGATGCTGCTCGAGCGCCCCCGGGAGGCGGCGCAGGCGTTCGAGCGCGCCGCGGCGATCCGCTTCGACGAACCCACGATGCTTCGACTGGTGGAGGCCGAAGAGGCCGCGGGCGACCGGCGCGCGGCTGCGCGTGCCGTCGCGCTGTTCCTGTCGCAGAACCCTGGCAACCTCGCCGCGCTCCGCCTCACCGGCCATTGGCAGATCGCTGCGCAGGAATATCAGGCGGCGATCGACACGCTGGAGTTGCTCCGCGCGAGCGTCGGCGAGCGTGACGCGGCGCTCGGCGCCGAACTGGCGATGGCTTACGCCGGGGCGAACGAACTGGAAGCGGCCCGCGAGGCGGCGGAAAGCGCCTATTCGATCGCGCCGTCGAATCCCGCCGCCGCCCACGCCTATGGCTGGGTGCTCTATCGCGAAGGCGATCTGGAAGGCGCCGAGGAACTGTTGGTGAAGGCGGCCAAGCTCGCGCCGGGCCACCCGGGAATCCGCGAGCATCTGGCGCGCGTGCGGGCAGAGCGCGGCACCGCCTGATCGTCCGCTCCATCGCCGCACGGGGCGATCGCATGGGCGCTTGGGGAGCACCGGCTCCTCGCCTATAGCCTCCGGCATGACCGACCCGCTCGCCCGCATCGCCGACGCGCTCGATCGAATCGCGCCTCCACCGCCGGCGGCGGCCGATCCGCTCGCCCACCGGGCCTATGTGTGGCGCGGGGAGACGCTGGTGGCAGCGCGGGAGTTCGATCCGCTTCCGCTCGATCATTTGCGCGGGATCGATGCGCAGCGCGAGGCACTCGTCGCCAATCTCGCGCGGCTTGCGGAGGGCCACGCCGCGCAGGACGTATTGCTCTGGGGCGCCCGGGGCACGGGCAAGTCCGCGCTCGTGAAAAGCAGCGTGGCCGCGGTTCAGGCGAAAGGTGGCGCGCTTGCCTTGGTCGAGGCCGTCACCAGCGGCCTCGACACGCTGCCGGCGCTGTTCGCGCTGCTCGCACCCGTGCCGCGCCGGTTCGCCGTGTTCGTCGACGATCTGGGCTTCGATGCCGCCGCCGATGGGCGCGCGCTGCGCTCGCTGCTCGAGGGCGGCGCCGAGGCGCGCCCCGCCAATGTGCGCCTTCTGGTCACGTCCAATCGACGTCATCTGGTGCCGCGCGATCTCGCCGAGCAGGAAAGCGCGATCAATCCACGCGACAGCATCGACGACAATCTCGCGCTTGCGGATCGTTTCGGGCTCAGCCTGGGTTTCCATGCGATCGATCAGGACACCTATCTCGAGATCGTCCGTGGCTATGCCGATGCGCATGGACTCGCCTTCGATCCGACCGACGCGATCGGCTGGGCCACTCGACGCGGCAGTCGCTCGGGCCGGGTGGCGTGGCACTATGTGGTCGAGCTTGCCGGCCGCGCAGGCAAGTCGTTCGAAAACTGACTGATCCAGATCAGATTGCTCCCGCGACGTGCTTGACTTCGGCGGGGTTCTGCTCTGTCGTTCCGGCGATGGCACGAATTGGCGAGCTAGACCTTCCTGACCGGCTCGCACCCGCAGTGCCGCGTCTGATGACTCAGATCGGCTTTGCCCTTCTGTGCTCCGGCGCCACGACGATGGTGCGGGCGCTGGTGGATGTAGTCGCCACTTCGGCGGGGCCGTTCGCGCTCGGCTATCCCGCGGTGCTGATCGCCACCTTGTTCGGCCGATCGACCGCCGGTGTGCTGACCGCGATCATCGTGCTTTTCTACTCCTGGTTCTTTATCCTGCCGGAGTTCGGATCCTTCGCCTTCGCCGAGCCGGCGGACTGGGCGCGGCTGCTCGTCAACGCATGCGCCTATGGCTTGGTCGTCGCCGTGGCGGAGCTGTTTCGCCGCGCGGTGCGGCGCGCTTCGGCCGAGCGCGACCGCGAAGTCGCCGAGCGCGACCTGTTCCTCCAGGAGTTCGATCATCGGGTGAAGAACAATTTCGCCCTGGTCGCGAGCCTGCTCGACCTGCAGCGCCGCCGCGCTGCCGAAGCCGCAACGGTGGAAGCGCTCGGCGATGCGCTTTCCCGCGTCGAGAGCATCGCGCGGGCGCACCGCCACCTCTATCGCGGCGGCAGCACGGTGGGCGAAGTGGACATCGCCGCCTATCTGCGCGAACTCTGCGCGGCGCTTTCGGACTCGCTGTTTCTGCGCACCAGCATCACGCTGCTGTGCGACTCCGATCATGCGCAGATCGCCCGCGATCGCGCCGTATCGATCGGGCTGGTGGTGAACGAACTCGTGACGAACGCAGTCAAGCATGCCTTCGCCGGGCGCGAGGCGGGCGAGATTCGAGTCGAATTCCGACGGCACGATGGAGGCTATCTGCTCACCGTGCGCGATGACGGGATCGGCATGAACGAAGATACGCCGGTCGCCGACCGGCAGAGCGGCCTCGGTCAGCGGCTGATCGACGCGTTCGCGCGACAGGCCGGAGGCACGCTTTCGCGCGACACCGGCCCGTCGGGAACGACGTTCAGGCTCGAACTGGAGCCGTGAAGCGGCAGGTGCGTGTCGCACCCGCCACTTCGCATCCGCTTACTGGCAGGCGAGATCGGTGCGATCGATCGCGCGGCCCGCCGCCGCACCGGCGGCACCGCCGATCAGCGCGCCGACCGTCTTGGAACCGCCCGGCGCGATCAGATTGCCGAGCAGCGCGCCGGCACCCGCACCGACCAGCGTCCCGGTCGTGCCGTTCTCGCGACGGCAGTAATAATTGCCCTGGGCGTCCCGATAGATGACGGTGTCGTCGGAAATCTGGTCGGGGCCGGGATTGTAGACGCGGCCGCCGCTGCCGAGCGCGCCCTGGGGCCCGAACACGCCATTGTCGGCACAGCCCGCGAGCGGGAGCGACATGGCCGAGAGCGCGGCCGCGGCAACGAGAGACTTACGCATGGGGAACCTCCAACGGTGGTGAATTGCCCTCCCTCAACCGCTGGGGCGCGATTCTGTTTCCATCGCGAAATTGGTCAGCCGAGCGCTTCGACAGCTTCGGCGAGTTCGAGCCACCGTAGCTCCGCCGCCTCCTTCTCCTCGCGCGCCGCGGCGATCGCCTTGCCAAGGTTCTCGAATTTCGCTGGATCGCGGGTGTAGAGATCGGGATCGGCAAGCGCCGCCTCGTCGCGCGCGATCGCCGCATCCAGCTCCTCGATCCGGTCCGGCAGGCGATCGAAATCGCGCTGGTCCTTGTAGCTGAGCTTGGCCGCCTTCGGCTTCGGCGGCTCGGGCGCGCGGTCCGTCGGCTTCGCCACTGCCTTTTTCTCGGCGCGCGGCCGCCGCTTGGCCTCCCAATCGGCATAGCCGCCGACGATCGCGTCGACGTCACCCGATCCGTCGAGGCCCAGCGTTACCGTCACCGTCCGGTCGAGGAAGTCGCGATCGTGGCTGACGATCAGCACCGTCCCCTCATAGTCGGCGATCACTTCCTGGAGCAGGTCCAGCGTCTCGAGGTCGAGGTCGTTGGTCGGCTCGTCGAGCACCAGCAGATTGCTCCGCCGCGCGAATTCGCGCGCCAGAAGCAGCCGCGAACGTTCGCCGCCAGACAGAGTCGCGATCTTCGCCTCGGCAATGGCGGGGTCGAAGAGGAATTCCTTGAGATAGCCGTGGACGTGCTTCTTCACGCCCAGCACCTCGATCCAGTCGCCGCCCTCCGCCAGCACTTCCCGCACTGTCTTGTCGGGCTTCATGAGGCTGCGCTGCTGGTCGATCACGATCCCGTCGAGCGTCTTGGCGCGTCGCACGATGCCCTCGTCGGGCTCGATCTCGCCGGTGAGCAGCTTGAGCAAGGTCGACTTGCCCGCGCCATTCGCGCCGACGATGCCGATCCGGTCGCCGCGGGTGATGCGGAAGCTGAAATCGCGAAGGATCGTCCGCGCCTCGGCACCTTCGCCGAATCGCTTGGTGACATTCTCGACGTCGATCACCACTTTCGTCTGCACATCATCGGCACCGGTAGCGAGCTTGGCGGCACCTTCCGGCCCCACCATTGCTGCGCGGGTCGCGCGCATCTCCTTGAGCTTCTCGAGCCGCCCCTGATTGCGGCGGCGGCGGCCGGTTACGCCGCGCTGGAGCCAATGCTCCTCCAGCTTCAGCTTGGCGTCCAGCCGCGCCGCGTTGCGCTCTTCCTCGGCATAGACCTGCTCGGTCCACGCATCGAACCCGCCGAAGCCGATCTCCGCGCGGCGGATCGAGCCGCGGTCGAGCCACAGCGTCGAGCGCGTCAGGCGCGTGAGAAAGGTCCGGTCGTGGCTGATCACCACGAACGCGCCGGAGAAGCGCTTGAGCCAGTCCTCGAGCCACTCGATCGCGGCGAGATCAAGGTGATTAGTCGGCTCGTCGAGCAACAATATGTCGGGCTCCTGCGCCAGCGCACGTGCGATCGCGGCGCGCCGCCGTTCGCCGCCGCTCGCAGTCGCCGCCTCGCGCGTCAGGTCGATGCCCAGCTGGTCGGCGATCGCCTCGGCCGCGTAGTGCGGCGGGGCGTCGTCGCCGCGCAGCACGAAATCGAGCAATGTCGCGCACCCGTCGACCTTCGGATCCTGCTCGAGCAGCACCACCTTGGTGCCGGGCACGATCGTCCGCCGCCCCTCGTCGGCTTCGATCCGCCCGCCGAGCAGCTTGAGCAGCGTCGTCTTGCCCGCGCCGTTGCGGCCGATCAGCGCCAGCCGGTCGCGCGCGCCGATATAGATGTCGAGGCCGCGGAAGAGCCAGCCGGCGCCCTGGACCAGGCCCAGGCCTTCATATGCGAGTAGGGGTGCTGCCATGATCGGCGCGAGGTAGGCGCAAGCCTCGCGCGGAGCAAGCTGGACGGCGGAAAACAGGCCATTCACAGGCTGTTCAACGCAGCGACCCTATGCCATGCCGATGTCGATGGTCGCGAAGATATGCGTCTGGTGCGTGGTGGCTGCTGCCGGGATCGGCGGCATCGATACCGCTCGCGCCAGGATCGCCCCCCTGCAGGGCATGCAGGACGCCTCGCAGGCGCGCGCCACGGTGCGCCAGGAACGCGGCCAGAACCTTCCCGCGCGGGAAATCGAACGGCGGATCGTGCCGCGGATGCGCGGCGCGCAATATCTCGGCTTCGACTATGATCCCGAAACGAACATTTACACGCTCAAATTCCTGCGCGATGGATCGGTGATCTGGGTGGACGTCGACGGCCGCAGCGGCCGTGTCGTCCGCCAGACCGGCAATTGATCGCCCCGCCACGGCAGTACGAGGAACAGACATGCGCCTATTGATCGTAGAGGATGAACCCACTCTGGGTCAGCAGCTGCGCAATGCGCTCGAGGGCGCCGGCTATGCGGTCGATCTGGCCACCGACGGCGAGGAGGGCCATTTCCTCGGATCGACCGAAAGCTACGACGCAGTCATCCTCGACCTCGGCCTGCCCGAAGTCGACGGGCTGACGGTGCTCGATCGCTGGCGCAAGGAAGGCAAGACCACGCCCGTGCTGGTGCTCACCGCACGCGACAGCTGGTCGGACAAGGTGGCCGGGCTCGACGCCGGTGCCGACGATTATGTCGCCAAGCCGTTCCAGACCGAGGAACTGATCGCGCGGCTGCGCGCGCTCATCCGCCGCGCCTCGGGCAATGCCTCGGCCGAGCTCACCGCCGGCGATATCCGCCTCGACACGCGCTCGGGCAAGGTCACCAAGGCGGGCGAGCCGGTGAAGCTCACCGCCCAGGAATATAAGCTGCTCAGCTATCTGCTCCACCACAAGGGCAAGGTGGTGAGCCGCACCGAACTGATCGAGCACATCTACGATCAGGACTTCGATCGCGATTCGAACACGATCGAAGTGTTCGTCACGCGGATCCGCAAGAAACTGGGCGCCGACACCATCACCACGATCCGCGGCCTCGGCTACAGCCTGGAGGAGCCGGAAACGGCTTCGTGACCGGGCACGGCTCGCCTCTGCTCCGGCGGCGCTGATCATGGCGGACGCCGGCACGCCTCCGGCACCGAACGGTTTGCGGCGCCGGTTCGCCAGCGCACGCGCCCTGTTGTCGTCGCGCTGGTCGCGGCGACAGCCCGGCCTCGCACCCAGTGTCGATATCGAGGCGCCCCCGCCCCGTGCCTATGTCCGCGTGACCGGCTCGGTCAGCCGGCGCATGATCGTCGTTGCCAGCGCCTGGATCATCGTGCTGCTGGCGGGCGGCGGCTTCGCGCTCGATCGCGTCCTCACCTCGGCTGTGACGCGCAATTTCGACGAACAGCTCGAATTCCTGCTCTCGTCGATGATCGCGTCGGCCGAACTGGGGCCGGGCGGCGAAGTGCTTCTCAATCGCGAGCTGGCCGACCAGCGGTTCCTCGAGCCCTTCTCCGGCGCCTATTGGCAGATCAGCGGCGACGGCTACGAGACCTTTCCCTCGCGCTCGCTCTGGGATTACCGCCTGTCCACCGGACGCGCGCACGACGATATGGACGTCCACATCTATGACAGCGTTCAGTTCGACGAGGAGCTGCGGATCGCCGAGCGGGACCTGACGCTCCCCGGATCGGAGGTTCGCTGGCGCTTCCAGGTAGCGCAGAATCGCAATTCGCTCGATGCGCAGATCGCCGATTTCCGCAGCACGCTGCTGGTCAGCTTCCTCATCCTCGGCTTTGGCCTCATCATCATGGTGGGGCTGCAGACCTGGGTCGGGCTTCAGCCGCTGCGCAAGGTGCGAGTCGAGATCGCCCGGATGCGCGCCGGCGAATCGAGCCGGATCGATGCGCCGATGCCCTCCGAAGTCGCGCCGATGGTCGAGGAGCTGAACGCGCTCGTCGAGCACAACGAGCGCCAGGCCGAAGAGGCACGCCGCCATGCCGGCAACCTCGCCCACGCGCTAAAGACCCCGCTCAGCGTCATCATGAACGCCGCCGCCGCCGGGCAGCCCGATCTGGCCCAGGCGGTGATCCGCGAGGCGCGGACGATGCGCCGCCAGATCGATCATCATCTCGCCCGCGCCCGCGCGGTAGGCCGCCGCGGCAGCGCCCATAGCCGCGCCGAGATCTGGCCCGCGATCGAAGCCGTCGAGCGTGCGGTTTCGCGGCTCTATCCGAACGTCCGGATCGACATCGACGGGCGGAAGGATCTCGTCGCCCACATCGAGCGGCAGGATTTCGACGAAATGCTCGGCAATCTCGTCGAGAATGCCGCGAAATATGGCGGCGGCAGCGTCTTCGTCACTGCCGGCGCACAGGCGGGTTTCGTTGAAATCCTCGTCGAGGACGACGGCAGCGGAATTCCGCAGGCCGACCGTCTGCGCATCTTCGATCGCGGCGTGCGGCTCGACAGCGGCAAGCCTGGCACCGGCCTCGGCCTCGCCATCGTTCGAGACGTCGCCGAGATCTACGACGGCACCGTCAGCCTTGAGGAAAGCGAGGATCTGGGCGGCCTGCTCGTGCGGCTCAGGCTCCCGGCGGCTTCGAGCTAGAGGAGCCCAGCGGCACGCCGGCCCCCAAGGGCCGCGCCACCAGTCCAGCTCCCGCTCAATGCATCGGCAAATACCGATGCGTCTTGACTCATAATGATCCCATCGGCTATTCCCGATACGATGAAGGATCAGGACGCTCTCGCCGCGCTGGCAGCGCTCGCGCATCCCACGCGGCTGCTGTCGTTTCGCCTGCTCGTCCGCAACGAGCCTGAGGGGCTGACCACCGGCCAATTGGTTGAGGTGACCGGCCTCAGCCAGAGCACCCTGTCGACGCACCTCGCGATTCTGGTGAAGGCGGGGCTGGTCCAATCGGAGAAGCGCGGCCGGCATTTCCTCCAGCGCGCACGGATCGATGCGCTTCGCGCGCTCATGGTCTTTCTCGCCCGGGATTGCTGCGAAGGGCGCGCCGATCTTTGCGAGCCGCTGATGGCGGAGCTCGCCCGGTGTTGAGGGAGGAACCGGAGATGCCAATCGATGTCATCGTCTATCACAATCCCGAATGCGGCACGTCGCGCAACGTGCTGGCGATGATCCGCAACGCCGGCATCGAGCCGCACGTCGTGGAATATCTGAAGACGCCACCGTCGCGCGCGCTGCTCGAAAATCTGATCGAGCGGGCCGGCCTCACTCCGCGCGAACTCCTGCGCCGGAAGGGCACGCCCTATGCCGAATTGGGTCTCGACGATCCTGCGCTTGCGGATGCGCACCTGATCGCCGCAATGCTGGAACAGCCGATCCTCATCAACCGGCCACTGGTTGTCTCTCCGCTGGGGGTGAAGCTGTGCCGCCCCTCCGAGGAAGTGCTCGACCTCCTGCCGGTGCCGCAACAGGGCGCGTTCGCCAAGGAAGATGGCGCGCAGGTGATCGACGGCGAAGGGCGGCGAATCCGGTGAAAGGACGTTCCGAAATGGCGCAGCTTGCGGCTACCGACCTGTCCAGATCCGCGCCGCTAGGACGCGTCGAGCGCCTGCTCTCGCTGTGGGTCGCGCTGGCCATTGCCGCGGGAATCGCGCTCGGCGTGCTTGCGCCGGCCGCGGTCCGGTTGCTCGCCGACCTGGAAATCGCATCGGTGAATCTGGTCGTGGCCGTGCTGGTCTGGGCGATGATCTTCCCGATGATGGTCGCCGTGGACTTCGCCAGCGTGCGCGACATCGGCCGCAAGCCGAAGGGACTGGTGATAACGCTGGCGGTCAACTGGCTCGTCAAGCCGTTCACCATGGCGGCACTCGCCGTGCTCTTCTTCGATCATGTCTATGCCGGTTTCATCGGCGCGGGCGAGGCGGACCAGTATATCGCGGGGCTGATTCTGCTTGGGGCGGCGCCGTGCACGGCAATGGTATTCGTGTGGTCGCAGCTGACCAGAGGCGATCCGGCCTACACGCTGGTGCAGGTTTCGGTGAACGATCTGGTCATGATCGTCGCCTTCGCACCGATCGTCGCCCTGCTCCTGGGGGTGACCGAGATCGCGGTTCCGTGGGAGACATTGCTGCTTTCGGTCGCGCTCTATGTCGTGGTCCCGCTGGCGGCGGGGGCGGTCGTGCGGACGCTTCTGCTCTCCACGCACGGCGGTGACGCAGCGGCAGTCGAAACTTTCCTCGCGCGGCTAAAGCCGGTGTCGATCATCGGCCTGCTCGCCACCGTCGTGCTGCTGTTCGCCTTTCAGGCAACGACGATCCTAGGCAATCCGCTGCTGATCCTGCTGATCGCGATTCCGATCCTCATCCAGTCCTACGGCATTTTCGCACTCGCCTATTTCGCAGCCAAGGCATGGCGTGTGCCGCATGCCATCGCCGCGCCCTGCGCACTGATCGGCACGTCGAACTTCTTCGAGCTCGCAGTGGCGGTGGCGATCGGCCTGTTCGGCCTGTCGAGCGGAGCGGCGCTGGCAACTGTCGTCGGGGTGCTGGTCGAAGTGCCGGTGATGCTCTCGCTGGTCGCCTATGCGAACCGCACGCGCGGGAGCTTTCCGGCAAACTGACGTCCGCCGCTACGCTGCCACTGGCCCGGCCATCGCTTCCGCCGCGATGCTCAAGCTCTTCTTGCGTGCTTCGTGGTCGTAGATCGAACTCACCAGCATCACTTCGTCGACGCGCGTGCGCTCGACGAATTTCGCCAGCTCGCGCGCCACGATATCGCGGGTGCCGGTCGCCGAACAGCCGAGCACATGATCGAGCACTGCCTGCCCCTGCCCGCCCAGGCTCTCGCGAAAACCGGGGACCGGCGGCGGCAGCGGAATCCCCTTGCCGGTGGTGCGGATCGCGACGAACGCCTGTTGCGCGGAAGTTGCCAGCAGCTCGGCCTCCTCCTGCGTCTCGGCGGCGAACACGTTGAACCCGGCCATCGCATGCGGCTTGTCGAGCACCGCCGAGGGGCGGAAATTGCGCCGATAGACGTCGAGCGCCTCGTCGAGCAGGGCCGGCGCGAAATGCGACGCAAAGGCATAGGGGAGCCCAAGCGCCGCCGCCAGCTGAGCCCCGAACAGGCTCGATCCCAGGATCCACAGCTCGGGCTTCGCGCCCGCCCCGGGCGTCGCGCGGATGCCGGTCTGCCCGTCGTCGGCAAAATAGCTCTGCAGTTCGAGCACGTCCTGCGGAAAGGCGTTCGGATCGCTTTCCAGCGTGCGGCGCAGCGCCCGCGCGACCGTCTGGTCCGATCCGGGAGCGCGGCCCAGCCCCAGGTCGATGCGGCCGGGGAACAGCGCATCGAGCGTGCCGAACTGTTCTGCGATCACCAGCGGCGCATGATTGGGCAGCATGATGCCGCCCGCGCCGATGCGGATCGTTTCCGTCGCCTGGCCGACATGCGCCAGCACCACCGAGGTCGCGGCACTGGCGATGCCCTCCATGCCGTGGTGCTCCGCGACCCAATAGCGCGTGTACCCCTCCGCCTCGACATGGCGTGCCAGATCGGCGGCATTGGCGAGTGACTGTCGAACATTCCCGCCCCGGGTCACCGGGACGAGATCGAGAAGCGAATAGCGTGTCATTCGGAATAGATGGGGCGCCGCCGGGCGCCCCGCCACCCCGGGTCAGAAGTCGAAGTTCAACCGAACCGCCGCGCCGATATCGTCGGGCGCATCGGCGAAATTGCCCGGATCGCGCCGCAGGAACAGGTTGGTGCTGATGTCGCCGCCCCGGATCGGTGCCATATAGCGCAGCTCGAAATCGCGCTCGCGCCCCTCGGGCGTGAGGTTCATCCGCTGATCGCCCCAGGCGCTGACACTTTCGGTGGCATAGTCCCAGCCCTGCGGCAGCCGCAGGTCGAGCCCGCCCGTTTCGACGCGCAGCGGCTGCGACACACGCACCCCGATGCTGTCGCGCCGGCCGAACACCCCCGTCTTGCCGATATCGGCCGAGAAGCCGCTCGTTTGCAGCGTGCCGCTCCCCTCCAGGCCGCCGCGCAGCTGCGCCGTGGTCCAGCCGCGCCGCCACGATCCGCCGAGCGTCCACCCTTCGGCGGAGCGCCAGCGCAGTGCTGCGTCGACGAAGGTCGTGTCCGCCCGCGCCGCGCCCAGCGCGCCGGTGAAGCGGGCGCCGAGCAGCGTGTCCTCCTCGCTGAGCCGGGTCGCACTCAGCCCCGCACGCAGGTCGCCGAAGCGCCGGTCGACGCCCAGCGTCAGTCGGTTGTAGCCGTTGCGCTGATAGCGGCGCTGCACGGCGACGAGAGTCGATTCCTGCCGCGAGAGCACCTCGCCGGTCTCGGTCGCAACCGTCACGCCCCAGCCGCCGAACGTGCGGCGCAGCGCGAAGGCCCCGGTCACGTCGCTTTCGAAGCCCGCGCTGGTCGTCGGATCGCGTGCGATCAGGAACGCCGGTTCGGCGCGGCCCGCCAGCCGCCCGGCGAGCGCGCCGCCGCTTTCGGAGGCGCCGATCGCGAACTGCGTTTCGCTGCCCAGCCGGCCGGTGACCGAGGCGGCGATCGCTCGCGCCTGCTGCGCGTCCGGCTCGCCGATCGCCAGCCGCTCGATCCGCAGCGTGTCGCGCCCCGGCGCCAGCGTGACGGCGACAGACAGGTCGCGATAGCCCACGGCAAAGCTCTGCTGCCGCGTCGCCAGCGTGCGGCGCAGCTGCGAATCGGGACGGTAGCGGCGGATCGTGTCGGCCAGTTCCATCGCAAAGGCCCGGTCGAAGCCGTCGAGCACGACTGCGCCGAGCGAGGCCTGCTGCGCGTCGCCCATCGGCGCGGAAAGCTCGGCGTTGACGGTGCGCGATGCGACCTGCCCCGATCCCGCTACCGCCGTCTGCCCGACCGGTTGAAAGGCGCGGGTGAGATCGAGGATGCCGCGTCCGTAGATCGGATCGGTGCCCGGCGCCCCGGCATCGCGCGCCGTGGCATAGAGCAGCGCCACGATGTCCGCGCCGGTCAGGTTGGGGAATGCCTGGGCGAGCAGCGCGACCGCGCCCGAGATCTGCGGCGCCGAAAAGGACGTGCCGGACCAGAGATAGGGTGTGCCGTCCGCGCCCGGCGCGCGCACGCGCTCGCCGACCGCCGCCAGGTAGAAATCCGCCGAGGTGCCGGCCCGGTTGCTGAAATCGGAGATCAGATCGTTGGTGCCGACGGAACCCGCGATAATGATGATCCCGCGCGAGATGCTCGGCTCGGTCGCCGGATCGGTGAATTCGTTCGGGTTGACGGCCTCCGGATTCTCCGAGACCGGACCGTCGTTTCCGGCAGAGATCACCACCACGACTCCTGCGGCCGTGGCGCGCGCCAGTGCCTGCCGAACGCTCGACCCGGCGGGGCCGCCGCCCAGCGAGATGTTGATCACGCGCGCGCCATTCTGAGTCGCGATGTCGATCCCTTGGGCGATCGCCGAATCGGGGTGGCGGCAACCGCTCAACTCGTCGTCGGGATCGTCGTTGGCGCAGCTTCCGGGCGAATCGGAGCGGATGACGATCAGCTCCGCGTCAAATGCGACGCCGTGCGTCCCGACGCCATTGCGCCGCCCAGCCACTGTGAAGGCAACTGCGGTGCCATGGCCGTCCTCGTCGTCGATCGTCCGGCTGCCTGCGGTATCCGCCGACACGCCGAGGATGCGGCCGCCGAATTCCTCGCTCTCGAGATCGATGCCGCTATCGATCACGCCGACCCGGACGCTGCTGCCGGTTGCGCCGGTCTGATAGGCAGTCAGCGCATTCATCGAGACCGGACCGATCGAGGCGCGATATTCGGCCGTGTCATAGGCGCCGGGCGGCGGCGCCGGTGCGGGAGCCGGCGCGGGCACCGGAGCAGGTGTCGGCGAAGGCGTGGGAGTCGGCGCCGGTGCGGCGGGCGGTGGGGGCGTGTACCCCGTGCCGCCGCCACCGCCGCCGCCCGAACAGGCCGCCAGCAACACAATTCCCCCGAGCGCCGCCGATTGCAGCAGGCGCGAACGCAGCTTTGCATTCATGAGTGACGACCCCGTTGTCGGTCCAATCAGCAGTAACCCTTATGTTTCCGAAGGTTAACAGGGGATGTCAGGCGCGGTTGCGATATATACTGCCCCGGCCTAGACCGCCGCACCAATGCTTGCCGAGCTTCGCCACGTCCGCAACTGGGTCTTTGACCTGGACAATACGCTATATCCGGCGAGCGCAAACCTCTTTGCGCACGTCGACCGGCGCATGCGCGACTATGTCGCCCGACTGATCGGGTGCGGCCCCGAGGAAGCGCACCGCATCCAGAAACATTATTTCTTCGCGCACGGCACCACCCTCTCCGGGCTGATGGCCGAGCATGGCGTCGACCCGCACGATTTCCTCGACTATGTCCACGACATCGAGATGGAGGCGCTCGAGCGCAACGAGCCGCTTGCCGCCGCTATCGCCCGGCTGCCCGGCCGCAAGCTCGTCTTCACCAACGGCGACGCGCCCTATGCCGCGCGCGTGCTCGAACGGCTGGGCCTCTCCGAAAGCTTCGAGGCAGTGCATGACATCCATGCCACTGCCTATCGTCCCAAGCCCGATCCGACTGCCTATCGCGGTTTGTGCGACGCCTATGACCTCGCGCCCGAGGCCTCGCTGTTCGTCGAGGACATGGCGCGCAACCTCAAGCCCGCCAAGGCGATCGGCATGACGACGGTGTGGGTGAACAACGGCTCGGAGCAGCCGCCCGACTGCACCGACCGGACCTTCATCGACTATACCACCGACGACATCGCGCAGTGGCTGCACGACATTCTGGAGACCGATACATGACCGCAGATCTCGCCCCTCAGATCGACGCCGCGTGGGAAGACCGCGCCTCGCTTGGCCTTCACACCGAAGGCGCCGTGCGCGAAGCGGTGGCCGAGGCGCTCCTCCTGCTCGATCGTGGCGAAGCACGGGTGGCCGAGCCCGACGGCGCGGGCGGCTGGCGCGTCAACCAGTGGCTCAAGAAAGCGGTCCTCCTCTCGTTCCGGCTCAACGATAATGCAGTGATCCCGGGCCCGGGCGTCACCAACTGGTTCGACAAGGTGCCGTCGAAATTCTCCAACTGGGGCGAGGAAGCGTTCCGCACCGCCGGCTTCCGCGCGGTGCCGGGCGCGATCGTCCGCCACGGCAGCTTCGTCGGCAAGGGCGCGGTGCTGATGCCCAGCTTCGTCAACATCGGCGCCTATGTCGGCGAAGGGACGATGGTCGACACCTGGGCCACCGTCGGCAGCTGCGCCCAGATCGGAAAGAATGTTCACCTCTCCGGGGGCGCAGGCATCGGCGGCGTGCTCGAGCCGCTTCAGGCCGATCCGGTGATCATCGGCGACGGCGCCTTCATCGGCGCGCGCAGCGAAGTCGCCGAGGGCGTGCGCGTCGGCGAGGGCGCGGTGCTCTCGATGGGCGTCTATCTCGGCGCGAGCACCAAGATCGTCGATCGCGCCACGGGCGAGGTGTTCCGCGGCGAAGTGCCGCCCTATTCGGTGGTCGTTCCGGGCACGATGGGCGGCGGCGAGGGCAAGCCGAGCCTCTACTGCGCCGTCATCGTCAAGCGAGTCGACGAGCAGACGCGCAGCAAGACGAGCATCAACGAGCTGCTGCGCGACTAGGCCGCAGCCGGGACGAAGGAAGCGCGACTGGCCCTCGCCGGCCTAGGCGTCGCGCTTCTTGCCGTCGATCAACACCGCCTGCTGCCAGCGGCCCGGCGCCTTGTCGGTTCGATGGATGCATCCGGCCCAGCAGCAGGGACGCTTCTTTCCCTCGAGGAGCTCCTCGCGCGTCCGTTCGATGCGGCGCGCGCGCGTTGCCGGCCGCTTCGCATCCTCGATCCAGCAGATGAACTCGTTGCGCCCGAGCGGCGTCAGCGACTCCCACAGCGCCAGCAGCTTCGGGTTTTCCGCCAACGCCAGTTGAAGATCTTCGGGCGCCCGATGGACGGTGCCGTGCGAAAAGGCGCTCGCCACAAGATTCTCCCGTTGCCGATCGAGCCGCCGCCGACGGCAGCCTGCGCGCCCGGGCGGCCAATGTCCACCGCCGTGCCTGCGCGGCCCGTACGGTCGAATGGAACCACTCGCCGTGTGAAACCGTAGCTCCCCGCGTCAGCCGGAGGAAGAGCATTGGCCGATCAGCAGGAAAAGCAGGACCAAGATCAGGGAAATGGAGGCGGCATGTATCTCCGCTTCATGGCGATGATCGGCACCTCGACCTTCGTCATGTTCCTGCTGATGTATTTCAACACCTATAGCGCCAATCACATCTTCTTCAGCGAGACGCGCTTCTGGATGGCCTTCGTGATGGGCGCGGCGATGATGGTCGTCATGCTCCTTTTCATGTGGGCGATGTACAAGAACCGCACCAAGAACTTCATCATTCTCGGCGTCGCCGCCGTCACGTTCGCGCTCGCGCTGTGGCTGGTGCGCAGCCAGACCACCATTGATGACAGTGAATATATGAAGGCGATGATTCCGCATCATTCGATCGCGATCATGACCAGCGAGCGTGCGCACATTCGCGACCCGCGCGTGCGCCAGCTGGCAAAGGACATCATCGTCGCCCAGCGCCGCGAGATCGCTGAAATGCGCTATCTGATCGCCGACATCGAGGAGAACGGCATCCGCCTCACCGAGCGGATGCCCACGGCGGAGGAACTGGCGCCGGCCGGCACGCCCGCCGCGGAGGATGGCCAATGATCCGCACCCCCCTGCTCCTCGCCCTGGTGCCCGTCCTCATGCTCGGCGCCTGCAACCGCAACACGGCCCCCGGCAACGACCGCGAGGCACAGATCGACCCGGCGCCGACGCCTGCCCCGGTGATGCCTGCCGCACAGGCGTTGTCGGGCATCGCGACCGAGGCGATCGCCGTGGAGACGATGACCGATGCCGATCTGGCCGCGCTCGGCGGACCGGAAGGCAAGTGCCTGATCCGGCTGACCGAGGTCGGTTTTCCTTCCTTCGTGCACGACGGGCTCGACCGCAGCGGTGTGATCAAGCTGAACGGAAAGCTGATTCCACTCACTGCCGAAGGGGCCGGCATGTTCTCGTCGGACGGGCTGCGCGTGGCGATCCGGCCGGTCGAACGCGACTTCGGCTCGGATGGAATGCGCGAGGCCGAGATGATCCTGATGCTTCCGGGCGCGAGCGACGAACACGGCTACCGCGGCTATGAGGATTGCGCCCACGGGGCCGCCCCCCTCGCAGACGAAGCAGGCTGATCCCATGTTCGCCAACCTCTCCTGGCGCAGCGTCGCCATTGGCGCGGTCGGCATGTGCCTGCTGCTCGGACTCGTGGCGCTGATCGTGATCGAAACCGGCGCCTATGGCGTCGCCGCCGACGAGCGGCACGAGACGCCGGTCGGCTGGGCCCTGGCGACCACGATGCGCAACTCGGTCGAGCTGCGCGCGGGCGACATCGAGGCGCCTGGTTTCACGCCCGCTATGGTCGCTGCCGGCGCGCGCGAATACAAGGCGATGTGCCAGCACTGCCATGGCGGCGTCGGCGCCGGTCGCGCCGGGTGGGCCGAAGGCATGCGACCGAAACCGCCCGCGCTTGCCCGCGCTGCGGACAAGTGGCGGCCGCGCGAGATATTCTGGATCGTGAAGCACGGCATCAAGATGACCGGTATGCCCGCCTTCGGCGGCTCGCATGACGAGGCGGCGCTGTGGAACATCGCGGCCTTCGTCGATGCGCTGCCGACGATGAGCGCCGAGCAATATGCCGCCTATTCGGCCGAACATGGCGGCGAGGGCCATCACGGCCACTGAGCCGCAACCCCTGTCCTACAGCCCGCGCTTTACGCTACACCGCGCGGCATGAAACTCACCATCCCGCGTGGGCATCGTGCCCGCACCCGTATCGAACCCCGTGCCAGGACCGGAAACCAGGGGGGACGTATCGCTGCGTTCGTTGCGTTCTGCACGAACGTGAAGGTACGCGGAGGCGCGACTCGATGACCGCCGGCGAAACCAATGGCATGACCTATGGCCAGTATCTCGCGCTCGACGAGATTCTCGGCGCGCAGCATCCGCTTTCGGACAAGCATGACGAGCTGCTGTTCATCGTCATCCACCAGACCAAGGAGCTGTGGCTCAAACAGACGATCGCCGAGCTGCTCCAGGCCAAGGCGCTGGTGCAGGAGGATCGCCATGTCGAGGCGTACAAGAGCCTCGCGCGGGTGAGCCGGATCCAGTCGGTGATGACGCTGAGCTGGGAGATCCTCGCGACGATGACGCCGAGCGACTATACCCAGTTCCGCGGCGTCCTCGGCACCAGTTCGGGTTTCCAGTCGGACCAGTTTCGTGCCGTCGAGACGCTGCTCGGTCTGCGCGGCGGCGGACCGGAGGCAGGCCCGTTGACCGGGCAATTCGAAGCGATGCCCAGCCTGTGGGACGATGCCAATGCCGCGCTCGCGCGCGCCGGCTTCGATCTGCCCGCTGCCGTGCTCGCCCGCGACTGGCCGGAACCCTATGTTCCGAACGATGCGGTCGAGGACGCCTGGGCCACCGTCTATCGCGACACGACACGCTATTGGGATCTCTATCAGCTCGCCGAGAAGCTGGTCGATATCGACGATGCGCTCGCCACCTGGCGGCACAAGCACGTCCTCACCGTCAGCCGGATCATCGGCGGAAAGCGCGGGACCGGCGGCACCGCGGGAGTCCCGTATCTTCAGTCGACTCTGTCGAAGCGTGCTTTCCCCGAGCTCTGGACGCTGAGGACCCAGCTGTGAGCCAAAGCTGGAAGCATCTGTTCCAGCGGTCGATCGCCGCCGCTCCCGATCGGCTGCACATGGCGGCGCACAGCCACCATCTCTGGCCCGATGCCAGCTTCTTGGGGCAGCTTGCCGCATGGGAGGATGCCGCCCGCCTCGCCGATCGCAAATGGGATCGGGTGATGGGCGAGATCTGGCCGGCGGCGCAACGCCACGTCGCCGACGAGCTGCACCTGCCGGACCCCGCGACGATCGTCTTCGCGCCGAACACGCACGAGCTGCTCGTCCGGCTCGTCTCCGCCATCGGGCGGCGCCCAGTGCGCGTGCTGGCGAGCGGCGGTGAGTTTCACAGCTTCCGGCGTCAGGCCGCGCGCTGGGAGGAGGGCGGCACGATCACGCTCGAGACGGTGCCGGTCGAAGGCGACTTCGCCGGGCGCTTCCTAGAGCGTGCCCGCTCCGGCGAGCATGATCTGATCTTCGTCAGCCAGGTGATGTTCGGCACCGGCACGCGGTTCGATGGGCTGGACGAACTCGCCGCCCTCGCTCGGCCCGAGGGGCCTTGGGTGACGATCGACGGCTATCACGGCTTCATGGCGGTCGAGACCGACCTGTCCGCCGTGGCGGACCGGCTCTTCTACACTGCCGGCGGCTACAAATATGCCATGGCCGGCGAAGGGGTAGGCTTCCTTCATGCGCCGCCCGGCTTCGGCCCCCGGCCCGAAGTCACCGGCTGGTATGCCGAATTCGACGACCTCTCGCTGCCGCCCGGCAGCATCGGCTATGCGCCCGACGCGCGCCGCTTCCTGGGCGCAACCTTCGATCCCTCGGGCATCTATCGGTTCGTCGCCGTGCGCGACATGCTCGCGGACGAGGGGCTGACGACGCAGCGGATCAGCGAGCACGTCGCGGCGCTCAAGGCGCGGCTGCTCGGAGGGCTATCGGAAACGCCGCTCGGGGCCGCCGAGCTGCTCAATCCGCACGCCGAGCCCGATCAGGCGCGCTTCCTTGCGCTGCGCGCGCCAAAGGCAGCGGACTGGAAGGCTGCGTTCCAGGAAAGGGACGTCACCGTCGACGTGCGCGGGGACGTGCTGCGCATCGGTCTGGGGCTCTATCATGACGAACGCGACGTCGACCGCTTTCTCGCCGCCGCCGCCGAGCTTTGAAAGCGGCGCGGGTCAGTCGACCGCGGCGACACCCAGCCGGGGGATCTCGATCTTCGGGCAGCGATCCATCACCACCTCGAGCCCCGCCGCCTCGGCAGCGGCGGCCGCGGCGTCGTTGACGACGCCCAGCTGCATCCACACCGATTTCGCGCCCGCCGCGATCGCCTCGTCGACGGCGGTGGCCGCCGCCTCGGAATTGCGGAAGATATCGACCATGTCGATCGGCTCGCCGATCTGCGAAAGGTCCCGAAAGACGAACTCGCCGTGGACATGCTCGCCGGTGATCGTCGGGTTGACCGGAATCACGCGGTATCCGCGGCTTTGAAGATAGGCCATCACGCCATAGGACGCCCGGTCGGGCCGGTCCGAGGCGCCGATCATCGCGATCGTGCGCGTCCGTTCGAGCAGCGCCTTGATGTCCTCGTCGCGGGTCAGCGGCATGCCCTATCCTTTCGCTTGGTTCAGCCAGTCTTGAAGCTTCGCGGCAATCTCTCCGAACGCGGGTGCTTCGGCAGCGTTCCCCGAATCCGAAGCGGTGCGGATCTCGAGTTCGAGCGGGATGCGGCCCAGGAAAGGGATCCCGAGCGCCGCCGCCGCGGCCTCGGCCCCGCCGCGCCCAAACGGGTCGGACAGTTCGCCGCAGTGCGGGCATTGATACCCCGCCATATTCTCGATCAGCCCGATCACCGGCACGTCGACCCGCCGGAACAGGTCGATCGCCCGCGTCGCGTCGATCAGCGCCAGATCCTGCGGCGTCGACACGATCACCGCGCCCGCCGGCTTGTGCTTCTGCACCATGGTAAGCTGCACGTCGCCCGTGCCTGGCGGCAGATCGAGGATCAGCGTGTCGACATCACCCCAATGAGCGTCGATCAGCTGGCCCAGCGCGCCGCCCGCCATCGGCCCGCGCCAGGCGATCGCCTGCCCCTCGGGCACGAGTGCGCCGGTGGAAAGCAGCGGCACGCCGTGCGGCGTCTCGATCGGAATCAGCTTCTCGTCGCGCGCTTGCGGCCGCACGCCTTCCGCACCCAGCAGCTTGGGCTGCGACGGACCATAGATATCGGCATCGACCAGGCCGACGCGGACACTCGACCGCTTCAGCGCGATCGCCAGATTTGCGGCAACCGTCGATTTGCCCACCCCGCCCTTGCCGCTCGCCACCGCGATCAGCCGACGCGCCGTGCGTTCGCTCGTCTGAAGCACGCGCACTTCGTCCACTCCGGCGATGGCAGCCGCGGCAGTGCGGACATCCGCCTCCAGTTCGCTGCGGGCCGTTTCGGGCAGACCGGTGACGTCGAGCACGACGTCGGCGCGGTTTCCCGCAAGGCGCGCAGTGGCGCGCCCGGCGGCGATGGGGGCAAGAGCGGCTTGAAGTTCGGCGGTATCGGTCATGTCGATGCCAGATAGGCACACAATCGACGGCTGCCACTGTAAATTCAGCCGCGCGCACTTATAAAGGCAGCATGGCGAAACGAACGGGCTGGCCGCACTGGGCCGGCATCTTCAACAACGAGAACTCCAAGGGCCCCTGGGGCGGAGGCTCTGGCAGCAATGGCGACGGGGATGGCGGAAGCCGCGGCCCGCGCAATCCCTGGGCGTTTCCGCCCGAGGGCCGACGCACGCGTCCAAGCGGCACCGCGAGCACACTCGACGAATTCCTGAAGCGTAGCCGGCGCGGCGGCGGCGGTGGAGGCGGCTCGGGCGGCCTGCCGGGAATACCCGGCGGCCGTTCGCTGTGGCTGCTGATCGCGGGCGGGCTCGTGCTCGCCTGGATCCTGTTCACCAGCATTCACCCGATCAGCCCCGAACAGCGCGGCGTCGTCACCTATCTCGGCCGCTATACCGGCACGCTCGGCCCGGGCATCCAGTTCACCGCGCCGGCGCCGTTCGCGTCGGTACGCACCGTCAACGTCCAGGAAATCCGGGACGAGGATTTTCCCCAGGGAACCGAGCCCAATCTGATGATCACCGGCGATCAGAACATCGTCGATCTGGCCTATCAGGTGCGCTGGGACGTGGCCGATCCGCAGGACTTCGTCTTCCAGATTCGTGATCCCGAGGAAACGGTCCGCGCCACTGCCGAAAGCGCGATGCGCGCCGTGGTGGCCACCGCGACTCTCGACGAGACGATCGGCGCGGGCCGCACGGAAATCGAGGCGCGGGTTCGCGAAATGATGCAGCAGATTCTCGACGAGTATAATTCCGGCGTCCGCGTTCAAGGTGTCGCGATCAAGAACGCCACGCCGCCGGCCGCCGTCGACGAAGACTTCAAGCAAGTCACCGCCGCACAGCAGCAGGCGCAGGCCAACCTCAACAACGCGCGCGCCTATGCGCAGCAGATCATCGCCCAGGCACAGGGCGAGGCGGCGCAGTTCGACAAGATCTACGAGCAATATCGCCTCGCGCCGGAAGTGACCCGCCGCCGTCTTTACTATGAGACGATGGAGCGCGTGCTCGAACGCTCCGACACGACGGTCATCGAGGCAGAGGGCGTGACTCCCTATCTGCCGCTGCCCGAAATACAGCGGCGTACCCAGCAGCAGGCACAGCAGCCTCAGACGAACGGGGAGGCGCAGTAATGCTCGGTATAGCTCGCAACCCGCTCGCTCTCGGCATCGCCGTGCTGCTGGTGCTCGTCATCCTCGTCAGCGCGATCGCGATCGTGCCCGAGACGCGCCAGGCAGTGATCCTGCGCTTCGAACAGCCGATCCGCACCGTCAACGCCTATCAAGAAGGCGAAGAGTTCGGCGGCACCGGTGCAGGGCCGATCCTGCGCGTGCCGTTCGTCGACCGTATCGTCTGGGTGGACAAGCGCGTGCAGAGCATCACGCTCGACAACCAGCCGGTGCTTTCGACCGACCAGCTGCGGCTCGAAGTCGATGCCTTTGCGCGGTTCCGGGTCGTCGATCCGCTGCGCATGGTGGTGACGGCTCGCAGCGAGGAGCGCGTCGCGCAGCAGCTCGCGCCGCTTCTCGGATCGGCGCTGCGCAACGAGCTCGGCAAGCGCCAGTTCGCAGCGCTGCTCAGTCCCGAACGCGGCCAGGTGATGGAGAATATCCAGAACGCGCTGCAGCGGCAGGCGAGCCAATATGGCGTCGAGATCGTCGATGTGCGGATCAAGCATGCCGACCTGCCCGACGGATCGCCGCTGGAAAGCGCGCTCCAGCGGATGGCGACGGCGCGGCGACAGGAGGCCGCGACGATCGAGGCGCGCGGGCTTCGGGAGGCGCGGATCATCCGCGCCGATGCCGATGCGCAAGCAGCACGCATCTATTCGGAAAGCTTCGGCAAGGACCCGGATTTCTACGACTTCTATCGCGCCATGCAGTCCTACCGCTACACGTTCGGCGGCGAGAACGGGCGGACCGATGGCGGAGAGGCGTCGATCATCCTGTCGCCGGACAACGAATATCTGCGGGAGTTCCGCGGACGCCGATGACGCGAGGCGAACCGTTCATATTCAATGCGCGTTCAGCCGGGATGCGCCAGATGTGAACGGAACGCCATGCCCACCGACATGCGACCAAGAAGAGGAATTTTATCCGTGCGGTACGCTTACGCTCTTACCACTGCACTTCTCCTTGGCGGTGCTGCCGCCACCCTGACCGCCAACCAGCCGGCCGGCGCGCAGACCGCGCAGAACGAGCCCGGCGCGATCACCGCGCAGGCGCCGCGCTCCGGCGCACCGATGAGCTTTGCCGACATGGTCGCGCGGCTCCAGCCGGCCGTGGTGAATATCTCCACCACCCAGCGGGTTCAGGTTCCGACCAATCCCTTTGCCGGCACTCCGTTCCAGGAGTTCTTCGGCAATCGCGGCGGCGGCCAGCCGGCGACCCGCCAGGCCGAATCGCTCGGCTCGGGCTTCATCATCTCCGAAGACGGCTACATCGTCACCAACAACCATGTCGTCGCACCCGGCAACCGCACGGCAGTGGTCGAGACGATCACGGTGACTCTCGCCGACGGCCGCGAATTCGAGGCGCGCCTGATCGGGCGCGATCAGCAGTCCGATCTCGCTGTCCTCAAGATCCAGGGCGACGACCTGCCCTTCGTGCGGTTCGGAGATTCGAGCGCGGCGCGCGTGGGCGACTGGGTGGTCGCGATCGGCAATCCCTTCGGCCTTGGCGGCTCGGTCACGGCGGGCATCATCTCGGCGGTCCATCGCGTGACCGGCCAGGGCGGCGCCTATGACCGGTTCATCCAGACCGACGCTTCGATCAACCGGGGCAATTCGGGCGGCCCGATGTTCGACCTTCAGGGCAACGTCATCGGCATCAACTCGCAGATCTATTCGCCCACCGGCGGCAATGTCGGTATCGGCTTCGCGATCCCCGCCGAAGAGGCGCGCCCGGTGATCGAGACGCTGATGCGCGGCGAGGCCGTGGAGCGCGGCTATATCGGCGTCGAGATGCAGCCCTGGACCGACGATCTGGTCGAGGCGCTCGAAGTGCCGCGCGGCCGCGGCACGCTGATCGCCCGCGTCGTTCCCGGCGAGGCGGCCGAGCAGGCGGGGATCCGCGCGGGCGACGTGATCATGTCGGTCAACGGTCAGGAGATCACCCAGGACCAGACGCTGAGCTACATCGTCGCCAACATCGAACCGGGCAGCCGCGTGCCCGTCGAGCTGCTGCGCGACGGGCGCAGCGAGCGCGTAACGCTCACCGTCGGCACCCGCCCGAGCGAGGAAGAGCTCGCCTTCGATTCCGAGGAAGAGGCGCCGATGACGCCCGAGGATCGCGAGGCAATGGCGGGCGCGTCGCTCGGGCTCGCGCTGCGGCCGCTCACGCCGCAGATCGCGCGCAGCGTCGGCGTGCCCAGCGATACGCAGGGCGTCGTGGTGCTCGGCGTCGATCCCACCGGAGACGCTGCGCAGAAGGGTTTGCGTCGCGGCGATGTGATCACCAGCGTCAATCGCCAGCGGATCGCCTCGCCGGAGGAAGCCGCACAGGCGCTCGAACAGGCGGCGAGCCGCGGAGCGCGCCAGGTGCTGCTGTACGTCCTGCGTCGCGGCCAGGGACAGTTCGTCGCAGTGGATATCGCCGGCGAATAAGCGCGCTCGCGCTTTCAGACGGTGCAAGGCGCCCGCTTCGCTCCGGCGAGGCGGGCGTTTTGCATTGGGGAACCGCTCCTCGCCCCGTCACATCTGCGCGAGCAGCGCCTGGATCGGCACGAAGGCGAATGCCACCGAGCTGTCGGCCACGCCATAGGGCATGAACAGCATGTCGCCGTGTCGGATCGCTCCGCAGGTGTAGACGACGTTGGGCACATAGCCCTCGCGGTCCTGATCGGCGGCAGCGACGATCGGCTCGCGTGTGCGGCCGATCACTTTCGAAGGGTCTTTCTTGTCGAGCAGCGCCGCGCCGATCGAATATTTGCGCATCGCGCCGACGCCGTGGGTGAGCAGCAGCCAGCCTTCGTCGAGCTCGATCGGCGGGCCGCAATTACCCATCTGCACCAGCTCCCAGGGGTAGGTGGGAGTCAGCAGCTTCTGCCCTTCGTCCCAATGGGTCAGCCGATCGCTATCGAGCAGGAAGATGTTCTCGCCGTCCTGCCGGCCAATCATCATATATCTGCCGTTCACCTTGCGCGGGAACAGCGCCATGCCCTTGTTGCGCGCGGCACTGCCCGTCATCGGTACCAGATCGAAGGCGCGCCAGTCGCGCGTCCGCAGCATCTCCGACTGAATCACCGAGCCGTTATAGGCGGTGTAGGTGCCGAGCCATTCGATGCTGCCGTCGTCATGCTCGAAATGGCACAGCCGCAAATCCTCGAGCCCGTTCGACTGCGCGCGCGTGATCGGAAAAATCACGGTTCCCGAAAGCGTGCTGTCGCGATGGCGATAGACGGTGACCGGCCCCTCCGGCACCGTCTCTTCATCGCCGATCGCGTCGGCGGCGGTGGCGAAGGGGGGCTCGGGTGCCAGTTTCAGCTCGCACCCATCGGAGATGATCCCTTCGCGAAACGCGACCGAGGAGATGTGCCCCTCCCCCACCGCGCGCAGCGACATCAGGATACGCAGCGATCCTTCTGCCATTCCCGACTGATCATAGTGCGGCACCGCACTGGGATTCATCAGCGCGGCAGCGGCATAGCTGTACTCGTGGCAGAAATAGGCACCGATCAGTTGGCGCTTCTCCTCGCTGATCGCGCTGTCGTCGAGGCCGAGCTGGGTCCGGATCTCCTCGTAGCGAGTCATGAAGACGCGACGCGTTTGCCAGTGCCGCGCCTCGAAGTCGCGAAGCACGCGATCGAGCTGAGCGCGCGCTTCCGCCGGCGCCATTTCGAGCACCTCCCCCACCAGCCGCTCCGTTCGACTGGGGACGCCGCCGTTCGATTGCCAGCCGATATGGAAGGGACGTACCACCACGCGCGAGGGATCGGCCCGCAGCCGCAGCGAGTGGTGAAAAAGTTCGAACATTCGTCCCCCGCGTCGTGGTGCGCCGGCGCGTTGGGCCTCAGGCGACGGCGCTCGCCGGTCCTGCCACGTTTTCCGCAGCCTTTGAAAGAGCGGAAATGGCGCAGGATGCCAGCTGAAGCGCGAGAATCGACTCGGCGCCCTGGTTGCGATTGAGCCCAGTCGGCATCAGCCCGTCGAAACAGCCGCCATCCTGCGCAGTCGCGAGCGGCAGATCGAGATCGTTGGCGCCCAAATACCAGCGATAGGCACGCATCGCCTCGTCCAGCCAGCGCCGGTCGCGCGTGGCGGCGTAGGCAGCGTCGCACGCGTCGATCGTCGCCTGCGCCTCCAGCGGCTGCTGGTCGAACGGCAGCGGATCGGCATATTCGCGGCCGAAGCTTTCGGTGCCGACCGCGCGGAACCGCCCTTCGGGCGACGTCTGCCGAGCGACGATCCAGTCGAGCGTCTCGACCCCCACTTTCACGAAGTCGTCGCGCTGCAACGCCTTGCCGGCGCGCAGCAGCGCCTCGGGAAGCCGCGCATTGTCATAGGCGAGCACGATCTCGAACCAGCTCCATTCCGGCCGCCGCGCGGCATCGAGCAGAGCGATCAGCTCGTCGCCGAAACGGCTCAGGATCGTCCGCGCCATCGCGTGGCCCGGATGCGCTTCCAGCATCGCAGCGGCGCCCAGCATGGCGAAGGCGCGGGCCCGTGGGCTCCCGAGTTCGAATGCGATCGAGGCAGTCGCGTCGAACAGCGACACTGCCCAGTCGCGATGCTTGTGCGCATGCGCCTCATGCGCCGTGACGCCGAGCGCCCAGAGTGCTCTTCCGTTCGAATCCTCGGAGCCCTCGTCTTCGCACCAGTTGCGGTCGAAATGCATGAAGTTGCGGAATCGGCGCCGCTCGGGGTTCCAGGCATGCTGGACGAACGCCGCATAGATGCTCGTCCATTTGTCGCGCACCGCGTCATCCAATCCCTCCATCCGCGACAGCAGGATCAGGGCACGCGCATTGTCGTCGATACAATAGCCGTGGCGCCGATCGGGCACCGAATAGATCGAATGCTGGAGCATGCCCGTCGCATCGCTCATTCGCTCCACTGCCGAAAGGTCCGGAGCCAGGGGCGCGAGTTCGGTCACATTTTCCAGCCGGCGCGGTCGCATCGCCATTGCCTCGCCGAGACAGGTCATCGCGCGCTCCACTCCGCGCGGCCACAGCATCGCCCGGCCGCGCGCATAGGCCCGCCGCGAGAGCGCGGCGCGCTCGGCATCGTCGGACAACAGCTCGACGATCTCGCGCGCGAAACCGGCACTGTCGCCGAACTGGACGATCCTGCCGTGATCCCCGTCGAGGATCTCTCGGGCGTGGATATAGGGAGTAGAGACCACCGCCTTGCCGACGCCCACCGCATAGGCGAGGGTTCCGGAAGTGATCTGGGCCGGGTTGGTGTACGGAGTCGCGTAAATATCGGCCGCTTGAAGATAATCGACCAGTTCGTCCTGCTCGAGGAACGTGTCTATGAAGCGGACATGGTCCGCGACGCCCTTGCTCGCCGCGAGCATCTTCAGCCCGTCGCGATACGCCTCGCCCTCATGCGCGACGAGATTCGGATGCGTCGCGCCAAGCACTATGTAGAGCGCCTGCGGCTCGTTCGCGACGATCTCCGGCATTGCGGCAATCAGCGTCTCGATGCCCTTGTTGGGCGCGAGAAGCCCGAAGGTGAGCACAACTTTACGGCACTCCCATCCGAAGCGCGCCTTGAATGCATCCGGCTCGGCATATTCCCGGTCGGGCACGCCATGCGGGATAACAGCGATCGCCCTGCCGTCGGCGCCATGCACGCGCTCCAGGATTTCCTTCCCCTTCTCGACCATCACGATCACCTTGGAGCAGCGCCGCAGCAGCGCCTCCATCACGCGCCGCTCGTCGGCCGAGGGATGTTCGAGGACAGTGTGCAGCGTTGCGATGACGGGGATCGTCAGCCGATCGAGCAGCGCGATCAGATGCGCGCCGGCGGCGCCACCATAGATGCCGTATTCGTGCTGGATCCACAGCGCCTGCGCGCCGCTCGCCTCGATCCGGCGCGCGGCATCAATATAGGCGTCGCGATCCTGTTGCGCGATGCTGTGGGTGACTTCGGGCGGATAGGAATAGCGCCCCGGGTGATCGTCCATCGCATAGACATCGACGCGAACCCTCGGGAAACGCTCCCTTACCGCCTTGAAAACGTCGGTCGTATAGGTCGCGAGACCGCATTTGCGCGGAAGGAAGTTCCCGATCAGTGCGAGATGCTCGATGCAGGGCGCATCTTCCGACATCAGCCGTTCCATTCCCGTCCTCTCAGAAAGCGAAATTGTCGGACTAAATCAGCCCGTTACATCCAGCTTCGAAACTCCCGACTCAGTATATGGTTGCAAAGATGTTGCGCCGCAGCATGCGCGTCTCGGGCGACTATTGTCAAATCTGCGGTCAGCCGCGTCCGCGATACCCAGGCACATCCTGCGGCGGCAGCCAGACTTCCACCGGCGGCGGGCCCGACTGCCAGAAGACATCGATCGGAATCCCGCCACGGGGATACCAATAGCCGCCGATCCGAAGCCATTGCGGCTTCATCTCTTCGAACAGCCGCTCGCCGATGCCGACGGTGCAATCCTCGTGAAAGGCCCCGTGATTGCGGAAACTGCCCAGAAAGAGCTTGAGCGACTTGGATTCGACGATCGTTTCGCCCGGCACGTAATCGATCACCAGATGCGCGAAATCGGGCTGTTCGGTGATCGGGCAGAGCGACGTGAATTCCGGCGCGGCGAAGCGCACCAGATAGGCGCGCCCGGGCCGCGGATTGGGAACATAATCGAGCACGGCTTCTTCTGGCGAAGCCGGGAGCGCGCTTGTCTTGCCGAGATGCACAGGGTCCATCACGCGCATGTAAGCTGCCGCGCCCGCGGATCAATCTCTCGACGCACGGCCCTGCAATGGTAAGACGGACGAAACAGAAGGAGGACGAGGCCGATGGACGCGCTGGTGACAACCGAATGGCTGGCCAACGAGCTGGGAGCGATCGACCTTCGGGTGGTCGATGCCAGCTGGTTCCTGCCCGAGCATGGCCGCGATGCCGCCGCCGAATTCGAAGCGGGGCACATCCCCGGTGCGGTGTTCATGGATCTCGACGATCTTGCCGACACCAGCTCGAGTCTGCCGTCGATGCTTCCTCCGGCGGAAAAGTTCGCCAGCCGGATGCAGACGCTGGGCCTGGGCGACGGCAGCCGCATCGTGATCTATGACGACAGCCCGCTGCACACTGCCGCGCGCGCGTGGTGGATGCTCCGCACTTTCGGCGCGCATGACGTGGCGATCCTCGACGGCGGTCTCGCCAAGTGGAAAGCCGAGGGCCGTGATCTGGAGAGCGGCAAGCCGCAGGTCCGGCATCGCCATTTTACCGTATGGCACGATCCGCAGGGCGTCCGCTCGCTCGATCAGATGAAGAGCAACGTCGCGAGCGGCGACGAGCAGGTGATCGATGCCCGCTCCGCGGCGCGGTTCAGCGGCGAGGAAGCCGATCCGCGGCCGGCGACCCATGCGGGGCACATCCCCGGATCGCGCAATATTCCCTTCGGCCGCTTCTTCCACGAAGACGGCACCTGGAAGCAGGGCGCGGCCTTGCGCCAGGTCTTCGAGGAAGAAGGCATCGAGCTCGACAAGCCGATCGTCGCCACCTGCGGATCGGGCATCACGGCAGCGGTGATCGTGTTCGGGGCGCATCTGCTGGGGCAGCCGGCGGCGCTCTACGACGGCAGCTGGGCCGAATGGGGCGCGGATCGCGACACGCCGAAGGCGACGGGCGCGGCTGCGTGAGCGACGTGCCCGATGCCGGATCGGAAGGCGACGCCACCCGCGTCGTCGAAGCCGGGCGGCGCGAAGAGTGGACGCAGGGCATCGTCAATGTGCCCGTCTGGCGAGCCTCTACGATCCTCTATGATTCGGTCGGCGACCTGCGTGCCGCCGGCGGGCGCGACAGCCATCACCGGCTGTTCTACGGGCGCCGAGGCACGCCGACTCAATGGTCGCTCGCGGATGCGCTGACCGAACTGGAGCCTGGCGCGGAGGCGACTCTGCTCTACCCCTCGGGCGTCGCCGCGATCGCCTCGGCGCTGCTCGCCGTGCTCTCGCCGGGCGACGAACTGCTGCTCACGGACAGCGCCTATGATCCGACGCGCGGCTTCGCCGATCATTTCCTGAAGCGGTTCGGCGTCACCACACGCTACTACGACCCGATGATCGGCGCGGGCATCGCCGATCTGATCGGCGAGCGCACCAGAGCGATTTTCCTCGAGAGCCCGGGCAGCCTGACCTTCGAAGTGCAGGACGTGCCCGCGATCCTCCAAGTAGCGAAGGATCGCGGCCTCGTCACGCTGCTCGACAATACTTGGGCGACGCCGCTCCTGTTTCCGGCCGTCGCGCGCGGCGTCGATTATGCGATTCTCGCCTGCACCAAATATGTGGTCGGCCATTCGGACGTGATGCTGGGTTCGGTCACGGCTGCGAAAGGCAAATACGCAGCACTGCGCGACGCGAGCTATGCGCTGGGGCAGACCGCCAGCCCCGACGATGCCTGGCTCGGCAGTCGAGGCCTCCGGACGATGGGCGTGCGGCTGAAGGCGCAGGGCAAGGCCGCGCTGGAGATCGCGCGGTGGCTGGAAACGCGCCCCGAAGTGGCGCGGGTGCTGCATCCGGCGCTGCCCGCCTGTCCCGGCCATGAATTCTTCGTCCGCGACTTCAAGGGCAGCTCGGGACTCTTCTCCTTCGTTCTCAACGGCGGCGGCGAGCGCGCGCGCGCGTCGCTGATCGACGGGCTCACACATTTCGGCATCGGCTTCAGCTGGGGCGGCTATGAAAGTCTCGCCCTGCCGGTCGATCCGCAGCGCCACCGCAGCGCCACCGAGTGGCAGGCCGAGGGCCCGGTCGTTCGGCTTCAGATCGGCCTGGAGGAGCCGGGCGACCTGATCGCCGACCTCGAAGCAGGGCTGATGCGTTTCCGGGAAGCCGCATGACGAACGACGTCGTCCGCTGGCTCGCCGCGCGCGGCATCGACCTTCCCGACACCGCGGCTCTGATCGAGGCGGGGATCGCGCTCGCCATCGTTTTCGCCGCGCTCGCCGCGGGCTGGTTCGCCGGACGCAAGCTCGGGCCGGTGCTGGCGAGCTTCTGGCACAAGAATGTCGGCGGCCATGCCGAAGGCCTGGGGCCGCGGATGTGCGACATCACGCGCCACGGCGTCGCTGCGGTCCTGCTGGCGATCCTCGCCGCGGCCTGGCCGTGGCAGCCGCTGGCGGCGCTCGGCATCGGATTCGCCGAAGGCGCGGCGGTGGCGCTCGTGCTCGTCGCGTTCCTGCGCGGCCTCGGCATTCCGCGCTGGGCGACCTGGACCTTGGCGCTGCTCGCCTTCGTGGCGATCCTCTCGAATGCGATCGGCGGCTTCAACGTCATCGAATCGACGCTCGAGCGAGTCGGCTTCAACATCGGCGAGCGCCGCTTCTCGCTATTGTCGCTGCTGACCGTACTGGTGATCCTCGTCGTGCTGTTTGCCGGCGTGCGGCTGGCGAACCGCATCGTCAATCACTGGATCGAGCGGACTCAAGGGTTCGATGCCACCCAGCGGCTGCTGTTTCAGAAGCTCGCGGGCATCGCCGTGCTGGTGGTCGCCTTCTTCATCGGCATCGATCTGCTCGACGTCGATCTGACTGCTTTCGCGGTCTTTTCCGGCGCACTGGGGCTGGCGGTAGGGTTCGGTCTCCAGAAGACCGTCGGCAATCTGATCGCAGGGATCATCCTGCTGATGGATCGATCGATCAAGCCGGGCGACGTGATCGTCGTCGGCGAGAGCTTCGGCTGGGTCAACAAGATCGGCGTCCGCGCCGTGTCGATCATCACGCGCGACGGCAAGGAGCATCTGATTCCGAACGAGAATCTGATGACCGAGGAAGTGGAGAACTGGAGCTATTCGGACAAGAACGTCCGCGTGCGCATCCCGGTGGGCGTCTCGTACAACAGCGATCTCAAGCTTGCGCAGGAGCTGATGCTGCGCGCGGCGACCGAGAGTACGCGGGTGCTGAAGAACCCCAAGCCCAACGTCTGGCTTGCAGCCTTTGGCGACAGCTCGGTCGAGCATGAGATCCTCGCTTGGATCAACGATCCCGAAGGCGGCGTGGGCAATGTGAAGTCCGACGTACTCAATCGGCTTTGGCTGCTGTTCAAGGAACATGGGATCGAAATCCCCTTCCCGCAGCGCGACGTGCACGTGAAGGAATGGCCGCGCGAGCGCGGCAGCGACTGACACCGTTCCACCTATTCACGAAAGCGCCGCCGGCCTCGCTCCGGTGCGCGAAACCGCGCGCCCGCTGCTTAGAGTGCCGCAGCCGCTGTCACGGCCATGCCTTGTACACCCCCGCCATCACCGCTGCTGCTGCTGCCCCTGCCCCCGCCGCGATTGACGCGCTCTCCAACTCGGCTTAGCTACGCTAATGAGAATCATACTCAATAGCAAAGTTAGGGAGAATTCAATGAGCCTGTTCCGATTCGCCTGCGCCGCCGGCACCAGCCTCGTCGCACTCGCGGTAACGGCGCCCGCAGTCGCGATGCCCGACCCGGACACCGAGCAGCGCGATCCGGAGAAGCAGACGATCACCGTGACGGCCACGCGCCAGCCGGTCGACACGCAGGAGGCCCCTGCAACGGTCACCGTGATCGACGACGAGCAGATCGCCGATCAGCTCATCACCGACATTCAGGAGCTCGTCCGCTATGAGCCCGGCGTCAGCGTCCAGCGCCAGCCCGCGCGCTTCGGCGCTGCGCTGGGATCCACCGGACGCGCGGGAAATGAGGGCTTCACGATCCGCGGCATCGGCGGAAACCGCGTGCTGATCCAAGTGGACGGCGTGCGCGTTCCCGACGGCTTCGCCTTTGGCGCGCAGAGCGTCGGGCGCGGCGACTATGTCGACCTCGGGCTCATCAAGTCGGTCGAGATCCTGCGTGGGCCTGCGTCGGCGCTCTATGGCAGCGACGGCCTTTCGGGCGTGGTCAGCTTCATCACCAGCGATCCCGAAGACTTCCTCGAAAACGGCAGCTCGATCGGCGGTCTGCTCCGGGCGGGCTATCACTCCGCCGACGAGGAATTCTCGGAGACCGGAATCGTCGCGGGCCGCAGCGGCGCCTGGTCGGCGATGCTGGCCTACACCCGGCGCGACTTCCAGGAGCTCGAGAACCAGGGCGAGGTGGGCGGCACAGGCTCGGCACGCACCGAGCCCAACCCGCAGGACGGCCATTCGAACGCTGTTCTCGGCCGTGTCGTCTATTCCCCCGGCGGCGGCCATCGCTTCCGCGTTACGGCGGAATATCTCGACACCTATCTCAACACCGACGTGCTGACCGGCGTGGGACCCGGACTCGGCGGGACGGTCGACCTGCTCACCGCGCGCGACACGGGTGAACGGGCGCGCATCGGGCTCGACTGGCACTGGCAGGGCAGCGGCACGATCGATCAAGCGCGGCTTGGCGTCTATTGGCAGGATTCGGAGGACCGCCAGTTCACCGACGAGGACCGGACGCCCGCCGCCGACCGCGAACGGCTGAACACGTTCGAGAATCGCGTCGTCGGCGCTTCGGGGGAGATCGGCGCCGGGTTCGCCACCGGCAGCATCGCGCACAGGATCGTGCTCGGCGGCGACGTGAGCGTGACGCATCAGGAGGGATTGCGCGACGGAACGGTGCCGCCCGCGGGCGAGACTTTTCCCACCCGCGCCTTCCCCGAAACCGATTATACGCTGGCCGGCATCTACCTGGCCGACGAAGTCACGGTCGGCCCGCTCACGCTCTATCCGGCGCTGCGGTTCGACTGGTACAGCCTCGATCCGCAGGACGATCCGCTGCTGCCGGCCTTCGCAGGTGCCGCGCAGGATGGTTCGCGCCTTTCGCCCAAGATCGGCGCGGTCCTGTATCTGGGCGGCGGCGTGCGGCTGTTCGGGAACTATGCCCAGGGATTCAAGGCGCCCGAGCCCGGCCAGGTCAACCAGTTCTTCGAGAATCTCGCCTTCGGCTACACGTCCGCGCCCAACCCCGACCTGCGGCCGGAGACCAGCGAGAGCTTCGAAGCCGGGCTGCGTCTCGAAGGCAGCAACATCCGCTTCGGCGTCACTGCCTTCCATGCCGATTACCGCGACTTCATCTCGCAGGAAGTGGTGGGCGGCAGCTTCACGCCGATGGATCCCGCGGTCTTCCAGTTCGTGAACCTCGATCGCGCCGAAGTGGAAGGTCTGGAAGGACGCTTTGAGGGCTGGACGGACAGCGGCTTCTCGGGTCGGGTCGCGATCGCCTATGCCGATGGCGAGGTGATCGACCCATCGGGTTCGCGCAACCCGCTTTCGAGCGTCGATCCGCTGCAGCTGGTGATCGGCGGCGGCTGGCGCGATCCGGGCGGCCGCTTCGGAGTCGATCTCACTGCGGTCCATGCCGCGCGCAAGGAACTCGAGGCGACGAGCGGACTGTGCAGCGGCCCCTGCTACCGGCCCGACAGTTATACAGTGCTGGACATGACGGCCTTCGTCCGTCTCGGCGGCGCCGTCACGCTGCGTGGCGGCATCTTCAACCTCACCGACGTGAAATACGCAACGTGGAGCGACGTTCGCGGGCTCGCCGAGAGCTCGCCCGTCACCGACGCCTATACACGGCCCGGCCGAAACGGCAGTGTGTCGATCAGCTATCGCTTCTGAATTGCAGCTGGGGGATTTTGGAATGAACCTTCGCAACTGGACATCGGCGGCGGCGCTTGTCGCACTGACTGCGCTTCCGAACTTCGGGGCCGCCGCCCAAGCCGCTCCGGCCGCCGCACAGACCACGCAGGAGGAGACGCAGCCGGTCTCGTTCGATGAGGCGCGTGCCGCCATCCTGGCCATGGCCGGCAATTATCGCGTCCGCTTCGACATGCGCGAAGCAACGCCGTGGCGGGCCGACTATGAACCGATCGACCCGAAGATCTCGGGCGGCCACGAAGTCGTTCGCGTGATCGAGGATAGCGGCGAGCGCATCGTCCTGCAGCATCTGCTGGTGATCGAGCATGAAGGCCAGACCCACATCATCAAGCACTGGCGGCAGGACTGGGAATATGAACCCGCGCGCATGCTGGTCTACAGCGACACCGACACCTGGCAGTACCGCGACGTATCCGAAGCGGAACGGCGCGGCCGTTGGGCACAGACGGTGTGGCAGGTCGATGATAGCCCGCGCTATGCCGGGATCGCCGCATGGAAGACTGTCGCAGGCATTCCGACGTGGCAATCGAACCCTACCTGGCGCCCGCTCGCGCGTCGGGATGCTGTCCGCAGCCCCGTCTATGATCGCTATTATGGCATCAACCGGCACCAGCTGACGCCTGCCGGCTGGATCCACTGGCAGGACAATATGAAGATGGGCTGGTTCGATGCGAAGCTCGAGCCGGTCGTGCAGGAATATGTCCTCAACACCTATAGCCGCTTCGATGGCTATGATGTCGCCGCCGCCGACGCCTATTGGGAATCGACCAAGGGCATGTGGGCCGCCGTGCGCGACGAGTGGGAGCGGATCGCGGAGGAAAAGAACGGAATCCGTGTGATGGAAGTCGCCGAGACGGGCAGCGCCGCCAGCGTGCGCCTGCTGGAGATCGCCGACGCGCTCCATGCGGGCAGTCTCAGCGAAGCGGTAGCGATTGCCCAGGCCAAGGCGCTGATGGATCAGGCAACGCAGCAAATCTGACAGACCGGCGAGGCGACTCTCGCGAGCGCCTCGCCCGGCTCGCCCCGATCCGGCTATACCCGTTCGGCCGAACTCACCGCCTCCGCTGCGCGCAGCGCCGCGAGCAGCCGCATCAGATGCTTGGCGTCACGCACGTCGAGATCGATCGTGTTGGTGTGAAAGGTCGTGTCCCGATTGTCGAGGCGCAGGTTCAGGATGTTCGCCTTGTGCGCGGCGATGATCGACGCGACCGCGGCAAGGGCGCCCGGCTCGTTCTTCAGCGTCACGCTGATCCGCGCGGTGCCGCCGGAGGCCTTGTCGCCCCAGGCCAGATCGATCCAGTCCTCTTCCGCCCCATCGGCCAGCGCGGCGCACGCGATGCCGTGGACCTCGATGCCCGCGCCGGGGCGACGGACGCCGACGATCCGGTCTCCCGGCACGGGCCGGCAGCATTCGGCGAGATCATAGGCCACCCCCGGGGTCAGGCCCTTGATCGAAATCGCCTGGCGTTGCGGTGGCGACGCCGCATCCGCATCGCTAGCCGAGCCGGGCATCAGCGCTTCCATCACCTCGCTGTCGGTGACCTTCTGCCGCGCGATCGCCTCCATCAGCGCCGCCTCGTCGGGCAGCTTGAGCCGCTTGAGCGCATCCAGCAGCCCATCGCTTCCCACCGGCGCGGGCAGCCGCTCGACGATCTCGTCGTACAGCTTGCGGCCCAGCGCCTCGATCTCCTCGCGCTCCTTGTGGCGCAGGTGGCGCCGGATCGCCGCGCGCGCCTTTCCGGTAATCGCGAAGTTGAGCCAATTCTCCTGCGGAGTCTGCGCCTTGGACCGCAGGATCTGCACCTGATCGCCCTGGGCGATCTCGGTGCGCAGCGGAACGACGCGGCCGTTCACCTTGGCCCCCACCGCCTGATCCCCCAGATCGGTATGGACCGCATAGGCGAAGTCGATCGGCGTGGCGCCCTTGGGCAACTGGATCAGCTCGCCCTTGGGGCTGAAGGCGAAGATGCGATCCTGATACATCGCCATCCGGGTGTGCTCGAGAAGCTCCTCCGGGCTCTCGGCATGTTCCAGGATTTCGATGAGATCGCGAATCCAGCGGACCTGGGTCTCGGGGCGCACGGCAACCTGCTTGTAGGCCCAGTGCGCAGCGAGACCGTATTCGGCCTGGGCATGCATCTCACGGGTGCGGATCTGCACTTCGACGCGGACGTTCTCGGCATAGAAGACGCTGGTGTGCAGCGAGCGATACCCATTCCGCTTGGGTATGGAGATGTAATCCTTGAACCGGCCAGGCACCATCGGCCACTTGCGGTGAATCACGCCAAGCGCGCGGTAGCACTCCTCCTCGGTCCCGACGATCGCCCGAAAGGCGGTGATATCCGAAAGCTGTTCGAGACTGACGTGCCGCTCGGACATCTTCCGCCAGATCGAATAGGGCGCCTTTTCCCGCCCCGATACCTCGGCATCGATCCCGTTGCGTTCGAGCAATTGGGTGAGCGTCTTCCCGATCTTCTCGACGCGGTCCTCGCCGCCTTCGTCGCGCAACGCTTCCAGTCGGCGAGTGATCGATTCATACGCCTCGGGCTCGAGTTCGCGGAAGGCGAGGCTCTGCATCTCCTTCATGAACTCATACATGCCGATCCGCTCGGCGAGCGGCGCATAGATGTCCATCGTCTCGCGGGCGATGCGCTTGCGCTTGTCCTCCTTCGCAATGTGGTGGAGCGTGCGCATGTTGTGCAGCCGATCGGCAAGCTTCACCAGCAGGACGCGGATATCGTCCGACATCGCGAGCAGGAACTTGCGGAGGTTTTCGGCGGCGCGTTCGCTTTCGGTCTGCGCTTCGATCTTCGACAGCTTGGTGACGCCGTCGACCATCCGCGCGACGGACGGGCCGAATTTGGCGAGGATCTCGTCGGGCGTGGCGACCGTGTCCTCGATCGTGTCGTGAAGGATCGCGGTCGCGATCGTCTCGTCGTCGAGATGCAGGTCGGTCAGAATGCCTGCGACTTCGATCGGGTGGCTGAAATAGGGATCGCCGGAAGCGCGCTTCTGGCTGCCATGCGCATGCATCGAGAAGACATAGGCACGGTTGAGCAGCGCCTCGTCGGCGCCCGGGTCATAGCTCTTGACCCGTTCTACAAGTTCATATTGCCGCAGCATCCGACCTAGATGGGGCCGGGCGCTGCGGCATTGCAACAGAAATACTTACGAGCGGGCGCGTGCGTTGCAACGCTCCAGCGCCTCGGCGTCGAACGCCTCGCCTTCGACCTTGAACTCGGTCAGCACGCCGACTTCGCGGGCCAGAAGCTGGCACATGATCGCGTCGCGCGCAGTGCCCTTCGCCGCGACGCAGGTGCCGCCGCCGCAGCGCCAGATGACGTTGCGCGTGACCAGGCTGTCATTCGCAGGTGCGGAAACGGGCGTTGCGCTGTAATAGCCGTTCGCCGACTGCGCGGAAGCAACTGCGGGCAGCATTGCGAGCGAGGCTGCAACAGCCGCCGCGACGGAAATGACAGACTTCATCGAGGTTCTCCAGGGTGAAACCATTGCAATAAGGTTGCAGTTCGCTACTTACCTTTGGGTAAGCAGCAGGTCAATACCAGTTGCATGGAAAAACTTTTGCTGCAATGCAAGATGTTATGCCGTTCCGCGCGCGGAAAAATTGCGATAAGGTGACAACATGGGTGAAGGGCTGCGAGAATCGCTGCGCGAACTGGCCACTGCGTGCAGCCTTCCGGCAGCGCTGGAGGCAATGGGCGAGCGCTGGTCGTTCCTCATCCTGCGCGGATCGTTCAACGGACTGCACCATTTCGAGGAATTCCAGTCCGAGCTCGGCATCGCACGCAACATCCTGGCGAACCGGCTCGGCCGCCTCGTCGCGCACGGCATCCTCGAACGCCGCCCCTGCCCCGAGGATCGGCGCAAGATCGAATATTGCCTCACCGAGAAGGGCTATGCCCTGCTCCCGACGATGGTCGCGCTGCGCCAATGGGGCGAGCGCTGGGAAACGGGAGTCACCGCGAGCCCGGTTCTGGTCGATGCGCGCGATCGCAAGCCGATCCGGCCTGTCCAGGTGCTGAGTCACGACGGACGGGCGCTCGGCCGGGGCGATCTGATCTGGTCGTTGCCCGAGGACGTTTCCCCCGCGGAGGCGGCTGAGGCGGCCGAGTGATCGTCAGCCTGCGTCCACCGCGGCCAGCCGCTCGCGCACGCCGGTCGGCAGCGGGACGGCGCGGCGGGAGTTCAGGTCGACGTTGACGTTGACCAGCTCGATCGTCGCGTGCAGCTCGCCCGTGTGCGCGTGGCAGAGATGGATTTCGGTGGTCAGGCTGGAGGTGCCGACCCGCGCCGTGCGGGCGAATGCTTCAACCGTGTCACCAAGGCGGAACGGTCGCTTATACTCCACCAGCGCACGGACGATGTTGAACTCCAGCCCGCGCCAGCCGGGCAGCATATCCATCTCGGCGCGCTCCCAATAGTCGGTGATCGCGACATCGGCATATTCGAGATAGCGCGAGTTGAAGACGATCTTCTGCCCGTCGATTTCGGAGTAACGAACGCGAAAGCGCGTGGCGAAGGCGAAGCCGGGACGTTTCATCGCAAGGCTGCATGGCGGCGCAGCGCCGCCATGGCAAGCCGCGTTCAGCGAAGCGGCGAGAGGCGACGCACGTCGATCGCCGCGTCGTGATCCGCCGGGTCCGCCCGCGCTCCTATCCCGATTGCGCGCCCGGGGCATTCACACCCATCGACTGGAGATAGCGCTTCACGTTGCGCGCCGCCTGGCGCAGCCGCTGCTCGTTTTCGACCATCGCAATGCGCACATAGCCCTCGCCATTCTCGCCATAGCCGACCCCCGGAGCCACCGCGACCTTGGCATGGGTGAGCAGTTGCTTGGAAAACTCCAGGCTGCCGAGATGTGCGAGCGCGGGGGGCAGCGGCGCCCAGGCGAACATCGATGCGGCGGGAGCGGGAATCTCCCAGCCGGATCTCGCGAAGCTCTCGACCATCACGTCGCGGCGCTTGTGATAGAGCTGCCGGTTCTTCTCGACGATGTCCTGCGGCCCGTTGAGCGCGGCGCAGGCGGCGGCCTGCACCGGCGTGAAGGCGCCGTAATCGAGATAGCTCTTCACTCGCGTCATCGCGGCGATCAGCCGCCGGTTGCCGACCGCGAACCCCATTCGCCATCCGGCCATCGAATAGGTCTTGCTGAGCGAGGTGAACTCGATCGCCACGTCCTTGGCGCCCTTCACCTGCAGGATCGAGGGCGTCGGCTTGCCGTCGTAATAGAGCTCCGAATAGGCGAGATCTGAAAGGATCCACACCTCGTTCTCGCGCGCCCAGGCGACGAGCCGCTCGTAGAAGGCGAGATCGACCGTCTCGGCTGTGGGGTTCGACGGATAATTCACCACCAGCACGCTTGGGCGCGGCACGGTGAAGTACATCGCGCGCTCGAGACTTTCGAAATAGTGGTCGTCCGGCGTGGTCGGCACCGCGCGGATGGTGGCGCCTGCGATGATGAAACCGAAGGTGTGGATCGGATAACTCGGATTGGGCGCCAGGACGACGTCGCCGGGCGCGGTGATCGCCGTGGCCAGGCTGGCCAGCCCCTCCTTCGACCCCATGGTTACCACCACTTCGGTCTCCGGATCGAGATCGACGCCGAAGCGGCGCGCATAATAGTTGGCCTGCGCCCGCCGCAGCCCCGGAATACCCTTCGACTGAGAATAGCCGTGCGCGTCAGGTTTACGCGCGACTTCGCACAATTTCTCGATCACATGGTCGGGCGGCGGCAGATCGGGATTGCCCATGCCCAGATCGATGATGTCCTCGCCGCCGGCCCGCGCCGCTGCCCGCATCGCATTGACTTCGGCGATGACATAGGGCGGCAGGCGCTTGATGCGGTAGAATTCTTCGGACATTCCATTTCCCGTGACGAGGCTTTCGTGTAACGATCGTGCGCCACTCTAGGGCATTCGGAAGCGCCCGAAAATCCTGTGGCGGCATGTTTTTTCGCTGCCGTCCTGGCGCACAAGGGCTACGGGATTCCCACTGTCGAGGCGACGGTAAGACGGTGTTAAATGCACCGCACCCGAGGAGAGAGAAGCGCCATGGCCGAAGTCGGCTCGTCCCAACCGCCGCACCTGCCCTCTCTGGAAGATCTGCAGCACTGGACCTGGGTGCTGGGGCGCGCGCAGCAGTTGATGCTCGAACACGGGTTCGATCTAGCCGAGCGCCTTCCTGCCGCGCCTCCCTTCGGCCCGATGATCGATCCCACCGCGGCGGTGCGTGCTACCGCCGGCTTCTGGGCGGATACGATGCAGCTCTGGCAACGCTTTCTCGATCCCGATCACGCCGAACCCTTCGAAGAGACGCCCGAACAGGCGAAGGACAAGCGTTTCAAGGCGCCGCAGTGGCGCGAACAGCCGGTCTTCGATTTTCTGCGCCAAAGCTATTTCACGATCGCCGACCATCTTCTGAAGGGCGTCGATGCGATGGAGAACATCGACGAAAAGCAGCGCGAGCAGATCCGATTCGCCGCGCGCGGATTCGTCGATGCGATGAGCCCTTCCAATTTCCCGGCCACCAATCCGCTGGTGATCGAAAAGACGATCGAGACTCGGGGCGAGAATCTGTTGCGCGGTCTGCAGCACATGCTGAACGACGTGACCAAGGGCCAGCTCACCCAGACTGCGCCTGACGCGTTCGAGGTCGGGCGGAATCTCGCGACGACGCCCGGCAAGGTCGTGAAGCGCACCCCGCTCTACGAACTGATCCAGTACACGCCGACCACGGATGAAGTATATCGCACGCCAGTCCTCATCTTCCCGCCCTGGATCAATCGCTTCTACATCCTCGATCTCAACCCTGAGAAGAGCTTCATCCGCTGGGCGGTCGAGCGAGGTCTCACCGTGTTCGTCGTTTCCTGGCGCTCGGCGGATGCTTCGATGAAGGATGTCATGTGGGACGATTACATCGAGCGCGGCCAGATCGACGCAATCGACACCGTCCGCGACCTGCTGAAGGTCGATAGCATTCATGCGATCGGATATTGCGTCGCGGGTACGACGCTCGCGGCGACGCTCGCTGTGCTCGCCGCCCGCGGCGAAGCCGACAAGGTGAAGAGCGCGACATTCTTCACGGCGCAGGTGGATTTCAGCGAGGCCGGCGACCTGCACCTGTTCGTGGACGACGACCAGCTCCAGCTGATCCGCAGCTTGGCGAGCGACGGGTTCCTCGACGGCCGCTACATGGCGGCGACGTTCAACCTGCTCCGCGGCCGCGATCTGATCTGGAACTACGTCACCAGCAACTATCTCATGGGGCAGGACTATGTGCCCTTCGATCTGCTGCACTGGAATTCGGACGTCACCAACCTGCCGGCGAAGTGGCACCTCAGCTATCTGACCGACCTCTATCGCGACAACCGGCTGGCAGTCCCCGGATCGATCACGGTCGGCGGAACGCCGGTCGATCTGCGGCGCGTGACTACGCCCACCTATGTTCAGGCCGGACGTGAGGATCACATCGCACCAGCGCACAGCGTGTGGAAAATCACGCATCATTTTCAGGGGCCGCTCAAGTTCGTTCTCGCCGGATCAGGACACATCGCCGGGGTCGTCAATCCTCCGGCGGCGGGCAAATATCAGTATTGGACCAACGATGCTGGAGCCGACAGCCTCGCCGACTTCATCGTCGGAGCGAAGGAGACCAAGGGAAGCTGGTGGCCCGATTGGGCGGACTGGCTCAACTCGCTCGATTCGGTGAAAGTACCGGCCAAGGGCGCCCGTGTTCCCGGACGCGGCAAGCTCAAGTCTCTCGCCGATGCTCCCGGAGACTATGTCCGCGCGCGATAAGATCGGCCGAACACCCAGCGAGTACTTCGCTGCATTGCACAATAAGACTTGCAACCGCCTTGGCGGCGCGCTACATGCTGCACTGCAGCAACAGCACGAGGGAGGCCGTTATGGCCAGCAAGGGACCGAAGACCGGCGGGGCAAAGGCGCCTGCAGTCGCTCCGAAGCCCGCGTCGCGCCCGCGCAAGGTCGCGCCGAAGGCGAAGGTTGCTGCATCCGAGGCCGAGAAGAAAGCCGTGCCAGCGCCGATGGCGGAGACTGCGGTTCCGCCAAAGCGCGAAGAGCCGGCCGCGGCCCCGGTAGCAGTGCCGCAGGAACCGAAGAACGTCGAAGCGGCCGTCGAACCGGCGGCCGAAGCACCGGCGAAAGCCGTAGCCACAGAAGCCGTCGCCGCCGCACTGGTGGTGGAGGCGTCCGCCAAGAAGGAAGCCGAGACCATGGATACCACCGTCGAGACCAACGTGAACCGCGCCCAGGCGATGTTCGTCGACATGAACGAGCGCACCAAGGCCGCCGTCGAAAAGTCGACGAAGATGGTCGAAGAGATGAACGATCTTGCCAAGGGCAATCTCGAAGCGGTCGTCGAATCGAGCCGCATCACTGCCAAGGGTTTCGAGTCGCTTGGCCAGGAAGCCGCCGAATACGGCCGCAAGTCGTTCGAAGAGGCCACTGCTGCACTGAAGCAGATGGCCACGGTCAAGTCGCCTGCCGAGCTCTTCAAGCTTCAGAGCGATTTCGTCCGCAAATCGTTCGACAGCTATGTCGCCGAAGCCTCAAAAAACACCGAAGCGATGCTGAAGCTGGCCGGCGACGCCACCCAGCCGCTTTCGAACCGCTTCGCGGTCGCCGCCGAGAAGGTGAAGACCGCCGCCTGAGCGGTTATCGCACACGAAATCGAAGGGCGGCCGCACCCGATGCGGCCGCCCTTTTTCGTTGCCCTTGATCGCAGAAGCGCGACAATTCGCCGATTCCGCTCCGGCAGCCTTGCCCTCCGGAGGTCGGTGCAATATTTTCATGGTGATGGCAGTGGACCGCATTCACCCGAACCTGATGGCCGAGGATGGCGACCGCGACGAGGGAAACGAATCCTCCGTCGGTGTCGCGACGCGGACGCGCACCCGGACGAAGAAGCCGACGCCCTATCGCGTGCTGATGCTGAACGACGACTACACGCCGATGGAGTTCGTCGTTCTCGTGCTCCAGCGCTTCTTCCGCATGAGCATGGAAGACGCGACTCGCGTGATGCTGCATGTCCATCAGCGCGGCGTCGGCGTGTGCGGCGTCTTCAGCTATGAAGTCGCGGAAACCAAGGTGGCGCAGGTGATCGAGTTTGCGCGGCAGAACCAGCACCCGCTCCAGTGCACGCTCGAGAAGGCCTGAACGGGCCGCTCAGCCCGGCGCCGGCAGCCAGCTGAGATCCAGGCCCGTGTACCGGTTCACATAATTCGCCGCGCGTGCGAGCGCACGCTCGTCGAGCAAGGTCACGCGCCCGGAATCGCGCGCGATCAATCCCTCCTCCTCGAGCTGGCGGAGCATTCGGTTGACGTGCACCGCTGTCAGCCCGGTCGCGTCGCCGACTTCTTCCTGCGTCAGCCCCAGCGGAAAGACGTTCGTCATTTCCTTGTCGGTCGCACGAAGGCGGTTGCGCAATTCGAGCAGCAGCGCGGCCACCCGCGCCTTTGCCGAGGTGCGCCCCAGCGCCGCCAGCCGATCGGTCAGAGCCACGCGCTCGATCTGACAATAGACCAGGATCATCGCGGCAAGCCGGGGGTGGCTGCTGAAAATGTCGGAAAGCGCAGACCGGTCGAACGGGCAGACAACGCAATCCGAAAGCGCGCACAGCGTTTCAGGCGCCTCGCGATAGATCATGGCCGACACGCCGAGCATGTCGCCTGGAAACAGGAAGCGCAGAATCTGGCGGCTTCCGTCGTCCAGGATGACGTAGCTCATCATCAGCCCCTGGCGGAGCACGAACAGCTCGCCGCCCGATTCGTTCTCGCGCTGCAGCACGGCGCCGCGGCGCACGTGCCGCTGGCGTTCCTCAAGCGCATCAAGCGCCTGGCGTTCCCGCGAAGTGAGCGCGATCAGCTCGCTGAGAACATCTGCGAAGCAACTCGCGGACACGGTGTTCTTTCCCCCCATTCCAAGTGCAAAGCAGGCGTCTGGAATCAGCGCATTAAAATCGATCAAGCTGTGGCGATCGCCACCCTTGCACCGGCGTCGCGACTCATTAGAAGCCCCGAAATGGACCGCATCCTGATCCGCGGCGGCAACCGCCTGTCCGGCCGCATCGCAATTTCCGGGGCAAAGAACGCCGCGCTCACGCTGATGCCGTGCGCGCTGCTGACCGACGAACCGCTCACGCTACGCAACCTGCCACGGCTGGCGGACGTCGACAGCTTCGGACATTTGCTTAACCAGCTCGGCGTCTCGACGATGGTCGAGGGCGCGCATCCCACCGACTTCGGCCGAGTGATGACGATGCGCGCCGCGCGACTCACCTCGACCGTCGCCCCCTATGACATCGTGCGCAAGATGCGCGCCTCGATCCTGGTGCTGGGTCCGCTTCTCGGCCGAATGGGCGAAGCCACCGTCTCGCTGCCGGGCGGCTGCGCGATCGGAAATCGCCCGATCGACCTGCATCTGAAGGCGCTCGATTCGATGGGCGCCGAAATCGAGATCGCCGCCGGATATGTGAAGGCCACCGCTCCGGGCGGACGGCTGAAGGGCGGCCGGGTCAGCTTCCCCGTCGTCTCGGTCGGCGCGACCGAGAATGCAGTGATGGCGGCCGTCACGGCGCAGGGAACGACCGTGATCGAGAATGCCGCGCGTGAACCCGAGATCGTCGACCTGTGCAACCTGCTGACGGCGATGGGTGCCGTGATTGACGGCGTCGGAACCGAGACGCTGACGATCGAGGGCCGGGACAGGTTGCATGGCGCCACCTACCAAGTGATGCCGGATCGGATCGAGGCCGGCAGCTACGCCTGCGCCGCCGCGATCACCCATGGCGCGCTCGAGCTGTTCGGCGCGCGCGCGAACGACATGCGCGCGACTCTGGCGGCACTTTCGGAAGCGGGAATCACCGTCGAGGAGCGGCCCCGTTCCGTCTATATCGAAGCGTCGAACGGCATCGCGCCGCTGACGCTCTCAACGGCGCCCTACCCCGGCTTCGCAACCGACATGCAGGCGCAGTTCATGGCGATGCTGACGCGCGCGAACGGTGCCAGCGTGCTGACCGAGACGATCTTCGAAAATCGCTACATGCACGTTCCCGAGCTCGCGCGAATGGGCGCCGACATTCAGGTGCGCGGCCATGCGGCGGTGGTGCGCGGTGTCGACCGTCTGGTCGGCGCACCGGTGATGGCGACCGATCTGCGCGCATCGATGAGCCTCATTCTCGCCGGGCTCGCCGCCGACGGCGAGACGCAGGTGAACCGCGTCTATCATCTCGATCGCGGATACGAGCGGCTGGAGGAGAAGCTGCAGGGCGTGGGCGCCGATATCGAGCGCGTCGGCGACGGCTGAACCGCTAGACGAGCGCCACCGCAGCGATCGCAAGCGCCACGGCGAACCAGTCCTCGGCCAGCGCGGCGGGCATGTCGCGGCCGAACGCTTCGGCCAGTCTGCCGCGGCAGAAGAAGCCGCCATAGGTGCCGATCAGCGCCCCGGCCGCCCCCAGCATGACTCCGATCGGGAGCGACAGCGCAGCGGCAGCGGCGAGCGCGCCGCCGCTGAAGCCCCCGCTCGCGATTCGCGCGATCACCGCACCCGGGCGCCGGCGGCTCGGCGTGCGCGGATGCTTGTCCCCCAGCAGTTCGGCCAGAGCCAGCAACAGCAGCGGAACCGCCGCCCAGGGGCTGGCCAGCCAGGCCAGCGGCGTGTCGCCAAGATGCAGCAACTCGAGCAAGGCTGCGACTGCAACCGTGGCGAGCGGCGTGAAGGTTCGGCAGCCTCCCGACAGCCCAAGCAGCAACGCGAGGATCAGCACATGGGACATCGTGTTTCGGCTCTCCTCGACACGGCGCAGGCATTTCCACTCGCAGGCCAGCGTCGGCGCCTTCGCGGCAGCACACTCGCCGATGGATAGATCAGGAGGGGAGTTACCGCCAGCGCCCTGCCCGCGCCCTACGCGCGCAGCCGGCGCCGCCGCCCCTTCCGGAGCGCCGTCGCCGGCCGCAAATCCGATCCGCGAGGACCGAAACCGATGCTCAGGTCATCGAATGCTTGAGCGCCGACATCCGATCATGCGCAGCCTTCACCGAAGTATAGCATTCCTCGATCACCCGGCGCGCGTCGACAGTCAGCTCGCCGTCCTTCAGCGCCTTTTCGAACTTGGCCTTGATGTGGTCCTCACCGCGCTCGACTTCCTTTACGACCGCCGTGTCGTCGGTGCCGGTGACGGCGTTCTTCAGATCCATGAAGCCGCGGTGCGCAGCGCCGATCACGCCGCTGTCGTCCGCCGGGTCTCCGCCCTGGCGCCGGACTTCACCCTGAAGCCTGCTCGCGATCTCGCTGCGCTCGCGCGCCAGTCCCGCGAAAGTGTCCGCGAAGCGCGCGGACGCATCCTCGCACGCGTCGAGATAGCCTTTGCGACTGTCGAGCGTCGTTTTGATGAGATCGTTCAGAACAGAAATGTCATGGTTGCTCATGGGCTTCCTCCATTGGTTTTGCTTACGCTCAACCAACGGACGAAGCCCGTGATCTATCCGAACCGTTCAGATCGCTTCGAGCGCCGCGGCGAAATCGGCGATCAGATCGTCGGCGTCCTCGACTCCGACCGAGATGCGCACCAGATTGTCGGTGATGCCCAGCGCCGCCTTGCGGTCTTCCGGCACTGACAGATGCGTCATCGCCGCAGGATGGCTCGCCAGCGTCTCGGTACCGCCCAGACTCACGGCAAGCTTGGCGATTCGGAGTGAATCGAGGAACTTGAACGCCTCCGCCTCGCCGCCCTTCAGGTACAGCGAGAAAGTCGACCCCGCGCCGGTGCAGTGCCGCTGATAGATGTCCGCCTGCGCATCGTCCTTCAGGAATCCAAGATACCCGACCCGCTCGACCTTGGGATGGTCGCGCAGGAATTCGCACACCTTGGCCGCATTCTCGCCCGCGCGGCTCATGCGCAGTTCGAGCGTTTCGAGGCTGCGGCAGAGCATCCAGGCAGTGTTCGGGTCGCAGATGGTGCCGATCGTGTTGCGCATCGCGCGGATCGGATCGAGCGCCTTCTTGGTGCCGAGCACGCCGCCCGCCACCAGATCGGAATGGCCGCCCGCATATTTGGTGAGGCTGTACACCACGATATCGGCGCCGTGATGCAGCGGCCTTTGCCACAGCGGGCCGAGAAAGGTGTTGTCGATCGCGACCGGAGGCTTCTCCTCGTGATCGGCGAAGACCTTGTCGCGCGCGGCAGCGACCGCTTCCACATCGACCAGCATGTTGGTCGGGTTCGCAGGGCTCTCGAGATAGATCAGCGCCACGCGGCTGTCGCCGGCCCGGCGCAGCACCTGCTCGATCTCCTCGGGGCTCGCATCGGCAGGAAAGTCGATGAACTTCACACCGAATTTGCCGAGAATGCGGCCGATCAGCGTTTCCGTCGCCGCATAGAGCGGGCCCGAATGGATGATCGTGTCGCCAGGATTGCATGCGGCGAGGAACAGCGTCGCGATCGCCGACATGCCCGACGAGAAGGCAAGCGCCTCTTCGGCTTCTTCCCACACAGCCAGTCGATCCTCGAGGATCTCCTGGTTGGGGCCGTTGAAGCGCGAATAGACGAGCCCTTCGGCGCCGCCGGGCCGCTTGCCGGTGATCCCTTCGAAATGGCGCTTGCCGGCGGCGGCGCTGGGAAACACGAAGGTTGAGGTCGCGAAGATCGGCTGCTTCAGCGATCCTTCGGACAGCGCCGGATCAAAACCATGGCCCATCATCAGGGTCGAGGGCTTGAGCTTGCGGCCGCCGATTTCCTCGATATCGGGCTTCGGCCGGCGCCGCGGGGTGATGCCGGTCATGTCGGCTTCGGTTTCGTCCTTCATGCGATCTCCTCTCTGGGCTGGCCTATAGGCGGGCGTCGCCGCCGACAGAAGGTATCATCTGCAACTATTCCGACTTCTCCTGGCGCAGGCTGTTGATCGCGCTCACGATGAACGCCGCCGACCACGAGATGAGCACGAAGCCGATGACGGCCTCCACGGCGATCATCAGGCGCCACTCATGCGGGAAGCCTTCTTCGGGACGGCCGAGCGTGGCATAGGCGGAGGCCGAGAAATACAGCGCTTCCTCCGCCGTCTCGAGCGCGCCGATCACGCGATAGAAGACGGCGAACATCCCGATCTCGATCAGGTGCAGCGCGAACAGCGCGACGCCGAGTGCGCCGAGCCGCAGCATCGAGCGCGAGTTCACCTCGCGCTCCGCCAGATTCTCGGGCGCGAGGTTGAACAGTCGCATCACCAGCAACAGCCCCAAACCATGCACCATCGTCATCAGCAGCACCGAGAGCCCGGCGACGCCGAGTTGCGTGCCGAGCGTGACCGCCTGTTGCTGCGTTTGCGGATCCAAACCGGCCTCCCTGTCGCGGGACAAGCGCGCCGCGACAGATTGCGTTCCGAAGCGACGGGCGCTCAGGCGCCGGAGAGCGCGATGATGCTGATCTGACGCCCATAGTCGGGCTCGCCGCGGTGCGTGGCCCGGCGATAGCTGTAGAACCGCTCCGGATCGGCATAGGTGTCGAGCCCCAGTGCCTCGATGGTGCGAACACCCGCCGCGGCAAGCCGGTGGACCACATAGGCTTCGAGGTCGAACTGATGGCGCCCGGCGCGGCCATCGACGAAGAAGCGTTCGTTCTCCGGGCTCTCCTCGACAAATCGGCGGAAGAACCCGGCGTCGACTTCATAGCTGGCGCGCGCGATGCATGGCCCCACCGCCGCAATGATCCGCTCGCGCCGGGCGCCCAGCGACTCCATGAGCGACAGTGTCGCATCGGTAACGCCGCCGATCGCCCCCTTCCAGCCGGCATGGGCGGCGCCGACCACCTCGGCCTCACGATCGGCGAACAGCACCGGCGCGCAGTCCGCAGTGAGGATGCCGAGCGCCAAGCCGGGCCGATTCGTCACGAGCGCATCGGCGTGCGGGCGCAGCCGATCCGCGAACGGCTCGACCACGGCGACCGCATCGGGCGAATGGACCTGGTAGAGCGTCACCAGCGCGGCGCCCGGCGATACTGCCTCGGTCGCGCGGCGGCGGTTCTCGGCGACTGCCTCGGGCGCATCGTCCGAGCCGGGGCCGACGTTGAGCCCCGCGTGGACGCCGCTGGAGACCCCGCCCCGGCGGCCGAGGAATCCGTGCGCCACTCCGTCCAGCGCCGCCGCGCGGATCACCTCGACGCCGCTCATAGATCGAGACTCCAGATGCGATCGTCGTCGATCTGTTCACCGACCCGGAATTCGTAGCGGCCCACCTCGGTGAAGCCGTAGCGTGCATAGAAGCGCTGAGCACGGATGTTGTCGACGAAGACGCTGAGCACCATCCGGCGATAGCCTTCCGCGCGCGCTTTCGCGAGCGCCCAGTCCATCAGCACCGGCGCCACGCCCTCGCCCTGCCACGGGCCAAGGACGTAGAGCTGGTGCAGCTCGATCACGTCCGCGCCCCAACCGCCGGGAAACGCGACCGGCCCCAGCTTCGCAAAGCCGACGATTGCTTCCGCGTCGCGCGCCAGCCGCACGGCATAGCGCCGATCGGAGAGGTGCGAGGGCAGCCCTTCGTCGCCGAAGGTGGAATCAAGAAACGCAGCCAGATCGGACGCGCGATACAGGCTACCGAAAGTGTCGGTGAAGGCGCGCTTCGCCATGCCGGCGAGCGCCGGACCGTCCGCAGGTGCCGCGTCGCGATAGGCGATCACGCGAATCCCGCTGGTTCGGGCCAACCAGGCGCAGTGAGCCCGAGCATCTTGAACAGGCTGCCCATCTGCTCCGCCTCGGTCAGTCGGGAACGCGCCTCGGCGACTTCCTCCGCACGCGCCGGCGCGCTGCGGACCAGCGCCTCGGCACGCGGGCCGATTCCGAGCGCTTCCAGAAACGGCCCCTGCTCGACCGGGCCATGGGCGATCAGTTCCTCCGCTCGTGCCGCTTCGGCGAGCGTGGCAAAGTCCACATGCGCAGTGAGATCCTGCTCGCCCGGATCCTCGAACGGGTTGGCGAAGCGGTGACCGCGAACCGCCTGGAACGTGTCCCCCACTGCCGGCCCGGAATAGCCATAGTCGGCGATCAGCACGGCGCCGCCCTGTGCGGTCAGCCGCTTGGCGAGCTGTCGCATCAGCGCCACGCTGGCCGGCGAGGTTTCGAGGATCGAGCCATAGGGCGCATCGCGCAGCTCGGGCGGGATGATGCTGTCGAAGCTGCGATCGCCGACCACCGGCAGGAACAGCGTGTCCTGGCAGGCGACCAGACGCTCGCGCCAGCCTTCCGCAGTCTTGACGAGCTGGCGGATCGGCAGCGCATCGAAGAATTCGTTCGCCACCACCAGCAACGCACCGTCGTCGGGCACGCCGACGAGATCGACGTGCCATTCGGCGTCCGGGACCCGCTCGGCCTGCGCGGCCCGCAGCGTCGGGCTGGTCTCGATGAAATGCACCGGCGGCGCCAGCCCTGCCTTTGCCATCGCCCGCAGCGCATCCTGCGCAAGCGTGCCCCGGCCAGGTCCCAGCTCGACGTAGCGCGCGGGCGGGCGGCCGGCGCGGTCCCACAGATCAGCAAGCCACAGGCCGATCAGTTCACCGAACATCTGGCTTACTTCGGGCGCGGTCGTGAAATCGCCGCGTTCGCCCAGCGGATCGCGAGTTGCGTAATAATGCGCGTTCGCGGCGCCCATATATTGCGACAGGGGAATCGGCCCTGCGAGGGTGATCGCGCGGGCGAGGCGCTCGGGCAGATGCGGCTCGCTCACTGGCTCAGGCAACGCTTTCGCTGCCCCGCACCGGCGCGGCACGTGCGCTGCGCTTGTGTGCAGTGACGATCAGATAGATGCCGCCGGCGATCATGGGGAGCGTGAGCAGCTGGCCCATGTGGATGGTCGTGGCGAGGAAGGTTCCTTCGAACTGCCGATCCGGCTCGCGGAAAAATTCGACGAAGAAGCGCGCCAGGCCATAGCCGAGCAGAAAGACGCCGACGAGCAGACCCGGCTTCCACCGGGCGCGCGTCCGCCAGAACAGGAAGGCGAGCAGTGCGAAGAGCAGCAGCCCTTCGAGCCCAGCCTCATAGAGCTGGCTCGGGTGACGCGCCGGCTCGGGCCCGAAGGCCACCGTATGCGGGAAGACCACGGCCCAGGGAACGTCGGTCGGCTTGCCCCAGAGCTCGCCGTTCACGAAGTTCGCGCAGCGGCCGAGAAACAGCCCGATCGGAGCGCAGCAGGCGACATAGTCGTGGATGCGCAGCCAATCGAGCTTGTGGCGATGCGCCATCCAGATCAGCCCGAGCGATGTTCCGATCACGCCGCCGTGGAACGACATGCCGCCATCCCACAGCTTCAGCACCGAGATCGGATTGAGCAGCATCATCGGCTGATAGAAAAGGACATAGCCGATCCGGCCGCCCAGAATGACGCCGAGCGCGGCATAGACGAACAGATCGTCGGCATGGCGCTTCGCCATCGGCGCGCCCGGCTGCGCAATCAGCTTCAGCAGATACCACCAGCCGATCGCCAGCCCGGCGATATAGGCAAGCGAATACCATTTGAGCGCGAAGGTCGTCCCGAACAACGGGATCGAGAACACGTTCGGATCCAGCCCCAGATCGGTGAAAACCAGATGCGAACTGGCGGCAGCGAGGATGGTCTGGAGCACGCTTGGAGGACCCTTTCCCGGGCGGTTCGCGCGTCCCATAGCGTGCGCGTCGAGGAAACCCAAGCGCCGTTGCGGGAGCGACTGGCGCACCACGCCCCCGCGCGATAGAGCAACGCCATGGCGGTGGACGAACGCGCGAGCAAAGGACCCAGCAGGCGCACGATTCTGATCGGCGGCGGCCTGGGGCTCGGGCTGGTGGTCACCTGGGCAGTGTGGCCCCGCACCTATATGCCGAACCTGACGGCCGAGCCGGGCGAGACGATCTTCGGCGCCTGGCTGAAGATCGGGACCGACGGCCATGTCACCGTCGTCGTGCCGCAGACCGAGCTGGGGCAAGGCGTCTATACCGGACTCCCGCAGATCCTGGCCGACGAGCTTGGCGCCGACTGGAACAGCGTGGGCGTCGAAGCCGCGCCGCTCAATCCGCTCTATGCCAATCCGCTCGCTTCGGTGACGCTGTTCGAGACGAGCCTGGGCGCGCTGCCCGAGGGGCTCCAGCGGACGCATGCCACCCGCAACGCACTGGTGCTCACGGGCGCCTCATCCTCGGTTCGCACGTTCGAGGACCAGTTGCGCGTGGCGGGCGCCTCGGTGCGGGTCCTGCTGTGCAAGGCGGCGGCGCGGCGCTGGGGTGTCGACTGGCAGGCGTGCGGCACGGCCGACGGCTATGTCGTGCGCGGCAACGCACGGCTTCCCTTCGGCGCGCTGGCGGCAGAGGCCGCCGACGAAAGCCTGCCCGATCCGGTGCCGCTGCGCTCAGGCGAGGGGAGCCGCCTCTACGGGGCTGCGGTGCCGCGGCTCGACGTGCCGGCCAAGGTGGATGGCAGCGTCAACTATGCCGCCGACATCCGCCTCCCCGACATGGTCTTCGCCTCGGTGCGCCAGGCGCCGCCGGGCACCGGAGAATTGACCGGCCTTGACGAACGCGCGGCCAATCGCGTGCGCGGAATGCTGGCCGTGGTGCGTGCCGACCGCTGGGTCGCCGCGGTCGCGGACAACTGGTGGGCAGCCGATCGCGCGCTGGAAGCGATGCGCCCCCGCTTCGCCATCGAAGGCGAGGTTCTCAACAGCGATTCGATCGAGGAAGCGCTCACCGAGGCACTGGAAGGTGACGGCGTGCGCATCGCCAGCAAGGGCGACCTCGCCGCCACCTTCCGGGACGCGCGCGTGGTGACCGGGGAATATCGCGTCGGTCTCGCGGTTCATGCCGCAGTCGAGCCGATGACCGCCACCGCGGCGTTCCGCGACGGTCGGCTAACGCTGTGGGCGCCGGCGCAGGCGCCTGGGCTGACTCGCGCCGCTGCGGCCCGCGCGGCGGGATTGAGCGAAGAGCGAGTCACGCTTCACCCGGTCATGGCGGGCGGCTCGTTCGGCGCCAGGCTCGAGCATCAGGTGGCAACGCAAGTGGCCGTGATCGCCAAGCAGCTCGAACGGCCGGTGCAGCTGACCTGGTCGCGTGCCGAGGATCTGCGGCAGGACCGCTTTCGTCCCGCCGCAGCCGCGCGCATGGCCGGGCGAATCGAAAACGGCAGCGTCACCGGCTGGCTCGCCAAGATCGCCGCCCCCGCCACGAGCCGGGAACTGGCCGATCGGCTGCTCGGCAGCGACCCCTTCATCGCCGCGTCGCTCGCCATCCCCACCGGGCGCGATCCGAGCGCCGTCGCAGGCGCCGTTCCTCCCTATGCGATCCCCGCCTATGCCGTCGATCATCATCCGGCCGAGCTGCGCGTGCCGACCGGTCATTGGCGTTCGGCGGCGCACAGCTACACGGCGTTCTTCACCGAGTGTTTCCTCGACGAACTCGCCCATGTCGCCGGAGTCGAGGCGCACAGCTTTCGCATGGCGATGCTGCGCGAGCAGCCGCGGCTGGCACGATGCCTGACAACGGTTGCTCAGCTCGGCGGCTGGCGGGGCGGCGTGCAGGGGAGCGGCCAGGGCATCGCCTGCCACGCCTTTCGCGGCAGCTACATCGCCGTGCTGGCCGAGGCGCGGCTCGGCCGCGACCGCAAGGTGCGAGTCGACCGGCTGGTGGCGGCGGTCGACTGCGGGCGAATCGTCAATCCCGATCTGGTGCGCCAGCAGATCGAGGGCGGCCTGATCTTCGGCATGTCGGCGGCAGTCGGCGCAAGCACCGAAATCAGCGATAATCTGCCGACGCACCAGCGGATCGGACAACTCAACCTGCCGCGCCTCGCCGACACCCCGGAGATCATGGTCGAGCTGATCCGCAGCGGCTCGGATCCGGGCGGTGTCGGCGAAATCGCCGTGCCGCCGGTCGCCCCGGCGATCGCCAATGCCCTTCAGGCGTCGACCGGAGTACGCTTCCGCCGCCTGCCGCTTCTTTCGGAGCTCGAATGACCCCCCCCCAAGATCACCCGGCGATTCCGCCACGCCGCATCGGCGTGCTCCTCATCAATCTCGGCACGCCCGACGCGCCCGATGCGCCCGCGGTGCGCCGCTATCTGGGCGAGTTTCTGTCCGATCCCCGCGTGGTCGAGATCCCGCCGCTCGTGTGGCAACCGATCCTGCGCGGCATCATCCTGCGCACGCGGCCGAAGCAATCGGCGCATGCCTATTCGCAGGTGTGGCAGGAGGAAGGATCGCCGCTCGCCGCTGTGACGAAGGCACAGGCCGCAGCCTTGCAGGGTAGCTGGGGCCCGGACGTCACGGTCGACTGGGCGATGCGCTACGGCAATCCGGCGATCGGAGACCGGCTGCGCGCGATGAAGGAAGCAGGCTGCGAGCGCATCCTGCTGGCGCCGCTCTATCCCCAATATTGCGCCGCGACGACGGCGACCGCGAACGACAAGGCCTTCGCGGCGCTGGCCGGAATGCGCTGGCAACCGGCAGTGCGGACGCTGCCGCCCTATCATGACGATCCCGCCTATATCGGCGCGTTGAAGCACTCGGTACAAACGGCGCTCGCCGAACTGGACTTCACCCCGGACGCGCTCATCGCCAGCTTCCACGGCATGCCCGAGCGGACGCTGCACCTCGGCGATCCGTACCACTGCCACTGCCGCAAGACCGCGCGGCTGCTGGGCGAGGCGATGGGCCGCGAGCTTCGCGTCGCTTTCCAGTCGCGATTCGGCCGCGCAAAGTGGCTCGAGCCGGCGACCGATGCCACGCTGGCCGCGCTGCCCGGCGAAGGCGTCCGCAAGGTCGCAATCCTCGCCCCCGGCTTCTCCGCCGATTGCCTCGAGACGCTCGAGGAACTCGCCATCCGCGGCCGCGAAACCTTCCTCGAGGCGGGAGGAACCGATTTCGCCTATCTGCCCTGCCTCAATGCAAGCGACACCGGGATAGCGATGTTGCGGACGATCCTCTCGCGCGAGCTTGCAGGCTGGACGGACGCCGCCTAGCGTCTCGGCAACCAACAGGAGAGGAACGGCACATGGCACGCGTAGCGATCGTCACCGGCGGAACGCGCGGCATCGGCGAAGCGATCAGCCTGGCGCTCAAGGATCAGGGCGTCCGCGTCGTAGCCAACTATGCCGGTAATGACGAGAAGGCGCGCGCCTTTACCGAACGGAACGGCATCGCCGCGTTCAAATGGGACGTGGGCGATTTCGCTGCCTGCGCCGCGGGCGTGAAGCGCGTTGAGGAGGAACTCGGCCCGGTCGAGATCCTCGTCAACAATGCCGGCATCACGCGCGACGCCACGCTGCACAAGATGACCGCCGAGATGTGGGACGAAGTGATTCGCATCAATCTTGGCGGATGCTTCAACATGGCGCATGCCTGCTACCCCGGAATGCGCAGCCGGCGCTGGGGCCGCATCGTCAACATCGGCTCGATCAACGGGCAGGCGGGGCAATATGGCCAGGTGAATTATGCCGCCGCGAAATCGGGCATCCATGGCTTCACCAAGGCGCTGGCTCAGGAAGGCGCGCGATCGGGCGTCACCGTCAACGCCGTGGCGCCCGGCTATATCGATACCGATATGGTCGCCGCGGTTCCCCCCGAAGTGCTGGAAAAGATCGTCGCGAAGATTCCAGTCGGCCGGCTTGGCCAGGCGAGCGAGATTGCGCGCGGCGTGGCATTCCTCTGCTCGGAGGAAGCGGGCTTCGTGACCGGATCGACGCTGTCGATCAACGGCGGCCAGCACATGTACTGAGGCGGGCGTCGAAAGGGCGGGCGTCGAAAGGGCCGGCCCCGAAGGACCGGCCCCCACCCCTCGATACGCTACGCGAGGGAAGTTACGCGACAACTGTTGTCGGTGTAGTGAGGTTCCGTTGATTCCAAGCTGAACAGCGTGGTTATCGGACGTTCAGGAAGCTGAAGATTCCGCTGCGGGGCTGACGCTCGCGCGCTGCCGCCGCTATGGGGTCTTTGGTGCGTATCTTCCTGTCGATCCTTCTCCTGATCCTGCTTGTCCCGGGCTATTCCGGTGAAGCGCCGCTGCGGCGGCCCTCCGGCACTCCCAGCCTGAGAGCCACACCCGTCGCGCTGTTTCCGCTGGCGCCGCACGAGCGGCAACTGGGGCCACTCACCTATCTTGGCGGGCTGCGACTGGCGAGCGGCGATCCGGCTTTCGGCGGCTTCTCCGCGCTGGCGGTAAAGGGCGACCGGTTCACGCTGCTGAGCGACGGCGGCAATATTCTCCGCTTCCGACTCGGAACCGACTGGCAGCCGCGGGACGCCCGTTTCGAGTCGCTTCCCGAAGGGCCGGGAACCGGCTGGTCCAAGGAGGATCGCGACAGCGAATCGATGGCGGTCGATCCCGTGACCGGCCGGATCTGGATCGGGTTCGAGCGGGCCAACGCGATCTGGCGTTATGCGCCCGGCTTCGCACGCGCCGAACGCAGGGCGGAACCCCGCGCGATGGCTGACTGGTCGCTCAACCGGGGGCCCGAAGCGATGGCACGGCTCGCCGACGGCTCATTTCTCGTCTTTGCGGAGGACGTGGCGGAGAACGAAGACGAGGGCGACGCCTCGCTCCATCCGGCACTGTGGTTCCAGAGCGATCCGGCCGAGGTTCCGCGGCGCGGCTTCGCTTTCCGATTCCGCGCGCCCCCCGGCCATCGGCCTACGGCGGCCGCGGAAGCGCCGAGCGGCGACATTCTGGTGCTCACGCGGGCGGTTTCGATCGCTCGGGGATTCACTGCAAAGCTGGTCGTGGTGCCGCGCGCAGCGATTCGTTCGGGCGCGACGGTGACCGGGCGCACGCTCGCGACCTTCGCGCCGCCTGCCCTGCACGATAATTTCGAGGCACTCGCCGTCACGCGTGAAGGCGGCGCAACGATCCTGTGGATCGCGTCGGACGACAACGAGAGCCTGTTTCAGCAGACGCTGCTACTGAAGTTCCGGCTCGACGCGAACGCCGCGCCGGAACGCTGAGGCTTCAGGCCGCTGCGGACGTGCCGGCGACGGCCTTGCGCACGTCACGCTTCAGGCGGCGGGCGCGCAGCGAGAGATCGTCGTCACGGGTCTTGAGCAGCCAGTTGTCGAGGCCGCCGACATGCTCGACCGAACGCAGCCCGTGCGTCGAAACGCGCAGGCGGACGCTGCGGCCCAGCGCGTCGGACATCAGCGTGACGTTCTGCAGGTTGGGCAGAAAGGTGCGCTTGGTCTTGTTATTGGCGTGGGAAACATTGTGTCCCACCTGCCGGCCCTTGCCGGTGAGTTCGCAGATGCGCGACATCGCTAGAATTCCTGAGTTTCGGGGTTGCCCGGAAAGGCGGCGCCGATAGCCATTCTGGGACGCGGCGTCAACCAATTCCCCATTTACCACAGGGCGACGATGGTGGATAGCATCCACGCTGCGCAAGCAATCCAAAGGGGGGAGATTGAATGATGCGTGCCATTCTAGCCTTGATCGGAATAGCTGCTCTCGTACTCGTCGGTCTCATGGCGCTCGGAATGCTGCGCTTCGAACAGCAGGATGACGCCGCACTACCGAAGATCCGGTTCAGCATGGAGGAAGGGCGGATGCCCAGCTTCAAGGCGGAGACCGGCAAGATCTCGGTCGGCAGCACCAACACCACGGTCGAACTGCCGACGGTGGAAATGCGCAACACCACCATTTCGCTACCCACGCTCGAAGTCGAACAGGCTCCGAACGCCACTGCGGCGGCGAAGGAAGAATAGGACCACCCACCGATCGGTCCGGGCCACCGTTCGGCGCGCCCGTGCCGCCGGTGACGGCGCGGGCGCATTGGGCTAGGCGAGACCGCCATGTTTCCGATGCCTCCAGCAATGCGCGCGGCGCTCGAGGCCGCGCGCGGCGCGGGCGAGGCCGGCGAAGTGCCGGTCGGCGCCGTGATCGTCTGCGGCGGCGAGATCGTCGCCAGCGCCGGCAATGCGCCGCGCGGACTGCATGACCCCACCGCGCACGCCGAGATTCGCGCGATTCGCGAAGCAGCGGCGCGGCTGGGCCGCGAACGACTGGAGGATTGCGACCTGTGGGTTACACTCGAGCCCTGCGCGATGTGCGCGGGCGCGATCGCCCATGCGCGAATCGCGCGGCTCTATTTCGGCGCGAGCGATCCGAAGGGCGGCGCGGTGGAACATGGCCCGCGCTTCTTCACGCAGCCCACCTGCCACCACCGGCCGGAAGTCTATGGCGGCATCGGCGAGAGCGAGGCCGCCGCGCTGCTTCGGGAATTCTTTGCCGCGCGACGCGGCTGATGCCTCCCCGGCGCAGCCGGGGAGGCGCGAGCATCAGTTGGTGTAGCTTTCCTGCACCGGCACGATCTTGATCTCGACCCGGCGATTTTCCGCACGCCCCTCCTCGGTGTCGTTCGAAGCGATCGGCTGGGTTTCGCCGAAGCCGCGAGTAGCGATCCGCGCCGAGTTCACGCCATTGCTGGTGAGATAGTCGGCGACCGAGCGCGCACGCCGCTCCGACAGCGTCTGGTTATAGGCGTCGCTGCCGGTCGAATCGGTATGGCCGTACACATCGACATAGGTCTGCTCATATTGCGAGAGCACATCGGCAACCTGATCGAGCGTCGGGCGGAACTGCGGCTGCACGGTTGCGCTGTCATAGCCGAAGGTGATCCCCGACGGCATGTTGAGGATCAGCTCGTCGCCCTGGCGGATCACGTCGACGTCGGTCCCCGCGGTACGGCGGCGCAGCTCCTGCTCCTGGCGATCCATATAGTTGCCGACCGCGGCGCCGGCGATGCCGCCGATTCCCGCACCGATGATCTTCTCGGTCCGGTCGCGGCGCCCGCCCACGAGATCGCCGAGCAGATAGCCGCCCAGCGCGCCGCCGACGCCGCCGATCGCGGCCTTGGAAATCCGGCGCTCGCCGGTCACGGGGTCGGTGACGCAGGCGGCGGTCACGGTCATCGCGGCCAGTGCCGAGGCAGTGAGAAGCTGGGGTATCAAGCGCATTGCGGTCCTCCTTGCGGGCGATTCCTGTGGGGCGGAAACTGCTGCCCCGGGCGGCTTGTTCCGCAGCCGGATTGAACGGCGGATGAGCGAAAGCCCGTTGCACCCATTGTGAAAGGCAGGATTCTATGACTATGGAGGGGCGCTGGCCATGCACCCGCTTCCCCCCTTCCCCTGGATCGACGTCGCGATCATTCTCGCGCTGGTCGCGTTGAACGGCCTTTTCGCCATGTCCGAGCTGGCGATCGTCTCCGCCCGCAAGGCACGGCTGGACGCGATGGCGCGCGTCGGCCGGAGCGGGGCAGCGACTGCGCTGCGCCTCGCCGCCGATCCGGGCAAGTTCCTTTCCACCGTGCAGATCGGCATCACGCTGATCGGCATCGTGGCCGGCGCCTATTCGGGAGCGAGCCTGGGCGGCCCCGTCGCCGCGCGGCTCGAGCTGCTGGGGCTGAGCGCCGAAACGGCGCAGACCGCGAGCCTCGCCCTGGTGATCGGCCTCACCACCTATGCCTCGCTGGTGATCGGCGAACTGGTGCCCAAGCAGTTCGCGCTGCGCTCGCCCGAGCCGATCGCCGCGATGGTCGCCCTGCCGATGCTGTGGCTCAGCCGCATCACCGCGCCGATCGTGTGGCTGCTCGATTCGACCAGCGCGCTGCTTTTCCGCCTCGTCGGCCTCAGCCGCGAATCGGAAAACCGCGTCACTGCGGAGGAGCTGCACCTGATCGTCGCCGAAGCGACGCGCTCGGGCGTGATCGAGGAGCATGAGCGCACGATCATCTCGGGCGTCGTGCGGCTCGCCGACCGGCCGGTGCGCGAAGTGATGACGCCGCGCACCGAGGTCGACTGGCTCAACGCCGATCTCGACGAGGCCGCGATCCGCGCCGCGCTGCTCGAAACGCCGCACACGCGGCTGCCGGTGGCGGAAGGCTCGGTCGATTCGGTGATCGGCGTGGTACAGGCGCGCGATATCGTCTCGGCGATGGTCCGCGGCGAACCGCTCGACCTGCGGCGGCTGATGCGCGAGGCGCCGGTGCTGCCCGATCAGGTCGATGCGATGGACGCGCTGGGCGCGCTGCGCCGCGCCGATGTGCCGATGGGCTTCGTCCATGACGAATATGGCCATTTCGAAGGGATTGTGACTCCGGCCAATCTGCTCGCCGCGATCGCCGGCGATTTCGCATCCGACACCGATCCGGGCGATTCGCCGAACATCGTCGAGCGCGAGGATGGATCGCTGCTCGTCTCGGGCCAGATGGCGGCCGATTCGCTCGCCGACCGGCTCGGAATCGATCTGCCCGAGGATCGCGACTATGCGACCGTGGCCGGGCTGGCGCTGGCGGCGCTCAAGCACCTGCCGGTCGAAGGCGAAGTGTTTCGCGAGCACGGCTTCCGCTTCGAGATCGTCGACATGGACGGTCGCAAGATCGACAAGCTGCTGGTGAGCGAGGTCGACGAAGACTGAGCCCCCCCGCTCAGATCAGGCGCGAACCAGCAGTTCCGCCTCGCCCAGTTCGACCACAGGCACTTCCCAAGGATGCGCTTCGAGAATTGCCTCCAGAGCGCGCGCGAACGCCTCAACCGGAATCTCCGCGGCAACGTGCACCGTCAGCACCAGCGTGGGCGAGGCCGCCGGCACGCCGGGCTCACCGAGCACGGGAGCGGCGCCGTTGCCTGGCGTGAACAGCTCCCAGCCGGGCGCAAGCTCGATCACCGAGCGATAGATGCCGAAGTCGCCCAGCCCCGCATGCGCGCGGACGGCCGCGAGCATCTTCGCCAAGGTGGGATCACCGAGGTCCGTCGGCGATTCTCCCGCCGCGACTCGGCGCAGCACCTCCACACCAACCGGACAATAGATTCGCAGCACCCGCACCCGGCGAGTCCGCACACCCGCGCCGGTCACCGCGTCGGCACCGGTTCCTCGCCGGAATAATCGTAGAAGCCGCGCCCGGTCTTGCGGCCGTACCAGCCGGCTTCGACATATTTGATCAACAGCGGCGCGGGGCGGTATTTCGGATCGCCGGTGCCTTCGAACAGCACCTTGCAGATTTCCAGGCACGTATCGAGCCCGATGAAGTCGGCCAGCGTCAGCGGCCCCATCGGGTGGTTGAGCCCCAGCTTCACGGCGGTGTCGATGTCGGGGATCGTCGCCACGCCCTCGCCCAGCGCGAAGCAGGCTTCGTTGAGGAAGGGCATCAGCACGCGATTGACGATGAAGCCGGGCGCGTCGTTCGCGTGGACGATCTCCTTGCCCAGCGTCTTGCCGAACGCCTCGACCGCCGAAACCGTGGCGTCCGAGGTGGCAAGCCCGCGGATCAGCTCGATCAGTCCCATCAGCGGAACCGGGTTGAAGAAGTGGACGCCCATGAAGCGTGTCGGATCGGGCGCCGCCTGCGCCAGCCGGGTGATCGGGATCGACGATGTGTTGCTGGCGAGGATCGCGTCGTCGCGCAGCACCTTGCCGACCGCCTCGAAGATCTTGCGCTTGACCTCCTCGCGCTCGGTCGCTGCTTCGATCACCAGATCGCACGGCGCCATCGCCGACACGTCTCCCACCGGCTCGATGTTGGCGAGCGCCGAGTCGCGATCGGACTGGCTGATCTTTTCCTTCGCAACCGCACGGTCGAGCTGCTTGGCAATGCCCGCCTTGCCCTTTTCGGCGTGCGCGAGGTCGAGGTCAGAGAGCAATACGCGATAGCCGGCCTGTGCCGCCACCTGCGCGATTCCCGCACCCATCTGACCCGCACCGATTACGCCCACCGTCTTCATGTCGATCTCCCAGGAATTTTCCCGCCCCCTATCGGGATGGCGGGGGGCGACCGCAAGGCTTCAGGGTGCCCTGCGCACCGGCTGCGCTTCCGCCAGGATCAGCGCGAACCAGTCCTTGGGATCGGTCCATTCGGCGATCGGAGTCCAGCCGCCCGCGCGCAGCAGCAGCCGCGCGTCGCGCGGACCGTATTTGTGGCTGTTCTCGGTGTGGATCGTCTCGCCCGCCGCCATTGCGAACGCGCGGCCCGCAACTTCGAACGTTACGTCGCTCAGCGCCTCGATGTGCATCTCGATCCGACCGATGCGATCGTTCCACACTGCCTTATGACGAAAGGCATCGACCGGAATCGTGCCGTCCAGCTCGCGATTGATCCGTTCGAGCAGATTGAGATTGAACGCCGCCGTCACGCCCGCAGCATCGTCATACGCCGGGATCAGAATCGCGGGTTCCTTCGCCCGGTCGATCCCGATCAGCAGCATCGCTCCCTCGCCCAGCGATCCGCGCATCGCCCGAAGCAGGTCCACTGCGGCGGGCGCGGTCATGTTGCCGACGGTCGAGCCGGGAAAAAAGCCGAGCTTGGGCAGCGCCTTCACGGCATCGGGAAAGGCGATCGGCCGAAGAAAATCGGCCTCGACCGGATGCACCGGCAGACCCGGAAACGCATCGCCGAGCTGGGCCGCCGAATCGCGGAGGAACTCCCCCGAAATGTCGATCGGCACATAGGCCGAGGGATCGGCCGCGGCGAGCAGGATCGGCGTCTTCGCCGACGAGCCGGAGCCGAATTCAACCACCGCGCGGCCGGCGCCGGCGATCTTCGCCACTTCGGGGCAGGCGTCGCGCAGCAGCGCGGTTTCGGTGCGCGTGGGATAATATTCGGGCAGATCGGTGATGTCCTCGAACAGCTCCGATCCGCGCCGATCGTACAGCCAGCGCGCCTGCACTGCCTTGGGCTCCTGCGACAGCCCCTCGAGAACGTCGTGGCGAAAGGCGGAGTCCGCGGGCGCGACACGCACTTCCTCAGCCTCGGGCTTCAGCATCTCAGAGATCCTTTGCGAGCCGGACGCCGGTGAACTGCCAGCGCTGATAGGGATAGAAGAAATTGCGGTAACTCGCGCGGACATGACCGCGCGGCGTGGCGCAGCTGCCGCCCTTCAGGACGAACTGCCCGCTCATGAACTTGCCATTATATTCGCCCACGGCCCCCTCGGCCGCGTGGAAACCGGGATAAGGGCGATAGGCGCTGCCAGTCCATTCCCAGACGTCGCCGAAGAAGGCGGGACCGCCGGACGACGGCCGCGGTTCGATCGGACCAGCGCCGTCGAGCTGGTTGCCCCGCGCGGGATCGTGCGTCGCGGCGGCATGTTCCCACTCCGCTTCGGTGGGCAGCCGTGCTCCCGCCCAGCTGGCATAGGCATCGGCTTCATAGAAGCTCACGTGCGTCACCGGTGCCGCCGGGTCGATCGGGCGCCGGCCGTCCAATCCGAACCGCGTCCAGACCCCGTCCCGCCGCTCCCAGTACAGCGGTGCCTCGATCGCTTCCGCCTGAACCCAGGCCCAGCCGTCCGCGAGCCAGTGGCGCGGGTCGGCATAGCCGCCGTCGGCGATGAACGCGGCCCATTCGCCGTTGGTGACGGTGCGGTCGGCCAGCGCATGCGGGTGAAGCAGCTCGGCATGGCGCGGCCCTTCGCAATCGAACGCGAAGCCGCCGCTCTCCTCGTGGCCGATCTCCACTGTTCCGCTGGCGCCTTCGATCCACCGGACGGGGCCGGGCATCGGCACGGGAATCTTCGGCGCTCCCCGCCACACGGCGGGTTCGAGCGGATTGCACGAAAACAGGTGCAGCAGATCGGTGAGCAGCAGTTCCTGATGCTGCTCTTCATGGTGGCAGCCGAGCGTCACCAGCGCTCGCGCCGCCTCGGGCAGATCGGGCAGCGCCTCCGCGAGCGCCGCATCGACGGCGGCGCGCCAGCGCAGCACTGCGTCCAGCGTCGGCCGAGTGAGCATGCCGCGCCGCGGGCGCGCGTGGCGCGCGCCTTCGGCTTCGTAATAGCTGTTGAACAGATAGGCGAAGCGCGCGTCGTGCAGCGCATAGCCCCGAACGTGATCGCGCAGCACGAAGGTCTCGAAGAACCAGGTCGTGTGCGCCAGATGCCATTTGGCGGGCGAGGCATCGTCCATCGACTGGGCGGTGGCATCGGCATCGCTCAGCGACGCAACGAGCGCTTCCGACACCTGCCGGACTCGGCGATAGCGCGAAAGGAGCTCGTCAGGGGCTTTCTCGCTGGCCGGGTTCGCTCGCATCCGCCTTCTCCTCACTCGGGCCGCAGCGGCCCCGATCGCCTGCGCGATCTTTAACGCCCCGCCTCAGCGCGAAGCTCCCGGCTCCCACAGAATATCGCCGCCTTCCGCCGCGTTGGTGACGCGGGCGAAGACGAACAAATGGTCCGAAAGTCGGTTGAGATACGCGAGCGCTTGCGGATTGAGCGCAACCGCGCCCGCTGCGGCGACTGCCTCGCGCTCGGCACGACGCACCACCGCACGCGCGACGTGCAAGCACGCGGCGCCCATGCCGCCGCCCGGCAGCACGAAGCTGGTCAGCGGGTCGAGCCGTGCATTCATGCCATCGATTTCGGCTTCCAGCCGCGCGACCTGCGCCTGCGTGATGCGCAAAGCGGTGTCGGTGAGCGTGAAATCCTCACCCGGCGTCGCCAGGTCCGCGCCGAGATCGAACAGGTCATTCTGGATGCGCCGGAGCGGCACCGTTGCCTCGCTCGCTCCCAACGCGGCGATCGCCACTCCAATCGCGCTGTTGGCTTCGTCGACTGCGCCGATCGCCGCCATCCGCGCATCCGATTTCGGCAGACGCGAGCCATCCACCAGACCCGTGGTGCCGTCATCCCCGCTACGGGTGTAGATCCGGTTCAGCCGGACCAGCGGCTCAGCCTCGGCCGGCGAGCAGCAGCAGAAGCGCGACGATCACCACGGCCACGCCCTGAAAGAGCACGCGCGCCTGCATCATCTTGTTCGATCGCATGCTCGACGCGCTGGGACCGGTGCCGTTGAGATCCGCCTCCGTGGTACGAATGAAAGCAACGATGCCCCGCACGAGGGCAACGACAGTCGCGATCATCGCCGCGATCAGGAGCAGGACGAGGAAAAGGTTCATGCCCCCAATCTAGTCCTTCGCGCGCGCGATGCCAACCGGCAGAGAGCCCGAACGCAGTGTTTCCGCGAGCGCACGTCCGTCCTCTCCTGCCGCGCGCAGTGCCGCCAGCGCAGGCGCGCCGCTGCGCTTCGCAAGCCGCCGTCCCGCGGCGTCGGTGAGCAGCGCGTGGTGCCGGTATTCCGGTACGCGAAGCGCGAGCAGCGCCTGGAGCAGCCGATGGACGTGCGTCGCGTCGAACAGGTCGCGCCCGCGCACGATGTGGCTCACGCTCTGGGCCGCATCGTCGATCGTCACGGCAAGATGATAGGAAGCGGGCGCATCCTTGCGTGCGAGTACCACGTCGCCGAAAATGGCGGGAGCTGCGCGGACGGTTCCGGCGAACGCGTCGTGCCAGTCGAGTGCTCGCCCGGCCCGCCCGACTGCGGCCGCCATATCGAGCCGCCAGCAATGCACCTCGGTCGCGATGCGCGCGGCGCGTTCGTCCTCCCGCAAGGCGCGGCAGGTGCCGGGATAGACCGGCCCGTCGGGACCGTGCGGCGCCGAAACGCTCGCTGCGACTTCGCGCGCGATCTCCGCACGCGTGCAGAAACAGGGATAGAGCAGGCCCATTCCCTTCAGCCGGTCGAGCGCAGCCTGATAGAGCGGCAGCCGCTGCGACTGGAATACGGGGTCGCCGTCCCAGTCGAGCCCCAGCCAGCGCAGGTCGGAGAGGATCGTGTCGACATGTTCGGGGCGGCTGCGGGTGCCGTCGATATCCTCGATCCGCAGCAGGAAACGGCCGCCGTTCGCGCGGGCGAAATCATGCGCGAGTACCGCCGAATAGGCGTGGCCGAGGTGCAGCTGGCCGGTGGGGCTCGGGGCGAAGCGCGTGGTGATCAACATCAAAGTGGCCCTTGACCGCGAGTCGCACGCTGTGCTGTCATCATGGCGTCATCCTGATTGCCGAAAGGCATGCCGGAAACGAGAGCGAGGGGAGCGCATGTATCATCCCGATCTGATCCGGCATCCGGACAGTTGTCCCGCACTCGTCCTCAATGCCGATTACACGCCGCTCAGCTATTATCCGCTCAGCGTGTGGCCCTGGCAGACGGCGATCAAGGCAGTGTTCCTCGAACGGGTCGACATCGTCAGCTACTATGAACGCGAGGTCCGAAGTCCCAGCGCGAGGCTGAAGCTCCCTTCGGTCATCGCGCTCCGACAATATGTTCGCCCCTCCCAATTCCCTGCCTTCACGCGCTTCAATCTCTTTCTCAGAGACAAGTTCAGCTGCCAATATTGCGGCTCCCAGCGCGACCTCACTTTCGATCACGTCATTCCCCGCGCCCAGGGCGGCCGCACCACCTGGGAAAACGTCGCCACGGCCTGCGCGCCCTGCAACCTGCGCAAGGGCGGGCGCACGCCGAAACAGGCCGCGATGCCGCTCCATATCGAGCCGATCCGTCCGACCAGCTGGCAGCTCCAGGAGCACGGCCGCCGCTTTCCGCCGAATTTTCTGCATGAAACCTGGCGCGACTGGCTCTATTGGGACGTCGAGCTGGAGGCCTGACAACCCGATCTCCACCTTGCCACGCAATGGTCGAAACGGCTGCTTGAACGGCCTGTTCTATATCGCTAATACAGCGGATCGAGCGAGCAAGAGTGAGCGACTCCGATCCTTTCGACTGGACCCGCGTCCGGCATGACGGCAGCGGCGATCCGCTGGAGCTGACCGGCGGGCTGCCGCCCGGCCGCTCGGCAAAGGTACCGCTGCGCCCCGCGCCTCCCGGTCCGCCCTCTCCGCCGGGGCCGTCCGTCGCTGCGGGGCCGTTCGAGCCCGCGCCCGGCAGCTACACGACCAACCTGCCGGTGGTCTATCGGCCAAGCCCGTGGCGCTGGGTGGTGCGCGGCGTTGCGGCGCTCATCGTGCTGATGATCGTCGCGATCGGCTGGCTGACGCTCACCGCCCCGCTTTCCAAATCGCTCCAGCCGCCCGCGCCGCCCTCGATCACGCTGCTTTCGTCGGACGGAACGCCGATCGCGCGGCGCGGCGCCAATATCGGCGCGCCGGTGGACGCCGCCGAACTGCCCGAGCATGTCCGCAACGCCTTCATCGCGATCGAGGACCGCCGCTTCTACGGCCATTGGGGAATCGATCCGCGCGGCATCGCGCGGGCGATGCTCGCGAACCTTTCGGAAGGTGGCGTCCGCCAAGGCGGCAGCACCATCACCCAGCAGCTCGCCAAGAACGCGTTCCTCGACCTAGACCGCACGATGGGGCGCAAGTTTCAGGAGATGCTCATCGCCTTCTGGCTCGAAGCCTGGCTCAGCAAGAACGACATTCTCTCGCGCTATCTGTCGAACGTCTATTTCGGCGACAATGCCTATGGCCTCACCGCCGCCGCGCGCCACTATTTCAGCAAGACGCCCAAGGAACTGAGCGTCGGCGAGGCCGCGATGCTCGCGGGGCTGGTACAGGCGCCGTCGCGGCTGGCGCCGACCGGCAATCTCAGCGGCGCGCGCGAGCGGCAGCAGCTGGTGGTCGGCGCGATGGTCGATGCCGGACTGCTCGACCCCCAGGAGGCCGAGGAGGTCCGCCCCGCCCGGCTCGACACCCATCGCGTCCGTGCGCTTCCCAGCGGCACTTATTTCGCCGACTGGGTGCTGCCGCAGGCGCGCGACCGCGCCGGCGAAATCGCCAGCGAACAGACGGTGCAGACTACGCTCGACGCGCGGCTCCAGCGCGCCGCCGATCGCGCGGTGGCAAACGCCGGGCTGCGCAAGGCGCAGGCGGCGCTGGTGGCGATGCGCCCCGACGGCACCGTAGTGGCGATGGTCGGCGGCAGGAACTATCGCGAAAGCCCGTTCAATCGAGCGACGCAGGCGCGGCGACAGCCGGGCTCGACCTTCAAGCTGTTCGTCTATCTCGCGGCGCTGCGCAGCGGAATGACTCCGAACACGCTGGTTCGGGACGAGCCGGTGACGCTCGGCGACTGGTCGCCGGAGAACAGCGACGGCCGGTATTTCGGGCAGATTCCGCTGTGGCAGGCGTTCGCCCGATCGAGCAACGTCGCCGCGGCCCGGCTGATTCGTCAGGTGGGCCCGCAGGCAGTGATCCGTGCCGCGCGCGATCTGGGGATCACTACGCGGATCCCCGCCGACGCGTCGATCGCGCTCGGCACGTCGAACGTCTCGCTGATCGAACTGACCGCCGCCTATGCAGCGATCGCGGCAGGCGAAGCACCGGTGCGGGTGCGCGGTCTGCCCGAGGATCAGGACCGCACGCGGTGGCTCTCCGGCTCCGGCGCATCGCCGCTCTCGCGACGTGAGCTGGAGGGGATGCGAACCTTGCTCGCCGCTTCGATCCGCGAAGGCACCAGCCGCCCGGCCGGACTGTCGATCGACGCGTTCGGCAAGACCGGAACGACGCAGGACAATCGCGACGCCTGGTTCGTCGGCTATGCCGGCGATCTGGTCGTCGGCGTGTGGGTAGGCAACGACGACAACACGCCGAACGCGGGCCTTTCCAGCGCGATTCCGGCGCGCATCTGGCGCGATTTCATGACCACGGCGCTCGGCGTCTCCGCACGACGAGCCGCTCCCCCGCCGCAGGTCGAGGAAGCCGCTGTCGAAGAGACGGAGCCGGGCTTCTCGATCGAATTCGACGAGGCTCCGTTCGGATTGGAAGGCGAGTTCCGCGGGCGCGGCTTCAGCCTGGAAGTCGGCCCGGATGGCGGCATCACCGTCGCCGAGCCCGGCGCACCCGTGGAAGACCGGAAGGAGAGCCCCGACCGGCTCGAGATCCTCCCGCCCGAACGCCGCGGAATCGCGCCACCGCCGCAGCGCCAGCCGCTCCCCCGAGGCGACGGCGAACCGCTCTACCAGCCAGAGTAGAAAAGCCGTTGTTGACGCAGGCGCGGACACTGCCGCAAGGCGCCGCCATGCGCTTCTTCTCGGACAACGCCGCCCCCGTCTCGCCCGCCGTGTTCGACGCGCTCGCCGCGGCGAACACGCTCGACACCGCCTATGACGGCGATCGCTGGAGCAAGGCGCTCGACGGCCGCTTCTCCGAGCTGTTCGAGCGCGAGGTTCGCGTCCTGTGGGTGCCGAGCGGGACCGCGGCGAACTGCCTCGCGCTCGCCGCGCTCTGCCCGCCGCATGGCGCGGTCGTGTGTAACCGCGAGGCACACATCAACACCGACGAATGCGGCGCACCCGGTTTCTACACCCATGGCGCCAAGCTGCTGCTCGGCGAAGGGCCCGCGGCGAAGCTGACCCCCGAAGCGATCGAGGCGGTGCTTGCCGGCATCCGCGACGACGTGCACCAGGTGCAGGCGCATGCGATCTCGATCACCAACGCCACCGAATATGGCCGAGTCTACACGCCCAGCGAAGTCGCGGCCATCGGGGTGCTGGCAAAGGAACGCGGGCTCGGCTTCCACATGGACGGCGCCCGTTTTGCCAATGCAGCCGCGCACCTCGGCTGCACCCCGGCCGAGCTGAGCTGGCGCGGCGGAGTCGATGCGCTCAGCTTCGGCTTCGTCAAGAACGGGGGGATGAGCGCCGAGGCGCTGGTGTTCTTCGACACACATCTTGCCGATGCGACTCTCTATCGCCGCAAGCGTGCCGGTCTGCTGCTGTCGAAGGGGCGTTATCTCGCGGCGCAGCTGCTGGCGATGCTCGACGGTGATCTGTGGCTGGCGAATGCGCGCGCCGCCAACGCCGCGGCCGCGCTGCTGGCGCGGGCAGCCGGCGAACGCCTCGTCCACCCGGTCGAGGCCAACGAAGTGTTCCTCAAGGTGAGTGCGGAAGAGGCCGCGCGACTGCGCGGGCTCGGCTTCGATTTCTACGACTGGGGACCGGGCGAAGCGCGGCTGGTGACCAGTTGGGATCATTCCGAAGCGGCGATCCGCCCGCTCGCCGACGCGATCGCCGCGCTGTGAGCAAGGAGGACATGGTCGAGCCACCGCGCTCGACTCGGCTGGCGATCCTCATTCCCTTCTTCGTCGTGACGCTGATCTGGGGATCGACCTGGATCGTGATCCGCGATCAGATCGGACAGGTGCCGCCCAGCTGGTCGGTCACCTATCGCTTCGCGGTGGCGGGGCTGGTGATGCTCGGCTGGGCGCTCGCCAAGCGCCAGCCGCTCCGGCTCGACGCGCGCGGCTGGCGCTTCGCGGCGCTGCTCGGGCTGATGCAGTTCGTCCTCAATTTCAACTTCGTCTATCGCGCCGAATTCTACGTCACGTCCGGGCTGGTCGCAGTGGTGTTCGCGCTGCTGCTGGTGCCCAACGCGATCCTTGGCCGCATCTTCCTGGGCCAGCAGCTCGGCCGGCAGCTGCTCGTCGGATCGGCGATCGCCATGGCGGGAGTCGCGCTGCTCTTCATCCATGAGGCGCGGCAGGACCCGAGTGCTACAGGCAATGTGCTCACCGGAGTCGCGATCACCTTCGCGGGCGTGCTCTCCGCCTCGGTGGCCAATGTGATGCAGGCGACCAAGACCTCGCGCGCCTATCCGATGGTGCCGATGCTGGGAACGGCGATGCTGCTGGGCGCGGGCATGAACGCGCTCTGGGCATTCGTCACCGCCGGTTCGCCGACGGTGGAGTGGAGGCTCGGCTATTTCGCCGGCATCGCCTATCTCGGCATCTTCGCCTCGGCGCTGGCCTTCACGCTCTATTTCGGAGTGATCCGCGTGATCGGACCGGCCAAGGCCGCCTATTCGAGCGTGCTGGTGCCGGTGATCGCGATGCTGCTCTCGACTCTGTTCGAAGGCTATCGCTGGTCCGCGCTCGCGGCGGCCGGCGCGCTGCTGGCGCTGGCCGGGCTGGTGGTGGCGCTCAGGGCGCGCAGGCCGAACCGATAGTCGGGATAGCGCAGGGTCAAGCCAAGCAACCGCTTCGCCTTGCCGTTCGCGACGCGGCGGTTCTCCGAATAAAAGGCGCGTGCGGCGGGTGAGAGATCGGCCTGCGCCAGAGGCACCAGCGGCGGCACCGGCAGGCCGAGCAGCCGACAGGCACAGGCGATCACGTCCGATTGCGGCGCGGGCAGATCGTCGGCGAGGTTGTACGCACCCGCCGGCCCCTGCAGTCCGCGCACCAGCCCCTCGACGATGTCATCGACATGGATGCGGCTGAAGACCTGTCCGCCGGCGTCGACCCGCTGCGCCCGCCCCTCGCGCACGCGATCCAGCGGCGATCGGCCGGGTCCGTAAATGCCCGGCAGGCGAAACACATGCGCATTGGGCAGCGCCAGCCACGCCGCATCGGCCGCGGCGCGGGCCGTGCGCCGGCCAGTGCCGGTCGGCGCGCTTTCATCGACCCAGCCGCCGCCGCTGTCGCCATAGACGCCGGTGGAGGAAAGATAGCCGAGCCACACGCCCGAGCGCATCAGGGCATCGCCATGCGCGGCGAGCACCGGATCCGCTTCCCCTTCCGGCGGAACCGACGAAAGGATGTGCGTCGCCTCGCGGATTTCGAACCGCACGCGTTCGGTATCGGCAAAGGCGATACTGCCCTCGCGCCCGTCCCGCGTGGTGCCGGCGACGCGCCATCCATGGTCGCGCAGGCGCGCCGCCAGCCGCGAGGCGGTATAGCCAAGGCCGAGGATCAGCAGCCGCAACTGCGGCTCACTGCGCTCCGTAGCCGTTGAAGCGCACGCCATATTCGTTGCCCGGGTTCCAGGCGGGGCGCGCGTCCGCATCGGCCACGTTGCGGACGACGGTGTAGGTCAGGTCCGCGAATTTGGCTGCCGACTGCCAGTTGATGAGGCCGATCTCGTCCGAGGGCTCGTGATAGTGATTGTCGAGGAAAGTGCGGATCGCCGCCGCTCCCTCGCCGCCCGGGCCGCTGTCGATCGAGATCGCCGGGATGCCCGCCTGCACGAAGCTGTAGTGATCCGAGCGGACGAAGAAATTCTCTTCGGGCAGCGGATCGGGAACGACCGTCAGGCCGACCTGCTCCGCGGCCTCGACGGTCGCCGGGCCGAGAGTCGAGTGCTCCTGCCCCAGCACGACCACATCGACGAGCGGATAGCTGATGATCGGCATGTCGAAATTGATGTCGCCTACCACCGAGCCGACCGGCACCGTGGGATTCGCCGCGAAATAGCTCGATCCGAGCAGGCCCTTCTCCTCGGCGGTTAGCGAGATGAAGAGGATGCTCCGCCGGGGCGCATTGCCCGAGCGCTGGAACTGGCGGGCGACCTCGATCAGCGTGGCGTTGCCGATCGCATTGTCCATAGCGCCGTTGTAGATCGTGTCGCCCTCGGCGTCGGGCTCGCCGACACCGACGTGATCGAGATGCGCCGACAGCACGAGATACTGGTCGCGCAGCACGGGATCCGATCCGGGCAACAGGCCGATCACATTGGGGCTTTCCACTCGGGTGACGTCGGTCGCCACGGTCGCGTCGAGCGAAACGCCGAGCGGCCCCGTCGGCATCGGCTCACCCGTGGTTTCGGCGGCGCGCACCGATGCCCAGTCGATCGTCGAGCCGGCGAACAGCTTCTCGGCGCCTTCCCGGCTCAGCAGCCCCAGCGGCCGGTTGTCGGCGCCGCCGCTGACCTTCGGCTGACCCTCGCCATCCAGCGTCGTCATGCGCGGGCGGCCGAGGTAATTGGCGATCATCGCCCAGGGGACCTGCGCGCGCTGCTGCTGCGATTCGATCAGGATCACGCCGGCGGCGCCCGCCGCACGCGCCATCCGCACCTTCTCGCTCACTGCGCCCAGCCGCTCCGCCGCCGCTTCGTCGAGACCCTGCGGAACGCCGACCAGAACGGCCGCGATCTTCCCGGCGATATCGAGTCCGGAATAATCGTTGCGACCCAGTGCTTCGTCACTGATCCCGAATCCGGCGAACACCACGTCGCCCGATGCCTGCTGTTCGGGCTTGAGCGGATTGGCATCGACGACGAAGTCGCTGCCGAGCGCCAGCGCCGTCGGGGTCCCGTCGCGCAGGAGACGCATGCTGCTCGCCTCGCCCGGCTGGAAGCTGACGAGCGGCACCTGCTGATACCAGCTGCCGTCAGTGCCGCCGGGCTGAAGCCCCGCCGCGATCATCTGCGACACCATATATTCGGCGGCGACGAGATGGTCAGCGGTGCCCGCCTCGCGACCGCGCAGCGCGTCCGACGCGAGGAACGAGACATGCGCCTTCATCGCCGCCTGCTCCTGCGGCAGCGTCTGCGCGGTTGCGGCGAGGGGCGCGAGCAGCATCGAAGCCGCTAGAAGGAGGGAACGGCGCATGCGGGTCCTTTCATGTCTGGCGGCGCCGGGCCGTGGGAACGGCTCCGGCGCCAGGCAAGTCCTCGAAAATCAGCGGGCCATCGGGCCTTCGTAGAGCGTGCCGAAGAAATCGCCCGCGTTCCACACCGGCCGCGCGTCGGCATCGGCGATCTCGCGCGCGATCTGATAATTCACTTCGATGAAGCGCACGCCCGCCTCCCAGTCGATCACGGGCGCCTGATCCAGCTGGTCGGACGGGCGGTGATAATGGTGCTGGAAGAAGTGATTGGTTCCTTCGGCACCCGGGCCGGCATGGCCGGGCCACAGGAACACCGAGGGAATGCCCTGCTGGACGAAGCGATAATGATCCGAGCGGACGAACAGGCTCTGCTCGGGCATCGGATCAGGCGAGAAGCCGACGCCGATGTTCTGCGCGGCGCGGCGCACGATCGGGCCGAGTGTCGAGCGATCCGCGCCGAACGCGATCACGTCCTCGAAGCGATAGGTGAGGATCGGCATGTCGAGGTTGACGTTGGCCACCAGCGTCTTGCCCGGCAGGCTGGGATTCTCGGCGAAATAATCGGCGCCGACGAGCCCCTTCTCTTCGGCGGTCACCGCCAGAAACAGGATCGAGCGGCGCGGCCGCTCGCCCGATTTCTGGAAACGGCTCGCTTCCTCGATCAGCGAGGCGATGCCCACCGCATTGTCCATCGCGCCGTTGTAGATCGAATCGCCCTCGACCGGCCGGCCGACGCCGACATGGTCGAGATGCGCGGTGAGCACCACGACCTCATCGGCCACCGCCGGATCGCTGCCCGGCAGCAGGCCGGCGACGTTCGCGCTTTCGAACAGCTCGCGCTCGGTCTTGAGCGTCACCGCGAGACGGCCCGGCAGGTTCATGGCGCGCAGCCGCGCGTTCGAATCCGCTGCCGCCGCCTGCACCTGCTCCCACGGCATGCGCGCGCCCTGGAACAGCTTGGCCGCACCTTCCCGGCTCAGCGTGCCGAGCACCGGCGTCTGCGGCGTATCGACATGGCCGCTGCCGTCCGGATTGACCCAGGTGGTGCGGCTGCGCTGCCAGTTCGCCGCCTGCGCGGCGAAGGGCAGCGAACGCGGCCCGGGATTATTGATCGCGATCGCGCCGACCGCGCCGAGCCGCCCGGCCATGTCCGCCTTGGCATTCGCGCTGCCCAGCGACGCGCGGATTTCGCTGTGCAGCTCTTCCGGCACACCGTTCAGGAATACGACGATCTTGCCGCGCACGTCGACGCCGCGATAATCGTCGCGGCCTTCGGAGGGAGCATGGATGCCCCAGCCGACGAACACCAGCGGCGCATCGACCGTGGTGGTCTCGCTCGTCGGGTCGCCGGCGGGCACAAAATCCTCGCCGAAGCTGAGCGTCACCGGCTCGGCGCCACGGCGCGTGAACACGAAGCTGCCGTGCTCGGCAGGCTTGTAGTTCATCAGCGGCACGCGCTGCAGGAAGCCGCCATTGTCGCCAGCCGGGCGCAGCCCGTTGGCGTAGAAGCGCGCCGCGACATAGTTGGCGGCGATATCATATTCCTCGGTTCCCGCTTCACGGCCCTGCATCGTGTCGTCGGCGAGGAACATCACGTGCGCGCGCATCGCCGCCTGCTCGAGCGGGAGATCGGGATAGGCCGGGGCAGCCTCCGCGGCCGGCGCCGCCGTCTGCGGCGCCTCCTGAGCGGAGGCGGGAACGGCGCTGGCGAGCAGGGCAAGCGCAAGGGTCGAGCGGAGCATTCAGGATCCTTCGATAGAACGAGCGTTGCACGAGGTGTACCAGTCCGACAGCACGGCGCAAGCACGGCGCGCGCGGTTTTCGATGGAAGCCTTGCCACTTGCCCCTATATTCGCCGGTGATGGCAGATGTTCTGAACGCAACCGAGACTCCTCAGGTAACCCGTCGCGACGCCTATACTCCGCCCGACTGGCAGGTGCCGGAGATCGCGCTCGATTTTGATCTCGACCCCGCCGAAACGCGCGTACGTGCCACGCTCTGGGTCGAGCGCACCGGCGCGCACGACCGGCCGCTGCGGCTGGATGGCGACGGATTGCGGCCGCTGGCGGTGCGCGTCGACGGAGCGGAGATCGACAGTTGGCGAATGGACGGGCCGACCCTCGTCGTGCCGCTCACGGGCACCCAGCACCGCGTCGAGACCGAAGTCGCGATCGCGCCCGAACGCAACACCCAGCTGATCGGCCTCTATGCCTCTGGAGGGATGCTCTGCACCCAGTGCGAGGCCGAGGGCTTCCGCCGGATCACCTTCTTCCCCGATCGGCCCGACGTACTCAGCCGCTATCGCGTGCGGATGACGGCGGACAAGGCACGCTTCCCGGTGCTGCTCTCCAATGGCGATCCGGTCGATCAGGGCGAGCTCGACGGCGGGCGCCACTGGGCCGAGTGGCACGACCCCTTCCCCAAGCCGAGCTATCTCTTCGCACTGGTGGCGGGCGATCTGGTGGCGAACCGCGACAGCTTCGTCACTCAGTCGGGCCGGGTGGTGCAGCTCGGTATCTGGGTGCGCGAGGCCGATCTGCCGCGCACCGGCCATGCACTCGAGGCGCTCAAGACTTCGATGGCCTGGGACGAGAAAGTCTATGGCCGCGAATATGACCTCGACGTGTTCAACATCGTCGCGGTTGGCGACTTCAACTTCGGCGCGATGGAGAACAAGGGGCTCAACATCTTCAACTCGCGCTACATCCTGGCCGATCCTGACACGGCAACCGACCAGGACTATGACGCGATCGCGGCAGTGGTGGCGCACGAATATTTCCACAACTGGTCGGGCAACCGCATCACCTGCCGCGACTGGTTCCAGCTTTCGCTGAAGGAAGGCTTCACCGTCTTCCGCGATCAGGGTTTTTCCGCCGATCAGGGCTCGCCCGCGGTGAAACGGATCGAGGATGTGCGCGCGCTGCGCGCCGCGCAATTCCCGGAAGACGCCGGGCCGCTCGCGCATCCGGTGCGCCCCGACAGCTATATCGAGATCTCGAATTTCTACACGGCGACGATCTACAACAAGGGCGCCGAGCTGATCCGGATGATGGCGACCATCCTCGGCCCCGCGAGGTTCCGCCAGGCGACCGACCTCTATTTCGAGCGGTTCGACGGCACCGCCGCAACCTGCGAGGATTTCGTCCAGTGCATGGAGGAAGCGGGCGGAGTCGATCTCGAGCAGTTCCGCCGCTGGTACAGCCAGGCGGGCACGCCGCGCGTTTCGGCGACGCTGACGCACGAGCCCGGCAGCGGCCGCGCGCTGCTGAAGCTGCGCCAGACCGTGCCGCCGACGCCGGGCCAGCCGGAAAAGGCGCCGATGGTGCTGCCGCTCAAGCTGCGGCTGTTCGGCGACGAGGCGCAGGGCCCGCTCACCGACGAACGGCTGGTACTGCTCAGCGACGCCAGCGAGGAGATCCTGTTCGAGGGGATCACTGACAAGCCTGTGCTCTCAATCAATCGCGGCTTTTCGGCGCCGGTGATCGTCGACACCAACCGCACGCCTGCCGACCTCGCCTTCCTCTCGGCGCACGACGACGATCCCTTCGCCCGCTACGAGGCGATGCAGCAGCTGATGCTCGACACGCTGGTCGGCGCGGCCACCGACGGCACCGCCGATCACGGGCCGGTGGTCGAGGCGGTGCGCAACACGCTGCTCGACGCGCGGCTCGACCAGGCGTTTATCGCCGAGGCCGTGCTGCTGCCGTCGGACAGCTTCATCGGCGACCAGATGGCGGTGGTCGAGCCCGAAGCGATCTTCCGTGCGCGCGAGGCGCTGCGGCGCGATCTCGGCCGCAGCCTCGAGCGCGAATGGCGCATGGCATATGAAGGCGCGCGCGCGAACCGCTTCGAGCTCTCTCCCGCGGCCAAGGGTGCACGGCGGCTCAAATCGGTGTCGCTCGGCTATATCTCCGCCAGCGGCGCACCCGACGCGGCGAGCCTCGCCTTCGTCCAGTTCGAGCAGGCCGACAATATGACCGACCGGCAGGGTGCGCTCACCACGCTGGCAAACGGCGCGTCTGACAAGCGCGTGGCGGCGCTCGACATCTTCTATAACCGCTACCGCGACAATCCGCTGGTGCTCGACAAATGGTTCCAGACCCAGGCGCTCGCCGCACGCGAGGACACGCCCCGAATCGTCGAGGAGCTGGCGGAGCATCGCGACTTCACGCTCGCCAACCCCAACCGTGCCCGCGCACTGATCGGCGCGTTCAGCGTCAACCAGCGCGCGTTCCACGACGCGAGCGGACGCGGCTACCGGTTCGTGGCCGACCAGCTGATCGCGCTCGACAAGCTCAACCCGCAGACCGCCGCGCGGCTGGTGCCGCCGCTCGGCCGCTGGAAGCGGTTCGATCCGGCGCGCGCCGAGAAGATGCGCGCCGAGCTCGAGCGGATCGTGAAAACCCCCGGGCTAAGCAAGGACACGTTCGAGCAGGCGTCGAAGAGCCTCGACTGAACAGGTCGCGCCGGCGATGGGGGCAGGCGTTCGCCTACCCCGCCATCGCTCTCGCTCGGCGCAGCACGGTCGCGCTGTGACCCACCCGGGCCGCGAGGCTGCGCTGGAGGATCGTGTCGACGAAGACCCAGTCGTTGGTCGCCCGCTCGGGCGTGAGCGTCAGCGCCATATAGCCGCGGTTCGACGTGTCGCACCATTTGAGCTCGGGGTTCGCCTCCACCATACCACGTGCGATGACCGCGGGATGGGCCGCGGTCGCGCTCTCATATCCCGGCGAGCTCACGCTGTGGCCGGCGAACTCGACGCCGGCCGGCCGGCCTTCATGCATCAGATCGAACGCCCAGGCATTGTGGCTGTCGCCGCACAGCACGATCAGCTCGGCGTCCATCGCCTGCGCCGACGACAGGAATCGCGCCCGCGCTGCCGGATAGCCGCCCCAGCTGTCCATGTTCGACGGCAGCCCCGCCTTGCCCGCGAGGATGCCCGCCTGAACATAGGCCTGGGTGCGGGCCGGCGCGTCGGGCGATAGCCAGCCTGCCGCCGCCTCGGGAACCTTGGTGTCTCCCAGGATGGTCCCGAAGCCGACGAGCTGCCACCGCTGCCCGGCCCGGACCGAACGCGCCATCGCCGCCGCCAGCCATGCCTCCTGCTCGGTGCCGAGCATCGTCATCGCCGGATCCCGCCAGGCGCCGTCGCGGAACTCGGCGAGCGCCTGCATCGGGTTCGATTGCTGGAACAAGGGGCCGAGGTTGCGCGGCTCGGTGCGGCCGAGCAGCCGCGTCTCGGTGCGGAAGAAGGTGGCGAGACTGCCGATGTCGTAGCTGCCCCACGGCGCGTCAGAGACGGGCATCCATTCGCGATAGACCTGCATCGCCAGCTGCTTGCGGACGCTCCAGTCGCCCTCTTCCTCGGGCTGGTGGTTCTGCGCGCCGCCCTCCCAGCTGTCGTTAGTCGATTCGTGATCGTCCCAGGACGCGAGCATTGGCTTCACCCGATGCAGCTCCTGCAGATCGGGGTCGCTGCGATAGCTGGCGTAGCGCAGGCGATAATCGGCCAGCGTGATCATCTCGCTCGCCGGCTCGGGCCAGCGGCCGTCGACTGCACCGCCCGCGGGCGCATAGCCGCTGCGGCCATATTCGTAGAGATAGTCGCCGAGGTGCACCCACAGATCGATGTCGTCCCGGCGCGCGGCATGGCCATAGGCGTTGAAATAGCCGAACGGGAGATTCGAGCAGGAGAAGACGGCGATGCCGTAGCGCGCCACATCCCCCTGCGGCAGCGTTTTGGTGGTTCCGACCGGCGAGAAGCTGCCGTCCGGCGCCACGAACCGGTAGAAATAGGAAGTGCCGGGCGCGAGGCCCTCGACCGTAATCTTGGCGGTGTGATCGCGCCAGGGGCCGGTCGTCATCTGGCCACCGCCTGCGATCCGGGCGAAATCCTCGGTCTGCGAAAGCTCGACCTTGAGATCCGCCGCGCCGCTGCCAGCAGGCACATAGCGGGTCCACAGCAGTACCGAGTTCGCTGCGGGCTCGCCCGAGGCGACCGAATGGGTGAAGCCGGTCGCATCCGCCACGCTGGGTGTCTTCGCGAAACCGGGCACGGCAAAGGCGCCGAGCCCCAGCGTTCCGGTGAGCACGAAGGAACGGCGATCGATACGAAGCGTCATGTGGCAATCTCCCTGGGTCGGCCGCTGCTTGCCTCCGCCATGTGGCGGGTTCGTGACAGCAGCGGAGCACAGCGCTAGAGCGTTGCCCAGCCCGTCATTCACGAGGTCCGCGATGCGCCTGCTCCTGCTCTGCCCCCTGCTTCTGGCGAGTGCCGCCTGCACCCAAAGCCGCGCGCCGATAGATCCGCTCGGCCCAGGCGTCGGCTTTCGCGATTCTGTGGCAGTGCCCGACCCGATCCCCGCGGGGGTCAACGCCGACGCGCGACTCGCGAAGCTGGCGCGGATCGAAATGAACCCGAACACCGCCTTCCTGAATGCCGAGGAGCGGCAGGTGGTGAACCTGCTGATCGACGCCTCGCAGCTGATGTCCGAAATCTATCTGCGCCAGCGCGACCCGCGCAATCCGGAAACGCGGCTCGCCATCTCGCGCATGCGCCGTGCCGACCGCGATCAGGTGCTGGCGCTGTTCGACCGCTATTTCGGACCATGGGACGAGCTGGACGAGCTGCACCCCTTCTGGGGCGATGCGGAGATGCCCGAAGGCGCCGGCTTTTATCCGCCCGATCTGACGCGTGCCGAATTCGACGCCTATCTGACCGCGCATCCCGACCAGCGTGAAGCGCTGACCAGCCCCTACACTGTCGTTCGCCGCGACGGCGACCGGCTGGTCGCCATTCCCTATTCGGTCGAATATCGCGAGTGGCTGGAGCCTGCGGCACAGCTGCTCGAACGGGCCGCGGCGATCACCACCAACCCCAGCCTGAAGCGCTTTCTCGCCCTGCGCGCGCAGGCATTCCGCACCGATGACTATTTCGAGAGCGAACTCGCCTGGATGGACCTCACCGGCACGCCGATCGAAGTCGCGATCGGGCCCTATGAAGTCTATACCGACCGGCTGATGGGCACGAAGACGGCGTTCGAGAGCTTCGTGACGCTGAAGGATCCCGAGGAAAGCGCCGCGCTCGACAAGTACAAGCATTACCTCCGCGACATGGAGGCTAATCTTCCGATCGAGGAGCGTTACAAGAATTTCCAGCGCGGCTTCGAAAGCCCGATCGCGGTCGCCGATCAGGTGCGCGGCGGCGGCGACAATGTGCCCGGCGTGCAGACGATTGCGTTCAACCTGCCCAACGACGAGCGGGTGCGAGAGGCCAAGGGCGCCAAGAAGGTGATCCTGGCGAACGTGCTCGCGGCCAAATACGACCGGATCCTTGGACCAATGGCACCGCTGGTGCTCGTCCCCGAGCAGGCGGGCCTCGTCGCCGAGAAATATATGGAACTCGAGACGCTGTTTCACGAGCTGTCGCACAGCCTGGGGCCGGGCACGATCACCGTCGATGGTCGCGCCACCACCGTGAACGAGATGCTGCGCGACCAATATTCGGCGCTGGAGGAAGCCAAGGCCGATGTGATGGGCGTGTGGAACATCCTGCTGATGATGGAGAAGGGCGAACTGCCCGCTTCCGAAGTCGAGCAGCTCTACGCCACCTATCTCACCGGCATGTTCCGCGCGATGCGGTTTGGGATCGAGGAAGCGCATGGCCGCGGCGCCGCGCTTCAATATGGCTATTTGAGTGACAAGGGCGCCTTCGCCTGGGATGCGGCGGCGGGCCGCTATCGGATCGACATGGCGGCGATGCAGGGCGCGGTGCGCGACCTGCTGCACGACATGCTGATGCTTCAGGCGACCGGCGACTATGAAGGCACGCGGGCCTTCTTCGATCGCTGGGCGCGCCTCGATGCGCATGCCGAAGGCGTGATCGCTTCGATGCGCGACATCCCCGTCGACATCCTGCCGATCTATCCGGACCAGGTCTGACGAAGGCCCGGCGCGCGACATGACGCTTCTCGACCGGCTGGGCGCGGCGCCGCGCTGGGCCGTGCTGCTGACGGTCGCGCTGGCGGCGCGCGCGATCACCTTCGGCAATCCGATCCTGCACGTCGACGAGGAATTCTACTTCGTCACTGCGCACGCCATGCTCGACGGCGCACTGCCCTATGTCGAGATCTGGGATCGCAAGCCGATCGGGCTGTTCCTGCTCTATCTGCCCGCCGCGTTGTTCGGCTATCCGCTCGGCATCTGGTCCTATCAGGCGATGGCGCTCGTCGCGGCGGTGGCGACGGCAGTGCTGATCGGGCGGCTGGCGGATCGGGCCGGATGGAGCCGCGGCGCTCTGTTCGCGGGAGTCGCCTATCTCCTGTGGCTCAACCTGTTCGAAGGCCAGGGCGGCCAGGCGCCGGTCTTCTACAATCTCCCGATGGTACTCGCGGCCACGCTGATCGCGCCGGGTGGCCCGGAGGACGCGCGGCGCCGGTTCCGGCGCGGGCTGCTCGCGATGCTGCTCGTCGGAATCGCCATCCAACTCAAATATTCGGCCGTGTTCGAAGGCTTCTTCTTCGGCCTGTGGCTGCTGTGGCGCGAATGGCGCATCACGCGCACCGCGCTCTACACGATGCTACGCGGCGCCGCCTGGGCCGCCGTCGCGCTGCTGCCGACCGTCGCCGCGCTCGGCTATTACTGGCTCATCGGCCATATGGAGGCGTTCGTCTTCGCCAATTTCACGTCGATCGCGCTGCGCAATCGCGATCCGGCGATCGAGCTGCTGGGCAACCTCGCCGAGATCCTGCTGGTCGGATCGCCGCTGATCGCGATGTGCGTGCTCGCATGGCGCTGTCGCGGCGGCGATCCGGCTGCACGGCCGGTGCAGCAGTGGCTGTTCGCCTGGGCGCTCGCGGCGCTTCTCGGGCTGCTCGCCTTCGGAAGCTGGTTCAATCATTACGCGCTGCCGCTGCTCGTTCCCGGCTGCGCCTGCGCCGCGGGATTCGTCGCGGTCCACCGCAGCGGGATGAAGGTGGCGCTGCCGCTGCTCGTGCTGCTGTTCATCGGCGGGCAGGCGCTGCTGATCGCCAAGCGCGCCGGACGAGGCACGCCTGCCGAATTCGCCGCCCTCGCCGATGCAGTGGGCAGCGGCCCCGGATGCCTGCACGTCTATTCGGGCAATACGATGCTCTACGTCGCAACGGGGCGTTGCGCGCGCAGCGCGTGGCGCTTTCCAAGCCATCTGGGCCGCACGCGCGAGCGGGGTGCGATCGGCGTCTCGCAATCGGCCGAGCTCGAACGCATCCTGGCAGAGCGCCCGGCGGTGGTGGTCGTGCGCAACGCCTATCGCGGCGAACGGCCGGAGCAGCGCGCACGCACGCTCGCGGCGATGAACGACGGCTATCGGCTGCGCGCAGTGCGGCCGCTGGGCGACCAGCAGGTTGCGGTCTTTGCCCGGAGCGAGGCGCGATGACCGCCGAACGCCGGCTGCTCGCGTCGATTCACGATGTGAGCCCGCGCTTCGAGTCGCAGATCGATGCGCTCGTCGATCGATTGTCCGCGCGGCTCGGCGGCACGCGCTTCGCGATGCTGGTGGTGCCGGATCATTGGAACCGAGCGCCGCTCGCCGCCGATCGCGGATTTCAGGCGCGGCTGCGCAATTGGGCCGATGCGGGTGTGGAAATGTTCGTCCACGGCTGGTCGCATCTCGACGACAGCAGCCATGCGAATGCCGCCGATGCGCTACGCGCACGCCACCTGACCGCCGGCGAAGGCGAGTTCCTGGGCCTCGACCAGGGCGAGGCGCTGCGCCGCATGCGGCGCGGCAAGGCGCTGATCGAAGACGTGACCGGCAGGCCGGCGGCAGGCTTTATCGCGCCTGCCTGGCTCTATTCGGAGGGCACGCGCAGCGCACTGGCGGAAGCAGGCTTCGCGCTCGCCGAGGATCATCTGCGGGTCTGGCGCCCGGCCAGCGGTGCAGTGGTCGCGAAGGGCCCGGTCATTACCTGGGCCAGCCGCAGCCGATCACGCCAGCTCAGCTCGCTGGCCGCCGCCGCCGTGCTGCGCCAGGCGATGCGGCGGGCGCCGATCGTGCGGGTTGCAGTGCATCCGGGGGATACGGGCGTGCCGCGGCTTCTGGAGAGCATCGATCGAACGCTGGCCACGCTGCTGCGCGGGCGGAAGCCCGGCCGTTACGACGCGCTCGCCGCCAGCTGAGGCGGTGGTGCGACTCCGAGCCGCTTCGCGTCGACCAGCGTGGCATAATAGTCGACCAGATCGCGTGCGTGATCGGTATCGGTGCGCACCTGCCCGGCAGCGTGGCGCGCCGCGGCACGCAGGATCGCCGGTTCGCGAGTGAACAGTCGCCGTGTCGCCTCCGCGGCGGACCGCGCATCGCAGGCCCTGTAGGTTTCCGCGAACAGCGGATCCGCGATCTCCGAACAGCCGCCTTCATCGGGCACGATCAGCGCGAGCCCGGAGGCGAGCGCCTCGGAGCCGACCAGCCCGAACGTCTCGGTTTCGTTGCCGTGAATCAGCGCGTCGCAGCTCGCCATGATCCGCGCCAGCCGGAGCCGGTCGTACACCGGCGCGAACAGCCGCACATGAGGGCTGTCTGCAGTGCGCCGCTCGATCGCGCGCCGGTCCACGCCGTCGCCGATCAGCACGAGCCCGATCGGAAGCGTGGCGGCCGCCGCCTCGACTGCATCGATCACCATCGGCCAGCGCTTTTCCGGATGATGCCGGCCGAGCCCGAGCAACAAATGCCCCTCCGGCGGCAGGCCGCACTGCTCGAGCAGCGCCGCACGCAGCTTCTCGTCCCGCAGCGTGGGCGAGAAATAGCCGCGGTCGATCCCCAGCGGCTCGGCGCGATCGACCGGCAGCCCACGCCGCTCGAACCGGCCGCGCATCGTCTCGCTGTTGGTGACGACCGCGTCGAACTTGGCCAGGAAGCGCCCCATGTAGCGCGAATAGAAGCCGAACATCTCCTCGACCCGGCGCGGCGAGGCGACGCCTTCGAGCCAGCGCTGGGGATAGGCGGCGATATTGTCGTTGTGCGTGAAGAAGACCTTCACTGCGTCGCCCTTCCAGTCGCCGACGATCCACGCCGGCCGCCAGGGCGAACTGGTCTCGACGACATCCGGCTTCAGCCGGTCGAGCAGATCGGTGATCGGCGCCGCATCGTAGAAGATGCCATAGTTGCGATCGAAGATCAGCGGCGGCGCCTTGATCCAGTGGATCACGCCGCCGCCAGGCCGTTCCTCGATGCGATTCTCGCGCGCGGGCGCGACGACGATCAGTTCGTGGCCCATCTCGGCGAGGATCGTCATCTTGCGATCGAGATAGGTGCGAACCCCGCCGCCGGTGGGCGAGTAGAACTCGTTGACGTCGACGATCCGCACCGGGCGCTCCTCAGTCGTCCAGCGGCGAAAAGCCGCCGAGGCCGCGCAGATACTGAACTCGGATGTTTGCGACGGTAACGCCGCTGCCGACGTTCACGATCGCCTGCTCGACCTTGGGCCGGCTGCGGCCGAGCCGCTGGTCGCTCACGAAGCCCGCACCGTCGCGCCAGAAATTGAACTTGTTCTTTCCATCGCGATCATGCGTGAAAAGCAGCGCATAGCGGCCGGGGCCGGGCACGCGGATGCACATCGCGATGTCGCCAGAAGCCGGCGTATCGGCCCAGACCCGGCGGAAGGTGCGGCCATCGCGGATCAGGTCGCGATCGTCGCGCAGAAAATCCTCTTCGGTGGCGGGATAAAGCTCGAGCTTCAACCGGCCGGTGCGGTCGCGCAGGCCCGCGATATTGGCGCGGATCGCCGGTCCGCCGCCGGTGCAGGCCGCCGCGTCGCTCCCCAGGATGCGCTGCGCCGAGGCGGGCGCGGGCACCAGCATCGCCGCGGCGATCGCCGCCATAGCGAGTTTCGTGGTGGTCGTGATCATTGCTTCCTCATCAACGATTGAAGGCCGAAGCCGCCGATGAGCACCACATGCACCAACAGAGTTAGCGCTGCGGTGAACGCGAGCAGCTCGGACACCGCCTCTCCCTGCCCGATGAGGAGGATCGCGAAATTGGCGAAAAGGAGGTCCTTGTTGGGCACGAGCGGCAGGCGCGATACCAGCAGCCGCCCCGCGACCAGGAACAGCCAGACCAGCACCGACACGTCGGGCAGCGCGAAATACCAGGCGAAGGCCAGGAAGATCGTGCCCGAGACGATCCGCGCGCACTGGACGCCGAAGATCCACCAGAGCGTGGGCCGCGCAAGCGAGAAGACGCGCTTGGAGAAGATCACGAACGGCACGATCATCGCGACGAGCAGCGCGACCGAGCCGATCAGCATCCGCTGATCGCCCTGGGTCAGCAACTGCAGCCCGAAGGGCAGCGCGATGGCGACGATCGCCAGCGTGACGGCATGGCCCGCCATCGCCGAGAGGATTGCGACATCCTTCACCGCGCCGAACGGAGCGGCCACCATCTTCGTGCGCTGGCGGGCCCAGGCATAGAAATAGGCTTCGCCCGAATAGCCGATCAGCACTTCGTTCGAGATGCGCTTCTTGTGGAGCGCGATCATCCCCGACGCCGGAATCCGCCACAGCTTGCGGAAGATCACGAAATCGAAGGTCGGCGGACCGAGATAGAAGAGCGCGAAGGAAATCCAGAAGAAGGGGCTGCGCGGGATCGTCCGCGAGAGGCCGGCAAGCCCCGAACCGAGCAGCTCATATGCCAGCGCCGCAACCATCAAGAGCGACAGCGCCGCCCCAAGGACCAGCGGCCAGCGGCGGCGGATGCGCTCGATGGGCTGGAGCCCCGCGAGGTCGGGAGTTTCCGGAAGCGCGGTTCCCGCCGCCAACGGTACATTCAACGAGGCATCCATGCCTGAGTCGTTCCTCGATCCGCCAAGCGGCGCGCGTGTTGTCGGAGGTATTCGTCGGTCCATTCCAGCGCCTTGACGACCCCCTTCAAGGCGCCCGTGCACGTCCGCGCTGCATCGCAGCGAATTACGGTTACATGAAGAGTGGATTTGGGCGCTAGAAAGGCAGTTCGCAAGCCCATGCCCGATTCGCCCCACCGCACAGCCGAACGTATCGCGACGATCGCCCAGACGCTGGAAGGCGGCGGAGTGGAGCGCGCGATGCTGCGTCTCGCGCGCGGATGGATCGATGCTGGACGCGAAGTGACGCTGATCGCCGGCCGCGCGACAGGCCCGCTCGCGGCCGAATTGCCCGCCGGAATTCACATCGAGGAACTCGGCGATTCGCGCTATCGCGCACTCTATGCGCTGCCGCGCTTCCTCGATCGGCTGCGTCCCGACCTGCTGTTCTGCCCCGGCAATCATTATACCAGCCTCGCCGCCTGGACCCGGCTGCGCATGGGCAGCGCCTGCCCACCGATCGTGGCGAAGGTTTCCAATGCACTGGTGCGACCCGAAATGCGGGGAATCGAGCGGAGGGGCTATCCCCATTGGCTGCGCCTCCACCCACGCTTCATCGACCGGTTCGTCGCCATGTCGCCTGCGATGGCCGCGGAAACGGCGCGCCAGATGCGAGTCGATCCCGCGCGCGTCTCAGTGATCGCCAATCCGCCCGCGCGGGCGCTCGCCGAGGCTGCGCCCCTGATGCTGCCGGCAGGCCGCTATCTGCTCGGCGCCGGGCGGCTGGAGCCACAGAAGCGCTGGGATCGGCTGATCGAGGCGCTGCCGCGGCTGAAGCGGGGCGACGTCTCGCTGCTGCTGCTTGGCGAGGGCAGCCTCCGGCGGGCACTCGAGGCGCAGGTGGCTGCGCTCGGCCTGCGCGATCGCGTGCACCTGCCCGGCCATGCCGCCGACCCGCTGCCGGCGATCGCCCGCGCGGAGGCAGTGGTTCTCACGTCGGATTACGAAGGCGTACCCGGCGTGCTGCGCGAGGCGCTCGCGCTCGGAACGCCGGTGGTGACGACCGATTCGAGCGTTGCCATCGCCGAACTGGTGCCGACGCCCGGCCACGGCAGCATCGTGCCGCCCGGCGATGCCGAGGCGCTGGTCGCGGCGCTCGATCATTGGCTGGCGCCGGAACGGCAGCGACCCGAACCGCTCGCGCAGACCGGGCCGGATTCGGTCGCAGCCTATCTGGCGCTGTTCGACGAACTGGTCGCTCAGCGCAGCCGATAGCGCAGGCCGATCCACAGCGTGCGCGGAGTCGCACGCTCCAGCACGTCGCTGATCCCGGTCTCGACCCGCTCGTCGAACAGATTTTCCGCGCGTCCCTCGATCAACAATGCGTCCGTGATCGGCAGCGCCGCGACGGCATCGAGCGTCACGGCCTCGGCCAGCCGCTGAAGATTGCGATCATCCTCGTACTGGGGACCGATGTAGCGCAGCGTGAGCGAGCCGCCCGCGCGATCCCGCCACCAGCCCGCCGTCGCCGAGGCGCGGTGCCGCGCGGTCTGTGCCGGGCGCAGCCCGTCGAGCGGCGTCGCCGCGCCCGAGGCGTCGACGCGGGCATCGATGAAGGCATAGGAGGCGGAGACCAGCCAGTCGCTCGGCCGCCAGCGCGCGTCGAGCTCGACGCCCTGCGATTGGACGGCGTCGAGATTGCGCCGCTGGCTGTAGGTGCCCTCCGCCGACACGAAGCCGACTCCCGGAAAGCTGCCCGGCCCGCTGGCGAGCGTTACGTTTGCAACCGCATTTTCCAGCCGGCTCCAATAGCCGGTGAGCCGTAGCAGCACCGCTTCGCCCGGCGCCCAGTCGACCCCCGCCTCGGCGCCGGTCAGCCGCTCCGGCGCCAGATCGGCATTGGCGGCGAACGCATCGGCACCGACCCGATACGGGCGATAGAGTTCGTTGAGCGTCGGCAGCCGCCAGCCCCGATAGGCCGCGGCGCGCAGCGTGACTCCTTCGTGCACTTCATAGGCCGCTCCCAGCCGCCCGGTAGCTTCCCATCCCTCGCGCGGTGCGAAGCGCGCGTCGGTGAGCGGGGCGCCGCCCGCGAGCGGCTGTTCGATCAGTTGCCCCTCCCCGATCCGCCAATGATCGAGCCGCCCGCCCGCGTTGAGCGTGAGCGGCCCTGTCTCGTAGCTCGCATCGGCGAAGGCGCCGAGGGTGAGGCTGTTGCCGCCCGCCTCGCGCCGCCGGGCCGGATCGAGGCCAGTGAAGATATAGCGTTCCTGCGTCTCGCCCTCGACGCGCCGCGCATCGGCCCCGAGCCGCAGCGACAGCGCTTCGCCGACCGGCGGCGCGACTTCGAGCCGGGCGCCGAGGCCGGTGGAAGGCACATTATATTGCTGGAGCGCCGGATTCGCCTCGGTCCGCGCATCATTGACGCTGGCGAAGCCGCTTTCGAGGACGCGGGTCTGGACATAGGCGAGCGCCGACCAGCCCCATGCGCCGCGGCCGACCACGCGCACGCTGGCGTCGACGCCCTCGCTCTTCACGTCGGTGAAATCGACGCCGCGGTCGCGGCGATCGACGAAGCCGGAGAGGTTCGCCTGAAGCTCGGTGTCGCCGCCGATGTCGGTGACGCCGCGCAACGCCAGGCTCGCCTGTTCATAGGGCGCGGCACGGTCGACCGGCCCGCGATCCTCGGCGACGATCGGCGCGAAGCCGTCGCCTCGGGCATATTGCCCGGCGAGCGTGACGAAGCCGCGACCCAGTTCGGCGGCACCGGTGCCGACCAGATCGACGCTGTCGCGGCTGCCATAGGCACCCCGCAGGTCGAGCGTGCCAAGTTCGCCCGGTCCGGCGCTGAAAAGCTCGACGGTCCCGGCGAGTGCGCCCGGCCCCGCATAGCCGCTGCCGCCGCCGCGCGTGACGCGGACTCGGCCCAGCCGCTCGGGCAGATAGGCGGGAAAGGCCACCCAGCCGCCGAAGGGATCGGCCTGGGGCACGCCGTCGAGCAGCAGCAGCGCGCGGCTGGAGGCATTGCCGCCCAGCCCGCGCAGCGTGATTCCCTGCGCCGTGGGATGCGCCGAGCGCGAATCGGCGCGGCGGAACTGAGCAACGCCGGCGACGTCCGCGAGTACATCCTCCAGCCGGCCGCTAGCCGTATTCGCCAGCCGCGCACGCTCTACTTCGGCGACGGCGTAGGCAGCCTCGCCGGGAGGCGCCTCGAGCCCTTCGCCGGTGACGGTGATGACCGGTTGAGCCTCTTGGGCGAGCGCAGGCGTGGCAACGAACAGCGCGGCGGTCGCCGCAGCGGCCTTGCGTGGCGTTCCCTTCATCAGTCCGGCTTCACGGCGTCGGGATGTGCGTCGGCGAAGGCAGGCAGCTCGGCTGCGGCGGCTTCCGCGCGCAGCAGCTTGGGATAGCTGTCGAGCGGCGCCTCGAACCGACGGGCGTTGTAGAGCTGGGGTGTGAGGAACACGTCGGCGACGTCCGGCCGGTCTCCGCCCAGGAACGGCCCCTCGCCCGCCATCGCCTCGAGCGCGGCAAAGCCCTCGCCGATCCAGTGGTGGATCCATTCGGTGCGCCGCGGCTCACCGATCTCGAGCTCCTGGGTCAGCCAGCGCAGCACACGCAGATTGTTGAGCGGATGGATGTCCATACCGATCACCATCGCGCGGGCGAGCGCCGCCGCACGGGCATCGGGCTCGGCGGGGATCAGGCGCGGCTCGGGATAACGCAGGTCGAGCCATTCGATGATCGCGAGCGACTGGGTGAGTATCAGCCCGTCATCCGTCTCAAGCGCTGGCACGAACCCCTGCGGATTGCGCTCGAGATGCTCGGGCGTGCGCTGCTCGCCGTTGAGCAGCGAAATCGCGCGCCGCTCATGCACGATTCCCTTCAGATTGAGTGCGATCCGCACGCGATAGCTGGCGGAGGAACGGTAGTAATCGTGCAGAATCATTGATGCAGTCCCTCCGGTCGATCACCCAACGGCGGCATCGGGCGGCGGTTCCTCCGGCGAAGCCACGATACGGCCGCCGCGACGTCCGCGTCGTCGCCCGCGCCGCCGCCGCGATTTCGCGGAAACCTGCGATTCGCGCTGCAGCGCCACCTTGATCATCGCCAGCATCGGATCGGCGAGCGCGAGGCCGAGAACGCCGAACAAGGTGCTGAACAGGATCTGGGAGGACAGAGTCAGCGCCGGGGGCAGGTCGACCGTGCGGCGGGCGACCATCGGGATCACGACATAGCCGTCGAAGGTCTGCACACCGAAATAGATGGCGATCGCCCAAAGGCCCTCGCTGGTGCCAGCCGAAAAGCCGACCGAGACCATCAGCACGCCGCTCACGAAGGCACCGATGTTGGGAATGAACGCCAGGATACCGGTGATGATCCCAAGCAGCAGCGCCATCGGCACCCCGGCGAGCCACAGCAACAGCCAGGTGACCACGCCCTCGAACAGCATCCCCGCCAGCCGCCCGGCGAGCAGCCGGCGCATGTTGGTCGCCATCGCGGTGATGGTGATCGCGAACTCGTCGCGCTCGGCCACCGGCACCATCCATTGCAGCCCGCGATCATAGATGCGCGGCTCCATCGCCACGAACAGTCCGATGATCATGATCATCAGCAAGGTCGCGCCCGCGCCCAGCAGCGATCCGACCGCCGAGGTAAGCCGTCCGATCGAGCCGAGCACCTGCTGCGCCAGTCCGGAGAAATCGGTGGGACTCTCCATCAGTCCGAGATCGACCGCCAGCCGCGCGATGCGATTCGATTGGGCCTCCAGAGTCGCGCGCAGCTGCTCCGCCTGCTCCACGATCTGCACGCCCATCGCATAGAAGGTGCCGCCGATGAAGATCGTCACCAGCATCACGACGAGCGCGAGCCGGACCGGCCGGGGGAGCGGCGCGACTCGGCCGAGCAGCCGAACGCCGCCGTCGAGCATCGAAGCGAAGACGAGACCGCCGAAGATGATCAGCAGCGGATGGATCAGCAGGACGACCAGCCCGACCGCCACCGCAAGGCCGAACCACACCGATGCGCGCTTCAGCTCGGCCCGGATCACCGGGTCGCGCATCTCGTTCGGCCCCGGCTCCTGATAGACGGAAACGGAGTCGTCTTCCCTCATTGGCGCGGTGGTTCCGCACGCGCCGGGTGGAGCGTCTGGCCGGCGCGCCCGGCACGGAACGATTCGAACCAGGTCAGCGGGTTCCAGCTCGCGGTGCCGTCGAGCGAGAAGGTGATGAATTCGGCACGGCCGCCGACATTCTCCCACGGCACGGGTCCGCCCAGACCGCTGTCGGCCAGCGCATAGCGGCTATCAGCCGAATTGTCGCGATTGTCGCCCATCAGAAAGACATGGCCCTTGGGCACTCGGACCGGGCCGTAGTTATCGCCGGGGCTCAGGCCGATATCCACCGTGTCGTAGCTGCGCCCGTTGGGCAGCGTCTCGCGGAAGATCGGCAGCCGGCAATAATCGCGGCCGTCCGCGCCGGTGACGAGCAGCCCGCGATATTGGCGCGGCTCGCAGCGGGTGTTCGCGTCGACCGGCACCATGCGGTCGCCCATCGCCGTGCGCGGCACTGCCCGGCCGTTCAGGATCACCGTGCCGCCGCGCACTTCGATCGTGTCGCCGGGCAGGCCGATCACGCGCTTGATATAGTCGGTGTCCTTCCCCGGCGGAGTCGCGATCACCACGTCGCCGCGCTCGGGCAGGCTGCCGAACAGCCGCCCGGGGATGAACGGCAGCAAATGAAAGGTCGGCGTGATGAACGAGAAACCATAGGGATATTTGGTCACGATCAACCGATCGCCGACGAGCAGCCCCGGCATCATGGATTCGGACGGAATATAGAAGGGCTTGGCGATCAGGCTGTGGAAGCCGAGCACCGCGAGCACGAGCCAGAAGATGCCCTTCACCTCGGCCCACCAATCGGTGCCGCGGCGCGCTTCGGCATTCTCCCGGCTGTCGATCTCGTTCCGCTCCAACGCCAAATCGTCCGCGGCCATCCACTATCCTTCTTGCGCCAGCGCCTCGATCACCACCAGCGCCATCGCCCATGGATGGTCGTCCGTGAGCGTCAGATGTACGCGGGCGAGGTGGCCAGCGGGGACGAGCGCGTCAAGCCGCGCGCGCGCTCCGCCGGTCAGCGCCAGTGTCGGCGCCCCCGATCGCGCATTTACCACACCGATGTCCTTCAGGAACACGCCCTGCTTGAACCCGGTGCCCACTGCCTTCGAAAAAGCCTCTTTTGCGGCGAACCGCTTTGCCAGAGTCGCGGCATAGGTGTGCGGCCGCCGCTTCGCCTTCGCTAGCTCGGTTTCGGTAAACACCCGGTTCTCGAACCGCGTTCCGAAGCGATCGAGCGAATTCTGGATGCGCTCGATATTGCAGAGATCGGATCCCATGCCGATGATCATGCGCTCACCGCGCCTCGTCCATCAGGCCGCGCATCCGCCGTACGACCGGCACAAGCCCGTCGAAGATCGCCTCGCCGATCAGGAAATGGCCGATGTTCAGCTCGGCGAGCTGGGGAATCGCCGCGACCGGGACGACATTGTCGAAGGTGAGGCCGTGGCCGGCATGCACTTCGATCCCGTTCTTCGCCGCCAGCGCCGCCGCGTCGGAAAGCCGGCGCAGCTCGTCCGCCTGTTCGGCCCCCGCCAGTTCGGCATAGCGGCCGGTGTGCAGCTCGACCACGGGTGCGCCCAGCCGGATCGCCGCATCGATCTGCCGCGCATCGGGCTCGATGAACAGCGACACGCGGCTGCCGTTGTCGCGCAGCCTGGCGACCATCGGCGCAAGGTGATCGTGCTGCCCCGCCGCGTCGAGCCCGCCTTCGGTGGTCCGCTCCTCGCGCTTCTCGGGCACGATGCACACCGCGTGGGGGCGGTGGCGCAGCGCGATCGCCAGCATCTCGTCAGTCGCCGCCATTTCGAGGTTGAGCGGAATCGGCAGCCCTTCGGAAAGCCGCGCGATATCGTCGTCGGTGATGTGGCGCCGGTCCTCGCGCAGATGCGCGGTGATGCCGTCGGCCCCCGCCTCGGCCGCGAGCAGCGCCGCCCGCACCGGATCGGGATAGCCCGATCCGCGTGCGTTGCGCACGGTGGCGACATGATCGATGTTGACGCCGAGGCGCAGGTGCCCGGTCACGCCGGTACCCGGCTTCCGGGCTTCACCGCGGGAATCGCGGCCAGCTCGGGCGGAAGCTGATCGGCGGGATAGGCGGGCACGTCCATCTTGAGCAGCGAGACGAGCGGCACGCCCACATCCGCGGTTCCATTCGACCGGTCGACGATGCACGCCGCGCCGAGCAGCGTGGCGGGATGCTTGCGGATCGCGGCGAGGCACTCGCGCGACGAAAGCCCGGTTGTGACGATATCCTCGACCATCACCACGCGCGCGCCCTTGGGAATCTCGAATCCCCGCCGCAGCTGGAATTCGCCGTCCTCGCGCTCGACGAACACGGCCTTGCAGCCGAGCGCACGCGCCGTCTCATAGCCGGGAATGATGCCGCCGATCGCCGGTGAAACGACCAGATCCACTTGCCCGAACGATTCGCGGATCGCCGCACCAAGCGCGCCGCAGACCCGCTCGGTACGCACCGGGTCTTCGAAAATCCGCATCTTCTGGAGAAATACGGGGGACCGCAGCCCCGAGGAAAGGATGAAATGTCCCTCCAGAAGCGCGCCCGCATCGCGGAACTCCGCCAGAATCTCGTCGCCGGTCACCAGATGCTTTCCGCTGTTCGAACGGCCGCGACTCTTAGGCTGCGCCTTGACGTGTCGCAACCACGGGAAGAAAGGGGCCGTCACAAGCTTGAGACACGCGGGTTGCGCGCGTATAGGCCCTTGCAATCAGGAATTCTCCTGCCCCTTGCGGCCGGCCGACGGCGCTCCTGAAAGGGTGATACGATACGATGCGCATGCCTGGGTTGACTTCGATTTTCCTCGCGGCGGGACTGGTGCTGGCGGGCCCCGCCACCGCCCAGACCGAGCCGTCCGCCACGCCGACGACGGCTGCGGGCGCTCTCGACGCGCCGGCCGCGACGACGCCGCCGGAATATATGGGCAATACGCCCCCGGTCACTGCCGCGGCTCCGCTGCCGGAAGCGCCGGGCGCCCTTCCCGATCCCACGCTGCGCGCAGACGGCTCTCCGCTGCTCCAGGCCGCTCCCGGTTTCGGCCAGCCCGCCGACCGCGAAATCGGCCTGCAGAGCCAGGTCACGCCCACCGGCCGCGAGGCGCACTGGTTCCACAACCAGGTACTGCTCCCGCTGATCGTGTTCATCTCGCTGATCGTGCTGGCGCTGCTGGTCTATGTCGTGATCCGCTATCGCCGCGCCGCCAACCCCACGCCGTCGCGGACCGCGCACAACACGCTGGTCGAAGTCGTCTGGACGCTGGTGCCGGTGCTCATCCTGCTGGCGATCGCGGTCCCCTCGATCCGCCTGCTCGCAGCGCAGTATCGCCCGGCGCCCGACAATGCGGTGACGCTCAAGGCGATCGGCAACCAGTGGTTCTGGTCCTATGAATATCCCGATCACGGCGGCGTCTCGATCGTCTCGAACATGCTCCGCGAGCAGGGCGAGGTCGAAGCCGGCCAGCGCTATCGCACCGATGCCGACGGTCCGCGCCTGCTCGCCACCGACAACCGCGTCGTGCTGCCGGTGGGCGTGCCGATCCGGCTGATCACCACCGCCACCGACGTGATCCACAGCTGGGCGATCCCCGCCTTCTGGGTGAAGCTGGACGCGGTGCCGGGCCGCCTCAACGAGACGACCTTCACCATCGAGCAGCCGGGCCTCTATTTCGGCCAGTGCTCGGAACTGTGCGGCGCCCGCCACGCGTTCATGCCGATCGCGGTCGAAGCCGTTGCGCCCGAAGTCTTCGCGCAGTGGATCCGCGCCAAGGGCGGCACCATGCCCGAGGCCGACTCCCCGTCCGATGCTCCGCCCATGCAGCCGGGCGCCGACGAGGGCGACACCACCACGACCCCCACCGAAACCATCGTTCCCAACGTCACCAACGTGACCATCGACGACACCGTGCGGACCGTCCCCGTCACCGACGCGGCGGCGACCCAGAACGGCGGCGGCCTCGGACAGACGGACCAGTAAGACATGACCGACACGGCTCTCACACCCAACCGCTTCGAAGCGCATGGCGATCCTGCGCATGACCATCACGACGAGCATGTTCCGGGCTTCTTCGCCCGCTGGTTCATGTCGACCAACCACAAGGACATCGGCACGCTCTACCTGATCTTCGCGATCATCGCGGGGATCATCGGCGGCGCGATTTCCGGCCTGATGCGCTGGGAACTCGCCGAGCCGGGCATCCAGCATCTCCAGTGGATGGCCAGCATGGCCCATGGCGGCGAGCAGACGTTCGACGAGGCCATGCACTTCTGGAACGTGCTGATCACCGCGCACGGCCTCATCATGGTGTTCTTCATGGTGATGCCGGCGATGATCGGCGGCTTCGGCAATTGGTTCGTTCCGATCATGATCGGCGCGCCGGACATGGCGTTCCCGCGCATGAACAACATCTCTTTCTGGCTGCTCGTCCCCGCGTTCCTGCTGCTGCTCGCCTCGCCGTTCGTCGGCGTCGGCGCGGGCGTGGGCTGGACGGCCTATGCGCCGCTCTCCACCTATGGCGAGCCGGGTCCGTCGGTCGACATGGCGATCCTGTCGCTCCACCTCGCGGGCGTCAGCTCGATCCTGGGCGCGATCAACTTCATCACCACCATCTTCAACATGCGCGCTCCGGGCATGACGCTGCACAAGATGCCGCTGTTCGTCTGGTCGGTGCTGATCACCGCCTTCCTGCTGCTGCTGGCGCTTCCCGTGCTCGCCGCGGCGATCACCATGCTGCTCACCGATCGTAACTTCGGCACCGGCTTCTACGACGCCTCGGTCGGCGGTGACCCGATCCTCTACCAGCATCTGTTCTGGTTCTTCGGCCACCCCGAAGTGTACATCATGATCCTGCCCGGCTTCGGCATCGTCAGCCAGATCGTCGCGACCTTCAGCCGCAAGCCGGTGTTCGGCTATCTCGGCATGGCCTATGCCATGGTCGCGATCGGCCTGGTCGGCTTCATCGTCTGGGCCCACCACATGTTCACCACCGGCCTGTCGGTGAACGTGAAGATGTACTTCACTGCGGCGACGATGGTGATCGCGGTGCCTACCGGCATCAAGATCTTCTCGTGGATCGCGACGATGTGGGGCGGTTCGATCAGCTTCAAGACGCCGATGCTCTGGTCGATCGGCTTCATCTTCATGTTCACCGTGGGCGGCGTGACCGGTGTGGTGCTCGCCAACGGCGGCGTCGACGACTATATGCACGATACCTATTATGTGGTCGCGCACTTCCACTATGTGCTGTCGCTGGGTGCGGTCTTCGCGCTCTTCGCCGGCTTCTACTACTGGTTCCCGAAAATGTTCGGGCGGATGTACAACGAGGTTCTCGGCCAGGTGCACTTCTGGGTGTTCTTCGCCGGCGTGAACATCCTGTTCTTCCCGATGCACTTCCTGGGCCTGCAGGGCATGCCGCGCCGCTATCCCGACTATCCGGACGCCTATGCGCACTGGAACGAGATCGCGAGCATCGGCTATGTCATCATGGCCGCAGGCATGCTGGTGTTCTTCGTCAACCTCATCATGTCGCTGGTCGGCGGGCGCCGGGCCGAAGGCAATCCGTGGGGCGAAGGCGCGACCACGCTGGAATGGACGCTTTCCAGCCCGCCGCCGTTCCACCAGTTCGAGACGCTGCCGGTGATCGAGGACGACAAGCACCACTGATCGCACGGCAACTGCAACCGCAGGCGCCCCGGGGGAAACTCCGGGGCGTTTTGCTGTCGGGCACGTGCCGGGGCATACAGTTATCATGGCCAAGCATTCGATGCCCGACTGGTCCGCGATCACGGACTATACCGCGCTCCACGACGCCGCTCGCGACTGCACCGCGCTCGACGAGCCGGGCTTCTTCGCCGGGCCGTTCCGGCGGTTCCTGGAAATCGGGGCCATGCCCGACGTGGCGCCGCGCGCCCGGGCGCGTGCGCTTGAATTCGGGCGGGGCGCACTTTGCGACTTTCGCGACCGCCTCGCGCCCGATGCGCGCGCCGGGTTCGAGCGCCGCGCGCTCGATCGCGCCCGCGCCTGGTTCGCCGACAAGCCCGACGGCGACTATATGGTCGAGGTGTTGGAGGGCGTTTCCAACCACAATTGGCGCGGCCCGATCGAAGAAGAGGCCGAAGAGGATGCCCCGTCCCCGCCGCCGCCCCGCGCCCGACGACGAATCCTGCCTTTTCTCCGCGGCTTCCGAGGCCTATAGGGCAGCCGATCATGACTCCCGCTGCCTTGAACCCCGTGGCACTGCCGGCCGACTGGCGCGATTTCCTCGCGCTCACCAAGCCGCGCGTGATGACGCTGGTCGTCTTTACCGGCCTCTGCGGCATGCTCGCCGCGCCCCAGCCGATCCATCCGGTGCTCGGCTTCACTGCGATCCTGTGCATCGCGCTCGGGGCCGGAGCCGCAGGCGCGCTCAACCAGTGGTATGAGGCCGATCTCGACGCGAAGATGAAGCGGACGCAGGGACGTCCGCTGCCCGCCGGCCGGATGGACCGCCAGTCGGCGCTGCATTTCGGCGTTGGCGTGGCCGTCGCTTCGGTCGTGCTGATGTTCTTCGCGATCAACTTGCTCGCGGCCGCGATCCTCGCCGCGTCGATCCTCTTCTACGTTCTCGTATACACTGTCTGGCTGAAGCGCCGGACGCCGCAGAACATCGTGATCGGCGGCGCGGCCGGGGCCTTTCCGCCGCTGATCGGCTGGGCCGCGGCCACCGGCGAGGTGGCGCTGCTGCCGGTCCTGCTGTTCGCGCTCGTGTTCCTGTGGACGCCGCCGCATTTCTGGGCGCTCGCGCTGTTCGTGAAGACCGATTACGCCAATGCCGGCGTGCCGATGCTGCCGGTGGTGGCGGGCGAGCGCGTGACGCGGCATCAGGTGGGACTCTACAGTCTGCCGATGGCGGCAGTGGCGGTCGCGCCCTGGCCGCTCGGACTCACCGGCGCGCTCTATGGGGTGATCGCCGTCGCCGCGACGGCGCTCTTCCTGCTGTTCGCCGCCGCGATCGCATTGCGGACGACGGGTGAAGGCGATGCGATGCGTCCCGAAAAGCGGCTCTTCCGCTATTCGATCCTCTATCTCTTCCTCCTCTTTTCCGCCGTCGCGGCGGACCGGATGCTCGCATGACCGCTCCGCACGACGACCAGTTGGATCTGATTCGCGCCCGCCAGCGCTCGCGCGCCCGGGTGATGGCGCTTTTGCTCGGCGCATTCGTGATCCTGATCTTCGCGATCGCGATCGTGAAGATCCAGGCAGGAAGCACATCATGAACCGCAACATGCGCACTGCGATGCTCGCTGCACTGGGCGTGGTCGGCATGACCGGCCTGGGCTTCGCCAGCGTCCCGCTCTATCGCGTCTTCTGCCAGGTGACCGGCCTCAACGGCACTACCCAGCGCGCGCTGGAGGCGCCCGGGGCGACCGGCGAGCAGATCACCGTGGCGTTCGACAGCAACACCGATCCACGCCTGCCGTGGAGCTTTGCGCCAGAGGTGCGCTCGGGCAAGATCGACGTGGGCGCGCGCGACATGGCCTTCTTCGTCGCGACCAACAATTCGGACGTTCCCGTTACCGGGACCGCCACCTTCAACGTCACGCCCGCGCAGGCCGGCAAATATTTCAGCAAGATCCAGTGTTTCTGCTTCACCGAGCAGACGCTGCAGCCGGGCGAAACGATGCGCATGCCGGTGATCTATTTCGTCGATCCGGCGATCCGCGAGGATCCGGACGCGCGCGACGTTCAGGAAATCACGCTTTCCTACACTTTTTACCCTGTGGATTCCGACCGGACCACGGGTTAGAGCACGCCAGAACAAGGGACCAAGGGACACGCCGATGGCCGGAGCCAAGAACCACCAATATCACATCCTGCCGCCGAGCATCTGGCCCTTGATGGGCTCGTTGTCGGCATTCGTGCTTGCCGTCGGTGGCGTCATGCTCATGCATGAGGCGGCGGGCGCCTGGTGGGTTTTCCTGGCGGGGCTGACCGGCGTGCTCGTCACGATGTTCTCCTGGTGGGCCGATGTCGTGCGCGAGGCGCATGCCGGCGATCACACGCCGGTGGTGCAGCTTCACATGCGCTACGGCATGATCCTGTTCATCGCCTCCGAAGTGATGTTCTTCGTCGGCTGGTTCTGGGCCTGGTTCGATTTCGCGCTCTTCCCCTCCACGGTCGAAGTGGTCGGCGGTCAGTGGCCACCAGTGGGCATGGAAGTGATCAGCGCCTGGGGGCTTCCGCTGCTCAACACGCTGATCCTTCTCTGCTCGGGCACCACCCTCACCTGGTCGCACCACGCGCTGATCCACAACAATCGCAGGGACGCGATCAACGGCCTGTGGATCACGATCATCCTGGGCCTGATCTTCACGGCCATTCAGGCCTATGAATATATCCACGCGCCCTTCGCCTTCGAAGCAACCTCGACCGATCCGATCGGCACTTCGTTCGGTGGCGCCTTCTTCATGGCGACCGGCTTCCACGGCTTTCACGTGATCGTCGGCACGATCTTCCTGATCGTGAACCTGATTCGCCTCTACAAGGGCCACTTCACCCCCCGCCAGCATTTCGGCTTCGAAGCGGCGGCCTGGTATTGGCACTTTGTCGACGTCGTCTGGCTGTTCCTGTTCGTGTCGATCTACGTCTGGGGCTTCGCCGGCGCGCCGGTTCACGGCTGACATGGATGAAGGAGCCGGTACCGGGCAGGAACCGGCTCCTGCCGATGCGGCGCTGAAGGGCCTGTGTCCGCGCTGCGGCGCGAATACGCTCTTCCGAAGCTATCTCGCCTTTGCCGATCGCTGCCGCGCCTGTGGGCTCGACTTCTCGGCGTTCAACGTCGGTGACGGGCCGGTCGTGTTCCTCACCCTCGGCATCGGCACGATCGTCACCATCCTGGCGCTGATTCTCGAACTGGCCGCCGAGCCGCCCTTCTGGCTCCACGCGCTGCTCTGGATTCCGCTCACGCTGGGGCTGGTGATCGTGTCGCTGCGCTACACCAAGGCACTGCTGCTCGCGCTCGAATACAAGAACGCCGCGCGCGAAGGCCGGCTGCGGCGCGACACGTGATTCCGCGGCTGCCGATCCTGCCGACGCTGCTCGTCGGCCTTGCCGTGGCCGCCATGATCGGGCTCGGCCTGTGGCAACTCGACCGGCGCGAGTGGAAGGAAGCGCTGATCGCACGCTTCGAAGCCAATCTCGAACGGCCGCCGATCACCTTTCCCCGCCCGCCCGTGGGCGAGGAGTATCTTTATCGCCAGGCGCGCGCTTTCTGCCTCGAACCGGTCGGCTGGCGCCGCCGCGGCGGGCGTAGCGCCACCGGAACCAGCGGCTATCGCTTCATCGCCGAGTGCCGCACCGGCGGCGCCGAAGGGCCGCTGCTGCTGGTCGAAGTCGGCGTCACCGCGGACCCCGTGTTCGAGCCGCAATGGCAGGGCGGCGAAATCAGCGGCACCATCGTTCCCGCTCCCGTCGAGCGTTCCGCCTTCGCGTCGATCTTTTCCACGCCCGGCCCGACGCTGCTGATGCTCGTCGCCGACACTCCCGCCCCGGGCCTGGAGGCGAGCGCCCGTCCCGATCCTGCGGGCGTGCCGAACAATCACCTCGCCTATGCAGTGCAATGGTTCGCCTTCGCTGCGATCGCGCTCGTGATCTACATCCTCGCGCTGAGACGGCGGCGGCAGCGTTCGCCGGGCGCGGACGACAGCGCGACACCGGGCGCCTGAAAGCCAGAGTTTCTTGCCGCCCCCTCGGCCAATCGCTAAGCCGCAGCGCACCATGCGCTATCAGAGCACCCGGGGCCGCGCGCCCATGCTGGGTTTCCGAGATGTCACGCTCGCCGGCCTCGCCGTCGACGGCGGCCTCTATGTTCCCGAATCCTGGCCGAGCTTCACGCGCGACGAGATCGCCGGTCTCGCCGGCCTTTCCTATGCAGAGACGGCGGTTCGAGTGATGCGGCCGTTCGTCGGCGACGATTTGGACGAGGCCGAGCTGCGCGCGCTGTGCGAAGCCGCCTATGGCCGGTTCGCGCATGCCGCGGTCACGCCGCTCGTCCAGCTCGATCACCGGCATTGGCTGCTCGAGCTGTTCCACGGGCCCACGCTCGCCTTCAAGGACGTTGCGCTCCAGCTGCTCGGCCTGCTCTTCGAGAAGTTCCTTGCCGGCAGCGACACGCATCTCACGATCGTGGGCGCGACGTCGGGAGATACTGGCTCGGCGGCGATCGATGCAGTCGCGGGTCGGATCGGCGTCGATATCTTCATGCTCCACCCCAAGGGCCGGGTGAGCGACGTGCAGCGCCGTCAGATGACCACCGTGCGGGCGCCGAACGTCCACAATATCGCGATCGAGGGAAGTTTCGACGACGCCCAGGCGCTGGTGAAGGCAATGTTCAACGATCGCGATTTCGCCGGGCGCTTCAGGCTGTCGGCGGTGAATTCGATCAACTGGGCGCGGCTGATGGCCCAGACCGTCTATTATTTCTACGCCGCCGTCCGGCTCGGCGCGCCCGATCGCCCGGTCGCCTTTTCGGTGCCTACCGGTAATTTCGGCGACGTGTTCGCCGGCTATGCCGCCGCGCGCATGGGGCTTCCGGTGGAGCGGCTGATCGTCGCCACCAACGTCAACGACATCCTCCACCGCGCACTGTCGGGCGGCGACTATTCTGCGGGTATTGTCACGCCCACCGCCGCGCCGTCGATGGACATTCAGGTGAGCTCGAATTTCGAGCGGCTGCTGTTCGATCTCGCGGGCCGCGACGGCGCCGCGATGGCCGCACAGATGACCGAGTTTGAAACCAACCGGGCGATCCGGCTCACCAATGCGCAGCGCGAGGGCGCGGCGCGCTGGTTCGCGAGCGACAGTGTCGATCCCGATACCATGTCCCAGGCGATGCGCTGGGCCGCCGCCGAGGCAGGCCAGGTGATCGATCCACACACCGGCATCGGTTTCGCCGCCGCGCGCCGTGCCGACCTGCCGGTGGAAACCCCGGTCGTGACGCTCGCGACAGCGCATCCTTCCAAGTTCGACGATCCGGTCGAACGCGCGACCGGCGTGCGCCCCGCGCTGCCGCGCCGGGTGGGCGACCTGTTCGACCGCGAGGAGCGTTATGACGTGCTGCCCGCGACGTTCGAGGCAGTGACCGGCTATATTGCCGAGCGGGCGCAGCCGCGGCCGACCGAATAGCGCGGCCAATGGACCTGATCACCCTCGCCGGCGAACCCTGGGCCGATTACGGACTTCTCGATTCGGGAAACGGCCGCAAGCTCGAACGCTATGGCCGCTATCGCTTCGTCCGCCCCGAGCCACAGGCGTTATGGGGACCCGCCAGTGACGACTGGAATGCGCATGGCGAATTCGTGCCCGCATCGGACGAGGAAGGCGGCGGCCGCTGGACCTTCGACAAGCCGGTACCGCGCGAAGGCTGGTCGCTCGCGTGGGAAGAGGCCCGCTTCACCGCGCACACCACCCCGTTCCGCCATCTCGGCTTCTTTCCCGACATGGCGCCCGTCTGGCACTGGATGCGCGGCCGGATCGCCGGCGTGGGCGATCCCGAGTGCATGAACCTGTTCGGCTATACCGGCGTCGGCACGCTCGCGCTGGCGGCGGCGGGCGCCCGCATGGTGCATGTCGACGCCTCGAAGAAGTCGGTCGAGGCGGCGCGCGCCAATGCCGCGCTGTCGGGCATGGAGGATCGCCCGGTCCGCTGGATCGTCGAAGATGCCGGCAAGTTCGTCGCGCGCGAAGTGCGGCGCGGCCGCCGCTATGACGGCATCATCCTCGATCCGCCCAAATGGGGCCGCGGACCCAATGGCGAGGTGTGGAAGCTGGAGGAAGGCCTCCCCGATCTGATCGCCGACTGCCGCCGCCTGCTCGATGGCGAATCGCGCTTCCTGTTTCTCACCGTCTATGCGGTGCGCATGTCGGCGCTGGCGATCGGCGAACTCGTACGCCAGCATTTCGCCGATCTGGGCGGCACCGTGGAGTGCGGCGAACTTGCCGTCCGCGAGGAAGCGCGCGGACTGCTCCTCCCCACCGCCATCTTCGCGCGCTGGAGCCGCTGAGCCGGCTCAGCTGCGACCCATCCGGATCGCTGCCCCCGCGACGAAGGGGCAGCCCGCGACCAGCAGCAGGCTGACGGCGCCGAGCAGCTTGAGCGCGCCAGGTTCGCCGCCCACCGATCCCGCGCCGAAGATCAGCAGCGGCACCGCGAACGGCAGCATGACGAGCCCCGCCAGCCCTCCGGCCCCCCGCAGCCCCGCCGTCAGCGCCGCCGTCGCCACGCCAAGGGCGGCGAGACCCGGCGTGCCGATCGCAAGCCCGATCAGCACCTGCCCCAGCGCCGCTCCGCTCAGATTGAGCAGCGCCGCGGCGATCACCGTTGCGCCGAGCAGTGGAGGCCCGAAGCCGAGCCAATGGCCCGCCATCTTCGCCGCGGCGATGGTCGATTCGGCGAACCCGCGCACCGCGAGCTGATCCAGCACGCCATTCTCGGCATCGGGCGCGATCAGACGCTCGACCGGGAGCAGCGCCGCAAGCAGCGCCGCCGCCCAGATCACGCCGCCGCCCACGCGCGCGAGCAGCCGCCCGTCGGGGCCGATCGCGAAGGGGAACAGGATCGCGACCAGCAGGAAAAAGGCAACCGGAAGCACGAGGCCGCCCAGCGCCCAGCCGCGCCGCAATTCGCGCCAGATGATCGCGCCGAACCCGCTCATTGCGGCGCCTCCAGCGTCACCGTGATCGCCCGCGCCACGCGCACCGGGAGATGCGTGGCGACCAGCACGATCCCGCCCGCCGCGCGGTGCGTCTCGATCACTGCCTCCAGCAGCGCGACCGAATCGGCATCGAGCCCGTTCGCGGGTTCGTCGAGCAGCCAGACCGGTGCCGCGCCTGCAACCACGCGCGCCAGCGCCGCACGCCGCCGCTGGCCGGTGGAGAGCAGCCGCACCGGCACCTCGCCCAGTGTTTCGAGCCCAACCGCGATCAGCGCTGCCGCCACGGCCGCACGCTGCCCGTCGAGCCGTGCCCAGAAATCGAGCGCCTGCACCACCGTCAGCTCGGGATCGAGCGCGGCGGTTTCGCTGAGCAGCGCGCGCGCGCCCTGCGCCTCCACCCGCCCCCCGGCAGGCGGCAGCAGCCCCGCCGCCACCCGGATGAGGCTCGATTTGCCTGCGCCGTTCGGCCCCGTTACCAGCGCGCCATCGCCCGGGCCGAGGGCAAAGCTCAGCCCCTCGAACAACAGACGTCCCCCGCGTGCGCAGGTCACATCATCGAAGGCGAGCCGCGCGGCGTTCACGCGTCGGCCGCGTCCTCCAGCGCATGCATGTCGTCGTCGGAAAGGCCGAAGTGATGGCCCACTTCGTGCACGACCACGTGGGTGACCAGCGCCTCGAGCGACACGTCGGTTTCAATCCACTCGTCGAGCAACGGGCGGCGATAGAGATGGATTCGATCGGGCAGCGCGCCCGAATCGAACGAGGATTTTTCCCCCACGGGACGCCCATGATAGAGGCCCGTGAGCTGAAACGGATCCTCGATGCCGAGCGCCGCGAGCGTCTCCTCGTCGGCGAATTCCTCGACGATCAGCACGACATCGCCGAGATAGCTGCCGAACGGCTCGGGAATCCTGGCGAGCGCCGCGCGCGCGAGCCGCTCGATCGCTTCGGCGCTGGGTGCGGTTGCCATCGGCGCTTGCCCGTTCATGGCCTAGCCCATAGTCCGGCAGGCGAAGCGACGGCAAGGAGAAGGACGATGGTGGCGAAACTGAGTCAGGCCGAGCGCGAGGCCGCGCTGCACGATCTGCCCGAATGGAGCCACGATGCCGAGCGCGATGGCATTGCCCGGCGCTTCACGTTCGGCGACTTTTCCGAGGCCTTCGGATTCATGACGCGAGTCGCGCTGCTCGCCGAAAAAGCCGACCATCATCCCGAATGGTCGAACGTCTGGAATCGAGTCGACGTGCTGCTCACCACCCACGATGCAGGCGGTCTTTCGCAGCGCGACCTCGATCTCGCCGCGGCGATCAACGCGCTGCTGGTGCGCTGAGGCGCCCGCCGGAGCGAGCGCCAGCGCGTCAGCCGCTCAGCGATTGCTCTTCGGCAGCCCCGCCTTTTCCTCAGCCTGCACGGCCGCGCTCGGGTCGAGCGAGGGCGCCGCGGGATTGGGTACGGCCCGATCCTCGATGTCGGCGGTCGGGATCGACTGATCGACGTTCGCTTCGCCCTGCTCGGCGTCGCCCGCCACTTCCTCGCCGGCCGCGGCTTCCGGCTCGGCCGGCGGCTCGGGGAAGGGCAGGTTCGATCCCTGCGCGTTAAGATAGGCGATCAGGTTGGCACGGTCCTGGGGGTCCGAAAGGCCGGCGAAGGTCATCTTCGTTCCGGGCGCATAGCGGCGCGGCGATTCGAACCATGCGTCGAGCGCCTCGAAGGTCCAGTCGCCGGGCACCGACTTCAGCGCGTCCGAATAGGCGAAGCCGGCGACGTGCGCGTGCGGCTTGCCCACCGTGTCCCAGAGATTGGGGCCGACGCCGTTCGCGCCGCCTTGATTGATCGTGTGGCAGGCGGCGCACTTTTTGAAGACGTTCTCGCCCGCGGCGACGTCCGCAGCGGCAAGGCGAGTAGCGATCGGCGCGACGGCATCGCCGCCTTCGCTCGCGACCTCTACGCCCTCGATCGGATAGCCCATCTTCTCGGGCCGCTCGGCGTGAAACACCATCCCGCTGACGATCGTAAGGCCGAGCGCGGCAATGCCTCCCGCCAGAACCCATCCCGCGATCGTATTCGTCCGATTGTCCATCTGCTGCCCGGCACCCTTGGATTAAGTCGTGCTCCTTTAGAGCGGCACTTGGCGCATCGCAAGCCGGGCTTGCCCGCAGGGTCCGGCAGGTCTAAGCGCGCCCTCCCATGGAGAATTTCGCCGCGCCCGCGCGACCGATCATCGCCGCCATGATCGCCGATGCGGCGGCTGCGCCGGATCGCGCCGTCGCGTTCCAGGGTGCCCCCGGCGCCAATTCGCATATGGCCCTGCGCGAGGCGCTGCCCGATGCGCTGCCGCTCCCCTGCTTCAGCTTCGAGGATGCGATCGAGGCGGTGCGCGAAGGTCGCGCCGCGCGCGCGATGATTCCGATCGAAAATTCGCTGCATGGCCGAGTCGCCGACATTCATTTCCTGCTGCCCGAATCCGGGCTGGTGATCACCGGCGAACATTTCCTGCCGATCCGCCACGCACTGCTCGGGACCGGAACGCTCGAGCAGGTGCGCGAGGCGACCAGCCACGTCCAGGCGCTCGGCCAGTGCCGCCTGTGGCTGCGCGCGCGCGGCATCACCCCGGTCGCCTATGCCGACACCGCCGGCGCGGCGGCGCTGGTCGCCGAAATGGCGAATCCCGAAATCGCCGCACTTGCCCCGGCGGGCGCCGCGCCGCTCTACGGCCTCGACGTGCTCGCCTCCGACATCGCCGATGCCGATCACAATATGACGCGCTTCGTGCTGCTGGCGCGCGAAGGCGCGGCGCCCGAAGGCGACGGACCGTGCATGACGACCCTGGTCTTCGAAGTGAAGAACGTGCCCGCCGCACTCTACAAGGCGCTGGGCGGCTTCGCGACCAACGGCGTCAACATGACCAAGCTCGAAAGCTATCAGCGCGGCGGCAGCTTCGCGGCGTCCGAATTCTATGCCGACATCGTCGGCCGCCCCGGCGATCCCGCCATCGATCGCGCGCTGGCGGAGCTGGGCTTTCACAGCAAATGGGTGCGTTTGCTCGGCACCTATCGTCAGGCGCGCCCGCGACCCTGACCATCCGGCCGGGCGAAACAGCTACGCCTCGTCGAGCCAGGCCCGCATCAGCGTGTGCGCGATCGCATAAGGCGGGGGCGCGGCAAATGGGGCGCCGGGTTCCTCGGACAGCGCGGCGCGGATGCCTGCGCGCGGCACCCACAAGGCATCCTCCAGCTCGTTCGGATCGACGGTAAGCGCATCGTCTTCCGCCCTGCCGATGCATGCGATCATCAGCGACGAGGGGAAGGGCCAGGGCTGGCTGGCGACATAGCGGATGCCGTGCACGCGCACGCCCGCCTCCTCCAGCGTTTCGCGCGCCACCGCTTCCTCGATCGATTCGCCGGGCTCCAGAAAGCCCGCGAGCGCCGAATAGCGCTCGGGCGGCCAGCCGGGCTGGCGCCCCACCAGCACGCGGTCGTCGTGCTCGATCAGCATGATCACCACCGGATCGGTGCGCGGGAAATGCTCGGCGGCGCAATTGGGGCATTTGCGTGCCCAACCCGCGCGAAAGGCCTGGGTGCCATATCCGCACACGGCGCAGAAGCGGTGCCGCATGTGCCAGTCGACCACACTGCGGGCCGCGGCATAGAGCGACGCCTCCTCGGGCGGCATCAGTCCCAGCATCCGGAACAGCGCGGGCGATCGCCCGCGCACCGGCGGCTCGTCGGGATCGACGGCGGCGAAGTGCGGCACCTGCCGGTCGTCTAGCCCGAGCAGGACGAGCTCGGCATTCTCCGCCGCATCGGCGAGCGATCCCCAGCCGAGCCGCCCCGCGTCGTCAACCTCCGGATCGAGCGCGGCAAGCCTGAGCAGCCGCGCCCGCCAGTCGCCCGCTGCCGCGGCGAGCGCCTCGGCATCGTGGCGCAACCGGTCGGCGCGGTCGAGGGTGCAGCCGGTGAAGCCCGGCCGGATCACTGCGCCATGTCGGTGTAGATCGCGCGCACCGCATCCTCGCGCAGCGGCCATTTGTCGGCGGGGAAGTAATTGACCATCACGACGCCGCGCACCTTGTTGGTCGGATCGACCCAGGCGGCCGTACCGGCGGCGCCGCCCCAGCCGTAGGTGCCCGCGCCCGCACCACCCGGAACGCTGTCGAGATACACCGATCCGCCGGCGCCATAGCCCATGCGTGGGCCCGTGGTGCCGCCGGTGTTGCCCGCCACGCCGCCGAATTCGACGCCTTCGGGCAGCAGGTTCGACATGGCGAGCCGCACCGTCTCCGGCTTCAGCACGCGCGTGCCGTCCAGCACGCCTTCGTTGAGCAGCATGTGCAGGAAACGGTCATAGTCGCGCGCCGACATCACCAGCCCGGCGCCGCCATAGGGAAAGCTCGGCGGCGTCAGCCAGACCGACGATCCGGCCGGATCGACCGGCAGCCGGTTGTCGCCCGCCCAGGCATAGTTGGTGGCGAACCGGCCGACCTCGGACTGCGGCACTGTCCAATAGGTCGAGTCCATGTCGAGCGGATCGAACAGCCGGGTCTGGACGAAGCGCTCGAACGGCATGCCCGCCGCCACTTCGATCACCCGCGCCAGCACGTCTAGCGAGATCGAGTAGCTCCAGGTGGTGCCCGGATCGGCGATCAGCGGCAGCGTGGCCACGCGATTCGCGAACTCCTCGAGCGAATCGGGGCGGATGGTGCGCATCTGCGGCTCCAGCGCCGCGTTCAGTGCCGCCGGATTGATCCCCAGCCGATTGTACTCGTCGAGCAGCGGGCCCTTGGTGACGATGGTGTAGCCGAGGCCGGCGGTGTGGGTCAGCAGGTGGCGGACCGTGATCGGTCGCGCGGCCGGGCGCGATTCGAGACTGTTCTCGGGATCGGTCAGCACCCTCATTTCGGCAAAGCCGGGAATGAAGTCGGAAATCGGCTGATCGAGCTCCAGCTTGCCTTCTTCGACCAGCATCATCGCCGCGATGCCGGTTATCGGCTTCGTCATCGAATAGACGCGCCAGAGCGAATCGGCGTCCGCCGCTGCGGCGCCTTCCTCGGCGGCGATGCGGCCGGCCGAAACGAACACGGGCGCGCCGGTGCCGCCATAGCCGATCACGATGCCGTTGGTCCGGTCTTCGGCCACATAGCGATCGACGAGCGCCTGAGTCGCCTGCGAAGCGGCGACGCGCGATTCGACCGGCGGGGTCTGCGTCGCCGTCTGCGCGCAGGCCGCGCTCGCGGCGAGCGCCAGGGCGAGGCCGGTCAGTCCGAACTGTCTCATTGCACGCATCGCTGTTTCTCCATCATCCGCACCGCCCGAACGAACACGGTCGGCAGTCCTGCCGAGCCGAGATCGTCGATCGGCCACCATTCGCTCTCCGGCGGCACTGAATGCCCGGCGAACGAAGCCGCCGCAAGCGCCGCCTCGAGCCGGAAGTGCGTGAAGACATGGCGTACCCTCGGTTCGAGCAGCCGCCACTCCGCGGCGAACGGCGGAGCCGCCAGTCCCGGCGGTTCGGCGCCCCACTCCCCGGTCGGCAGCGCGCGCATCCCGCCGAGCAGGCCGCGCGCGGGGCGCCGCACCAGCAGCACCGCGCCGTCGCGCTCGGCCCAGAAGAAGGTGCCGAAGCGGCGCGGCTTCTCGGGCTTTCGGGCTTTCACCGGATAGGCTTCGGGCGCGCCCTCGGCCGCCGCGCGGCAGCGCTCACGCAGCGGACAGGCGAGGCAGCGCGGCGCCCGGGCCGTGCAGATCATGCTGCCGAGATCCATCATCGCCTGGGCGAAGTCGCCCGCGCACGCGTCGGGCGTAATCGAATCGGTCGCGGCATGGATCGCGGGTTTCGCGGCCGGCAGCGGATCAGAGATCGCGAACAGCCGCGCCACCACGCGCTCGACATTCGAATCGACCACCACCGCGCGCCGGCCGAAGGCGATCGCCGAGACCGCCGCCGCGGTATAGCCGCCGATCCCGGGCAGCGCGCGCAGCGCCGCCTCGTCCTCCGGAAGCCGGCCGCCATGTTCGCCCGCCACGGCACGGGCGCAGGCCAGCAGATTGCGCGCCCGCGCATAATAGCCCAGCCCCGCCCACGCGGCCATCAGCTCGGCCTCGTCGGCCGCCGCCAGCGCCGCGAAGCTGGGCCAGCGGGCTAGGAACTTCTCGAAATAGGGCCGCACGGTGGGCACCTGCGTCTGCTGGAGCATCACTTCGGAAAGCCACACCGCATAGGGGTCCGCACGCGCTGCGCCGGGCGGCGCCCGCCACGGCAGGACGCGCGCATGGCTATCGTACCAGTCGAGAAGCAGGGCGGCGATGTCGTGAGGATGATTGTCGGGCACGCCTCGCCTATGGCATGGGTCTGTTCAGATGAAAAAGCCGTCCCCCCGATCCCGGCGAAAGCCTGTCGAGCCGCAGCGTGCGATGCGCGCACGGCCCGTGTCCGAGCTGCTGCCGGACGTCGGCCGCGCCACCTTCCGCAAGTTCGGCTTCGTCCAGCATTCGGTGGTCAGCCGCTGGAACGAGATCGTCGGCGAGCGCTTCGCGGGTGTGTCGGCGCCCGAATCGATTCGCTTCCCGCAGGGCAAGCGTGCCGAAGGCGTGCTGACGCTCACCGTTTCCGGCGCCCATGCGCCGATGATGCAGCATCTCGCCCCCGAGATCGTCGAGCGCGTGAATCGCTTCTTCGGCTATCCTGCGGTCGCGCGGGTCGCGATTCGCCACGGCGACGTGGCCCGCCGCGCCGCTCCCCAGCCGCGCGCCGAGCGTCAGCCGATGCCCGAAGCGATGGGCGACAGTCTGCGCGGCATCGCCGATCCCGAGCTCAAGGCAGTGCTCGAAGCGCTCGCCGCCGGTGTCGCGGACGCAGAAGCCAAACCCATTCCCCAGCTCGGCCGGATCGACTGAATGATTCGTCACCCCCTCACTCGCCTCGGAGAATAGTCCATGCGTACTGCCCTTTTCCTCGCTCCGGTTCTGGCGCTCGTCGCCTGCAACGGCGGCAATGCCAATGAAGCCGCGCCCGTGCAGGGCGAAGCAGTCGAAAATGTCGCCGCGCCGCAAGGGCAGCAGTGGACCGAGGTCGTCACCAAGACCGAGCAAGGCGGCTATCTGGTCGGCAATCCGAACGCCGCGGTGAAGCTGGTCGAATATGGCTCGCGCACCTGCCCCGCCTGCGGCGCCTTCGCCGGTCAGGCGTTCGAGCCGCTGATGCAGGATTATGTCTCCACTGGCCGCGTCAGCTTCGAATATCGCGACTTCCTCATCCATCCGCAGGATCTCGCGGCTTCGCTGCTCGGCCGCTGCGTGAGCGAGGAGCGTTACTTCCCGATGCTCGAGCAGATGTTCGCCGCCCAGCCCGAGCTGCTGCCGCGCGTCCAGCAGCTCAGCGATCAACAGATCACGCAGCTTCAATCGATGCCCGCGCCGCAGGCGGCGCCGCTCTGGGCCGAAGCGACCGGCTATCTCGATTTCGTCAAACAGCGCGGGCTTTCCGAGAGCCAGGCCCGCCAGTGCCTCAACAACGCGGAAATGGTCGAGGAGCTGGTTGCGCTCCAGCAGGTCGCGCGCGAGGACAATGTCAGCGGCACGCCGAGCTTCTTCATCAACGGTCGGGCGGTGCCAAACACGCTGAACTGGGCGCAGCTCGAGCCGCAGCTGCAGGCAGCCGGCGCACGCTGACGGCGTAGTGGGCCGGGAACGGCGATGCAGATCAAACGGCTGCGGCTGACAGGCTTCAAGAGCTTCGTCGACCCGGCCGATCTACGCATCGAGCCCGGCCTCACCGGCATCGTCGGCCCCAACGGCTGCGGCAAATCCAACCTGCTCGAGGCGCTGCGCTGGGCGATGGGGGAAAACTCCGCCCGCTCGATGCGGGGCTCGGGCATGGAGGACGTGATCTTCGCGGGCACCGAATCGCGCCCCGCCCGCGATTTCGCCGAAGTCTCGATCCTCGCCGAAGAAGCCGGCGATGCCGACGAGCTCGAAGTCGTCCGCCGGATCGAGCGCGGCGCGGGCAGCGCCTATCGCATCAACGGCCGCGACGTGCGCGCCAAGGACGTTGCGCTGCTGTTCGCCGATGCCGCCACCGGCGCCCATTCGCCCGCGCTGGTCAGCCAGGGCCGCATCGGCGCGGTCATTTCGGCCAAGCCTGCCGACCGGCGCGCAATGCTCGAGGAAGCGGCGGGCATCGCCGGCCTCCACGTCCGCCGCAAGGACGCCGAGCAGCGGCTCCGTGCAACCGAGAACAATCTCCAGCGGCTCGACGAAGTGATCGGCGACCAGGAGAACCGCGCCAATGCGTTGAAGCGCCAGGCGCGTCAGGCCGAGCGCTATCGCGCGCTTTCCGATCGCATCCGCGAAGCCGAGGGGCGGATGATCTTCGCCCGCTGGCGCGATGCCGCCGCCGCCGCCGATGCCGCCAAGGCCGAAGCGGCGAGTGCCGAGGCGCTCGTCGCCGAACGGACCCAGGCGCAGGAAGCCGCGCTCGCCGCCCAACAGGCGGCGGCGGAAAAGCTGGCGACTGTGCGCGCCGCCGCGCTCGCCGTACGCGACCGCGCGAGCGAAGCCATGCACCGGCTCGCCCAGCTGCGCAGCGAACGCGCGGGCGTCGATCGCCGGATCGGCGAACTCGCCGACTCCGAAGCGCGACTGACCGAAGACCGCGGACGCGAAGGTGCACTCGCCCGCGACGCCGCCGAGGCGCTGAAGCGGCTCGACGAGGAAGCGAAGACGCTCGAAGCCCGGATCGCCGAAGGTGCCACGCGCCTGCCCGAGCTCGAAGCGGCATTGGCGCAGGCCGAACGCGCCGCGCGTGATTCCGAAGTGGCGCTCGCCCAGGCAGTCGCCGCGCAGGCGAGCGAAGCCGCCGAGGCGCGCGTCGCCGAAGCCGCGCTCGCCGCCGCCCGGTCCCGGCTCGAGCGCAGCATTCGCGACCGCACGCGAGTCGAGGCCGAACTGCGCGCGCTCGCCGATCCCGCTCCGCTCCAGGCCGAGCGGGCCCGCGCCGCGCAAGCACGCGAGCAGGCGGCGCGGCAGACCGAAAGCGCGCGCACCGCGCTTTCCCGCGCCGAGGCAACCGAACGCTCCGCGCTGGCGGAGCGCGATCGCGCCCAGTCCGCGCGGGCCGCCGCCCATGCCGAACTCGCCCAGCTCGACAGCGAGGCCACTGCGCTTGCCAAGGCAACTCGCCCCTCGGGCAAGGACCGGCTGCTCGACCGGCTCGACATCGATTCGGGCTATGAGCGTGCGCTCGCCGCCGCGCTGGGCGACGATCTGGAGGCCGGGCTCGATCCGGCGGCCGAGCGGCATTGGGCGGGCGCCGAGCCCCGGCCGGAGGATCCCACCGGTCCGGCCGGCACCACGCCGCTCGCCGCGCATGTCCGCGCTCCGGACGCGCTCGCGCGCCGCCTCGCGCAAGTGCTGGTGGCCGAGGAGGACGGCGGCCAGCCGCTCGCGGTCGGTCAGCGGCTGGTGACGCTCGCGGGCAAGCTGCGGCGGTGGGACGGCTATGTCGCGCGCTCGAGCGGCGCCGCGGCGGCCGAGCGGCTCGAGCGCATCAATCGGCTGCGCGCGATCGAGAAGGCGCGACCCACCGCCGTTCGCGCGGTCGAGGCCGCCGACGCCGCGCTGACGCGGATCGACGAGGACATCACCGAAGCGCGCCGGGCCGCCGGCGATGCGCGCCGCGTGCTCGAACATGCCGATGCCGCCGGGCGCGAGGCGATGCGCGCCGAAGATCGCGCCGCCGGGCAGCTCGAACGGCTCGAAGCGCAGCGCGCCGATCTCGATGCCCGCGCCCGCCGCGTCGCCGGCGAAGTCGAAGAGGCCGAGGCCGAACAACGCCGCGCCGAAGCCGTGCGCGCGGCGCTTCCGGACGGCAGCGCCACGCGCGAGCGAGTCGCCGCGCTCCAGTCCGACACCGAGGCGCGCCGCACCGCCACCGCCGCCGCGCGCGCCGAACGCGCGGCGCAGGAGCGCGACGTCGCGCAGGCGCGCGAACGCCTTGCCGCCGCCCAGGCCGAAAATCGCAACTGGCGCGCCCGCGCGGGCGACGCCGCGCGCCGCGCGGCCGAGATGGACAAGCGCGGGGCGGCGCTGGCCGAGGAGCGCGCCGCGCTCGCCGAGCGCCCGGCGCAGCTCGACGCCGCGGTTGCCGAAGCCGAAGCGGCGAGCGAGGCCGCGCGCGGCGAATCGGCCAGCGCACAGTCGGCCGAGCGCGATGCAGAAGCCGGCGTTCGCGGCACCGACGCCGCGGTCCGTGCCGCCGGCGAGGCACTGGCGGAGGCGCGCGAGGCACGCGCCGGCGCCGCCGCGCGCGCCGAGAACGCCGACTTGCGCCGGATCGAAATGGGTCGCCTTTCGGGCGAGCGGTTCGAATGCCCGCCGCCACTGCTTCCCCAGCGCGCCGGCTTCGACCAGAATGAGGTCGGCACGCCGCAGGACGAATCTGCCCGGCACGACCGGCTGATCGCCGAGCGCGAACGGATCGGCCCGGTCAATCTCGTCGCCGAAAGCGAACTGGCCGAGCTCACCACCCTGGCCGAGACAAACGCGCGCGAGCGCGACGAGCTGGCGCAAGCGGTCAATCGTCTGCGCGGATCGATCGGCACGCTCAACCGCGAGGGCCGCCAACGGCTGCTCGCCGCGTTCGAAGCGGTGAACGGCCATTTTCAGCGGCTCTTCACCACCCTGTTCAATGGCGGGCAGGCGCATCTCGAGCTGATCGACTCGGACGATCCGCTCGAAGCGGGGCTCGAGATCATGGCGCAGCCGCCCGGCAAGAAGCTCCAGTCGCTAACCCTGCTGTCGGGCGGCGAACAGGCGCTGACGGCAGTGGCGCTGATCTTCGGCCTGTTCCTCACCAACCCGGCGCCGATCTGCGTCCTCGACGAAGTCGACGCACCGCTCGACGACGCGAACATCGAGCGTTTCTGCGACCTGCTCGACCGGATGAACGCCGAGACGCGCACCCGGTATCTGATCGTCACACACAATGCCGCCACGATGAGCCGCATGGACCGATTATTCGGCGTGACGATGGTCGAGCGCGGCGTGAGCCGGCTCGTCAGCGTCGATCTGGGCGGCGCGGAAAATCTGTTGGCGGCGGAGTAGGGAAATGGCGACAGGCAGGCCGAACAGGTGCCCCCGGTGCGACGGATCGATGACCGAGGGAGTGATCATCGACAACAGCTATGGCGAAAAGAAAGTGAGCGCCTGGGCCGAAGGGAGGCCGGAAAAGCGCTGGTACGGTCTGAAATTCCCGAAGAAGGTCCGCGAGATCACCAGCTTTCGCTGCAACCGATGCGGCTATCTCGAAAGCTACGCCCGCTAGGCGGCGAGGATGCGGCGATAGAGCGCGAGATAGTTCTCCGCCATCGTCTCGACCGAAAAGCGCGCCTCGACGGCGCTTCGGCAAGCCGTCCGGTCGATTGCACCGACTCCAGCGATGGCCTCGACCGCCGCACCCGGCTCGCCGACCAGAAATCCGGTCGTGCCGTCGTCGATCAGTTCGGCCATGCTGCCGCGGTCGATCGCGATCACTGGCGTGCCGCACGCCATCGCCTCGATCACGCTCAGCCCGAACGGCTCGTCGAAATCGATCAAGTGGAGCAGCGCCTTGGCCGCGCCGAGCGCGCGCACCCGCTCCGCTCCGCCGACCGGGCCGTGATAGACGATCGTCTCGCCGTCGCAGTGCGGCTTCACTTCGCGCTCGAAATAGCCTGCGTCCTGCACGATGCCATAGAGGTGCAGCCGCCGCCCGGTCGCCTGGGCCACCGCGATCGCATGATGCGCGCCCTTGTCGGGATGCATCCGGCCGAAGAACAGCAGGTCCTCGCTGCCCACCGGATCGAAAGCGAATTCGTCGAGCCGGATACCGTGGTGGATCGTCGCGGCGTAGCGCAGGTCGGGATGCCGGTCGGCCTCCGAAATCGCGACATAATGCACTCGATCCTCGAACGGCTTGTACATCGGCAGGATGCGCTCGCTCGAAAAGCCGTGGATCGTCGTCACCATCGGCGTATCGATCAGCGGCGCAAAGGCATGTGCCGGGAAATCCGCCTGGTTGTGGATCAGATCGAATTCCCGCGCGCGGGAGAAGGTGTGGCTGAGGTGGCGATATTCCCACACCTTGGCGTCGAGGCTGCGATCCTCCTCATAGCCGCGCGGCACCACGCCATCGAGCTTTCCCGCAGTCTGCGAGTCGCGTGTCGCGAACAGAGTCACTGCGACTCCCTTCGCCACCAGCGCTTCGGTGAGCAGGCTCGTCACCAGCTCCCACGGCCCATAGTGGCGCGGCGGCGTGCGCCACGCGATCGGCGCGATCATCGCCACTTTCATCCCAGGATCAGTCCCTCGTCGGCACGGAGCAGTGCGGGATCGGCCCCGGCGCCGCGGGTCGAGAGCAGCACGGCGAGTTCCCCGGCCCATTCGGGAATGGCGAAAGGCTGCGGCCGATCGCCGAGATTCAGCACCACCAGCATTCGTTCGTCGCCGTGTCGGCGCGCATAGGCGAGAATGTCGCCCGCGCATTCCACCGGCAACCAGTCGCCGACATGCAGCGCAGCGCGTTCGCGCCGCAGCGCCAGCAGGTCGCGATACAGGCTCCATATCGAGCCGGGGTCGCCGCGCTGCGCCGCCACGTTGCGCGTCCGCCAGTCGTCGTGGAGCGGCAGCCACGGCTCGCCGCGCGTGAACCCGGCAGTGTCGCCGTCGTCCCACGCCATCGGCGTGCGCACCGGATCGCGGTTCAGCCCCTTGCCCGGTTCGTTCAGCTCACGCGGATCGACCACGCGCTCGGCGGGAATCGGCACCTCGGCCAGCCCGATCTCGTCGCCGTAATAGATCGTCGGCGTGCCGCGCAGCGTCAGCAGCAGCATCGCCGCCACGCGCGCCTGTTCCGGCCCGAAGCGGCTCGCCGCACGCGGCCGGTCATGATTGCCGAGCACCCAGTTGGGCCAGCCGCCCGGCGGCAGTGCCGCCTCGTAATCCGCGATCAGCCGCGCCAGCGTCTCGGCCTTCCACGGCGCCTCGATCAGCTGGAAATTGAAGGGCAGATGCACCTCGGGCGCGCCGCGGCCGTAATAGTCCATCAGCCGCTCGACCGGCAGGTAGATCTCGCCGATCAGCACGCGCTCGGGGCTGTAGCCGTCCGCCACGCGCCGCATGTCGCGCGCGATTCCATGCACTTCGGGCTGGTCGGTCGAATGGAGCTGCAGCACCCGGAACATCTCGCCCATCGCCGGGGTCCAGGCGGGATTGGGCGGATTGTCGGGGAAATCGGCGTGCTTCACCATGTGCCACAGCACGTCGATGCGGAACCCGTCGACTCCGCGATCGAGCCAGAAGCGCAGCACTCCCAGCATCGCCTCGACCACCTCGGGATTGCGCCAGTTGAGGTCCGGCTGCTCCTTCAGGAATGCATGGTAATAAAATTGGCCGGTGGCTTCGTCCCACTCCCAGGCCGATCCCCCGAAATCGCTGATCCAGTTGTTGGGCGGGCCGCCGCCCGGCGCCGGATCGCGCCAGAGATACCAGTCGCGCTTGGGATTGTCGCGCGAGGCGCGGCTCTCGGCGAACCAGGGGTGCTGGTCGGACGTATGGTTCGGGACAAAATCGAGCAGCAGCTTCAATCCGCGCGCATGGCATGCCGCCAGTAGCGAGTCGAAATCGTCCATCGTCCCGAAGCGCGAGTCGATGCCGCAATAGTCGGCGACGTCATAGCCGAAGTCGGCCATTGGCGAGGGGAAGATCGGCGACACCCAGATCGCGTCGATACCGAGCGCCACCAGCGCGTCCAGCCGCGCCTCGATTCCCTTCAGGTCGCCGATCCCGTCGCCGTTCGAATCCTGAAAGCTGCGCGGGTAGATCTGATAGATCACGCCGCGCTGCCACCATTGCGGATCGCTCATCGCGCCTGCCCCTCGTTCGGTCGAGAACGAACGACGGGCGCGACCCGCGGTTTCACGCAAAACGGCTCTTGGGGAGGTGAGACACGCGACAGGCCAGATCGGCCTCGCCCGATACGACGATATAGCTGTCGCCCGCGTCGGCGATGCCGGTGCTGAACACCACCGGTGTCGGCAGGTACATCTGGTGCGCGATGTCCGCGCACAGGTCCGGCCGCGCCTCCAGCAGCGGCACGCCGTCCTCCTGCCGCAGGATGCGCGAGGGATCGTCGCGATCGAGCAGCGCCCAGAAGGTGCGATAGACCCCCACCGCATCGCGCCGCTCGACACCGTGATAGAGCAGCAGCCATCCCTCCGGCGTCAGGATCGGCTGGGTGCCGCCGCCGATCCGCAGCGTCGAGCTGGTTTCCTTGCGCGGGCGGATGCCCGGGGCGTCGAGCGGCTTCCAGTGCAGCCCGTCGGGGGATTGCGCCAGGTTGATCGACGGCCCTCCGAGATACGGGCTCTCCTCGGGATAGGCGAAATAGACCTCGCCCAGCGGCCGCGTGAGGGCATGGTATTTCTGCCCGATCTTGCCCTCGAACAGCACCATGTCCTTGTTCTGGTGATCGAGCACGACGCCCATCGGCTCATAGTCGATCCCGTTCACCGATCGGTACATGGCGGTGCAGTGCCGCTCGGCCGAAACCCCGCACACCGTCATCCACCAGCTGCCGCCGACCAGGCTGATCCGCGCGTCCTCGATGCCATATTCCATATAGCTGGCCGAAGGGGCGATGATCTTGTCGTAATGGATCTTCACGATTTCGCGCGCGTCGCGGCTGATTTCGACCGGCAGGAGCCACGACAGCGACGTGAGCCCGAGCTGGGGCGGCAGCGCATTCTTCAACGCGAACTGGCGCGGATCGCGCATCTCGATCGAGCCGACCGGGTAGCGATCGAGCACATAGCGTTCGGGCGTCCAGCGAATCGTCCGTGCGTGCCCGGCGACCACGGGATTCTCCAGCGCCTCGGCGACACGCACCATCAGCAGCAGATTGCCGCCGGGCAGCCGCGCGAGGCCCGGATTGAACGCGCCCAGCACGAAGGTGGGCTCGTCGATCGAACCGCGCAGCGGCGAGCGACTCAGGTCCACGTCGTCCGGCCCGAAGATCAGATAATCGTCACTACCCACCCGCATCCCTCCGCCCCCCGACGCGGAGCCGGGAGGACTCACCGGTAGAGGCAAAATGCGCCGTTCGACAAGATCAGGACTCGCGAAGCCGCTCGTGATGCCGGATCACTTCGTCGATAATGAACCTGAGAAATTTTTCGGAGAATTCGGGATCGAGATCGGCTTCCGCCGCCAATCGCCGCAGCCGCGCGATCTGGGCCTCCTCGCGCCCTGGATCGGCGGGCGGCATTCCGGACGTGGCCTTGTGCTCGCCGACTGCCTTCGTGACCTTGAACCGTTCGGCGAGCAGGAAGACGAGCGCCGCATCGATATTGTCGATGCTCTGCCGATAGCGTGCGAGCGTGTCGTCGGTCATGCGCCCCTCCCCCACGCTCTTTCGCCTTCCGCGGGCGCCGACGCAAGCCGCAAGACTTGCCTTTACGGCGCGCAGACGCCAGAGCCCCAAGCGATGACTGCCACCATCCACCGCCTCGGCTCGCGGGACGCGCCTTCGCTTGAGCCGATGATGGCGCTGGTCGCTTCCGACCTCAATCTCGTCAACGCCGTGATCCTCGACCGGATGCAGTCCGAGATCACGCTGATCCCCGAGCTCGCCGGTCATCTGATCGCGGGCGGGGGCAAGCGGATGCGGCCGATGCTGACGCTCGCCAGTGCGCGGCTGCTCGATTATCCGGGCACGCGGCACCACCGGCTCGCAGCCGCGGTCGAGTTCATTCACACCGCCACGCTGCTCCACGACGATGTCGTCGACAGTTCGGATCTGCGGCGCGGCCGCCGCACCGCCAACATCATCTGGGGCAATCCGGCGAGTGTGCTCGTCGGCGACTTCCTGTTCAGCCGTTCGTTCGAACTGATGGTCGAGGACGGCAGCCTCAAGGTGCTCAAGATCCTGTCGAATGCGAGCGCGGTCATCGCCGAGGGCGAAGTGAACCAGCTCACCGCCACGCGCCGGATCGACCTTTCCGAAGAGCAATATCTCGAGATCATCGGCGCCAAGACCGCCGCGCTGTTCGCCGCGGCCTGCCGCATCGCCGCCGTGGTGGCCGAGCGCAACGAGGCCGACGAGATGGCGCTCGATGCCTATGGCCGCAATCTGGGCATCGCCTTCCAGCTGGTCGACGACGCGCTCGACTATGCCTCGGACGCGGCGACGATGGGCAAGGACGCAGGCGATGACTTCCGCGAAGGCAAGATGACGCTTCCGGTCATCCTGGCCTATGCGCGCGGCAACGAAGCCGAACGCGCCTTCTGGCGCGATGCAGTTTCGGGCAAGCGCGCTTCGGACGCGGATTTCGCCGAAGCCGTCCGTCTCGTCCAGTCGAGCCGGGCGCTCGACGATACGCTCGCCCGTGCGCGCCACTATGGCCAGCGGGCAATCGATTCGCTGGGCACCTTTCCGCACAGCGACGCGCGCGACGCGATGGTGCAGGCAGTCGAGTTCGCCGTCGCCCGCGCCTATTGAGCCGCCAGGTCAGACTTCCGGGTCGTCCGCGTCCTCATCCCCGTCGACGCTCAGCAGATCGTCCTCGTCGGCATCGAGCTGCTCCTCGACTGCTTCGGTAATCAGGTCGAGCTGGTCGAAGCTGGCGACGAATTCGGCGGTTTCGCCGTCCTCGTCCTCGATCTGCAGCACGTAGTCGTCACCGGTGCGGGTGATGCTGAAATGGGCGAGTACCTTGGCCATGCCTTTCTCCTTTCGATTTCGGGCGCAACGCGCGTCGGGCGCTGCGGTGCCGTCAAAAGGACGGGGCGTGCTGTCCGGCGGATCGAAAATTGTGGCAAAGGGTCGCCTGTGATGACTGGGCGCCCCCACTCCGCGCGTACGGAAGCCCATGGCTGAGCTGCCGGTTCGCGCCGTCCTGCCGGCGCTGCTCGCCGCGTTGCGCGCGCGTTCGAGCGCGGTGCTCGTCGCCCCGCCGGGCGCCGGCAAGACCACCGCCGTCGCGCCCGCCCTGCTCGACGAGCCCTGGTGCAACGGCGAAATCCTGCTGCTCTCGCCGCGCAGGCTGGCCGCGCGTGCCGCCGCCGAGCGGATGGCGGCGCTCGCCGGCGAGACGGTCGGCCGGCGCTTCGGCTATGCCACGCGCATGGACAGCAAGCGCTCGGTGGAGACGCGCGTGACGGTCCTCACCGAAGGAATTTTCGTCAATCGCATCCAGTCCGATCCGGAGCTACCCGGCGTGTCGGCTGTGCTGTTCGACGAAGTGCACGAGCGCAGCCTCGACAGCGATTTCGGCCTTGCCCTCGCGCTCGACGCTCAGGGCGCGCTGCGGCCCGATCTGCGCCTCGTCGCCATGTCTGCCACGCTCGATGGAGCGCGGTTCTCGGCGCTGCTGGGCGATGCGCCGGTGATCGAAAGCGAAGGCCGCAGCCATCCGCTCGCGCTGCGCCATCTCGGCCGCGCGGCCGAGGCCCGGATCGAGACCAGCGTCGCCGACGCAATTCGCGTGGCGCTGCGCGAGGCGGAGGGCGGAATCCTGGCCTTCCTCCCGGGAGTCGCCGAGATCGAGCGCACTGCCGAGCGGCTCGGCGATCCCGGCCCCGGCATCGTCCTCCACAAGCTCCACGGCAGCCTCGACCCCGCCGCGCAGCGCGCCGCGATCGCAGCGGATGCCGAAGGGCGGCGCAAGATCGTGCTCGCCACGTCGATCGCCGAAACCTCGCTCACGCTCGACGGCATTCGCATCGTGGTCGATTCGGGGCTCGCCCGCCGCCCGCGCTACGATCGCGCGGCGGGAATGACGCGGCTCGTCACCGAGCGCGCGAGCCATGCGGCGGTCACCCAACGCGCCGGCCGCGCCGCACGGCAGGGGCCGGGCACGGCCTATCGCCTCTGGGAAGAGGCCGCGACTGCCGGCCTGCCGCGCTTCGACCCGCCCGAGATCCTCGAGGCCGATCTTTCGGCGCTGACACTCGACTGCGCGCTCTGGGGCGTTGCCGATCCGCGCGATCTCGCCTGGCTCGATCCGCCGCCGGACGCTGCGATCGCCGAGGCGCGGGCGCGGCTGCGGACGCTGGAGGCGCTCGGCGAAGATGGCCGCCCCACTGCGCACGGCCGCGCGATCGCGGGCCTCCCGCTGCCGCCGCGGCTGGGGCATATGCTGGTGCGCGCGAGCGAACTCGGACTTGCGCGGATCGCCGCCGAAGTCGCCGTTCTCCTCGGCGAACGCGGCCTGGGCGGCACCGACGCCGACCTCGACCTGCGACTGCGCCGCTGGCGCGGCGATCGCGGCCGGCGCGCCGAAGCCGCGCGCAAGCTGGCGGCGCGATGGACCGCGCTTGTGGCGGGATCGGGCTCCCGCGCCGGCACCATCACCTCCGGCCCGGATGCCGTCGCCGTCGCGATCGCCCTCGCCTTCCCCGATCGGATCGCGCGCCGTCGCGATTCCAGCGGCGAACGCTGGGCCTCGGCCGGGGGACGCGGCTTTCGCCTCGACCCGGCCTCGCCGCTCGCTTCGTCCGAATGGCTGGCGGTCGCCGAGACGCAGGGTATGGCCTCGGGCGCGCGCATCCTCTCGGCCGCACCCATCGGCTTCGCCACGCTGGAAACGCTCTTCGCCGAGCGGATCGAGACGCGCCGCAGCGTGACGTTCGACGCCGCCACCGGCCGAGTGGAGGCGCTGCGCGAACGCCGGCTCGGCGCGGTCCGCCTGTCGAGTGGCAGCGATTTGGCCGCCACCGCCGAGGAGATCGAAGCCGCGCTGCTCGAGGGCGTCCGCGCCCATGGTCTCGCGCTGCTCCCATGGCCGGAGTCAGCCGCTGCGCTTCGCCGCCGTGCCGCCTATGCCGGGCTCGCCGCGCTCACCGATGCCGAATTACTCGGTGCGCTCGACGAGTGGCTGCCGCCGCTGCTCGTCGGCAAGCGCCGCCTCGATGCGGTGCCGCCCGAACTGCTCACTCAGGCGTTGCAGAACCGGCTCGGCTGGGACGGGCAGAGGACGCTCGATCGCCTCGCCCCCGCCCGCTTCGAGACACCCGCCGGGTCGAGTCACGCGATCGACTATGCCGCCGAGGCGGGACCGACGGTGGAGGTGCGCGTCCAGGCGCTGTTCGGACTCGCCGCGCATCCCCTGTTGGGGGACGGGACGCCGCTGGTGCTCAGCCTTACCTCACCCGCGGGCCGCCCGATCCAGACGACGCGCGACCTGCCGGGTTTCTGGGCTGGAAGCTGGGGAGCCGTCGCCAAGGAAATGCGCGGCCGCTACCCCAAACATCCCTGGCCCGACGATCCCGCGAACGCTCCGCCAACGCTGCGCACCAAAAAAGCCGATGCACGCGGCGCTCCGCCGCGATAAGGAAGGAGTCATGAAGACCGCCCGCATCTATCAGCGTCCCAAGAACGCCATGCAGTCCGGCCGCGCCCGCACCGATCGCTGGGTGCTCGAATTCGAATCGAACGAGAAGCAGCGCGCCGATCCGCTCACCGGCTGGGCCGGCTCGGGCGATACCGCGGCGACGCAGCTGCGGCTCAACTTCCCGACGCTCGAAGCTGCAAAGGCGCATGCCGAGCGCGAGGGCATCGCCTATCACGTGATCCCCGCGCCCGAGCGCAAGCTGAAGCTCCAGGCCTACGCCGACAATTTTCGCTGACGCTCCGACAGGGGGACCGCCCTGCGCGAGCGGTGGTCCCGGCCCCCAGGCCGTTCAGGCCAGCCAGTCGTGCGCGAGCAGCAGCAGCAGCTTGACGTCCATCGCCAGCCCTTCGGCACGCTTGGCGGCGACGAAGGCCGTTATCTCCGTCAGCGGCACGCGGTGGACGACGATGTCCTCCTCGCCGGTTCCTCCGCCTTCGCTCACTTTCGTCAGCCCGTGCGCGCGGACCAGCGTGAAGCCCTCGGTCACCATGCCGGGCGAGGAATGGAAGAACCCCAGTTCCTCGATCCGCTCGGCGCGATAGCCGGTTTCTTCCTCGAGCTCGCGGATCGCGGTCGACTCGGGCGTGTCGCCGTCGCGCTCGTCCCCGACGAGCCCGGCGGGCAGCTCGAGGCAGCGGCGGCCGAGCGGCACGCGATACTGATCGACGAGCAGCACCTGCCCTGCGTCGTCGATCGCCAGGATCACGGCCGCCTGGATGCCGCGCGCGCGCGAGACATATTCCCACCGCCCCTGCCGCTTGGCGACCACCCAGTCGCCCTGCCAGGCGATCTCCACCGGCGCGTCGGCGTCGGGCGTGCTCACAGTTCGATCAGCCGGTCCGGAAGCTCGTTGGTGTCTGCGGCGGTCTTGGGAAAATGCTCGGCCAGCAGCTGCGAGATCAGCCCCACCGCCGCGACCATTCCCCCAGCAGGATCGCCCCGGCGTACCTCGTCCACCAGCGCCGCCATCGCGTCGCCCCAGCGTTCGGCCGGAACCTTCGAATGGATCGCGGCGTCGGCGACGATCTCCGCCCGATGCTCGGCGAGCGACAGATAGAGGAGGATGCCGACGCGATGCTCGGTGCGCTTCTCGGCGCTCGCCTTGAACAGCTCGACCGCGCGCCGACGGACTCGCCGCGACTTGGTCCCGCGCGGGGTCAGCGCCATCCGCAGCGGCGCCCATTCGAGCGCATAGCGCACGATCAGAAAGGCGACTGCCTGCCCCACCAGCACGAGCAGCAACAGCAGTGCGACGTTGGTCTCGCTGTTCCATCCGCCGTCCAGCCAAGCGAGCTTTGCCTCGGCCAGCCCGGGAACCGCGGCGAGCAGCGCCACCACCAGCAGCATCGCGAGAATCGCGTAATGGATCGCCACGTCGCGATAGCCGTCCGACCTTGCGCTCACGATCGTCACGATCTCGCCATCGGTCTCGCGCTCGGCGCTCGCCACTGCGGCGGTGACGCGCGCATGATCCTCGGCGCTGAAGATAGGGTCTGTCATCACCAGCTCCCCGATGCGCCGCCGCCGCCGAACGAGCCGCCGCCGCCTGAAAAGCCGCCACCGCCGAAACCACCGCCGCCGCCGAAGCCGCCGCCGCCCCAGCCCGATCCACCACGATGGCCGCCGCCGCTCCGCATCGCCGCGTCCAGTGCGGTCCACAGCAACACTTCGCCCACGCCGCTGCCGCGCCGGCGATAGCGCCGTCCGCGACGGCCGAAGATCGCGGGGATCACGAACACCAGCAGCATCACCAGCCAGAAGGCGAGCACCAGTCCGCCGACCCAGCCATCCTCTTCGCCGCCGCGCTGGCGTCCGCTCTCGATCAGCTGCTGGGCGCGCGCCTCGGCCTGTTCGAGCGGCAGGCGCATCTGCTCGCCGATCGCCTGCGCCCCCGCGAGGATTCCCGCGGCCATGTCGCCATCGCGGAAATGCGGCACGATGTCGTTGCGGATGATCTGGCTCGAGAGCGCATCGGTCATGATCGGTTCGAGCCCATAGCCCACTTCGATCCGGACCTCGCGCTCGTTGGGCGCGACGATCAGCAGGATGCCGTTGTTCGCCTCGCCCTGCCCGATCTCCCAGGCGCGGCCGAGCTGATAGCCATAGTCGGCGATGTCATAGCCCTGCAGATCGGGGATCGTCGCGACGACGAACTGCCGCGAGGACGCCTGTTCGATCTCCGCCGAAAGCTGGGTGAGCTGCGCCTCCTGCTCGGGGCTCAGCAGCTCGGCCGCGTCGACGACGCGCCCCGTGAGCTGCGGAAACTCCTGCGCATGGCCCGGCTGCACGCCGAGCAGCGCAAGCGCGAATGCAATCAACAGGGTGCGAAATCCGGCCATATCGCTCTTCCGGCCAAAACCGGTCAGTTGCTGTTCCCGAAATTCACCGTCGGTGCGACTTCGGAGCCCGCCTGCGCCTCGAACGGCGTCATCGGCTCGGCGCCATAGAAGATCTTGGCGCCGATCGCCGAGGGGAAGGTGCGGATGGTGGTGTTATACTCCTGCACCGCTCCGTTGTAATCGCGGATCGCGATGTTGATGCGGTTCTCGGTGCCTTCGATCTGGCTCATGAAGGTCTGAAACGCTTGCTGGCTGCGCAGCTCGGGATAGCGCTCGACGTTTACCAGGAGCCGGCTCAGCGCACCGCCAAGCTGCTGCTGCGCCGCCTGGAACTGCTGGACAGCGCTCTCGTCGGTCAGCTGGTCGGGAGTGACCTGGATCGAAGTGGCGCGCGACCGCGCCTCGATCACTTCGGTCAGAATGTCGCGCTCGGAACCGGCCGCTCCCGCAACCGTCGCCTGCAGGTTCGGGATCAGGTCCGCGCGGCGCTGATAGGCGGCCTGAACATCGGCCCACCTTGCCTTCGCGTTCTCTTCGGCCGTGGGCACGCTATTGAGGCCGCATGCGGAGAGCATGGCGGCGGCGGCAAGAATGATGACGGCGCGAAACTTCATGGGATACCCTCCCCGGCTCCAACTGTTGCGGCGCTATACGACACCGGAGACCGCGCCGTGAAGAGCGATTCCGGAAAAGAAGGGAGACCGAACGGGAATGTGGAAGGATTTCAGGACCTTCATCGCGAAGGGCAATGTGCTCGATCTTGCGGTGGGCGTCATCATCGGCGCCGCGTTCGCGACCATCACCAAATCGCTGACCGATGATCTCATCATGCCGGTCGTCGGCTGGCTCTTTGGCGGCGTGGACTTCTCCAACTATTTCATTCAGCTGGGACCCGTACCGGAGGGCTATACGGGGTCGCTCAGCAACTATGCCGCACTGAAGGAAGCGGGGGTGCCGCTGATCGGCTATGGCCAGTTCCTCAGCGTCGTGCTGAATTTCCTGTTCCTCGCCTTTTCGGTGTTCCTGCTGGTGCGCTATGTCCGCCGCGCGATCCGGCTGCTGCACGAGGACGAGGCGAAGGGCACCGCCGCTCCTGCGCCCGAGCCGCAGGACGTCGTGCTGCTGCGCGAGATCCGTGACGAACTGCGCGGGCGGAGCGAGCCTCCCATACGCTGATCGCCGCAACGCGCGCTCAGGCCGCTTTCAGATCCTCCGAACCGGCATCGGCCAGGCTGGTGCCGTCGAGGATGCGCGCGGTTTCGTCGCGCACGCGCGCCATCGCGTGGCGAATCGCGCAACTCGCCTCGTCGGCGCAGTCGGGGCAGGGCCGATAGGCGGTCCGGCTGACGCACGGCACCAGCGCCAGCGGCCCTTCGATCACGCGGATGATCTCGCCGAGCGACACCAGGTGAGTGGGCTTCGACAGGCAATAGCCGCCCAGCTTTCCGCGATGGCTGTGGACGAACCCGGCGTCGCGCAGATCGGCGAAAATCGCCTCGAGGAACTTGCGCGGCACGTTCGTCTCGGCGGCGATTCGGTTCATCGGGATCGGACGGCTTCCCACGGGCTGCTCTGCCAGGAAGAGCATCGCGCGAAGCGCGTACCGGGAACGCTGAGTCAACATGATGCTGGATTCGTGCCAAATCATTGTGGCGCGGTGATGGCGCTCCGGGGCTTTCAATTCATTCCCCGGGCCCTATATTGGAAGCTGCCGGGCTTGCCCGGCTATAGCGATAAACTGCGGCGTTCAATAGACGCAGCGGACCCGGGGGCAGTACCCGGCGGCTCCACCATAACCGGTGGTGTATCTGGACACCGTTTCTGACGGGGCCGAACCAGGATCGACGTGTGTTGAAAAGCGCTGTTTTCGCTCGGAATGGGACCACCGCGACGGCCCATACACACAAGTGCCAACGATAACGAAGCACTCGCTATTGCGGCGTAACCCCACGGCCTAACGGCCTAAGGTTATTCCAAAATGCGCGGTTGGACCGCACCGGGCAACAGAAGCGGATTCCAGCGGCTACCAGGGGGGCCGGGCAACAGAACCCCCTGGACCTTCCCCAACGCGCGACGCCCCGGCCGAAGCCTTGCGCGGCTACAGCGGAGGATCCGTGCGCCCAAGCGCGTGGAACCGCGCTCGGAACTCCCGATCGTGTTGCATCGACGGGCTGCTGACGGCGCTCTCGCGCCCGGCGTCCGCTCCGTCTATTCGCCCGCGCTCGGGCTGACGGAATTCGAACGCTCCAGCATCGCCAGGGCCATGAGGAGCTCGCTCTCCAGCCGCACGCGATCGCGAAGGCGCGGCAGCATTGCCAGTGTCGATTGGTCGAATCCCGAGCGATCCGCCGCGATCGCGGTCGCGTCCCACGCGCGCGTGAAGCGCTGCCAATTCTCCTTGAGGACGCAGAACTCCTGTTCGGCACGCGCGATCCTGTCGCGCTGAGCGGCAGTGCCCGACCGCGCGGCCAGCGTTTCGAGGAGCGCATCCTCATGATCGAGGTGATCGCTCACGAGCTCCTTCAGATGGCGCAGCGCATCTGCGAGGACGTGCGGGTCCGCAGCGCGATCGCGCACGAGATTGCTCAGCCGACCGCTCAACATCTCGATCTCGTCATGCTCGCGCATGATCCGCGTATAGCTCGTTTCTGGCACGCGATACTCCTGGCTCGCCAGTTTAGGTCGATGCGCGCGCCGCACAAGCGGCATTCGCGCGATCTCGATCCGGATTGCTAGCGATCGTCCGGACGCAACAGAAAAGGGGCCCGGTCGCCCGAGCCCCTTTCGAACGAGATGATCGTGAGGATCAGCTCTCGGTGATGAAGGAAGGAAGGCCGATGTCCTCGCCGCCCTCGTCGTCGGACGCGCCGCTTTCCGAACGCTCGCGGCGCGGGCCCCGATCGCCCCGGTCGCGACCACCGCCGCGGCCGCCACGGCCGCCGTCGCGACGCCGGTCGCCACGGTCGCCACGATCCGAACGCTCGCCCTTCTCGCGCGGCTCGCGTGCGGGACGGGTGTCCTCCAGCTCGGCGCCGGTCTCCTGATCGACGACGCGCATCGACAGGCGCACCTTGCCGCGCTGGTCGATCTCGAGAACCTTGACCTTCACTTCCTGCCCTTCGGACAGGACGTCGGACACCTTCTCGACGCGCTCGTTCTTGATTTCCGAGACATGGACCAGCCCGTCACGGCCGCCCATGAAATTCACGAAGGCGCCGAAGTCGACCAGGTTCACCACCTTGCCGGTATAGACCTTGCCCACTTCGGGCTCCTCGACGATGCCGAGGATCCACTGCTTGGCGGCTTCGATCTGCGACAGGTCGGACGAGCTGATCTTGATCACGCCCTCGTCGTCGATGTCCACCTTGGCGCCGGTCGAGGCGACGATCTCGCGGATGACCTTGCCGCCCGTGCCGATCACGTCGCGGATCTTCGACTTGTCGATCGTGATCGTCTCGATCCGCGGCGCGTGCGCCGACAGCTCGGTGCGGGTCTCGCCCAGCGCCTTGGCCATTTCGCCCAGGATATGGGCGCGGCCGTCCTTCGCCTGGTCGAGCGCGGTCTTCATGATCTCTTCGGTGATGCCGGCGATCTTGATGTCCATCTGAAGGCTGGTGATGCCTTCGCTGGTGCCCGCCACCTTGAAGTCCATGTCGCCCAGATGATCCTCGTCGCCGAGGATGTCGGAGAGGACCGCGAAGTCCTTGCCTTCGAGGATCAGGCCCATCGCGATGCCCGACACCGGCCGCTTGAGCGGCACGCCGGCGTCCATCATCGACAACGAACCGCCGCACACCGTCGCCATCGACGACGAGCCGTTCGACTCGGTGATGTCGCTGGTGACGCGGATCGTATAGGGGAACTCTTCCTTCGTCGGCAGCACCGGACGCAGCGCGCGCCACGCCAGCTTGCCATGGCCGACTTCGCGACGGCCCGGCGCGCCGAAGCGGCCCACTTCGCCGACCGAATAGGGCGGGAAGTTATAGTGCAGCATGAAATGCTGGTAGCTGAGGCCCGTCAGCCCATCGATCATCTGCTCGGAGTCCTTGGTGCCGAGCGTAGTGGTGGCGATGGTCTGCGTCTCGCCGCGCGTGAACAGCGCCGAGCCGTGGGCGCGCGGCAGGAAGTGCACTTCGGCCTCGATCGGGCGCACCGTCTTGGTGTCGCGACCATCGATGCGGCGGCCATCCTTCAGGATCGCGCCACGGACGATCTCGGCTTCCAGCTTCTTGACGAGCTTGCCGGCGACCATCTGCTCCTGCGGATCGCGATCGGCGAAGGCTTCCTTCGCCTTGGCGCGTGCCGCATTCAGCATGTCCGAGCGGTCGGACTTGAGCGTGGTCTTGTAGGCAGCGGCGATATCGTCGCCGATCAGCTTCTTGAGCTCGGCCTTCATCGCCGACTGGTCGGCCTGCTCGGCAAGCTCCCAGGGCTCCTTGGCGGCCTGTTCGGCGAGGTCGATGATCGCGTTGATCACCTTCTGCATCTCGCGATGGCCGAACATCACGGCGCCGAGCATGACGTCCTCGGGCAGCTCATTGGCTTCCGATTCGACCATCATCACTGCATCGTGCGTGCCTGCGACCACCAGGTCGAGATCGCCCGCCTCGACATCGGCGTCGGTCGGGTTGAGCTGATATTCGCCGTCCTTGTAGCCGACGCGCGCGGCGCCGATCGGGCCGAGGAACGGCAGGCCGGACAGCGTGAGCGCGGCCGACGCGGCGACCATCGCCAGAATGTCGGGCTCGTTCTCGCCATCATAGCTCATCACCTGCGCGATGCAGTTGATCTCGTTGTAGAATCCCTCGGGGAACAGCGGGCGGATCGGACGGTCGATCAGGCGGGAGACCAGAGTCTCCTTCTCGGTCGCGCCGCGCTCGCGCTTGAAGAAGCCGCCCGGAATCCGACCGGCGGACGAGAACTTCTCCTGATAATGCACGGTGAGCGGGAAGAAGTCCTGCCCTTCCTTCACCTTCTTGGCGGCGGTCACTGCGCACAGCACCACCGTTTCGCCGAGCGTCGCCACCACGGCGCCGTCGGCCTGACGGGCAACCTTGCCCGTTTCGAGCGTGAGGGTCTTTCCGCCCCACTCGATTTCCACTTTCTTCGCGTTGAACATGTGCTTTCCTTTTCACCGGACGCCCTATGCGCCCGGGGCAGCTAGCGAGCCCTTGTGGCTCATGCGGTGTCCCCCAACCCGTTCGGGTTGGGCCTGTCGAAGCCCCGTTCCTCTTTCTGCGTCCGAAGAATTGCAGCCCCGCGACAAAATCGGGGCGAACGGAGGAGACTTGGTCGGCGGTGAGCCGGATTGCTCATCGGCCGATAAAGAAACGGCCCCCGAGCGGGGGCCGTTCCTGAATTACTTGCGAAGGCCGAGCTTCGCGATGAGATCCTGATAGCGCGCTGCGTCCTTCTTCTTGAGATAGTCGAGAAGGCTGCGGCGCTTGTTGACCAGCATCAGCAGGCCGCGGCGCGAATGATTGTCCTTGGCGTGCGTCTTGAAGTGCTCGGTCAGGTTGGCGATGCGTTCGGTGAGGATCGCGACCTGCACTTCGGGGCTGCCGGTGTCGCCGTTCGCACGGCCGTGTTCCTTGACGAGCGCGTCCTTGCGCTCCTGCGTGATCGACATGTCTTTTCCTTCGACATCGTTGCTTACAGATTGAAGCCGCGGACGACCCGGATCATTCCGGCCTGAACCTCGGCGAGCGCGACCGGAACCTCGTCCAGCATCGCAAACACCAGTCCGTCGTCGGCGGTTGCCCCGGTCACGTGCTGCCCCGCGCGGAGCTGCCCTGCCTGACCGGGCGTGAGGGATAGAGCCGGGATGTCGTCCAGCCCCGCCCTCAACGGCAGAAGCACTGTTTCAAGGCGCCGCTCCTTAGCGGCATCGGCCAATTTGTCCAGCGAAATCGCCTGATCGAGGCCGAACGGCCCGGCCTTCACGCGGCGCAGCATGGTGACATGGCCGACCGTCCCCAGTGCGCGCGCGATATCGCGAGCAAGGCTGCGGATATAGGTGCCCTTCGAGACATGCGCGGTGAGCGTCGCCGATTCTAGCGGTCCGTCCGCTTCGGTCGAGGAGGCGGGGTCCAGCGCGTGCACCGTCACGCTTCGGGTCGCAAGTGCTACCTCCTCCCCCGCCCGTGCCAGATCATAGGCGCGCGCGCCTTCGACCTTGAGTGCGGAATAAGCCGGAGGCACCTGTTCGATCGGCCCCGTGAAGCGAGCCAGCACCGCTGCGAGCGCATCCTGCGTCGGCCGTTCGTCACTCTGCGCGACCGGCTTGCCTTCGAGATCGAGCGTATCGGTCTCGACTCCGAAGCCGATGGTGAAGTCATAGATTTTGTCGCTGTCGAGCATCCGCCCGGCGAGCTTGGTCGCTTCGCCGATCGCCACCGGCAGAACGCCGCTCGCGAGCGGGTCGAGCGTTCCGCCATGTCCCACCTTGCGCTTCGGCGCGCCCGCATCGCGCAGCGCGCGTTTGACCGCGCTCACCGCCTGGGTGGAGCCGGGCCCCACCGGCTTGTCGAGAATGATCCAACCGTTCATCGCAGCGCCTTAGGCGGGGCGACGCCCCAACCCAAGGCCTGAAGCAGTGCCGCGATCAGCCGTCCGCGCGCATCTGCTCCGGCGGCAGGCTCGTCTTGATGCTCTCGACACCGCAGACGAGGTCCGGATTGCGCGCCGAGGAAATCCGCGAGAAGCGGTCGAGCGCGCCACCGGGGCCGGTCGTATAGACCATCGGCTCGAAGCTCGTGTTGTCGAGGCAGGGCCCGGTCAGCGTCACTTCGTACCAGCGCAGGTTACGCGCCTGCAGATAGACGATGTTGCTGTCCTCGGGGCCGCGCCGCCAATCGCGAATCCCACCGTTGGCGGCAAAGCTGATCTGCGTTTCGACTCCGATAGGCCGGGTTTGGGGGGCCTCCTGCGCTGGCAGCGGCGCAGTGGCGGCGAGGAGTGTGAGAAGGGTTGTCAGCATGGCCTGCTCCTAGCACGTCGTGCATGAACCTTGGCTGAGCGGCGCGGTTCCCGCCAGCGCCGCAGTGAAGTGGCGACGGCACAGCGCGACATAGCGCTCGTTTCCGCCGATCTCGGTCTGCGCGCCCTCGGCCACCGGCCTGCCGGCCGTGTCGACTCGCAGGTTCATGATCGCCTTGCGCCCGCAGGTGCAGACCGATTTGATCTCGATGAGCGCGTCGGCGATCGCCAGCAGCCGCGCCGATCCCGGAAACAATTGCCCGCGGAAATCGGTGCGCAGGCCATAGGCGAGCACGGGCACATCGCATTCGTCGCACAGCCCGGCGAGCTGATCGACCTGCTCCTCGGTAAGGAACTGCGCCTCGTCGATCAGCACGCAGGCGACCGGCCCGGCGCGCTGCTCGCGCTCCACCAGCGCGCGCAGGTCCGTCGCCGAGTCGAAGGGAGTCGCCTCAGCCTCCAGTCCAATCCGCGATCCGATTGCGCCCGGACCGCTACGATCGTCGATCGCTGCCGTGAACAGCATCGTCCGCATGCCGCGCTCGCGATAGTTGAAGTCGGCCTGCAGCAGCGTGGTCGACTTTCCTGCGTTCATGCTGGCGTAGTAGAAATAGAGCTTGGCCATCAGGCGACTGGGTCGACAGGGATCGACGGAGCCGGATCCGCTCCAACCGGGACCAGCCGGGGCTTGAGCAGGAGCCATGACGCCGCAAGCAGGGCGATCGCGATTGTCAGCAGAAGCACCAGTGTGGCGCCTGCCCCCTCCACGCGGGACTGCGCCGACCAGAACAGCAGGAGTGCGGTAAGGCCGATCCACAGATTCTTCGGGACGACAAGGCTGGCGTCACAGTTGCGGCAGGCAAAAGGCGTTCCGAGCCCCCACTGCGTTTTCACGAACGGGATGATCGTGCCACACCGGGGGCATGCCGGGCCCATTGCCATCACATCATTCCTGCCGCTCGAATTCTGCCGCGTCCCGGCACGTCGGCCGAGACGGCTGCCAAGGCTAATCCTCGGTCGCGTCCCCGTCCAGATCGCGCGCGACGCGCGGATTGCGCAGCAGCGCGTCGATCCGGCTGCCCTCGTCGAAGCTCTCGTCGGCCAGGAATTTCAGCTTCGCGGCATATTTGGTGTTCACCCGCCGCGCGACCTCGCCCTGCAGATAGGCGGTGTTGGTGCGCAGCGCCTTCAGCACCGCCTCCTCATGCTGGCCGAGCAGCGGCTTTACGAACACCGTCGCATGCTTGAGGTCGGGCGACATCCGCACCTCGGTGATCGATACCATGTGCTTCGCCAACGTCTCGTCGTGCACGTCGCCGCGCTGAAGGATATCGGACAACACGTGCCGCACCTGCTCGCCGACGCGCAGCAGGCGGACCGAGCGGTCTTCGTTGGGGTCGTTCTGGCGCATGTCGCAGCCTCGTTCCTGCAGTCAAAACGCGGACGGGAGCAGCCGCACAGCGACCGCTCCCGCCCCGATCGCTTGGTCGTTACGGTTACAGCGTGCGTTCGCGCATCTCGACTTCGAACGTTTCCAGATAGTCGCCCGGCTTGATGTCGGTGAAGTTCTGGCTGAACGTCACACCGCATTCCAGGCCCGCGCGTACTTCGGCGACATCGTCCTTGAAGCGGCGCAGCGATGCGATCTCGCCCTGATAGATGATGACGTCGTCGCGCGTGATGCGTGCCTTGAGCGCCTTGCGGATGACGCCCTCGGTGACGAGCAGACCCGCCGCCTTGCCGTGCTTGCCCGCCGAGAAGACTTCCTTGATCTCGGCGCGGCCGACCACCGTCTCGAAGGCCTCGGGGCCCAGCTCGCCAGCCATCCCCGCGCGGATGTCGTCGGTCAGGTCATAGATGACGTCGTAATATTTCAGCGCCACCTTGTTCCGCTCGGCGATCTCGCGCGCCTTGGCGTTGGCGCGCACGTTGAAGCCGATGATCGGCGCACCGCTGGCCGCGGCCAGCGTCACGTCGCTCTCGGTGATGCCGCCGACGCCCGAGTGCAGGATCCGCACCCGGATCTCGTCGGTCGAGATCTTGTTGAGCGAGCCGATGATCGCCTCGACGGTGCCCTGGGTGTCGCCCTTGACCACCAGCGGATATTCGATCGCCTGCTTGTCCTTGAGCGCCGAGAACATGCTCTCGAGGCTCGCCGGCGCCTGCGTCGTGCGCTTCTGCTGGATGACGCCCTGGCGGTATTCGGCGACTTCGCGCGCACGCGCCTCGCTCTCCACCACCTGCAGCGGATCGCCCGCCATCGGCACCCCCGACAGGCCGAGCACCTCGACCGGCATCGCCGGACCGGCTTCCTTCACCTGGCGGCCCTTGTCATCGACCAGCGCGCGCACCTTGCCGCTTTCGGCGCCGACGACGAACACGTCGCCCACCTTCAGCGTGCCGCGGCTGACGAGGATCGTCGCGACCGGGCCGCGGCCCTTGTCGAGCTTGGCCTCGACCACCGTTCCCTCGGCGTCGCGGGCGGGGTTCGCCCGCAGCTCGAGCAGCTCGGCCTGGAGCTGGATCTTGTCGATCAGATCGTCGAGCCCGGTCTTCTTGAGCGCCGACACCTCGACGTCCTGCGTCTCGCCGCCCATCGCCTCGACCTGGACGTCGTGCTCGAGCAGCCGCTCGCGGATGCGCTGCGGATTGGCGTCGGGCTTGTCGACCTTGTTGATCGCCACGATCATCGGCACGCCGGCCGCCTTGGTGTGATTGATCGCCTCGATCGTCTGCGGCATCAGCCCGTCGTCGGCGGCGACCACCAGCACGACGATGTCGGTCACGTTCGCGCCGCGCGCGCGCATGTCCGAAAACGCCTCATGGCCCGGCGTGTCGAGGAAAGTGATCTTCGACTTGTCCTTCTGGGTCACCTGATAGGCGCCGATGTGCTGGGTGATGCCGCCGGCCTCGCCCTGCACCACATCGGTGCCGCGCATCGCGTCGAGCAGGCTCGTCTTGCCGTGATCGACATGGCCCATGATCGTGACCACCGGCGGCCGCGGCTGCAGCGCCTCCTCGGGATCCTCGGCGGCATCGAGCTGAAGGTCGATGTCGCTTTCCGACACGCGCCGGAAATTATGGCCGAATTCGCCGACGAGCAGCTCGGCGGTGTCCTGGTCGATCGTCTGGTTGACGGTCACCGGCATGCCCATCTTGAACAGCGCCTTCACCAGGTCGGCGCCCTTCTCGGCCATGCGGTTGGCGAGTTCCTGCACGGTGATCGCGTCGGGCACCTGCACGTCGCGCACCTGCTTCTCGCGCGGCTGGCTCGAGCCGCTGCGATGCGCGCGCTTTTCCTTCTCGCGGGCGCGCTTGAGCGCCGCGAGGCTGCGCGCACGCGCGCCGTCGCCGTCGCCCAGGGCGCGGTTGACGGTGAGCTTGCCCGACTGGCGGCGATCGTCGCCGCCCTTGCGGTCGCGGCTCGGCTTGCTCGCCGGGGCCTCGGAACGCTTCGGCGCCGCCGGAGCACGCGCCGCAGCCGGCTCGGGCTTGGGTTCGGGGCGCGGGATTTCGGGCCGCTGAACCGGCGTGAACCGGCGCGGAGCGGGACGCGTGGGGTCGAGCCCCAGCGCGCGGTTCGCTTCCGCGGGGGCAGGAGTCGGCGCGGCAGGCGCAGGCTCGGGCGCTTCGGGCTCCGGCGCACGCGCCTCCGGCTCGGCCCGTTCGGGCGCCTGCGCGGCGGCCTTGGCGGCCTCTTCCTCGGCTTTGCGGTTTTCCTCGGCGCGGCGGCGCTCCTCCTCGGAGGCCTCGGCCTTCTCGCGCTCCTCGCGACGGCGCGCTTCCTCAAGCGCGGCCATGCGCGCTTCCTCGGCCTCGCGCAGCAGCTTCGCCTGAAGCTCCTGGCGCGAAAGCAGGCTGTCGCCCGACGGACGCGGCGCAGGCGCGGGTGTCCGCGGCGCGGCCTTCTCCGGCTGCGGCGGCGCCTTGGCCTCCGGTTCGGGCGCCGGCGTCGGCGCCTGCTGCTGAGCCGCGCCTTCCTCGCCCGGACGGCCGAGAACACGCCGGCGCTTCACTTCCACGACGACGGTGTTCGAGCGGCCATGGCTGAAGCTCTGCTTCACCTTGCCCGTCTCCACCGTGCGCTTCAGTCCCAGCGGCGCGCGCGTGCCCAGTTTCGGCTTTTCCTTGTCCGTGTCGCTCATGCGTGTACTCAAAATCCTTCGTTCGTCTCGGTCGTTCGCGTCGCAGGCGATCCCAACGGCGCACTGTCCTGCGATTTAGGTTCGCAAGGCGAATCTGCGCGATCGGGTCCGATAAAGTGCAGCCAGCGAGCAAGCAAATCGCGCACCCGCTTTGCCGCCTGGGCGTCGGTCAGGCCGGCATGTACCACATTTTCGCGGCCGAGGGCCAAGGACAATATGGTACGATCGACCGGCAATGTTAAGCCCTTGAGGCCGGAGCCTTCGCGGTCGCTGCCCACCCGCCATGCCTGGGCGAGCTTGGCCGCGCCGTCCGCGCTCGCGTCGGCGGCATGGAGCAGCAGCGCGAGCTTGCCTTGCCGCGCCGCCTTGTCGATCCGCTCGCCCCCGGTCACCAGCGCGCCAGAGCGCGCTTCGAGCCCCAGCCGCTCGAGCGTCGCGCGCCGCAGCGCCGCGTCGATGCGGTCGGCCAGATCGTCGGGCAGGCGGAACTCGCCGGTCTTGAACGCGCGGGCCAGTGCGCCGCGAAGGCGTCCCTTGGCGGTCGCCGCCTCCAGCTCTTCCCGGCTCACGCCGATCCAAGCACCGCGCCCGGGCGCCTTGGCGTGGACGTCGGGCAGCACGTCGCCCTCGGGCGACAGCGCAAGACGGATCAGCCCGTCGCGCGGCGCTTCCTCGCGCGAGAGGACGCAGGTGCGCATGGGATCGCTCATCGCGCGCCTCCCGCCCGCATGCCGCGGGGCAGGTCGTGCGCCGCAACCGGGCGCACGCCAGGCACCGGCCCCGGCGCGCGGCCGGGGCGAGGATCAACGCTGTCGGTTAGCGCAAGCCAATCATTGTTCGGATTCCGCAACAGCGTCCTCCCCGCCCGTGTCCGGCTCCAGCTCGACGCTCGAGTCGGTCAGCGGCGCTTCCTCGTCGGCGAACCAGTGCGCGCGCGCGGCCATGATGATCTCGTTGCCCTGCTCGTCGGTCAGTCCATACTCGCCGAGCACCCCGCCCTTGTCCTCGCTGCGGTTCGACGCGGCCTGATCGCTGCGCCGGCGCGGCTCGGCGCGCTTCTTCTGGACCAGTTCGTCGGTGGCGAGATCGGCCAGGTCGTCGAGCGTCTTGATGCCCGCCTTGCCCAACGTCACCAGCATCGCCTCGGTGAGATAGGGGATGGTCGTCAGATCGTCCGACACGCCCAGCGCGCGGCGTTCCTCGCGGTTCGCCTCCTCGCGGCGTTCGAGCGCTTCCTGCGCACGGCTCTGCAGCTCCTGCGCCAGATCGTCGTCGAAGCCTTCGATCATCGCCAGCTCGTCGAGCTCGACATAGGCGACTTCCTCCAGCGCGCCGAAGCCTTCGGCGACCAGCAGCTGCGCCAGCGTCTCGTCGACGTCGAGCTCGTTCTGGAACATCTCGGAATTCTGGACGAATTCCTTCTGGCGCTTCTCGCTCGCGTCCTGCTCGGTCAGGATGTCGATCGCCTTGGCGGTCAGCTGGCTGGCGAGGCGCACATTCTGGCCGCGGCGGCCGATCGCCAGCGAAAGCTGGTCGTCGGGCACCACCACTTCGATGCGGTCCTCTTCCTCGTCGATCACCACGCGGCTGACGTTCGCCGGCTGAAGCGCGTTCACCACGAAGGTCGCGGTGTCGGGCGACCAGGGGATGATGTCGATCTTCTCGCCCTGCATCTCCTGCACCACCGCCTGCACGCGGCTGCCCTTCATGCCGACGCAGGCACCGACCGGATCGATGCTGCTGTCGTGCGAAATCACGCCGATCTTGGCGCGGCTGCCCGGATCGCGCGCGGCCGCCTTGATCTCGATGATGCCGTCGTAGATCTCGGGCACTTCCTGCGCGAACAGCTTCTTCATGAAGTCGGGGTGCGCGCGGGAAAGGAAGATCTGCGGCCCGCGGTTCTCGCGGCGCACGTTGAGGATGATCGAGCGGACGCGGTCGCCCACGCGCACCACTTCGCGCGGGATCTGCGCGTCGCGGCGGATCACGCCCTCGGCGCGGCCCAGATCGACCACGACATGGCCGAACTCGACGCGCTTGACGACGCCGGTGATGATCTCGCCGACGCGATCCTTGAACTCTTCATACTGGCGCTCGCGCTCGGCATCGCGGACCTTCTGGAAGATGATCTGCTTGGAAGCCTGCGCCTGGATGCGGCCGAATTCGATCGGGGGCAGCGGATCGACGATATAGTCGCCCACCTTGGCGTCCTTCTGGAGCTTCTGCGCGCCCTTGAGGTCGACCTGCTTGAAATAATCGTCGACCACTTCGACCACTTCGACCACGCGCCACAGGCGCAGGTCGCCGGTGTTGGGGTCCAGCTTGGCGCGGATGTCGTTCTCGACGCCATAGCGGTTCTTGGCGGCGCGCTGGATCGCGTCCTCCATCGCCTCGATGACGATGGCCTTGTCGATCAGCTTCTCACGCGCCACCGCATCGGCGATGGCGATCAGCTCGGCCTTGTTGGCGGAAACGGCAGTGGCCATTGCGACTATCCTTCTACCACGATCTTGTCTGCGCCCTCGGGCGACAGCGGTTGGGTTGCTTCGATCAATGCGTCGGTCATGACGAGCTTGGCGTCGGCGATGTCCTCGAACGCCACGTCCATGACCTTGAAATTGCGGACGTCGATGACGACGCGCCCTTCGTCGAGGCCCTGGAGCACGCCGTTCAGCTGCTTGCGGCCGTCGATCTTCTCGATCAGCGTGACTCGCGCCTCATGCCCCTTCCACTGCTGGAAGTCCTTGCGGCGCGTGAGCGGCCGGTCGATCCCGGGCGAGCTGACTTCGAGCCGATAGGCATGGTCGATCGGATCGCGGCCATCGGCCTCCAGCGCGTCGAGCTGGGCGGAGATGCGGCGCGACAGCTCGGCGCAATCGTCGATGGTGAGCTGGCCCGTGTCGGGCCGCTCGGCCATCACCTGCAGCGTCGGGTCGGACGTGCCGCCGAACATGCGCACGCGCACCAGTTCGAAGCCGAGCGCCTTGGCTTCGGCTTCGATCAAATCGGTCAGTGCGGCGATGTCCGCCATTCGGTCTCCAGGATGCAAGTCTACGGCGCCGGAGCCCTGCGGCCCCGACCTCGCCAGTGTCACCAATGTCGAGAAGTGCCCTGCATATAGGCGAAACCGCGCGGCCCGGCAAGAGCCGGCGAGCACCTCCGCGCCCCTTCCGGCGCAGCGGGCGCCAGACCCCGGAGCATTTTCCGCTGTCCTACACCATCGTGGTTGCGATAGCCTCCCCGCCGATGCCGCTTCGCACTCTGCCACCGGCGCCGCCGCGCCATCGTGCCGCCTCGCGTGCGTATGCGCGCGTGGGAGCGCGCGTGCGCGCTGAGGTGCGACTTTTGTGCGACCTTCGGCGGAAAACCGCGAGTTCGCAACCAGCCGCGCCGCGCCGCGTTGCACCTTCATTCCACGCCCTTGGGGAGATCTGATTCGATGCGCCGCTTCTCCGCCGCCGCCGCTGCCTTCACGCTGATCGCCTGCACCTCGGGCACTCCCGGCAACTCGCAGGATCCTGCTCCGGTCGGAACCACGCCCGCGCCCGTCGCGCAGGATGGGCGCCCGTTCACGGTCACCCGGGTCGCCGATTTCGACTCGCCCTGGGCGATGGATTTCCTGCCCGACGGCCGCATGCTGATCACCGAAAAGGCGGGGACGCTTTACCTCGTCTCGGCCGACGGGCAGCAGCGCCAGGCGGTGGCAGGCATCCCGACGGTCGACAGCGCCGGTCAGGGCGGGCTGATGGATGTCGTGCTCCATCCCGATTTCGCGCAGAACCGGCTGGTCTATTTCAGCTTCTCGGAAGCCGGCGAGGGCGGCAAGGGCGTGGTGCTCGCGCGCGGTACGTTGGAAACCGGGGACTCGCCGCGGCTGGCGGACGTCGAGCGGCTGTTCCAGGCGACTCCCTATGTGCCGGGCGACGGCCATTATTCGGGCCGGATCGCCTTTTCTCCGGATGGCCAGCATCTCTTCTTCACCAACGGCGACCGGCAAAAGCTCGACCCCGCTCAGGACAAGACCGGCACCTTGGGCAAGGTGCTGCGTCTCACGCCCGATGGCGATCCGGCGCCCGGCAATCCGCTCGCCAGCCAGGGCTTTCATCCGGCGGTCTGGTCCTACGGCCATCGCAATCTGCTCGGCATCGCTTTCGACGATGCGGGCAATCTGTGGGAACAGGAAATGGGGCCGCGCGGCGGCGACGAGGTCAATCTGATCCGGCCGGGGCAGAATTACGGCTGGCCAGTCGTCTCGAACGGCGACCATTACGATGGCCGGCCCATCCCCGATCACGGCACCATGCCCGATCGCGATTTCGTTCCGCCCCAGGCCTCCTGGAATCCGGTGATCTCGCCTGCCGGGCTGATGATCTATTCGGGGCAGCTGTGGCCGCAATGGGGTGGCGACATCTTCCTCGGCGGCCTTTCCAGCCAGTCGCTGGTGCGCGTCGACGTCAATGGCGCCAGCGCCTCCAAGGGCGACCAGTGGGACATGGGGACGCGCATCCGCGACGTGGCGGAAGGGCCCGATGGCGCGATCTGGCTGCTCGAGGACGGGGGGCGCGGTGCGAACGGCGCGCTGATGAAGCTGACGCCGCCGTCCTGAGCGGCGCGCTCAGCGCTGGAGCAAATAGTTCATCCGCGCCGCGGCGATCGGCTTGTCGGGATCGTCCTGCCAGGCCGTCGCCTCGACATTGGCGACGCGGGTGCCCAGCCGAGTGACCACGCCCTTTGCACGGGTCGGTTTGTCGCGGCCGCCGCGCATGAAGTCGACCGTCACGTTGATCGGCTTCACTTGCGCCTCTTCCTCGCCGAGCGCCTGCTGAAGCGCCCCGATCGCCGCCATTTCCAGCAATCCGCCGATCGCGCCGCCGTGCAGGAAGCCCGGCCGCCCGAGCACGTCCTCGGCGAAAGGCATGACGAAGGTCGGCGCCTCGGCGCCCGGCTCTTCGGTCAGGCCCAGCAGCGCGGCATAGGGGGGAAGCGTCATCTCAGATCCCGGTGGTCATGAAGGTGCCGGCGACATGGGCGAGCGGATCGTCGGGGTCGCCGTCATGCGCCTGACCGCGAACGAAGCCGATGTTGCGAGTCACGCGATAGCATTCGCCGCGCCCGATCACCGTCCGGCCGGGAGTCGCCGGGCGCAGATAGTCGATCCGCAGGTCGAGCGTCGCATGCGGCAGGAAGGCGCCGCGGCGCAGCCAAACCGCGAAGCTGGTCGCCATGTCCATCAGCGCGATCACCGGCCCCGAAGCGACCACTCCGGTCTCCGGCTGGCCGATCTGGCCCGGATCATAGGGCAGTTCCAGCTCGGCCCAGTCAGCGCCATGGGCGCGGTAGCGAATGCCGAGCCGACCGCCATGGCCGCCGAACCCGCTGCGCGCCAGGCGCTCGGGATCGAAGGAAGGCATCGGGCTGGGGGGCGGGTTGTTGGTCATCGCCTCCGCCGTAGCGCGGCCCCGGGCGCCGCGCAAACCGAAGGACGGGCGCCAAGATTACAGCGATTTAACTAAGCGCAGGCGCAGGTCGGGCCTAGCCTGCCGCCGCGCCGGCATCCACGCCGCGCAAAAGGGGGAACGATGGCACCGGTACAGATCGGGATCGGCGAGATCGCCGAGCTTGGAACGCAGGTCGGCATGTACGGCAGCGTCCGCGCCGGCGAGGTCATGATGGACGATGTGTTCGAGATGATCGTCGCGATCGCCAATCTGATCTACGAGCTCTACCCCTAGGCCATGCCCGGCATGTCTAGGGCAGTGCGCGAGGCGATCGCCGCTGCCCGCGAGCCTTCGCTCGACGCAGGGCGCCGCTGGCGCGGCGGCCCGGAGATGCAGGCGCTCGCCGCGGCCTTCGCCGACTGCCCGCTCGACCGCGCCGAACCCGCCGCCGATCGGGCCGAGACGCTGTTCGCCGACATCGGCTGGGTCGAAGCGCTGCTCGCACCGCTTGTCGGAGCGCTCGCCGGGGATCCGTTCTTTGAGCCGCCGGTCAAGGCGAGCCGCGACTCAGTACGCACCGGCATCGTCCTGTTCGACTGCCCCGTTGCCTCGATCAGCGCCAGCGTGTTGCGGGCCGATGCTCTGGCAGCAGCCCCGGCACCCGGGACGGCCGTGGTCTCCGGCCGCATCGTCGTGACGCACTATTTCCGGGCGGGCGGCGCGGTGCTCCGCCGATGGGAGGCCGAGCCGCTGGCGCCCGATTTCACTGCCGCGACTGCGCCGCCGTGCCGTCCGCTGCCGCCGACTCGTCTCCTCGACGGCGACGTGATCCGCACCGACGGGCGAACACGGGCCCAGCTTGTGACTGGTGCCACCCGTGATCTGGTGACGCTCGTCGCCACCATCCGCGCCGGCGCCGCGCCGCTGATCCGCGAATATGATGTCGAAAGCGGCGCACTGGTTCGGGTCGCCAGCGCCGATGACGGCGCCTCGCGAACCGAAATGCTGCTGACCTTCCTTCGCAATGCCCGCCGCACCGACGCCGGTCCCCAGTTCGACGCGGCGACGCACGACCCGGCCTTTCACGCCCGCTGGGCGGCAATGCGGGAATGGCTCGCGCTCGACGCAGCCGCCGCGCTGCCCCGGCTGGAGACGATGGCGGCGCAGGACCCGAATTCGGAAGTTCGGGCCGCCGCCGCAGCCACGCTTCGGAATGTACGGCTCCGCGTCGCGGAGGCGCGCCGATGCCGCGCCTGATCGATCCCGGACGAGGCGGCGCGATCGGACTCGACGATCTGATCGAGGCGCTCGAGACGACTCCCTTCGACGTCCGGGACGAGGATAGCTTTGCCGGCCTAGGTCCGCTGCTTGCGCGGCTTGGCCGCAACCGCGACTTCCTCGCCGACCTCGCGATCGCCGAGCTCAAGACGCGCTGCGAGGCGCAGTCGGCGTCGTCGGGCTATGGACCCCAGGTCTTCCTGCTGCGCCCGCCGAACGGTCGATACGTGCTTCGCGCAAATTTCTGGCCCGCCCGCGACGAGCCGGTCACGCGCGCCAGCGGCACGGCCGCCTTCTTCTACGATCTGCCGCACGACCATAATTTCTCGTTCCTCACTTACGGCTATTTCGGGCCGGGCTATTGGAGCGACTATTACGAATATGATCCCGATCTCCGCGTCGGACTCCCGGGGGAGCACGCCGGGCTGCGGCTCATCGAACGCGCCCGGCTCGAACCGGAGCGGCTGATGCTCTACCGCCGCAGCCGCGACATCCATGTCCAGCTTCCGCCCGAAGCCTTCTCGGTATCGCTCAACATCCTTGGGTCGGACCCGGCGCAACCCTGGATCGACCAATACCGCTTCGACATCAGTAGCGGCACTTTCGCCGAAGCGCTCACCTGCACCGCCGCCGAGGCACTTCTGACGCTGGCGGCGCAGTTCGGTGGCGAAGGATCGGAGCTTGCGCGCGATTTCGCACGACGCCACCCCTGCGATCGAATGCGCCTCACGGCCGTGACCGCGCTCGCCGCCGCCGCGCCTGATCCGGATGCCGCGCACGCCATATTCGTCACGGCGGCCGATTCATCGAGTGGGCTGGTCGCGGGGCATGCCCGCCAGCGGCTGGCAGCGATGGAAGCGCTTCAGAGGCGTTCGGCTCCGGAACGGACGCAACCGCCATTGGGCTCGGGCGGAGAGGCGCTAGCAGGGACGGCGTGATCGAAATCCTCCAGTGCGATGTCGATGTCCCAAAACTCGGTGCGGCATTGCAGCGCCGCGGCATCTGCGCGACGACGCTGCCGCGGCATCGGCTCGACGCTAAGCTCGACCAAGGCGCGCCCGCCGCGGTTCTGCTGGGTTCGCGCGGCGAAAATCTCGGCGCGGAGATAGCGACGGTTCGTCATCGATGGGGTGGGCCGCTGCTGATCGCGCTGAAGCCCGGCACCATGGCTTGTCCGGCCGAAGCGCTGGATGCCGGCGCAGACGATGTTGTCGGCCTTCCCGCCGCGATCTGCGAAATCGCCGCCCGGGTCGCGGCACGGCTACGTCCGCGACCCGAATTGCCGCTACAGATCGGCGAACTGCGTATCGAGCGCGCCGAACGGCGCGTGGCGCGGGCAGGCAAGCCCGTGCCGCTGCTGCCGCGCGAATACGCGCTCCTGCTACACTTGGCGCATCGGCCGGGCGCCTGCGTGAGTCGGAGCGAACTGCTCGGAGCCGTATGGGGACTAGATTTCGACCCCGGCACGAATGTCGTCGAGGTTCACGTCTCGCGCCTGCGGGCGAAGCTCGATCGCGGATTCTCGCGGCCCATGTTGCTGACCGAGCGGAGGCGCGGCTATCGGCTTGACCCCATCGTTGCCGCCGCGCCCCCGCCGCGATAGCGTTCGGAAGGAGTCGAGCGGAGAGGGTAATCATGGCCGAAGAACGCGTCACGGTAACGATTGCAGAAAGTGTTGCCGACGTCCGGCTCGCGCGCGCCGACAAGCTCAATGCGCTCGATCCCGCGATGTTCGATGCGATCATCGCGACGATCGAGCAGCTCGGCGAGGCGAAGGGAGTGCGCGCGGTCGTGCTCAGTGGCGAAGGCCGCGGCTTCTGCGCCGGGCTCGACCTCGCCAGCATGGCGGGAATCGGCTCGGACGTCGATCTGGCCGCACGTACCCATGGCGACGCGAACCGGTTTCAGCAGGTTGCCTGGGGCTGGCGCATGCTGCCGGTTCCGGTGATTGCCGCTGTGCACGGCATTGCCTTCGGTGGCGGGCTTCAGGTCGCGAGCGGTGCCGATATCCGGATCGCGGCGCCGGGCAGCCGGTTTTCGGTGATGGAGCTCAAATGGGGCATCGTGCCCGATATGGCGGGGTTCGCGCTATGGCGCGGGCTGGTCCGCGACGACGTGCTGCGCGAACTCGTCTATACCGCCCGCGAGTTCAATGCCGAAGAGGCGCTGCGCCACGGCTTCGTCACACGCCTTGCCGCCGATCCGCGCGCCGCGGCGATGGAACTGGCGCGCGCGATCGCCGGCCGCAATCCCGAAGCGATCCGCGGCGCGAAGCGTCTGGCCAATACAATGGCTGAAGGTACTGCCTCTTCGATCCTGCCTGCGGAGAGTGCCGAACAACAGGCGGTGATGCGGACGCCCAACCAGATGGAAGCGGTCCGGGCTAACGTGGAAAAGCGTGCGCCGGTGTTCACCGACTAGCACAACCGCTTCATAGCTCCCCGCTAGGCGCACCCTGCCGCGTCGCGCCCGAGCGGCCGTTTCCTTCTTCGGCGAAATAGCCTAGAAGGCCGTACCCGAAATTCGAAACGTTGAGAGAGCCCATGCGCGAAGCCGCCGTCGTCGCCACCGCCCGCACCGGAATCGGGAAAGCCTATCGCGGCTATTTCAACGATACCGAGGCACCGGTGCTCGCCGCTCACGTGATGAACGCCGCGGCCGAGCGCGCCGGGATCGATCCGGCGCGCATCGACGACATCTTCTGGGGTGTCGGCAACCAATGGGGCACCACCGGCGCAAATGCCGGGCGCATGGCTGTGTTTGCGGCAGGTTGGCCCAACACGGTTCCGGCGTTCACGCTCGACCGCAAGTGCGGCTCGGGCCTCACCGCACTGGCGCTCGCCGCCCGCTCGATCATGTGCGACGAGATCGACGTCGCGCTCGCCGGCGGCATGGAGTCGATCAGCCATACCGTAACCAAGGATGCGCCGCGCTACCCCAACAGGTCGGTGCTCGAAAAAGAGCCTGCAGCCTATATCCCGATGATCGAGACGGCGGAGATCGTCGCCGAGCGCTATGGCATCAGCCGGGAAGCGCAGGACGCGTTCGCGGCTGCCAGCCAGCAGCGCGCCGCCGCCGGACTTGAGAATGGCGCCTTCGCCGAAGAGATCGCGCCGATCACGGTCGAGAAAGCGGTGTTCGACAAGCAGGGCAATCGCACCGGCACCGAAACCGTGACCGTCACTCGGGACGAAGGCATCCGCGCGGGCACCACGGCCGACGTTCTCGCCGGGCTCAAGACCGTCTGGAAGGACGGAGAGTTCGTGAAGGAAGGCAAGCACGTCACGGCCGGCAATGCGAGCCAGCTGTCGGACGGCGCGGCGGCGCAGATCGTGATGGATCGCAAGACGGCGGAAGCCGAGGGCAAGGACATCCTGGGCATCTATCGCGGCTTTCAGGTCGCCGGCTGCGGGCCCGAGGAGATGGGGATCGGCCCGGTATTCGCGATTCCCAAGCTGCTCGACCGCGCGGGACTCTCTGTCGCCGACATCGGCCTCTGGGAACTCAACGAGGCGTTCGCCAGCCAGTGTCTCTACTGCCGCGACGCGCTCGGCATCGATCCCGAAAAGTATAACGTCAACGGCGGCGCGATCGCGATCGGACACCCGTTTGGCATGACCGGCAGCCGATTGGTCGGCCACGCGCTGATCGAAGGGCGCAAGCGCGGGGTGCGCTGGGTCGTCGTCTCGATGTGCACCGCAGGCGGCATGGGGGCGGCGGGGCTCTTCGAAATCGTCTAGGCTTGCCCGGTCTAATCGCGGGAGGTTGCGATTACCAAGGGCACCGCACTTGTCACAGGCGCCTCCTCGGGCCTCGGTACCGAGTTTGCGCTCGCGCTGGCCGAGCGTGGGCACGATCTCATCCTCACCGCGCGTCGCGCCGAGCGGCTCGAGGAGCTCGCGCAGCGGCTGCGCTCCAGCCACGGCGTGGCCGCAACCGCGATCCCATGCGACCTCGCGCGCACCGGCGCCGCGGAGACGCTGATCGGCCAAGTCGCCAAGCGCGGACTGGCAGTGAACCTGCTGGTGAACAACGCCGGCTTCGGGTTTCGCGGGCCGTTCGTCGAGATGGATCCTGTACAGCTCGCGCGAATGGTCGATCTCAACTGCCGCGCCGTGATGGAGCTTTGCCGGCTGGTGCTGCCGGGCATGGTGCAGATGCGATCGGGCGCGATCCTGAACGTCGCATCGGTGGCGGCAGTGCTGCCGGGACCATGGATGGCGAGCTATTACGCGACCAAGGCGTTCGTCCTCAGCCTTTCCGAGGCGCTCCACGAGGAAGTGCGGCGCCACGGCGTTTCGGTCAGCGCGCTGTGCCCGGGACCGGTGGCGACTGAATTCGGCGATCTGTCGGGCCTGTCGCAGAGCGCCTTGTTCCGCCGCGCTGCCGAACCGGCCGAACAAGTGGTGCGCGCCGGGCTCACGGCGCTCGATGCGAACCGGGCCGTGGCATTCCCGGGCGCCCGCACGAAGCTGGTTGCGGCGAGCACAAGGCTGATGCCGCGCGGAGCGCTGCGCCGGATCACCGGCGCGTTCCAGCAACGGCGTTAGGCGCCGCCCCCGCGACGGCGCGGAGCAGCTTCGTTTCGCGCCGCCAGCGCGGGATCAATCACCGGCGTGAACGTCAGTCCTCGCGCCGTGCGCCCGCTAGAGTCCGCTCCAGCTTCGCGTGCGCAGCCGCTTCGGCCGCGCGCTCCCCCTTGGTCCGGCCGTGCCGCGCACGGTTGGCGGCTGCCTTCGCCTCATGATCACGCCGCGCCTTCGCCTTGCGCACCTGCCGCAGCGTCACCACCTCGCCCATCAGTCGGCGAACAGCAGCACCGGGGTTTCGAGCAGCTTCTTCAGCGCCTGGACATAGCTCGCTGCATCATAGCCGTCGACGACGCGGTGATCGCAGCTGATCGACAGGTTCATCAGCTTGGCACGGACGATGTCGTCGCCCTGGAACACGGGTCGCTCAACGATCTTGTTGGGGCCGATGATCGCGACCTCGGGCCGGTTAATCACCGGTGTGGTCGCGATTCCGCCCAGCGGCCCAAGCGACGTGACCGTTATGGTGCCGCCCGAAAGCTCCTCGGATTTGGCCTTGCCGGTGCGCGCTGCCTCGGCCAAGCGGCCGATCTCGCTCGCGAGCTGCCAGACATTCTTGTCCTGCGCGTCGCGGATCACCGGCACCATCAGCCCCGCATCGGTCTGGGTCGCCATGCCCATGTGCACCCGGCCCGACCACGTCACCACCCCGCCCTCGTCGTCATAGCGCGCGTTGAGCATCGGGAAGTCGGGGAGGGTGCGGCAGATCGCCACGATCAGGAACGGCAGCATGGTGAGCTTGGGCCGGTCGCCGCGATTGGCATTGAGGTCCGCGCGCATCTCCTCCAGCGCAGTCACGTCGATTTCGTCGACATAGGTGAAGTGCGGGATGTTGCGCTTCGATGCAGCCATGTTCTCGGCAATGCGGCGGCGCATGCCGATCACCTTCACCTGCTGATCGTCGCGCGCGCGGCTGACGTGCGGCGCGTGATAGCCTTGCCCGGAGCCGTAGCGCAGATAGGAATCGAGATCCGCGTGGCGGATCCGGCCCTCCTCGGACGGCTTCACCTGCGACAAATCGACCCCCAGGTCCGCGGCACGCTTGCGAACCGCCGGCGAGGCGAGGACGGGATGTTCCTCTCGCGGCTCGGCCGGAGCCTGCTGTCCCGCGCTCTCGGCGGGAGCGGGAGCGGGCGAAGGAGCGGGCGCCGGCGAAGCGACCGGCGCGACCTCCGCGGGGCTTTCTTCCTCGACGCCGGGCGTCTCCGCCGCGACCTGTTCCTCGACCTCCTCATCGACATCGACGTCGTCTTCGGTCTCGATCACCACCAGTGCAGAGCCGATCGGAATCAAGTCGCCCGCTTCGCCCGCCAGCTCGACCACCGTGCCGGCGACCGGCGACTCCATTTCGACCGTCGCCTTGTCGGTCATCATGTCGGCGAGCCGGCCATCTTCCTCGACCCGATCGCCGACCGCGATGTGCCACTCCACGATCTCGGCTTCGGAAATGCCTTCGCCAATGTCCGGCAGGCGGAAAGTGAAGCGTGCCATGTCAGTCCTTCAGGATTTTCTTGAGCGCCTGGCCGATGCGGACGGGCCCCGGAAAATAGGCCCACTCCAGGCTGTGCGGATACGGAGTGTCGAAGCCGGTGACGCGCTCGATCGGCGCCTCGAGATGATAGAAGCAGCGCTCCTGCACTACCGCCGCCAACTCCGCGCCGAACCCCTGGGTTCGAGTGGCTTCGTGAACGATCATGCAGCGTCCTGTCTTCTTCACGCTCTCGACGATCGTGTCGACGTCGAGCGGCATCAGCGTGCGCAGGTCGATGATTTCGGCATCGACGCCCGCTTCGGCGACGGTGTTCGCCACCACATGAACCATGGTGCCGTAGCAGAGGATCGTCAGTGCCTCTCCTTCGCGCACCACCGCCGCCTTGCCGAGCGGGATGCGGTAATAGCCGGTGGGCACCTCGCCGCCCGGATGACTTCCCCAATTTTTCGCGGGGCTGTCGTACTTGCCGTCGAAAGGACCGTTGTAGATGCGCTTGGGCTCGAAGAAGATGACCGGATCATTGTCCTCGATGCACGCGATCAGCAGCCCCTTGGCATCATAGGGCGTGGCCGGAATCACCGTCTTCAGCCCAGAGACGTGCGTGAAGATGCCCTCGGGCGACTGGCTGTGCGTCTGACCGCCGAAGATGCCGCCGCCGAACGGCGAGCGCACGGTCAGCGGCGCAATGAACTCGCCCGCCGAGCGATAGCGCAGTCGCGCCGCTTCGGACACAAGCTGGTCGAGCGCGGGATAGATATAGTCGGCGAACTGGATTTCCGGCACCGGGCGCAGGCCATAGGCGCCCATGCCAATCGCCACGCCCACGATCCCGCACTCGGTGATCGGCGTATCGAATACCCGCTCCTTGCCGTATTTGTCCTGCAGCCCCGCGGTCGCACGGAATACGCCGCCGAAATAGCCGACGTCCTCGCCCATCACGACGACGCTGGAGTCGCGCTCCATCATCACGTCCATGGCGCTGTTGATCGCCTGGATCATGTTCATTCGCGCGGTGTCGCCCTCGCGCTCGGGGGTGGGAGCGATGCGTGCTTCCTGGGTGGCTATGTCGGTCATTCGGCACTCTCGGGCGTGATAAATTGGTCGCCTTGGGCAGGCTGCCAAGCGGCGAGCGCCGCGCGCGCAGCGGCGTCGTCCTGGCCGTAGCCGCGCAGGAACAGGCGCACCGCGGGCATGGCGCGCGCGAGCATCTCGGGATTATCGACCAGCACGTGATCGCCATCCTGCAGCACAAGGCCATAGGCAGGCGCCGGACTGGTCTGAACCGGCAGGAGATGGTCCTGGGGAGTGCTGGCGTACCCCATTTCGCTCGGAATCACGTCTTCGGTTCCCGTCACCGCAAGAACGGGCACTTCAAGGGTCGAATAGGCGTCGGGCTGGATCAGGCCGGGGATTTTGCCCGGAGTGGAGAAGGCGAGCGCCGCACGCACCTCAGGTACGCGGAGCGGCATCAGGCCTCCGAGAGCGCCGCCCTCTCCCAGCGAGACGAGGGAGCCGAAACTATGCCCCACGGCGACGATCGGAAGACCTTCGAACATACGGGCAGCATAGTCGCGTGCTGCCCGGATATCGGCGAAGCGCTCGATGAAACCCTGCTGCGGCGTGAACGCCGCCCGATCCTCATATCGCACCGAATCGACGTGGAGCGGCGCGAGCACAGCGAAGCCCTCCGCCGTCAGCGCGTCCACGAGGTGCGCATAGCGTTCGGGCCAGGACCCGAAGCCGGTGGAGAACAGTACTACCCCTCGCGGCTCCGCGGGCGCCCAGACCGTCAGCGTGGTGCTGCGCTCTGTGGAAACCTGAAGCGGCACGGTGTTCGCGGGAAGAGCCGCCTGAGACTCCTGGGCCACCGCCTGCGCAAGAGCTGGATGCGGCGCCAGGCCGAGGAGCGCGGCGGCCACCGCTGCCAGTAATGGGTGAACCGTCCGAGTCACCGCTTCGGCCCCGGACGGCCCGCGGCCGCTTCCTCGTCGAGCATCTGCTGCATCTGTTCCTTCAGATGCCAAGGCATTTCCTCGTATACGCCCTCGAACATCGTCTCGAACTTCTGGTGCATGCCATGGCCCAGAATGCCGTTCTTCTCGGCCTCCTTCTGGGTCTTGCGCACCATCTCGGCGAGTTCGAGATCCTGCGCGGTATGGCGCTCCTCGTCCCATTCGCCCAGTGCGATCAGATGCTCCTTGAGCCGCTTCACCGGATCGCCCAGCGGCCAGGCAGTCGCCTCCTGCGCGCTGCGATAGGCGCTCGGATCGTCCGACGTCGAATGGCCCTCGGCGCGATAGGTGAAATGCTCGATCAGCGTGGGACCCTGATTGGTCCGCGCGCGCTCGGCGGCCCATTGGGTCGCTGCATAGACGGCGAGCGGATCGTTGCCATCGATGCGCAGCCCGGCGATGCCATAGCCGATCGCGCGCGCGGCGAAGGTGGTCGCTTCGGCGCCGGCGAAGCCCGAGAAGCTGGAGATCGCCCACTGGTTGTTGACGACGTTGAGGATCACCGGCGCCCGGTACACCGCGGCAAAGGTGCAGGCCGAATGGAAGTCGCCCTCGGCAGTCGATCCCTCGCCGCACCAGGTCGCGGCGATGCGGCTGTCGCCCTTCGCCGCGCTCGCCATCGCCCAGCCAACCGCCTGCGGATATTGCGTCGCGAGATTGCCCGAGATCGAGAAGAAGCCCTTCTCGCGATCCGAATACATGATCGGCAGCTGCTTGCCCTGTAGCTTGTCGCCCTTGTTCGAGTAGATCTGATTCATCATCTCGATCAGCGGATAGCCGCGCGTGATGAGAATCCCCTGCTGGCGATAGCTGGGGAAACACATGTCGTCCTGTGCCAGCGCCATCGCGGCCGCCACCGCAACGGCCTCCTCGCCGGTCGACTTCATGTAGAAGCTGGTCTTGCCCTGGCGCTGCGCGCGGAACATCCGCTCGTCGAAGGCGCGGGTCAGCGCCATGTTGCGCAGCATGATGCGCAGCGTATCGGGGTCGAGCCGCGGATCCCAAGGGCCCACCGCCTGCCCGTCGTCGCCCAGAACGCGAACGAGCGTATAGGCAAGCTCGTGGAACTCGGCTGGATCGGCAGCGGAATCGGGGCGCGACGCGCTCCCCGCCGCGGGAACGTCGACGTCGCTGAAGTCGACTTCATCGCCGGGCCGGAACTTGGGTTCCGGCACGTGCAGCGACAGCTTCGGAAGGTTGGAGCGCTGAGGAGCGGCAGGCATGAACTCTCCGGATTAAACCGCGTCGTCCTATGGAACGCGCGGAATCGACTTTCCGTGCCTGTTATAAAATTTCAACGGCGCTGTCGAGTAGGTCAGCAGGACTGACCTGACGCTGCACCTGCGAAAAGGCGGCCCGGCACCGCCGGACCGCCCACTCGTGTCACTCGCCGGTCGGAAAGCCGCGGCGGCGGAACAGCGCCTGCACGTCCGGGTCGCGCCCGCGAAACGCGCGATAGGCCGCCTTGCGGTCGGTTTCGTTGCCGGTCGACAACAGCGTGTCGCGGAAGCGCTGCGCGGTAGCTGGATCCCAGACATTGCCGGTCGCCTCGAACGCGGCCCAGGTGTCGGCGTCCATCGTTTCCGACCAGAGGTAGGAGTAATAGCCCGCCGAATAGGAGTCGCTCGAGAACAGATGATTGAATTGCGGCAGGCGGTGGCGCATCACGATCTCGACCGGCATGCCGATCTCGGCCAGCGTCTCGCGCTCGAACGCGTCGACATCGGTCACCGGCTCGCTGCGGTCATGCAGCTTCATGTCGACGATTGCGCTCGCCAGATATTCGACCGTGTCGAAGCCCTGGTTGAAGGTCGAGGAGGCCTCGATCTTGTCGACCAGCTCCTGCGGCATCGGTGCGCGAGTCTGGTAATGGCGCGCATAGCGATCGAGCACGTCGCGCGTCAGCAGCCAATTCTCGTTCACCTGGCTCGGATATTCCACGAAATCGCGCGGCGTGCCGGCCAGCCCAGGATAATGAACGTCCGACAGGAAGCTGTGCAGCGCATGGCCGAATTCGTGGAACAGCGTCGTCGCGTCGTCGAGGCTGATCAGCGTCGGCTCGCCCTCGGCGCCTTCGGTGAAGTTGTTGTTGTTCGAGGCCAGCACGATGTCTTCGCCGCGCAGTCCGCTGCGGCTGCGATAGCTCGTCGCCCAGGCGCCCGAGCGCTTCCCCGACCGCGCGAAATTGTCGAGGTAGAAGACTCCGATCGTCTCGCCGCTCTTGTTGTCGGTGACTTCGAAGGTGCGCACGTCGGGATGGAAGACGGGAATCGACCCCGTATTCTCCTCGAAGCTGATGTCGTAGAGCCGCCCGGCCGAATAAAATGCCGCGTCGACGATATTGTCGAGCTGGAGATACGGCTTCACTTCGCTTTCATCGAGGTCATACTTCGCCTTGCGCACCTTCTCGGCATAGAAGCGATAGTCCCAGGGCTCGATCACGATGTCGGCGCCTTCCTGATCGGCGAGCGCCTGCATGTCGTCGACCTCCTCGCGCACCCGGGCGACCGCCGCGGGCCACACCGCCATCATCAGCTCGGTGGCGGCGGCGGGAGTTTCCGCCATGGTGTCGTCCATGCGGTAATAGGCATGGTTCTCGAAGCCGAGCAGCTCGGCGCGCTCCTGCCGCAGCGCCAGGATCTGCGCGATCGTCTGGTTGGTGTCGTTCGCGCCGCCATTGTCGCCGCGATCGACATAGGCGCGCCACACCTGCTCGCGCAGGTCGCGCCGCGTGGAATACATCAGAAAGGGCTGCATCGACGAGCGGGTGTTCTTCACCGCCCATTGGTCGGGCTGGCCGCGCTCGACCGCCTCGGCTTTCAGCGATGCCGCGAAGCTTTCGGGCAGGCCGGCGAGATCGTCCTGCGACTCGAGGAAGATCGCAGTCTCCTCATCGGCCAGCACCTTCTGGCTGAAATCGGCGTAGAGGCCGGCCAGTTCCTGATTGATGCGGCTGATTTCGGCCTTCTGCTCGGCGTTCAGCAACGCGCCGGACGTGACATAATCGCGATAGGTGCGCTCGAGCAGCCGCATCTGCTGCGGCGTGAGGTTCGCCTGCTCGCGATTGTCGTACACGGCCTTTACGCGTGCGAACATCTCGGGATCGAGGCTGAGCTCGGTGAAGAAGGCGGAGAGCTTCGGGCTCCATTCGCGCGCGATCGCCTGCACTTCTGGAGTGGCGAGATTCGACTGGTACACGCCCCATGCCGAGAAAAGCCGGCCGAGCTGCGCGCCCGAGCGCTCCTGCGCCTCGATCGTGTTTTCGAAGGTGGGCGCCGCCGGATTGTCGCGGATCGCCGCGAACTCGGTGCGCGCATTCGCCATCGCGGCCTCGAAGGCTGCGGGGAACATGTCGGCAGTGATGCGGTCCCAGGGCGGCACGCCGTCATAGGGGCCGGTCCAGGGTTCGAGCAGTGGCGCCGGATCGACTGCAGCCTGCTGTGCGGCAACGGTTTCGGTGGGATCGGTCTGCAGGGTCGAGGCCGTAACGGGGCTGGTCATGAGCACCGAGGTCGTGGCGAGAAGCGCGATCCGCAAGCGGAAGGACATTCATTTCTCCGGAATTCTGGAACAATGGGTGCCATAGTAGGACAAGGCGCCTGAATGGCAACTGAGCGCTACGTGGACGTCCTGGGTCTCAGTCCTTGCGCCATTGATCGCCCCATACCGAATAGATGAAGGTCGCCGACCAGGTGATGATCATGAATCCGCCGAGCGACTGCATCATGCTGACGAGCCGGATCGGTCCGTCGGTCTTGAGTTCGGTATAGCCCAATGTGGCGAAGTTGATTCCCGAGAAGTAGAGATAGTCGCTCCAGGTGCGCGGATAGGTGTCCGCAAGTTCGCCGAACATCGGCCAGCGCGCGATTTCGTAATAGACGCCGGCGAACAGCGCGATTTCGAAGAGGTGGAGCAGCAGGAGCGCGGGAAAGAGAGTGAGCATCGAAAGATGCGCCTTCTTATTGGGATCGGGCGTGATCCGGCGCGTCGCGAGGATACCATAGTGGTGGATGATGCCGAGCAGACCCACCAATCCCACACCCAGCGCAAGCGCGATGAAATCATCCTGCATGATCTTCCCCTGTTTCACGGCAGCCGTGAGAGGCCAACGCAGCAGGCGCGGCAGGGGCTCCGAACGGCGTTGACTCTCCGGCAGGTTGGAACAGAATAGGAACACTTGTTCCGATTCGAGTCGTTTGTTCCACATGGCCGATGCCGCCGCTCTCGCCGACCTCCGCGAAACCCTACGTTCGATCGAGACGCAGGGCTTTCGAAAGCGCCCGGTGCTGCCCTTCGGAATCGGCGCGGTCGATGCAAAGCTGGCGAGCACCGGTCTGCGGCTCGACGCCCTGCACGAAATCGCCGGCGCGACTCCCGATCTGGCCGATGATGCTTCCGCCACGCTGTTCCTCAGCGGGATCGCCGGGCGCGCCTTCGGCCCGGTGCTCTGGGTCGTGCGGCGGCGGGACCTGTTTGCACCCGGCCTTGCCCAGGCAGGGCTCGAGGCGCGGCGCGTGCTTTATGCCGAGGCTTCCGACGACGCCGAGGTGCTGGCGCTGATGGAGGAAGGGCTGCGCCACCGCGGCCTGGGCGCAGTGATCGGCGAAGTGAAGCGTGCGCACATGACCGCGACGCGCCGGCTGCAACTCGCAGCCGAAGGTGGGCGAACGATCGCGCTGCTGCTCAAGCGGCATGGGCGGAGCGGGGGCAATCCGCTGGGCGCGCCTTCGGCTGCGGTGACGCGCTGGCGCATCGGCGCGGCCCCATCGACTCCGCTGCCGGTGGAAGGCGTAGGCCGTGCGCGCTGGAAGGTTTCGCTCGTCCGTCAAAAGGGCGGCGAGCCTGCGGACTGGATTTTGGAGGCGTGCGATGAAACGGGTCGCTGCGCTCTACCTGCCAAACTGGCCGATCGACCGGCTGCGGCAGGCGGAGCGGACCGCCGCGCCGCCTGAGCGCCGCGGTACAGTGGATGCCGCTCCGCTGGCAGCAGCGGCAGCGACGGAGCGGCTGAACGCCTGTTCGGTACCGCGCGAGGCGGGATTCCGCCCTGGCGCCCGCTGGGCACGCGCCGAACGCGCCAAAGAGATCGACGCGCTGCCGGCGCACCAGCGGCCCAGAATGCGCGAGCTCGGCCGCCGCAGCGAAGCGGCGGAGCATCCGTTCAAAGCTGCGCACGCGGAAAACGGGCGAGGAGGAGCCCATCCACCGATTTCCCCATTGCCAAAAGCAACCCTGCCTCTCGTCACGTCGCATCGTGTCGGCACCCGTACTCTCGTCGCCACCGCCTGCCCGGCTGCTCGTGCGCTCGGGATCGTGCCCGGCATGGCGCTTACAAGCGCCCGCGCGCAGCTTCCCGGACTCGAAGTGCATCCTGCCGATCCACAGGGCGACGCGGAAGCGCTCCGCCGCCTTGCCGTTCTTGCGGCGCGGCGCTGGTCGCCGCTGGTCGCACGCGCCGGCGAACACGGCCTGTTCCTCGATCTCACCGGCGTGGCACATCTGTTCGGCGGCGAAGAGGCGATGGCACGGCGCATCCTGCGGCTGCTCGCGCGGCGCGGCTATGCTGCGCGCATCGCCGTGGCCGACACGGCGGGCGCGGCATGGGCGCTGGTCACCCGGATGCCGGAGCCGGTCTTGCTCTGCCCTCCGGGTGCGCACCGCACCGCGATCGCCGCACTTCCACCAGAGGCGCTGCGCATAGCGCCCACCGCAGTCGAACTGCTCCGCCGGCTGGGCGTCGATCGCATCGGCACGCTCGCGGCCATGCCGCGCGCGCCGCTGGTCCGCCGTTTCGGTCGCGGCCTCGCCGAACGGCTCGACCAAGCGCTGGGGCTCGCTCCCGAACCGCTCGATCCGATCATCCCGCAGGAACATATTCTCGCCGGTCGCCGCTTCGCCGAACCGGTCCTGAGCGCCGAAGGCATCGCCTATTGGCTCGGCCAGCTGGTGCCTGAGCTCGCCAACGCATTGGCGCAGGCGGGGCTCGGCGCACGGCGCATCGAGTTCGTCGCCGAACGCATCGACGGGGTTCCACAGCGCATCCGCATCGGCCTTGCCCGCGCCAGCCGCGATCCTGCGCATCTCGTGCGGCTGCTCGCCCGTCGCATCGAGGAGATCGAACCCGGCTTCGGCATCGATTCGATCACACTTCATGTCCGGCGTGCCGAACCGCTGGGGCCCTCTTCCTTTTCCGACCGGCTCGACGCCGAGGACAGCGTTCCCGATCTGGCGCCGCTGGTCGATACGCTGGCGACCCGCATCGGCACCGCGCATATGTGGCGCATGCGCGCCGTGGAAAGCGACGTACCCGAGCGCTCCGCGGCGCACAGGCCTGTGCTCGATCCGCCCGCTCCCCCTGTCGAGCGCCGGCGCATCGACGACGTGCGCCAACTCGATACCGGCGCGGCGCTGCCGCCCTGGCATGCACGCTGGCCGCGCCCGACTCGGCTGTTGCACCGTCCCGAGCAAGTCGATGACGTGCTCGCGCTGCTTCCGGATCAGCCGCCGCGCCGCTTCACCTGGCGTGGCGAAACGCATCGCATCGTCCGCGCCGATGGTCCCGAGCGCATCCATGGCGAATGGTGGAAGCGGCTGAGCGAGGTGCATGCCACGCGCGACTACTATCGCGTCGAGGACGAGCAGGGCCGCCGCTACTGGCTGTTCCGCCGCGGCGACGGCGAGCGCGCGGTGAGCGGCGACATGCGTTGGTATCTGCACGGCGTTTTCGGGTGACGCACTGCAAGTCCTTTTCTCCGGTGGAGAGGCGCAGGGCGGCATGACCTACTCCGAGCTTCAGGTCACGACGCACTTCTCCTTCCTGCGCGGCGCCTCGTCGTGCGAGGAGCTGTTCGCGATGGCGGCGGCGATGGAGATGCCTGCGCTCGGCATCACCGACCGCAACTCCGTCGCCGGAATCGTTCGCGCGCTGGTCGCCGCCGAACAGACCGGCGTGCGGCTGGTTGCGGGATGCCGACTCGATCTCGTCAGCGGCCATTCGCTGCTCGTCTGGCCGCAGGATCGCGCCGCCTGGAGCCGGCTCACGCGTCTTCTCACGCTCGGCAAGCATCGCGCCGACACACAACGCGGTGAAAAGGGACAGTGCTTCCTCCACTGGGACGATATTGCGCAGCATGGCAACGGGCTGGTCGCGGCGCTGGTGCCGGGCCTGGCCGATTTCGGGGATGCTGTGGCGCTGCGCTGGATGGCCCACATCTTCGGTGGCAACGGCCATGTAGCGCTCAGCCACCATCGCCGTCCGAATGATGCGCTGCGCCTTCACCGGCTGAGCGAGGCCGCCCGCGCGCACGGGCTGACGCCGCTCGCCACGGGCGACGTGCTCTATCACCATCCCGACCGGCGCATGCTGCAGGACGTGGTCACCGCGATCCGCGAGAAGGCCAGGATCGACACGCTCGGCTTCGCCCGCGAGCGCCATTCCGACCGCCACCTGAAACCGCCTGCCGAGATGGCGCGCCGTTTCGCGGCGCATCCCGAGGCGCTCACCGCAGTCGAGGCAATCGTCGAGCGCTGCACCTTCTCGCCGCGCGAGCTGCAGTATCAGTACCCCGACGAAATCGTGATGTCGGGCCGAACTCCGCAACAGGCGCTGGAAAAGCTCGCCCGCGAGGCGCTGGCCAGGCGATTTCCCGACGCACCCCGCTACGCCGCGCAACTCGAACACGAGCTCAGCCTTGTCGCGCAGCTCGACTATGCGCCCTATTTCCTCACCGTCCATTCGATCGTCGAATATGCGCGCAGCCAGGGGATATTGTGCCAAGGACGCGGTTCGGCCGCCAATTCGATGATCTGCTATCTGCTCGACATCACGTCGATCGATCCGGTGCAGCACGAGCTGCTGTTCGAGCGCTTCGTTTCCACCGAGCGCAAGGAGCCGCCCGACATCGACGTCGATTTCGAGCATGAGCGGCGCGAGGAAGTGATCCAATGGATCTACCAGACCTACGGCCGCGATCATGCCGCGCTGACCGCCGTCGTCAGCCGCTTCCGCAGTCGCGGCGCCGTGCGGGAGGTGGGCAAGGTGCTGGGCCTGCCTGAAGACCTCACCGGAGCGCTGGCGGGTCAAGTCTGGGGCTGGTCTTCCGAAGGTGTCGAGCAGCGCCATGTCGAGGCGCTGAACCTCGACGCCACCGATCCGCGGATCGCGCTGACGCTCGATCTCGCGCGCCAGCTGATCGGCACGCCGCGCCACTTGTCGCAGCATCCCGGCGGGTTCGTCCTCACTCGCGACCGGCTCGACGATCTGGTGCCGATCGAACCCGCCTCGATGCCCGATCGCTGGGTGGTCGAATGGGAGAAGGAGGATATCGAGGAGCTCGGCTTCATGAAGGTCGACATCCTCGGGCTCGGCATGCTGGGCTGCATGCGGCGCGCGTTCGAGCTGCTCGAGGAACACAAGGGGCTGCGCGTGGGCATGGCCGACCTGCAGGACGACGATCCCGCCGTATACGAGATGATCCAGCGCGCCGACACGCTGGGCGTGTTCCAGATCGAAAGCCGCGCGCAGATGGCGATGCTGCCGCGGATGAAGCCAAAGGAATTCTACGATCTCGTCATAGAAGTGGCGATCGTGCGACCCGGGCCGATCCAAGGCGACATGGTGCATCCCTATCTGCGCCGGCGCGAAGGCAAGGAGAAGGAGGAATACCCCTCCGAGGAACTGCGCGCGGTGCTCCAGAAGACCAAGGGTGTGCCGCTGTTCCAGGAACAGGCGATGAAGGTGGCGATCGTCGGCGCGGGCTTCACCGCGGCCGAAGCCGACGCGCTGCGGCGATCGATGGCGACGTTCAAGTTCACCGGCGGCGTGAGCCATTTCCGCGACAAGCTGGTCGAGGGAATGGTCGCGCGCGGCTATGCCCGCGACTTCGCCGAGCGCACCTTCAAGCAGATCGAGGGCTTCGGCAGCTACGGCTTTCCCGAAAGCCACGCGGCGAGCTTCGCCAAGATCGCCTATGCGAGCTGCTGGATGAAGCACCACCATCCCGACATTTTCTGCGCGGCGCTGCTCAATGCGCAGCCGATGGGATTTTATGCACCCGCTCAGATCGTGCGCGACGCGCGCGAGCACGGCGTCGTGGTGCGTGCCGTGTGCGTCAACGCCAGCCGATGGGACACGCTGGTGGAGGATGGCCCCGAGGACGGGCTGCTGCCCCTGCGGCTCGGCATGCGGATCGTCCATGGCCTGTCGAACCAGGATGCCGCGCGTATCCTGGGCGCGCGCAGCGAACGGCCGTTCGCCAGCGTGGAGGACATGTGGCGGCGATCGGGCGTTCCGCTCGCCGCACTGGAGAAGCTCGCCCGCGCCGACGCCTTCGCATCGCTGGGGCTCGACCGGCGCCAGGCGCTCTGGGCAATCAAGGGATTGGGCGAGAAGCCGCTGCCGCTGTTCGCCGCCGCCGATGCGCTGGAACGCGGGGAAGAGGCGCCGGTGGCGCTCGACCCGCTATCGGCCGGCCGCGAAGTGGTGGAGGATTATCGCACGACCCAGCTGTCGCTGCGGGCGCATCCGCTGCACTTCCTGCGTGACCAGCTGGCGGCGGAGCGGGTGGTCCGCTGCGCCGACCTCGCCCGGATGAAGGACGGCGCGCGAGTGGACGTGGCGGGCGTGATCCTCGTCCGCCAGAAGCCGGGCAGCGCCAAGGGCGTGCTGTTCATCACCATCGAGGACGAGACCGGCACCGCCAATGCGATCGTCTGGCCCGACCGGTTCGAGGCGCAGCGCCGGACCATCATGTCCGCCGCGATGATCTCGATCCGCGGGCGCGTGCAGCGCGAGGGCATCGTGATCCACGTCATCACCGACCGGATCGTCGACCGATCGGACATGCTGCGCAGCATCGGCGACCTAGACCTGCCCGACCTCACCGGCCCCGGCGACGGAGCGCATCGCGGCGGCCCCGACCAGCGCGACCGGATTCGCCCGCGCGACCTGTATTTCAAGCCGCACGCCGATGGCACGGACCCCGAAGAGGCGATTCGATTCAAGTCGCGTGACTTCCATTGAGTCGCCGCTTCGCTTCGCGGTTTTCGCACTAATTCTTTGCGAAAATTTCCTTCAGCCGATCCTTTGTTGCGCGAACCCGATCGCGCGAGGCGAGCATGGCAGATTCGCGCCGTGTAGGACAGCGCCGCCGCGCCTATTCGCCGGGCAACCCATATTCAGCCATCAGCGCGCGCGTGACGCCGTTCGTCCAGCCGAAGCCGTCCTGCAGCGGATATTCGCCGCCACCGCCCGGCCGAACCGCCTCGACATCATATTTTTCGACGAGCTTGCCGGTCTCGCGATAGGTGCGGACCACCGTGCCGAGGAAGCGGTCGGCAACCGCCCGCGCCAGTTCGGGATGGCCGGTGCGGCGCAGCCCCTCGACCGCGATCCACTGGAGCGGCGGCCAGCCGTTGGGCGCATCCCATTGCTGCCCCGTGTCGACCGTCGTCGTGCGCAGCCCGCCGGGCGCGAGCAGGCTCGCCTCGACCGCCGCCGCCACGGCATCGGCACGCGGCCCGCCCTCGATCACGCCAGTGAACAGCGGATAGAGCGTCGCCGCGGTCACGCCCGGTCGGATCCCGCCGCGCGCAATATCCCAGTCGCCGTAGCGCCCCTCGCCTTCGCTCCACAGCCAGCGCTCGATCGCCACCCGGCGCGCTTCGGCGGCGCGCGCATAGCGATCGCCGCACGCCGTATCGCCGAGCGTCCAGCACCGCTCGGCGATCGCGCTCTCGAGCCCATAGAGCAGGCTGTTGAGATCGACCGGCACGATATTGGTGGTGTCGATGCTCGCCAGCGTGCGGCCGTCCGCCAGCCAGCGCGACGAAAAATCCCAGCCGCTTTCGGCGCCAGCGCGCAAATGGCGATAGACCTCCGCCGAGGGCCGTCCGCTTTCGGCCGCCGTCTCGACATCCTCGCGATAGCTTTCGTCGCGCGGCGTGTCCCGATCGTCCCAATAGCGGTTGAGCAGCGCGCCGTCGGGCATCCGCACGACACGCGCCGCCGCCGGAACCGAATCGCCGAGCCGATCGGCGCCGCGCATCCAGAAATCATGCTCTGCCCGGAGCGCCGCCAGCCGGGCCTCGAGCACCGCCCGGTCCTGCTCGGCGGACAGCTCGGCCATCAGATAGAGGAAGGGCGGCTGCGACCGGCTGACGTAATAGGTGCGCGTGCCGTTCGGCACATGGCCGAAGCGATCGACCAGCGAAGTGAAATCGGCGAGCATCGATTCGATGAGATCGTCGCGCCCGTCGCGCGCGAGCCCGAGCATCGTGAAATAGCTGTCCCAGTAATAGAGCTCGCGGAAGCGCCCGCCGGGCACGACGAACGGCTCGGGCAGCGCCAGCGCCGAACTGCCGCGCTCGGACACGACCGGCGGCTTGGTGAGATGCGCCCAGAGCGCGCCGATATGCGATTCGAGCGGCAGCGCCGGGCCGCGCCGCACGAGCGACGGCGTCGGCTGGGCATCGGCCGCGGGCAGATCGAAATTGTCGAGGACGAAGCGGCGCAGCGCGGCATCGTCTCCGGCGAAATCGCGTTCGCGCCACGCCGCCAGGATCGCCGCGGGCTCGCGCCGTGGAACGGCATCGACGAAGGTCTTCCCGTCCGGGAAGATGCGGCGCATCTGCACCTGGACGAACAGATCGCCGTAGAGATCGGCCGGAGTCGCGACCGAAGCGGTGTCGGCCGTCGTCGCGACCAGCGCGAGCGGCGTCTGGGGCCCGGCGCAGGCCGCGGGAAGCGATGCCGCTAGAAATGCTGCCACTGGCTTCAACCAAAACGAGAGGCGCATGCGCGACTCCTGTGGTTCGTCCCTCTCCTGTTTCAGCCGCTCGCGCGACCGCCCCACCCCCTTCACAGGCTCAGGACGAATCGAGCGAGGGCAGAGTCCTTTATAGGGCAGTCACCGTCTGCTCGATCACCCCGAAAATGGGGTGGTGACGATCGTCTTCGGCCCAGATGCGCACCGTATCGCCGGCCTTCAGGAATGAGGTTTCCGGTTTTCCACGGAGGATCGTCTCGACGGTGCGCACTTCGGCGAGGCACGAATAGCCGACGCCGCCGTCGGCGATCGGCTTGCCCGGGCCGCCATCGGCATCGCGGTTGGAGACGGTGCCCGAGCCGATGATCGTGCCGGCGCCGAGGTTTCGCGTTTTGGCGGCATGCGCGATCAGCGTGCCGAAATCGAAGGTCATGTCCTCGCCCGCCTCGGCGCGGCCGAACGGTTCGCCGTTCAAATCGACCATCAGCTTGCGATGGAGCTTGCCGTCGCGCCACCAGTCGCCGAGCGCATCGGGCGTGACGAACACCGGCGACATCGCGCTGGCCGGCTTGGACTGGAAGAAGCCGAAGCCCTTGGCGAGCTCGCCGGGGATCAGGTTGCGCAGCGACACGTCGTTGGTGAGGCCGACGAGGCGGACGTGATCGAGCGCGTCCCGCGCCGAGACCCCCATCGGCACGTCGCCGGTGACGACCACCACCTCGGCCTCGAGATCGCAGCCCCAGCTTTCGTCCTTGAGCGGGATATCGTCGCGCGGGCCGAGGAAGCCATCGGACCCGCCCTGATACATCAGCGGATCGTGCCAGAAGCTCTCGGGCATTTCGGCGCCGCGCGCCTGGCGGACGAGCGCGACGTGATTCACATAGGCCGAGCCATCGGCCCATTGGAAGGCGCGCGGCAGCGGCGCCGCCGCTTCGCGCTCGTGAAAGCGCTCGCGCGGGATCGCCTCATGGTTGAGGTCGGTCGCGAGGTTGCGCAGATCGCCCTCCAGCCGATCCCAATCGTCGAGCGCGGCCTGCAGCGTCGGCGCGACCGCGCCGGCATCGGCATACCAGGCGAGATCGTCGGAGACGACGACGAGGCGGCCGTCGCGACCGTGCTTCAGGCTGGCGAGTTTCATGCGGTGTTTCTCCTCTCTTGCCATTCACATAGGGGCCTGCGCGATCCTGTCGAGGTTTTCGAGGCGCGCGCGGCCACGACGGTTGACAGCCATCCCGCCACCTCGCAACGCTGTCTGCCATGAACCCGTCGCTACGATTCCTGGATCACGGCGGCGACATGGCCCGGCGCATCCGCGAGCACGATTGGTCGGACAACCCGCTGGGCACGCCCGATCGCTGGCCGCAGGCGCTGCGATCGGCGCTGGGCATCTGCCTGGGATCGAGCTTTCCCACCGCGATCTACTGGGGCCCCGATCTGCGGCTGCTCTACAACGACGCCTGGGCGCCGATCCCGGCCGAGCGGCATCCCTGGTGCCTGGGCCGCCCGGCACGCGAAGTGTGGGGCGACATCTGGAGCGTGATCGCGCCGCAGTTCGACGAAGTACTGCGCACCGGCAAGGGAATCGCGGCGTTCGACCAGCGGTTGCCGATGGTGCGCGAGGGACGGCCGCAGGACACGTGGTGGAACTACAGCTTCACGCCGATTCGCGATCGGGACGGCGCGATCGCCGGCGTGTTCAACCAGGGCAACGAAACGACGCGGGTGGTGCTCGCCGAGAACGCGCGCAAGAGCGAAGTCGACCGGATGCGCGAGCTGTTCCAGCAGGCGCCAGGCGCGGTCGCGCTGCTCCACGGGCCGCGGCACCGGTTCGAACTGGCCAATCCCGCCTATCTCGAGCTGGTCGGCGCGCGCGACCTGATCGGACGCGAAGTTGCCGAGGCGCTGCCCGAAGTCGTCGCACAGGGCTATGTCGAAGTGCTCGACACGGTGTACCGCACGGGCGAGGCGTTTCGCACCACGGCGACACCGGTGGAGCTCCAGCGCACCGCCGACGCGCCGGCCGAGACGCGCATCCTGGATTTCGTGTTCCAGCCGATCAAGGACGCGCGCGGCAACACCACCGACATCTTCATCCAGGCGACCGACGTGACCGAGCGCGCCGAGGCCGAGACCGCGCTGCGCACAAGCGAGGAGCGGCTGCAGCTGGCGCTCGACGCTTCGGCCGGAATCGGCACCTGGGAATGGGACGGACGCACCGGGCGGCTGCGCGGCGACGGACGGTTCGCCAAGCTGTTCGGAGTCGATCCCGATGGGCTGGCCAAGGGAACGACGATCGAGGGCTTTTACCAGCTCGTCCATCCCGACGACCGCGACCGGGTGCGCGGCGCGATCGAATCGGCGGTCGAGAAGCACGAGACGCTGTCGATCGAATATCGCGTACTGCGCCCCGACGGCGAGGTGCGGTGGCTGCTGACGCAGGGCCGGGGCTTCTTCGACGAGGCGGGCATGCCGGTCCGCTTTCCCGGCGTGAGCTACGACATCACCGCGCGCCGCGCGAACGAGGATGCGGCGCGGCTGGCGGCCGAGGAGCTGCGGATCGCCAACGAGGCGCAGACCTTCATCTATGCGCTCGCCGAACGGCAGCGGACGCTCGACACGCCGGCGGCGATCATGCGCTTCACCGCGGCCGCGCTCGCCCAGCGCATGGGGCTCGACCGAGTCGGCTTCTATCGCGTCGTCGGCGACGGCATCCTGCAGTTCGGACCGTCGTGGACGAACGGATCGCTGCCGGCGATGCAGGGTACGATGAGCGTCGATATCCTGGGATCGGCGGTAGAGCGCTATCGCTCGGGGCGCAGCGTGGTGACTCGCGACTCGCAGACCGACTATCCCGGCACCGAGTTCGCGCAGCTTTCTCCCGCCGCGGTGGGCGTGCCGCTGCTGCGCGGCGGCAGCTGGGTAGCCAGTCTCTACGCCAACCAGGCCGAGCCGCGCGACTGGACGGCCGAGGAAGTGGCGTTCATCGAAGCGGTCGCCGAAATCTCGTGGGACGCAGTGGAGCGCGTCAGTGCCGCCGCGGCGCTGCGCGAGAGCGAGGAGAAGTTCCGCGCGATCGCCAATTCGATCGACCAGATGATCTGGGCGACGCGCCCCGACGGGTACCACGACTATTTCAACGATCGCTGGTACGAATATACCGGCGTGCCCCACGGATCGACCGACGGCGACATGTGGGCCGGCGTGTTCCATCCCGACGACGAGCCGCGCGCCGTGAAGCTGTGGCGCCGATGCCTCGAGACCGGCGAACCCTATCACATCGAATACCGGCTGCGGCACCACAGCGGCCACTATCGCTGGGTGCTCGGCCGCGCGCAGGCGGTGCGCGACGAATATGGCGCCATCACGCGCTGGTTCGGCACCTGTACCGACGTGCAGGAGATCGTCGATGCGCGCGAAGTGCTCGCCCGCTCGCGGCAGGAGCTGGAGCAGGCTGTGGAGGAGCGGACGCGCCAACTGATGGCCGCCGAGGAACAGCTCCGTCAGGCGCAGAAGATGGAGGCGGTGGGCCAGCTGACCGGCGGCATCGCGCATGATTTCAACAATATGCTGGCGGTGGTGGTCGGCGCGCTCGACCTGCTCGAGCGGCGGCTCGCCCAGGGGCAGACCGATGTCGACCGCTATGTCACCGCGGCGCGCGACGGGGCCAGCAGGGCGGCGGCGCTGACCCAGCGGCTGCTCGCCTTTTCACGCCAGCAGCCGCTGAAGCCGGTGCCGGTCAGCGCCAACGACATGGTCGCCGGCATGATCGAGCTGCTGGTGCGGACGCTGGGCGAGGATGTGACCGTCGAGACGATCCTGCCGCGCACCGTGTGGCACGCGCTCGCCGATCCCAACCAGCTCGAGAATGTGATCCTCAACCTGGCGGTGAACGCACGCGACGCGATGCCCCAGGGCGGCACGCTGACGATCGAGACGGCGAACGTGACGCTGCGCGAGGAGGACCGTGCCGCCTATGACCTGGCGCCGGGCGACTATGTGCAGATCGCGGTGCGCGACACCGGCTGCGGCATGCCGCCCGACGTGGCGGCACGCGCGTTCGAGCCGTTCTTCACCACCAAGGGCGTCGGCAAGGGCACCGGGCTGGGGCTGAGCCAGGTGTTCGGATTCGTGCGCCAGTCGGGCGGGCAGATCCGAGTCGAAACCGCCCCGGGCGAAGGCACGACGGTGCGCGTCTATCTGCCCTGCCACAGCGGCGGCCAGTTGCCCGATGCGCCTGCCGCGACCGCGCGCCCCGCGGCGCCGCGCGCGCGCCGGGGCGAGACGATCCTCGTCGTCGAGGACGAGGACCGCGTGCGCAGCTTCTCGGTCGAGGCGCTGCGCGAGCTGGGCTATACGGTGATCGACGCACGCGACGGGCCCGAGGCGCTGCGGCTGCTCGATCTGGGACAGCGAGCGACATTGCTCTTCACCGACATGGTGATGCCCGAAATGACCGGGCGCGAACTCGCCGCCAAGGCGCGCGAGCGCATCGCCGACCTCAAGGTGCTGTTCACCACCGGCTATTCGCGCGAGAGCGAACCGGCGCCCGACAGCGACGCGGGAGCGGTGCTCGCCAAGCCGTTCGACTTCGATGCGCTGGCGCATCGCGTGCGCGCCGCGATCGACGGCTGAGGTTGCCGCGACGCGACGGGGCGACTAGGGCGCCAAGCTCGGGGCCGCGGGGCCCGCTTCGAGGACGGAATAGTGGCGAACGTCGCAGTGATCGGCGCCCAGTGGGGCGATGAAGGCAAGGGCAAGATCGTCGACTGGCTCGCCGAGCGCGCCGATGTGGTCGTGCGGTTTCAGGGCGGGCACAATGCCGGCCACACGCTGGTGGTGGGCGACAACACCTACAAGCTCTCGCTGCTGCCCTCGGGCATCGTGCGCGGCACCCCGAGCGTGATCGGAAACGGCGTGGTGCTCGACCCCTGGGCGCTGCGCGACGAGATCGAACGGCTGCGCGGGCAGGGAGTCGAAGTGACTCCCGACACGCTGATGATCGCCGACACCTGCCCGCTGATCCTGCCCTTTCACCGCGACCTCGACGGACTGCGCGAGGACGCCAGCGGCGCCGGCAAGATCGGCACGACGCGGCGCGGGATCGGCCCGGCGTACGAGGACAAGGTGGGCCGCCGCGCGATCCGGGTGTGCGACCTCGCCCATCTCGACAGCCTGGGGCCGCAGCTCGACCGGCTGAGCGCGCACCACGACGCGCTGCGCGCCGGCTTCGGCGAAGCGCCGATCGACCGCGCCGCGCTGACCGCGCAGCTCGAGGAGATCGCCGGCTTCGTCCTGCCCTATGCCCAGCCGGTGTGGCGGACGCTGCACGAGGCGCGCGCGCGCGGCCGCCGCATCCTGTTCGAAGGCGCGCAGGGCGTGCTGCTCGACATCGACCACGGCACCTATCCGTTCGTCACTTCGTCGAACACGGTGGCGGGCACCGCCGCGGCGGGATCGGGACTGGGGCCGGGCGCAGTCGGCTTCGTGCTGGGCATCGCCAAGGCCTATACGACGCGCGTCGGATCGGGCCCCTTTCCGACCGAGCAGGACAATGAGACCGGCGAGCGGCTGGGCACGCGCGGGCGCGAGTTCGGCACGGTGACCGGACGCAAGCGCCGCTGCGGCTGGTTCGACGCAGTGCTCGTCCGCCAGTCGGTCGCGGTTTCGGGCGTGACCGGAATCGCGCTCACCAAGCTCGACGTGCTCGACGGATTCGACGAAGTGAAAGTGTGCACCGGCTATCGGCTGCGCGGCGCGGAGCTCGACTATTATCCCGCCAATTTCAACGATCAGGCCGAAGTCGAGCCGATCTACGAAACGGTCGAAGGCTGGTCGGAATCGACCGCGGGCGCGCGCAGCTGGGCCGAACTGCCGGCGCAGGCGATCAAGTACATCCGCCGGATCGAGGAGCTGATCCAGTGCCCGGTCGCGCTGGTATCGACCAGCCCCGAGCGCGACGACACGATCCTGGTGCGCGACCCCTTCGCCGATTGAAGGTTGCGCCCGGCCGGAGGCTTCCGCCGGGCGCACTCCCCGCCTCAGCGCGTCGGCGGCGCATCGTCTCCCATCGGCTCGGGCATTACCGGCCCGATCGTCGTCGGATCCGACACTTCCTCGTCGAGCACGGGATCGGGCGTCGCGGGATCGAGCGGGGGCTGGTCGAGATCGTCACCGGGCAGCGGCGCATCGGGCATCGGCTCGCCCGTCTGGTTCGCCAGCGGATCGAGCGCCGGATCCTCGGCCAGCGGTTCGTCCATCAGCGTGTTGGCGGTAGCGTTCGGCGCGTCCTGAAGCGCCGGCGCTGCCTGGATGTGCGCGACTGCCGCAGTCGAGCCGCAGAGGAACAAGAGGCTCGCAAGTGTCGTGGTACGCATGGGTTTACTCCGGTTGCTGAACTGAGCAGCTGAAGAACCCTCCTCTCCGGCAAAGGCGCCCGGGCGGCCGCCCCGTTCGGCGCAGTCCACCGCCGGTTCGACCGGCATCTGCACGATTTGAGCGACCAATCGTGTTCCGCCGCCCCCGAAGCGCGGTGCGGAACGGGACGCGGCCTTCGCGGTTCCCCAAAGGTGGCCGAACAGGAAGCACGCACCGAGCGGATCGCGGCGGCGATCGACCGTGTCGACGGAGCCCGTCCCGGCGCGGGCGCGCCGACGACCAAGCACCGCAGGATGCTCGAAAGCCCGTACCGCTTCCTGCGCGGCTCGGCGCAGCTCTTCTACGCCGACCTGGCCGACGGGGTGCTGCGCCTGCCGGCGGGGTTCGACACGCCGGCCTGCACCACTGCGGTGCTGGGGGACTGCCACATGGGCAATTTCGGCTTCGTGACGGAGAAGGGGTCGCACGGGCGCCACATCGCCTTTGTGCCGACCGACTTCGACGAAGCCTGTATCGGCCGCGCCGGCTGGGATCTGATGCGGCTTTCGGTCAGCCTGTTCGTCGGCGCCGAGCTGGCGCGCGGCATTCTGGCCGGCAGATACGCGACCGACGCATTCGCGGATCTGGACGGGCTTGCCGCTGCGAGCGCCGACGATGCCGAAGCCGCCGTGCGCGCGTGCCTCGATTCCTATGCCGAGACCTGCCGCCGGGTGATCGACAATCCGATGGTGCGACGGACGACGCTCGACCGATTCGCCCGCCGCCATCCGCTGCGCCGCTATCTGAAGAAGGCGCGCAAACGGGCGATCGGCGGGAAGAAGTTCGAGCGCAAGAGCTCGCTGGGCAAGGCGGCGGCGAGCGGACCGAACGGCCTGTGTTTCCGCGAGCGGCCGAACCGGTACCGCCGGCTGGAGCCGGCGCTGGAAGAAAGCGCCCGCGCCGCCTTTCGTCCCTATGTCGACGACACCATCCTCGACATCGTCGAGCGGCTGGGACAGGGCACGGGATCGCTCGAGCTGCCGCGCTATTATCTGCTCGTGGGGCGCGAGGGCGCGACCGGAACGGCGGGCCTTGCGATGGCACAGGTGGTGGAGGCGAAGCAGCAGCGCGTGGCGGCGCCGGTCCATGCCTTTCCCGATCTCGATCCACGCAACAGCCTGGGCGCGGCGCATCTGACCGTGCATATCCAACGGCGCGTGCAACGCGAGCCCGACCTGCTGCTCGACCAGATGGAATGGCAAGGCGCGCACTGGCTGATCCGATCGCGCCACCATGCGCGGGTGAGCGCCGAGCCCGAGGAAATCTGCCTCGCCAAGCGCCATGTGGGGCAGCGGATGCGCGACTATGCGGTCGCCTGCGGCACCGCGGCCGCGCTTGCCCATGCCCGCGGCGACAACCGCTCGGTGCGGTTCGAGACCGCGATGGCCGACGCGCTCGACCGCGAACGCGATGGGCTGATCGAGAACGCCCGGCGCTATGCCGAGCAGGTGGTAGCGGACTGGCAGTGTTTCGGGCGGCTGATGGACAGGAGCGGCGACGGCTGAACCGGACCGCTCAGCCGCACTGGGCGCGATGCAACAGCTTCTGATCGGCGAGGACGAGCGCGACCATCGCCTCGACGACCGGAACCCCGCGGATGCCGACGCAGGGATCGTGGCGCCCCCGGGTCGCGATCTCGGTCGCCTCGCCGTCGCGAGTGACCGTTTCGACCGGGGTGAGGATCGAGCTGGTCGGCTTGAACGCGACGCGCAGCCGCAGCGGCTGTCCGGTAGAGATGCCCCCCGCGATGCCGCCGGCATGATTGGCGAGGAACTCCGGCCCGTCGGCGCCCGGGCGCATCGGATCGGCATTGGCCTCGCCCGACAGCACGGCGGCCGCGAAGCCGTCGCCGATCTCGACGCCCTTGACCGCATTGATCGACATGCACGCGGCGGCCAGCTCGCTGTCGAGCTTGGCATAGAGCGGCGCGCCCCAGCCCGCGGGCACGCCGGTCGCTTCGCAGGCGACGACCGCGCCGAGCGAGGAGCCGGCCTTGCGCGCAGCGTCCACCAGCGTTTCCCAGCGTGCTGCGGCGGCGGCATCGGGGCAGAAGAAGGCGTTGCGGCCGATCTCGTCCGAATCGAAGTTCGTCGGATCGATCGCGTCGCCGCCGATCGCCTCGACCCAGGCGGTGATCGTCACTTCGGGAATCACCTTGCGCGCCACGCCGCCCGCCGCCACTCGCGCCGCCGTCTCGCGCGCCGAACTGCGCCCGCCGCCGCGATAGTCGCGGAAGCCGTATTTGGCGTCATAGGCATAGTCGGCGTGGCCCGGGCGATAGGCCTTGGCGACGTCCGAATAATCCTTCGAGCGCTGGTCAACATTCTCGATCATCAGGCTGATCGGCGTGCCGGTCGTCCGCCCCTCGAACACGCCCGAGTGGATGCGCACCGCATCGGGCTCGCGCCGCTGGGTGGTGAAGCGCGACTGGCCGGGGCGCCGGGCATCGAGGAACGGCTGGATGTCGGACTCGCTGAGCGCCAGCCCCGGCGGACAGCCATCGACCACGGCGCCCAGGGCGGGGCCGTGGCTCTCGCCCCATGTGGTGAAGCGGAAGATGCGACCGAAGGTATTGAAGCTCATCTTCCCCTCTCCCCGCGGGGGAGAGGGAGGGGCCCGCTCGCCAAAGGCGAGTGGGAGGGTGAGGGAAGGTCGCGGAGCTGCAACAGGATTTGAGTCAAGACGCCCTCTCGGTTCTGCATCACCTCGCTATTCGCGAAGCGCAGAACGCGATAGCCCTCCCGTTCCAGAAACTCGGTCCGGCGCGCATCCTGAGCCTCGGTGTGGCCGTGGGTGTCTCCGTCGAGTTCGATCACCAGTCGCGCCGAATGGCAGACGAAATCGGCGTAATAGGGGCCGAGCCGCTGCTGCCGGCGGAACTTGCTTCCGGCGAGCTGACCGTTGCGAAGCCCGGCCCAGAGATAGCGCTCCGCAGAGGTCGCATCGCGGCGAAGCTGGCGAGCACGCGCGATGGTTCCGTCGCCGGGCGTGTAGCGTGATCGCATCACTGTCCCTCACCCTTCCCACCGCCTTCGGCGGCGGGCCCCTTCCCTCTCCCCCAGAGGGAGAGGGAGATTCAGTCGCTCTCGCCCAGTGCCGCAAAGGCGGGCGCGTGATCCGCAAGCCCCCGCGCGCCGCAGGGCAGCCCGCCCTGCAGCTCGAGCGCCAGCAGATACTGCCCGGCATAGGGCGAATCGAAGCCCTCCGCCGTCGCGGCGGAAAAGCCGAAGCGGCCGTAGAAGCCGGGCTCGCCGAGCACGAACATCAGCAGCGCGCCCGCCCGCGTCATCTCATCGATCGCCGCACGGACCAGCGCCTCGGCGACGCCGGTCTGGCGATAGGCGGGCAGCACCGCGAGCGGGGCGAGCGCCACCGCGGGCACCGATTCGGGGCCGATCGCCACATGCATCCTGCTGAGCGCGACGATGCCCGCCGCCGCGCCGCTCGCCTCGTCGCGCGCGATCAGCGCGAGCACGAGATCGCCGTCGATCGCGAGCTGCTTCACCAGCATCGCTTCGGCCGGGCGCGGGAAGCAGGCGCGCAGGATAGCGTCGATGTCGTGCGCGTCGCGCGGCGCGGCGCGCTGGATCGTCGTCGTCACGCGAAGCGTCAGCTCAGCGCGATGTCGGGCGCGTCCTCGGCCTTCATGCCGATGACGTTGTAGCCGGCATCGACATGGTGCGTCTCGCCCGTCACGCCCGAGGCGAGATCGGAGAGCAGATAGAGGCCGGCGCCGCCGACATCCTCGATCGTCACGTTGCGGCGAAGCGGCGAATTGAGCTCGTTCCACTTCATGATGTAGCGGAAGTCGCCGATGCCGCTGGCGGCGAGCGTCTTGATCGGCCCCGCCGAGACCGCGTTGACGCGGATCTTCTCGGGCCCGAGGTCCATCGCGAGATATTTGACGCTGGTTTCGAGCGCCGACTTCGCCACGCCCATGACGTTATAGTGCGGCACGACCTTTTCCGCGCCGTAATAGCTGAGCGTCAGCAGGCTGCCGCCGTTCGGCATCATCGCGCGCGCGCGCTTCGCCACCGCAGTGAACGAGAACACCGAGATGTTCATCGTCATCAGGAAATTGTCGAGGCTGGTGTCGTAATAATGGCCGCGCAGCTCGTTCTTGTCGGAAAAGCCGATCGCGTGGACGACGAAATCGATCGTCGGCCATTTCGCCTGCAGCGTATCGAACGCCGTGTCGAGCGCAGCCATGTCGGAAACGTCGCACTCGATCAGGAAATCCGAGCCGAGCTGCTCGGCGAGCGGCCGGACGCGCTTGGCGAGTGCCTCGCCCTGATAGGTGAATGCCAGCTCCGCCCCGGCCTCGCGCAGCTTCTGCGCAATGCCCCAGGCGAGCGATCGATCGTTGGCGAGCCCCATGATCAGCCCGCGCTTGCCCTGCATCAGTCCCGTCACGTCGCTTGCGCCTCCTGTTCCTGCGCCTCGTCTAGACCCTCGTCGGGGTCTTCCGCCAGTGCGGCGTTGAGCTCGGCGCCGATAACGAGGCCGAGGCCGATGATGAAGAAGAAGATCAGCGTGATCATCACGCCCGCGAGGCTGCCGTAGGTGAGATCATAGGTGCCCAGGCTGCCGAGCACGACCGGCAGCAGCGCCGTGGTGGCGAGCCACCAGCAGGTGGTGAACAGCGGGCCCGGCCATTTATGGCAATGGCGGCGATAGCCGCTGGGGGTGAGCGAATAGAAAAGGATGTAGAGCGCGATGAACAGCGCGACGCCGGGCGCGAGCCGGCTGATCGAGACGATCCGCGCGGCATCATCGGCAAAGGGCAGCAGCCGGGTGATGAACTCCTGCACGCCGGTGAGCACCACCTGAAGGCTGAAGGCGGACATCAGCAGGATCACCGAGCCGATGATGAGCCCGGCCGAGCCGAGCCGATACTCCCAGAACGGCCGACCGCCGGTGACGCCATAGGAGCGGCGCAGGATGCCGCGCAGCGTCTCGATGAAGCCGCCGGTGGTCCACAGCCCGACGAGCGCGCCGAGCCACAGCAACGTGCCCGAGCGCGCCTCGAGCACGTCGCGCACCGGCTTTCGCAGCACTTCGGCGACGTCGGGCGGGACAGTCTGGAGGAACGCCTCGAGCGTCTGGACGCCCTCGCCGCTGTGACCGAACAGCCGCGCGATGGCGGCGGCGACGATGAAGAAGGGAAACAGCGTGACGAGCGAGAGATAGGCGAGATTGCCGGCATAGGTGAAGCCGTCGGTATAGGTGCCGACCGCGACACGCTTGACCACTTCGAAGAAGCGCTCGGAAAAGCCGAGATCGTCCAGCCGCCGCCGGATCTTGCCGCCGAAGCCCTTGCGCCGCGCCTCGGGCGATTCCGGGGAGATGTCTGCATCAGCCACGAAAGGATCAGACGCCCATGCGGCCGCGCGGGTTCCCCTTGTCGCGATCCTGCCAGCCCCGGACGAACTCGACCAGCGCGTCGTCGCCGACCGGCAGATCGACCATCAGCGTGACGAGCAGATCGCCGCGCCCCCCGCCCTTGCGATGGAAGCCGCGGCCCTTGAGGCGCAGCACCTTGCCCGACGTCGAGCCCTTGGGCACCGTCAGCATCACCGCGCCGTCGGGCGTGGGCACGCGCACCTGCGCGCCGAGCACGGCTTCGGAGAGGCTGACCGGCAGGTCGAGGCGGACGTCGTCGCCGTCGCGCGTGTAGAAACCATGCGGCTGGACCTCGACCGTCACGATCGCGTCGCCGTTGCCGCCGGGGCCCGCCTGCCCCTTGCCCGACAGGCGCATCTGCGTACCGCTCTCGACGCCGGGCGGGAGCTTGAGGTCGATCGTCGAACCGTCGGCGAGCGTGATCCGCTGCGCCGCGAGCGTGGCCGCGTCGACGAACGATACCTGCAATCGATAGGCGGTGTTCGCGCCCTTGGGCGGCTGGCGCCGGCCGAAGCCGCCGAACCCGCCCGAAAAGCCGCCGCCGCCCTGCTGGCGCGCACCCGCGCCGCCGCCGAACAGCCCCTCGAAAATGTCGCCGATGTCGCCCTGGCCGCCGAAATCGAACTGGCCGCCGCCGGGGCGGAAGCCGCCCCCCTGCCCCCCCGCGCCGCCGCCGAAGCCGAACGGCGCGGTGGGATTGCCATCGGCATCGATCTCGCCGCGATCGAAGCGCGCGCGCTTGTCCTTGTCGGTCAGCAGGTCATAGGCCTGGGTGACCTGGCTGAACCGCTCGGCCGCCTTGGGATTGTCCTTGTTGCGGTCCGGGTGCAGCTCCTTGGCGAGCTTGCGATAGGCCTTTTTGATGTCGGCCTCGCTCGCGCCGCGTGCCACGCCCAGCGTTGCATAAGGATCTGCCATCGGGTTCTTCACTCTCCACGCGGTTTCAAGCCTATATAGGCGCCGCGAACATCGGCGCGAGCCGGCCTTCCTGCAAGGGGACGCTCAGCCGGCGCAATCGCCGAGCGGCTCGACATCGACCGACACGTGCATCCGCTGCGCGCCCGACCCCAGCACGATCCCGTCGATCGGCGCGATATCGGCATAGTCGCGGCCGACCGCCATCAGCACGTGATCGCTCGCCATCCAGATGCCGTTGGTGGGATCGAGCCCGACCCAGCCGCGTTCGGGCCCGCACCACAGCAGCACCCAGGCATGGGTGGCGTCGGCGCCGACCAGCCGCGGCTGGCCGGGCGGCGGCAGCGTGCGCAGATAGCCCGAGGCATAGGCGGCGGGCAGGCCGGCGGCGCGCAGACCCGAAATCATGATCTGCGCGAAATCCTGGCACACGCCGCCGCGCTTGCGAAAGGCGTCGGCGGGCGTCGTATCGACGAGCGTCGCGGCGGTATCGAAGGCGAATTCGGCCTGGATGCGCCGTGCGAGCGCGATTCCCGCCTCGAGCGCGCCACGGCCGGGATCGAGCTCGGCCGCGCACCATTGCGCGATCTCCGCATCGATCGGAATGAGCGGCGAGGGAAAGAGATAGCTTGCCGGGCCGAGCGGCGAGGCATCGGCGCTGGCGCGCGCCAGCGCGGCGATTTCGCCGAGCGTCGGATCGCCGGCATCGGGCACCGGCACCAGTCGGTCGACATACACCTGCGCCGCGCTTTCGATCGTGAGCGTGCGCGCCGGCGCCGCGACCACCAGCCGGACGACATGCGCCAGCCCCGCCTCCGCGCGCGCCGGGAAGGTGCGCCCGCCCGGTTCGACCGACAGCCGATAGTCGTCGAGCCGCTGGCCCGGCCAGTCGATCGGCTTCAGCCGCAGGTTGCAGCGCGCGAAGCCGACCGGCTCGGCATAGTCGAAGCGCGTGACGTGGCGAATGGCGTAGCGCATCAGGCGAGCACCAGCCCCGAAGCGCGCAGCGGCTCGGCGCCCTGAAGGAAGTAGCGGCGGGCGATCGCGTCGGAGAGCGTTTCGACCCGATCCTGCAGATCGCCGAGCAGCACCGCGTCGACCGCCGCCGCGCGCGCGGTGAGCACGATCGCCGCCAGCGCCCGCGCCTGTTCCTGCTGCGGCTCGGCGAGCCCGTCGTCGGACAGCACCGGCAGCTGATCGAGATGCTCGGCGATCGCCTGCACCTGATAGGCGATCGAACGCGGATTGCCGGGATCGAGCGCGACGAGATCGACCACCGGAACCCGCGCGATCCCGGTGAGATAGCGCTGGCGATAGCTGATCTGGCTGTCGGCGAGATCGAGCAGAGTCGAAAGATCGTCGGCGGTCGCATCGGCGCCGGCAAAGACGCGCACCACCCGCAGCGCCGCGGCCGCGCGTTCGACCCGTCGCCCGAGATCGTGGAAGCGCCACGCTTCGGTGCGGGCCATATGCTCGGCCGAGAGCCCGGCAAGCGCCGAATAGCGCCGCTGGAGCGACCCCGCCTTGTCGAGCAGCCCGCCGCGACTGGGGAAAGGCGCGTCGAGCAGGCGGATCATGTCCGCCGAAAGCCGCTCGCGCGAAACCTCGCCGATCAGCCGCGCCTGACGATTGATCGCGCGCACGCTGTACCACGCCTCTTCGTCTTCCAAGGCGGTGCGGGCGAGCTGGATGAGATCGGCGCGGCGATGGCCGCGCGGCTCGGGCGCGGCATCGGCGCCGACCACCAGCCCGACCAGCCGCCGAACCGTCTCCGCCGACAGCGCGGCGCCGGTATCGGCGCTGATCGAATTGCCGAGCAGCGCACGCACCACGCCGAGCAGCGCCTCGCCGCGTTCGAGATAGCGGCCGAGCCAGAAGAGATTATCGGCGACGCGGCTGGGAAGCGTGCCGGGATTGCGGCGCAGCTGAGTCGTCGCGCTCGACGGCAGCAGCGTGACCGGTTCGACCGGGGCAGGCCCGTGGACGCACACATCGGCCGACCAGCTGCCCTCCCCCATCACCGCCGCGCGCGGATCGGGATGTTCGCCGATGCGGGCGAAGCCGCCGGGCAGCACGGTCCAGCCGCCGTCGGCACCGCGCGCGGCGAAGACGCGCAGCGTGAACGGGCGCGCCACGAGCCCCTCGCCCGACACCATCGGCATGGTCGAGAGCCGCGCCACTTCCTGGCCGACATAATCCTGCGGCCGCCGCCCCAGATCGTCGAGGAGCGCGGCACGCGCCTCCGTGTCGAGCGACGCCCCGAGCACCGGCCGACCATCGGGCAACGCGCGCGTCGGCACGCCGAACGCGGGCGCGATCAGCAGTTCGTCGAGCCGGTCGATCACCTGCCCGCGCTCGCGATCACCGCCGCACCACCAGGTCGCGATACTCGGCAGCGCGAGCGTTTCGCCCAGCATCGCCTCGGCCAGCCACGGCAGGAAGGCGGCCACCGCGGGCGCCTCGAGCATGCCCGCACCGGGCGCATTGGCGACGACGACATTGCCCGCCGCCATCGCATCGACGAGCCCGGCCACGCCGATCGTCGAATGGCTGTCGAACGCAAGCGGATCGAGCAGCCGCGGATCGACTCGGCGCCACAGCGCATCGATGCGCTTCAGCCCAGCGATGGTGCGGACATAGACCTGATCCTCGAGCACGGTGAGATCGGCGCCCTCGACCAGCAGATAGCCGAGATAGCGCGCGAGATGCGCCTGTTCGGCATAGCTCGGGTTGAGCCGGCCGGGCGTGAGCAGGCCGATGCGCGGCTCGGCACGGCGGCAGAGCGCGGCGAGCCCGTCGCGAAAGGCGGCGAAGAAGGGCGCATGCCGCTCAATGTTGAGCCGCGACTGCAGGCCGCCCAGCATCCGCGCCATCGCCAGCCGGTTTTCGAGCGCATAGCCCGCGCCGGCGGGGGCGCGGAGATGATCGGCGAGCACGCGCCAAGTGCCGTCTGGGCCGCGACAGAGATCGGCGGCGATAAACTGGAGATGGCGGCCGCCGGGCGGCGCGAGGCCGACCAGCGGGCGGAGGAAGAACGGGCTGCCGGTGACGAGCGCGGCGGGGACATGGCCCTCGGCGGTAAGCCGCCCCGGGCCGTAGACATCGGCGAGGATCGCCTCCATCAGCCGCGCGCGCTGCGCGACGCCCGCCGCGATCTTCGTCCACTCCGCCGCCGGAAGCAGCAGCGGCACCGGCGAGAGCGGCCAGGGCCGTTCGTCGCCTTCGCCGGCGATGCGAAAGCCGGTGCCGATGTCGTCGGCATGGCGCTGGGCGCGCTCTCGGGCGTGCCCGAGCGTGTCGCCGCTATGGCTGGCGAGCTCCTCGAACAGCGCCGTCCAGGCGGCGTCGTCCGAGCCCTGCCCGCAGAGCATGTCGCCCGACCGGCCCTCGCCGCAATAGTCGGCGATCCAGCGCGCGGCGATGGTGCCGGCGTCGAAAAGTCCTTCTGGACCCCGGATGGCGCGTTGCTCCCGCTGCATGAGTGGCGGACGATGGGGGAAACCATGCTGCCGTGCAACGCCGATTGCGACCGGCGGAGACTCGGCTAGACGTCGGGCAGTTCCTGCGCCGCCTCTCCCCAGCCGGCGAGCGCGCGGCTGGTGGCGCGATCGACCAGCGTATCGGCATCGGCGACACTGAACCGCTGGGGCCCGTCGAGATCGCGCAGCTCGCTCCAGCTGATCGGCGCCGAGACCGGCGCGCCGGGCCGCGCGCGCGCGACATAGGGCAGCACCGCGGTCGCACCGCGCTGGTTGCGCAGATAATCGATGAAGATGCGGCCCGTGCGGCTCGCCTTCTTGAGATTGGCGGTGAAGCGATCGGGCTCGGCCTGCGCCAGCGCGCGGGCGAAACGCTCGGCGAAGCTCTTCACGTCCGGCCACTCGGCCTTGGGAATGAGCGGCACCACCAGATGCACTCCCTTGCCGCCGGTGAGCATCGGGAAGCTGGTGAGGCCGATGTCGGCGAGGTGGCGCTTGAGATCCTCGGCGGCTTTCTTGACGTCGCGGAAGTCGAGCCCCTCGTCGGGATCGAGATCGAACACCAGCCGATCGGCCTTCTCCACATCGGCGACGCGGCTGCCCCAGCCGTGGAATTCGATCGTGCCCATCTGAACGCAGGCGAGGATACCGTCGACGTTGTCGACATAGAGGTAGGGCTGGACCGAGCCATCCTTCTCGCGAATGTCGACATGGCGGACATGCTCGCCGAAGCTGCCCGCGTCATGCTTCTGGAAGAAGCATTTGCTCGCCCGGCCCTGCGGACAGCGAACGAGGCTGATCGGCCGATCGGCGATCCACGGCAGCAACACCGGCGAGACCGCCTGGTAGTAATCGGCGAGTTCGCCCTTGGTGACGCCGGCATCAGGGAAGATCACGCGATCGCGGCTGCTGATCTTCACCGTCGAGGCAGGCGCCTGCGGCAGCGGCTCGGGCGTTTCGGCAGTCACGTCGGCGGCATCCTTGTCTTCGCGCAGGCCGAGGAAGCTGGCGTGGCGGACGACGTTTTCGGAAGTGAGCTCGGCAAAGGCGATCTCGGCGACGAGCTTCGGCGTTACCCAGTGCGCGCCCTTCGCGACGCTTTTCGGAGCATCGACCGGCGGCGTCTTGCGGGCGAGCCGATCGAGCCTGTCGCGCAGCGCCTGAAGCGTGTCCATGTCGAAGCCGGTGCCGACCTTGCCGCGATATTCGAGCCCGTCGGGCCCATGCACCGCGAGCAGCAGCGAGCGCAGCGGCCGCCCCTTCGAATTGCTGGGCGACCAGCCGACGATGACGAATTCCTGGCGCCGCACGCACTTCACCTTGAGCCACGCCTTGCTCCGGCTGCCGCGATAGGGCGCATCGACCTTCTTCGAGACGATACCTTCATAGCCTTCGCGGCACATCGTTCCGAACAGCTTCTCGCCCGCGCCGATCACATGTTCGGCGAACTGGATGCGTTCGTCGCTTTCGGCGAGCAGCGGGCGCAGCCGCTCCTTGCGCTGGACCTGCGGCAGCTTCGTCAGATCCTCGCCATCGGCTTCGAGCAGATCGAAGGCGAAGAAGACGAGCCCCTTGCCGCCCGCGGAGATCGCGTCCTGAAGGGTCGAGAAATCGGGGCGGCCGTCGTTGAACGCGACGATCTCGCCGTCGATCAGCGCCGAACCGACGCGAAGCGACGCGGCGGCATCGGCGATGCCGGGAAATTTGTCGGTCCAGTCGAGCCCCGAGCGCGTGAAGATGCGCGGGCCGCCCGCGCCCAGGCTGAGCAACGCGCGATAGCCGTCATATTTGACTTCGTGCAGCCACTGGTTGCCCGAGGGGACGCTGTCGACGAGCGTGGCGAGCTGAACCGGGCGGAACGCCGGGGCCTTGGCGCTTCTGGGCTTGGCGCCGCTCTTCGCGCGCTTCGCGGGCGGCTTCTTCTCGGTCGCTTGCCTGCCCTCGGCGATCTCGAGCATCGTCCGGCCGGTCTTCACGCTGGTGAGGCCGGTCTCGACCAATGTGTCGGTGCCACCGGCATATTCGTCCTCCAGCTTGCGCAGCAGCCAGTTCTCGGCCTTTTCGCGGCCGCGCGGTTTGAGGCGGATCAGCAGCCACTCGCCGCGCATCCGCTCGCCAAAGAGGCGGAAGTGGAGATGGCCCTTTTCGAGATCCTTCGCGCTCTTGCCCTGCACCGGCTCCCACTCGCCGCGATCCCAGAGCATGACGGTGCCGCCGCCATATTCCTCTTGCGGGATGGTGCCTTCGAAGGTGGCATAGGAGAGCGGGTGATCCTCGGTGCGGACGGCGAGCCGCTTTTCGCCCGGATCGAGGCTGGGGCCGCGCGTCACCGCCCAGCTCTTGAGCACGCCATCGACTTCGAGCCGCAGATCCCAGTGGAGCCGCGAGGCATCGTGCTTCTGGACCATGAAGGTCCGGCCGGTGCCGCCCCCCGCCTCGCCGCGCGGCTCGGCGGTCTTCGCGAAATCGCGCTTGGCATTGTATCTGGCGAGAAGATCGGCGTCGCCCATCGCGCGTCAGCCCGCCGCCTTCTTCTTCGCCGGAGGTTTCTTCGCGCTGCTGCTGCTCGTGCGCGAGCGGCTCGTCGATTTCTTCGCCGGCTTGGTTTCGACGTCGTCGTCGTTCGAGGCGCCGGGCTTTTCGAGCGACTTCTTGAGCGCGGCCATCAGATCGACGACATTCGAGCCGCGGCTGGCGGGGCCTTCCTCGGCCTCCTCGACGATACGGCCGCCCTTCGAGCTTTTCTTCCGCTCGATCAGGTCCTTGAGCGCGTCGACATAGCGATCGTGAAACTCCTGCGGATCGAAGGCGGCGGTCTTCTTCTCGATCAGCGATTCGGCCAGCTCGAGCAGCTCGGCGTCGGGCTTCTCGTCGGGGATGTCGCGGAAATAGCTCTGCGCCTTGCGCACTTCGTCGGCATAGCGGAGCGTTTCGAGGACCATCCCGCGCCCGCAGGGCTTGAGGCTGACGACATGTTCGCGGCCGCGCAGCGCGAGCTGGCCGAGCCCGACCTTCTTCGTCCGCCGCAGCGCCTCGCGCAGCACGATGAACGCTTCCTCCGCCAGATCGTCGGCGGGGACCACGAAATAGGGTTTTTCGTAATAGAGCACGTCGATCTCGTGCGCGTCGACGAATTGCGTGAGCTCGAGCGTCTTCTTCGATTCGAGCTTCACTGCGTCGATCTCTTCCTGATCGAGCAGGATGTAGGAGCCCTTTTCGTATTCGAAGCCCTTCATGATCTCGTCGGTGTCGATCGGGCCGACGCCGGGAACCACTTTCTCATATTTGACCGGCTTGCCGCTCGGCTCGTGGATCTGGCGGAACGAGATGGCGGCGCCGGAGCGAGTCGCGGTGAAGATCTCCACCGGGATCGACACCAACGCCAGGCGAATCTGTCCCTGCCAATAGGCGCGCGCGGCCATGCCATTCTCCTCGTTGCGAGGCCGATTCAATCCCCGAGCGCGCGACTCGTTCCTCGACACTCCTGCGGGGTGCCGGTAGAGCGCGGGCCATGGCAGAAGACCCGATCGCGCTGTTCGACAGCTGGTTCGCGCACGCCCAGGCGAGCGAACCCAACGACGCCAATGCGATGGCGCTCGCCACGGTCGATCCGGCGGGCCAGCCGTCGGTGCGGATGGTGCTGCTGAAGGGGCATGGCGCCGAAGGCTTCACTTTCTACACCAACGGCGAGAGCCGCAAGGCGATCGAGCTTGCCGAATGCCCGCGCGCGGCGCTGCTGTTCCATTGGAAGTCGCTGCGGCGGCAGGTGCGAGTCGAAGGGCCGGTCGCACGCGTGAGCGACGCCGAATCGGACGCCTATTTCGCCAGCCGCGGCCGCGATTCGCAGCTTGGCGCCTGGGCTTCGGACCAGTCGCGCCCGCTGCCCGCGCGCGCGGTGTTCGAGGAACGCTATGAAGCCGTTCGCGCGCGGTTCGAAGGCGGGCCGGTGCCGCGCCCGCCGCATTGGGGCGGCTGGCGGGTGAGCCCCGAGCGAATCGAATTCTGGCAGGACCGCGAACATCGGCTGCACGAGCGGCGGTTGTTCGTGCGCGAAACCACGCCGGGCGCGGAGGGCTGGTCCGAGGGGCTGCTCTACCCGTGAACCGGCCGGTTCGCCGGGCGGCTCTCGCGAGCGTTGCCGTCGCGCTGCTGCTCGGCGCACTGAAAGCCTGGGCGGCGCTGAAGACCGGATCGGTGGCGGTACTCGCCTCGCTCGCCGACAGCCTGCTCGATCTGGTCGCGTCACTGGTGACGCTGGGCGGCGTGCGCTGGGCGATGCAGCCCGCCGACGCCGAGCATCGCTTCGGCCACGGCAAGGCCGAGGCGCTGGCCGCGCTGTTCCAGGTGGGCGTAATCGCGGTTTCCGCCTTCGCCATCCTGCTGCGCGCGATCGAGCGGCTGTCGACCGACCAGACGAGCACCGATCCCGAATATGGCATCGGCGTTTCGATCGTCGCCTTCGTGCTGACGCTTGCGCTGACCAGCTATCAGCGGTCAGTGATCCGGCGCACCCGATCGGTGGCGATCGGCGCGGACCATGTCCACTATCAATCGGACCTGCTGCTCAACGGCGCAGTGATCGTCGCGCTGGTGCTCGAAGGCTATCTGGGGCTTGCCGGCGCCGATCCGCTGTTCGGCATCGCCATCGCCTTCTGGCTGATGTTCGGCGCGTGGCGCGCCTCGGTCGAGGCGATCAACCAGCTGATGGACCGCGAATGGCCCGAGGAGAAGCGCCGCCGACTGGTCGAAGTCGCCTGCGGCCTTTCGGGATTCGAGCGGCTGCACGACCTGCGCACGCGGACCAGCGGCAATCGCGACTTCGTGCAGTTCCACATCTGGGTCGATCCGGACATGAGCGTCGCCGCCGCGCATGACGTGGTGGAAGCGCTGGAGCGTGCGCTCGCAGACGAGTTCCCGGGAATCGAAGTGCTGATCCACCTCGATCCGGCGGGACAGGTCGACGATCCGCACAATCCGCTCGTCGAGGCCGACGAGAGCGCCTTCCTCAAGGAAACCAAGCGATGAAGCTGCCCTTCGCCCAGATCGATGCGTTCGCGAGCGCGCCCTTCACCGGCAATTCGGCCGCCGTGATGCCGCTCGACGCGTGGCTCGACGACGCGGTGCTGCAGGCGATCGCGATGGAGAACAATCTCGCCGAGACCGCCTTCCTCGTTCCCGACGACAGCGACGAGGCCGATTACGAGCTGCGCTGGTTCACGCCGACCACCGAAGTCGCGCTGTGCGGCCATGCGACGCTGGCGAGCGGCCATTATCTGCTGAACGCGAATTCGGAAACGGACCGAGTCGTCTTTCGCACGCGCAAGGCCGGGCTGCTCGAGGTGCGGCGCGACGGCGACGGCTATGCGATGGCGCTGCCCGCCTATCCGCCCGAGCCGGCCGAAGTGCCGGGGCTGCTCGAGGCACTGGGGATCGAGGAAGCGCAGACGCTGCGCCACGCCAACGGCTATGACCTGACGGTGCTCGACAGCGCCGAGGCGGTGCGCGCGGTGGAGCCGGACTTTCGCGCGCTGGCGCAGATCGGCGACACGCTGAACATCGTCACGGCGCCGGGCGACGACACCGATGTAGTGAGCCGCGTGTTCGCGCCCGCTGCGGGGATCGACGAGGATCCGGTGACCGGATCGGCGCATTGCGTGCTGACGCCCTATTGGGCCGAGCGGCTGGGGCGCGAGGCTTTCGCTGCCTATCAGGCGAGCGCACGCGGCGGCCATGTGCAGTGCGGGCTGGCCGGCGACATGGTGATCCTGGGCGGCAACTGCGTGACGGTGATCGAGGGCGCGTTCCTGCTCCCCGATTGACCCGGCCGGATCAGGCCAGTGCCAGATCGGCGCGCTCGGTTTCGGCGATCCAGCCGCCGCCCAACACGCGATCTCCCGAATAGAGCACCGCGGCCTGGCCCGGCGCGACGCCATATTCGGGCGCGGTGAACACCACGCGATCGCCCTCGAGCCGCGCAGGCACGGGCTTGGCAAGCGATCGCACCTTCGCCGTCATCGGCCCGGCCGCATCGCCGCCGATCCAGTTCAACCGCTCGATCCGCGCCGCACGCACCGCGAGCGCGCGCTTGGGCCCGACGATCACTTCACGCCGCTGCGGATCGAGCCGCAGGACGTAGAGCGGCTCGGCCTGGCCGCCGATTTCGAGGCCGCGGCGCTGGCCGACGGTGAAATGGATGAGCCCGCGATGTTCGCCGAGCTTCACCCCGCGCTCGTCGACGATGTCGCCGCCCGCCTCGGCCTGCGGCCGCAGCTTCTTGACGAGCGTGGCGTAATCGCCGTCGGGCACGAAGCAGATGTCCTGGCTGTCCGGCTTGCCCGCCACGCCGAGCCCCAGTTCGGCGGCGAGCGCCCGCACCTCGGCCTTGGGCAGGCCACCCAGCGGAAACCGCAGGAAATCGAGCTGCGCCGCAGTGGTGGCGAACAGGAAATAGCTCTGATCGCGCGCCGGATCGGCGGCGCGGTGCAGCTCTGCCCCCGCGGCGCCCTCGCCACGGCGGACATAATGGCCGGTGGCGAGGCAATCGGCGCCCAGATCGCGCGCAATCGCCAGCAGATCGGTGAATTTCGGGCCGATATTGCACTGGACGCAGGGGATCGGCGTGCGCCCGGCGAGATATTCGTCGGCGAAATCGTCGATCACCGATTCGCGGAAGCTGCTGGCGTGATCGAACACATAATGGGCGATTCCGAGCCGGTCGCACACTGCGCGCGCATCGCGGATGTCGCTGCCCGCGCAGCAGCTTCCCGCACGCCCGACCGCTTCGCCATGATCGTAGAGCTGGAGCGTGATGCCGATCGTTTCGGCGCCGGTTCGGGCCGCGAGCGCGGCCACCACCGAGCTGTCGACTCCGCCGGACATGGCGACGACGATCCGCCGCGCGGCGAGCGGCTCGGGAAGCTGGAAATCACCGGAATGCATCGCCGCCGCACATAGGGCGCCGGACGCGCCGATGCAAAATTTCGGCGCCTTTACCGGTCCTTCAGGACGCGCCGCTACGAGAGTCGTCCGAAGTGAGTTTTGCGGATGCGTAGCAGTGGACCTGAGCTTTGCCCGACTGGACCGCGACGTCGCGGTTACGGCGCTGCCCACCGAACTGGCCGTGCTGCTGGTCGGCGTGGCCGCGCGCCAGGCGGCGAGCCCGACGGCGGCCGCGCAGGCGCGGCTGAGCGGCACGGCGCCCGAGGCCGATCTGCTGGCGCCGCCGCACGGCGCATTTCATCGCGCCGTTTCGCTGGCGTTAAGGCGTTGGCCGCAGGAGTGAATACGCTGTTTACCGTCCCGTTTCAGCCAATGTTGAAGCAGCGCGTCTAACGGTCGTTCAAGTGAGTTGGAGAGGGGGCCCCCCGCCCCGATCGAGGTTTGGTAGATGATTGAGAATCAGAAGATCCGCCCTGCAAAAGTCATCGGCCCGCTGGGCGAGCCGTTGACGCTGGACACGCTGCCGCCGCCGGACACGACCCGCTGGGTCGTGCGGCGCAAGGCCGAAGTCGTGGCCGCAGTGAACGGCGGTCTGCTGAGCATCGACGAGGTCTGCGAGCGCTATGGCCTGACGGTGGAGGAATTCGCCGGATGGCAGCGCGCGATCGACCGTTCGGGCATGCCCGGGCTGCGCGTCACGCGCATCCAGCATTATCGCACGCTGTACGAGCGCCAGCAGAAATATTGAGGGACCGCTTGGACGGCCAAGCGGGGGCGGCCGGAACCAAGCACGGGCTTCGCGAGTCTTTGCGGTGATCTCCGGAACGTACCGGAGGTGAAACGGAGGGACCTCGAATGGATCTCGTTGGCATTATCGTCTGGCTGATCGTCGGCGGCGTCGTCGGCTGGCTCGCATCGCTCGTCATGCGCACCGATGCGCAGCAAGGCATCTTCCTCAACATCGTCGTCGGCATCGTCGGCGCCTTCATCGGCGGCTGGCTCTTCTCGAGCGCCGACATCAACGACGGCATCACCGTGGGCACGTTCCTCGTGTCGCTGGTGGGCGCGATCATCCTGCTCGCGATCGTCAATCTGGTGCGCCGCGGTTCGCTGCGCTGAACCGGATCGCACGGCCGCTCCGGCGGAACAGAAAAAGGGGTCGCCCGCCGGGCGGCCCCTTTCTCGTTTCACTTCAGCAGGAAGCGGAAGGTGAGCGTGACGGTCACGTCCTGCTCGCCCGGCACGATCGCGGTATCGGCCGATTCGCTCTGCGCGCGGGCGGAGACCATCATCGGCGGCTGCGGCCCCGCTCCCTCCATCGTTTCCGAGATCGAGACGATGCGGTCGACCGAGAGGCCGGCGGCGCTCGCGTAGAGCTGTGCGCGGGCGGCGGCGCGGGCGACCGCGTCGCGGCGCGCCTCGTCGAGCGCGGCAGCCGGATCGTCGAGCGAGAGGCTCGGCCCGTTGATGTTGTTCGCGCCCTCGCGCACCAGCACGTCGAGGATCGATCCGCTCTTCGCGACGTCGCGGAAGCGCACCGAAACCATGTTCACCGCCTGATAGCCGGTGATGACCGGCGGCTCATTCTCCTGATAGCGATATTGCGGGTTGAGCTGGATGCTCGCCGTCTGGATGTCGCGCTCGGCAACGCCCGCGCGGCGGAGCGCGGCCAGTACCCGCTCCATGCGCGTGCTGTTCTGGGCGAGCGCCTCGGCCGCGGTGGCGGCCTGGGTCGTCACGCCTGCGCGGATCGTGGCGAGATCCGGAGTGCGCGTCGTGCGCCCCTCGGCCACTACCGTCAGCAGCGTGCCGTCGTGCGGCATCATGTGCATCGGCGCGGGCATGTTCTGCGCCGCGGCGGGCGCCGTCAGCCCGAGCATCGCGACGCCGGCCGAAACCATCAATAGGCTACGCATTGTCTGTCTCCCGAATAGCGAAGGTCCCGCGGGCGGGACGAACCGCACGCGGGACCATGGACGCGAGCGCCTGTCGCGCCGATTAAGCGCGGCGGGCCATCACCAGGCGATAGAGCGCGAGAAGGATGATCGCGCCCACCGTGGCGGCGGCATAGTTTTCCCAGCCGCTGTCGAGCGCCAGACCCATCGACCGCGCGATGAAGCCGGCGAGCAGCGCACCGGCGATGCCGATCAGGATCGTGACGATGATGCCGCCCGGATCCTTGCCCGGCATGATGAGCTTGCCGAGGACGCCGGCGACGAGGCCGATCAGAAGCCAGCCGATCAGAGTGCGTTCTTCCATGGGTTCCTCCCGTTGCGGCCCGTTCCCGCGAGCCGCGGCCGAGCGTCGCGCGATGACGCCCGGGATGCAACCGTTTCTTGGCGGAAACGATCCCGGGACTTGCGAAAAACCGCGGTCGCGGGCAAGCGCCGACCATTGCGACAAACGACCGTTGCGGTCGGTGACTTATTCTTCTAATACAGCATTTCGATGGCGTGCCCCGCGGGGCCGAGCAGAGATATGCGCACATGAATTACGAGGCGAAGATGTTCGGTGAAGACGAGCGCGCGGCACTTCCGGGCGAGGAGCGGCGCCGTTCGCGCCGCTGGTGGATCCTCGGTGGCATCGCGGCGATCGCGATCCTCATCGTCGCCTTTCTCGCGTTTGGCAGCGGTTCGGGCGAAACGGCCGAGAAGGCCGGGGCGCCCGGCGCAGCGGCCGGCGGCAACGAGGGGCAGATGCCGACGATCACCGTCGCCGTTCCGGGGCGCCAGACGATTCAGCGGATCGTTTCGGGCACCGGTTCGCTCGCCGCGCGCCGCGAGATGCCGGTGGGCGTCGCCGGCGAAGGCGGCCGCGTGACTCGCGTGCTCGTCGAGCCGGGCGACTGGGTCCGCGAGGGCGAAGTGCTCGCGACCGTCGACCGTTCGGTACAGGAGCAGACGATCGACTCGCTCGAGGCGCAGGTGCGCGTGGCGCAGGCCGACGCAGAACTCGCCCAGTCCGAACTCGACCGGGCGCAGCAGCTCGTCGGCCGCGGATTCATTTCGCAGGCCGATCTGGAGCGCAAGACCGCGACTCGCGACGCGGCGCGTGCGCGCGTCAACGTCGCGCAGGCGCAGCTTCAGGAAGCGCGCGCGCGCAATCGCCGGCTCGACATCCGCGCGCCTGCCGCGGGCCTGGTGCTGTCGCGCGACGTCGAGCCGGGCCAGATCGTGAGCCCCGGCAGCGGCACGCTGTTCCGCGTCGCGATGGGCGGCCAGATGGAGATGCGCGCCCAGCTTTCCGAAGAGGATCTGCACCGGCTGAACGTCGGCGCGCCCGCCCGCGTGTCGCCGGTGGGCATCGAGGAGGAGTTTGCCGGCGAAGTGTGGCAGGTGTCGCCCGTCATCGATCCGCAGACCCGCCAGGGCATCGCCCGCATCGCGCTTTCCTATGATCCGGCGCTGCGCCCCGGCGGCTTCGCGACCGCGCGGATCGTCGCGGGCGCCACCGTGGCGCCGCTGCTGCCGCAGTCGGCGATCCAGAGCGACGCGAGCGGCAACTATGTCTATATCCTCAACGAGAACGACCAGGCGGTGCGCCGGCCGGTGACCACGGGCGAAGTTTCGGACGAGGGCGTCGCGATCACCGGCGGCCTGAGCGGCACCGAGCGCGTCGTCCTTTCCGCCGGCGCCTTCCTCAACGAGGGGCAGCGCGTGATCCCCAACCTCACGACCCTGCAGGCGCCAGAATGAACTTCCGCAACATCTCGGCCTGGGCGATCCGCAACCCGGTTCCGCCGCTCGTCCTCTTCTTCGCGCTGACCCTGGCGGGCATCGTCAGCTTCGCGCGCATGGACGTGAACAACGAGCCGGACATCGACTTCCCGGTCGTGTGGGTGTCGATCAGCCAGCCGGGCGCCGCGCCGAGCGAGCTCGAAACCCAGATCACCCAGCGCGTCGAGGCGGCGGTGCGCAGCCTGCCCGGTATCGACCAGATCGAATCCACGATCACCGAAGGCAATTCGCAGACGATCGTGCAGCTCGACATCGGCACGCCGATCGACCGGGCGGTGAACGACGTGCGCGAAGCGGTGTCCCAGATCCGCGGCGACCTGCCCGACGGCATCCTCGAGCCGCAGGTCGGGCGCGTGAACACCACCGACAACGAGCTTGCGAGCTTCACTGCGATCGCCACCGACATGACGATCGAGGATCTGAGCTGGTACGTCGACAACACGGTCGCCAAGGAACTGCTGTCGATCGAAGGCCTGGCGAGCGTGGATCGCATCGGCGGCGTCGATCGCGAGATTCGCGTGATCCTCGATCCGGCCAAGCTCCAGTCGCTGGGCATCACCGCAAGCCAGGTGAACCAGCAGCTGCGCCAGGTGAATCTCGACGCCGCAGGCGGTCGCGCCGAGATTTCGGGCGCCGAACAATCGGTGCGCGTGCTGGGCAATGCGCAATCGGCGTTCGCCCTCGGGCAGACCCAGATCGCAGTGGGCGGCGGCCGCACCGTGCGGCTCGATTCGATCGCGCAGGTCCGCGACCTTTATGCCGAACAGCGCTCGCTGGCCGAGTGGAACGGGCAGCAGGTGCTCGCATTCGACATCTCGCGCGCCAAGGGCGCGTCGGACGTCGCCGTGTTCGAGCAGGTCGAGGCGAAGCTGCAGGAGCTGGAGCAGCGCAATCCCGGCGTGCGCTACGAGATCCTGTTCAACAGCGTCGAATATACCGAAGAGCAATATGAAAGCGCGATCGCCGCACTGATCGAAGGCGCAGTGCTGGCCGTCATCGTCGTGTTCCTGTTCCTGCGCGACTGGCGGGCGACGCTGATTTCGGCACTGGCGATCCCGCTGTCGGCGATCCCGACCTTCTGGTTCATGGACATGCTGGGCTTCACCCTCAACCAGATGACGCTGCTCGCGCTCAGCCTGGTGGCGGGCGTGCTCGTCGACGATGCGATCGTGGAGATCGAGAACATCGTGCGCCACATGCGCATGGGCAAATCGGCCTATCAGGCGTCGATCGACGCCGCCGACGAGATCGGCGTCGCCGTGGTGGCGACCACCATGTCGATCGTCGCGGTGTTCCTGCCCGTCGGCCTGATGCCCGGCGTTTCGGGGCAGTTCTTCAAGAATTTCGGCCTGACGGTGGTCGCGGCGGTGCTGATGAGCCTTGCCGTGGCGCGCATGCTCACGCCGATGATCGCGGCCTATTTCCTGAAGGCGCACGGCCACGCCGTCCACGGCGAAGGCCGGATGATGGACGTCTACATGAAGATCCTGCGCTGGACGCTGCGCCACCGCTGGTCGGCCGTGGTGGGCGGCGCGGCGGCGCTGCTGGCGACGGTCGCCTGCATCATGGCGCTGCCGATGACGTTTCAGCCGCAGGAGGACCGCGACAGTTCGACCGCCACGATCGAGATGGTGCCGGGCACCACGCTCGAACAGACCGATGCAGTGGTGAATCGAGTCGATGCGTTGCTGCGCGACCATCCGCTGGTCGAGAACACCTATTCGCGCACCTATGTGGGCAATGGCCGCGTGGTCGCGATGCTCAAGGACGATCGCGAGATGTCGAGCACGCAGTTCGAGCGCAGCCTCGCGCCCGAGCTGAACAAGATCGCCGACGCCCGGGTGGGCTTTCAGTCGCAGCAGGGCTGGGGCGGCAGCGGCCGCGACATCACGATCACGCTGGGCGGCGAGGACCCGGTGCTGCTGAACGAAACCGCCGTGAAGCTGGTGCGCGAGATGGCGCAGCTCGACACGCTGGTGGCTCCGCGCATCGCCGGCGATCTGCAGCGGCCCGAGATCGTCATCAAGCCGCGGCTCGACCTGGCGGCGAACCTGGGCGTGACGACGGCTGCGCTTTCGAGTGCGATCCGCATCGCGACGCTGGGCGACATCGACCAGAACAGCGCTCGCTTCTCGCTCAGCGATCGGCAGATCCCGATCCGCGTCGCCCTGTCCGAAGACGCGCGCGAGCAGCTTTCGACGATCCAGAACCTGCCGGTGCCGACCCAGAGCGGCGGCTCGGTTCCGCTCAGCCTGGTGGCCGATATCGAATTTGGCGCTGGGCCGACTCGAATCCAGCGGCTCAACCAGCAGCGTCGCCTCGTGGTCGGCGCCGATCTGGCGCCGGGCATCGTGAGCGGCGTGGCGATGGAGCAGATCCGCAAGCTGCCGACGATGCGCGACCTGCCGCTCGGCGTGAACGAGCTGGTGGTCGGTTCGGCCAAGTGGCAGGCGGAAATGCTCAACAACTTCACCGTCGCGGTGATCTCGGGCGTGTTCCTGGTCTTCGCGGTGCTGGTGCTGCTGTATCGCCGCTTCATGTCGCCGCTGGTGAACATGGGATCGCTGCTGCTCGCGCCGCTGGGCGGGCTGCTGGCGCTGCTCATCACCGGGCATCCGCTGTCGATGCCGGTGTTCATCGGCATCCTGATGCTGCTCGGCATCGTCGCGAAGAACTCGATCCTGCTGATCGACTTCGCGCTCGAGGAAATGGCCAAGGGAGTCGACAAGTTCAGTGCGATCCTCGACGCGGGCCACAAGCGCGCCCAGCCGATCGTGATGACCACCGTGGCGATGGTCGCGGGCATGGTGCCCACCGCCCTGTCGCTTTCGGGGGATTCGTCGTGGCGCGCACCGATGGGCATCACCGTGATCGGAGGCCTGATCCTGTCGACGATCCTGACGCTGCTGATCGTGCCGGCGAGCTTCAGCCTGGCGGTGGGCATCGAGCGGCGGCTGGGCAAGGGGCTGGCGCGGCGGCTGCTGACCTATCGCCCCGGCGACGAAGAGAGCGGCACCGCGATCGAGCATCGCCCGGGCGGCCATATCGACTATCGCCCGGGAGAAGACGGGCCGCAGCCCGCCGAGTGAACCTCTCGACCGCTTCGGGGATTGGGTGGGCATGACATTGCTCGCCCGAACGCCCCGAGGCCGCGAGGCCCCGCCCCCCGGCCTGATCCGCATGCGCTGGATCGCCACCGGCCTGCTGGTCGCGATGGCGGCGACCTTCCTGATCGCCGGGCGCTACGACGAGGCCTATCCCTGGGTCGGCTTCGTCCGCGCCTTTGCCGAGGCGGCGATGGTGGGCGGGCTGGCCGACTGGTTCGCCGTCACGGCGCTGTTCCGCCACCCGCTGGGACTGCCGATCCCGCACACGGCGATCATCCCGCGCAACAAGGACCGGATCGCGACCACCCTCGCCGCGTTCCTGCGCGACAATTTTCTCACGCCCGGCGTGGTCGCGCGGCGCATGGCGCGGATGGACGTGGCGGGCGCGGCGGGACGCTGGCTGTCCGATCCGAGCGGCGGGCGCAGCCGCGTGCAGGCCGGCGCGGCACGGCTGTTCGCCGACATGCTCGAGGCGCTCGACCAGGATCGACTGGGCGGGATGACCAAGCGCGCGCTGGGCGGCCAGCTGCGCACCCTGAACGTCGCGCCGCTGCTGGGCCGCGCGCTCGAGGCGGCGATGGCCGAGGACCGGCACCTGCCGCTGCTCGACGGGATCATCCGCTGGGCGGCGCGGGTGCTGGAGGCGAACGAGCATCTGATCCGCGACATGGTGCACCAGCGCGCGGGCACGATCCTGCGCTGGACCGGCCTCGACGAGCGGCTCTCCAACGCGATCATCGACGGGCTGGCGAAGCTCATCACCGAAATGGCCGAGGATCCGCGCCACCCGCTGCGCGCCAAGGCCGAGGAAGGCATGGCACGGCTCGCCTTCGACCTGCAGTTCGATCCCGATACCCAGGAGAAGGTCGAGCGCTTCAAGGCCGAGCTGCTCGACAATCCGGCGCTCGACCGCTGGTGGATGGGCGTGTGGGAATCGGCGCGCGCGGCGATGCTGCGGATGGCCCGCAACCCCGAGGCGGCGTTCAAGGGCGAGCTGGGCGCGGCGCTGCGCCAGCTGGGTGAGACGCTCGAGCGCGACGCGGGGCTTCGCGCGACGGTCAATCGCTTCGTCCGCCGCAGCGCCGTGGGCATCACCGCCGATCATGGTGATGCGATCGTCCGGCTGGTGTCCGACACGGTGCGCAGCTGGGACGCCGAGACGATCACCGGCCGGCTGGAGAACAGCGTCGGCCGCGACCTTCAGTATATCCGGATCAACGGAACGCTGGTGGGCGGGCTCGTCGGCGTCGCCATCCACACGCTCGAGGTACTGCTCTAATCCGCGCCGCCGTGCCAATCGAGCAGGGGCCATTCGCGCTGCCGTGCCAGCCGCCGCAGCGGCTCGTGTGCGTTGACCGCGAACGGTTCGTCGGCCCAGCCGAGCAGCGGCGCATCGGAGACATGGTCCGAATAGGCGCGGACATGCGCCTCGCCCCGACCGATGCCCTGCGCCTCGAGCCATTTCTCGACCAGGCGGAGCTTTGCCGGGCCGTAGCAGTTCTCCCCTTCGATCAGGGAGAGCACATGGCCGTCCACATTGCGCCGCGCATCGGTGGCGATCACATCGTCGAACCCGAGCCGCGCGGCGATCGCGGCGGCATAATAGCGATGCGAGGCAGTGGCGAGCACGAGCCGGTAACCGGCGGCGCGATCGGCGGCGATCCGCTTGCGCGCACCGGCCAGAACGCCGCGCGCCACGACGGTCTCGGCGAAGGCGTCGCCCAGCCCCTCCAGCGCCTCGGGCGACAGCGCCCGACCGATCAGCAGCCGGTGAGTCGCCTGTTTGAGCCCCGCCCTGTCGAGCAGCCGCAGCAGATAGCCGACGCTCGCAAGGCCTGCGAGCGGCAGCAGGCCGAGCCGCCACGGCGCATGCGAGCGCGCGGCGTGAATCAGGAAGCGCGTCCAGGTGGGGGCGCGCGTGATCGTCTTGTCCATATCGTAGATCGCAAGGTACCGCATTGAGACAGGGTGGCGCGTCACCGCTTGCCGATCCAGCACAAATCCACCAAGGATGGCGCCCATGACCGCATGGGCCGATTTCGAGCCAGTTGAGACCGGCGGCGGCACGACCCTCCGCTTCACCGGCGCCTTGTCGCTCGCGCGGCTGGGCGACGTGGCGACTCGGCTGCGCGGCTATACGGGCGCGGCCGATCGCGTCGACCTCCAGGAGGTCGAGCGCATCGACACGGTCGGCGCCTGGTTGATCCACGAATTCGCGAGCGATCGCGGCATTCCGATCGAGGGTCTGTCGGCCGATCAGCAGCGGCTGCTCGAGCGTGTCGGCGAGGCTGCGGACCAGCCGGTGGCGCTGCCCGCCCGCACCCACAATCCGTTCACGCGGATCGTGGCCGAAACCGGCGAGGCAGTGGTGACCGCGGGGCAGACGCTGCTGGGCCTGCTCGGCTTCATGGGCGCGACGGTGATTGCCTTCTGGAACGTCGCGACTCACCCGCGCCGGTTTCGCTTCAACGCCACGGTCCACCGGTTCGAGGTCGTCGGCGTTTCCGCGCTCGGCATCATCGGGCTGATGAGCTTCCTGATCGGCATCGTCATCGCGCAGCAGGGCGCGGTGCAGCTGCGCCAGTTCGGCGCGGAAGTGTTCACGATCAACCTGGTCGGGCGGATCACGATCCGAGAGCTGGGCGTGCTGATGACCGCGATCATGGTCGCCGGCCGTTCGGGATCGGCCTTCGCCGCGCAGATCGGCACGATGAAGCTGACCGAGGAAGTCGACGCGATGCGCACCATCGGCGTGTCGCCGATGGAGGCGCTGGTGGTGCCGCGCACGCTGGCGGCGGTGCTGATGATGCCGCTGCTCGCCTTCTACGCCTCGCTGATCGCGATCATCGGGGGCGGTCTGCTCTGCTGGGTGTCGCTCGACATCCCGCCGGTCACCTTCGTCCAGCGCATCCGCGAAGTCGTGCCGATCACCGATCTGTGGGTGGGGCTGATCAAGGCGCCCGTGTTCGGCGCGATCATCGCCATCGCCGGCTGCTTCCAGGGGATGCTGGTCGAGGCCGACGCCGAGCAGGTCGGCAAGCGCACCACCGCCGCCGTCGTCCAGGCGATCTTCCTCGTGATCGTGCTCGACGCCTTCTTCGCGATCTTCTTCAGCGAGATCGGCTGGATATGAGCAAGGAAGCGGTCATTTCGGTGCGCGGCCTGCGCAACAGCTTCGGCGACCAGGTGGTGCACGAGAATCTCGATCTCGACGTCTATCGCGGCGAGATCCTGGGCATCGTCGGCGGATCGGGCACCGGCAAGTCGGTGCTGATGCGTTCGATCATCGGCCTGCAGAACCCCGACGAAGGCGAGATCCGCGTGTTCGGCGAAGACACGCGGGACAGCGATCCAACCGAGCAAGTCGAAGTGCGCAAGCGCTGGGGCGTGTTGTTCCAGGGCGGCGCACTCTTCTCCACCCTCACCGTATCCGAAAACGTCCAGGTGCCGATCCGCGAATTCTATCGCGGCATGGACCCGGCGATGATGCAGGAGATCGCCGCCTATAAGGTGGTGATGACCGGGCTTCCCGCCGAGGCCGGCCCGAAATATCCCTCCGAGCTCTCCGGCGGCATGCGCAAGCGCGCCGGGCTCGCGCGTGCGCTGGCGCTCGATCCCGAGCTGCTGTTCCTCGACGAGCCCACGGCGGGGCTGGACCCGGTGGGCGCCGCCGCGTTCGACGAACAGACGCGCTCGCTTCAGCGCACGCTGGGTCTCACCGTGTTCCTGATCACCCATGATCTCGACACGCTGCACGCGATCTGCGACCGCGTGGCGGTGCTCGCGGACAAGCGCGTGATCGCGGTCGGCACTATCGACGAACTCCTCGCGTTGGATCATCCGTGGATTCAGGAGTATTTCAACGGACCGCGCGGCCGCGCGGCGGTCGCGAGCGCGCAGCGGTCGAGCGCGACGGGGAACAGGTGAGGGACTGATGGAAACACGATCCAACCATGTGCTGGTCGGGGCAGTCACGCTGATCCTGCTCGCCGTGCTCGCATTGTTCATCGTCTGGCTCGCGCGGCTGGGCGGCGGCGATTCGCGCGAATATGACATCTTCTTCAAGCAGGCGATCGACGGCATCAATCCCGGCTCGCCCGTCGCCTTTTCGGGCGTGCCGGCCGGACAGGTGAAGAACATCGCCTTCTGGGCGCCCGATCCGCAGTTCGTGCGCGTGCGCATCAGCGTGAACCCCGATGTGCCGATCCTCGAAGGTACTACGGCGAGCATCGAGGGAATCGGCTTCACCGGCGTGAGCCAGATCCAGCTCGACGGCGCGATCAAGGGCGCCCCGCCGATCGATTGCCCCGAAAGCGAGGCGGCGGCGGCATGCCCGCTGGGCGTGCCGGTGATCCCCACCAAGACCGGCGGGCTCGGCGCGATCCTCAATTCGGCGCCGCAGCTTCTCGAGCGGCTCTCGACGCTGACCGAGCGGCTGACCGAGCTGCTGGGCGACCGCAACCAGGCCTCGATCGCCGGCATCCTCGCCAACACCAATCGGCTGACCGACGCACTGGCCGATCGCGGACCCGAGATGGCGGCGACGATCGCCGAGATGCGCGACGCCGTGCAGCAGGTGGGCGCCGCCGCCGACCAGATCGGTTCGCTGGCGAACACCACCGAGCGCGTCGTCGACACCAGCGTCGAGCCGGCGATGGAGAATCTCAACGAGGCCGTGCTCGCCGCCAAGCAGAGCATGGAGAATCTGGATGCCGCCATCGCCGACGCGCGGCCGGGCGTTCAGGCATTCTCGCAGCGCACGGTGCCCGAGGCGGGGCAGCTGATCCAGGACCTGCGCCGCACCGCGATCGCGCTGGCCGAGATTTCCGAGCGCATCGAACAGGGCGGCGCCGGATCGCTGATCGCGCCGCAGCGTCTTCCCGATTACGAACCCGAGGAATGAGAGCCGTGATGAAGAAGCTGCTTGCCGCCGCCGCGCTGCTCCCGCTGGCCGCCTGCATCAAATTCGGTTCCGAGCCGCCGGCATCGCTGCTGACGATCCGCCCGGCGGCCGAGCTGCCCATCGGCGAGACGCGCAGTTCGGGAACCGCACCCGCGATCACCATCGCCGTGCCCAGCGTGCCGCAGGAGCTGTCGACCACGCGCATCCCGGTGCATTCGACCGCGACGACGCTCGCCTATGTCAAGGACGCGCAATGGGTGGAGCAGCCGGGACGGATGTTCGCGCGCGTGCTTTCCGACACGATCGCGGCGCGCACCGGCCGCGTCGTGCTGAGCGCGCGCCAGTCGCTCACCGATCCCGGCGCGGTGCTGACCGGCGAGCTGCGCAGCTTCGGCGTCGACGCGCGTACGCAGCAGGCCGTGGTGGTCTATGACGCATCGCTGATGCGCGACGCGGCGACCGCGTTCGAGAAGCGCCGGTTCGAGGCGCGGGTGCCGATCGCGCAGGTCGCCGCGCGGCCGGTCGCCGACGCGCTCGACAGCGCGGCCAATCAGGTGGCGGCCGAAGTCGCCGAATGGGTCGGCAGCTGACCCGCGCCGGCGCGATCAGCGCAGACGGCGCGTTTCGGGCATCAGATTGCAGATATCGGCGCCGCCCGCCGGCACGGTGAAGAACGGCGGCGTGCGGCTTTCGCGCGAGCGCACCCAGGCCGCGAAGCGCGGATTGTCGGTCGTGCGATAGGCGAAGCGCGGACGCTCGTCGGCAGGAAGCTGGCTCGCCAGCCGCACCGACAGGATCGGCGTGCGCTCGCCCTCGGTGCGATAGACTCCCATCTCCCCGGTGCCGCGCGGCAGGCTGGAGAGATGCTCCATCCCCTCGATCACGCGGCCGATGAGCGCGATGTTGCGGTCGAGGTGGCGCGGCGCATGGCCGATCACCGTGTAGAGCGCCGAACCGTCTCCCGTGTCGGGAGCGAGATTGCGCGCCACGCCGACCATTCCGTAGCAATGGGTGAGCCACGCGCGCTCGCCGTCGCTGCCCAGCGGCCAGCCGTCGGCGCTGTGCCCGGTGGCCGCGGCATAGGGATCGGGCCGCGCAAGCTCGGTCACGCGATCGCTGCCGGGCCAGTCATATTCCGCCGGCAGCCGCCGCAGCACTTCGGGCGGCAACGGCTTCTGCTCGCTCGCATCGCCCCATTGCGCGACATAATTGTCCTGGACCCTATAGACGCTGGTGCCGTCCCACCAGTTCGCCTGAGCAAGCTTGCGGATGTTCGCGACATGCGCCGGGGCATAGCCGGGGGCGAGGCGGATGAAGACCTGGCGCCCGCCATCGAGCGTCATCACCAGCAGCTCGTCATCGGGCAGCACCGCCCAATCCTCGGCGACCGCGGCGGTGGCGGCATCCTGGGGCGCGACTGTCGCCGGCGGGGCGAGCAGCGCGAGCAGCGCGGAAATCGACATCAGCATGCCCGCGAGCGTGACACGCGCGAGCGGAGCGCGCAATGGCGTTCAGCGCCCGACCGCCGCTTGCACCGCGCCGGGCGAGGCAGTAAGGCCACGAGCCTTCCAGTGCATGCGGAGCGGTGGCCGAGTGGTCGAAGGCGCTCGCCTGGAAAGTGAGTATACGGCAAAACCGTATCGAGGGTTCGAATCCCTCCCGCTCCGCCAGAAGCCATTCGAGCGAACAAGTACGAACGCCTGCGGTGCGGTTCGACCGTACGGTGCTCAGCCTTGCCAAGCCACCAGCTAGGATGCCGGCGCAGCGGCGGGCCCGGGCGTCCGCGGGACGGCAGCGATCGGGCCGGTCCAACGTTCAGCCCCTTATCCAGCGCCCCGGATCGGCGCGGTCTCCCTTGGAAAAGGCGGCTGAGCGATGCCCGCGGCAACCGCTCCCTAGAGCAGCGACAGCACGACCCTTCCCTCGACTTTCCCGCCGGCGAGCGCGGCAAGGACCTCGTTCACCTCCTCGAGCGGCGCAGTCGCGGTGTGCGCCTTCACCTTGCCTTCGCCGGCGAAGGCGATCGCCTCGGCAAGGTCGTGGCGCGTGCCGACGATCGATCCGCGGATCGTCACGCGCTTCAGAACCACGTCGAAGATCGGCGTCGGAAAATCGCCGGGCGGGAGCCCGACGAGGCTCACGGTGCCGCGCCGCCGCGTCATGTCGATCGCCTGGCGGAATGCGGGAACCGACGGCGCCGTGACGAGCACGCCGTGCGCGCCGCCGTCCGTTTCCTGCTGCACCTGCCGGACGGCGTCCTCGTCGCGCGCGTTCACCGCCACATCGGCACCCAGGCTGCGCGCCAGCTCCAGTTGCGGTTCGGAAACGTCGACCGCCGCGACGTGGAACCCCATCGCCTTGGCATATTGCACGGCGACATGGCCGAGCCCGCCGATCCCGGAGATGACGACCCATTGCCCCGGGCGCGCCTCGGTTTCCTTGAGCCCCTTGTAGGTCGTCACGCCCGCGCAGAGGATCGGCGCCATCGCGACGAAATCGGGACGGTCGGGCAGGCGCCCCACATAGTCGGCGGGTGCGACCACATAATCGGCATAGCCGCCGTCGACGCTGTAGCCGGTATTGTGCTGTGCCTCGCAGAGCGTCTCCCAGCCGGTGCCGCAATGTTCGCAATGGCCGCACGCATCGTGCAGCCACGGCACACCGACGGGATCGCCTTCCTTCACGCCGGTGACCTCGCGCCCGACGGCGGCGACATAGCCCACCGCCTCGTGCCCCGGCACGAAGGGCGGGTTCGGCTTCACCGGCCAGTCGCCGTTGGCGGCATGCAGATCGGTGTGGCACACGCCGCTGGCGACGACTCGAACCAGAACGTCGCGGGGCCCCGGCGCGGGGATCGGCCGTTCCTCGATCACGAGCGGTGCGCCGAATTTCCGAACGACCGCTGCCCGCATGGTGCCCATATCGTGCCCTCCGTCAGATGATCCGTTCATGCGCAGGATATGCAGCAAACCTATGCCACGCGGTTTGCGAACAGCATTGGGAGTTCTACGGATCGGCCGTCGGCGCTTCGGCATCGAGCAGCGCCTCGATGCCGGCGGGAGGCGCCGAACGCAGCGAATCATTGGTGACGATCACCGTCGCTCCGGGGTGGAGGATCGCGAGCAGCCGCTGACGAAACCCCTCCGACACCTCGAACTGATCCCCGCGCAGGCCAGGCTCCGCCATATCGTCCTGCCCCGGCAGGGCGAGGCGCAGCCAGTGCATTCCGTCCGCATCCTGCGATTGCAGCGCGAAGAGCATCGGCTGTGCGACCGGCGCCGCGATTTCGACCGACGCCCGGCCGATCGGTATCCCGTTGCGCAGCACCGTCACTTCGCGATCGGCAGTGCTGACCAGCACCGAGACCGGTCCGCCGGGCGCACGCTCCGGAGTCCAGCTGAACGGTGCGTTCCCCGCCGAGCCGATCCCGGCGAATGCCGAGTCGGCCGCGAGCAGCGGCGCCTGTTCTTGATCCACGACCGCCACCGTCATCCCGATGCGGGTCGCGCCGAACAGCAGCCGCGCGAATTCGTGCGGCAGGCGGATGCAGCCGTGCGAAGCCGGATAGCCCGGCAGATGTCCGCCGTGCAGGGCAACGCCGCCCCAGGTGAGCCGCTGCATGAACGGCATCGGCGCGTTGTCGTAGAGGTTCGAGAAGTGGCGCTCGCGCTTCTGGAGAATGGTGAAGACGCCGAGCGGCGTCTCATGGCCTTCGCTGCCGGTCGAAACGGTGGAGACGCCGATCGGCACGCCGTTGCGATAGACCACCGCGCGCTGGCTACGCACGTTGACGATCAGCAGCACCGGGCCCTCCGGCGCGACCTCGGGCATCCAGAGGAACTCGCCCGGCTGCAACGCCTCGACGGTTTCCATCACCGTGGGCGCGTCGAGCGATTGGGCCGCGGCGACCGCCGGGACGCAGGCCGCCAGCGCGCCTGCCGCGAGACCAAGAAGCGCCCGTTTCATTCGGCGCGGCCGCCCAGATCGAACAGATGGTCGAGCCACTGCGCGCGCTGTTCGGCGCTGTCCTCCACGCCGCCGAGCAGCGTGTGCGACACCGGGCGGACTCCGGCAAGCTTGAGGATGTTGCGCTCGAAGCTCTTCACCGAATGCGCGCCGAAATAGAAGCGGTAGAACAGCGCGGGCATCCCCATCGTGACGACGAGCCGCGCCGAACGGCCCTTGAGAAGCCCCGCCGGGCCCCTGTGCCCCTCCTGTTCGCCGATCGCGAATCCGGGCCGCGCCACTTGTTCGAGAAATCCCTTGAGCAGCGCGGGAACGTCGCCGAGCCACAGCGGATAGAGAATGACGAGATGCTCGGCCCAGCCGATCGCCTCCTGCGCGGCGACGACGTCCGGCACGGGGGCGGCGTCCTTCCAGTCCGCCGCGTTGCGCAGCAGCGGGAAGTCCGTCGTCGCAATGTCGATCCGGCGCACCGAATGGCCCGCATCGGCAGCGCCGGCGGCATAGGCGTCCGCCAGCGCATGGACGAAGCGGGCGCGATCCGGGTCGGGGTGGCCGTCGATCACGACGATCCTGCGGGTTGCCGGATCCGACATCTCAGGCAGCTCCCGCGGGCGTGCGCAGCACCTTGCGCACGAGCGTCTCGGCCGGGTTCTCCGGGCAGGGATGCGCCGTGAAGCCCATTTCGCGCTCGAGCGCGAGCGCGGCGTGGTTCTCGCTGCTCTCGAGCGATTCGACCCTCTCGATTCGCTCCGCTTCGGCATAGCGGAGCACATGTTCCATCAGCGTCCAGCTGACTCCCTTGTGCTTCCAGCCCTCGCGTACCGAAAGGGCGAGCTCGGCATTCGACCGGTCGGATTCGGCGATCAGCATCGCGCTGGCGACCAATGTCTCCCCCGCAAAGGCAAGGAAATGCATCGCACGGCGATAATCGATCTGAGTCATCGCGGCGATCTGGTCACGCCGGACGTGGCGGACCGCAGTGAGGAAGCGGAAACGCAGATCCTGCGCATCGACATGCTCGAAAAAGTCGGCGAGCACCGCTTCGTCGGCGGGGACGACCGGGCGGACGTGCAGCGCGGTGCCGTCGCGCGTGGCGAGATCGGCCGTCCACTCGCTCGGCACCGGGCGGATCGCGAGCTTCGCCTCGGTGCCCGGCGCGGTGAGACCGACCCGCGCGTCGAGCGCCAGCACGCCATCGCTGCCGACGAGCAGCGGGTTGATGTCGAGCTCGGCGATCTCGGGGAAATCGGCGACCAGCGTAGAGACCGCCTGGAGCACGCGCACCACGCCGTCTATGTCCGCTGCGGGAACGTCGCGATAGCCTGCGAGCAGCGTCGCGATCCGCGTGCGCGCCAGCATGTCGCGGGCAAGCGCGGCATCGAGCGGCGGCAGCCCCAGCGCGCGATCGTTCAGCACTTCGACCGCCTTGCCCCCGGCGCCGACCGCCAGGACCGGGCCGAAAGCCGGATCGGCCGCAATCCCGACGAGCAGCTCATATTTGCCGACGGTATCGACCATCGGCTCGACTTCGAAGCCGAGCAGCTGCGCATCGGGATGGTCGCGCGCGATGCGCGCCGCCATCTCCTCGGCCGCCCTGCCCGCGGCGCGCGAATCGGGCAGGTTCAGCGCCACGCCTCCGACGTCTGACTTATGCGTGAGCTGGGGGCTCACGATCTTGAGCACATAGGGCGGACGCATCGAACCGCAGGCGTCGGCGACCGCCCCGGCGCCGGCCGCGAACACCGGCTGCACCACGGGCACGCCCAGCGCGGCGAGCAGCTGCTTGGCCTCGCCGGCCGAAAGCGTCGTGCGCCCTTCCGCGCGCGCGCCGTGGATCACCGCTTGCACCGCGTCGCGATCGGCCGCGGCAACCGCACCGGCCGCGGGCGTGCGCAACAGCGCCTCGCGGGCGTTGCGCGCCGCCACCATCGCGCCGAACCCCTGCACCGCCTCATCCAGATTATCGAACAGCGGCACATCGGCCGCATCGAAACGCGGCCGCGCGTGATCGGCATTGCCCGCCCCGAGCCAGCAACCGATCACCGGCTTGTTTCGCGGGAAATCCTCGGCCGAGACGCGCGCGAGCACCGCATCGGCGATGCCGACGCCGTTCGCCACCGCCGTCGGGCAATGCATGACGAGCAGCGCATCGACCGCCGGATCGGCCGCCGCAGCATCGACGGCCGCCGCGAACCGGTCCGCGCGCGCATCGCCGACGACGTCGATCGGATTGGCGCGCGACCAGCTGGCCGGCAGCGCGGGATCGAGCCGCGCAACCGTTTCCGGAGAAAGGCTGGCCAGCGCGCCCTCGGTCTTCGCCAGCGCATCGGCCGCGAGCACTCCCGCGCCGCCGCCGTTGGTGACGATCGCCAGCCGATTGCCCGGCACCGGGCGCTTGCGGGAAAGCACCTGCGCGGCGCCGAACAGCCCGGTAAGTGTCTCGACGGGCACGATCCCGGCGCGGCGGAACGCAGCCTGGTACACGTCCCAGGATCCCGCCAGCGCGCCGGTGTGCGACATCGCCGCGCGCCCGGCCGCGTCGGTGCGCCCGGCCTTGAGCGCGATCACCGGCTTGACGCGCGACGCCGCGCGCGCCGCCGACATGAATTTGGCGGTATCGCCGATGCTCTCGACGTAGAGCGCGATCGCTTCGGTGCGCGGGTCGGCTGCGAACAGATCGATCAGATCGGCGAAATCGACGTCGGCTCCGTCGCCGAGCGAGACGATGCCGGAAAAGCCGACGTGGCGCTCGGCGGCCCAATCGATCATCGACGTCACCAGCGCCCCGCTTTGCGACAGCAATGCCAGCCCGCCCGCCGGGGCGCCGCGCTGCGCGAACGAGGCGTTCACGCCCGCATGCGGCATCAGCACGCCCAGGCAGTTCGGGCCGATGATGCGCAGGCCGTGGCTGTGCGCCGCGTCGAGCATCGCCTGGCGCAGCTCCGGATCGTGCAGCCCGGCCGAGATCACCACCGCAAGCCGCGTTCCCTTCGCGCCGAGTTCGGCGATAATGTCCGGCACGGTCGGCGCCGGAGTTGCGATCACCGCCAGCTCCGGTGCGATCGGAAGCTCCGCGATCGAGGGCACCCACCAGTCGTCGTCCAGCTCGATCGGGTTGGGATTGACTGCGAACACCGGGCCATCGAGCCGCGCGTCCAGCGCATTTTCCAGGACCCGCTGGCCGATCGTTCCCGCGCGGCTCGATGCGCCGACGATGGCGATGCTGCGGGGCCCGAGAAGCCGGTCGAGATTGTGAATGGCCATGCGCTGTTCTCCGCGGTGTACGAACCCGAGGGTGGACGGCGCCGAGATGCCTGCACGGACGCGGCGGACCTATGCGGGATGTTCCGTAGTCCTCCGGAAGAATACCGATACAGTGCGCTGTGCCCCGCCAATAGCGTTGGCGATGTCGATTCCGACGGGGAGAAGTCCGATGCCGGTCAACCGCGATGCGACGCGCAGGTTCATGGCAACGGCGACTCCACTGGCTTCGTGGCGCAAGCGGCCGGCTGTGCGAGAACTTCGGCCGGACGGCTGCGCGCGCCGGCTGCTTCGGCGGCGGACCGGTTCCGCGGCCGAACGAGTCGAGAGCGGCCGCACGATCGCAGTCGTCGCCGAGTGAAGGCATGACGCCAGCGTCCGCTTTGCCGCAAGGCGCCTCCCCGCGCACAGTGTCCGTCAGCGGCGGGCCTGCCCCGGCTTGGCACGCACTGCCGCCGGCGGAATGCCTCGCGCGGCTCGATGCGCACAGCAGCGGGCTCGACGCCGCCGAGGTGCGAAGCCGCCGCGAACGCGACGGCGCCAACATCCTTCCCCAAGCGGCCCGATCCTCGCCGCTGATCCTGCTGCTTCGCCAGTTCCGCAGCCCGCTTATCTATCTGCTGCTTGGCGCGGCGGCGTTTTCGCTGGCGATCGGCCATGCGGGCGACGCGGGCTTCATCTTCGCCATATTGCTGCTCAACGCGCTGATCGGCGCGGTGCAGGAAGGCCGCGCCGGAGCCGCCGCCCAGGCGCTGGAAGCGATGGTCAGGCAGACCGCGCGCGTCCGGCGGGCGGGGCGCACCGGCGTGGTGGACGCCGCCGATCTGGTGGCGGGCGACATCTTGCTCCTCGAATCGGGCGACCGCATTTCCGCCGACGCACGCCTGCTCGACAGCCGCGGCCTCCATGTCGACGAATCGCTGCTCACCGGCGAAGCGCTGCCGGTCGCGAAGGACGCAGGCGCGCGAACCGGAGCGGACACCCCCGCCGCCGACCGCGTAACGATGGCGCACGCCGGCACCATGGTGGTGGAGGGGCGCGCCACGGCGCTCGTCGTGGCGATTGGAGAGAACACTCAGATCGGCGCGATCGGCACCGCGCTGGCATCGGCGCGCGCGGTGCCGCCGCCGCTCGTCGTCTATCTCGAGCGCCTGTCGCGGCAGATCGCCGTGGCCACGGTCCTGCTCATCCTGCTGCTCGGCATCGCGATGGCGGCGCGCGGCGCCGGTGTTTACGACATCCTCCTGCTCGCCGTCGCGCTGGCGGTCTCGGCGATTCCCGAGGGGCTGCCGATCGCAGTGACGGTGACGCTCGCCGCCGCAACGAGCCGCATGGCCAAGCGCAACGTGATCGTGCGGACGCTTCCGGCAGTCGAAGGGCTCGGCGCCTGTACCCTGATCGCGACCGACAAGACCGGCACGCTGACGCGCAACGAACTGAGTGTCGAGGCCGTGCTGCTTCCGGACGGGGCGCGCATCGATCGCCCCGGCTGGTGCGACGTCTTCGATCGGCTCGAGCCGATCGCGCGCGCGGCGGTGCTGTGCAACGAGGCCGAGCGCACCGCCGGCGGCGAGCCGGTGGGCGACAGCGTCGACGTGGCGCTGCTGCGTTTCGGCGGCGATGTCGGCATCGACGGCGAGGGCGCGGTGCGCGAGGCGCTGTTCGCCTATGAGCCGGTCAATCGCTTCGCCAGCGCCGCGGTGCGCGTGAACGGGCGAACGATCGTCTATGCCAAGGGCGCGGTCGAGACGGTGGCGGAAATGTGCGACCACGCCGACCCGGCGCTGATCGCCGCGGCGGAACGATTGGCGGGCGACGGCTTCCGAGTCCTCGCGCTCGCGGGACGCGACGTGGCAAGGCTCGACGAGTGCGCGCTTTCCGCGCCTTCGGGGCTTGCGCTGCTCGGCTGCGTGGCGCTGCTCGATCCGCTGCGCGACGAAGCGATCGAAGCGGTGCGCCAGTGCCGCGGCGCGGGCATCGACGTGCGGATGGTGACCGGCGACCATCCCGCCACCGCGCGCACGATCGCGCGTCAGCTCGGCCTCGACATTCGCGAGGACGCAGTCGTCACCGGTGCCGATCTGCGCGCGCTGGAGCACGACCCGGCCGCATTCGACGCGCGCGTGGCGGCGGCGAAGGTCTTCGCGCGCACCGAGCCCGCGCAGAAACTACGCATCGTGGAGACGCTGCAGCGCGCCGGGCATTTCGTCGCGGTGACCGGCGATGGCGTCAACGACGCGCCGGCGCTCCAGGCGGCGCAGATCGGCGTCGCAATGGGGCGCGGCGGCACCGATGTGGCGCGCGGCGCCTCCGACCTGATCCTGACGGACGATAATTTCGCCTCGATCGTCGCCGGAGTCGAGGAAGGCCGCATCACCTTCGCGAACCTGCGCAAGATCGTGATCTTCCTGCTCGCCTCCGCGATCGCGGAGATCGGCATGTTCCTTGGCGCGGTGCTGGTCGGTCTGCCGATGCCGCTCACCGCGGTGCAGCTTCTCTGGAGCAATCTGGTCACCAATGGAGTGCAGGACGTGGGGCTCGCCTTTGGCCGCGGCGAGGGCGACGAGCTCACGCGCCCGCCACGCGGCGCGGGCAACCGTCTGCTCGACAGACGTGCGCTGACGCTGATGATCGCGCCCGCGCTCGCGATGGCGGTGGCCGCGCTGCTGCTGTTCGAGTGGCAGCTCGATCGCGGGAAGACCCTCGCGGAGGCGCAGAACGCCGTGCTGCTCGCCACGGTGCTGTTCCAGAACGTCTTCGTGCTGTCGATGCGGAGCGAGCGTCGGCCAATCTGGCGGACACCGGTTGTCGCCAACCCCCTGCTCGCGCTCGGTGTCGCCGCGGCGCTGCTTCTGCACCTCGGCGCGATGACGCTGCCGTTCCTGCAGGAGACTCTGGGAACGGGACTTCCTGACGCGCCGATGCTCCTGCTCTGCGGGGCCATTGCGGGACTGGTTCTCCTCGTATCCGAAGCGACCAAGGCGGTGCTGAAGCGCCGCTGATCGCCTCCGGCACGCAAACACTGCAGTGGCGGCTGGTTCGGGACCGAGCCGCGCAGCAGATTCGGGCTCACGGCGCCCGACTTGTCCTGGGATCGCACCGTCGCGACCGACATGTTCGAGACGAACCTGCCTCATGCGCCTGCATCTCGCATTGACAGGCGTTCGCCGCCCGATCAAATACTCAGACAAATATAAGAGTGGAGGATCGCTTGTCGGGTGTCACCCTGACGAATGTCAGCAAGGCCTATGGCGCCGTGCAGGTGATCGATCGCCTGTCGCTCGACATCGAATCCGGCGAGTTCATCGTCTTTCTGGGCCCGTCGGGCTGCGGCAAGTCGACGCTGCTGCGGATGATCGCAGGACTGGAAACCGTCGATTCGGGCGAAATCCACATCGGCACGCGGCGTGTCGACCCGCTGCCGCCCGGCGCGCGCGGGATCGCCATGGTGTTCCAGCATTACGCGCTCTACCCGCACATGACGGTGCGCGAGAATATGGCGTTCGGGCTGCGCAACGCGGGCGTGGCATCGGACGAGATCGACCGGCGCACGCAAGCCGCTGCCGAAAGCCTCGAGATCCGCGCGCTGCTGGATCGCAAGCCGGGACAGCTTTCGGGCGGCCAGCGCCAGCGCGTGGCGATCGCACGCGCGATCGTGAAGGAGCCCGAGTTGTTCCTCCTCGACGAGCCGCTGTCGAACCTCGACGCGGCGCTGCGGGTCCGTACCCGGCTCGAACTGGCGCAGCTTCACCAGCGGCTGCGCACCACCACCATCTTCGTCACGCACGACCAGGTCGAGGCGATGACGCTCGCCGACCGGATCGTGGTGCTCAATGCCGGCGGCATCGAGCAGATCGGCACGCCGATGGACATTTATCTGCGGCCGCGCACGCGCTTCGTCGCCGCCTTCGTCGGCTCGCCGACGATCAACCTGCTGCCCGCTACGCTGAGCCCCGCCTCGAACGGAGTGGCCCGCGTGCGGCTGCCCGACGGCAGCGAGCTGGAGACCGGGGTGCCCACCGCGGCTTTGGGCGACACCTCCGAACTGACGCTGGGGCTGCGTGCCGAATGCGTCCGCATCGCCGATCCGCAGTCCGCGCGGCTGCGCGGCACTGCCCGCGTGGTCGAGCGGCTGGGCGAGCGCACGCTGGTCCATGTCGCGCTTCCCGACGGCACGATGCTGGTGGCCGAGGACAGCGGCGTTTCGCAGGTCCGCGCCGGAGATGCCGTGGGACTCGCGGTCGAGGGCGGCGCGGCACATCTGTTCGATCGCGACGGCATCGGCCATCATCCGGCGGCCGCGCACTAGTGGCCAACAGCTTCTCGGAACCGACGGCCCCGCTGCCGGCCGCATCGCTTCGCCGCCTGCCCTGGCCGGCGACCTGGGATCACGCGCTGTTCGTGCTGCCCTATCTCGCGGTGTTCGTGCTGATGCTGGTGGTGCCGCTAGCAATGGGCATCGGGCTTTCGACCACCAAGGGCGATCTGTTCGGCATCGAGGAATGGGTGGGGCTCGCCAATTTCATCCGGCTGTTCGGCGACCCGATCTTCCTCGAAACGGTGTGGAACACCTTCTATTTCGTGCTGCTGACGGTGCCCGCACTGGCGATCCTGGGGCTCGCGCTGGCGCTGGTGCTCAATCGCCAGACGCGTTGGGCGGCCGTGCTGCGCACCATCTTCTTCGCGTCGACCGTGCTGTCGGTCACGGTCGTCACGCTGGTCTGGCGGCTGGTGTTCCTGCCCGACAGCGGCCTTCTGGGAGTGCTCGCCGAAAGCGTGGGCGCCACGCCGATCGCCTTCCTCAACGACGAGGATCTTGCCATGCCGGCGATCGCAGTCACCACCATCTGGTGGTGCATCGGCCTGCCGATGGTGCTGTTCCTCGCCGCGCTCCAGCAGGTGCCGCGCGACCTCTACGAAGCCGCCGCGCTCGACAATGCCTCGCGCTGGACGACGCTGACGAAGATCACGCTTCCGGCGATCCGCCGCACCTTCGTGCTCGTCATCATCATCGAGATCATCCTGCAGTTCCAGCTGTTCGGCCAACCGCAGCTGATGACGCTGGGCGGCCCCAATAACGCTACCCGCCCGATCGTGCTCTTCATCTACGAAGCCGGCTGGCGGCAATGGGAGCTGGGCTATGCCGCCGCCGCGGCGCAGGTGCTGTTCGTGATGATCCTGCTCGCCGCGATGGCGCAATATTGGGTCTCCAGCCGGAAGGACGGTCAATGAGCCGCCCCGGCACGAACAGTCGCATCGCGATCCTTCTGGTCGTGCTCGCCGCCGTGCTGATGCTGGTCCCGCTGCTCTGGGTGCTGGCGCTGTCGCTCAAGGCCAATGCCGAGCTGATGACCGATACCAATTCGGTGTTCCGCGGCCCCTATACGCTGGAGAATTACCGCACGCTGCTGGGCGATGGCCAGGTGTTCCGCTGGATCGGCAACAGCCTGATCGTCTCGCTGGGGATGACGGCGGGCGTGCTGATCCTCTCGTCGCTCGCCGGCTACGGCTTTTCGCGGCTGGAGTTTCCCGGCCGCAACGTCCTGTTCGTGGTCGTGCTGCTCGGCCTCGCCGTGCCCGAACAGGCCGTGATCATCGCGCGGCACCAGATGTTCAGCTGGGCCGAGCTGCACAACAGCTACGTCGCGCTGATCCTGCCCGGCCTGTCAGCGCCGTTCGGCGTGTTCCTGATGACGCAATATTTCCGCGCCATTCCCAAGGACATCGACGAGGCGGCGCTGCTCGACGGCGCATCGCGCTTCCGCATCTTCTGGAAGCTGCTGCTGCCGCTCACGATTCCGGCTCAGGCGACGCTGGGGATCTTCACCTTTCTCTCCGCGTGGAACGACTATTGGTGGCCGCTCGTGTCGGCGACCGACAAGGACATGTTCACGCTGACCGTCGGCATCGCCTCGACCCAGATGAACTTCGCCCAGACCGAAGGGCTCGGCTTCCTGATGGCGCAGGCGGTGTTCGCCGGATTGCCGATCCTGATCGTCTATCTCTTCTTCCAGAAATATATCGTTCAGGCAGTGGCGGGAGCGGCAGGACGATGAAGATGCGCGCCACCCTCGCCGGCATCGCCGCGCTGCTGCTCGCGGCCTGCTCGGGCGATTCCGACCCGCAGCGCACCGAACTGCGACTCCAGCGCTTCTTCGGCGCGTGCGAGGCGGAATATGGCCGGATGACCGATATTTCGAAGGCCGAGGGCGAGTGCGGGATCATGACCGCACTCATCAATCGGTTCGAAGCCGAGAACCCCGACATCGAGGTGGTCGAGAACATCGTCTTCTGGCCCGGCTACGACCAGCTGACCGCGCAGCTTGCCGCCAACGACGCCCCCGATCTGGTGACGATGCACGGATCGGTGATCGCCGATTATCAGGCGCGCGGACTGCTCGAGCCGCTGGGCGACAGCCTTGCGCGGTTCGGCGTGCCGCCCGCCGCGTTCACCGAGGCGGCACGCACGGCGGTGACGATCGACGGCACGGTGTGGGGCATGCCGATCGATACCTGGGCGCCGCTCTGGCACATCAACATGAACCTGTTCCGCGAGGCGGGGCTGGTCCGCCCCGACGGCTCGCCGATCCTCCCCTCCTCGCCCGAGGAGCTGTACGAACAGGCCGCGCAGTTCCGCGAGCGCACCGGCAAGCCCTATTTCGTGCAGGGCACCGCCAACGAATACGCCGCCTTCGCGCGCAACTTCTATACCTTCGTCATGCAGCAGGGCGGCACGCTCTACAGCGGCCCGCGCGAGGCGGATTTCACCACGCCGGAGGCACGACGGGCGCTCGAGCTGTTCAAGACCATCCATGACCGGAACCTGACGACCAAGAACCAGGATTACAGCGCGGCCGTATCGGGGTTTCTCAACGGCGACGGCGGCGTGTTCCTGGTCGGGACCTGGATGGTCGGCACGTTCAATGCCGAGGCGCAGACCGAAGGACGGCCGCTTTCCGGCGGCTATGCCGTGCGCCCCTATCCCAGCCTGTTCTCCGAGGACGTGACCTTCGCCGACGGGCACAATTGGGTGATGCCCGCCGACGGCGAGCGGACGCCGGCCGAGCGAGACGCGGCACTGCGCTTCCTGAAATTCTTCGCCGAACAGGATGGCGAATGGGCGCGCACCGGCCATCTGCCCGCATTTCAGGCAGTGATCGACAGCCCGCAGTGGCGCGCCCTGCCCCATCGCGCGGAGCTTGCCAGCCTGGCCGAGAACGCGCGGCCGCTGCGCAAGGATCTGCGCCGCCAGTTTCCGATCGAAACGATCGTCGGTCAGGAAGCCGCCGCCGCCATTTCCGGCGCCAAGCCGATCGACCGAGCGCTCGCCGACATGGAGCGGCGGGTGAACGCCATTCTCCAGAACCTGTAGGATTCAAGGAACCCCTCATGCTCAAGTCCCGCGTGATCGCCGACCGCGACTTCGTGATCGCCCCGCTCGACCGTCGCGTGTTCGGCAGCTTCGTCGAGCATCTCGGCCGCTGCGTCTATGGCGGCATCTACGAGCCCGGCCATCCGACCGCGGACGCGAACGGCTTTCGCGGCGACGTGCTCGCGCTCACGCGCGAGCTGGGGGTGAGCATCGTTCGCTATCCGGGCGGCAATTTCGTTTCGGGCTATGATTGGGAAGACGGCGTCGGCCCGAAGGAGGAGCGGCCGGTGCGCCTCGATCTCGCCTGGGGATCGACCGAGACCAATCAGTTCGGCACCAACGAGTTCATGGACTGGTGCAAGGCGGCGGACGTCGAGCCGATGTTCGCGGTCAATCTCGGCACCCGCGGCCCCGCCGAGGCGCAGAACTTCCTCGAATATTGCAACCATCCGGGCGGGACCTACTACGCCGACCTGCGCAAGAGCCACGGCTATGAGAAGCCGCACGACATCAAATTCTGGTGCCTGGGCAACGAGATGGACGGACCCTGGCAGACCTGCGCGAAGACGGCGCAGGAATATGGCCGGATCGCCACCGAGACGGCCAAGGTCATGCGCTGGACCTCCGACGGTCTCGTGCTGTCCGCCTGCGGCTCGTCGCATCGCGACATGCCGACCTATGGCGCGTGGGAATATGACGTGCTCGACCATTGCTTCGAGCACGTCGATTTCATCTCGCTTCACCAGTATTTCGAGAATCATGAGGACGACATCACGCTGTTCCTCACGGTGATCGACAAGCTCGACCGCTTCATCACCGAAGTGACGGCGATCGCCGATTCGGTCGCGGCCAAGCGGCGCTCCGACAAGCGGATCATGCTCTCGGTCGACGAGTGGAACGTCTGGTACCGCGCGCGGTCGGGCGAGCAGCTGCGTGGAGCGGGCTGGCCCGAGGCGCCGAAGCTGCTCGAGGAAATCTACAATTTCGAGGACGCGCTGATCGTCGGCGGTGCGCTGCTCACGATGATGAACCATGCCGACCGGGTGCAGGCGGCGTGCATCGCGCAGCTCGTCAACGTCATCGGGCCGATCATGACCGAAACCGGCGGCCCGGCCTGGCGACAGACGATCTTCCACCCGTTCGCGCAGGCGGCGCGCTTCGGCCGCGGCAACGTGCTGCGCGCCAAGGTGGAGACCGGCAGCTTCGCGGCGGGCACGATCGAGGACGCGCCGCTGCTGGTCAGCACCGTCGTCCACAATCCCGAGACCGGCACCGCGACCGTCTTCGCGCTCAACCGCAGCACCGATCAGGAGATGCAGCTCGACGTCGAACTGCGCGGCATGGGCGCCCGGGCATTGGTGCAGGCGGAGGAGCTGCACCACACCGATCTGAAGGCGATCAACTCCAAGGATGCCCCCGAGACGGTGGCGCCGATTGCCCATCCTGCCGCCGAGCTGCGGAACGACTGTCTTTCGGCGACGCTGAAGCCGCTGTCGTGGAATGTCTTTGTCACGAAGGCCGCGTGACAGCGCAGTTGTGCGAGGCGGGAAGGAGGCGGTAGAAGGAAGCATGCCGCCTGCTCCCAAGACTTCGAAAGCCGAGGACGCGCAGACGCGACGCAAATCGCTGCGCATCCATGGCGCGATTGCCCGCGATCTGGGAGTGCTGATCGTCTCCGGCCGCTACAAGCCGGGCGAGGTACTGAACGGCGAAGTGGCGGCAAGCGGCCGGCTGCAGGTCTCGCGCACCGCCTATCGCGAGGCGCTGCGCATCCTGGCGGCGAAGGGCCTCGTCGAATCGCGCCCCAAGACGGGCACGCGGGTGAGCCCGCGAGCGAAGTGGCATTTGCTCGATCCCGACGTGCTCTCGTGGATCTTCGAGTTCGAGCCCGACGAACATCTGCTCTCCAGCCTGTTCGAGCTGCGCCGGCTGATCGAACCCGAGGCGGCCGCTTTCGCTGCGCGGCGGCGAACGACTCGCCACCTCGACGAACTGGCACGCGCGCTCGAGGGAATGGCGACGCACACTCTGGCGTCCGAGGAAGGGCGCGTAGCCGATCAGGATTTCCACGCCGCGCTGCTCGACGCGTCCGGCAATCCCTTTCTGGCGACGCTGACCAGCGGCGTCGGCGCCGCAGTCGCCTGGACGACGATCTTCAAGCAGCGCAATTCACCGCTGCGCCGTGATCCCGTTCCCGATCACCAGCGCGTGTTCGACGCAGTCGCAGCAGGCGATGCCGATGCCGCGCGCCTGGCGATGTCCGAGCTCGTCGACATGGCGTTCCTCGACACCACCCGCTCGCAAGCGCCGAAGGTTCGGATCGCCCGCAGCGCGGCGCTCGACGTGCCGGAATAGCGGCGATCCGGCGCGCCATCGCCGGCGAGCATCGGGATGGCGCCCCGAGAGCCCGGACACTGGCGATGCCGCGCTCCCGACAGCTTCCGAACCCCTGGACGCGGCGTTTCTCGACGCCGCCGGTTCGCGCCGCGCCTCAGACCGCGGGCGCCGCCGTCTCGCTGTTCTTAATCTCGTGCGTCGGCTTGCTGCCCCACAGCGCATAGAAGAGCACATAGAGCTCGCACGCGGCAGTGAGCAGGAACGACATCTGCAGCCCGTAGAGATCGGCGAGCCAGCCCTGCACGACGACCAGTGCGCCGCCGGCGATCGCCATGATGAGCAGACCCGACCCTTCCTCGGTCAGCGGCCCGAGGCCGCGGATGCCGAGGGTGAAGATCGTCGGGAACATGATCGAGTGGAACAGCCCCACCAGGATCAGCGACCACATCGCCACCGAGCCGGTCGTGAAGACGGTCAGCATCATCACCACGAAGGCGCCGATGCTGGCCCAGGCGAGCACCGCCTCGGGCCGGACGGCCTGCATGATGAAGCTGCCGGCGAATCGGCCGACCATCATCCCGCCCCACAGCAGGAAGAGATAGTTGGACGCCTGAGCGTGCGTGAGATTGCCGATTTCGGGCGCCGAGATGAAGTTGATGAAGAGGTTCGAAACGCCGATCTCGGCAATGAGATAGATGAAGATGGCCGGGACGCCGAACACGAGGTTGCGGTGCCGCCAGAGCGAATGGCCCTTGCGCTCCTCGCGCGAGGCGCGCCGCGTCGCCGAGCCCATGTCGGGCAGGCGGAACTTGGCGATGACGATGGCCAGGACGAGCAGGACACCGGCGACGATCAGATAGGGCAGCTGCACCGACTGCGCATCGGCGAGCCGCTCGGCCTCGGTCAGCACGCGCCCCGCCTCGGCGGTTCCCGAGGTCGTGCGGCTGAGGATCAGATAGCCGCCGAACAGCGGCGCGAGCGTGGTGCCGAGCGAATTGAACGCCTGCACCAGATTGAGCCGCGACGAAGCGGTTTCCGGCGGACCGATCACCGCGACATAGGGGTTCGCCGCGACCTGGAGCAGCGTGATCCCGCTGGCGATCACGAACAGGGCGAACAGCGTAACGGCATAGGAAGGGATCGCCGAAGCCGGAATCATCATCAGCGCGCCGCCGGCCATCACCATCAGACCGGTCACCATTGCCTTCTTGTAGCCGATCCGCTCGATCAGCTTGGCCGATGGGATCGAGGCGACGAAATAGGCGATGAACCAGACGCTCTCGATCAGCGTGGTCTGGGTATAGGTGAGATCGAACACGCTGCGCAGGTGCGGCAGCAACGTGTTGTTGATGACGGTGATGAAGCCCCAGATGAAGAAGAGCGACGCGAGCACCCCGAGCGCCGCCCGATACACGGGATAGGCGCCACCGGTCGTGGAATCCGTCTTGCCGGCGCTCAGGTCCGGTGCGGGTGCGGGCATTCTGGAGTCCTCTTCCTTGAGATCAATCCGCCGACGGCCACCCGTCCGCACTCCACGTCAGGCGTCGGATGCGGAGAGTGGGAGCGCCGTTCAACTGCGTGTCATAGGCGTGATAGACGATATAGTCCTGATCGCTATCCTGCAGGATGGCGACATGGCCGCGGCCGACATAGCGGCTGCCGCTGCCCTGCCCCGACGCAAGGATCGGCGTTCCGCCGCCCTGCAGCATCGGATCCCCGTCGCGATCGAGATAGGGGCCGGTGGGCGACGTCGCGCGACCGACGACCGTGTTGTAGGTGCTGTTGCTGCCCTGGCAGCAGGAGTCGAACGAGACGAACAGATAATAATATTGGCCGCGACGGATCACGAACGGCGCCTCGACGGCACCGGGGTTCGGCCGGCGCGCGAGCGAATGGACGGTGGAGTCGCCGGCGAGGCGCAGTCCGGTCGCCGGATCGATCGCGATCATCTTGATCCCCGACCAGAAGCTGCCGAAGACCATCCACTGCCGACCGTCGGCATCGGTGAAGATGTTGGGATCGATCGCATTGAAATCGTCGGTCGTGTTCGATTCGAACACCAGCCCCTTGTCGGTCCAGCCGCTGGCGGGAGCCGAGGGATCGAGCCGGGTCGCCGTGCTGAGTCCGATCGCCGACCGGTTCGAGCCGAAGGTCGAGACCGAATAATAGAGGCGAAACTCGCCGTTCGTCTTCGAAATGTCGGGCGCCCACAGGCCGCGCGTGCCCGGGATCGTTGTCGCCGCCCAGCCGGGCAAGGCGGGAAAGACTGCGCCGCGCAGCGTCCAGTCGACCAGATTGGGCGAGGTGCGCATCGGCACGATGCCCTCGGCATCGCCCACATGACCGGTGGTGAAGAGATAATAGGTGTCGCCGTCGCGCAGGATCGCCGGATCATGCACCGGACGGATCGCGCCCTGCACTGCGACCGACGCCGGCGTAGCGGTCGGTGTGGGGGTCGGCGCAGGCGTAGGCGTAGGGGAGGGAGTCGGCGTCACGATCGGAGTGGGAGGCTTCGACGGCGCACTGGAGGCCGACCCGCTCGCGCCGCACGCGGAAAGCGCAGGGGCAAGGGCCAATGCGGCGGCTCCGACAAGCGACTTTCTCATACCGATCACTCCGTGCCTTCCGAAAAAAGGCCGGCGGCACCCGAGGATGCCGCCGGAGACAGGGAAGGACTCAGTCGAAGGTGAAGCGCGCACCGATCGCGAAGGTCCGCGGAAGGATCGTCGTGCCGGTGTTGAACATCTCCGGGTTGCCGACGTCGCCGAAGCGATAATATTGCTGCTGGACGTCTTCGGTGAGGTTCACTGCGTCGAAGGTGATGCCGATCGAATCCGTCACTGCATAGGTGAGCTGGAAGTCGAGGCTTTCCTCCGGCGTGCGCCAGAAGCCGATCGGGTTGGCGAACAGGCGGTTCTCGTTGCTGCTCAGGAACTCGTCGCGCCAGACATAGGACAGGCGCAGGCCGAGGCCGCCGTTATCATAGGCCAGCGTGACGTTGTACGAGAAGTCCGACACCCCGAAGAAGGGCGATTCATCCTGCGCGATCACGTTTCCGGCATTGTCGTACTGCGGGATGTTCTGGTTCGAGTCCAGGACCGTGAGGCTTCCCTGCACGCCCAGGCCGTCGAGAATCCCCGGCAGATAGGTCGGGAAGTAGGTGAAGCCCACTTCGATACCTTCGAGCGTGCCGTTCGAGGCGTTCGCCGGCCGCGTGATGGCGAAGCGAGTCGTGTTCGCCGTGTCGTTCAGCGGCGGCGTCGCATATTCGATCACCGAGGTGATCGGAACCACAAGGCCTTCGATCTCGCGCCGGAACAGCGTGGTGTAAATCACGCTTGCCGGTGCGAAATACCATTCGAGCGCCAGATCATAGTTCTTCGACGTGGTCGGCTGAAGATCGGCGTTGCCGCCCGTGCCGCTGCCGCGGCCGATGCCGGTAAGATCCCCGGTCAGCTGGAAATAGGGATTGAGATCCGGGAAGCTCGGACGACGCAGCGTTTCGCCGTAGTTGAAGCGAAGCCGCAGGCGATCGGTGATGTCGTAGCGCACCGTCGCGCTCGGCAGGAAGTCCGACGTGACCTGCGACGTCGAGGTGACGGTGCCGCTCACCCGATCGGTGAAGGTGAGATCGGTGTCGACGTCGACGTAGCGGACACCCGCCTGCACGTAGAGCGGCCGGCCGAACACCGAGAATTCGGTGTCGGCCTGGATATAGGCCGCCATCGACACTTCGTTGATGTCGAACACCCGGGTCAGCGACATCTGATCGCTGAGCAGCAGGTTCGGCTGGACCGCACGATAGAGCTGACGGAATTCGTCGGCGTTCTCGTAGATCGTCCTGCCGCGCGGCGTGATCCAGGTGGACGGCACATTCGCCCGGCCATCGAAGAAGTCGGTACCCTGGAAGATATATTCGTCGCCGAGGGTGCTGAACGGCTGGCCGAGGACGCCCGCATCCTGCGTGCGGACCGAATCCGCCGCCTTGCGATCGTCGTAGCGGATGCCGACTTTCACCGAGCGGAAGACGCTGTTCTCGAACTCGCGAACGCCATCGACGTGCAGCGTGAAGGCCTCACCCTCCGAACGGTTGGCGTTGTCGTAGAACTGGGCGAGCGTCCAGGCCGACGGATCGGTGAGCAGCGAATTGTCGTTGAAGTTGAATGACGGGATGCCGTTGCCCGGGTTCGTGTCATAGGTGACCGAATCCCAGACACGCTCGATGCGATTGGCTATGAACGACGTGTTGAATTCGCTGGTCTGGTAGGAGAGATCGGCGGTGATGCCGCCCAGATCGCCCACTTCCCACTTGCCGTTCAGCGCATAGACGAACGAGTCGGTCCGGCTCTTGGTGAAGTCGCCGCTGTTGAAGCCGAACACGTCGTCGACGGTCCGCGACTTGATGATGTTGGTGCCTTCGAAGAGCTCGACCTGCGGATTGGGGCCGACCGAGCCCCACCAGTCGACGAAGGTGAAGAGCAGGCTGTTCTGAAGCTCCTCGTCATACCGGTTCCAGAAGAACTCGAACGTATATTGCGACGAGGCATTCGGCGCCCATTGCAGTGCCGCGCTGACCGCGGCGCGCTCGCGGGTGCCGTGGACGTCCGGCGCGAAGAGCGCGTCCCGCCCGAGATAATAGGGCGTCTCCACACCGTTCAGGATGAAGGTCGATCCCGCCTCGGTGGGAAGGCCGCGGTCGAGCCCCGGCTCCCAGGCACCCGTTTCGGGGAAGACGCGCTGCAGCGGGGTGAAACCCGTGCCCGCCGGCGGGTTTTCGGTGACGAACGGCACCATCGCGCCGGCGATCACACTCATCTCGCGATAGTCAGTCTTCGAATAGCTGCCGCTCACCAGCACGCCGATGTCGCCGGCGCCGGTGTCCCAGCGATTGCTGACGAGGCCGCTGACGTTCGGATTCCAGCTATCCGCCTGCTCGTTGTAGATCGCACGGCCGGCACCCGAGACGACGAAGCCGTCGAAATCGAGCGGACGGCGCGTGAACACGTCGATCTGGCCGGCGATGCCGGTTTCGATCTGCGAGGCCGCGCGCGTCTTGTAGACGTCGATCCGGCTGACGAGGTTGGCCGGAATGTCCGCCAGGGCGAACGAACGACCCGAGGCAGTGAAGATGTTGCGGCCGTTCATCGTCGTCACGACGTCGGGCAGACCGCGGATCAGGATCGCCGAGGCTTCGCCGCGCGCACGGTTGGTCACCTGCACGCCGGTGACGCGCTGCAGCGCCTCGATCACATTGTTGTCGGGCAGCTTGCCGATATCCTCGGCGACGACCGATTCGATGATCTGGGTCGCTTCGCGCTTGTTCTCGAGGCCGCCGATGATCGCGGCGCGCACGCCGGTGACGACGATCTCGTCCGCCTGCTCGCGCGGCGGCGCCTGATCGCCCGCGCCGAGCGCGTCCTGCTCCTGGGGCGCATCTTGCGCCATCGTCTGTGCAGCAGCGGGCGCCGCGACGGTCGCCAGCGCAAACAGGGACGCGGAACACAGAATCGTAAGCTTGGAAGCCATGCTTTTTCCCCTCTCCTCCCGGGCGCCCTAGTGACGGCTTGGTGCCGCTCTGCCGAAGCCCGTAATTACTCAGACAAAAACCCCTAGAATGCAGAGGAAGGCGGCGCAAGAGCTTTGTGGCATTTCTCAGACATTTCGGTTCGGTGTTGCAGGAATGGCGCAGATTCGCGTGCTCACGGCGAGTGGCCGCGGCAATTTGCCCGGCCTTTTGCCGTCGGCGATTGATCCTGCGGGCGCAGGCCTATATGTCTGAGTAATTCGATTGGAAAAGAGCGGGCAACCAGGAGAGACAGGTTGGAACTGACAGGCGAACTCTTCATCGGCCAGACGCGCGTATCGACCGGCGACGGCTTCAACGCGATCGATCCGAGCAGCGGCGAACGGATCGAACCCCGGTTCAGCGCGGCGGGCACGGATGAACTCGAACGGGCCTGTGCGCTCGCCGAAGCGGCTTTCCCCACCTATTCCACGACGGCGATCGAGCAGCGCGCGGCGTTCCTCGAATCCGCCGCCGACAATATCATGGCGCTGGGCGACGCGCTGATCGAGCGCGCCCATCTCGAAACCGCGCTGCCGGTCGCACGGCTCACCGGCGAGCGGGCGCGCACCGCCAACCAGCTCAAGCTGTTTGCCGCCGAGCTGCGCGACGGCGGCTGGCTGGGCGTGCGGATCGATCCGGCGATGCCCGATCGCCAGCCGCTCCCCCGCCCCGATCTGCGCCAGCGCAAGGTGCCGCTCGGCCCCGTCGCGGTGTTCGGCGCCAGCAATTTCCCGCTCGCCTTCTCGGTGGCGGGCGGCGACACGGCTTCGGCGCTCGCGGCGGGCTGCCCCGTGGTGGTGAAGGGGCATCCGGCGCATCCCGGCACGTCGGAAATGGTCGCGGGCGCGATCGCGAAGGCCGTCAAGGACGCGGGCCTGCCCGAGGGCGTGTTCTCGCTGCTGAGCGGCCCCTCGCACGAGCTGGGCAGCGCGCTGGTCGCCGATCCGCGGATCAAGGCAGTGGGCTTCACCGGATCGCGCGGCGGCGGCGTCGCGCTGATGAAGGTTGCCGCCGATCGGCCGGTGCCGATCCCGGTCTATGCTGAGATGAGCGCGATCAATCCGGTCATCCTGATGCAGCACGCGCTGGAGCAGGATGCCGAGCGGCTGGGCAAGGAATATGCCGGCTCGCTGACGATGGGCGTCGGCCAGTTCTGCACCAATCCCGGCATCGTACTGGCGATCGACACGCCCGCGCTCGACCGCTTCGTGAAGGCCGCCGCCGCCGCAGTGTGCGATGCGCCCGCCGGGACGATGCTGACGACCGGCATCGCCGACGCGTTCCGCAACGGCGTGGCGAAGCTCGCGGCGAAGGCAGGCGTCACTTCGGTGGCGCAGGGGATTGCCGGTGAGGGCCCGAGCAGCGGCCAGGCGGCGCTGTTCACCGTCGATGCGGACGCCTTCACCAGCGATCCCGAACTGGCCGAGGAAGTGTTCGGCGCCGCATCCGTGCTGGTGCGCTGCGCCGATGCCGACGCGCTGGCACGTGCGATCGCGGGTCTGGAAGGCCAGCTCACCGGCACCGTGCATTTCGTCGCTGCCGACGAGCCCGAAGTCGCCAAGATCCTTCCCGCGCTCGAATCGCGCGTGGGGCGGCTCATCGCCAACGGCTGGCCGACCGGCGTCGAGGTCAGCCACGCGATGGTGCATGGCGGCCCGTTCCCGGCGACGTCGGACGGGCGGAGCACCTCGGTGGGCACGCTGGCGATCGACCGGTTCCTGCGGCCGGTCTGCTATCAGGATTTCCCCGACACGCTGCTGCCCGACGTGCTGCGGCGCGACGCCGATGCGGGGATTCCGCGCCGCGTCGACGGAAAGCTCAAGATCTGAACTCGCCCCACAGGGGCGCAAGAACAGAAGCTACGAAAGGAAGGATGGGTTGAGGCTGGTTCAATTTCGGGCGCCCGACGGGCGTCGCGGCGTCGCTTGCGCGGACGATGGCGGAGCGCACAGGGTGGACGGGGTGGCGAGCGTCTATGAGCTCGCGCGCCTGGCGATCGCCGAAGGAGCGTCGCTCGCGCAGGCCGCTCAGGCACGCGCGGGCGAGACGGTCGATCTCGCCGCCGCCGACGCCGAAGGGCGGCTGCTCGCGCCGATCGATCATCCCGATCCGGCGCATTGCTATCTGACCGGAACCGGCCTCACCCATCTCGGCTCGGCCGAGGGGCGCGACAAGATGCATCGCACCGCGGCGGGCGGCGACGTGACCGATTCGATGCGCATGTTCCGCATGGGGGTCGAAGGCGGCAAGCCGACCGACGGCACGCCCGGCGTGCAGCCCGAGTGGTTCTACAAGGGCGACGGCTCTTGCCTCGTCGGCCCCGGCGCCGATCTCGGCTCGCCCGATTTCGCGCTCGACGGCAGCGAGGAGCCGGAAATCGCCGGCATCTATCTGATCGACGAGGATGGCCGCCCGCGCCGGCTGGGCTTCGCGCTGGCCAATGAATTCTCGGACCACATCACCGAGAAGGGCAATTACCTCTGGCTCGCCCACTCCAAGCTGCGGCCCGCCGCGCTGGGCGCCGAGCTGCTGACGGGCGAACTGCCGCAGGACGTACGCGGCACCAGCCGGATCCTGCGCGACGGCGCGGTGCTTTGGGAAAAGCCGTTCCTTTCGGGCGAAGCAAACATGTCGCACAGCATCGCCAATCTCGAGCATCATCACTTCAAATACGGCCTCTTCCGGAGGCCGGGCGACATTCACGTCCACTTTTTCGGAACCGCGACTCTTTCCTTCGCCGACAGCATTGCGACCCAGGAAGGCGATGTGTTCGAAGTGTCGGCCGCTCCCTTCACGCTGCCGCTGCGCAACCCGCTGACGCGCCTCGCGCCGGTCGATGCCCGGGTGCTGCCGCTGTGAGCGCGGTGAAGATCGCACTTGTGGGCATCGGCAAGATTGCCCGCGACCAGCATGTGCCGACGATCGCAGCAACCGACCGGTTCGAGCTCGTCGCCGCCGTCACCGGCCATACGCCGCCCGAGGGCGTTCCCGGTTTCCGCACGATCACCGAAATGATGGCCGCGATGCCCGAAGTGGAGGCGGTGTCGATCTGCACGCCGCCGCGCGGGCGCCGTCCGCTGATCGCGGAAGCGCTGGCGCACGGCCTCGACGTGATGATTGAGAAGCCGCCCGCCGCCACGGTCAGCGAAGCGGAGACCTTTGCCAAGATGGCCGCCGACGCCGGCCGCATCCTCTACGCCACCTGGCATTCGCGCGAAGCGGCGGGCGTCGAGCCTGCACGCAAATGGCTCGAAGGCTGCACCATCCGGCGCGTCGAAGTGAACTGGAAGGAAGACGTGCGCGTCTGGCATCCGGGGCAGGACTGGATCTGGGAGCCCGGCATCGGCGTGTTCGATCCGGGCATCAATGCGCTGTCGGTGCTGACCCACATCCTGCCCGAACCGCTGCTGCTGCAGTCCGCCGAGCTGCGCTTCCCGTCGAACAAGCCGGCGCCGATCGCCGCCGACCTGGCGTTCGATCATGCCGGCACGCCGGTCGAGGTGTTCTTCGACTTCGATCAGCGCGGGCCGCAGACCTGGGACATCGATGTCGAGACCGACGACGGGCATCTGAAGCTGTCGCTGGGCGCCTCGAAGCTCGCGATCGACGGCGAACCCGTCGATGTGGGCGACGAGACCGAATATGGCCGCCTCTATCGCCATTTCGCCGAGCTGCTCGAGCGCCGCACGAGCGACGTCGACCTGCGCCCCTTCCACCATGTCGCCGACGCCTTTCTGCTGGGCCGGCGCAAGACGGTGGGGCCGTTCGAAGAATAGTGTCGGTCCGCCCGGTCGAGGCGGCAGAATCTAGGGAGAGGTTGAATGAAATTGCTCAAGCGGTTCCTCCTGCCATTCGCGGCCACTGCCGCGCTGGCGGCACCGGCGAGCGCGCAACAAGCGCCCGCGACCGTGCGTGTGACGGTGGACTCCGAAAACCCGGGCGCCCGGATCGAACCTGCCATCTATGGCCAGTTCGCCGAGCATCTGGGCCGCGGCATCTACGAAGGGATCTGGGTGGGCGAGGATTCGCCGATTCCCAACACCAACGGCTATCGCAACGATGTGCTCGCAGCGCTGCGCCGCCTCCAGGTGCCGGTGATCCGCTGGCCCGGCGGCTGCTTCGCCGACGAATATGACTGGCGCGACGGCATCGGCCCGCGCGACCAGCGGCCGGTGCGCGTCAACAGCCACTGGGGCGGCGTCACCGAGGACAACAGCTTCGGTACGCATGAATTCATGAATTTCACCGAGATGCTGGGCGCCGACGCCTATGTCGCCGGCAACATGGGATCGCTGCCGCCGATCGAGATGGGCCGCTGGGTCGAATATATGACCTCGGACAGCCAATCGACGCTGGCCAACGAGCGCCGCGCGAACGGCCGCGAAGAGCCGTGGAAGGTGAAATATTTCGGCGTCGGCAACGAAAGCTGGGGCTGCGGCGGCAACATGCGGCCCGAATATTCGGCCGACCTGCACCGGCGCTACCAGACCTTCGTCAAGACGCCGTGGGGCACCGATCCGATCGTGAAGGTCGCCACCGGCGCGAACATCGACGATTACAATTTCACCGAAGTGCTGATGCGCGAAGCGCGCAACCACATGAACGCGATCAGCATCCACTATTACACCTTCCCCGGCAGCTGGGAGGACAAGGGCCCGGCAACCGGCTTCCCGGTCGAGAAATGGGCCTCCACACTCCACAATGCGCGGCGGATGGATGAGCTGGTGACTCGCCACAGCGCGATCATGGATCGCTATGATCCGGAGAATCGAGTCGCGCTGTTCGTCGACGAATGGGGCACCTGGTACGATCAGGAGCCGGGATCGACGCCGGGCTTCCTCTATCAGCAGAACACGCTGCGCGACGCCCATGTCGCGGCGCTGACGCTCAACATCTTTCACCGCCACACCGAGCGCGTGAAGATGGCCAACATCGCCCAGATGGTGAACGTCCTTCAGGCGATGATCCTGACCGACGGCGAGCGGATGGTGCTGACGCCGACCTATCACATCTTCGACATGTACATGCCCTTCCGGGGGGCGACTCCCCTGCCCGCACAGGTCGAGGGGCCGAATTATACCCAGGGCGAGTATGAGATGCCGATGGTCGACGTTTCCGCCGCCCGCGGCACCGACGGCAAGCTCTACCTCTCGCTGGTTAACGTCGATCCCGAGCGCCCGGCGCGCATCGAGACGGGGCTCACCGGTCGCGCGACGGGCCGGATCCTGACCGGGCCGGAGCTCGATACCCGCAACACCTTCGACCGGCCGAACACCATTCAGCCGGTCGCCTATCAGGGCACCACCCACAACGGCCGCCTCGCCTTCGACCTGCCGGCGAAGTCGATCGCAGTCGTCGCGGTGGAGTAAGCGCGATGCTGTCGCGCCGCGGCTTCCTGGGTTCGGCGAGCGCGCTTGCGCTCGCCGGCCCGGCGCTCGCCGCGGCGCGCGCGGCTCCCGATGAACGGGTGCGTGCCGCCCCGCTGCCGTTGCATGCGGTCCGGCTCGGTCCCTCCCCCTATCGCACCGCGGTCGAGGCAAATGGCCGGGTACTGCTCGCGCTTGAGCCCGACCGGCTGCTCCACAATTTCCACGCCAGCGCCGGCCTGCCGCCCAAGGGCGACGTCTATGGCGGCTGGGAGGCACGCGGCATCGCGGGCCATTCGCTCGGCCACTATCTCACCGCCTGTGCGCTCCAATATGCGCAGACAGGCGACCCGGCCTTCCGCGAGCGCCTGGCCTATACCGTGGCCGAACTCGCCCGCTGCCAGGCGGCGCATGGCGACGGCTATATCGGCGGCACCACCGTCGAGCGCGACGGTGCAGTCGTCGACGGCAAGATCATCTTCGAGGAGGTTCGCCGCGGCGACATCCGCACCGGCGGCTTCGACGTCAACGGCGGCTGGGTGCCGCTCTATACCTGGCACAAGGTGCACGCCGGGCTGATCGACGCGATCCGGCTCGGCGACGTCGAGCCCGCGCATCCCGTCCTGCTCGGCATGGCAGACTATCTCGGCACCATCCTGGAAGGGCTCTCGGACGAGCAGATGCAGCAACTGCTCGTCGCCGAATATGGCGGGCTGAACGACAGCTATGCCGAGACCTATGCCCTGACCGGCGACCCGCGCTGGCTACGCATCGCCGAGCGGATCCGCGACCGGCGCGTGCTCGACCCGCTGACCGCGCAGCGCAACATCCTGCCCGGGCTCCACGCGAACACCCAGATTCCGAAGCTGATCGGCCTCGCGCGGCTCTACGAGCTGACCGGCGACCCCGCGCATGCGCAGGCGGCACGCTTTTTCCGCGACACGGTGGTGAACCACCACAGCTATGTAATCGGCGGCAATTCGGACCGCGAGCATTTCGGGCCGCCCGACATCCTCTCGCCCTATATCACCGATCGCACCTGCGAGGCGTGCAACAGCTACAACATGCTCAAGCTCACCCGGCACCTGTGGAGCTGGGCGCCCGACGCCGCGCTGTTCGATTTCTACGAGCGCGTGCATCTCAATCACATTCTCGGGCACCAGCACCCCGAAACCGGCATGTACAATTATTTCATGCCGCTCAGCTCGGGCTCGCGGCGGACCTGGTCGACGCTCGAGGACAGTTTCTGGTGCTGCTTCGGCTCGGGGATGGAAAGCCACGCCAAGCATGGCGATTCGATCTACTGGCAGGGCGACGACACGCTGTTCGTCAATCTGTTCATCCCCTCCGAGGCGCGCTGGGCCGAACGCGGGCTCAAGGTGGCGCTCGAAACCCGCTACCCGGATGTGGAGGACGTCCATCTGGTCGTCGCCGAGGCGCCGGACGCGCCGCTCGCGATCGCGCTTCGCCTTCCCGGCTGGGCGGAAGCGCCCGCGCTGCTGCTGAACGGCAGCCCTGCGGCGTTCGATCGGCGGAGCGGCTATGCCGTGCTCACCCGACGCTGGAGCCCGGGCGACCGGCTGACACTGCACCTGCCGATGGCGCTGCGCACCGAAGCGACGCCGGACGATCCGCGCATCGTCGCATTCGTCAACGGCCCGGTGGTGCTGGCCGCCGATCTCGGCCCGGCGGACACGCCGACGTTCGAGGGACTGCCCCCCGCGATCGTTGCCGATACGCCGACGAGCGCCGCACGCGCGACCGGCGAAGCGCACCGCTTCGCATTGCCCGGCGTTCGGCCCGAGGGGCTCTCGCTCCTTCCCTTCCATCGCCAGCATGACCGGCGCAGCGCAGTCTATTTCCCCGTCTTCACCGCCGCCCAATGGGCCGAGGAGGAGGCCGGGTTCGTCGCCGCCGAACGGGCACGCGCCGCTCTCGCCGCGCGGACGGTGGACGTGCTGCATCTGGGCGAAATGCAGCCCGAGCGCGATCATGGCTTCCGCGCGAACCACGCCGATCTCCTCTCCTGGCAGGGACGCGCCGGGCGTCAGGCTTGGTGGGGCGTCGGCAACTATATGGAGTTCGATCTCGCCGTGCGGCCGGGGCCGATGGTGCTCCAGGCGCTCTATTGGGGCGAGGAAGTCGACAAACACTTCGTCATCTCAATCGACGGCCAGCCGATCGCGACCGAGCGCCGGGCGAGCGCGCCGGTGCGCGCGTTCGTGGCGGCGACCTATCCGCTTCCCGAGGCGCTGACGCGCGGGAAGGAGCGCGTCACCGTGCGGTTCGAAACCAAGGGGTCGGACGCTCCCGTTTACGAGGTTCGGATGCTCGAGGCGGCCGCCGCCGCGGACGCCTGAGGCAGCGCGCCTCAGCCGGCGTAGAGATTGGGGGCGAGGCCGCGAACGCCGGCGTCGACTTCGAACAGGGCACCGGCGAGCGGCTCGAACGCGCGGCCGTCGGCGGCCGAGGTGACGAACATCCGATCGAGATCCGGGCCTGCGAAACAGACATTGGTGATCTGAGTCGCCGGCAGAGTGATCGCCCGCTCGCGCACGCCCTCGGGCGTGAAGCGGCTCACACACGCGCCGCCCCAATGCGCGATCCAGAGGCCGCCCTCGGCGTCGACGGTCATCCCGTCGGGCTTGCCCCATTCGCGGTCAAAGCGGATGAACGGCTCGCGGTCCGTCGCCGTGCCCCCCTCGCCCAGCCGGAAGCGGTAGACGATGCCGAGCCCGGTGTCGGTGTGATAGAGCCAGCGGCCTTCGGGGCAGAAGGCGGGGCCGTTGGCGACGATATAGCCTTCGTCGATCCGACGGACGCTGCGGTCGGGTTCGAGGCAATGAAGGCCGCCGGTGGGGCGATCGGCGCTCACCGGCATCGATCCGGCCCAGATCCGCCCGTCGCGGTCGGCTTTCGCGTCGTTGAGGCGATTTTCCGGCAGATCGGGCTCGGGATCGGCGATGGGGCGGATCTCCACGCGGTCGCGGTGGATCTCCAGCTCGGCAAAACCGCTCTGGAGCCCCGCGATCAGCCCCGGTGCATCGCGGCGGCCGATCACCCAACCGATCATCTCGGGAACGTCCCAGCGCCGCACTTCGCCGCTGTCGAGTGCCAGCCGGTTGAGCGCCTGGCCGAGAATGTCGGTCCAGTAGACGGCATTCTCGCGCGCCGACCAGAACAGGCCCTCGCCGAGCCGATCGCGGACCGCGCCGCGCTCGATCACGCGATAATGCGCGCCCATCCCGCTCTCCTCAGTGATTGTGCCGCGGCACGCCGACGGTCTGCGCCAGCCGCTGATACTTGACCGAATTCTCGAGCACCGCTCCGGTTTCCAGCTGTCCGGTGACGCCGCGCTGCAGCTCCTGCCACGGGGTCTGGCTCGCCGGGAAGGGGAAGCCGCCGTTCGCCGCCAGCTCCTCGCGCCGCCGCGCCAGCTCCTCGTCGGAGATCAGGATGTTCGCTTCACCCTTGTTGAGATCGACCCGCACCCGATCGCCGGTCCGGAGCAGCGCCAGTCCCCCGCCTGCCGCCGCTTCGGGCGAAGCGTTGAGGATCGACGGGCTTCCCGACGTGCCCGACTGGCGCCCGTCGCCGATGCACGGCAGCGCCTGAACCCCCGCCTTGATCAGCTTCACCGGCGGCCGCATGTTCACCACTTCGGCCGCGCCCGGATAGCCGATCGGCCCGGCGCCGCGCATGATCAGCAGCGTGTGCTCGGTGACGTCGAGATCGGGATCGTCGATCCGCGCGTGATAATCCTCGGGCCCGTCGAATACGATCACCGGCCCCTCGAAGGCGTTGGGATCGTCCGGGTTCTGCAGATAGCGCTTGCGGAAATCGTCGGAGATCACCGACTGTTTCATGATCGCGCTGTCGAACAGATTGCCGCGCAGCACCGAGAAGCCGGCCGCAGGGCGCATCGGCCGATCATAAGGCAGGATCACCCGCTCGTCCTCGATCGTCGCATCGCGGCAATTGTCGCCGATGCTGCGACCGTTCACCGTCAGCGCGCCTTCGTGGATCAGCCCCTGCCCGATGAGCTGAGCGACCACCGCGGGAACGCCGCCGGCGCGATAATAATCCTCGCCGAGGAATTCGCCCGCCGGCTGGAGGTTCACCAGCAACGGGATGTCGCGGCCATAGGTCTGCCAGTCGTCGATGCCGAGATCGACGCCGATATGGCGGGCGATGGCGTTGAGATGGATCGGCGCGTTGGTCGAGCCGCCGATCGCCGAATTGACTCGGATCGCGTTGAGGAACGCTTCGCGCGTCAGGATGTCGGACGGCTTGCGATCGGCATGCACCATCTCGACGATCTGCTTGCCGGTTTCGTACGCCACTTCCTGGCGATCGCGATAGGGCGCGGGAATCGCCGCCGAACCGGGCAGCGACATGCCCAGCGCCTCGGTGAGCGAGTTCATCGTCGTCGCCGTGCCCATCGTGTTGCAATAGCCGGTAGAGGGTGCCGAGCTGGCGACCAGCTTGATGAAGCCCTGATAGTCGATATCGCCCGCGGCGAGCAGCTCGCGCGCTTTCCACACGATCGTGCCGGAGCCCGTGCGCTCGCCCTTGTGCCAGCCGTTGAGCATCGGTCCGACCGACAGCGCGATCGCCGGGATGTTCACCGTCGCCGCGGCCATCAGGCAGGCAGGCGTCGTCTTGTCGCAGCCGGTGGTGAGCACCACGCCGTCGAGCGGGTAGCCGAACAGTATTTCGACCAGCCCCAGATAGGCCAGGTTGCGGTCGAGCCCGGCGGTCGGGCGCTTCCCCGTTTCCTGGATCGGGTGGACCGGAAACTCGATCGCGATCCCGCCAGCCTCGCGCACGCCTTCGCGTACGCGCTCGGCGAGCACCAGATGGTGTCGATTGCAGGGACTGAGATCGCTGCCCGTCTGCGCGATGCCGATGATCGGCTTGCCCGACTGCAGCTCGGCGAGCGACAGGCCGAAGTTCATGTAGCGCTCCAGATAGAGCGCTGTCATGTCGGCATTCGTCGGATCGTCGAACCAGGCGCGCGACCGCAGCTTGCGGGGCTCGGCGCCGGACGGTGGCGTGCTGTCGTGGGAAGTCATCAATTACTCGCAACGGAGAAGCGCAGCACCATGGTGTTGCTGTAGGTCTCGCCGGGATTCAGACGCGCGGTCGGAAAGCTCGGCTGGTTCGGGCTGTCGGGGAAGACCTGCGGCTCGAAGCACAGCCCGTCGCCCTGGCGATAGATGCGCCCGCCCTTGCCGGTCACGGTGCCGTCGAGGAAATTGCCCGAATAGAATTGGAGGCCGGGAGCATCGCTTTCGATCTCCATCACTCGGCCGGAGACCGGATCCTCGAGCCGGACGGCGGGACGCAGGGCACCCGAAGCGCCGTCGAGCACATAATTGTGATCATAGCCGCGCCCGATGCGGATCTGCTCGTTATGGCCGTTGCGGATCCGCTCGGCGATGACGGTCGGCGCGCGGAAATCGAAGGGAGTATCTTCGACGGGGCGCAGTTCGCCGGTCGGGATCAGCGTCTCGTTCACCGGCGTGAAACGCGAGGCATTCAGCGTCAGCCGCTGCGACACGGCGGCCGGAGCATCGATCGCGCCACCGGCGAGATTGAAGAAGCTGTGATTGGTGATGTTCACCACCGTCGGCGCATCGGTCACCGCGCCATATTCGATCTTGAGCTCATTGGCTTCGTTGAGCGTGTAGGTCGCGGTGGCGACCAGCGTGCCCGGATAGCCGCCTTCGCCGTCGGGGCTGCGATAGCTGAGCACCACCTTCGCCTCGGGTCCACTGGTGACCGAGGTAATCGTCCAGACCCGCTTGTCGAAGCCGGCGACGCCGCCGTGCAGATGGTTCGGCCCGTCGTTGGTTTCGAGCGTGAAGCGCTGGCCGTCGAGGCTGAAGCTGCCGCCGGCGATGCGGTTGGCATAGCGGCCTACGGTGGCCCCGAAATATTGCGGATTCTCGAGATATTCGGCGGCGGTGTCGTAGCCGAGCACCACGTCGGCGACATTCCCGTCGCGATCGGGCACCATCAGCGCCTGGAGCGTCGCACCCAGCGTCATCACCGTCGCCGACATGCCGTTGGCGTTGGTCAGCGTGACCTTCTCGATCGGCGTGCCGTCCGCGAGCGTACCGAACGCCTCGCGCTTCGCGTCCGCCGCTTGCGCCGGCGCGCTCATCACGAGCGCCATTGCGAGGCCGAGCGCCCCAGAAATCCTGCCAGCCAATGCACCTCTCCCGCTGTCATGCTCATTTACTCAGACAATTGGCAAGTCTCACGCGAAAGGACAAGCGAAAAGCGAGCGATGCGCGCCCAAGCTGCTGCGCATGCCGCTCGCTGGTTCGCCGCTTCCCGGGCATGGGCGGCTGCGCTATCACGGTATCGCTCGCGTGACTGGCGATCGGATGGAGCACCATCGGGAAGCGCGAGCGGCACGGCGCCGCATCGCCTGGGCACCCCTTCCCGGATGGAGGAACGCCATGGCCGAATCGCCCCCGCTGCACATCGCCTTTCTGTTGTTTCCGAACGTCACCCAGCTCGATCTCGCTGGCCCTGCCCAGGTCCTGTCGCGGCTCGGCCATGTCCGTCTCGACCTGGTAGCCCGCACGCTGGATCCGGTACGCACCGACTCGCAGTTCGCGCTTCTGCCGACCGCCCGGTTCGAGGATATCGCGACCACCGACATCCTCTGCGTTCCGGGTGGTGCTGGAACCGTGGCAGCGATGGAGGACGTCGAAACGCTCGCCTGGCTGCGCCGCATGGGCGGCGAGGCGCAATGGGTGACAAGCGTGTGCACAGGATCGCTGCTGCTCGCCGCAGCCGGCCTGCTCACCGGCTATCGCGCCGCCTGCCACTGGGCGTCCCGCCACCAGCTCAACTGGTTCGGCGCCGAGCCGGTGGCCGAACGCGTCGTATTCGATCGTAATCGCGTGACCGGCGGCGGCGTGACGGCGGGCATTGACTTCGCGCTTGCGCTGACCGCCGCGATCCGGGGCGAAGCGCACGCCCGGCTGGTGCAGCTCGGCCTCGAATATGATCCGGCGCCGCCGTTCGATTCGGGATCGCCGGACCGCGCAGATGCCGCTACGCTCGAGCGCTATCGCACGATCGCGGCCCGTCAGGCGCCCGACCGGGAAGCACGCATCAGGGCAGTGGCGGAGGCGATGGCGGATCATGACGCAGGCTGAAGGCGCGTTCTTCCCGGTACGGCCGGTGCGGCCGCAGCGCCTTTCCTCGCCGCTGCGCAGCCTGTTCGGCGAACATGCGCGCAATTCGGTCGTCGGGTGGAGCGAAGCGGCGTTCCGCGACTGGTATGTGCAGCGGCGGGTGCTCGGGATCACCGTCCATATTCCGCGGCATCCCGATGCCGTGCAGCGCGTGCTGCTCGACAATGTCGCCAACTACGAAAAGCCGCGCCTGGTGAAGCGGCTGATCGCACCGCTGATCGGGCGCGGCCTGCTCACCGCCGAAGGCGAGCTGTGGCGCACCCAGCGCAAGCTGGTCGCGGCGAGCTTCGCGCCCGGCGCGGTTTCCCGGCTGACCGGCCTGATGGCCGATGCCGCCGAGGCGCGGGTGCAGAGCTGGCCCGAAAGCGGCACGATCGACATCGCCCGCGCGGCGACGCACACCACCCTCGCGATCATCGCCGACGCACTCTTTTCGGGCGATCCGCGCCTGAACAGCGCGCGCGCGCTCCGCCACATCGAGGATGCACTGATCGCCGTCGGGCAAGTGCGCGTCACTGCGCTGCTGGGCATGCCGGGCATCCGAATCGGGCATATCGCACGCGCCGGGGAACGCGGCCGCCGCTACATGCGCGCGATGCTCACCGAGATTGTGCGCGAGCGCGGGGCCGACGGCGGCCCGGATTTCCTCGGCGGGATCATCCGCGATCTCCACGCGCGGTTTCCGGCACACGAAGCCGAAACGCTGGCGATCGACAATGCCGCGACCTTCTATGTCGCGGGGCACGAGACGACGGCCAACGCGCTCGCGTGGAGCATCTATCTGCTGGCGGGAGACCAGGCGGTTCAGGAACGTGCCCGCGCCGAGGCGCGCGCCGCGCTTGACGGTCCGGCCGAGACGCTGCCCGAGCGGCTGCCGTACCTTCGCCAGATCCTGGACGAGGCCTTGCGGCTCTATCCGCCCGTGCCGCGAATGGAGCGCGAAGCGGTGAACGCGGACGAATTGAGCGGCCATGCCATCCGCAGGGGAGAGATCGTCTCGCTCTGGCCGTGGCTGATCCATCGGCACGAGCGACTCTGGGACGATCCAGACCGTTTCGATCCCGAGCGGTTCGCGCCCGGGCGCGAGCGCGCGCGCCATCGCTTCCAATACCTCCCCTTCGGCGGCGGACCGCGGGTTTGCGTCGGCGCGCGTTTCGCTACCGTCGAGGCGCTCGTCATCCTGGCGCACTGGCTGGTCGCGCGGCGCTTCGCGCTTCCCGAGGGCGCGATCGTCGAACCGCTGGGGAGCGTGACGCTGCGGCCGAAAGGCGGGCTGCCGGTACAGGTGACGCCGATCTGACCGGCGCCGGGCGTCACGCCAGCAGCGTGTGGGCGCCTTTCAAATCGTCCACGAAGCGCTCGAACTCGTCCGCGGCGCGCGCCTTGTCGGGAATGCGGAGCAGATAGCTCGGATGGACCGTGATCCAGCCCCGGCCGCCGCCCGGCAGGTCGAGCGGCCGGCCGCGCTCGCGCCCGATCGTCACCGTCCTGCCGAGCAGCGCGCGCGCGGCAGTCGCCCCCAGGGCGACGGTGATCTCCGGCCGGAGCAGCATCGTCTCCTGCTCGATCCACCAGCGGCACGCCTCGATCTCGCCGGCATCGGGCTTGGCGTGGATGCGCCGCTTGCCGCGCGGCTCGAACTTGAAATGTTTCACTGCGTTGGTGACATAGGTTTCGCTTCGATCGACGCCGGCGGCTTCCAGCGCGCGATCGAGCATCTGCCCCGCCGGCCCGACGAACGGCCGGCCCGCCAGATCCTCCTGATCGCCCGGCTGCTCGCCGACCAGCATCATCCGCGCGCTGATCGGGCCCTCGCCGAAGACGGTCTGCGTCGCATGCTTGTAGAGATGGCAGCGCGTACAGCTCGCCGCCTCGTTGCGCAGCGCTTCCCATGCCGCCTGGAGATTGCCGCCGGCCGCTGCCGGCGTCGCTTCGATCATGCCGCTCTCCCGCGCTCGTGCGCCTTTCATCAGCTCGGGCACCAACGCGGTCTCGGGCATGTTTTTCCAGTATCGGCGGGGCATCTCCTTCAACATCGCACCGGGCTTGAGCCGCGCCGGATTGAAGATCGCCGCATAATAGGTCTTCCACACCGCCTCGACCGGATCTTCCTCCGGCGCATCCGCCCGGGAGGCGCCGGGGCCTTCGCGCAGAATGGTTCCATCCCAATGGAGCGAAAGCTCGGGCGTGAGGATCGACCAACGCATCGACGCGAAGCGATCGACGAAGAAATTCGCATTGCGGCGCACGATATGGTGTTCGGGCTCGAACCAGGCGACGTAGCGCGCGGCGTCCTCCTCCTCGACTTCGCGGAAGCGGAGAAAGGCGCGCATCTTGTGAAGGTCGCGCTGCACTGCCCTGGCGAGGCCCTCGACGCGCCGCACCAGCGGATCGGCCGAATCCTCGAGCAGCTTCGGCGTCGCGCGTAGCCGCAGCAGCAGGGCATAGAGCAGCGCGAAACGCTCCGGGTCGGAATGGAGCACGGCCGTTTCGGCAAGATCGGGAAAGGCACGGGGAACGCGGAACCGCCCGGTTGCAGGCTCGGCCGCGATCGGCTCGCCCGCGAACAGATCGTCCGAGGCCGCACCGTCGACGCGCCAGACGACCTCTTCGGCCGCCACGCCGGCGCACGCCAGCGTGCGCGCTGCGGCGCGCCAGCCCTCGTAATCGTCCTCAGCGGAAAGCGTCGCGACGCGCATGCCGCATCACATTGCGCACCTGCGCGCCGTCACTCGCGCGCGTCGCCCGGCTGTTCGTGCTCGGCGCGCTCATATTCCTTGGGCTTCCGCGTCTCGAACACTTCGGCGAGCCGCGCCTCCTGCGCGTCCGAGAGCTCCTCCGCGGCGGCGGGGAACATCTCTTCCTCCTCCTCGTCGATATGATGTTCGTAACGATGCTTGAGCTCCTTGAACTTCTGGAGCCATTGGCTCGAACTCATGTCGGTTTCGACGAGTTCGCCCAGCAGATCATCGACTTCCTTGTGCTCGGAAACCGAGTGGCGCGCGTCGTCGCGCAGGTCCGGATCGGCGAGCATCGTGGCATAGAGCGATTCTTCCTCGGCGGCGGCATGGGCCTGCAGCTCCTTGCGCAGTGCCTCGAACAGCTCGCGGCGCTCCGGGCTGTCGCCGGATGTCTCGACGATGCGACCCAGCAAGTCGCGCTGGCGATCGTGGTCCTGTTTCAGATCGGCGAAAATTCGGGCTTCGGCCATGGGAAGGTCTCCTTCGCTTACCATGGCCAAACAAGCGGAAGGGCTTCGGGTTGCCGCTGCGAGTCGATCGCAGGTGCGGGGCGCGCGGACTCCGCACCTGCGCCCCGTCTTCACCGCGCGACCGTCTCGCGATAGGCGGCATGGCCGTGCCGCGGCGCTCCGGCTCCCGCTGCGAGCACGGCGGCAAGCAACGACAGCAGCGACGCGAAGAAGGCGTACCAGGCGATCGTCGAAACGAGGTCAAGCGCCTGTTCGCCCGCTTTTCCGGCTTCATCGCGAACGTCGCTGACGGTGGTGCTCACATTCTGCATCGCCGTATTCGCCTGCGACTCCCAGCGCCGGGCAATGGTTTCCGCCTCCTGCGGAGTCACGCCCGCGCGCGTTGCGAGCGTCTGCACGAGCTGCTCGCGCTCTTCGGGCGAGAAGGCGGCATTCGGCCCGGTGAAGAGCCGGTCGACCAGCCGGTCGATTTCGGCGCCCGCGTCGCCGGGGCTGCGCAGGATATTCTCGCCCGCGGTCTCCGCCGCGTTACGGGCGGCCATCGCGTCCTCCTGCGTGATACCCGCGCTGCGGAGGATCTGCGATGCCTCGCTGCGGATCGCCTCGCGCGTCTGCTGTGCCTCGAGATCGAGATTGACGTCTCCGGGCAGCACGGCGCCGCCAACGGTACCCACGACAGAAGCGCTCGCGCGCGCGACGGTGGTGATCGCGCCGGTTGCGGTGTTCACCACCGTGCCGAGCGCACTGGAAGCCAGCCACAGCGTTGCGATCGTCGCCAGCGCCCAGGTCGCCGCGCCATGCGCGGTCGCGGAAAAGCGATCCGCCTGTCCGGAGGTACGGCCGGCGACGAACCCGCCGATGGCGAGCGCAACGATGCTGGTGGCGATCCACCAGACCGCCGTACCGATTCCGACGCCTTCGAAGGCGGCGGCCTCGGCAGGATCGATCGCGCGCGCGCCGATCGCCGATCCCAGCAGCCCGAGCAGGATTGTGACGCCGACCGCGATGATCGCCCCGGCGAAAATCGCGCCCCAGGATATCCGTTTCAACAAGCCCGGCGGCATCGGAGCTTCCACTTCGTGCGCCACTACCGGTTCGCGGTGAACCGCCGTCGTCTCGACCATGATCGTTCCCCTGTACTATGCTGCGGAGCATCAGCGACAGGGTGCCGGCATCGATGCGGCGTGTGTGCACCCGTCGCACCTCAAGCAACCGAGCCCAATCGAGTAGGTTCCGTGCGGACGATCATTATTGTCGAGCGGCATCACTATTTTTGCCGTTCGGCAGACAACTCTACTGTGACTGCCCGCGCTCGGGCATCATAGCGATCCAGCGCGTCAGCATCGCCAGCGCTTCGTCGTGGCTGGTCGCGCGGCCGAGCTCGGGCATGGCGACTCCAGGCTCTGTGCTCGCCATGCGGAAGAGCAGGATCGACTCCTCGGGCGCTCCCGGATCGATCACCACCATGCGGCCGCCGCTGCCCCGCCCGGCCGCCGCGGGATGCTTGCCGATCCCGCGCGCTGCGGCATCGGGCTGTCTCCAGTCGAGAAAGAGGCCCGAATTGCTCGCCGAGCCACGGGCATTATGGCAATGGGCGCAATTGACTTCGAGATAGGCCGTTGCGCGTGCGTCGAGCGACGCCTGCGGATCGTCCCAGCGCGCGAGGCGCGGCGCATCTTTGGGCGCGCGGTCGAGAACGCCCGCGGCATGCCAGCGCTGAAGCTGCACGCCGTCGTTCAGGTTGCGCGCCTTGGGCCCGATCGGCGTGATCGCGCCGCCCAGATTATGGCAATCCTTGCACTGGTTGACGTTCGGCACCGAATAGCTGATCCGCCGCTCCTGTCCGGAAGGATCGGTGAAGGCGATCGGCACGCGCGTTCCGGCGCGCCGCAGCTCGGCATCGGTGCCCTCGGCGTTCCACACATAGGGAAGCGCCACCCAACCCGACGCGCGACGCAGCAGCAGCCGCGTCTCGATAGGCCGGTATGCGGCTCCCTCGCCATAGCCGAAGGTCTTGATCAGCGCGGAGCCGACCGGGAATTCGAACGCCGCCTCGGCATCGTAGCGAGCCGCCGTTCCCGCCGGAACATAGACATAGCGCTGCTTCAACGAATAGTCGGAGAAGAGCGGCGTATTGAGGTCGTACGGGTGCACGCCGGACGCGGGCGTCCGCGCGGAGAGGTCGGCGAAGAAGCCGTAGTCGGAAAGACGCGGCGGGAGCGCATCCTCGGTGATCGCCGCATCGTTGACCGGCGCAGCCTGGCGCACGGCCCCGGCGATCGCCACGGGCGCTGCCGCCAGCATCACCAGCAGCGCCAGCCGGTTGGCGAGCCGCATCACCGCGCCGCCGCCTCCATCGCTTCGGGCAGCCGCACCGCCGGCGGTTCGGGCGCGTCCATGCCGCCGCTCAGATCGACCGGCCGGGGATCGGCCTGCGTCAGCGGCGCGCCCGGCGTGAGCCCCATGCTCAGCGCAGGCACCGCATCCTCGAGCCGCAGCGATGCGGCCGGCCCCACTCCGTCCCACAGCACCGGCGGCAGAGCGCCGCCCAGCGCCGCGGCCAGGGCCTCCCCGCCCGGAATGCCCGGCGCGAAGCCGGTCCGGCCATGGCGGTTGTCGCGGATCACGACGCGCCGCGGGAGCGGGTCGTACTCCGCGTCGACATAGTTCTCGCGATAGGAAGTGACCATCACATTGGCGGTGCCGTTCTCCGCAAGCTCATTGTCGAAGACATGGACATTGTCGTTCGCCATCACCAGAACGCCGGTACCCACCGGCACGGTCGCGACGATGTTGCCCGCGGGCGCGAAATTGGGGGTGTCGTTGGCGACGATGCGGTTCTCGAACACGCGCACGTCTCCGCCGTTTCCGCGCGGCAGGTTCGGCAGGTCGAACACCAGGATGCCGCCGGTATTGTGCGTGGCGACATTGCCGAAGACATCGGCATGGCGGCTGTTCTCGATCTCGATGCCGGCAACGTTGTACTCGACCGTCGAGTTGCGGACGATGATGTTCTCCGACTGGCCGACATAGATGCCGGCATCGGAGGCGCCGCGCACCACGACCCGATCGACGAGCACGTCGCTGCTTTCGACCGGATAGACGCCATAGGCACCGTTGGTTGCGCTCGGCCCGCCGGTCCATTCGACGCGGACGTTGTGATAGACGATGCGATCGGCGGCCTTCGACTTGATCCCGTCGCCCTTTGAATCCTCCACCGCGAAATCGCGCAGCACGACATCGTCCGAAGTGACCAGCAGCCCCTCGCCAGCGCCGAGCTGATTTGCGAAGCTCAGCACGGTCTGGTCCGGCCCCGCCCCGCGGATGGTCACGCCATCGACGTCGAGCGAAAGCCCGTCGGTAAGTTCGAACCGGCCTGCGCCGATCCGCACCGTGTCGCCCGGCTGCGCATCGAGGAGCGCGAGTTGCAGCCGCTCCTGAGCATCCGGGCCTGCCTCTACTATCAGATCGCGCGCCGAGGCCGATGACGCAAAGAGCAATAATGCAGCTGCCGCCAGTCGATAGTGCATCGCATCCCTCCGATATTTTCGAACATCATGCGGGATGACTGCACGGCTGCCAAGTCACGCGGCAAATAATTCGAGCTGCTGTTGCGGCGGCACAAGCAACGGCTTGAGTTCGGCTTGATCGGCAAGCGCGATCGGGCGCCAATCCTCCGCGATCAGGAACGGCCGCACCTTGCCGATCGAGGCCGTTAGCCGCGCCACGTCCGCCAGACGCAGCCGCCGCCAGCGCCGCGCCGCGAGGATCGCATTCACGGCCTTCACCCCCAGCCCCGGCACGCGCAGCAGCGCCTCACGCGGGGCGCAATTGACGTCGACCGGAAACCGCTCGCGGTGGCGCAGCGCCCAGGCCAGTTTGGGATCCATGTCGAGCGGCAGCATGCCCGTCGCCGGTTCGGCCGCCGCAGCCACTTCGTCGGGCGCATAGTCGTAGAAGCGCATCAGCCAGTCCGACTGGTAGAGCCGATGCTCGCGCATCAGCGGCGGGCGGCGAAGCGGCAGCACCGCACTTGCGTCGGGAATCGGACTGAACGCCGAATAATAGACGCGGCGCAGCCGAAAGCGATCGTAGAGCGTAGCGGCCCGGCGCACGATGTCGCGATCGCTCGCTGCGTCGGCGCCGACGATCATTTGAGTCGACTGGCCTGCCGGGGCGAAGCGCGGCGCCGACTTGTACCGCTTCACGGCGTCGCGGCCGTCGTCGATCGCGGTGCGAGTCCCCGCCATCGCGCCTTCGATCCGATTCGCCGATTTCTCCGGCGCCAGCCGCCGCAGCCCGGCGACGGTCGGAAGCTCGACGTTGATCGAAAGGCGATCGGCATGGAGCCCCGCCTGATGCACCAGTCCGGGATCGGCATCAGGGATCGTCTTCAAATGGATATAGCCGCGAAAATCATGGTCTTCGCGCAAGCTGCGCGCGACCTCGACGATCTGCTCCATCGTATAGTCCGACGAGCGGATGATTCCCGACGAAAGGAACAACCCCTCGATATAATTGCGCCGGTAGAAGGAGAGAGTCAGCTGCACGACTTCCTGCGGCGTGAACCGGGCGCGGCGGACGTTCGAACTCTTTCGATTGATGCAATAATGGCAGTCGAAGATGCAGCTGTTGGTCAGCAGGATCTTGAGCAGACTGATGCACCGTCCATCGGGCGCATAGGCATGGCAGATGCCCATCCCTTCGGTGGAACCCAGCCCCTTGCCGCCGCCGGAATTGCGCTTCGCGGTTCCCGAGGATGCGCAGGAGGCGTCATATTTCGCGGCGTCGGCAAGGATCGCCAGCTTTGCGCGTAGATCGAGCTGAGCCATGATGTTCCTTTTATGTTCTATGGCTTGCTTCGTCCAGAGGAATGGACGTTAAGACCCGCCAGCATTAAGCAGTGGACAGAGGGGAGCGCCGATGGCCGCACGCGTGAATCGGGAGTTTCTAAGGCTGCTCGCGGTGCTGCTGCTCACCTGCGCCGCCGGCTGGTTCTTCAAGTCGCACTGTATGGCGGGGGGCTGGACCGACCTCGAGCAATATACCACCGGCTGTTACAGCGACGCGGTGCCCTTCTGGGGCGGGCGCGGCGTAGCGGCTGGCGAAGCACCGTATTTCCAGGCGCGGATGGAGTATCCGGTGCTCACCGGCGCGCTGATCTGGGCAGAGGGCGGCGCGGCGCGGCTGGTGTTCGGCGGCAGCGCTGGGGCGATCCATTTTCTCGGCTTCGTCACGCTGGCGAACACGGCGCTCGCAGCGCTGCTCCTCTATCTCTTCTGGTGCGAAGGGCTGGACAGGCGACGGCTCTGGGCCTGGGCAGCGGCACCGCCGCTGATCCTCTACGTCGGGCACAATTGGGACATGCTGGCGGTCGGCTTTGCAGCGGGCGCCATGCTGCTCGCGCGCCGCGGCGCCCTGGCGCGTGCCGCAGCGGTGGCCGGGCTGGGAGTCGCGGCCAAGCTGTTTCCCATCCTGCTGCTGCCGCTGCTGGGGCTGCAGGCGCTGTTCGGCGGCACACGCAGCGGTTGGGGGGCGCGGCTGCTGCGCGCCTCGGCGCTTGCCGCAGCGGCAGTCGGCGCCTGGGCGCTCGTGAACCTGCCGGTGGCGCTGGCGGCGCCGGAAAACTGGTCCGAATTCTATCGCTTTTCCGGGGCGCGCAGCGGAACCGCGGCATCGGCCTGGGAGATCTTCACGGCGTTCGGCTGGTGGCGCACCACGATCCCCGAACGCAACCTGCTCGCCGCGATGATCTTCCTGACCGGCGCCTCGGCCATCGTCGCGCTGGGATGGCGCCGCCACCGCGAGCGGCTGTGGGTCCTCTTTCCACCGGTGCTCGCCTGGTTCATGCTGACCAACAAGGTCTATTCGCCACAATTCGATCTGTGGCTCTATCCGCTGCTGCTGCTGACCGCACCGCGGCTGTGGCCGGTTGCGCTGTTCCTAGTCGGCGGGATCTGGGCCTATTTCGCCGAATTCTGGTGGTTCGCAGGCATCGAAGGCGCCGCGCTCGCGGCCAGCCACGCGGACATCGCGCTCGCGGCACTGCTGCGCGGGGGCGCGATGCTGTGGCTCATCGCCGACGCGCTGCGCCTGCCGCCGCCGCAGTGGCTGAGTTTTCCGCGGCAGCGGCTACAGAGTGCGCAGACCGCCGAGCGCGTGGACGTCACGGCACCAGCGTGACGTTGCTCTCCTGCTCGCGGCGCTGGCGCCGCTCGGCAGTCGCGCGCGTGGCTTGCTGAACGAAGCAGCCGGTTGCGCCGCCCGGCCCGACCGCCGAGCAGCTTCCCACGCCCGTCGCGCCTTCCTGCAAGGCGGACTGCTGGCGCACCGCCCAGCTCTGATTCTCAGGCGTGATTTCGGCCTGCTCGCGCAATGCCCGCGGAATCCGGTAACGTTCCGTCTCCGGAGCGCGGACGCAGATCGCGTCGCGAGGGCACGGATCCTCTCCGAAAATCGTGACCACGCCATTGATCGGCGCATCCTGTGCCAGTGCGGGAGCGGCTATCGCCACGCCCGCTGCGGCCAGCGTCATTGCCAGAAGTGTCTTCACCTTGGTGACTCCTTCCACGCCCGAACCCCGGGCGCTCAAATATGTTTCGACAGACCGATCGCCGCGCGACAGCCCAGTCGGATCAGCCCTGCCAGCAACGGATAGGCGGGTGCCGATTCGGCACCGGCCTCAAGCGCAGCGTCGCGATGCTCGATCTCTTCGTCGCGAAAGCGGCTCACCGCTTCGCTCAATTCGGAATCGCTTTCCCCCAATTGCTCGAGCTGAGCGAGGTAATGCCGGTCGATTTCGGTCTCGACCGCAGCGGTGCACGCCATTGCCGCTTCAGGCCCGAGCGCCGCCGTCGAGACGCCGAGCGCATATCCGGCGACATTCCAGAAGGGCTGCAGCGCCGTCGGCCGCACGCCGCGCGCGGCAATCATCGTATCGAAGAAGGCGCGATGCCGCTCTTCCTGATTGGCCATCCCCGCGATCGCGCGCGCGGTCGGCGTGCGATCGCCCATCACTGCGAGCTGCCCTGCGTAAATCCGAGTGGCGCCATATTCGCCCGCCTGATCGACTCGGATCATCTGGGGCACCGGCTCGCGCCGGTCTCCGGGCTTCCAGCGGCTCATAGCGCGCGCCTTCGCCCGACCAGCGCGAGGATTACAGCTGCACCGCCGAGCGAGAACAGCGCGTTCCACCCCGCAAGCGACAGGCCGAAGGTCCATTGCGGAGCATCGCAGCGGACCAGCGGCGCACGATTGATCGAATCGAGCAGGTCGGCACCACTCAGCTCGGCGCCGGCCTTTGCCGTGCATCCGGTGATGCCGGGCCACCAGCCATATTCGACACCCGCATGAAACACGCCGATCGCTCCACTAACGGCAATCAGCGCCGCCGCGATGCAGATAAGCGTGGCGCGCGTGAAGCGATGCTGAACGAAGAATGCCGCCGCCGCGACCGGGATAGCGGCATAATGCGGCCAGCGCTGCCAGTGGCACATTTCGCACGGATAGAGCCCGCCCAGATATTGCGACCCGAGCGCTCCGGCGAGCAGACCGAGCGGCAGCAGCAGCGCGAGCCGGCGCGCGAGAAGAATGTCTCTGCTCATCGGCCTCCGGCTCAGCGCCCGCCCTGCGGCGCCGCCGGCGAGCCGGCCATGCGCGGCCGATCATCCAGCCGCGCGATCGTCTGCAGCGCATAGTGGAGCTGGAAATCCTCGATGCCCTGCTCCTCCAGCTCTTCCGCCGTCGCGGAGAAGCGGGGATCGGTTTCGGTGTCCTCCTCGAGCACTGCGTCGTCGGTTTCGATCTCGTTGATCAGGTGGCGGCGCAGATCCGCCTCGCGAAACACCGGCCGCGTCGCCCGATCGGGATCGGAAAGCTGCGGCACGGCGATATCCGGCTCGATGCCGCCTTCCTGCACCGAACGGCCCGACGGAGTATAGTAGCGCGCGGTGGTGAGCCGTAGCGCCGTCGTCGGGCCCAGCTGGATCAGCGTCTGCACCGATCCCTTGCCGAAGCTGCGGTCGCCCATCACCAGCCCGCGGTGATGATCCTGCAGCGCGCCGGCGACGATTTCCGAAGCCGAAGCCGATCCGGCATCGACCAGCACCACGATCGGCAAGCCGCGGGTAAGATCGCCAGGAACCGCAGATTCCGCATAATAGCGTTCGATGTCGGCACGGTCGCGTCCGCGCTGGGAGACGATCTCGCCGTGCGAAAGAAACACGTCGCTCACTTCGATCGCCTGGCTCAGCAATCCGCCGCCGTTGTTGCGCAGATCGACGATATAGCCGAGCGGCGGACGCCCCAGCGATTGCTCGATTGCACGAATTGCCGCGCGCGTGTCAGCGCCGGTGCTCTGTGAGAAAGTGTTGATGTTGATGATGCCGACGCCGTCGCGCACTTCCCACTTCACCGGCTTCTGCACGATCACTTCGCGCGTGAGCGTCACTTCGATCGGCGCATCGGCGCCCGGCCGGACGAGCGACAGCGTGATGTCCGTTCCCGGCGGTCCGCGCATCTGTTCGATCGCCTCGTCGAGCGAGCCCCCGTAGATCAGCTTGCCGTCGAGATGAGTGATATAGTCGCCCGCCTTGATGCCGGCACGATCTGCGGGCGTATCCTCGGTCGGCGCCACGACCTTGACCGCCCCGTCCTCCATCGTGACGACAAGGCCGAGGCCGCCATATTCGCCTTCGGTCTGGATCCGGAGATTGTCGAAATCAAGTTCGTCGACGAACGAGCTGTGCGGATCGAGCGCCGAAAGCATGCCCCGGATCGCGCCCTTGATCAGCGTTTCGTCCTCCACCTGATCGACATAGTTCGCTTTCACGCGATTGAAGATGTCCATGAACAGGTCGAGCTCGCGATAGCTGTTGCTCTCAACATTCGCCATCGCGCTTGTCGCGACGGGCACGAGCGCGAGCGCGCTGACGGCAGCAGTGACCTGAAGGAGCGGACGGTACATCGGATACTCTCGGAGACGGGAAGGTTCCGCTCGAAGATAGGCTATTTGCCGGCCGGAGCAAAGCGGCGGCATCTCCCTAGGTGCGGCGCCTTCAGTCGAGCAGCGCAGTGATGTCCATCGGCTGGCCGCGGCGGCGCAGCTCCACCGTGACGGTCGGCGATTCGGCGTCGGCTGCGCGCGCGACCCGGGCGCCTTGGGCGATTGTGTCGCCTGCCTCGACACCGATCTCGGCAACTCCCGTCAACAGCGAGGTCCATCCTTGGCCATGGTCGATGATGATCACACCCCGATAGCCGCGAAACGGATCGGCATAGACGACGCGGCCGGCGGCCGGCGCGACCACTTCGGCGCCTTTCCACGACGCGATGGTGAGGCCGCGCGCACGCACGCCGGTCGCCGAGACTTCGCCCAGGCCGCGAACGACTTGACCGGCGACGGGCAGACGATAGGGCGCTGCGCGCCCGGAACCGCCAGCGAATGCCTGGCCTTCGCCTTCGCTTTCTCCGGAGCGCGGGCGCGGCAACGGGCCGGGCAGCGTTTCCAGATCGCTGCGCACTTCGCCCGCCGTCTCCATCTCTTCCATCTGGTCGACGATGTCGCGCGCGCGCTCGCCCAGGGCGATGGCGCGATCGGATTCGATCAGCGCGGTCCGATCGAGCTGGCGCGACCGCAAGCGATGCTGCGCTTCCATCCGGACCAGGCCCAGCCGCTCGGCCTCGAGCCGCTCGCGGCTCTCGCGCAGGGTGCGCACCGCGGCCTCTGCATTGGACCGCAGCGACCGGATGCGCTCCAGTTCGGCCCGCACGTCCGCGGTGCGCGCCTCGACTACCGGAAGCGTCGTGCCGAGCACTGCGCGCACATGAACGATATCCTCGGTAGATCCGGGCTGCACCAGCCCCAGCGCCGGCGGCCGCCGCGCGAGCGACTGAAGGGCGGCGACCAGCCGCAAAATCGCTCCCTGCCGCTCGGCCAGCCGGGTGCGCTGCGAATCGAGCAGCCGATCCACGATCGCGATCCGCGCGCGCGCGGCCAGGATGTCCGCCTCGGCGGCCTGGATCCGCGCCGCCGCCGCGGCTTCGCGGGCGCGCGCCTGCGCGGCATCGTCGCGCGCGGCGGCGGCGGCGCGCTCGAGATCCTGTGACCGTTGCTGCGCGGCACGCGAGGCATCGCGGGCCGCACGCAGCCGATCCTGCTGCTGATCGATGCTCGGCGTCTGCGCGCGCACCAGCGTGCCGCCGGCCAGCATCGCCAGCAGGGCCGCCGCGAGGAAGGAGCTGCGCACCGGACCCATCTTCAACCTTCGCGATGATAGGGATGGTTGGCGAGGATGCTGACCGAGCGCCATAATTGCTCGGCGAGCATGGCGCGGGCCAGCAGGTGCGGCCAGGTGGCCGGTCCGAAGGCCAGCAGCAGGTCCGCCTCGGCACGCGCGCTGTCGTCGAAGCCGTCGGCGGCGCCGATCTGGAAGCGCGCTTCGCGAATGCCATCGTCGCGCCAGGCGCTCAGCCGCTCGGCCAGCACGCGCGAGGGCAGGCTCTCGCCGGTCTCGTCGAGCAGGACGCGCCGAGTGGCGCTCTCCAGCGCCGGCATGCGCCCGCCCGTGTCGGGCAGTTCGGTCACTTTGACCGGCCAGGTGATCCGCTTGAGATAGCGATCGACGAGCTCCGCTTCGGGCCCTCGGCCGATCCGGCCGCGTGCGACGATGTGAAGCAGCATCGCGTACGCGAAGTCAGGCCTGTCCGGGGGGCGGCGCGTCGCCGAACGCCCACATGCGCTCGAGATTGTAGAAGCTGCGTACTTCCGGGCGGAAGAGGTGGACGATCACGTCGCCCGCGTCGATCAGCACCCAATCCGCCGTGGGCAGCCCTTCGACTCGAGCCGAACGCCCGAATTCCGCCTTGATCTTCTCGGCGAGCTTCGCCGCCATCGAGGCGACCTGGCGTGTCGACCTGCCCGAGGCGACGACCATATAGTCGGCGATGCTGCTCTTGCCCGCGAGCGGAATCGAGACGGTCTCCACGGCCTGGTCGTCGTCGAGCGACGCCAAAACGAGCCGATGCAACGCCTCGACACCATCGGTATCGGGCGAACGAAGCACGGTAGGAGATGTGGCCAAGGGAACTCCTAGAGTTTCTCAGAGTCGGTGCCGGGTTTTCGGGACGGCAGAAACTGCCGGTGCCAGGCGGGATCGGCAGCCCGAAGGCGTGTTGCCGATGTAGGGTCGGGGCGGAAGCGCAACAGCACGAGTGCCGGCAATCTCCAACGCGTCCAGTTCTTCGCCTGGCCTGCGGGCCGCACAAAGCGCCGCAGCCAACTCATCGCAGGACTTGCGTGAGCGTTTGCATCATACCCCGGACGTGCGACTACCGCAATCGGAACCTGTCGCGCGATTTGGCGCCAGCCGCGCCAGCGGTGGAATCCCTCCAGATTGTCCGCTCCCATCAGCCAGATGAAGCGATGCCGGGGATAGAGGCGGGGCAGTTTTGTGAGCGTATCGACGGTGTAGCGCGTGCCGAGTCGCTTCTCCACCGCGGACACTCGGATCGGCGCGTGCTTCGCCATCTTCCGCGCCGACGCCAGTCGTGCGGCAAAGGGGGCCATGTCGTCGCGATCTTCCTTGAGCGGATTGCCGGGAGAGACGAGCCACCATATTTCGTCGAGCCCGAGCGCCCGCATCGCCTGGAGCGACACATAGCGATGGCCCGAATGCGCGGGGTTGAACGAGCCGCCGAGCAGCCCCACGCGCTTCATGCCGTCAGCGTCCGCGCGTCGGCAGTCACTCGTCGGGCTGTCCCGCCTGCGCGAGCTTCGTGCGATACTCGCTTTGCCGCGCCAGCATCCAACCGGGATATTCACGCGGCAGCGCGCTTGCTTCGGCGAGCGACGCCAGTTCGGCCTCGCTCAGCCGAACATCGACTGCGGCAAGATTGTCCTGGAGCTGATCGACGCGCTTCGCGCCCACAATAACGCTCATCACCGCATCCTGATGCAGCAGCCATGCGAGCGCGATCTGCGCCATCGAGATGCCATGCCGATCCGCGATCGGAGCCATTGCATCGAGCACCCGCTCGCCGCGTTCGGCGTCGACCGGCGGGAAATCGAAATTGGCGCGACGCCCGTCTTCTCCGCCGCTGCGATACTTGCCGGTGAGATAGCCGCCCGCCAGCGGGCTCCACACCATCAGTCCCATTCCTTCGGACTGGAGCATCGGCACCAGCTCGCGCTCCAGGTCCCGCCCGGCGAGCGTGTAATAGGCCTGAAGCGTTTCGAACCGACCGATCCCGAGCCGTTCGGAAATCCCGAGCGCCTTCGCGATCTGCCATGCCGCCCAGTTGGACACGCCGATATAACGGACATGGCCATGCTGAACGAGCGTCTCGAGTGCGCGCAGCGTCTCCTCGATCGGAGTCGCGGGATCCCAGCCATGGATCTGATAGAGGTCGATATGGTCGACGCCGAGGCGCTTCAGGCTGGCATGCGCCTGATCGAGGATATGCCCGCGCGAGGCGCCGCGATCATTGACGCCCTCCCCCATCGGCCCGAGCACCTTGGTGGCAATGACCACGTCCTCGCGGCGCGTGCCGAGGTTTCGCAGCGCCTGGCCGACGATCTCCTCCGAGCGGCCCTCCGAATAGACGTTCGCCGTGTCGATGAAGTTGACCCCGGCCTCAAGCGCAGTGCGGACGATCGCATCGGCTTCGTCCTGCTGCACCTGGCCGACCGCCTTGAACATCCCCTTGCCGCCAAAGGTCATCGCGCCGAGACAGAGCTCGGACACGAACAGGCCGCTATTTCCGAGGCGCTTGTACCGCATTGCCCTTCCTCAGCGTTGGAGTGGCGTCACGGACGCGTCTGGCCGGTTCCGTGGACGATCCACTTGTAGGTCGTGAGCCCTTCGAGCGCGACCGGCCCACGCGCATGCAGCCGCCCGGTCGAAATGCCGATCTCCGCGCCAAGGCCGAATTCGCCGCCGTCGGCGAACTGCGACGAGGCGTTCCACATCACGATCGCGCTGTCGACGCCGTTCAGGAACTTCTCGGCGGTCGCGGCATCCTCGGTCACGATCGCGTCGGTGTGATGCGAGCTGTGCCGCGCGATATGCTCCATCGCGCCGTCGACGCCATCGACTCGCTTCACCGCGAGCACTGCGTCGAGATACTCCGTGTCCCAATCCTCGTCCGTCGCCGGCTCGACATGTGCGTCCAGCGCCTGGGCATCGGCATCGCCGCGCAGCGCGCAGCCCGCTTCGACGAGCGCCGAAAGGATCGGCTTGGGATCGGCGAACTTGCTGTCGATCAGCAGCGTCTCCATCGCCCCGCAGATGCCGGTGCGGCGCATCTTCGCGTTGACTGCGATCTCCTTCGCCATCGCCGGATCGGCCTTGGCGTCGACATAGGTGTGGTTCATGCCGTCCAGATGCGCGAGCACCGGAACGCGCGCGTCCTGCTGCACTCGCGCCACCAGCGACTTGCCGCCGCGCGGCACGATCAGATCGATCACGCCGTCCGCCTTGAGCATCGCGCCCACCGCGGCGCGATCCTGCGTCGGCACGAGCTGGACGGCGTCGCCCGGCACGCCGGCGGCCTCCAGCCCTTCCGCCATTGCCTCGCGGATCGCGCGATTGCTGTGCACCGCTTCCGATCCGCCGCGCAGAACCGCCGCGTTGCCCGACATCACGCACAAGGCGCCGGCATCGGCGGTGACGTTGGGACGGCTTTCGTAGATGATGCCGATGACGCCGATCGGCACGCGCACCCGGCGCAGCACCAGCCCGTTCGGTCGCTTGTCCTCGCTGATGACGCCACCGACCGGATCGTCGAGCCCGGCAATCGCCTCGACTCCGGCAACCATGCCCTCGAACCGCTTCGGATCGAGCTTCAGCCGGTCGAGCAGCGCGCCGGACAAGCCGCGCGCCTCGGCCGCCTTCATGTCTTCCGCGTTGGCTTCGAGGATTTCCGCCTCCGCGGCGCGGAGCGCCCTGGCCGCACTGCGCAGCGCAGCGGCTTTGGCCGCGCTGTCCATCTGCGCGAGCCGGTTCGAAGCGGCGCGGGCGCGCGCGCCCAGTTCCGCGATCAGCGTTTCGGGGTTCGTTTCGGTCAGCGTATCGGTCATGGCCTTCTATCTGGTGTTCGAGGCGGCGGGGTCAACCGTGCGAAGCATCTCGTCTGCCAAGCCGGTTGCTGGTAGGAACGCGCCATGGGGGAATTCGACGCAGCCGGAGAGATCGTAACGGGCGGGCTGATCGCGCGCGCGATCGAGCCTGGCACGGACGCGGGCGGTGCACACGGTGACGTCTGCCTCAACTGCGGCACGGCGCTGATCGGGCCGCATTGCCACCGCTGCGGGCAGGAAGCGCACGTCCATCGCACCATCGGGGAAATCTGGCACGAGATTCTGCATGGCGTCGTCCATTTCGACGGCAAGCTCTGGCGGACGTTGCCTCTGCTCGCTTTTCGCCCCGGCGAACTGACGCGGCGCTACATAGCCGGAGAGCGCAAGCGCTTCGTCTCGCCGATGGCGCTGTTCCTGTTTTCGCTGTTCACGATGTTCGCGGTGTTTCAGGTCGCGGGCCTTTCGCCGCCCGCCGATTTCGGCGCGGCGCAGGCGGAGTTTCAGCAGGGGTTCGAGGAAGGGTTCTCGAAGGAGAGCGCGGAGCTGCTGCGCCAGCGCACCGAACTCGAGGCCGATCGCGATGCGCTGTCCGAGGGAGATCCGCAGCGCGCCGCGCTTTCCCGCGAAATCACCGCTCTGGAAACACGGCTCGCCGAACGCCGCACGCATCTGTCGGGCGAGTTGGCGCAGGAGGAAGTCCATACCGGCTGGTCGCGGCTCGACAAGGGGATCAAGAAGGCGGTCAAGAACCCCAGTCTCGCGCTCTACAAGCTACAGTCGAACAGCTACAAGTTCTCGTGGCTGCTGATCCCGCTGTCGCTGCCGTTCGTCTGGCTGATGTTCGCTTGGAAGCGCGGCTACGGCGGCTACGACCATTCGGTGTTCATCACCTACTCGATTGCCTTCATGTCGCTGCTGTTCATCGCAGTCACGGTCCTCGCGAGCCTGGGTGTGCCGAACGCCGTGACGGCGCTGATCGCGACGCTGGTCCCTCCCGTGCACCTCTACAAGCATCTGAAGGGCGCCTACCAGCTGCGGCGGCTGACCGCCGTTCCGCGTGCGCTGCTGCTGATGGTCTTCGTCTTCATCGTGCTGAGTCTTTTCCTCGTGATCCTGCTGCTGCTGGGGCTATTGGGCTGAGCACCCCGCCGCCGCGGCACTATCCGTGAGGAACATCGAACGCACCGCGCGCGACAGCCGGGAAAGCATCGTTCGGCCGAGGCGGATCGCATCGCAACCATATCGGACCCGATCGGCCCGGTCGTCGGCCATCGCGCGAGCCGCGCGCCCTTGCGCGCGGCAACCATGAAAAAGGGCTCCGTTCCGACGGAACGAAGCCCTTTCCATTTCATAACCCGTCAGCGGCGTCAGGCCCCCTGCGGAGCCGGATTGCCGAACGGACCCTTTGGCCGGCGGATCTTCGGGATCGAGGTTCCCGCCGCAGCGATCGGCTTCGCGCCGGCATCCGGCACATCGCGGCCGATATCTTCACCTGCGATCAGCCGCTTGATCTCGTCGCCGGTCAGCGTCTCGAACTCGAGTAGCGCCTGCGCCAACGTGTGCAGCTGATCGCTGTGATCGGTCAGGATCTGCCGCGCCCGCGCGAGGCCGCCCTCGACGAGCTGCTTGATCTCGGCATCGATCAGCTGTGCCGTCTCGTTCGACATGTTGGCGGGACGGTTCATCTGATAGCCGAGATAGCTCTCGTCCGAGCCGCCATATTCGAGCGGACCCACCTTCTCCGACATGCCCCAGCGCGTGACCATGTCGCGCGCCAGATTGGTCGCATATTGGATGTCGCCCGAGGCACCCGAGGAGACCTTGTCATAGCCGAAGATCACTTCCTCGGCGATGCGGCCGCCCATCGAAACCGCCAGGTTCGCGTACATCTTGTCACGATGATAGCTGTAGCTGTCGCGCTCGGGCAGGCGCATCACCATGCCCAGCGCGCGGCCGCGCGGGATGATCGTCGCCTTGTGGATCGGATCGCTCGCCGGCTCGTGCAGCGCGACGATCGCATGGCCTGCCTCGTGATAGGCGGTCATGCGCTTCTCGTCCTCGCTCATCACCATGGACTTGCGCTCCGAGCCCATCATGACCTTGTCCTTGGCGTCCTCGAACTCCTGCATCGCGACGAGGCGCTTGCCGCGGCGCGCGGCGAGCAGCGCCGCCTCGTTGACGAGGTTGGCGAGGTCCGCGCCCGAGAAGCCCGGCGTGCCGCGCGCGATCACGCGCGCGTCGACGTCGGGCGCCAGCGGCACCTTCTTCATATGGACCTGGAGGATCTTGACGCGGCCGTCGATGTCGGGACGCGGCACCACCACCTGCCGATCGAAGCGGCCCGGACGCAGCAGCGCCGGATCGAGCACGTCGGGCCGGTTGGTCGCGGCGATGATGATGATGCCTTCGTTCGCCTCGAAACCGTCCATCTCGACGAGCAGCTGGTTGAGCGTCTGCTCGCGCTCGTCGTTCTGGTTGCCCAGGCCCGCGCCGCGCGAGCGGCCGACTGCGTCGATCTCGTCGATGAAGAGGATGCAGGGCGCGTTTTTCTTGGCCTGTTCGAACATGTCGCGCACGCGGCTGGCGCCCACGCCGACGAACATCTCGACAAAGTCCGAGCCCGAGATGGTGAAGAAGGGCACGCCCGCCTCACCCGCGATCGCGCGGGCGAGCAGCGTCTTGCCGGTGCCGGGCGAGCCGACGAGCAGCGCGCCCTTCGGGATCTTCCCGCCCAGCCGCGCGAACTTCGTAGGATCCTTCAGGAACTCAACGATCTCCTGCAATTCCTCGCGCGCCTCGTCGATCCCGGCGACATCGTCGAAAGTGACCTTGCCTTCCTTCTGGGTGAGCATCCGCGCGCGCGACTTGCCGAAGCCCATCGCGCCCGAGCCCGAATTCTTCTGCATCTGGCGCAGCACGAAAAAGGCGATACCCAGGAAGAGCAGGAACGGCAGCGACTGATAGAGGAGGTACACCCAGATCGAGGGCGATTCCTCGGCCCGGGCATTGATCGTCACGCCCTTGTCGCGCAGCCGCTGGACGAGCTGCGCGTCGCCGGGATTGTTGGTGCGGAACTGCGATCCGCCCGACATGGTGCCGGTGATCGGGCCCGAACCAGGCGCCATGCTGACGTCGGTGACCTCGCCGCTCTCCACCTTGTCGAGGAAAGTGGAATAGGGGATCGTATCGGCCGCGCCCTGCGTCGAGCGGCCGTCGAACAGGCTGACGAAGAGCGCGAGCGCCGCGAGAATGCCGACCCAGATCAGCAGGCTCTTCATCCAGGGATTGCCGTTGCCGTTGCCGTCAGGCTGCTTGTCGTTGTCGTTCATCGAGACTCGGTACCTTTCAACCCTCGATAGATAAGCGCGCGGGGGTTAATGGCAATGGAACGGAGCGCGGATTACGCCGATCAGTGTGATCGGCGCGGCGGAGCAAGGGTGAAGCGCCAGCGATCCCCCTCCGGCCGCGCCAGCACATCGGCCAGGGTGCCCGGCTCGCCCCGCCCGAGCGATTCGGTCAGCCGATCGAGCCCCTGTTCGTGCCACGGCCCGCCCCGGCCATTCTCGTGCCGTACATGGTCGATGGCCCTATGAACGAGGCGTCGCCGCAGCTCATAGGGCAGGTTTGCCACGTCCAGAATCGCAGCCGGTCCGCCCGGCCCCGGTTCGCTCTCGGCAGCGAACCGCTCCGGCAGCTCGCGATCGAGCAGCCACTGAATCGCGTCCTCGGCGTGCCTCAGATTCTCCGCCGCTCGTGCGAGCCGCCCCGGCGTCAACTCCGGCGTCGCGGCGAGCAGCGCACGGATGCGGCTGCGGTCATAGGCGGGATCGATGTTGCTCGGGTCGGCGACGCTCGGCGCTCCTGCGCAGCCGACGATCCCCTCCAGTTCCGCGCGACTCCAGCCAAGCAGCGGACGGATGAGGAGCGGCGACTGTCGATCGCCGCCGGTAATGCGACGCATGCGCGGCATCGCGGCGAGGCCGCCCACTCCCGATCCCCGGCGGGCGCGCAGCAGGAAGCTCTCCGCGACGTCGTCGCGCTGATGTGCGGTCGCCACCCATGGCGCATGTATGTCGGCGGCCCAAGCGCCGAGCATCCGATACCGCAAGGCGCGCGCCTGCTCCTGAACCCCGGCCGAGCCGATGCGATCGCCCGGTGGCCCGAGCACCATATGCGGCACGCCAAGCGCAGCGCACAGAGAGGCGACCAGCGCCGCCTCGCAGGCAGCCTCGACGCGCAAGCCGTGATCGACGGTCGCGACCGTCACTCCGCCCGGAAAAGCCGCATGCGCCAACAGCAGCAGCGCCATGCTGTCGCCGCCGCCGGACACCGCAAGACCGAGCCGACGCGCATTCGACGGCGCCTCTCCCGTCAGCGATTCGACGTCACGCCGGAGGCGGGCGACGGCCTCGGCCGGCGGCGGCCGCCGGAGCTCAGCGGCAGCGGGAGGCCCTGCGGCCATCGGCGACCTGCGTGCGCATCTGATCGGAGATACGATCGCCGTAAACCTCGAGCAACTCGTCATAGACTCGGCAGATTTCGGCCGAGGGCTTGTTCAGCTGACGAAGCGCCTGAGCGAGGAAGAAAAGGCTATCCGGAGCCCGCTCCCCATCCGGATCGCGCTGATAATTTGTGAGAAAAGCCTCGGCTGCAGCGGCAGGCGCGCCTTCGTCGAGGAACACGCGGCCGAGCAGATTGCGCGCCCAGCTTGCGCGGCGATGGCGCGGATGGCGCTCGGCGACGGTCGAAAGCTGTTCGCGCGCCTCGGGATAGAGCTCCGCCTGCCACAGGCGATAGCCATAGACATAGGCATCCTCGGCGGCGTCGCCGCTGCTGGGCCGCTCGACCGCGTCGATCCGCGCGCGACGCTCGGCATTTGGGCGCGGCGTTGCCGGGCGTGCGGCAGTCGAAGCTGTGGGCGCGGCGTCGTTGCGCGGAGCGGCCGCCACCGGTGCGGGCTCGGCCGTACGCGCTTCGAGCGCGTCGAGCCGCGCCTGCAGCGCACGCTGCCCCGCGGCCATCTGATCCTCGATCTGGCGCAGGCGATACTGCGCCTGCTCGACCTGTCCGGTAAGTGTGGTGATCTGGCTTTCGAGCGCAGTCACCCGCTGGGTGAGATCGGTGATCGGGCTGGACGCCGGAAGCCCCGGAGCAGTCGTGCTCTGCGCCGGCTCGGTGATCTGAGGCTCGAAATACTGGCCAGCTCCGCCCGGAAACACCCGGCGCTGCACTGCGCGCATCTCGCGCTCGAGCCGATCGACCCGGCTTTCGATCGCGCTTTGCGCCTGAGCGGTGCCCATCGATCCAAACGCCGCCAGAACGACGGCGGCAGCCATCAAAATTCGCATTGAAACACCCCTGGGTGGCGCACGATCAAGCCTATAGCTGACATGGCGCACCTGTCGCCAGCCTTAAGGAGCCGCTTGCGCCCCCTCGCCCGCCTGTCGGGCGCGGATCGCCTGCGTCGTGACTTCCAGATCGACGGTTTCCTGCGCCGGGCCGAGGAGCCCCGCATCGGCGCCGTTGACGGTGACACGCAGCTGGTCGGCGCGGCCGGTTCGCACGCGCGGAGCTTCGGCGGTCATCGGAATATCGTACCGCTCGCCGGGCTGCATCTCCTTCTCGAACAGCCGCTCGCCCTGCGCATCGGTGACGCGCAGCCAGACGGTGTCGATCGCCGTCAGCCCCACTTGCCCGCCGGCCGCCGGGATCGGCGTGGGCGTAGGCGTAGGCAAAACCGCATCGGGGTCGGTCGCCACGCCGCCGGTGGGCAGCGCCAGCGTCTCCTGCGGCGGCGGCGCTTCGCCACCCCGGAAGAGGCTGGTGGTATAGAAAAGGACGACGCCCAGCAGCACGAGCACCGCGACCAGGACGCCAGCCCACACGAGACCGCCGGACGGTGTGCGCGTGGGATCTTCCATCTCATAGGGAACGGTCGCCGGAGCACGATCGTACGTCGCGTCGAGTTCCTTGCGCAGGTCTCGCGCGATCGCCACTTCGTCGGCGTTCACGGCGCGGGCATAGGCCTTGGCAAAGCCCATCGCATAGGTGGGCGACGGGAGCCCCGAATAATTGCCCTTCTCGATCGCCTCGAGATGCCGTTGCGGGATGCGCGTGCGCGCGGCGATGTCGGCAAGCGCCAGCCCCTGCGCCTCCCTGGCCGCGCGGAGCTTTTCACCCACCGTGGTTGGAAACAGCGTTGCGTCTGCGGCGGGTTCGCCGTCCATTCTGTTCTCCGCGCGAAACGTTGCGGTTTGACTGAGATCCCGCCCTGTCGATCGGTGTCTCTCAGCCGAGGTGCAGTGTCAACGCCGCAACCGGCCAATTTGTCCCTGAATCAAGCCAGTTCGACGGAGTTCTCCGCTGCCCAGGCGCTCAGGCTGCTGCGCAGCGGCGCGCGCGGCTCGGCGAGGCATGCCGCCATGTGCGTCCGGAGCGCCGCACGATCGACCGAGCGGATCATCGCCTTCACCGGCCCCACCGCCGCCGGCGTGATCGACAGCCGCTCGATACCGATCCCGATCAGCGCCATCGCCTCCAGCGGCCGCCCTCCCATTTCGCCGCACACGGCCACCGGCACTCCGGCCGGCGTAGCCTGATCGACGATCCGCTTCAGAAAGCGCAGGATCGAGGGGCTCAGCCAATCATAGCGCAGCGCGAGCTTCGGGTGCGCACGATCCGCGGCGAAGAGAAACTGAGTGAGATCGTTGGTCCCGATCGACAGGAAATCGAGCCGGGGCAGCAGCAAATCCAGCACTTCGGCCAGTGCCGGGACTTCGAGCATGGCACCATAGCGCACTTCGTTCGGCAGCTTGCGCCCGCGCGCGCTCAGCCAGGCCCGCTGCGCCTCGAACAGCGCGCGCGCCTGCTCGAACTCCCACGGCTCGGACACCATCGGAAACATGACGTTCAGCGTTCGCCCCGCCGCCGCTTCGAGCAGCGCGCGCGCCTGCGCCTTCATCAGCCCGTCGCGCTCTAGCGCCAGCCGCAGCGCGCGCCAGCCCATCGCGGGATTCTCTTCGTCGCCGTCGTCGTGGTTGAGATAGGGCAGCGCCTTGTCGCCACCGATGTCGACGGTGCGGAAGATCACCGGACGCTCGCCGGCGGCGTCGAGGACGTCGCGATAGAGCCGCAGTTGGCGTTCGCGCTGCGGCAGCGTCGCCGACACGAGGAACTGAAATTCGGTGCGGAACAGGCCGATGCCGTCGGCGCCGGTGAGATCGAGCGCCGATACGTCATCGCGCAGCCCCGCGTTCACCATCAGCTGGAGGCGGTGGCCGTCCCTGGTGACCGGCGGCTCGGCCTTCAGCCGGGCGAAGGCGGCGCGCCGCTTCTGGGTGACGAGCAGCTTCGCCTCGAACGCCTCTTCCATCGGCGCGCTCGGGCGGATGAAGAGGCTTTCCTCGCTCACGTCGAGCAACAGCAGATCGCCTTCGGCGATCAGGCGGCGCACGTCGCGGACGCGCCCCAGAACGGGCACGCCCATCGCCCGCGCGACGATGGTGACATGGGCAGTGAGCGACCCCTCCTCCAGCACCACGCCCTTCAGCCGCCGCCGGTCGTATTCGAGCAGCTCGGCAGGGCCGAGATTGCGCGCGATCAGGATCGCATCCTGCCGCAGCCCGAGCTGCGCGGCCGTGCCGAGCTGGCCCGAGACGATCCGCAGCAGGCGGTTCGACAGATCCTCCAGATCGTGCATGCGATCCTGAAGCAGCGGATCGGAAATCTCGCGCATGCGCATCCGCGTGCGCTGCTGAACGCGCTCGATCGCGGCCTCGGCCGTGAGGCCGCTGTCGATCGCCTCGTTGATGCGGCGCGACCAGCCTTCGTCATAGGCGAACATCTTGTAGGTCTCGATGACCTCCTCATGCTCGCCGCCGGTGCCGAACTCGGCCTGGCTGGTCATCCGGTCGATCTGCTCGCGCATCTTGTCGAACGCGGCATAGACACGATGGCGCTCGGCCTCGGTATCCTCGGCAACCGTATGCTCGATCGTGATCCGCGGCTGGTGATAGACGGCGATTCCGCGCGCCATCCCCTCGACCAGCTTGAAACCGGGGATTCGGATCGCCGCTGTCGACTGCGGCCGCGCGGAGGTCGCCCCGGCCGGATCGATCAGCCCGGCATTCGCGATCAACTCGGAAAGCACCATCGCGACGGTCTGCAGCGCCTCGATCTCGACATCGGCATAGCGGCGCGGATCGGCATGCTGGACCGCCAGCACACCGACAGCGCGCTCCTTGCGGATGATCGGAACGCCGGCGAAGCTGTGATAGGCTTCTTCGCCGGTTTCGGGCCGGTAGGCGAAGTCGGGATGCGAGGCCGCCTCGTCGAGGTTCAGCGTCTCGACATTCGCCGCGATGGTGCCGACGAGACCTTCGCCGAGCGCCAGCTTCGTGACGTGAACCGCGTCCTGGTGCAGGCCGCGCGTCGCGAACAGCTCGAGCACGCCCTCGCGCAGCAGATAGATCGAGCAGACCTCACTATCGAGCGCTTCGCCGATGATGTTGACGACCGAATTGAGCTTCGCCTGCGCGGCCGCGCGCGACGCCATCACGTCGTGGAGACGGGTCAGGATCTCGCGAGCGGAGGCGGCGGCCGAGACGGGCATGCTATGGCGCTACCAGATTGCCGCGGCCTGCGCCAAGCGGCTTGCGCAGCGGCGTCGCCACCGCTGCCTCACTCCGCCGGCGCGATCACGATATCGGAAGCCAGGAACACGGCCGGATCGTAGGCGATGCGCGGGATTCCACTCCCGCTGGCGCGCCAGGCGACGAGGCGCGCACGATAATCCGTCCAGGCAGCGTGATATGCAGTGAACGAACGATCGAGATCCGCAAGCGCCGTGGCCGCGAAGCCCGGAAGCGCAGCCGTGTCGGTCGCGGCGGCGGCCACCGCAATCTCCTCCGCCGTTCCGCAGAAGCCGTCGCGACCGGTCGGCTGGGCGAAGTAGTTGTACAGCCCGGTCATCGCGCGATCATAGGCGAGCTGATTCGCATGCTCGTCGACGACGGCTTCATGCGCACGGGCGAGCGCGCGCGAATGAACCGACAGCAGCCGGTTGTATGCCGGCACGATGCCGTCCGCCTGCGTGCACTGCAGCGCCGCGACGTTGAGGCCGGCGCGCAAGTGCCACAGCGTGGCGGCGGGCGAGAGGCCGCGGTTGGGCGTGGGAAGCGGCGGCTGGTCTGCCATTCCGCCCGGCGGCGGTTGTGGCGGCGCGGGCGGCGTCGGCGGGAGCGCTGCGGCCGGCTCCGGTGCGGCTGCACGCGGAGCGCAGCCACTCAGCAGGGCGACGGCGGCAAGCGCGACGAGCAAGGGCGGGCGCAACATCGACAATCCTTTTCGCGCCCCCCGGCTATCCGTCCTCTTGCGCAAAAGCGTTAGCGCGTCGTTAAATGAGCCGACGGATTGCCGGCGATGCGAGGAGGGCGTGATGACACGTGCGTGGGCGAAGGTGGCCGGCAGCCTTTCAGCGGCGGCAGTGCTGGGCGGGGCACAGCCGGGCCCGCAGCCGCAGAATGCGGGCAGCAGCAGCTGCAGCGACCAAATCAGCCGCTGGATCACTCTGCGGAACCTTACGCAATCGATCGTGTACCGCGTGCACGAGCGCAGTCCGGGCGACGCCGAGTGGCAGAACTTCGACAAGCTGGGCGATGTTGCCCTGCTGCCGGGCCAATCGGTGCGGATGGCGATGAGCCGGGCAGATTGCCGGTGCAGCAGCGACCTTCGCGTCGAGTTTTTCGGAGACGCTCCGGAGCGGGTCTTTACCCGCGTCAGCTACTGCGGCGGCACGACCACACTCGACGTCGACTGACCGGTCGCGTCAGGCGGCGCGCTTTTCGAGCGCCTGCGCCGCCTCGGCCATCAGCGTGCCGATGATGTCGGCGACCGGCTCCTCCTTGGTCACCATGCCGACCGACTGGCCCGCCATCACGCTGCCATGCTCGACATCGCCGTCGATCACTGCGCGGCGCAGCGCGCCTGCCCAATAATGCTCGATCTGAAGCTGGGCCTCGGCCATCGCCACCCTGCCTTCGTCGAGCGCCTGGGCGACCTCGCGCTGCTTTGCGGTGAACAGCTCGCCGCCCGCGTTCTTGAGCGCGCGGACCGGAATCACCGGCAGCCGCGGATCGATCTGAACGCTGGCCACCGCATCGCGCGCCGAGGCACGAATGAACGCGCGCTTGAAATTGGCGTGGGCGATGCTCTCGTTCGCGCAGACGAAGCGCGTGCCGAGCTGCACGCCCGCGGCGCCCATGTCGAGATAGCCGGCGATCGCCTCGCCGCGGCCGATGCCGCCGGCGACGAACACCGGCACCTGGCTCGCCATTTCGGGCAGAATCTCCTGCGCCAGCACGCTCGTCGACACGGGACCGATATGGCCGCCCGCCTCCATCCCCTCGACCACGAGCGCGTCGACGCCGGAGCGAACGAGCTTCTTGGCGAGACTGAGCGCCGGAGCAAAGCAGATCAGCCTCGCGCCCTTGGCCTTGATCGCATCGACGCTGCCCGACGGCGGCAAGCCGCCCGCCAGCACGACATGGCCGACCTCGTGCTTCGCGCAGACGTCGATCAGATCGAACAGCTGCGGGTGCATGGTGATGAGGTTCACGCCGAACGGCTTGTCGGTGAGCGCACGGGTGCCGGCAATCTCGGCGTCCAGCAGTTCGGGAGTCATCGCGCCGCACGCGATCACGCCGAACCCGCCGGCGTTCGAGATCGCGGAGACCAGATTGCGCTCCGAAACCCAGGACATCGCGCCGCCGAGGATCGCAACCTCCGTACCCAGGAATTCGCAGCCGCGCGCCATGCGCCGGGACAGGCGCTCGGCGCCGATCGAGGAGGTGTCGTTCATAGACGGGGCCTAGCCGCGCTCGCCCGGTTCAGGCAAGCTCGCGCCGATGCGACAGGCCCAGACGACGCTTACGATCGATACTCCGGGACAGGGGCTGCACGAATGTACGCGCGCGGTGCTCGACTGGGTCGCGTCGACCCGGATCGAAACGGGGTTGCTGACGCTGTTCGTCCGCCACACCTCCGCCTCGCTACTGATCCAGGAGAATGCCGCGCCTGCCGCGCGCCGCGATCTCGAGCATTATTTCGCCCGCATCGCGCCCGAGAGCTCCGGCTATGAGCACGACGACGAGGGGCCCGACGACATGCCCGCGCATCTTCGAACGGCGCTGACTGCGACCAGCCTGTCGATCCCGGTGGCGACCGGGCGCGCAGTTCTCGGGATCTGGCAGGGAATCTATCTGTTCGAGCATCGCGCGGCGCCGCACCGGCGCGAACTCGCGCTGCACCTGATCGGCGACTAGAGCCCGCCGCCGGCCGCGACGTCCACGAGCAGCTTGACGTTGAGCGCGACGATGATCGCGGCGATCGCCCAGGCGGCCAGGATCAGCCAGCGCGGGTTGACGAACTCTCCCATCTTCGTGCGATCGCTGGTGAAACGCACCAGCGGGATCACTGCGAAGGGCAGTTGCATGCTGAGAATGACCTGGCTGAGAACGAGCAGCTGCGCCGTGCCGCTTTCGCCATAGAGCACCGCGACCACCACTGCGGGGATGATTGCGAGCAGCCGCGTGATCATCCGCCGCAGCCATGGCGCGATGCGGATCTCGAGAAAGCCCTCCATCACGATCTGCCCGGCCAGCGTGGCAGTGATGGTGGAATTCTGGCCCGAGGCGAGCAGCGCCACGGCGAACAAGGTGCTCGCCGCCGCAACCCCCAGAGTCGGCGCCAGCAAGGCATAGGCGTCCTGGATCTCGGCCACGTCGGTGCGGCCGGCGGTGTGAAAGGCCGACGCCGCGAGGATCAGGATCGCGGCGTTGATGAACAATGCCAGCATCAGCGCGACACTGCTGTCGATCGTCGCAAACCGGATCGCCTCACGGCGGCCGCGCGGCGTGCGCTCGAAGGCACGCGTCTGAACGATCGACGAGTGGAGATAGAGGTTGTGCGGCATCACCGTCGCTCCCAGGATGCCGATCGCGATGTAGAGCATCGCCGGGTTCGTCACGACTTCGGGCGAAGGCACGAAGCCACCGAGAATCGCGCCGATCTCTGGCTGCGAAAGCGCCAGCTCGAACGCGAAGCACACGGCGATCACGATCAGCAGCGCCACGATGAACGCTTCGAGCCAGCGGAAGCCGCGATGCTGCAGGAAGAGGATCAGCATCACGTCGAGCGCGGTAAGGCAGACGCCCCACACGATGGGAATCCCGAACAACAGGTTGAGCGCGATCGCGGTGCCGATCACTTCGGCAAGATCGCAGGCGATGATCGCGAGCTCGCACGCGATCCACAGCACGAAGCCGACCGGGCGGCTGTAGTGATCGCGGCATGCTTGGGCGAGATCGCGCCCGGTGACGATGCCAAGCTTGGCGGCAAGCGCCTGGAGCAAGATCGCCATGATGTTGGACAGGAGGATGACCGATAGCAGCGTGTAGCCGAACTGCGAGCCGCCGGCGATGTCGGTGGCCCAGTTGCCCGGATCCATGTATCCCACGGCAACCAGATAGCCGGGGCCCGCGAATGCACCGAACTTGCGCCAGAAACGCCCCCTATCGGGGACGGAGACAGTCCGAAATACTTCGGGCAGGCTCGGCATCGAGCGGCGGCGCCAGCCCGGCGCCTCCGACGGTTCTTTCATTCACGCCCCCTTGCGTCAGCACCTTGCAACAAAATGAGCCAAGGCTAACTTGTATCCCCGAACCGGCAGCGATGAAATGAAAAAGGCGCTTCCCGATGCCGCCGCGCAGGCGCAACGCTTCGCGCGCGTCCGCGAGGCGCATCGAACCGAAGTCCAGGAGGATTATGTCGAGCTGATCGCCGATCTAATCGCCGCGAAGGGCGAGGCGCGGGCGGCGGATCTCGCCGAGCGGCTGGGAGTGAGCGCGGCGACGGTGACCAAGACGCTGATGCGGCTCAAACGCGACGGGCTGATCGACACCGAGCCCTATCGCTCGATCTTTCTGACAGCCGCTGGAGCAGAGATGGCCGGCCGTTCAAAGGCGCGGCACGAACTGGTGGTGGCGTTCCTGGTCGACATCGGCGTGCCGCTCGCCACGGCCGAGATCGATGCGGAGGGCGTCGAGCATCATCTCAGCGCCGAAACACTGGCCGTGATGCGAAACCGGCTCGAGCGCAGCCGCTCGCGATCCGGCCCCGATCAGGCCGCTTCGTCGGGCGCGTCGAGCCCATAGGCAGTGTGAAGGACGCGCACCGCCAGCTCGGTATAATCCTCCTCGACCAGCACCGAGACCTTGATCTCGGAAGTGGTGATCGCCTGAATGTTGATCCCGCGCTCGCCGAGTGTCTGGAACATCGTGGCGGCGACGCCCGCATGACTGCGCATGCCGACGCCCACGACCGAAATCTTGCTCACCCGCACATCGTGCATCAGCTTGGCATAGCCGATCTCGGGCCGCGCCTTGTCGAGCACGTCGAGCGCCCGCGCCAGCTCGGCCTTGGGCACGGTGAAGGTCACGTCGGTCGAGCCGCCGCTGTGCGCGACATTCTGGACGATCATATCGACGTTGATGTTCGCTTCGGCAAGCGGGCCGAAGATCGCCGCCACCGCGCCGGGCCGGTCGGGCACTTCGGTGAGCGTGATCTTCGCCTCGTTCTTGTCGTGAGCGATGCCGGTGATGAGCTGGCGTTCCATGTCGAGTTCCTCTTCGCCGACGATCAACGTACCGGGCACCGGGTCGCCGTCCGGATCGGTGAACGACGACAGCACCTGGACGCGCACGCCTTCTTTCATTGCGAGCCCCACCGAGCGAGTCTGCAGCACCTTCGCGCCGACGCTGGCGAGCTCGAGCATTTCCTCATAGGTCACGCGCTTGAGCTTGCGCGCCCTCGGCACGATCCGCGGATCGGTGGTGTAGACGCCGTCCACGTCGGTGTAGATGTCGCAGCGATCGGCCTTCATCGCCGCCGCCATCGCCACGGCCGACGTATCCGATCCGCCGCGGCCCAGCGTGGTCACGCGCTCGCCCGCGGCGATGCCCTGAAAGCCAGGGATTACCGCGACTTCGCGCTGCGCCATCGAAGCGAGCAGCGTATCGGTTTGGATGTCGGCGATCCGCGCAGAGGCATGGCCGTCCGACGTGCGGATCGGCAGCTGCCAGCCGAGCCAGCTGCGTGCGGGCACCCCGATCGCCTGAAGCGCGATAGCGAGCAGCCCGCTCGTCACCTGCTCGCCGCTCGACACGACCACGTCATATTCGCGCGGATCGTAGAGCGAACTCGCCTCACGACAGAAATTCACCAGCCGGTCGGTCTCGCCCGCCATGGCGGAAACGACGACGGCGACTTCATTGCCCTGGTCCCACTCGTGTTTCACTCGAGCGGCGACATTGCGGATGCGCTCGATGCCGGCCATCGAGGTGCCGCCGAACTTCATCACGATGCGCGCCATGGAAACTTGCCTGATCCCGGAGCTTGGGAGAGATGGGCGGTCCTGATAGGAGCGGGCGATGGCGAACGCAACAAGTGCAACGATTGACCCCCGCGAAGCGGAACATTTCGGCAGGCTGGCGGCCGATTGGTGGAATCCCCGGGGCTCCTCGGCGATGCTCCACCGGCTCAATCCGCCCAGGCTCGCCTATCTGCGCGCGGCGATCGACGGCCACTGGCATGGCGACCGCAGCGGCTTCGCGCCGCTGGCGGGCAAGCGCGCGCTCGACGTCGGCTGCGGCGCCGGGCTGCTGGCCGAGCCGCTCGCCCGGCTGGGCGCCGCAGTGACGGGAGTGGATGCCGCGCCGGAGAATATCGGCGCGGCCCGCGCGCATGCCGCCGCTTCGGGGCTGAAGATCGAGTATCGCGCCGGCGGCATCGAAGCGATCGCTGGCGCGCGGTTCGATCTCGTCACGTCGATGGAAGTGCTCGAGCACGTCGCCGACCCCGCGGCGTTCGTGCGCGGACTGGCCGGCGCCGTTGCCGAGGGGGGCCTCCTTGTCCTCTCGACTCCCAATCGGACGCCGCTTTCGCGAATCGCCTTGATCACATTGGGCGAAGGCAGCGGCGCCATTCCTCGCGGCACCCACGACTGGAACCGGTTCGTCACTCCCGAGGAGACGGAAGCGCTGCTCGCCGATGCCGGCATGCGCGTGACCGACCTGCGCGGGCTGAGCTTTTCGCCGAGCCGCGGCTTCACTCTGGGGAAGGACACGTCGCTCGACTATCTGGTCACCGCCGTCCCCGCCTGAGCCGGTCCCGCCGATCAGAACAATCGTCCGCCGTTCGGCACCGGCATTGTCGGGCGGACCAGCACCACCTTCCCCTCCGCATCGGGGAAGCCCAGCGTCAGGACTTCGGAAAGCGCGGGCCCGATCTGGCGCGGCGGGAAATTGACGACTGCCGCCACCTGCATGCCCGGCAGCTCGTCGAGCGCATATTGTTCGGTGATCTGGGCTGACGAGCGCTTGATGCCTATGGTGGGGCCGAAATCGATGCGCAGCCGATACGCGGGCTTGCGTGCCTCGGGAAAGGGCAGCGCCTCGATAATCGTGCCGACGCGGATGTCGACTGCCAGAAAGCTGTCGAAACCGATCTCCGCTGCGGCCGGCGCGCCCGGATCATGGCTGATGTGCATGGCGAATTCCCCCTTCCCCGTGCCTGTGCCGCGAGCGGCCGCTGCGCGCTACTCCCGGCAGGCGTCGAGGAAGGTGCGGGCCAGATTGGCTGGCACCGCCGGAAGCGGGCCGACCTGTTGCGCGCCATAGACGATCCCGATTCCTTCGGGATTACCCACGATCGCCGCGAACTCCGACGGCAGCGGCCCCGCGCCGGTCACGCCGCCGCGCTGCGCATCGCCGCCGGGATCGGCGACCAGCGCGACGACCGTTTCTCCGGCGCCGAAGTTCATCTGCTCCTCGCTTCCGATAGGTTCGAAGCCGGGCACGTTGATACGAAGCCGGTCGGTGCCCCCGCTCGCCGCGCAGATCAGCGTCGCCGTCGGCGTGCCAGTGTCCGAAGTTAGCGCGAGCATCGCCGCGCCATTGCCCGAGCGGAGTTCCCATGCGGTGACCGGCACCTCTGGATCGACCGCGGGCACCGGCACTTCCGCGACTTCGTTCGCCATCGGCTCATGCGCGGTCGGATCATCCTCCGCAGCGGGCGGAGGCGCTTCCGAACAGGCAGCGACAAGCGCGAGAAGGGCGACGGGGGCAAAGATCGAGCGCATGGAGTGGCGAACGCGAAACCCGCCGGATCGCTCCACGCCTTCGGAAAGCGGTGCGCTGTCGGAGATCCCCCGCACCTGCCTCGATCTGGGGCGTGGCCCGGCCGCATCAGCGGTGGGTGGGGCGCTCGACAGCGGTGCGCGAGCATTGATCCGATCTTAACGTCCTGCGGCCTACCTCGGCACGAGGGAGCGATGAACATCACAACGGCCGCCAAGGGGAAGACTCAGAAGCCGCACGCGGGATGGCCGCGTGCGGAGCGGCGCCTGATTCCCCGCGTGCCTGCCGCGATTGCCGACCGGCTGGCGCTGCAACAAAGCGAGCGGCTGCACGCATTCCTCCCGCTGATGTGCCTGCTGATCGCCGCGAACGCGCTGGCGATGGCCTATGCCGTGCTGGGCGACCTGCCCTGGTGGCAACAGGCGGCGCCACCGGTGATCATCGTCGGCGCCTGTCTGGCCGTGCTCGCCGCGAGCCGGATCGCAAAGCGACCCGTCAGCGCGGAAGCGGCGCGCCGCCAGCACCGCCGCGCCGCTGCGCTCGCCGGAGCGCTGGGGCTGGTCGCGGGCTTCTGGTGCGTCAACGCCTTCACCGAGACCGAGCAATATTATTGCATGACCGCGCCGGTATTCATCGGCATTTCGGCGATCGTCGCCGCGACCTGCCTGTTGAGCGTGCCCGGCGCGGCGATCGCGGCGATGGCCGCCACGCTGGCGCCGATCATCGTCAAGCTTGCTTCCTACGACTATGGATCGCTGCGCGCGATGGCCGCGATGCTGGCCCTGGTTACGCTGATGCAGGCGGGCGTGGTGCTCGCCAAGTTCCGCGAAACGATCGCCACGCTGGCGCTGGAGGCGCGGCTGGAGCGGATGGCCGAAGCCGACGCGCTCACCGGGCTCGACAATCGGCTGGCGTTCGACCGCAAGCTGGAGGCGCAACTCGATGCCGGCGCTCCGGTGATCGTGGCGCTGGGCGATCTCGACGGTTTCAAGCCGGTGAACGACACGCACGGCCATGCCGCGGGCGACGCCGTGCTGATCGAGATCGCGCGGCGGATGACCGCGCTGGCGCCGAGCGCGCTGTCGGTTGCGCGGCTGGGCGGCGACGAATTCGCGCTGCTGTTCGCCGACGGCGCAGCGAGCCAGGCGCGGCACGAGATCGAAGCGCTCGCCGCCGCACTGGCGCTGCCGATCGAGTATAACGGAACGGCACTGCACGTGGGATGCAGCCTCGGCAGCGCGGCGAGCGACCGCGACGGCGCGGCGATGGGCGCGCTGCTGCACGCCGCGGACATGCGCCTGTACGCGGCGAAGGCGGCGCGTTGCGGCGGCGGCCGCACGGAGCGGCGCAGCGCGGCGGCCTGACTCGACGCCGCAGCGCCGGCCCCGCGCAGCCGACGGATCAGCCGCACCCCTCGACATAGCCGAGCACGGGCATCGTGCCGATGTGGATCGCAGTAACGGTGCCGAGCTCTCCGATTTCGAAGCGCAGCGCCGGATCGCCGCTGTCGGCGTTGGGCGCGGTGAGATATTTGGCGGGCGCCGCGACATATTTGTGCGGCTCTTCGCGGAAGCCGGCGAAATCGGCGCGCACCGCCGATTCGCTCGCCCCGACGCCGATCCCTTCGATCAGTTCCACGTCGGATCCCTCGGCCACGGTGATGCGGCGAACGGCGCCCCGTTCGACGATCGCATAGACGCCGGGGTAGTCGGGCGAGCGGATGGCGGTGCACGCATCCGACTCCTGTGCGCCGCGGACGGCCCAGCTGGAATCGGTGGGGACCGGCTGGCCGATGCGCAGCGCGCCCAGTCCCTCGAGAGTCAGCACGGGGTCGCCCGCGGCGGGCGCGGCGGCGTTGGCAGCGGCATCGCTGCCGTCGGTCGCGCCGATCTCCGCAGTCACCATGGCGTTCGGGGCCCCCGCAGCACTCTCTTCCGGAGCGGGCGAGCAGGCGGCGAGGCTGAGCGCGAGTGCGCCCGCGGCGAGGATCCTCTTCATGGCGCCGGGAACGAGCGCGAGCCGGGGCGGTTCCCGCCGCGCCGGCGCTCCGCCGCCATTGGCGCGCGGCCAACGTTCGGCGCGACGCTCATGGCGCCGCCGCGCGGCGGCGACCGGCGCGATCGCGCAGCCAGCCGCCGAGCGCCCACCAGCCGAGCGCCCAGAGCAGCCCGAAGCTCCACCCCGCCAGCACGTCGCTGGGGAAATGCACCCCCAGATACATGCGGCTGAACCCGATCAACAGCACCAGCAGCAGCGCGCCGCCCGCCAGATACAGCCGCTCGCGCCGCCCCGCGGTGATCTGGGCGAGGAGCAGCGCGAGCGTGGCATAGACGATCGCGCTGTTGCCCGAATGGCCGCTGGGGAAGCTCGCCGATCCGGCCTCGACCAGATGGTCGACGAATTCGGGGCGCACCCGGCCCACGATCGCCTTGGCCGCGGCGATCGCCAGCGAGCCGCTGACGACCCCGGCCGCGAGCAGCGCGGCGGTGAGCACATGACGGCGCAGCAGCAGCCAGCCGATCGCGGCGAGCGTGACGAGCGTGAGCACCGTTCCGCCGCCCAGGGCAGTGATGTCGAGCATCGCCTGTTCGAACCAGCCGGGCCCCACCGGCACGCCCGGCGCACCGCCATGGCGCAGCGCGAGCAGCACCGCGCGATCGAACTCGAACTGGACACCGCGCGCAAGCGTGGCGCCGAGCACCGCGATCAGCAGCACCGCCGCAGCGGCGAGCGCGGCGGCGAGCAGCAGGCCCGGATGCCGCCGCGCCTCGGCGCTGCGATCGGGCGTGATCGGACCGGCGGCGGCGAGCGCGTAATCGAGCGGCGTATCGTCGGCGGCGGGAGAAGGCGTGTCGGCTGAAGTCATGCCCGATCGAACCCGCGGGCCCGCCGCGAGGTTTCAGCAGCGCTGCATCCGGCGCGAATCGGGCGCCGCTTGTGGCACCCTGATACCCGAACGCAGCGAATGCGACGCTACGTCCCCCCTTCTTCGTCCTCCTCCTCCTCCTCCTCCCGCCATATGCTGGGATGGGCGCGACGGTAATCGGCGCGGAACTGGGGATCCCACATCGGGGGCTCGCTGCGCCGCTGCCGCGCGAGCATCTCGTCATGGGCGACGCGCTCGGCGTGCAACTGCTCCTCGCTGCGGTGGAAGCGTTCGGGAAAGCCGACCGGCGTGCGGGGCCGGGGGGCGCCGAGTTCGTCGGCCCAGGCATCGTCCGCGAGGCGACTGGCGGCGCGCGCGAAGCCCTGTGCCTCGGCATCGGGCGCACGCGCGGCGACATAGCCGTCGATCCAGGCGCCGTAGCGGACGGGATCGCGCATGCGCAGGATGAACATCGCGAGCCGCTCGTCATAATAGCGCCGTTCGCCGATGATCTCGCCCTGATAGAAGACCGGACGCGCCACGCCGTGGATCGCGCGCGAGAGCGTGGCTTCGGCGAGCCGCTGGACGGCATATTCGAGCGCATGTTCCCAGGCCGCCCGGAACGACGTGGCATCCGGCCGGGCGCGCAGCCGATAGGCCGAGCTGGCGTGCATGCCGACCGCGCGCGCGGCGTGATCGACGCAGCCCGAGGCGGCCAGCGCCTCGATGAACTCGACCTGTTTCTCGGCGCTCCAGCCATCATGGCGGCGCGGCGTGGGAACGGGATCGAAGCCGGCGGCGAAGGGTTCGCGGTCCGAGGCCGGTTCGGGCGGAATCGGGGATCTGCCATGCGTCATCCCGCAGGATGAAGCAGAAAGCGCGCGTGTAGGACAGCGGCGGACGGGCGGTGCAGGACCGAAACGGCCCGAGGTGTGGCCGATCGGCATCCATCAGGCGCAGTAAGACGCGGGGCGCCCCGCGATCCCCCTTGGGCAAGATCCGGTGCGCGGCGCAACGGCGGGAGGGTCAAGCGCGCAGGGCGGCGGCGCGTCAGCCGCGCGGCCGCTTTGCCGCGACATCGCCGGCGGCGCGAACGATCGGCGGGACCGAAAGCAGGATGGCCGAGACGAGGCCGCCGATCGCGACCAGGCCGAGCGGCGTGACCCGGACCCTGGCCGAGGCGCGGAACCGGCCGGCCTTGAGCACGGCATGCGCGGTTTGCGGGACGGCGAGGGGCGCGGTGGCGGGGGCTGTGGCTGTGGCGGGGGCGGTGGCGGTGGCGGGAGGGTGCGTCATGCCGGGGCAAACGCGCGAGGGCGCGATCGGATCAGCGGGGCGCCCCGCAGCGCTCAGCCGGGCTTGCGCGCCTTGTGCGCGGCGATCGCCTCGTCAAGCGCGGCGATCCGCTGCCGCTCGGGCGTATCCTTTGCCAGCCCCTTGAGGCGACAGGCCGCCCAGAGCTGGCGGCGTTCGGATTCGAGCTTCTTGAGATAGAGATCGGCCATTGGCGCGGCCTAGCCCGAGATGCGGAGCGGGGGGAAGGGGTGCGCGGAAGCGCGGCGGCGGCGATCCGGGGGGGGGTGACGTTGGTATTGTGTCTCCGGAACTTCCCGGAATCCGGTGCCCCGAATCTGTCATTGAACCCATCTGGCGCCCAGGCCCCTCTGTTCAATTAGTCACCTATATGCAATGTAGTTGCTCCGATTGCGGAGAGACACTGAAGCAGGAACACTGCAGTGAATTTTCCACGAGCGAGCTTGTTTCGGATATTGGGCTCCGACTCAGCTACGCCGATTTCGCGCAACCGCGATGCAAGCTGAGCGTACGTCACACCCCTTCGTTTCAGTTCTGCCTTCAACGTCCCGCTTGCGCGCCGTTCCCACGTTTTGTCGAGCGGCATCCTGCCTCCATATGCGAATCGCAAGTGAAAGGGTCGTGTGACCCGTACTCAAGCCGTTGTGACCTGAGATCCGGTTTAACCCCTATATACGGCGGGCTTGCAATGTTGGATTGATGTGTCAATAGTCATTGCAGCCGCACCAAACCAGCAGCATCGACGCTTACAAACGTATCGCATTTGATGGCGTTACGGTTTGTTAAGGCGGAACATGTTATGGTGAGGTGCGTTGTCGTTGGGCCTCGCGGCCTGACGTCTCGGGGCTCATCGGGGGAAGGAGAGCTGGTATGGACGACGAACTCAGAGCTTTGCTTGAGCGGTCGAAGTCCGTGGAGCTGTCGCAGAATGAGATTGAAGAAAATCGCATTGCACTTGCTGCAGCCAACGGACAGCTAACCGATAAGCGCATCACGGTAGCCACCATGAAGGCAACACGCACAATTATGCTGGCCCGTGAGGAGGAAGCGGCTTAAGCTCGTTCAATGTCGAACGGGCAAGATCGCTTTTTCCGCAAACTAGAGAACGTCTACAGGCTCCACGAGCTGGTAGATGCGATCGTGACGGGAGCTTGCAATGCAGGCTCCCGTTTCTCTTTCTCTGAGGACCTCCTGCAACGGCTACACTCTGTTGCAATGAACCGCCTACTTGATACGCCAGGCCAGTATCGGCAGGTGCCGGTGACGATCACCAACTCTCCCCACAAGCCTCCCAATTGGCTTGATGTACCCAGCCATATGCGCACGATGTGCGACTACGTGAATGCGAACTGGGACACTGCTGACTTAGTCCATCTGGCATCATTCGTGCTCTGGCGGCTAAACTGGATTCACCCGTTCGAGAACGGAAACGGCCGAACCTCCCGGGCGGCTTCCTACATGGTGCTAAACGTCAAACATGGCAGACTCCTGCCGTCCCGCAACTCGATCATTGAGCAAATTGTAGGCAATCGGCAGCCGTACTATGACGCACTCCGTGCTGCAGATGATGCATACGCTCAGGGTGCCGCGCCGCCCGTCGCATTGCAGACGCTGCAGAACATGATGAGCGGAATGCTGAAAGAGCAGATCAAGGCCAATCTCTGACACCTCGCCGTTCTTGCACTCTCATTGCCTCAATCTCGCTCCCGCCCACCGGCACCCAGGTAAAGTTCGCTGCCGGTTTCCTTGAATACCTTGCTCATCGCTTCCATTCCGGCGTCGGCGTTGCTCAGGGGTGAGCCCCCTCCACCATGCTGCGCATGGTCCCCAGTGTTAGGTCGCGCATCCCCCCGGGATGCGCTGAGATTGCCGGGGGCAATCTCACCTGACACTCCGTGCCGGGGAGGATTGGCGGCGAGGAACCCCTCGGCGCCCTGATTTTGCTTCGCCGCGAAAGTCCCGAGTTCGAGATCGCGTCCATCCCCCGGATGGCCGCTATTTGCTGCGCGTCCCGCAGCAAATTCTCGAACTTCCTGCGTGATCTTCATCGAGCAGAATTTCGGTCCGCACATCGAGCAGAAATGGGCGGTCTTGGCGCCTTCGGCGGGGAGCGTCTGGTCGTGGTATTGCTCGGCGGTGTCGGGATCGAGCGACAGGTTGAACTGGTCGCGCCAGCGGAATTCGAAGCGGGCGCGTGACAAGGCATCGTCGCGCAGCTTTGCCGCCGGGTGGCCCTTGGCCAGATCGGCGGCGTGGGCGGCGAGCTTGTAGGTCACCACGCCGACCTTCACATCGTCGCGATCGGGGAGGCCGAGATGCTCCTTGGGCGTGACGTAGCAGAGCATCGCGGTGCCATACCAGCCGATCATCGCGGCGCCGATGCCGCTGGTGATATGATCGTAGCCCGGCGCGATATCGGTGGTGAGCGGCCCGAGCGTGTAGAAGGGCGCCTCGCCGCACGCTTCGAGCTGCTTGTCCATATTCTCCTTGATCTTGTGCATCGGCACATGGCCGGGGCCTTCGATCATCACCTGGACGTCGTGCTCCCACGCCTTCTTCGTCAGTTCGCCCAGCGTGTAGAGCTCGGCGAACTGCGCTTCGTCGTTGGCGTCGGCGATGCTGCCGGGGCGCAGGCCGTCGCCCAGCGAGAAGGCGACGTCATAGGCCTTCATCAGCTCGCAGATTTCCTCGAACCGCTCGTAGAGGAACGACTCCTTGTGATGCGCGAGGCACCATTTCGCCATGATGCTGCCCCCGCGGCTGACGATGCCGGTGACGCGCTTGGCGGTGAGCGGGACATAGGGCAGGCGGACGCCGGCGTGGATGGTGAAATAGTCGACGCCCTGCTCGGCCTGCTCGACGAGCGTGTCGCGGAAGATTTCCCAGGTCAGATCCTCGGCGATGCCGCCGACTTTCTCGAGCGCCTGATAGATGGGGACAGTGCCGATCGGCACGGGGCTGTTGCGGAGGATCCATTCGCGCGTGTCATGGATGTTGCGTCCGGTGGAGAGGTCCATCACCGTGTCGGCGCCCCAGCGCGTGGCCCAGACCATCTTGTCGACTTCGCTCGCCACGTCGGAGGCGACGGCGGAGTTGCCGATATTGGCGTTGATCTTGACCAGGAAGTTGCGGCCGATCGCCATCGGCTCGGACTCGGGGTGGTTGATGTTGCTGGGGATGATCGCGCGGCCGCGCGCGACTTCGTCGCGGACGAATTCGGGCGTGACGTGATCGGGGATCGCGGCGCCGAAGCTCTCGCCGTCGCGGGTGGCGGCGGCGTGCATCGCGTCGCGGCCCAGATTCTCGCGGATCGCGACATATTCCATTTCGGGCGTGACGATGCCGCGGCGGGCATAGTGCATCTGGCTGACGTTCATCCCCGGTTTCGCGCGCAGCACCGTCTTGCGGACGTTGGGGAAGGGCTGGACGCCGCCCGACCGGTCCGGCCCCGACATGCCGTTGTCCTCGGGCTTCACTTCGCGCTGGGCGACTTCCTCGACATCGCCGCGACCGCGAATCCAGTCGCGCCGCAGCTCGGGCAGGCCGGCCATGATGTCGATCCGCGCGTTCGGATCGGTATAGGGGCCCGAGGGATCATAGACGCGCAGCGGCGGCTCGCCCGACGAAGGCTCGAGATCGATCTCGCGCATCGCGACCTTCAGCGGACCGACGTGCACCTTGCGGCTGCCGCGGATCGCGCCGGTGGTGACCTTGAGCTCGGGGAATGCGGGGTTGTCGGCCATCGTATCGCTCCTCATGCGGAGGGACACGGATTTCGCGAGGCGAACGCCGCTCCCTCCCTACGCCGGTGTCAACCGGATCAGGTTCTGCGGGTCGCAGGCTCGTGCCTGCCTCTCAACCGCCGTTGCAGCGGTCCCCCGGGGATAGCGCCTGTGTAACAGCTTCGCGGCGACGGCGACAGGGCACGAATTCGCTTTCCACAGTGGAAAGTTTTGACTTGCCAAAGTGGAAAGACTCGCGCTATGGCTTTCCATATTGGAAAACGAGGAGCCAAGCCATGAGTCCCGAGGAAGCCCGCGCCGCACTTGCCCAGGTGCAGCAGACCGACCAGCGAATGGCCACGCGCATGCGCTGGCCGTTCCGCCGCCATGCGATGTTCGGCCTGTGCGAGGCGCTGATCGTCGGCGGGATCGGCACGGGCCATCCGGTCGGGATCGCCGCAATGGGCGCGGGATGCGCCCTCACCGCAGTGCTGATCCTCGACGACAAGAAGCGCCACGGCATGTTCGTTTCCGGGCTGCAAGGACGGCGGACCTGGCCGGCGCTGGCGATCGCGGTGATCCTGGCGCTCGCGGGCGTTATCGGCGCGCTGGCGCTGCGCGACGCGGAAGGGGTCGATCCGCGCGTGCTGGCGATCGCGGCGGTCGTCTGGGCCGGGTGCACCGCCGCGAGCCTGTGGTGGGAGCGGCTGTACCGGGCCGAGCTGGCCTCGGGAGCAGCGCAGTGAGCCGCGCCCCGCAGGTCGATCCGGCGCTGCACGCGCCCGCGCGGCTGCAGATCGCGGCGATGCTCGCACGCGCCGACGAAGTCGAGTTCGCGACGCTGCGCGAGGTGCTGGAGGTGAGCGACAGCGTGCTGTCCAAGCATCTCTCGGCGCTGAGCGAAGCAGGCTATGTCACGCTCAAGAAGGCGAAGATGGACGGGCGCCAGCGCACCTGGGCCGCCTTCACCCGCGCGGGGCGCAAGGCGTTCGCGAGCCATATGGCGGCGCTCCAGGCGCTGATCGCGGCCGCCGAGGGCGCGGCGGCGCCGGAGAGTCAGAAGGAGTAGGCGAGGCCGATAGCGCCCATCCACTGGTCACGCGACCCCGCGCGCGTGACCGGACTGTCGGCGAAATCGTTGACCAGGCGGCGATACATGCCGCCTGCGACGAGCTGGAGCCCGCCGGTGAGATCGCCGGTGAGCGAGACGGCAGTGCCCGCGCCGATGCCCCAGTTCTTCCACCCGCCATCGGCATCATAGGCGGGCAGGCCGCTGGCCGCCGCATCGGCGGGGGTGACGCTGAAATAGGCATCGGCATAGCCGTTTGCGACGCGCTCGGCCGAGGCGAACACCGCGACCGCGGCCTTGCGGCTGAGCGGAGTCATATAGCTGACCGATGGCGAGAGAATGCCGCTTTCGTGCGCGCCGTTGACGTCGTAGCGATAGCTGAGCGTGACCGAAAGCCGGTCATAGTCGCTGGTGACCACGCCGACGCGCGCGACGCCGACATAGCCGCCGAGTTCGATGCCGGTATTGCGCTCCGGAAGCGCCGCAACGCGCGGGTCGTCGATCGAATCCGCGCTGGTGCGATTGAAATCGAGCACGAGCGAGGGTCCGGCCTGAATGTCCCAGCCGGGGCCGCCGCTGTCGCGGACCAGATCGACGCTCAGCCGATTGCCGATGAACTGGAAGGCAAATCCCGAGACGCGGCCGATCGCACCCGGCGCGGGCGTGATCGACGTGTCGCCCGAGCCTTCATATTGCGGAAGCACCACGCCGGCGGCTCCGGCCATGACGAAATCGCCACCGGCATCGGCGCTGCGATCCTGCGCCAGAACGGGCGTGGCGAACAAGGTCGCGACGAGAAAGGCGGCACGGCGAAGCGCTGGGGGCACGAAGTCACTCCTGCGAAGAATGTTGCGGGTGCGAAACGCGGTTCCGGGCAATAGGGTCCGCGCGGGGATGCGGCTCAGAGAAGATAGCGCAGCCGCACCCGCTGAGTCGCGCCCTCGGCCGGCAGCGCGAAGCGTGCGGCGGCGAACCGCGGCGGGCCGAAACCGACTGCCGGGTTCTGCGAGAAGCCGAAGCCCTCACGCGGGATGCCGGCAAAGGTGTCGAGCCGCGCATTCCCGTTCTCGTCGTGGATCACGGCAAGCGCATAGGCGCCGGGAGCGAGCCGCTCGAGCCGGAGGCTGGCCACCGTCGCCGGAACCGTGCGCGTGATCGCGACGGCATCGTCGTGACAATCGGGAAAACTCGCCGGATCGCGGGTCAGGCAGAGGCGCAACACGCCGCGTTCCGAGCGCAGCGCAGCAAACTCGATCTCAAGGCTTGCCGACGGCTCTTCCAGCGGCGCCATCGCGGGCAGCAGCGCGGCGGCGAGCAGCAGCGCGATCGCGCGCGAAGTCGCCCGTCCCCCTATCGGTGCCGCAAAGCCGATCCCAGAAGCGGAAGTAGAGCCCATAGTTGCACCCATATTGCTCGTGATGGCGCTGATGATGGCTCGCCGTGATCAGCCAGGCCCCCACTGTCCCCCGCCACATGAACCGGGGGAAAATCTCCCACCCCATGTGATTGGTCACACCCATAACCGTCATGATCGCCAGCACCAGCCCCAGCGCGCCGACATGGATCGGAATCACGAACACCAGCAGCGGAATCACCACCGCCCCCGTGAGCGCCTCGATCGGATGGAAGCTCATCGCCGCCCAGGCGGTGGGCGGACGGCTGGCGTGGTGCACGGCATGGGCGATGCGGAACCACTTCGGCCGATGCATCCAGCGGTGGGTCCAGTAGAACCAGCTGTCGTGCGCGAAGAGATAGAGCAGCACCGACAGCGGCAGATACCAGAGCGGCCAGGCGGAGACATCGGTGTAGATCCGTGTCCAGCCGTGATTCTGCCATCCCCAGGCGACGATCCCGGCGGGAATCCCGTAGATCGCCGCGCTCGCCAGCGACCAGCCGATCTCGCGGCGCACCTGCGCGTCGAGCCCGGCGTAGAGGCCCGGATGCCGCAGCCGCGTCGCCAGCGCGAAGCCTCCGCTGGCGATCAGATAGCGCACGCCGACGATCAGCGTCATCGCGAGCGCGGACAGGAGGATGGCGAGAGCGACCGTCATTGTCGCGCTACCCTACACCGGCCGCGACCGGCTGGAAACGCCGCCAGGCCCATGCGGCGGAACTAGGGCCCCGCCCGCTCGGCAGCCGCAGCGAGTTCGCGGAACCACCGCAGCTTTTCCTCGAACCGCAGCCGGGCGAGACCGCTGGGCGACGGAAGCACGACGTCGCGCGCGGGCGGAAAGAGGCTGGCGCGCTGAAGCCCCCAATCGGCGCGGGCGCGCCCGGCGGCGGCGAGATAGACGCCCTTGCCCGTATAGCCGATCGCGCGAGGGCGGCAGCGCGCGACGATCTCCGCCAGCCGGGGCACGCCCGCGCGCAGCTCGGCGCGACCGAGTTCGGCGGCGGTGGCAGTGGCGCGCGCGACGAGGTTGGTCGAGCCGATGCCGTGATCCAGCAGCGCGCGGCATTCGTCGGGACGGAGCAGCCGCGGCGTCAGGCCGCTCGCGTGGAGCAGCCGCCAGAACTGATTGCCGTGCCCGGCATAGTGGTGGCCGGTATCTCCCGAGCGGATGCCCGGATTGAAGCCGACGATCAGCACATCGAGATCGGACGCGAGGATGTCTTCCATTCAATCGGCGTAGATCATCTTGCGGGTCATGCCGCCGTCGACGACGAACTGCTGGCCGGTGATGAAACCCGCGCCCTCGCTGGCGAGAAACGCCACCGTGGCGGCGATGTCCTGCGGCGTGCCCACCCGGCCGACCGGATGCTGCTCGCAGTCGATCGGGCGATGCTCGACCGGCTGGCGTTCGCCTGCCTTCTGCCAGTCGCGAGTCTCGATCCAGCCGGGAAGGATCGCGTTGACGCGGATGTCGGGCCCGAGGCTGATCGCGAGTGCGTGGGTGAGCGCACACAGCCCGCCCTTGGCGGCGGCATAGGCTTCGGTCTGCGGCTCCGACTGAAGCGCGCGCGTCGATGCCATGAACACGATCGAGCCCTTCGCGGGCCGCAGCAGCGGGACGCAGGCGCGCGTCATCAGAAAGCCGCCGGTGAGGTGGCTGTCCTGCCACTTCCGCCAGGTTTCGAGGGCGAGATCCTCGATCGGACCGGTATAGGGATCGGCGATGCCGGCGTTGCTGACGAGCAGATCGAGCCGGTCGCCGGCGAAGCCGCGCCAGGCGGCGACCGCATCGGCGACGGCGCTTTCGTCGCCGACGTCGACGGTGCGTGCGAAGAGCGGCGCCTGGGGGAGACGCTCGCGCATCTCGGCAACCGCTTCGCCATCAGCGTCGAAGATGCCGACGCGCCATCCCTGATCGAGCAGATGCTGGACGATCCCGCGGCCGATCCCCTGTGCGCCACCCGTTACGATTGCCGATTTCATCACCGTTCCTCCTCGCCTGCGCTGCCAACGAAAATGCGGAACTTTGGTTCGGCGCGGCCGGTTCGATCGGCGGGAGGCATCGGTGGCACTTTTCTTCACCAGCGACACGCATTTCGGCGATCACCGCACGCTCAACATCCACAAGCGGCCGTTCGGCAGCGTGGCCGAAATGGATGCGGCGATCCTTGCCAACTGGAACGCGGCGATCGCGCCGGACGACATCGTGTGGCACCTCGGCGATTTCTGCCGAAAGGCGAGCGAGGCAGCGGCGCTGCTCGCGCGGCTGAACGGCCGCAAGCATCTGGTGCGCGGCAACAACGATCCCGACGAAGTGGCGCAGGCGCAGGGATGGGAGAGCGTGCAGGACTATCGCGAGCTGACCGTGCGCGACCGGCTGCTGGTGCTGTGTCACTATCCGTTCCGGAGCTGGAACGGCCAGCACAAGGGCGCGCTCAACCTGCACGGCCACAGCCACGGCCGGCTGAAGCCGATGCCGCGGCAGATCGACGTCGGAGTGGATGCCCGCGACTATCGCCCGGTGCTGATCGAGACGCTGCTCGCCTGAAGGCGCGCGCCGGGGCTTTCCCCGCCGCACGCGATTCGCTAACCGCCGGACATGCCATCCACCCTCTCCTGCGACGTCGCGATCGTTGGCGGCGGACTCGCGGGCGGATTGCTGGCGCTAGCGCTCAGGAAGAAGCGCCCCGATTGCGACGTGCGACTGGTCGAGGCATCGGGCCGGATCGGCGGCAATCACATCTGGTCGTTCTTCGCCGACGATGTCTCGGCGCAGGACCGCTGGCTGGTGGCGCCGCTCGTCAGCTACGGCTGGACCGGCTATGACGTCGCCTTTCCCGCGCATGGCCGGCGGCTCAAGACGCCCTATTACTCGATCGAATCCGAACGGCTCGACCAGCTGGTGCGCGAGACGCTGCCCGAAGCCGCGCTGATGCTGAAGCGCAAGGTGCTGGGCGCGAGCGCGAAGGCAGTGGTGCTGGCCGATGGCGACCGGATCGAGGCCGGCGGCGTGATCGACTGCCGCGGCGCGGCCGACCTGTCGCAGCTCGAGCTCGGCTGGCAGAAATTCCTGGGGCGCGAATTCCGGCTCGACGAGCCGCACGATCTGAAGCGGCCGATCGTGATGGACGCTACCGTCGAACAGATCGACGGCTATCGCTTCGTCTATACGCTGCCCTTTGCGGCGACGCGGGTGTTCGTCGAAGACACCTATTACAGCGACGGGCCGGAGATCGATGCCGATGCGTTGCGCGGGCGAATCGACGCCTATGTCGCGGCGCGCGGCTGGCAGGTCGAGCGCGTCGCGCGCGAGGAGGGCGGGGCGCTGCCCGTCGCCATGGGCGGAGATTTCGAGGAATATTGGCGATCGGGCGGCAACCGAGTCGCCAAGGCGGGAATCCGCGCGGGGCTGTTTCATCCGATGACCGGCTATTCGCTGCCCGACGCGGTGCGAACCGCCGTGCTGGTGGCGAATGCGCCCGATCTGTCGGGCGCGGCGCTGCACGAGCTGCTCCATGGCCATGCGCGCAAGACGTGGAAGAAGCGGCGTTTCTACCGTATGCTCGCGGCGATGCTGTTTCGCGCCGCCGAGCCGGGCGAGCGCTATCGCATCCTCGAACGATTCTATCGGCTGGACGCGGGGCTGATCGCGCGCTTCTATGCCGGCCATTCGACGGCGACCGACCGGCTGCGCGTGCTGAGCGGCAAGCCGCCGGTGCCGATCGGCAAGGCGGTCGCCGCGATCCGGGAGAAGCGTACGTGAAGCAAGCAGCAGTGATCGGGGCCGGATTCGGCGGCCTCGCGCTGGCGATCCGTCTCCAGTCGGCGGGCGTCGACACCACCATTCTCGAGGCGCGCGACAAACCGGGCGGGCGCGCCTATTTCTGGGAGAAGGACGGCTTTACCTTCGACGCGGGCCCGACGGTCATCACGGCGCCCGAGGCGCTGGCCGAGCTGTGGCAGATCAGCGGTCACGACATCGCCGAGGACGTGAAGCTGGTTCCGGTATCCCCCTTCTACCGGCTCGACTGGCCCGACGGGACGCGGTTCGACTATTCGAACGACGATGCGCAGCTGCGCGCCGAGATCGCGCGGCTCGACCCCGAGGATGTCGACGGGTACCGCCGCTTCCTCGCCTATTCCGAGGCGGTGTATCGCGAAGGCTATGTGAAGCTCGGCCATGTCGCGTTCCTCGATTTCGCGTCGATGGTGAAGGCGGCGCCGGCGCTGGCGCAGCACCAGGCGTGGCGATCGGTGTATTCGATGGTGTCGCGCTTCGTGAAGAACGAGAAGCTGCGCCAGGCGCTGTCGTTCCACACGCTGCTGGTGGGCGGCGACCCGATGAAGACCAGCGCGATCTATGCGCTGATCCACAAGCTCGAGCGCGACGGCGGCGTATGGTTCGCGATGGGGGGCACCAACCGGCTGGTCGCGGCGATGGTGACTCACTTCGAGCGGCTGGGCGGGACGCTGCGGCTCGGCGATCCGGTAGCGGCGATCGACACGCTGGGCGACCGAGTGACAGGCGTGCGCACGCAATCCGGCTTCGAGCTCAAGGTCGATGCGCTGGCGAGCAACGCCGATGTGGTGCACAGCTATCGCCACTTGCTCAAGGAATCGCGCAGCGCGCGGCGGACCGCATCGCGGCTCGAGCGCAAGCGCTTCTCGCCCTCGCTGTTCGTGGTACATTTCGGCGTGGAGGGCGCCTGCCCCGAGGTGCCGCACCACAGCATCCTGTTCGGCCCGCGCTACAAGGGGCTGCTTGCCGACATCTACGACCACGGGGTGCTGAGCGAGGATTTCTCGCTCTACCTCCACCATCCGACCGCGACCGATCCGTCGATGGCACCGCCCGATCACGCTACCTTCTACGCGCTGGCGCCGGTGCCGCATCTGGGGAAGTTTCCCGCCGACTGGTCCGAGATCGGACCGATGCTGGAGGAGCGCATCCTTGCCGAAGTGGAGAAGCGCATGGTGCCGAAGCTGCGCGAACGGATCGTCACGCGCTTCCACTATGCGCCGCCCGATTTCACGCACGATCTCAACGCCCATCTCGGCTCGGCGTTCAGCCTGGAGCCGATCCTGACGCAGAGCGCCTGGTTCCGCGTCCACAATCGCGACGACCAGATCGGCAACCTCTATTTCGTCGGCGCAGGCACCCATCCCGGCGCGGGCATTCCCGGCGTGGTGGGAAGCGCCAAGGCGACTGCGGCGCTGATGCTGGACGGCGCCTGATGCGCCGCGTGGCGGTGTATTGCGGATCGGCGACGCCCGCCGATCCGGTCTATCTGGAAGCGGCGCGATCGGTGGGGCGGGGCCTTGCCGAGCGCGGGATCGGCGTGGTCTATGGCGGCGGGCGGCTGGGGCTGATGGGCGCGGTCGCCGATGCGGCGCTGGAAGCCGGCGGCGAGGTGATCGGCGTAATCCCGCAGGCGCTGGTCGACGCCGAAGTGGCGCACCGCGGGCTCACCGCGCTCGAAACCGTTCAGACGATGCACGAGCGCAAGGCGCGGTTCACCGAACTGGCGGACGGTTTCATCAATCTGCCCGGCGGCACCGGCACGATGGACGAGCTGTTCGAGGCGCTGAGCTGGGCGCAGCTCGGCTATCACGGCGATCCGATCGGGCTGCTCAATGTCGCCGGCTATTACGACAAGCTGGTCGAATTCTGGGACCATATGGGCGCCACGGGCTTCGTGCGGCCGCAGCACCGGGGGCTGCTGATCGTCGAGGCCGAACTGCAGCCGTTGCTCGATCGGATGGCCGGTTTCGAGCCGGCGGTTCCGATCATCCGGATGACCCGCGAGCAATTGTGAGCGCCCAGCCGTCCCGCGCCGCGATCGTCGCCACCGCACAGGAATCGATCGCGCGCGGTTCGAAGAGCTTTGCCGCCGCATCGCGGCTGTTCGACCGCGCAACGCGCGAGCGCGCCTGGCTGCTCTATGCCTGGTGCCGCCGCTGCGACGATCTGGCCGACGGGCAGGAGCATGGCCATGGCGCGGTTCCGGTCCGCAATCCGCAGGAGCGGCTGGCGCTGATCCGCGAGGCGACGGCGACCGCATTGGCGGGCGAGCAGGTCGGCGATCCGGCGTTCGACGCGCTGCGGATCGTCGCGAGCGAAACGCGCCTGCCGCACGGCTTCGCCAATGATCTGGTCGAAGGATTCGCGCTCGACGCCGACGACTGGCGACCGCGCAGCGAGGCCGATCTGATGCGCTATTGCTATCATGTCGCCGGCGCGGTCGGATGCATGATGGCAGTGATCATGGGCATCGATCCCGCCGACGACGAGACGCTCGACCGCGCCTGCGACCTGGGCCTCGCCTTTCAGCTCGCCAACATCGCGCGCGACATCGAGGCCGACGACCGCATCGGCCGATGCTATCTGCCGATGGAGTGGCTCGCCGAGATGGACATTCCGCCCGGGCAGCACATGAAGCCGCCCTTCCGAAGCCGCCTGACGGTGCTCGCGCGGCGGCTCGCCGAGCGGGCGCAGGCCTATGAGGCGAGCGCGCGACCCGGCACGCCCGCGCTGCCGCTGCGATCGGCCTGGGCGGTGCTGGCGGCGGCCGGCATCTACGGCGACATCGCCCGCGAAGTCGCCGCGCGCGGCGAGCATGCGTGGGATCATCGGGTCCACACCGGGCGCCTCGCGAAGCTGGGGTGGATCGCAAAGGCGTGCTGGCAGGCGGCGACCCGCACGCGCCGCTATCCGCCGGCGCCGCGCGATCGCGAGCTTTGGACGCGGCCGCGCCACGCCCGATAGGACGAGCCGAGCGAGAATGGGCCGAAGTTAGAATGGGACAGGAAGATCCCATCGCGCCGCATGCGGCCGAGGCGATCAGCTGCCGCGCTGGATACCCGAGAGGTCGAGCTTGACCATGCGGATGTTGCGCTGCTGGCAGGCGGCGTTGATTTCGGGATAGGGAACGTCGGTGTTGCGCATCAGCGCGGCGCGAAGTTCGCGCTGGCAGGCGCTGGCGCTCTCATACCGCGCTGGCTCGATCCGCTGCTCGCGGCAATCGAAGCTGCCGTCGCCGCAGCCCAAGATCGCAATGACGTAGAACACCGGGCTCATTCCCTTCTCCTCCTTGAAGATATTAACGAAGGGAGGGGAGTGCCGTTCCCGACGGGGTGCTGAATCATTGCAGGATCGCTGCTGCGGCCCCAGATTTGCGGGCATGCCTCCGATCGACTCCACTTCCGCGGCCGAGCGGCCGATGCTCGGCACGCTGCGGCGTTTCCTACCCTATCTCTGGCCCAAGGGAGCGCCGGGGCTGCGCGCGCGGATCGTGGTCGCGCTGGCGCTGGTCGTCGTTTCCAAGCTGATCCAGGTATTCGCCGTCCCCTTCGCGTTGCAGGGCGCGGTCGACACCATGGCCGAGGGCTCGCGCGAGGCGGTGTGGCTGGTGGTGGCGCTGGTCGGCGGCTATGCGGCCGCGCGCGCGGGCACCGTGCTGTTCGACAATCTGCGCAACGCGGTGTTCGAGCGCGTGGGCCAGGACGCCACACGGCGGCTGGCGTCCGACGTGTTCCGCCACCTCCACCAGCTGTCGCTGCGCTTCCACCTCGAGCGGCGGACCGGCGCGGTCACCAAGGTGGTCGAGCGCGGCACCAAGAGCGTCGATTCGATGCTCTATTTCCTGATCTTCAACATCGCGCCCACGATCCTCGAACTGGCGCTGGTGACGATCATCTTCTGGACGCGGTTCGGATTCTGGCTGGTCGCGGGCACGCTGACGATGGTGGTGGTCTATATCGGCTTCACTCGGATCGTGACCGACTGGCGCTCCAAGCTGCGCGAGAAGATGAACGATCTCGACACCGGCGCGGTGGCGCATGCGGTCGATTCGCTGCTCAACTTCGAGACGGTGAAATATTTCAACGCCGAGCGGCGCGAGGCCGAACGTTACGACCGGGCGATCCACGATTATGCCAAGGCAGCCACCGTGAGCGAGAATTCGCTCGCCTGGCTGAACGTAGGCCAGAGCCTGATCACCAACACCATGCTGGGCGCGGGCATGGCGCTGGTGGTGTTCGGATGGTCGACGGGGCGGTTCAGCCCCGGCGACGTGATCCTCGTCTCGACGCTGCTCAGCCAGCTGTTCCGGCCGCTCGACATGCTGGGCTGGGTGTATCGCACGATCCGCCAGGGCGTGATCGACATGGCCGCGATGTTCGACCTGATCGACGCGCCGACCGAAGTGCGCGATGCCGAAGGCGCGCCGCAGCTCGAGGTGCGCGCAGGGCACGTCCGGCTCGAGAACCTGCGCTTCGGCTATGATCCCGACCGGGAGATACTGAAGGGCATCGACCTCGACGTGCCGCCTGGATCGACGCTGGCGGTGGTCGGGCCTTCGGGCGCGGGCAAGTCGACGCTCGCGCGGCTGCTGTTCCGCTTCTACGACGCGACCGGCGGGCGGATCACGATCGACGGACAGGATATCCGCGCCGTGACGCAGCAGAGCCTGCGCGCGGCGATCGGCATCGTCCCGCAGGACACGGTGCTGTTCAACGACACGATCGGCTACAATATCGCCTATGGCCGCGACGGCGCGACTTCGGATCAGGTCGCCGCGGCGGCGCGGGGGGCGGCGATCGCCGGTTTTATCGAGGCGCTTCCCGACAAATATGAGACGCGGGTCGGCGAGCGGGGGCTCAAGCTTTCGGGCGGCGAGAAGCAACGCGTCGCGATCGCGCGCACGCTGCTGAAGGATCCGCCGATCCTGATCCTCGACGAAGCCACCAGCGCGCTCGACAGCCGCACCGAGGCGGAGATCCAGAGCACGCTCGAGGCGATCGAGCGCGGCCGGACGACCATCGTCATCGCGCACCGGCTTTCGACCGTGGTACATGCCGATCAGATCGTGGTGCTCGAAGCCGGGCGCGTGGCCGAGCGCGGCACCCATGCCGAGCTGCTGCGGCAGCACGGCCTCTATGCCGAGATGTGGGCGCGCCAGCAGGCCGAGCGCGACGCCGAAGAGGACGAAGCGACGATCGCAGCCGAATAGGAGAGAGTGATGAGCCGAACGGGAAAGATGCTGACCGGACTGGGCGCCGCGGGGCTGCTGGGCGGGGGACTGGCGCTCTGGTCCAGCCTGTCCGCACGCGGCGCCGAAGCAGCGGTGCCGCCCGACGGGGAGTTTCTCGAGGTCCAGGGCGCGCGAATCCATTATGTCGATCGCGGCGAAGGCCCGCCGGTGGTGATGATCCACGGGCTGCTCGGCCAGATGCGCAACTTCAACTATGGCGTGGCCGATGCGCTGGCGCAGGATCATCGCGTGCTGCTGGTCGATCGGCCCGGCTGGGGCCATTCACAGCTGACGCAAGCCGAGCGGCCGGGGATCGCCGAACAGGCAACGATGCTCGCCGATTTCCTGCGCGCCAGACGCGTGGGGCCGGCGCTGATCGTCGGTCATTCGCTGGGCGGCGCGGTGGCGCTGGCGCTGGCGCTCGACCATCCCGATCTGGTGCGCGGGCTGGCGCTGATCGCTCCGCTGACGCAGCCGATGCCAGCCCCCCCGCCGCAATTCGTAGCGCTGATGGCTCCGCCGCTGATCCGCACTCTGGTCGCCTGGACGCTCGCAGTGCCCGGCGGCCAGATCAACGGGCCTGCGGCGGCGCGGGCGGTGTTCGCTCCCGATGCCGTGCCCGAGGATTTCCAGACGCGCGGCGGCGGCGCGCTTTCGATCCGGCCGTCGAGCTACGAAGCCGGATCGTTCGAAGTGACTCACGCCGCGGCGGAAATGGCGGCGCTGGCGGAGCGCTATGGCGCGCTGCGGCTGCCGGTCGGCATCCTGTTCGGGCGCGACGACGCGGTGCTGGCGCCCGAGGACCATGGCGCCAAGGCTGCGCAGGCGATCGCCGGCGCCGACCTGAAGCTGGTGGCGGGCGGGCACATGCTGCCTGTCACCTGGCCCGAGGTGACCGAGCAATGGATCCGGGACCGCGCGGCGATCGGCTGAGCGCATCGCGCCCGCGACCCGAGGCCACGGCGCTGCGATCGATCACTGCTGTTCGGAGAGGCGCCTAAAGAGGTGCACTCCTCAACCGGCGGCGGCGGGCTCGGTCGTCCAGCCGAGCCGCGGGATGGTGATCGAGCGCCTGCCGCCCAGATCGGTGCGCGTGACGAACAGTTCGCGGCTTTCGATATAGGCAATGAGGCGGCGCACCCGGCCGGGCGAGCTGGTTCCGTAGCTTGCGGCGAGCTCGGCGTCGCTCGGGCAGGGCGCGCCTTCGCGCGCCGCGCGGGCGACCAACAGGAAGGGGCCGAGCATGTCGTCGGGCAGCGCTTGCGCCGCTTCCATCGCCGACCGCCAGCCTTCGTCTTCCAGATCGAGGATGCCGGCGCGCGCCGCCGAAAGCCGCCGGACGAAGCCGGAGAGGTCGAGCGGCGGGCGCGGCACGCCGGCCATGCGGCAGCGGACCTGGAAATCCTGATAGAGCACTGCGGGCGAGCGCAGCGTGGCATCGGGATCGTCGACGATGGCGCGCAGCACGTCGACGATCACTGCCTCCAGCGCTTCGGGCTCGATCTCGGGCGCGGCTTCGGCGGGCGCCGGCACGCTGCGCGCGAGGCTTTCCATGAGCCGGTCCGACGCCATCGGCGGTGGTGGCGGCGGTGGCGGTGGCGGTGGCGGCGCCTCGACCGCGGCGAGCAGCAGATCCTTGATGTCTTCGGCGGGCGCTTCGGGCAGCGGCATCAGCTTGGGGCTGGCGCTGCGCGCGCTGGTCTCGACCGGCCCGATCGTGACCGAGATCGGCCGTCGCGCGACGGCGGGGCCGAGCGCGAGAAAGGTGCCGCGCGCGAGATCGCGGATCGCCTCGGCCTGGCGGCGCTCCATGCCGAGCAGATCGGCGGCGCGCGCCATGTCGATATCCAGGAAGGTGCGGCCCATGAGGAAATTCGATGCCTCGGCCGCGACATTCTTGGCGAGCTTCGCGAGCCGCTGGGTGGCGATCACTCCTGCGAGCCCGCGCTTGCGGCCGCGGCACATCAGGTTGGTCATCGCCGAAAGCGAGGCGCGGCGCACTTCCTCGGCGACTTCGCCGCCGCCCGAAGGCGCGAACAGCTGCGCCTCGTCGACCACCACGAGCGCGGGATACCAGTGATCGCGGGGGGCATCGAACAGGCCGTTGAGGAAGGCGGCTGCGCAGCGCATCTGCCCCTCGGCCTCGAGCCCCTCCAGACTGAGCACCACGCTGGCGCGATGTTCGCGGATACGCGCGGCGAACTGCACCATCTCGCGTTCCGAATAATCGGCCGCCTCGATCGCGACATGGCCGTATTTGTCGCCCAGCGTGACGAAATCGCCCTCGGGATCGATCACCACCTGCTGGACCTGGCCGGCGCTCTTTTCCAGCAGCCGGCGCAAGAGGTGCGACTTGCCCGAACCCGAATTGCCCTGAACCAGAAGCCGCGTCGCCAGCAGCTCCTCCAGGTCCATCGAGACGGCATCACCCTTGCCGTCGACGCCCATATCTACGCGTACCGTCATGCAACCTGCGTTTGGCCATGCCGGGCCGCAGGGGCAAGCGCGGACTTACCCGAAGGGGGTTGCCCGACCACTTCAAACCACTATCGCTTCCGCAATGTCACTCGCGCCAAAGATCGTGCTTCAGGCGCCTCTCGCAGACCCTTCTGCACTCCAGCCCTTCGTGGAGGATTGCCTGCGCGACGGCGTGGAGTTGATCGCTGTGGTCGGCACGGGATGCGAGGCGCTGGAAGAGGCGATCGACTGGATCGTGATCGGCGATGGAAGCGACGGCACCCGCTTCCTGACGACGAGCGCACACCCGAATGAGAGCCTGCAGAACGCGGTTTCCTTCGCCGATGCATGGATATCCCGGCGCGACGGCGGAGTGCAGGTGGTGGCGCTGTGACCGACCCCCGCGAGATCCTCCGCGAGACCTTCGGCTTCAGTGGCTTCCGCGGAGTGCAGGAGCGCGTGGTCGATCGCGTCCTTGCGGGAAAGCGCACGCTGGCGGTGATGCCGACGGGTGCGGGCAAGTCGCTCACCTATCAGCTGCCGGCAGTGGCGATGCCGGGTACCTGCCTGGTCGTCAGCCCGCTGATCGCGCTGATGCACGACCAGCTGCGCGCCGCCGAGGCCGTCGGCATCCGTGCCGCGACGCTGACCAGCGTCGACGAGAATCGCGAGGAAACGGTCGCGCGGTTTCGCGCCGGGCAGCTCGACCTGCTCTATGTCGCGCCCGAGCGGGCTTCGGGCGAGGGGTTCCGTAACCTGCTGCGCACCGCGCCGCTCAGCCTTTTCGCGATCGACGAGGCACATTGCGTTTCCGAATGGGGGCACGACTTCCGTCCCGACTATCGGCTGCTGCGGCCGATGCTCGACGCCTTTCCCGACGTGCCGCGACTGGCGCTCACCGCGACGGCGGACGCGCATACCCGGGCGGACATCCTCGAGCAGCTGGGCATCCCGCAGGACGGCCTGATCGTCGCCGGATTCGACCGGCCGAACATCCGCTATCTCATCTCGCCGCGCGAGCAGGCGACTCGCCAGATCGAGGACGTGCTGCGCGCCGAGCCGGGGCCGGGGATCGTCTATGCGCCCACCCGCGCGGCGGTCGAGCGGCTGGCCGAGAAGCTGGGCAGCGGCGGGCGACCCGTGCTCCCCTATCACGCCGGGCTCGATCCCGAGGTGCGGCGCCGCAACCAGGCCGCCTTCGTCGCATCGGAAGAAATGGTGGTGGTCGCCACCATCGCCTTCGGCATGGGGATCGACAAGCCCGACGTGCGGTTCGTGGTCCATGCCGGCCTGCCGAAATCGATCGAGGCCTATTATCAGGAAACCGGCCGCGCGGGCCGCGACGGCGATCCGGCGGTGGCGCATCTGTTCTGGGGCGCGGACGATTTCGCGCGGGCGCGGCAGCGGGTGGCCGAAGTCGACGCGCGGCGGCAATCGGGCGAGCGCACGCGACTCAACGCGCTGGGTGCGCTCGTCGAGACCGCCGAATGCCGCCGGGCGATCCTGCTGCGCCATTTCGGCGAGGACCCGCCCGCGAACTGCGGCAACTGCGACAATTGCCTCGCCCCGCCCAAGGCCGTCGATGCGACGGTGGTGGCGCAGAAATATCTTTCCGCGGTGTTCCGCACCGGCATGCTGTTCGGCGCGGGCTATGTCGAGAGCGTGCTCGCCGGCCAGTCGAGCGAGCGGAGCATGACCAACGGCCATGAGAAGCTTTCGGTGTGGGGCATCCTGGAACCCGAGGAAGCGCCGCTGGTGAAGCCGGTCGCACGTGCGCTGCTGGTGCGCGACGCGCTGCGCGCCAACGCCCATGGCGGGCTCGAGTTCGGGCCCGGCGCACGGCAGCTGCTGAAAGGCGAGGCGACGCTGTCGCTGGTCGTGCCGCCAAAGCGCGAACGGCGCCGGCGCGGCGCGGCGACGGCGGGCGGCGCCAATCCGGTCGGCAATCCGCTGTTCGAAGCGCTGCGCAGCAAGCGGCGCGAGATCGCGCAGGAAACCGGCCTTCCGCCCTATGTGATCTTCCACGATTCGGTGCTGCGCGACATGGCGCTCTCGCGGCCCGGCTCGCTTTCCGAGCTGGGGGCGATTTCGGGCGTTGGAACCCGAAAGCTGGAAGCCTATGGTGACGCCTTTCTACAGGTGATCCGGGAGGCGGCATGATGCGTTCGGCAGTGGTTCTGATCGCGGTGACGCTTGCCGCGTGCTCGCCGATGGCGGGGCCGGGTACGGCCCCGAGCGCCGACCTTCCCGATGCGATCCATCTCACCGTCAAGAGTTGGGGCGTGAACCTGCACGACTGGCGGATCGCGGCCGACGGGACCGGCACCTACACCTATGCCGACACGACGGGCGAGACGAGCTTCATGCAGGCGGACCAGGTGACGAAGCGCGTGTCGATCACGCCCGCCGGCTACGCACGGATCGCCGCGGCGCTCGAGCCGGCGGCACCCTATGTCCGGGGCGAACCGCTCGCGTGCGCGCACCGGATCACCGACATGCCGTACGGCACGGTGACGTTCGAGGACGACGGCAGCGAGTCCAGCTTCGACTATAACATCGGCTGCCAGTCCGAGGCCGCGGCACAGGTCTATGACGCGATCGCCGCCGCGCGCGACGAAGTGGCCGCGATGACGGCTTCGATGCCGGAAGCATCCCGAGCCCCGTCGAGCCGATAGCGCGAGGTCGGGCGCGGCCTGCTCGCGGTTGACGCAGCGACGCGAAAGATCGACTCGCTGAAAGGTCCAGCAAGAACCGAAAGAACGCCAGCCATGTACCAGCCCCGCAAGGTCGACGAGAACATCACCGTTGCGCCGCAGATCGCGCCCGAAGATCTGGCGGCGATCGCCGAAGAGGGCTTCCGAGTCGTCGTGAACAACCGCCCCGACGGTGAGGAGGGCGCGCAGCCGAACAGCGGCGATATCCGTGCCGCGGCGGAGCAGGCGGGGCTGCGCTACGAATTCATTCCGGTCACGCACGCCGGATTTTCGGGCAATCAGGTCGAGGCGATGGCCGAAGTGCTGCGGCGGGCGGAGGGCCCGGTGCTCGCCTTCTGCCGCTCGGGCACGCGATCGGCGCATCTCTGGGCGCTGGCCGCGGCGAGCGAGGGCGGCGACCCCGCGGTGCTCACCACCCGGGCGGCGGCGGCGGGATACGATATCTCGGCGATCCGGCCGCTGCTCGACACGCTTTCCGGCCAGCCGTGAACTGGGCGCTGCTCGGCGGATCGCTCGCCGCGGTGCTGGCGCTCGCCGGCATCGCGCGAGCGCTGCGGCTGGGCGGGGCGAGGCTGGAGAGCGAAGCCGAAGCGATTGCCGCAGCCGAGGAGATCGTGAGCGATTTCGAAGGCCGCGAGGCGCGCCTCGCCGCCGACGGATCGGGCGCGGTGGTGTTCGGCAACGGCAGCGAGCTGGTGGCGCTGCGGCGGCACGGCGCGCGGTTCTTCGCCCGGCGCTTCGCCCGGCCGCTCGCCGCGGAGGCTTCGGGGACCACCGTGGTGATCGAAAGCGGCGAGCGGCTGGCGGGGCCGTTCCGCTTGACGCTTGAAACCGAGGACGAAGCGCGCTTACTTACAGCCATGTTAGGAAGCGCGCCTTGAACCTGCCCGACCCGGTCGATCTCGCGGTTCCCGCGTTCGTCCTGCTGGTGCTGGCGGAAATGGTGTTCGCCTGGGCGAAGGATCGGCGGCGCTATTGCCCGCGAGATACGCTGACGTCGCTCGGGCTCGGGCTCGGCAGCACGGTGGCGGGCGTTCTGGCCGGCGGGTTCGTGCTGGCTTCGGCGCTGTGGGTTCACCAGTTCGCGCTCTTCGACATCGGCTATGCCTGGTACTGGTTCGTCATTGCCTTCGTCCTCGACGACCTCGCCTATTATGTCTTTCACCGCTCGGCACATCGGGTGCGCTGGTTCTGGGCGAGCCATGTCATCCACCACAGCTCGCAGCACTATAATCTGTCGACTGCGCTGCGGCAGACCTGGACGGGCTTTTTCAGCCTGACCTTCCTGTTCCGGCTGCCGCTGTTCCTGATCGGCTTTCCCCCGGCGATGGTCTTCTTCGTCGCGGGGCTGAACCTGATCTACCAGTTCTGGATCCACACCGAAGCGATCGGGCGGATGCCGCGCTGGTTCGAGGCAGTGATGAACACGCCGTCGCACCACCGCGTCCACCACGCGACCAACCCGCGCTATCTGGACAAGAATTACGCGGGCGTCTTCATCGTCTGGGACAAGCTGTTCGGCACCTATGAGGCCGAGCGCGACGACGACCGGCCGCGCTACGGCATCGTCAAGGATCTCGGCAGTTTCAACATCCTGTGGGCGGCGACGCACGAATGGGTGGGAATCGCCACGGACGTGTGGCGCGCGCCGAACTGGAAGGCGCGCATCAACTATATGATCGCGCCGCCGGGCTGGAGCCATGACGGCAGCCGCGACACTTCGGAGACCATCAAGGCAAATTGGGAAGCGCGCGAAGCGCGCCGGGGAGAGGGAATCGCGTGGAAGAAGCCGACATCGTCGTCATCGGCGGAGGATCGGGCGGGAGCGCCGCCGCAGGCCGCCTGAGCGAAAACGGACGCCGCACCGTCGCGGTGCTCGAAGCCGGCGGGCGCAATAGCGGCTGGAAGACGATCATGCCGGGCATGATGCCGTTCCAGAGCCCGTCCACCAACTGGCAGTTCGAGACCGTGCCGCAGCCGGGACTGAACGGACGGCGCGGCTATCAGCCGCGCGGCCGGGGCCTGGGCGGATCGAGCGCGATCAACGCGATGCTCTACGTCCGCGGGCACCGCTGGGACTATGACAATTGGGCGGCGCTGGGCTGCGACGGGTGGAGCTATGACGAAGTGCTCCCCTGGTTCAAACGCTGCGAGCACAATGTGCGCGGCGAAAGCGACTATCACGGCGGCGACGGCCCGCTGTGGGTGAGCGACCAGGATTATGCGCATCCGGGCAGCGAAGCCTTCATCCGCGCGGGCGAGGCGCTGCAGATCCCGCGCAACGACGATTTCAACGGTGCACGGCAGGAAGGCATCGGCCTCTACCAGGTGACGCAGAAGAACGGCGAGCGCTGGACCGCGGCGCGCGCCTATCTTGGCGAGGCGAAGCGGCGCGAGAATCTCAACATCCTCACCGACGCGATGGTCGAGCGGGTGCTGTTCGAGAACGGCCGCGCCTGGGGCGTCGCCTATGTGCGAGACGGCCAGCCGCGCACGATCCGCGCGCGCGAGGCCGTGGTGCTGGCGGCGGGCGTGTTCCAGACGCCGCAGCTGCTGATGCTTTCCGGCATCGGGCCGGGCGATCACCTGCGCGATCATGGCATCGGCGTGTTGCGCGACAGCGCGAATGTGGGCGGCAATCTGCAGGACCACATCGATTATGTCGCGAGCTTCGAGACCAAGGGAAGCCTGTTCCTGGGCAGTTCGCTTCCGGGCGCGATCAAGATGCTGGGCGGGTTGCTGCGCTGGGCGGCCACGCGCAAGGGGCCGATGACCACGCCCTATGCCGAGGCGGGCGCGTTCCTGCGTACCGATCCGAGCGCGCCGGCACCCGACGTGCAGCTCCACCTGCTGATCGCGATCGTCGAGGATCACGGGCGCACGAAGGTGGCCGGTCACGGATTTAGCTGCCACGCCTGCGTGCTGCGGCCCGAGAGCCGCGGGACGGTGCGGCTGGGGTCGATCGATCCGCAGGCGGCGCCGCTGATCGATCCCGGCTTCCTCTCCGACTCGCGCGATCTCGAGACGCTGAAGCGCGGGGTGCGGGCGATGTACCGCATCCTCGAGACCGCGCCGATGTCCGACTATCGCGGCAAGGACCGGTATCCGATCGACTTCGCCGACGACGCCGCGCTCGAACGGCTGATCCGCGCGCGCGCCGACACGGTCTATCACCCGGTCGGCACGGCCCGGATGGGATCGGATGAAGGCGCGGTGTGCGATCCGCGACTGAAGGTGCGCGGAGTCGACGGGCTCTACCTCGCCGACGCGTCGATCATGCCGCGGCTGGTGAGCGGCAATACCAACGCGCCGAGCATCATGATCGGCGAGCGCGCGGCCGACTTCATCACGGCGGACCTCGGCTGAGGAACGGCGCGCCCGCCGCGCGGGTTCGTGCCGGGCAACCTCCGCACGCAAAAAAAGGGCCGGCGCTTTCGCACCGGCCCAGTTGTCCGCAGGAGGAACCTGTGGTGCGCGGGATCAGACCCCCCGCGCGAATTCGGGATATGCCTCGACTCCGACCTCATCGAGATCGAGCCCGGCCAGTTCCACTTCTTCGGTGGGACGCAGGCCGATGGTGAATTTCAGGATCGTCCAGACGATGGCGGAGGCGATCAGCACGAACACGCCGGTCGCGACCACGCCGGTCGCCTGGGCGACGATCGGAACGCCGGGGTTGGTGATCGACACCGCGAGCGTCCCCCAGATGCCCGAGAACAGATGGACCGGGATCGCACCGACGACATCGTCGATCCGCAGCTTGTCGAGCATCGGCACCGCCAGCACGACGATCACGCCGCCGACCGCGCCGATCAGGATCGCCGCACCCGCGCTGGGTGTCAGCGGCTCGGCGGTGATCGACACGAGGCCGGCCAGCGCGCCGTTCAGCACCATCGTGACGTCGACCTTCTTGTAGAAGATCTGGGTGAGGATCAGCGCCGCGACCACACCGCCGCATGCCGCCAGATTGGTGTTGACGAAGATCTTCGACACATCGCTGACATCGCCCACCGTGCCCATCGCGAGCTGCGAAGCGCCGTTGAAGCCGAACCAGCCGAGCCACAGGATGAACGTGCCCAGCGTGGCAAGCGGGATGTTCGACCCCGGGAAGACGTTGATCCTGCCATCGACATAGCGCCCGAGCCGCGGGCCCAGAATGATCGCACCGGCAAGCGCCGCCCAGCCGCCGGTCGAGTGCACCAGCGTCGACCCAGCGAAGTCGGAGAAGTCCATCGCGTCGAGCCAGCCGGCGCCCCATTCCCAGCTCACCACCACCGGATAGATCACTGCGGTGAGAACGATGGTGAACAGCAGGAACGGCCACAGCTTGATCCGCTCGGCAAGCGTGCCCGAGACGATCGAGGCGGTCGTGGCGCAGAACACCATCTGGAAGAACCAGTCGGATGCCACCGAATAGCCGGTTTCGGTGTCGGCGGAACCGACCGCCTGCATCGGATAGAGGAATCCGGCGCTGCCGAAATAGCCGTTGAAATCGCCCGGATAGGCGATCTGATAGCCGACCACCCAGAACATGATGCCCGCGATCGAATAGAGCACGATGTTCTTGAGACACTGCATCGAGACGTTCTTGGAGCGGACCAGGCCGGCCTCGAGCATGGCGAAGCCCGCGGCCATCCACATCACGAGGAAGCCGCCGATCAGAAAGAGCAATGTGTTGAGGATATAGGACGTGCCGGCGCTGACCGCTTCGGCCGCGGGCGCCGCTTCGGCGACTTCCTGCGCGAAGCCGGGCGCAGCGATCGCGGCCAGACCGATTCCGGCCGCGGTGAATAGAATTTTCCGCATGGATGTGGATCCCCCTTGAATGATCACAGCGCCGTCTCGCCGGTTTCCCCGGTGCGGATGCGCACGGCCTTGCCCACGTCGAGCACGAAGATCTTGCCGTCGCCGATCGCACCCGTGCTGGCGGCGGACTGGATCGCCTCCACCGCACGATCACAAAGCCCTGCGTCGCAGGCGATCTCGAGCTTGATCTTGGGGACCATGTTGGTGCTGTATTCGGCGCCGCGGTAGATTTCCGTCTGGCCCTTCTGGCGTCCGAAGCCCTTGACCTCGGTAACGGTCATGCCGGCGACCCCGACTGCCGTCAGCGCCTCCCGAACATCGTCAAGCTTGAACGGCTTGATGATGGCGATGATGAGTTTCATTCCGCCCCCTTTCTCGTTTCCCGAGAGCAAGAGCAGCAAAGGGCGTGCCAGAGACAAAAACGCGCGTTTTCGCGGCTTCCGACGCAACGAAAGATTAGCGAAAGGTAAATTTTTGTGCAGTTGCGAAAGTGTGCCCAAAAATCAGGCAGCGGTGTCGACGATCCTCCGCGCCTCGGCAAGATCATCGGCATCGACCATCACGCGCACCGGGATGAGAAAGGCGCTGCCTTCCGCGATGCTCGATTCGGCATCAAAGGCGATCGCGGGGATCCCCTCGGATTCGAGGCGGCCGACGATGATGTGCGCCTCGAAACGATTGTAGCGGCCGAGCTCGGCGAGCGCCATCAGCCGGCCGGCACTTGCGTCGGCACTCGGACCGGCAGCCCGTCGATGCTGCGATCGCGCGCCATGAACTTCGCCAGCCGCTCCTCCGCACTCAGCTTGGCATGCGCCTTCGACAGCGTTTCGCGCGGACGATCAAGCGTCATCAGCGGCACGCCCCAGCCGCAGCTCGTCTGTACCTGCTCGACAGCCATGTCGAAGATCTGGCGCGTTCCTTCGAGCATTGCGAAATGCGGTATCAGCGCGCCCCACTCGGCATCCTGCGGAAGCACCGGCCGGGCCCGGCCATAGAGACGCAGGATCAGCGCCGGCTGTTCGAAGGCACAGAACATGACGGTGATCCGGCCGTCGGCGATCAGATGGGCATTGGTCTCGTTCCCCGAGCCGCCGACGTCGAGCCAGGCGACTCGGCTCGGACCGAGCACCCGGAAGCTGTCCATTCCCTTGGGACTAAGATTGATCCGTGCCTCCGCCGCCGCGGTGGCGACGAAGAACACCGGCTGTTTGGCGACGAAGGCGATGTGCCGATCGTCCAGCGCATCGAAGAATTCGGCCATGCCCCCTCCGATTGACGCGCATGAACCATGCGCATAGCCTGTGCGCATGAAGCATGACCTGATCGCATCCGGCAAGCGCAAGGCGGTCAATCTATCGCTGGACACGGGCGTAGTCGAGGCAGCGCGAAAAGCCGGGCTGAACCTCAGCCAGGTGTGCGAAGCGGCACTGCGCAGCGAGGCCAAGAAGGAGCGCGAGCGGGCGTGGCGCGAGGAAAATCGCGCATGGGCCGAGTCAGTGAACCGCTGGGTCGAGGAAAACGGTCTGCCACTCGAGAGATACCGGCTGTTCTGAATGGCGCAGTTCGATGTCCATCGTCTCGCCGACGGCGGGCTCGTTGTGGATTCCAGGCAGAATCCTTCGCCTTCCTCGCGACTCGCTTCGTCGTCCCGCTGATCCCGCTGGAAGGCGCACCCGACCACCGCGAGCCGCTGAATCCCATGTTCGAGATCAGCGGCGATCGGTTCCTGCTGATGACTCAGTTCGCCGCGGCGATGCGCAAGGCGGAGCTGCGGCATCGCGTCACCTCGCTTGAGTCGGAGCGCTACGCGATCCAGCGCGCGCTGGACCTGCTGATCACCGGCGTCTGAGCGCCTCGGTTCAGTCCGACGCCGTGCCGCCGACCGTCAAGCCTTCCACCAACAGCGTCGGCTGACCGACACCGGCGGGCACGCTCTGTCCGCCCTTGCCGCACATGCCGATGCCTTCGTCGAGCGCGAAATCGTTGCCGATGCCGATCACGTCCTGCAGCACCGTCGGCCCGTCGCCGATCAGCGTCGCGCCTTTGATCGGCGCGCCGAGCCGGCCGCCCTCGATCCGATAGGCCTCGGTGCAGGAGAAGACGAACTTGCCCGAGACGATGTCGACCTGGCCGCCACCGAAGGATTTGGCGAAGATGCCGCGCTTCACCCGGCTCAGCAGCTCGGCGGGATCGTCGTTGCCGCCTTTCATGAAGGTGTTGGTCATCCGCGGCATCGGCGCGTGCTGGAAGCTCTCGCGGCGACCGTTGCCGGTCGGCGCGACTCCCATCAGCCGCGCGTTGAGCCGATCCTGGATATAGCCGCGCAGAATGCCGTCCTCGATCAGGATATTCTCCTGAGTCGGCGTTCCTTCGTCGTCGATCGACAGCGAGCCGCGACGCTCGCCGATCGAGCCATCGTCGATCACCGTCACGCCCGGCGCCGCCACGCGCTCGCCGATCCGCCCCGAGAAGGCGCTGGTGCCCTTGCGGTTGAAATCGCCTTCGAGGCCATGGCCGACGGCTTCGTGCAGCAGCACGCCGGGCCAGCCGGGGCCGAGCAGCACGGTCATCTCGCCCGCCGGCGCATCGACTGCCTCGAGGTTGACGAGCGCCTGCGCCAGCGCCTCGTCGATCGCACGGTTCCAGGTGGCGGGTTCGAACAGGCGGCCGTAGAGCGCCCGCCCGCCGGTGCCGAAGCTGCCGGTTTCGCGCCGGCCGTTCGATTCGACGACCACCGACACGTTGAGCCGGACGAGCGGGCGCACGTCGGTGGCGACGAAGCCATCGGGACGCACGATCTCGACCACGCTCCACGATCCGGTAAGTCCGACCGACACCTGGGCGACGCGCGGATCGCGAGCACGCGCCGCGGCATCGATCGTCTGGCACAGATTCACCTTGTCTGCGAAGGGGACGAGATCGAGCGGATCGGCATCGGTATAGAGATGCCGGTTGTTCCGGCGCGGCGGCGGCGCTTTCGCGCCCTTCGCGGGATCGATCAGCACCATCGTCTGGGCGGCGCGGCGGATCGCCGGAGCGCTCATTTCGGTGCCATGCGCGAAGGCGGTCGTCTCGCCCGAGACCGCGCGCAGGCCGAAGCCCGACTGAGTGTCGTAGTTCGCGGTCTTCAGCCGCCCGTCATCGAAGCCGAACGCTTCGCTGCGGCGATACTGGAGATAGAGTTCGCCATCCTCGGCCTTGCCCAGCGCCTCGGCGGCAAGTCGGGCGGCGGAATCGGGATCGAGCTGATCGCGATAGAGGAAGGTGCGCGGATCGGTGGGAAGAGTCATCCCACCGATATAGGCGGCTCAGATGCTGGCGCCAGACGCGATATCGGGAAGCTCGCTCTGGTCCGCGCCATCGGCGGGGCCGCCGATGAGGATGAAGCGGCGATCGCAATAGCCGCAATCGACATAGCCATGCTCGTCGATCTGGAGCCATACGCGCGGATGGCCGAGCGATGCGGGAATGCCATCGTGCGCGCCGTCGCAGGAGACGCGGGGGTGCGCAACGCGCGTGATCTGGGGCGGCGGGATCATGGGTTCGCGGTAGCAAAGGGAAATGCGGCTCGCAATCGGCTTCGCACCGGCCTATGCGGCGCGCATGAGCGACGCGGCGATCGAGATCGAGAACGTCTGCAAGATCTATGCAGGCGGCAAGCAGGCACTCACCGACGTGAGCTTCGACGTGCCGCGCGGCCAGATCTTCGGGCTGCTGGGGCCGAACGGCGCGGGCAAGTCGACGCTGATCAACATCCTGGCCGGGCTGGTGAACAAGACCGGCGGGCGCGCCGCCGTGTGGGGATTCGACGTCGACCAGCATCCGCGCAACGCCAAGGCGTCGATCGGGATCGTCAATCAGGAGATCACCTTCGACCCCTTCTTCACGCCCGCAGAGACGCTGGAGATCCAGGCGGGCCTCTATGGCGTTCCGAAGGGCGAGCGGCGGACGATGGAGTTGCTCCGCGCGATGCATCTGGAGGACAAGGCCGATGCCTATTCCCGCACGCTTTCGGGCGGGATGAAGCGGCGGCTGATGGTCGCCAAGGCGATGGTGCACGCGCCGCCGGTGCTGGTGCTCGACGAGCCGACCGCGGGGGTCGACATCGAGCTGCGCCAGCAGCTCTGGGCCTATGTCCGCTCGCTCCACGCGGAGGGCGTGACGGTCGTCCTCACGACTCATTATCTCGAAGAGGCCGAGGAGCTGTGCGATCGGATCGCGATCATCAATCACGGCCGGGTGATCGCCAACGAGCCGACCCGCACGCTGATCGGCATGGCGCAGGAGAAAGTGGTCGAAGTGACCGTCGACCGCGACGTGCCCGCGCTGCCCGAAAACCGCTGCTTCCAGAAGATCGAGCTGAAGGCCGAGCGCACGCTGGCGATCACCTACCGCAAGGATCAGGTGAACGCGGGCGAAGTGCTGGGCGCCGTGCAGGCGGAAGGATATGGCATCGTCGACGTTTCGACCCGCGAGGCCGATCTGGAGGACGTGTTCCTCAATCTCACCCGGGCGGCGAATGCCGGCTGAGGCCTGAGGCCGCGCCGTAGATCCATTGCCGATGGAATTCGAGCGACCAGTCGAGGCCGGGATCGAAGAAGATCGCCTGAGTCGTACAGGCATCGAGGATCGCAGCGAGATGCGAATCGAAATCGGTACGCGAGAGTTCCACCGGGATCGCGTCGAGCCATGGCTGGAACCGGACGCGGCCGTCCGCCGGCGCCCGAGCGGCCACGAAATCGCGCACGATCCGGTCGCGCTCGTCCCGGTCCGCGGGGAAGGGGACGCTGAGATCGGGCTTCCCCGCATGCCGCGCGATCTGCGCCGGCGTGATCCGCAGCGGCATCAGCGACTTCATGTCGTAGCGATAGCATAGCCGCGCGCGCACTCCGCGCTCGACGAGCATACGCCGGACGTCGGCAAGGTCGCGGCGCATCTGCCGGTTCGTCTCGCGCATCTCCGCGAAGCGCCGCGCGCTGTCTTCACCCGCGACGCAGGACAACACCCAATCGCCGTCGATCCGGATCAGCCAGGGCGCGGGCAGCTCCACGATCCAGATGTCGCTCCGGCAGGGGGCGGCGGCGATCAGCGCCTCCATGTGGCGCACCGCATCGTCATAGCGCAAGCGGAAGCCCACCCAGTCCCGTTCATAGAGCACCGCGACCGGTGCCGTCCGGCTCGCCAATTCGCTCAGCATGGCGCAGACCGCGGCCGCGCGCGCGGCGGGATCGGTGCCCGTCTCGACGATATGAGGCGACGAGGAGAGATGCCACGGGATTTCGCCCCAGCCCTGCGGCACCCACGCCGGAATCCAATGCCCCAGCGAATTGATGTCGCCGAAGGTGAAGTCGACTCCCGTCGCCTCGAGCGGATCGAGCGCGGCGGCATAGGCAGTGCGCTGCGCACCGCGCACCGTGGAAGTGGTGCGGCTGCCGCCTTCACGAAGCGCGGCTCGGCGCGCCTCAAGTTCCGCTCGCTTGTCCGCGTCCATCGAACACCGCTAGCACGGGGCCGACAGGCAGGCGATAGCGCCTGCGGCACAAGGAAACAGAGTTGAGCGACGCGAGCCATACCACCGAAGTCCTCGTCATCGGTTCGGGCGCGGCCGGGCTGACCGCCGCGCTGAACCTTGCCCAGCGGTTCAAGGTGACGGTGCTCGCCAAGGGCGCGCTCAACGAGGGTTCGACCGCCTGGGCGCAGGGAGGGATCGCCGCGGTGCTCGAGCCGGGCGACACGTTCGAGAACCATGTCGAGGACACGATGCGCGCCGGCGCCGGCCTCAACGACCGCGACGTCGTCGAGATGGTCGTCGAGGACGCACCGGCGGCGATCGCGCGGCTGGTCGAGCTGGGCGTTCCGTTCAACACCGAAGGCAATACGCTGCACCTTACCCGGGAGGGCGGGCACAGCCACCGCCGCATCGTCCATGTCGACGACGCGACCGGCTGGGCGGTGCAGGAGGCGTTGCTCCGCGCCGCTCGGGCCCATCCGAACATCGCACTGGTGCCCGACCGAGTGGTGATCGATTTCGCCACGAGCCGCCACGAGATGCGCTATTCGGGCGCGGGAAACGTTTGGGGCGTCTATGCCTGCAATCGCGCGACCGGGCGCGTCGAGCTGTTCACCGCACGCGCCACCGTGCTGGCGACCGGCGGCGCGGGGCGGACCTACCGCTTCTCAACAGCCCCGCGCGGCGCCACCGGCGACGGGATCGCGATGGCGTGGCGCGCGGGATGCCGCATCTCCAACATGGAGATGATGCAGTTCCATCCGACCTGCCTCTACAATCTCGACGTCAAGAACTTCCTGATCACCGAAGCGGTGCGCGGCGAGGGCGGGCAGCTGCTGCTGCCGCCGGATGCCGAGGACGAAGCGGGGCACCGGTTCATGCCGGGCTTCGACGCACGCGGGGAGCTGGCGCCGCGCGACATCGTCGCACGGGCGATCGACCATGAGATCAAGCGGCTCGGGCTCGATTTCGTCCATCTCGACATCAGCCATCGGGGCGCGGAGTTCGTGAAGGGCCATTTCCCGACGATCCACCAGCGACTGCTCGAGCTGGGAATCGACATGACCCGGCAGCCGATCCCGGTGGTGCCGGCGCAGCACTATACCTGCGGCGGTGTGGTGATCGACCGGAACGGGCGAACCGATCTGCCGAACCTCTATGCCGCGGGCGAGGTGTGCGAATCGGGGCTGCACGGCGCCAACCGTCTCGCCTCGAACAGCCTGCTCGAGTGCTTCGTGTTCGGCGAAGCGGCGGCGAACGACATCGCCGCGCGGTGGAGCGACTTCGCGCCGCCGCCCGCGATCCGCCCGTGGGACGAGAGCCGCGTGACCGATTCGGACGAGGAAGTCGTCATCAAGCAGAACTGGACCGAGATCCGCCGATTCATGTGGAATTATGTCGGCATCGTGCGCACGACCAAGCGGCTCGAGCGCGCCGCGCACCGCATCAAGCTGCTGGGCGACGAGATCGCCGACTATTACGGCCATTTCCGCGTGACGCCGGACCTGATCGAGCTGCGCAACCTGCACCAGGCAGCCGACCTGATCGTCCGCTCGGCGCTCCACCGCAAGGAGAGCCGCGGATTGCACTATACGCTCGACTATCCCGAGACGCTCGACGTGGCGGTGGATACGGTGCTGGTGCCCTAGGCGCGCCGCTCCGCCTCCGCCTGGTCGGGCGGCGGATCGTCGGCAAGCAGGCCGAGCCGCCGGATCAGCCACGGCATCGTCAGCCCCTGAACGAAGATCGAGAAGGCGACGACGGCGAAGGCCACGGTGATGATCGTCTCGCGCTCGGGAACGGTTGCCGGCAGCGCCAGCGCCAGCGCGAGCGCCAGCGCACCGCGCAGCCCGCCCCAGAAAAGTACGTGCTTGTACTTCCAGGGAACGCGCAGCCGCGTTCCCGCAAAGGCGACCATCACCGGATAGACCGCCGCCGCGCGTCCGGCGAGCGAGAGCAGCGCCGCGACGGCCGCGATCCCCAGCACATGGCCGATCGGCATTTCGACTTCGCGCCCGCCGATCAGGATGAAGATCAGCGAATTGACGAGAAAGGCGACGAATTCCCAGTGGTTGAGCACGCCCGCGCGGCCATCGTCCGAGATCGATCCGAGAAAGCCGTAATTGCCGACGATCAGCCCTGCGGTGAGCGTCGCCAGCACGCCCGAGAAATGGAAATGCTCGGCCAGCAGGAAGCTCCCATAGGCGATCAGCATGGTGAGCGTGACTTCGACCAGCCGATCCCGCGTGCGGCCGGCCAGCAGGATCAGCGGCACCGCGACAAGCGCGCCCGCGGCGATGCCGCCGGCAATCGTCTCAACCAGCTCGAGCGCGATACCCGTCGCGCCGGTCTCGGCGCCGGCGGCGATGCTGACGAGGATCGCAAAGGCGACGGCGGCGACGCCATCGTTGAGCAGGCTTTCGGATTCGACCAGCAGGTGCAGCCGCTTCTCGACGCGCAGCGCCTTGAACGCCGCGATCACCGAAACCGGATCGGTGGCCGCGATCAGCACGCCGAAGAAAGCGGCGCCGATCCAGCTCCATCCGACCAACCAGTGCATGCCCACCGCGACCACTCCGGCGGCGAGCAGAACGCCGATGGTGACCAGCGTGACCAGCAGCGGCAGCTCGCGGCGAAACGGCCGCCACGGGATCTGGATCGCCGCCTCGAACACCAGCGGCGGCAGGAAGACGAAGAAGATGAGCTCGCGAGTCAGCGGCAGATCGATACCGAGCGGCAGCAGCGCGAGGGCGATTCCCGCCGTGACGAGGCCAACGCTGTACGGAAGCCGCAGCCGATGCGTGGCGATCGCCACCAGCGACGCGACAAACAGCAGCAATCCCAAGGTGGTAACCTCGAACGGCGCCATTCATTTGCCCCCTGTTCACGTTCTGCCGCTATGATACGGGCATTCGTCGCAACGCATGCAACCAACTGCTTGTTGCGTGAAGGTGGCACCGCCATTGTCATGAACGGGCAAGGGGCAGATCGACCGTGAAGAAGCTAGAGCGTTTCACCATCACTCAGCGCGCGATGACCGTCGCCGGCCTGGCGCCGGCGCTGCTCGTCGGCTGCGCCGTGACCGAGCCGCCGCGCGCCGCCGGCCATGTGCCGCCGGGCTATGTCGCATCGATGCCGGTCCCGCCGCCCGCACCGGCGCCCGCGCCGCCCCCGCCGCCGGTCGCACCGGCGGGGCTGGTAGCGAATGTCAGCCATCTCGCCCGCACCTTCGACGGAATCGTCGGAATCGCAGTGCGCAGCATCGATCAGGGCTGGAGCGTCACTGCAAATGCCGACCAGCCGCTGCCGCAGCAGAGCGTGAGCAAGCTGTGGGTGGCGATGACCGTGCTCGAAGCGCGCGACCAGGGCCGGCTGACGCTCGACGATCCGCTGGTGATCGGCAAGGACGACCTGACGCTGTTCCACCAGCCGATCGCGAGCCTGGTGGGCGACGACGGCTATCATACGACGGTGCGCGACCTGCTGCGCCGGGCGATGACCTCAAGCGACAATACCGCGAACGACCGGCTGCTGCGCTATGTCGGCGGACCCGAGGCGGTGCGCAGCTTCATCGCGCGCCACGATCTGGGATCGATCCGCTTCGGGCCGGGCGAGCGGCTGCTGCAGAGCGGCACCGCAGGGCTCGAGTGGCGGCAGGAATATTCGCTCGGCCGCACCTTCTACCAGGCACGCGCGGCATTGCCCCGCGACGTGCGGCTGGCGGCATTCGAAGCCTATCTCGCCGATCCGCCCGACGGCGCTTCGGCCGGAGCGATCGCGAATGCGCTGGCGCGGCTGAAGCGCGGCGAGCTGCTGTCGCCCGAATCGACCGCATGGCTGATCACGACGATGGAGGCCTCGCGTACCGGACGCCAGCGGCTGCGCGGGGCAGTGCCCGCCGGATGGGACTTCGGGCACAAGACCGGGACCGGCCAGGACCTGCTGGGCCGCACGGCGGGCTATAACGATGTCGGCATCCTTACCGCTCCCGACGGCCGCTCCTATGCGGTCGCCGTGCTGATCGGCGTGACGCCGCAGCCGATCCCGGTGCGGCAGGACCTGATGCAGGCGGTGGTCGCATCGGTGGTTGCAAGCCACCAGCGCTGACGCGCGACCGCAGATCGCATCTCGCCCCTGCCGATGCGCGCTGCTAAGCCGCTGGCATGGGCAACCATCTCTATCTTGTCGACGGTTCGGGCTACATCTTCCGCGCCTATCACCGGCTGCCGCCGCTCACCAACAAGCATGGCGAGCCGGTGGGCGCCGTCTATGGCTATACCACCATGTTGTGGAAGCTCGCCGACGAGCTGCACAAGGCGGACGGGCCGACGCATATGGCGGTCATCCTCGACAAATCGTCCAAGTCGTTCCGCAACGACCTCTACGATCAGTACAAGGCGCATCGGCCGCCGCCGCCCGAGGATCTGGTCCCGCAATTCCCGATGATCCGCGACGCGACGCGCGCGTTCAGCCTTCCCTGTATCGAGGAGGAGGGCTGGGAAGCCGACGACCTGATCGCCTCCTACGCCAAGGCTGCGCTGGCGCAGGGCTGGCAAGTGACGATCGTCAGTTCGGACAAGGACCTGATGCAGCTGATCGAGCCCGGGCTCGACCTGTACGACACGATGAACAACCGGCGGCTCGGGCCCGAGCATGTGCTCGAGAAGTTCGGCGTCGAGCCCGGCAAGCTCGGCGAAGTGCTCGCGCTGATGGGCGACAGCGTCGATAATGTGCCTGGCGTCCCGGGGATCGGCCCCAAGCGCGCGGCCGAGCTGATCCAGCAGTACGGCGACGTCGAGGCCGTGCTGGCCGCGGCGCCGGACATGAAGAAATCGAAGATGCGCGAGAATCTGATCGAGCATGCCGAAGCCGCCCGGCTGTCGCGCCGGCTCGTCGAGCTCTCGTGCGACGTGCCGCTGCCCGATCCGCTCGACCAGCTCGCGCTGCAGGGCATCCCCGACGCGCCGCTGCGCGCCTTTCTGGAACATCACGGCTTCAAATCGCTGCTCGCGCGGCTTTCCGCCGTCGCCGATGCGCCGGTCGAAAGCCGGACGCCGGTGCCGATCGAGGAAGATCCGCCGTGCGACCACGACAAATATGAGACGGTGACCGACGAGACGGCGCTCGAGCGCTGGATCATCGCCGCGCGGCACCAGGGATGGGTAGCGATCGACACCGAGACCACCGCCCTGGGCGCGATGCACGCCGATCTGTGCGGGATCAGCCTGGCGCTGCACCCCAATCTCGCCTGCTACATCCCGGTCGCACACGGCGGCAGCGACATGTTCGCCGAAAAGCCGCAGCAGCTCGATCGTGACTATGTCATCGCGAAGCTGAAGCCGCTGCTCGAGGATCCGGCGGTGCTCAAGATCGGGCACAATCTGAAGTACGACATGATCGTGCTGGCGCGACTGGGGATCGACGTCGCGCCTTATGACGACACGATCGTGATGAGCTTCGATCTCGATGCGGGGCTGCACGGCCATGGCATGGACGAGCTGGCGGCGACGCATCTGTCGCACAGCTGCATCGCATTCAAGGAAGTGGTGGGCACCGGCAAGAAGCAGCTCGGCTTCCACGAAGTCGATCTCGCCACCGCCACGCGCTACGCCGCCGAGGATGCCGACGTGACGCTGCGGCTGTGGCGTCGGTTCCGCCCGCGGCTCGCCTATGAGGGTGCGACGCGCGTCTATGAGATGGTCGACCGGCCGCTGGTGACGGTCCTCGCCGGGATGGAACGCGCCGGGGTGAAGGTCGATGCCGGGGCGCTGGCGAAGCTTTCCGAGGAATTCTCGGGCCAGATCGCCGCGCTGGAACGCGAGATCCACGATCTCGCCGGCACCAGCTTCACGATCGGCAGCCCCAAGCAGCTCGGCGACGTGCTGTTCGAACAGCTTGGGCTGAAGGGCGGCCGCAAGGGCAAGTCCGGCGTCTATTCGACCGACGTCAACGAGCTGGAGCGGATCGCCGCCGACAAGGACCAGCCGAAGGGCGCGGCGATCGCCGCCAAGGTGCTCGACTGGCGCCAGCTCTCGAAGCTCAAATCGACCTATACCGATGCGCTGCAGAACGAGATCAATCCGGAGACGGGGCGAGTCCACACCAGCTACAGCCTGACCGGCGCGCAGACCGGGCGGCTTTCGTCGACCGACCCCAATCTGCAGAACATCCCGATCCGCACCGAAGTCGGCCGGCAGATCCGCGACGCCTTCGTCGCCGAGCCGGGCAACGTGATCCTGGCCGCCGACTATTCGCAGATCGAGCTGCGGCTCGCCGCGCATATCGCCGACGTTCCGGCGCTGCGCCAGGCGTTCGAGAACGGCGACGACATCCACAACATGACCGCGCAGGAGCTGTTCGGCGAAGTGAATCGCGACACCCGCGGCCGCGCCAAGACGATCAACTTCGCGATCCTCTATGGGATCTCGCGCTGGGGCCTCGCCGGACGGCTCGACGTGACACCCGACGAGGCGCAGGACATGATCAACCGCTATTTCGAACGGTTTCCCGGGATCAACCGCTATATCGCCGAAACACTGACGCTGGCGAAGGAGCGCGGCTATACGACCACGCTCTTCGGCCGGAAGACGCATTTCCCGCGGATCAAGTCGCCCAACCAGAACGAGCGCGCCGGCAGCGAACGCGCCGCGATCAACGCGCCGATCCAGGGCACCAGCGCCGACATCATCAAGCGCGCGATGGTCCGAATGGGCCCGGCGCTCGAGGACGCGGGCTTGCCGCGGGTGCGGATGTTGATGCAGGTTCACGACGAACTCGTGTTCGAACTGCCGGAGGGGGATGTTGAGGCCGCAAAGCCGGTGATCGAGCGCGTGATGGCGACCGCGGCCGAGCCGGCGGTGCAACTCAGCGTGCCCCTGGGTGTCGAAATCGGCGTCGGCCCCAGCTGGGGCGCGGCGCATTGAGGCGCTGGTTTGCAGCATTGGGATCGCTCGTGCTCTTCGCGAGCAGCGGCGCCGCTGCGCAGGACGATGTGCGACTGACGCTGGCGGAGGCGCGGGAAATGTCTCCCGAAGCGCTCGCGACTCGGCTGCTGGGCACAGCGGTGGCGGCAGACTATCCCGAAGCCGATGTGCACGGCGACGGCGGCGGCATGATCCCGGCACCCGGCCTGAACTACATCACCTTCTATCGAGCTCCCGTTCCGGCCGGGTTTTCCGGCTTGTGCCGTGTCGACGGGGTAGTCGTCCGGTTCGAGAATGGTCCGCCTAATTCGCGTTCCGATGCGCCTCATCGTGTCGTGGGGCGCGACACGTTCACGCGATACCTGATGCTGGTGTCCGGCACCGCAGAAGGCCGTCCGGCTACCGATGCTGTCGGCTGTGCGGCACTGGCTCCGGTGGCCGGGCGCACGGCACCGCGGCTCTTTTCGGTGCGACCCGACACCCCCGAATCGGCCTATTTCGCGGCGCGCGCCACCGCGACCGCCGTTCGCGAGGCGGAATCGCTTCGTGGCAGGATCCGGTGCAACGACATGGGCTCCGATGCACCCGCGTCGTGCCGTTCGCCATCTGCGGCACTCGCTGGCTTCCCCGTCGCGGATGTCCATGCGTTCGAGGTCGCACGCTGCGACGGCGAGCGCCTGTGCGTCACCGCCCATTGGCGGCAACAACTAGGATTCGGGTGCTCCCCCGTGGCCGACGTGATCGTCGAGACATCGGCTCGCCGGACCGACCCTTCTCCGGAGATCAGAATCCGCTCGGTCGATTATGTTGCCGGAACGCTTTGTGTCGACTGAACCGGCGGGCACGTCCGACGACATCGCGACGCTCGCCAAGGGCGGCCGGACCAACATCCTCGGGTTCGTCCTGCGGCTGGCAGCGCGGCTGCCGTTCCTGTTCATCGCCGGGCGCGTCTATGGGCCGGAAATCGTCGGCCGATTCGCGCTGGCGGTGCTCGTCATCGAAATCGCGGCGCTGCTCGCCACGCTGGGCCTGAAGCGCGGGCTGGCGCAGGCGCTGGCATCGACCGATCGGCCGCACAGCCATGTCGTGTGGGACGCGATGGTGGTGGCATTCATCGCGTCGATCGCGGCAAGCGCACTGCTCTTCGCGGTCCCCGAGATCATGTATCCGAACAGCCAGGTACAGGGGATGGAGCGGTTCCTGTCGCTCGCGGTGATCGCCGTCGCCTGGTCCGACGTCTCGCTCGCCGCGCTTGCCTATCGGCACAACATCAAGGCATCGGTGACGGCGCGCGCGATCGTCGAACCGTGGACGATCAGCATCGCCGCCTGGGTGCTCTCGTACATCTCCGCGCGCGACGGACTGATCATCGCCTATGTCGTGTCGATGACCGCGGCGCTGTTCGCCTCGCTCTATCCCTTCATACGCGAATATGGCCTGCCGCGCGGCTGGGTGCCGCATCCCAGCGCGATCTTCGCGCTGGCGCGGCGCAACGTGCCGCTGGCGGGCGCCGACGCGATCGAATGGGGCACGCGCAACGTCGACCGGTTCATCCTCGGCCTGCTGTTCGTGCCCGAAGTGGTCGGCATCTATTACATGGCGCAGCAGGTCGCCTCGCTTCCGCAGCGGCTCAAATCGAGCTTCGATCCGATTCTGGGGCCGGTCGTCACCAAGAGCCTGGCCGAAGGCGATCTGGCCGCCGTTGCACGCCAGGTACGGCAGGTCGGCTTCTGGATCATCGCCGCGCAGGCGGCGCTGATGGTGATGTTCGTGATCCCGGCCGAAGGCGTGATGGGGCTGATCGGTCCCGAATTCGTGATCGGCGCGGGCGCGCTCGTGGTGCTGCTCGTCGCCGAGGTGCTGGCGTCGCCCGGTGCGGTGAGCGAAGTGGGTCTCGTCTACACTGCGCGGCACCGCAATCTGATGATCTCGCTGCTCGTGCTGGGGCTGCAGGTGGCGCTGAGCTTCGCGCTCGTCTTCCTGATGCGCGACTTGGCTTGGCCGCGCGAGTATCAGGCGGCGGGGCCGGCGGTCGCGCTGCTGATCTCGGTCACGATCGGCTCGGTGGCCAAGAGCTGGGTGCTGAGCCGGATGCTGGGCGCGAATGTTGTCTGCTTCCGCTGGGCGTTTGTCTGGGCGATCCTTACCGGCGGCGTCGTCGGCATGGCCTTCGCCTCGCTCCCCCCGGAATATGAGTGGGCCGAGCTGAGCATCGGCATGCCCGCGATCCTGGTGAGCTACCTCTACGTCATCATCAAATTCGCGTTCGGACCCGAAGACCGGGCGCTGTTCCGCAAACTGCCGAAGAGCAGCGGGCCGACACTGCCGGTCGAGGAGAAGCTCTGAGCCGGCTTCGCCCGCCGCTCAGTGGCGGAAGTGACGCATTCCGGTGAAGACCATTGCCAGCCCGGCCTCGTCCGCAGCGGCGATCACTTCGGCGTCGCGGATCGATCCGCCCGGCTGGATCACTGCGGTGGCGCCCGCTTCGACCGCGGCGAGCAGCCCGTCGGCGAACGGGAAGAAAGCGTCCGACGCGACCGCCGAACCGATCGTGCGCGGTTCTGCCCAGCCGGCCTTTTCCGCCGCGTCCTTCGCCTTCCATGCAGCGATCCGCGCCGATTCGAGCCGGTTCATCTGCCCCGCACCGATGCCGGCGGTCGCCCCGTCGCGCGCATAGACGATCGCGTTGGACTTCACATGCTTGGCCACCGTCCAGGCGAAGCGGCAGTCGGCGAGTTCCTGCGCACTCGGCTGCCGCTTGGTCACAACCTTCAGATCGGCCGCGTCGAGCATGCCATGGTCGCGCGACTGGACCAGCATGCCGCCGGCGATCGACTTCATCGTCAATCCGCCCCGCGCGGGATCGGGAAGCGCGCCGGTGAGCAACAGCCGCAGATTCTTCTTCGCGGCGAAGATCGCGCGCGCCTCGTCGCTGGCATCGGGCGCGGCGACGACTTCGGTGAAGATCTCGGTGATCGCACGCGCCGTTTCGCCGTCGAGCGGGCGATTGACCGCGACGATGCCGCCGAACGCCGACACGGTATCGCAGGCGAAGGCGGCGCGATATGCCTCGAGCAGCGTGTCGCCCGAAGCGACGCCGCAGGGATTGGCGTGCTTGACGATGACGACCGTCGGCGGACCATCGCGGAATTCGCTGACCAGCTCGAGCGCGGCATCGGCGTCGTTGAAGTTGTTGTAGCTCAGCTCCTTGCCCTGTAGCTGCTCGGCCTGGGCGATGCCGCGCACGCCCGGCGCCTGAGGCAGATACAGCGCAGCCGACTGGTGCGGATTCTCGCCGTAGCGCAGCTCCTGCCCGCGCGTGAGCGCCACCGAGATGCGATCGGGCAGCGCCTGCCCGTGATCGGCAAAGGCGAACCAGCCGGCGATCGCCGCGTCATAGGCGGCGGTGGCGGCGAAGGCCTTGGCCGCCAGCCGCTTGCGCGTCGCAAGGCCGAGGCTGCCGCCGCTGCCCTCCAGCTCGCCAAGGACGGCGCGATAATCGGCGGGATCGGTCACGATCGCGACGAAGGCGTGGTTCTTGGCCGCCGAACGGACCATCGAAGGGCCGCCGATGTCGATGTTCTCGATCACCGTCGCGCGGTCCGCGCCCTTCGCGACCGTAGCCTCGAACGGGTAGAGATTGACGCAGACCAGATCGATCGCGCCGATCCCATGCGCTTCCATCGCCGCGACATGATCGGCGTCGTCGCGCACCGCGAGCACGCCGCCATGGACCATCGGATGCAGCGTCTTGACGCGGCCGTCCATCATCTCGGGGAAGCCCGTGAGCTCGGACACGTCGCGCACCGCGAGCCCCGCGTCGCGCAGCGCCTTCGCGGTGCCCCCGGTCGAGACCAGTTCGGTACCGGCAGCGGCGAGTGCACGGGCAAAGTCGACGATGCCCGTCTTGTCCGAAACGGAGAGGAGCGCGCGGCGAATGGCGATATCGGTCATGGCGCGGGCTAATGGGCAAGCCGCGCCCGGCTGGCAAGGGCTAGCGCGCGCGGTGGAACACCCAGCTCACGCTGGTGCCGCCCGGCGCCGCCTCGCCACTGACGACGAGCTGCTGGCTGGGGATCGCGCGGCCGTTGCCGTCGATCCAGATGCTGTCCTCGATCGCGAGCGCACCGCCGCGGCAGCGGAACTGCCACAACGCACTGGCTGGCGTGCGCAGGATCGCCGCCATGCCGTCGGCGGTGGGCGAGATTTCGACGTGGGGCGAGAGATGGAAGCGGATTGCGAACGGCGGCGCCTGTTTGCGCCGGCGCTTGTCGGAGGGAAGCAGACTGTCCTCGCCACGCACGTCGCGCCCGTCCGACGAAAGCGCGACGAGCCGCCGGTGAATGAGGCCATAGCGCCGCGCATAGCCGTCGTGGCTCGCTTCGATCCGGCTCGAATTCTCGCTCTCGTGGCGGCTGAGCTCGACTTCGCCTACGCCGCGGCCGAGCGTGCCATCGGCGTGGATGGCAGTCGAATTGCTGTCGCCGACGACCAGCGTCGAGTGGGCGGCGGTGGTCCGCAGTCCCTCGGCGAGCGCGGCAGTGGCGGCCATGCGCGCGCCGCCGCAGTTGACGACGATGCGGTCCGGCCCGTCGGAGAGCTCGAACGCCAGCGTGGAAGCACAGCCGCCCTCCACCAGCCGCGCGACCGGCGGGGGCGCGGCATCCATGATCAGCACCGTCTTCTGCGCGGTCAGGCGCTGATAGCCCCAGTCGCGCGCCTGCTTGAGCGGCCGAGTGCGAATTCCAGTGGCTTCGACAATCTGCTCGAGTACCGCGCCGGGGACGGGGCCGGCACCCTGCCAGCTCGAAAGCCCCTTGTCGCCGTGGCACACGCCAAGCAGCGCCGTCACCATCCGCGCCAGCGCCACTTCGACGAAGCCGGGCGGATCGAGCCGGCGCGCCGCATAGCCTTCGCACAGCATGGCAAGGAGCATCACCGCGTCGAGTTGTGCTGCCGGCGAACGCGTGACGACGCCGCCATCGTCGAACACCGAGAGTTCGAGCGCCCGCTGGAGGCCCGCCTCGCCGAACGAACGGCGCGGATCCCCCCCGGGGATCATCAGCCCGGCGACCAGCACGCCGCACCAGGCGGCGATGCGCGGCGGCCCCACCTGCACGCGATCGGCGGCGCGATCGAGATGACGCGCGCCCCGCGCGAGCGCGTGCAGCACCGCCGAGCGATAGACGAGATCGGTGCTCGAAAGGATCAGCGGAGCATGCGCCGTCCAGAACAGGATGCGCCGGCCCCAGAGATCGGCCCGCCAGGCGGTTTCCGACACTTTCTCGGCATGGGCGGCGAGCCAGGGGCGCATCATCGCTTCGGCGACCGGCGCCGCGCGGGCGCGCGTGGTGACCGTCGACAGATCGCGTAGCCAGGCGAAGCTGTGCAGATATTCGCCGAACGGCTTCGACCAGTCGGCGCGGGCATAGTCGAGCCCCGCGATCTCGCGACTCTCGCCTCGAAACGTCACCATCCCGTCGAGCAGCGCATTGCCCCTGGCGGGATCGCCCAGGAAGGGATCGTCGGCGACGGCGATCAGTTTGAGCGGGTGCCGCCCCCGCAGCCGCATGGTGTGGAGCGGCGTGCGCCAGGTGAGCCGCTGAAGCCGCTCGGACACACGCTCGGCGAGCGAGAGGCCGCGATCGCCGCCCAGACGGATCAGCCGCTTGCCTTCCTCGATGCCGTCGGCGTCGGGGGATTTCGGCGGCTGTTCCAGCATGCCGCTCACGCGCCCCGCAGCGCCCGGATATTGTCGGCGTACCGATCCGGCCCGCCGGTGAAGGTCGCGGTGCCGGCGACCAGCGCATCGGCTCCGGCGGCGATCGCCTGCGGCGCCGTCCGGCGGTCGATGCCGCCGTCGACTTCCAGGTCGATCGGGCGCCCAGTCGCGTCGATCCGGCGGCGCAGCTCGGCGATCTTGTCGAGCTGGCTCGGCAGGAACTTCTGCCCGCCGAAGCCGGGGTTCACGCTCATGACCAGAATGAGATCGACCATGTCCATCACATGATCGAGCACCGAAACAGGCGTGGCGGGATTGAGAACCACGCCGGCGCGCTTGCCGAGCGCCTTGATCGTCTGAAGCGTGCGGTGGAGATGCGGGCCTGCTTCGGGATGGACAGTGATCGTGTCCGCCCCGGCCTCGGCGAACGCCTGGAGGAAGGGATCGACCGGAGCGATCATCAGATGCACGTCGAACGGCTTGGCGGTGTGCGGGCGCAGCGCCTTCAGCACCGCCGGCCCGATCGTGATGTTCGGCACGAAATGCCCGTCCATCACGTCGATGTGGATCCAGTCGGCTCCGGCCGCATCGATTGCGCGCACTTCTTCGCCCAGCCGGGCGAAGTCTGCGGAGAGGATCGATGGCGCAATGCGGACAGCAGGCATGGCGGGAACCCTTAGCATGGCCTGAACCGCCCGCAACGGGGTTCGCGAGACTTCAGCGCACGCGCACCAGGGGCGCGATGAAGAAACCATCGAGCCCGCCCTGCCCGGCCAGCATGCCCGGAAGGATGCGGAGCCAGCCGCGCGGGTCGATCCCGACGTCTGCAGGCATGGCGTCACTCGACGGCGGATCAAGCGCGAAATCCGGGTTCTCAGCCAGAAAAGCTTCGATCTGCGCTTCGCCCTCCATGGGCTCGAGCGAACAGGTGGCGAAGACCAGCCGGCCGCCCGGGCGGACCCAGCGCGCGGCACGGGCGAGAAGCAGACGCTGCAACGCCGCCATCTCGGCGACCAGCGCGGGGCGAACGCGATGCAGCACATCGGGATGGCGGCGGAAGATGCCGGTGGCGCTGCACGGAGCATCGAGCAACACCGCATCGGCGGCAGCGCCAGGCTCCCAGCTGCGCAGATCGGCTGCGATCACTTCGGCCGACAGGCCGGTACGGCACAGATTCTCGGCAAGTCGCGCAAGACGACTTTCGGACGAGTCGACGCTGGTGACTTCCCAGCCCGCCGCGGCGAGCTGCAGCGTCTTGCCCCCGGGAGCCGCGCAGAGATCGAGCGCCTTGCCCGCCCCCGATCCGAGCAACCGGGCGGGAAGCGACGCGGCGAGATCCTGCACCCACCAGGCGCCTTGCACATAGCCGGGCAGATCGGGAACCGAAGCCCCCGCAGGCAGGCGAACATGGCCAGGCATCAGCGACTCGCCCCCGAGCGCCTCGATGGCGGCCGTGTCGGCGGGATCGCGCAGGCTGAGGTCGAGCGGCGGCGGGGCGGCGATGGCGCGTGCGGCTTCGCCGACCATGGAATCACCCCAGGCCGCCTCCCAGCGCTCGGCAGCGGCGGGCGGCAGCGTCGGCACCTCGGGCAGCGCTGCGCCGCCGCGCATCAGCGTACCGAACACGCCATGGACCAGCTTGCGCGGCCCGCCATCGACGAGCGGCAGGACCGTCGAGATCGCCGCATGCGGCGGCGTACCGAGTGCCAGCGCCTGGACCAACGCGATTCGCAATGCGGAGCGCGCCTTCGCGTCATGGGGAAGCGGCCGCGCCGTCGCCGAATCGATCAGCGCATCGAGATCGGGCAGGCGGCGCAGTGCCTCTGCGGCGATGGCGTGGGCGAGCCCCCGGTCCGACGGCGCCAGCTTCCCTGCGGCAGCTTCGAGTTCGGACTCGAGCGCCAGGCCGCGGCGCAGCACCGCGTCGAGAAGCCGCAGCGCCGCACGACGCGCGGGAACGCCAGGGGGCTCGGCCGGGCGCGGTGCCGGTCGTGTGCGGGTGTTGCGGGAGCTCACTTAGTCGCGGCGCAGCGGATCGAGCGCGCTGGCAGGCCGGCGGCGCGCACCGGTGCGGGGGACCGAAGCGACACCAGGCCGCGCGGCGACGACCGGTTGAGCGGGCCAGGAAGACGAAGCCAGCGCCGTGCCCGTGCGGGTGGTACTGCCCATCTGCTGTGCGAGCCGTTCGAGTTCGGCGATCCGGTTCGCCGTGTCGGGATGGGTCGAGAACATATTGTCGCCGCGCCGCGCGAGGCCGGGCACGATATAGAGCTGCGAGGCAGCCGGCACCCGTTCGGCGACCGGATTGGGAATCCTCCGCGCGCCGCGTTCGAGCTTCGCCAGCGCCGAGGCGAGCGCAGCGGGGTTGCCCGAAATCTCCGCACCCGCGCGATCCGCGCCATATTCGCGCGTGCGGCTGATCGCCATCTGCACGATCATAGCCGCGAAGGGAGCCACGAACACTGCCATCAGCCCCGCGATTCCCGCGCCGCGACCATCCGCACCCCTGAAGAACAGGCCGAAGTTCGCGAGCATCGAAATCGCACCGGCAATGGTGGCGACCATCGTCATGATCAGCGTATCGCGATTGCGGACATGGCCCAGCTCGTGCGCCATCACCGCCGCGATCTCGTCGCGATCGAGCATGTCGATCAGACCCGTGGTGGCGGCGACGGCGGCATGATCGGGATCGCGCCCGGTGGCGAAGGCATTGGGGTGCGGCGATTCGATCAGATAGACCTTCGGCATCGGCAGCTTGGCGCGCATCGCGAGATCGCGCACCAGCCGGACGAACTCGGGCGCGCTCGCCTCATCCACTTCGCGCGCATTGTGCATCCGGAGCACGATCTTGTCGGCATTCCAGAAGGTGAAGAGGTTCATGCCCGCGGCAAACAGCAGCGCGAGCATCATCCCGGCGCGACCGCCGAGGGTGAAGCCGAGCGCCATGAACAGCGCCGTCAGCGCCGCGAGCAACATCGTCGTCTTGAAACCGTTCACTTGAACCCACTCCTTGTCCGACCAATGTGGTGCGCGACGCCGCTCAAATCAATTCGGAACCAGAGCCATGGGCAAGCGCCCCGATCATGTGAAACCGCCCGCCCATCTGAGCGCGAACACGCCGGTGCCCGAGCCGCGGGCACCCGCGCCCGACGCGGCCGACCACGACCCGCTGGACCGCGATCCGACTCGCTATGGCGATTGGGAGAAAAAGGGCGTGGCGATCGACTTCTGAGGCTCACAAGCCGGGCGCGAGCCGCGCGGCGAGCTTGCCGACGGTGTTCCAGTTGCGCGCCGTCGCCACCTTGGGGAAGCCGAGTTTCGCCATCGCCGGCTGGAGCCGCGAGCGCGCCTGCCCGTCGCGATAGTCGATGTAGAGTTCGCGCCCGCGCGCGTGCAGCCGCTCGGGGAGGGAATAGCGCTCGGCCAGCGCATCGAGCAGAGCCGGATCGGGCGGGGTCCGGTGAAACAGCACGACGAGCCTGTTCGGGCGTTCGCGGGCCGCGTCCGGAAAGGGATTGGCGGCCATGATGTCGCGCAGCTCGCGCCCGTCGCGGACGAGGAAATCGATCGGAAAACCGAACCTGGCCGCCGCGTCCTGCTCGAGCGCGGCTTCGAGCGCGGCGGAGTCGCGCTGTTCGGTCGAAATCAGCGCGTTGCCCGATGCGAGCAGAGTCGCGACGTCGGCAAACCCCAGCGATTCCAGCATCGCGCGCAGATCGGCCATCGCGAGCGTCCGCCCGCCTACGTTGACGGCGCGCAGCAGCACCGCCCAGCGCTTCACACGCCTTCTTCGCGCAGCGGACGGTTGAGCAGACCGTCGACGACGTCCGCCACTTCGGCGCCGTCGAGCAGCGCGCACACGGCCTGCGCGACCGGCATGTCGACGCCCGCCGCCAGTGCGGCCTCGCGCAGTACCGGCGCAGTGAAGGCGCCTTCGGCCACGGTCTTGCGATCCGCCAGCAGGCTCTGCGCGCTTTGTCCCCGCCCAAGTCCGACGCCGAGCGAATAGTTGCGCGAGCTGGTCGACGAGCAGGTGAGAACGAGATCGCCCAGGCCGCACAGACCGGCGAGCGTCTCCATCCGCGCGCCGCGCGCCACGCCGAAGCGAGCCATTTCGGCAAAGCCGCGCGCGATCACCGCCGCACGCGCATTCTGGCCTAGACCGGCCCCCTCGACGACGCCGCAGGCGATCGCGAGCACGTTCTTCACGGCGCCGCCGATCTCCGCTCCCACCACGTCCGACGAGACATAGGGGCGGAACGACGGCCGCGCGATCACGCCGGCGAGTTCGTTGGCGCAGTCGATCGGATCGGCGGCGAGCGTGACGGCAGTCGGCAGTCCCGAGGCGACTTCGTGCGCGAAGGTGGGCCCGGAAAGCACCGCGATGCGCGAACCGGGCACTTCCTCGGCGGCGACATGATGCAGGAACTGGTGCGATCCCGCCTCGATCCCCTTCGAACAGAGGATCAGCGGCTGCCCCCTGCCGGGCAAATCGCGGAGCACCGTGCGCATATGCTGCGCCGGCGTCACCACCAGGATCGGATCGGCATCGGCGAGATCCCCGAGCTGCTGCGTCGCGCTGACGTTCGGCGAAAGCGGAATACCCGGCAGAAAAACGGTGTTCTCGTGGCGTTCGTTGATCGCGCCGACCACTTCCGCCTCGCGCGCCCAGAGCCGAACGGCGGTGCCGCCCGAGGCCAGTACCTGTGCGAGCGCAGTGCCCCAGGCACCGCCGCCGATTACTCCGATCGTCATGCCTTCACTCCCGCACCGCGCACCTTTTCGCCTGTCGGATCGAGCGGCCAGCGGGCGCGGGCCGGCACGTCGAGCGGATCGGTGAGCCCGGCACCGAATCGCTCGGCCCCCGCCCAGGCGATCATCGCCGCATTATCGGTGCACAGCCAGAGCGGCGGCGCGACGAACCGCAAATCGCGGCTGGCAGCGAGCCCCTCGAGCGCAGCGCGCACGCCCTGGTTGGCCGCGACGCCACCCGCGACGACCAGCGCGCTGACGCCGACGCCTGCCACCGAATCGAGTGCGCGGGCAGTGCGATCGAGCAGACAGTCGATCACGGCCTGCTGGAACGAGGCGGCGATATCCTCGGCGCGGTGAGTGCCTGCGTCGCGCGCGCGCGATACGGCGCTCTTGAGGCCGGCGAACGAGAAATGCGGCTCGTTCGATCCCAGCAGCGGGCGCGGCAGCGGCACCGCGCGCGGGTCGCCCTGTCGCGCCGCCTGCTCGACCGCCGGGCCCCCCGGAAAGCCGAGCCCGAGCAGCTTCGCCGTCTTGTCGAAGGCTTCGCCCGCGGCGTCGTCGATCGTGGTGGCGATCCGCCGGTAGCGGCCGACGCCTTCGACCAGCAGCAGCTGGCAATGGCCGCCCGAAACGAGCAGCAGCAGATAGGGAAAGGCCAGATCGGGATCGGTCAGGCGCGGCGAGAGCGCATGTCCCTCGAGATGGTTCACCGCGACCAGCGGCTTGCCGCCCGCCAGCGCCAGCGCCTTGCCGGTGACGAGCCCGACCATCACACCGCCGATCAGCCCCGGCCCCGCCGTCGCCGCGACCGCATCGACATCGGCCAGCGTCACCCCCGCCTCGTCGAGCACCGCCTCGACCAGTGGGCCCAGCATTTCGACATGCGCGCGTGCCGCAATCTCGGGAACGACGCCGCCGTACGGTGCATGCTGGGCGTCCTGCCGCGCGAGCCGATGCGCACGAATTGTCCGATCGCTCGCGACCAATGCCGCGGCCGTCTCGTCGCAGCTCGATTCGAGGCCCAGGATCAATGCCATCGCTTCCATCTAGAGGCGCCGGCCGCTAGCACAAGCGGCATGCCCAGCCCCTTTCGCATCGGAACGCGCGGATCGCCGCTCGCGCTCACTCAGGCCAATATGGTGCGCGACGCGCTGATCGGCGCGCACGACTGGACGGAAGATGCGGTGGAGATCGTGACCATCCGCACCACCGGCGACCGGGTGCAAGATCGTGCGCTCGCCGAAATCGGCGGCAAGGCGCTGTGGACCAAGGAGCTCGACCGCGCGCTGCTCGACGGCGAGATCGACTGCGCCGTACATTCGATGAAGGACGTGGAGACGCTGCGGCCGCCGAGCGTCACGCTGGCAGCCGTGCTGGCGCGAGCGGATGTGCGCGACCGGCTGATCGGTGCCGATTCGATCGAGGCGCTCCGGCAGGGCGCACGTCTCGGCACCAGTTCGCCGCGCCGCGCCGCGCAGCTGCGCAAGCTGCGACCCGACCTCGAGATCGTCCTGTTCCGCGGCAACGTCGATACGCGGCTCGCCAAGCTTGCGGCAGGCGAGGCCGACGCGACTCTTCTCGCCGCCGCGGGGCTGGAGCGCCTCGGGCGGCACGATATCGGCGTGCCCGTGCCGGTTGACGTGATGCTGCCGGCGCCCGCGCAGGGGGCGGTCGGCGTCGAAGCGCGCAGCGATGACCGGACCGCGGTCGAGCGGCTGGCGGCGATCGATCATCCCGAGACGCGTGCCTGTGTCCTCGCCGAGCGTGCCCTGCTCGCGGCGCTCAAGGCCGACTGTCATTCACCCGTGGGTGCCCTGGCGACGCTGGACGGCGCGATCCTGACGCTGCGCGCCGAACTGCTGTCGGAAGACGGGCAAGCGCATGTCCACGGGCAGGAAGCGGGCGCCCCGCGCGATCCAAAGCTTCCGGAGATCATGGCGCGCGACCTGCTCGCCCGCGCCCCGGAGACGGTGCGGCGGCTGTTCGCGGGATGAGCCGCCCGATCGCCGTCCTGCGACCGGAGCCGGGCAACCGAGTGACGGCGGCTGCAGTGGAGGCGACCGGACGCCGGGCGATCCGGCTTCCGCTTTTCGACGTCGTGCCCGTCCCCTGGCAAGCGCCTGATCCGAGGGAATATGACGCGCTGCTCCTGACCAGTGCCAACGCCGTCCGCCATGCCGGACCCGAACTGGCCGCATTGCTGGCGCTGCCGGTCCATGCGGTGGGCGAAGCGACTGCGGGGGCGGCGCGGCGCGCCGGGTTCGTGGTGGCGGCGATCGGACACGACGGCGCGCACACCCTGATCGCCGCTGCCGCCGGAGCAGGCGTTCGCCGAGCGCTGCATCTCGCCGGGCGCGATCGGCTGATCGAGCAGGGCGGGATCATCGCCGACGTGCGCACTGTCTATGCCAGCGAGCCGCGCGAGATCGCGGAAGCTGCGGCGCAGCGGCTGTCTGGTGCCGTCGCGATGGTCCATTCGCCGCGCGCGGCCGCGCGACTCGCGGCGGTGCTCGACGCGTCGCGCGTCGCGCGTGGCAGCGTCGCCGTCGCGGCGATCAGCGAGCGGACAAGAAGGGCCTTGGGAAGCGGCTGGGAGCGCGTGGCGGTGGCGGCAGTTCCGGAAGACGACACGCTCCGGGACGTCGCCCTCCGCCTCGCCGATTGACCACGGCCGCCGGCGCGGGAATAAGGGCGCCATGAGCCGCGACGAGCCTACCGCGCTGAAGCCGGCCCGCGGCCTTTCCGCACTGGGAACAACGATCCTCGTCGGCCTGCTGGCCTTTCTGGGCGGAATTGCCGCGACCGCCGCGCTGATTCAGTTTTCCGGGATGGGGCCGTTCGGGAGAACGCCCGCGCCGGTGGAGACTGAGGCCGCCCCCGCCGAAGCCGTGGTCGTGCCGCCGCTTCCGGCAGGAACCGACCTTGCCACGCTCAATGCGCGCGAACAGATGCTGGCCGGCCGCCTCGACGAGCTCGAGGAGCGGCTGGTGGCGGTCCGCAGCGCGTCGCGAGTCGCCTCCAGCTATGCCAATCGCGCCGAGGGGCTGCTGATCGCCTTTGCGACGCGCCGCCTGCTTGATCGCGGCCTGCCGCTTGGCGGCGTGGAAGGACAGTTGCGGCTGCGCTTCGGCGCATCGCACCCTGAGGAAGTCGCCGCGATCCTGCGCGCGGCCAACGATCCGGCGACGCTGGAGGATCTCCGCCTTGCGCTCGATGCGATCGCGCCACGGCTCGTCGCCGGCGGCCCCGATGAGGGCGTGTGGTCGCGCGTGCGGCGGCTGTTCAACGATCTCGTCGTGCTGCGCCAGGAAACCTCTCCCAGCCCGCGCCCCGCCGACCGGCTGCGCCGCGCTCGGCGCGTTCTCGAAGCCGGGCAGGTGGAAGCTGCTCTCGCCGAAATCGCCCATCTGCCGGGCGCGGAAAGTGCCGAGAGTTGGATCGCGGCGGCGCGACGCTATATCGCGGCTCGACAGGCGCTGGGCAACATCGAACTGGCGGCGATGCAGGCGCCCGGGGCACCGCCCGCACCACCTTCGGCGCCGGCGTCGGCGCCGGTGGTGCAATCGGAAACTTCGGCAGCCGCCGCCGAAACGGAATAGGACAGGACGCATGGCAGAAATGGGCCGGTTTGACTGGCAGGACCCGTTCGCTCTCGACGCACAGCTCACCGAGGAAGAGCGGATCGTACGCGATACCGCGCATGGCTATGCGCAGGAGAAGCTGCTGCCGCGCGTGACGAAGGCGTTCCTCGACGAGAGCTTTGATCGCGAAATCATGCGCGAGATGGGCGCGCTGGGTCTGCTCGGCGCCACGATCCCCGAAGCCTATGGCGGCGCAGGGCTCGGCTATGTCTCCTATGGCCTGGTCGCGCGCGAAGTCGAGGCAGTCGATTCGGGCTATCGCTCGGCGATGAGCGTGCAGAGTTCGCTCGTGATGTACCCGATCCATGCCTATGGCACCGAGGCGCAGAAGCAGAAATTCCTGCCCAAACTCGCCACCGGCGAATGGGTGGGCTGCTTCGGCCTGACCGAGCCCGATGCGGGATCCGATCCCGGCGGCATGCGCACTCGCGCGGAGAAGATCGACGGCGGCTATCGCCTGAGCGGCTCGAAGATGTGGATTACCAATTCGCCGATCGCCGACGTTTTCGTCGTCTGGGCGAAATCGGATGCGCACGGCGGCGGCATCAAGGGCTTTGTGCTCGAAAAGGGCATGAAGGGGCTCTCCGCTCCCAAGATCGAAGGCAAGCTGTCGCTTCGCGCCTCGATCACCGGCGAGATCGTGATGGACGGTGTCGAAGTCGGCGAGGACGCGCTGCTGCCCGAGGTGCAGGGGCTGAAGGGGCCGTTCGGGTGCCTCAATCGCGCACGCTACGGAATCGCCTGGGGCAGCATGGGGGCGGCCGAGGCCTGCATGCGCGCCGCGCGGGCCTACACGCTCGACCGCGCGCAGTTCGGCAAGCCGCTCGCGGCCAACCAGCTCGTCCAGCTGAAGCTGGCGAACATGCAGACCGAAATCGCGCTGGCGCTGCAGGGCTGCCTGCGCGCCGGCCGCATGTTCGACGAAGGCACGCTGGCGCCCGAGGCGATCAGCATCCTCAAGCGCAACAATTGCGGCAAGGCGCTGGAGATCGCCCGGGTCGCGCGCGACATGCACGGCGGCAACGGCATTTCGGCCGACTTCCATGTGATGCGCCACGCGATCAACCTCGAGACCGTCAACACCTATGAAGGCACTCACGACGTGCACGGGCTGATCCTGGGGCGGGCGATCACCGGCATCGCGGCGTTCTGATGAACCTGCAGCCGACGCTCCGCGGCACGCTCGTGACGCTCGAGCCGACGGTCGCCGGCGACTGGTGCGCCCTGTTCGCCGCGGCGGAGGACCCGGAGATATGGGCCCAGCACCCCGCTTCGGACCGCTGGAGGGAGCCGGTGTTCCGCGCCTATTTCGACGATGCGCTGGCGAGCGGCGGAAGCCTCACGATCCGCGATCGGGAGAGCGGAGAGGTGATCGGCGCCAGCCGCTACGCCAATCACGACCCGCAACGCGACGAAATCGAGATCGGCTGGACGTTTCTCGCACGACGCTTCTGGGGCGGTCCGGTCAACGCCGAGGTGAAGCGGCTGATGCTCGATCATATTCTGGCCGAAGTGCGTGCCGCGGTGTTCGTGGTCGGCGCGGAGAACCTCCGGTCCCGGCGCGCCATGGAGAAGATCGGAGGCGTTCTGGAGCAGGGGCGCACGCAGCGCGGCGACGGTTCGCGGATGGACCGTCACGTCTTCTATCGAATCGCGCGCGAGCATGGGGCGGCCGCGGCATGAGTGTCGCCTTCCGCCGCGAGAGCGACGACGAGCACAAGGAGCCCGAGTTCGAGCTGCCGATCCCGGTCGGACCGAATCTGGTGACCGAACGCGGGCTGGCTCTGATCGAAGCGAAAGTCGCCGAACTGAAAGGCGCCGTTGCCGCCGAAACCGACGAGGCGGCGCGCAAGAAGCTGGAGCGCACGCTCCGCTATTGGTCCACCCAGCATGCGACCGCGCGCATCGCCGATCGCCCCGAGGCGGGCGAAGCCGGAATCGGATCGCTGGTGACGGTGCGCCGCGCCGGACGGACGCAGCGGTTCCGGATCGTCGGGCACGACGAAGCCGATCCGGCGGCCGCGCTGCTCGCGTTCACGGCGCCGCTGGCGCGCGCGATGATGGGCGCGATGGCGGGCGAGCGCGTGGCCTTCGGCGGGAGCGCGGATGCCCTAGAAGTGGTGGAGGTCGCGTGAAACCGCTCAAGGGCATTCGAGTGGTCGAGCTGGCACGCATCCTCGCCGGCCCGTGGTGCGGCCAGTTGCTCGCCGATCTCGGCGCGGAAGTGATCAAGATCGAGCGGCCCGGAACCGGCGACGACACGCGACACTGGGGGCCGCCGTTCCTGCACGACGCGGAGGGCAACAGCCTCGACGCCGCCTATTTCCACTCGACCAATCGCGGCAAGAGCGCCCGCTTCATCGATATCGCCACGCCGGCCGGGCAGGCGGAGGTGCGAGCGCTGGCCGCCGAGGCGGATGTGGTGATCGAGAACTACAAAGTGGGCGGGCTCGTCAAATACGGCCTCGACTCCGCCAGCTTGCGGACGGCGAATCCTCGGCTGATCGTCGCCTCGATCACCGGCTTCGGCCAGACCGGCCCCTATGCGCATCGCGCCGGCTATGACTTCATCATCCAGGGCATGGGCGGCTTCATGAGCCTGACCGGCGAGCCCGACGGCGCACCGCAGAAGGCCGGGATAGCCTATGCCGACATCTTCACCGGCACCTACACGGCCGTCGCGGTGCTCGCGGCGCTGCGACGCCGTGACGTCACCGGCGAAGGCGCGCACATCGACATGGCGCTACTCGATACGCAGGTTGCGGTGCTGGCGAACCAGGCGCTCAACTGGATGGCATCGGGCACGGTGCCGCACCGGATGGGCAACGGCCACGCCAATCTGGTGCCGTACCAGGCATTCGCCTGCGCCGACGGCGAGCTGATCGTCGCGGTCGGCAACGATTCGCAATTCCGCCGGCTCTGCGCCGTGCTCGAACTCGGCCTTGGCGAGGATCCGCGCTTCGCGACCAATCCGGGCCGTGTCGAGAACCGTGCCGCGCTGATCCCGCTGCTCGCCGCCGCAATCGGCAGCTGGGAGAAGGCGGCGCTCTACGAGCGGCTCGAGGCCGCGGGCGTACCGGCAGGGCCGATCAACCGAGTCGACGAAGTGTTCGCCGACCCGCAAGTGCAGGCGCGCGGCATGCGGATCGCACCGGGCGGGCTCCCGGGCGTCGCCAGCCCGATCGTGATCGACGGGGTGCGCATGACGAACGGCCGGCCCAGCCCTCCGCGGCCCGCGAACGACTGAGCAGTCGAGGCGCGCAGCCGGGTAGCTGTTCCGCCTTATCTCAGCCGTTGCAGCAATGCCGTGGCCGCCGCGGGCGCACGCACCTTCGCGCCGTTGATCATGAAGATGTAAGTTTCACGTGGAACCACAGGCGGTTGGTCGTCGGTCACATAGGGTAGCCCCTCCGGCCGACCGCCTTCGCTCCAGCAGCGTGCGGCCTCCGCCCAGCGATCGAGCGCGGGCGCGGAATAGCCTTGCGGATGCCCCTCCTGCGCATTCTCCAGCCGCACATAGACGAAATCGCCGCTGACGTCGGCGATCGCCGGATACTGCGCCGAATCGGCATAGACGATGGCGACGCCATGGGCGCGGGCAAGCGCGACGAATTCCGGCACACGGAAGCTTTCGTGGCGCACCTGAATTGCGTGACGCAGCGGCAGGCCGGAGTGGCGATCGGGGAGAAGCTTCAGGAATGCGCCGAAATCCTCGGGGTCGAACTTCTTGGTCGCCATGAACTGCCAGAGGATCGGGCCCAGCTTGTCGCCGAGCTCGACGATCCCCTGATTGAGGAAGGTCGTCACCGCATCGCCCGCCTCTGCCAGCAGCTTCCGGTTGGTGCAGTATCGCGACGCCTTCACTGCAAAGACGAAGCCTTCGGGGGCCGTCGCCGCCCATTGGGCGAAGCTCGCCGGCTTTTGCAGCCGATGATAGGTGGCGTTGATCTCGATCGCCGTCACCGCGCTACTTGCGAATTCGAGCTCGCGCTTCTGGGGGAGGCCGTCGGGATAGAAGGTCCCGCGCCACGGCGCATAGGTCCAGCCGCCGATACCGACCCGCACGTCAGCCACCGTCATCCCCCCGCGATCGGCGGCGGCCGGGAACCCGCACGTCATAGCCCAGCGCGTCCCGCGACCAGAGCATCGTCACCAGCGTATAGAGCACCACCGCCAGCGGCGCCGCGAGCAGGATGCCGAGAATGCCGAACAGCGATCCCAGCGCGCCCAGCGCGAACAGCAGCAGCGCGGGCGGAATGGACACTGCCCAGCGCTGGACGAGCGGGGTCAGCACATTGCCCTCCGCCTGCTGCGCGACGAGATAGACCAAAGAGGCGGCGATCAACGCGTCCGGGCCCTGCGCAAAGGCGAGCAGGATGCCCGGAATGGCGCCGATCACCGGGCCGACCAGCGGGATGAAGTTGGCGACGCCCACGATCACGCCCAGCGCACCCGCCGAGGGCAGACCGACGAATGTGAGGCCGATCGCGACCAGCGAGCCGACGACCGTCATGGTGAACAGCTGCCCCAGCAGATATTTCTGCAACGCGACGCCGCTCGCGTTCAGCGCATCGACGACGCGCGGCCCCTGCTCCTTGGGAAACAGCCGCTCCGCCCCGCGGACGTACAGGCCCGGCTGGAGCGCGAAATAGATCGCGCCGATCACCACCAGTACCAGATTGGTGATCACGCCGACCGCGCCGAAGGCGAACGAGACGGCGCGCCCGAAATAGCTTTGCAGGTCCAGCGAGGCGAGGCTGAGCGACTGGCCCCAAGGCTGCTGCCGCAGCCAGTCGCGCGCGCTGTCGATCGCCGAGGGCAGCTGCGCCGCGACGTTGGAGAATTCCTGTCCCAGCTGCGCTCCGAACAGCCAGCCGACCAGATAGAGGACCGCGAAGATCGCCAGCACGCCCAGCAGCACCGCCGGCGTCTCGGGAATCCCCAGCATGCGGAACGGCGCCGCCGCCGAGCGGATCAGCACCGCGATCAGGATAGCCGAGAAGATCAGCAGCAAGGTGCCCGAAAGCGGCACGAGCAGCAGCGCGAGCCCGACGAGCAGCAGGACGATCAGTGTCTTGCGGACGACCGCGCCTTCGGTGTTGCCCTGCACGTCCATTCCGCCCCCTTTTCGCCGATGCACCGGCGCACTGCCAGCGAACGGGGAGCTTTGGCGAAGGTTCCGCACCGGTCAAGCCGGCGCGAAGCGCCTATTCGACGCGCGTCCAGCGCTGCGACTTGCAGATGATGCCCAAGGCAGCGCAGCCCTCGGCACTCAGCGTATCGCCTCGGAACCGGATCGTGCCCGAAAAGCGCTTGCCCAGATCGGGAACGAAGACTTCGCCTTCCCATGCGCCGGAAGGTTGCTGCGTGAAGTTGCGGAACAGGTTCGTTCCGACCAGCGATTCGGTGCCGCCTTCGCGTGCGTCGCGCTTGGCCTCTTCGTTCGCCCAGGTGACGCGGCCGCACAGCTTTCCGTCGCACGAATAGGAGCGGATATGGACGCTGCCGTCGGGATTGCTCCAGACTGCCTCGGGCACTTCCCCGGCGCTCTGCCCCGCTACGGCAGCGGGGAAGAGCAGCGGCAGCGCAAGCGCGCAGGCACCGGCGAACGTGCGGATCGGTTTCATCGGCGAGTCCTTTCGGAAAGAGATGCACCAGACGCAGCGGCATCGATTCGGTTGCAGGCAGGGAACTGCCGGCACCTGGAGCGGGCGAAGGGATTCGAACCCTCGACCCCAACCTTGGCAAGGTTGTGCTCTACCCCTGAGCTACGCCCGCTCTGGCGTCATGTCGGCGGCGCTGGATGCGCACACCGGGGCAAGGCGGCGGCTGTTAGCACCGGCCGGGCGGCCCCGCAAGCCCTTCCGGAAAAGGCTTGGCCTGTCGCCCGAGAACGCCCACATAGGCGCCGCAACACCTGCCCGCGCGCAGGCAATTTGAGGAGCGTCCCTTGGCCACCCCGCCCGGCATGTCCGCACTGTCCAGCACCGAACGCGAAGCCGTCGAGGCATTTCGGCGCGACATCGTCGAACCGTCGATGACCAGGCTGGTGATCCTGGATTTCTGGGCCGAATGGTGCGGCCCGTGCAAGCAGCTCGGCCCGGTGCTCGAGAAAGTGGCAGCCGACTATGCGACCAAAGGCGTGGTGCTCGCCAAGATCGACGTCGACAAGGACCAGTTCATCGCCGCCCAATTCCAGGTGCGTTCGATTCCAACCGTCTATGCGATGTTCCAGGGCCAGCTGGTCGCCGACCTGAGCCAGGCGCGCACCGAATCGCAGCTGCGCCAGATGCTCGACCAGATCCTGCGGCAAATCCCGGTCGAAGGCGAATCGCAGCAGGCCGAGGCCGAGATCGAGCCGCTGATCGCGATGGGCGAGCAGGTACTGGCCGAGGGAGACGCCGAGCGCGCGCTTTCGCTGTTCGACCAGCTCGCCGAGATGGCCCCCGAGCATCCGGCGGTGCTTGCCGGCCGCATCCGCGCGCTGGTCCAGCTTGGGCGGTTCGAGGAGGCACAGTCGGCGCTGGATTCGGTGCCCGAGGAGGCCGCCAAGGCGCCAGAGGTGGAGCGCGCGCGCGCCGCGCTCTCGCTTGCCACCGAAGCGGCGCCGGTCGACGATCTTGCCGAACTGAAGGCCGAAGTCGCCGCGAACCCGCACGACATGGAAAAGCGCTATGCGCTCGCCGGCGGCCAGATGGCGGCGGGCGACCGCGAAGGCGCGGCGGAGACGCTGCTCGCGATGATCGCCGAGGATCGCGAGTGGAACGAGGGCGCGGCGCGCCAGCGGCTGTTGAAGCTGTTCGAAGTGGTCGGGCTCGAGGACCCGTGGGTATCGACCCAGCGGCGCAAGCTTTCGGCGATCCTGTTCGGATGACGGTCACGCGGCTGTCGGTGTTTCCCCTGGGCGGCGCGCTGCTGTTCCCGCGGATGCACCTGCCGCTCCACATCTTCGAGCCGCGCTATCGCGCGCTGGTGACCGATTCGCTCGCGCGCGACCGGCGGATCGGGATGGTGCAGCCGCGCGAGGGCGGTGCCCACCCCGCACTGTTCGATCGAGGCTGCGTCGGGCGGATCGCCGAGGTGCAGGCACTGCCCGACGGCCGGTTCGACATCGTTCTGGAAGGACTCGCCCGCTTCACTCTCGTGCGCGAGCTAGACGTCACGACGCCGTTCCGACAGGTCGAGGCGGAGCTGGAGCCGGTGGGAGACAGCGAGATACTGGGGATGGCCGACCGCGCATCGCTCGAGATGGAGGCCCGCCGCTTTGCCGAGGGACAGGGCTATGCCGTCGACTGGGAAGCGGTTTCACGCCTCGACGACGAATCGCTGGTGAACGGCATCGCCCAGATCGCTCCGTTCGACATCGCTTCGAAGCAGGCGCTGCTCGAAGCCGAGACGCTGCAGGACCGAAGTCGGCTGATCGTGCAGCTGATGCAGTTCTTCGGCCGTTCGGGCGACGATGTGGGGACGCTGCAATGAGTGTGGAACTCGATCCCTGGCTGCTCGACCGGCTGGTATGCCCCGCGACCCGCACGCCACTGCGCTATGACGCAGCGCGCGGCGAACTCGTCTCGGACGAAGCGGGGCTCGCCTATCCGGTGCGCGACGGCGTGCCGGTGCTGCTCGCCGAGGCGGCGTGGCCGCTGCGTCCGAACTAACGGCGCGCGAGGCCTGCGACGCCGCTCGCCAGCCACGCGAGGACGCCGCTCAACACACCCAGAAACAGCATGATCAGCAGGATCGTGAGCGCTCCGCCATCGCCGATGCCATAGCGCTGCATCGTCGCCGAATAGCTGTCGGGAACGATCAGCAGCGTGACGATTGTGCCGAGAACCGCGACGACCACGAAGCTGCCGAGCCCGGCCGAGAGCCCTGCGCGCCAGCCATGCGCCGCGGTCAGGCCCGCAGCGGCGCCGGCCAGCGTCGGCCAGAGCAGCGGCCAGGCGTTGCTGCCGGAGACCGAGGCATTGGCGACGAACAACAGACCGCCGAACGCGCCGAGAAGCAGCGACCGATCCATGAATCCTCTCCTTTCGCCGCAACCAACAGCCTCCGGCGCGTGAACGTTCCCCTGGAAGAAGGTCAGACCACCTCGCCCTGAAGCAGCTTCGGCACGGCGCCCGATTCGCCGCGCGCCTCGGCCATGAAGGCGTTCTTGAGCGGCGGCAGCCGGTCCACCGCATTGAGGCCGAAGCGACGCAGCGCGGCGGGAGCGCGGCCAGGGATGCCGAACAGCCGAGTCAGCCCGTCGGTCGCGAGCGCCACCATGAAGGTGTCGAGCGCACGCCAGCGCTGGTAGCGGGCGAGGAGCTGGGCGTCGCCCGGCTCGAGGCCGAGCCGTTTGCCCTCGACCAGCACCTCGACCAGCGCGGCCACATCGCGGAAGCCGACATTGACGCCCTGACCGGCGATCGGGTGGATGCCATGCGCCGCGTCGCCGACCAGCGCCAGCCGATGATCGGTGATCCGCGCCGCATGATGGAACCCCAGCGGATAGCTGAACCGCGGCGTCGGCGCGCCGAGCTCGCCGAGGAAACCGCCCATCTTCTTCGACATTTCCGCCAGGAAGCCGCGTTCGGAAAGCTTGAGCATGCCCGCCGCCGCTCCGCCCTTCACCGTCCAGACGATCGCCGAGCGATGTCCGTTCGCATCGTCGTTGAGCGGCAGGATCGCGAAAGGCCCCTCCGGATAGAAGATCTCGAAGGCGGTGTTCTCGTGATCATGCTGATGGTTCACGGTCGTTACCAGTGCGGCATGATCGTAGCGCCAGCGCGCCACCTTGATCCCCGCCGCTTCGCGGGTCGGCGAGTTGCGCCCCTCGGCCGCGACGAGGAGCGGCGCCGAGACGGTCGCGCCGCTGTCGAGCGTGGCAGTCACTCCGAACTCGCCGCGATCGACCGAAAGCGCCCGCGTCTTCATGCGGATATCGACCCCGGGCGCCGCCTGAGCGGCCTCATAGAGCGCGCGGCGCAGGCGCCGGTTCTCATACATGACGCCGAGCGCCGGTTCGCCCTCGTGCGTCGCGAAATCGAGCTTCCCGGGCTCGAGCCCGTCGGAGACACGAATGGCTTCGATCAGGCAGCCCGCATCGGCCAAACGCGCGCCGACGCCGATCGCATCGAGCATGCGATGCGGCGCGCTGGCGATCGCCGAAGCGCGGCCGTCGTGCTCGGCGGCCAAAATGACTTCCGGATCGGCGACGTCGATGACGATCGCCGTCAGCCCGTGCGCGTTGAGCGCGACGGCGAGCGCGCTGCCCACCAGTCCGCCGCCGAGAATAAGGACGTCCGCGCGATCCATGACCTGCTCTCCGATACAACTCGAGCGATGTGCGTGTGGAAAGCTGTGTAGGCGCCTCGGCAGGCGCTGCCAACGCTCGCCTTGACGGGGGAATCGGTTCGCGCGATGTTCCGCGTCGGACCAGCCGCATTTCGGAGATACAGGGGATGGCGACTCGCGCGCAGCCGCCGCTTTGGCGCGACACGATGAAGGCCGGCGCCCGCCGCAGCAGTGCGCTGATCGGCGGGGCGCTGTTGTTCCTCGCCACGCTGGCGCTGATCCTGGCACTGGCGAGCTATCACCCGAGCGACCCTTCGCTGAACACGGCCTCGGGCGCCGATGCGCGCAACCTGCTGGGCGCGCCCGGCGCCTGGATCGCCGACCTGCTGTTCGCGATCGCCGGATTGCCGGTGGTGCTGCTCACGCCGCTGGGCCTGATCGTCGCCAACCGGCTGTGGCGTGATCGGCCTGTCGGCGGCTGGCCGAAGATGCTGCGCGGCGCGGCGATCGGAGTCGTGCTGATGGGCACCGCGCTCGCCTTCGTATCGAGCGATTCGGTGCTCGCGCTGCCCGGCGGTTGGGGTGGCGCGATCGGACTGGCGGGCGCGGGCGTGCTGCAGTGGATGCTGGGGCTTGCGGGAGACCCGACGGTATCGCTGTGGGGCGGTCGGCTGATCGGCCTGATCTGCGGCATCGCGGGCGTTTTCCTCTGGGGGCGCAGCCTTGAGCTTAGCCTGCCCGACACCGGCGTGCGCGTGCCGCGCCTGCCGCGGCGCGACCCTGCGGCGGCACCCGAAACCGAGGCCGAGGCCGATAGGGCATCGGTCAAGCCAGCTCCACGCAAGCTGGCTCTGCCCGAAAATCGGCCCAGCCCGGTGATCGCCGATCGCACGCTTGCGCCCTCGCCTTCCAAGCCCAAGCCGACTCAGGCGTCGCTTGCCTTCCCCGACAGCTATCGCCTGCCGCCGCTCGATCTGCTCACGGCGACGCCCGCCAATGCCAATCCGGCGGTCGACAAGGCTGCGCTCGAGCGGAATGCGCGGCTGCTGGAGAGCGTGCTCGACGATTTTCACGTCAAGGGATCGATCGTCGAAGTGCGACCGGGTCCGGTGGTGACGATGTACGAGCTCGAGCCTGCGAGCGGCATCAAGGCGAGCCGCGTGATCCAGCTTGCCGACGATATCGCGCGCAACATGAGCGCGATCTCCGCGCGCGTGGCCACTATCCCCGGCCGCAGCGTGATCGGCATCGAACTGCCCAATGCGAAGCGCGAGACGGTGAGCCTGCACGAGCTGATCGGATCGGAGGCCTTCGAGAGCCAGGGGGCGACGCTGCCGATCGTGTTGGGCAAGAACATCGCGGGCGACCCGGTGATCGCCGATCTGGCGCCGATGCCGCACCTGCTGGTCGCGGGCACCACCGGATCGGGCAAGTCGGTGGGGCTCAACTGCATGATCCTGTCGCTGCTCTATCGGCTCACGCCCGAACAGTGCCGGATGATCATGATCGATCCGAAGATGCTCGAACTCAGCATGTACAAGGACATCCCGCATCTGCTGGCCGATGTCGTCACCGATCCGCCCAAGGCGGTGCGCGCGCTGAAATGGGCCGTCGAGCAGATGGAGGACCGCTATCGCATGATGGCGAGCGTCAACGTGCGCAGCCTCGCCAGCTTCAACGACAAGGTGCGCCAGGCCAAGGCCAAGGGGCAGAAGCTGGGTCGCCGCGTGCAGACCGGATATGATCAGGAGACCGGCCAGCCGATCTATGAGGAAGAGACGCTGGAGCTGACGCCGCTGCCGCAGATCGTGATCATCGTCGACGAGCTCGCCGACCTGATGATGACCGCGGGCAAGGAAGTCGAATTCCTGATCCAGCGGCTGGCGCAGAAGGCACGCGCGGCGGGCATCCATCTGATCATGGCTACACAGCGTCCGTCGGTCGACGTGATCACCGGCGTGATCAAGGCGAACCTGCCGACGCGCATCAGCTTTCACGTCACGTCGAAGATCGATTCGCGCACCATCCTGGGCGAACAGGGCGCCGAGCAGCTGCTCGGCAAGGGCGACATGCTCTACATGCCCGGCGGCAAGCAGATCGCCCGCGTGCACGGGCCGTTCGTCAGCGACGAGGAAGTGCAGGCGGTCGCCGAACACTGGCGCACGCAGGGCACCCCCGACTATATTTCGGCGGTTACCGAGGAGCCCGAGGACGGCGGCTTCGCGCTCGACGGCGCGCCGGGCGGCGACGACAGTCCGGAGGAACAGCAATATCGCCGCGCATGCCAGCTGGTCGCCGAAAGCCAAAAGGCGTCGACGAGCTGGCTGCAACGCCAATTGCGCATCGGCTATAATTCGGCGGCGCGGCTGATCGAGCGGATGGAGCGCGAAGGCCTTGTCTCCCGCCCCGACCACGTCGGCCGCCGTGACGTACTGATGGATACCGACGGACGCCCGATCGCCTGACTCGGATCGAATCGCCTCGGCGCGGGTTCAGCGCGCATTCAAGCCGATCCGGCTAGCCGCATCGCCCGAATTGTTGGAGAGAAACTCGTGGTTCGCACGTCCATCGCCCTTGCCCTTGCCGTCCCCGCGCTCGTCGCGGCGGCGCCCGCGCCTCAGCAGAACACGCTGGATCAGGTGCAGCGCCACCTGCGCGGCGTGACGTCGATGGTCGCGGACTTCAGCCAGACCGACCGCAATGGGCGGACGGTGAACGGCACGATGACGCTGAAGCGGCCGGGAAAGATCCGCTTCCAGTACGAGCGCGGCATTCCGCAGCTGATCGTCGCCGACGGCAGCAGCCTCTATTTCATCGACTATCAGGTTCGGCAGGTGGAGCGCTGGCCGATCGGTAACTCGCCGCTGTCGGTGCTGCTCGATCCCAGCCGCGACATCGCGCGCTTCGCCCGCGTGGTGCCGACACGCGATCCGCGCGTCGTTTCGATCGAAGTGCACGACCCCGAGCACCCCGAATATGGCCGGATCACGATGATCTTCCAGCGCGAGGAGAACGCGCCGGCCGGATTGCTGCTGCAGGGCTGGGTGGCGCTCGATTCGCAGAACAATCGCACGACCATCCGATTGTCGGACCAGCGCCTCAACACCCAGGTTTCCGACGGAACGTTCCGCTGGAACGACCCGCGGCGCCAGGGGCGGCCCGGCGGACGCTGATCCATTCATCTCCGCGACAGCTTCGCTCGCCTAGAACCGTTCGTGCGGATGTGGGGCGTGTCGGGATTTTTCCCCCTGTTGCCCGGCGAGTTTCACATCCTGCCTGCGTGACGAACGCCAGGTCGGCCCCCGTTCCACTGCCCCCGGAGCGGGGGCCTTTCGCGTCTCTGGCGCATCGCGACCGGGCTGGCTACATGGCTGCGCAATGGCCGACACGATCAAGATCGCTTCCTGGAACATCAACTCGGTTCGCTTCCGCATCGGAATCGTCGAACGGTTCCTGACCGAAGAGTCTCCCGACATCCTGTGCCTGCAGGAAACGAAGGTGATCGACGGCGACTTCCCCGCCGCGGCGTTTCGCGATCTGGGCTATGAGCATATCGTCGTCCATGGCCAGCGCATGCATCACGGCGTGGCGATCGTCAGCCGCGTTCCCCTCACCGAGGACGACAGGCTCGATTGGCAGGCGAACGGCGAGGCGCGGCACGTGGGCGTGCGGCTGGCGAACGGACTGCGGCTCGAAAACGTCTATGTCCCCGCCGGCGGCGACGTGCCCGATCGCGAGGCCAATCCGAAATTTGGCCAGAAACTCGATTTCATCGAGCGGATGACGCGATGGTCCGAGGCGCTAAAAGTGCCGACACTGCTGGTCGGCGATTTCAACATCGCCCCGCTCGAATGCGACGTGTGGAATCACAAGGCACTGGTCGACGTCGTCAGCCACACGCCGATCGAAGTCGAAGCGCTGGGCCGGATGCAGGCGGCGCACGACTGGGTCGACCTCGGCCGCAGCTTCATCCCGGCGCCCGAGCGCTGCTTCACCTGGTGGAGCTATCGCGCCAAGGATTGGGCCGCCTCGGATCGCGGACGGCGGCTCGACCATATGTGGGCCAGCCGAGAGGTCGCCGCCGCCGCGACCGGACACAAGGTGCATGAATCCTGCCGGAGCTGGCTCAAGCCGTCCGACCATGTGCCGCTCGTCACCGAGTTCGCGCTTTGAGCGACGTACGCAGCGTCGCCATGGCGCTGGACGCGCTGCGCCGCGGCTGGCCGGTGACGATCCGCGGACGCGCGGCATCGCTGGCGCTGCTGCCGGTGGAGACCGCGGACGCCGGGCGACTCGCGGCGTTCGATCCATCGGGAGCAGCGCCACTCCTGCTTTCGGCGGGACGCGCGGCGACGCTCAAGCTGGTCAATCAACGCGAAGCGGCAGTGCCCGACGGGCCGGTGCAGGTCGCGCGCACCGACTGGCTCGACTTCGACATGGGAGTCGCGCTTGCCGATCCCCAGCTCGATCTTGCTCGGCCGCTGAAGGGGCCGTTTCGCGCCGAGGCCGTGACGGAGCCGGAAGCGGCCGGCGCGGCGCTCCGGCTGGCACGAATCGCGGGACTGCTGCCGGCGTTCTTCGTTCGCGTGGGCGCGGACGATGGCAACGGCATCACCCCGGACGACATTGCCGCGCATGAGGATGCGGGCCGGTTGCGGATCGCGGCGCGGGCGCGGCTGCCAGTCGCCGGTGCCGAGGATGCGGAGATCGTAGCCTTTCGCACCGATGAAGCGCCCGGCGAGCATGTCGCGCTGCTGATCGGCAGTCCGACGGGCGCGCCGCCGCTGGTGCGGCTGCACAGCGAGTGCCTGACCGGCGATGTGCTGGGTTCGCTCAAATGCGACTGCGGGCCACAGCTGAACGCCGCGATCGCCGCGATCCGCGCAAGCGGCTGGGGCGTGCTACTCTATCTGCGCCAGGAAGGGCGTGGGATCGGGCTGATCAACAAGCTGCGCGCCTATGCGCTTCAGGATCAGGGCTTCGACACGGTCGACGCCAACACGCGGCTGGGGTTTGCGATCGACGCTCGCGACTTCGCGGTGGCGGGCCGGATGCTCGAGCTGCTGGGGCAGCACGAGGTGCGGCTGCTGACGAACAATCCCGAAAAGGTGGCAGGGCTCGAATCGGCGGGAATTCGCGTGATCGAACGCGTCGCGCATCATCTGCCGCCCAATCCGCACAACGAGCGCTATCTGGCGACCAAACGCGACCGGACGGGGCACCAGTTCTGACAAGCGAGTCGGCCTGAAAGGCGGCATCAGGAGAGCGACGCATGCGACCAGGTTTCGGCAAGACGCTTCTGATGCTGCTCCTCGCCGGTTGCACACCTGCCGACGATCCCTTCTTCGACAGCGCGAACCCCGCCCACTGCGCCGCGATCTTCGGGCTCGCGGCCAATGGCGCTCAGCAGGCATCGAACTCCGAAGTTGCGGACGAAATGGTGATGCGAGCGACTCTGCTGGCAGAGCAGCACGGCGGCGCGGCGTGGATCGAGGCGATCACTCCGGAAGCGCTGGAGATTGCGGCAAAGATGGAAGCCGCGAACGACAGGGAGGCGGAGCTCCGCTGGCTCGACGAATGCACGGCGCAGCAGAATACCGATCCGGCCTTTCAGGCGCGCGTTGCGAGGCGCTGACCGCGGTGGTGCGGAACCCCGCTGGCAAACGCCAGTGGATCAGCGCGTGCGGCTCGCCATCCCGCTCTCTTCTGCCCGAAGCGTGAGCACCTCGACTCCGTTGCCCGTCACCGCGACGGTATGCTCGAACTGGGCGGAAAGCTTTCCGTCGCTTGCCACCACTGTCCAGCCGTCGTCGTTCGTCGACACCTTGCGGCTGCCCTGATTGATCATCGGCTCGATCGTGAAGACCATCCCTTCGCGCAACCGCATGCCGGTTCCGGGGCGCCCGAAATTGAGCACCTGCGGCTCCTCATGCATCTCGCGACCGATCCCATGACCGCAGAATTCGCGCACGACCGAATAGCCGTGCCGCTTGGCATGGCGCTCGATCGCGAAGCCGATGTCTCCCAGATGCGCGCCGGGCCGGACCTGACGTATCCCCTGCCACATCGCCTCCCGGGCAACCCGCACCAGCCGCCGGGCAGCGGGCGGAGCATCGCCGACGACATAGGTCTTGCTCGAATCGGCGATGAAGCCATTCTTTTCGAGCGTGATGTCGGCCACGGGCGCGCAGACGCCCTCAAAACACAAGCCGAGCGACGTCCTCGAAATCAGCGGCGATGTCATGAACGCCGAGCGCGCGCAGCCGCTCGGCATGATCGGGAGCGCAATGGCGACCGGCGCAAAGACCGATGACATGCGCGCCGGATGCTACCGCACCCCGTACGCCGACGGGTGAATCCTCCAGGATCACGGTGCGGCGGACGTCGGCGCCGATCGCCTCCGCAGCGTGGAGATAGAGATCCGGCGCGGGCTTTCCCCGTTCGACATGCTCCTTGCCGCTGTAGAGATGCTCGCCGAACGCATCGCGAATCCCGAGGTGATCGAGGTGGGTGGCGATCCAGTGAGTCGAACTCGACGAGGCGATCGCTCGCGGGAGCTCGGCAGGAAGACCCCGGATGAAGGCAATGGCGCCGGCGACCGGATCGAGGCCCTCGAGAAGCACGCGCTCATTCTCGGCCAGGCGCTCGCCTTCGAAGTGCGGCGGAAGGGGGCGTCCGATCCAGCGCTCGACCGCGCTGACGAAGTCCTGGCCCGAAAGGCCCATGAAGTTCGCCATCGAATCTTCGGCACTGGTTGGATGCCCATTGGCGGTCAGGAAATTCGCGATGTGGCGATTGCCCTCATATTCGCTTTCAAGCAGCACGCCGTCGAAATCGAAAAGGATCGCATCGAACTTCATGCGCGCGCTCCGAACAGGGCCGTGCCGACCCGGACGTGGGTGGCGCCCAGCGTGACGGCGGTATCGAAATCGCCTGACATACCCATGCTGAGCCCGGCGAGACCATGGTCCCGACCAAGCTTCGCCAGCAGCGCGAAATACGGCGCGGGCTCGACGCCGAAGGGGGGGACGCACATCAGCCCTGCCACCGGGATTTCGGCGGCGCGCGCTTCGCCAAGAAGCGCTGGAAGATCGGCGATCGCGCAGCCGCCCTTCTGCGGCTCGTTTCCGATATCGACCTGGACGAAGCACGACGGACGGCGATCCGCCTTGTCCATCGCCTTCGCGAGCGCAGTAACGAGCGAACTCCGATCGAGCGAATGGATTGCGTCGAACAGCGCGACGGCGTCCTCGGCCTTGTTCGATTGCAGCTGGCCGACGAGGTGAAGTTCGATACCGGGCGCCGCTTCGCGCAGTGCCGGCCATTTGGCGGCGGCCTCCTGCACCCGATTCTCTCCGAAAACGCGTTGCCCCGCGGTGATGAGCGGGCGGATCGCATCGGCTTCATGCATCTTGGAAACGGCAATCAGGGTGACTGCGTCGGGCGATCGCCGAGCGGTCTTCGCGGCACGCGCGATCTCCTGCCGGACGGATTCCAGGCGGTGACGGGCATCGTCGGGTTGCATGAGCCGCGCTATAGGGAGCGTCATGCGCCGCCGCCAGTCCCTGCTCCCTACGATCTGGCTGATGACCGATGAGCGCATGGGGGAGCGACTGTGGGAGGCACTGGAGCGGTTGCCGCGCGGCAGCGGCGTGATCCTCCGCCATTACTCGCTGCCGATCGGGGAGCGCCGCGCCCTCTTCGCCAAGGTGGCACGAGTCGCCCGACGGCGGCGGCTGATATTACTGCGTGCGGGCGAGGGGCCGCTCGGGCCCGAGGAGCATGGCGTGCACGGCCGCACGGCTCGCCGAACGCGTCCAGGGCTGCGCACGATGCCTGTCCATTCGCGGACCGAGGCAATCACCGCGGTCCGCCGTGGTGCCGATGCGCTGTTCGTTTCTCCGGTCTTCGCGACTCGATCGCACCCTGGCGCCAGGGCCCTGGGGCCCGTGCGGCTCGGGCTGATGATCGCGGGACTCGACGTGCCGGTGATCGCACTCGGCGGCATGGACGCGCGTCGCGCGCGCGCGCTCCGCGTTCCGGGACTATATGGCTGGGCGGCAATCGACGCCTGGAGCGCCGCCGATCAGAAGCGGAAGGCTGTTCCGACGTAGACGGCCTGGCTGTCGCGGCGATCGTCGGTGAGCCGCGGCAACCGCTCGCGTTCGCTACGCTCGTAGCGGACTCCGGCAGTGACATCGAGGTTCCGAGTCAGCGAATAGGAGCCCATCACGTCGATCGTCTGGCGCTGGCTTTCCGAGCCGACCAGCTTCGGCGCCGGGCCTTCCACGGGGCGGCTGTTCGAAGCGCTCACTCGCGCGCCGGCGCGGTCGCCGCGATAGCTGACCCCCACTTCGGTGCGCTCGGTACCACCCGGCTGGCTGACCAGATCGACTCGAGTGACATCGGCCGAAACGGCAAACCGCTGCCAGCCCACCGAGGCGCCGAGATTATAAGCGATCGGCGCGAGGCTGAGCGATTCTGGCTGAGCGGCGGCGGCGCGACTACGCTCGGCCTCGCCGACCGTGCGATTGGTCCGCGCGCGAACCGCGACGGTCACTGCGCGGTTGGCGGGGCGGCGGGATGCGCTGGGCGTAAACCGGAAGCCGCGTTCGGCCATGCCGCTCTGCGCGAGCACGGCGGCAAGCTTGGGATCGGCCGCGGCGGGCGTGAAGCTGTCGATGCTCCGGATCATCGAACGGCTCGGCTCCATCGCAGCGACACCGCTCTCGCGCGCCTGAAGCGCAGGCGCAACGGCGACCCCGGCGGCAATCAATGCCCCCAGACCCAGCCCTGCCATCCAGCGCCCCGAAATCATCGTCATTCCTTCCCTGTTGATAAGTGCTACCACGAACGGGCCGCATCGTTCCACTGGCTATGCGAGAATCCTCATAACTGTTGCACAGGGTCCACAGCCCGCAGCGCTTGCGGCGCCCGTGCGACCATCTATAGAGGCTGTTCGAGCCAACTTCTGCCTTGGGATTTGCCGATGAACCGCCTGTTGAGCACTGCGATCCTGGCATCGCTCGCCTGCACCACCGCCGCATGCGGCGGCGGCGACCGGCCGCGCGCCGATCTCGCCGCGTCGCAGGTGACGACGATCGGCGTGAACAGCTATCTGTGGCGCGCGAGCCTCGACACGCTGAGCTTCATGCCGCTGCTCCAGACCGATTCGAACGGCGGCGTCATCGTGACCGACTGGTACGTCAATCCGAACGTTCAGAACGAGCGCATGAAGGTGACCGTCACGATCCTCGACCAGGATCTGCGCGCCGACGCGCTGCGAGTCGCCGCGCTGCGCCAGGTGAACCAGAACGGCCAGTGGGTGGAGGCCCCGGTGCAAGCGGCAACGGTGCAGCGGCTGGAGGACATCATCCTCACGCGCGCTCGCGATTTGCGCCGCGCCGCACTCGTACAGGACTGATTTTTCAGGAGTTTCCATGGCGTCGCGTTTCAATCCGCTGAAGGCGGACGCGGCGTGGCAGAAAGTGTGGGAAGAATGCCGCACTTTCGCCGCGCGCGACGATTCGCCCAAGCCGAAATCCTATGTGCTCGAGATGTTTCCCTATCCGTCGGGGCGCATCCACATGGGCCATGTGCGCAACTATACCATGGGCGACGTGCTCGCGCGGTTCCGCCGGATGCGCGGCATGGAAGTGCTTCATCCGATGGGGTGGGACGCGTTCGGCATGCCGGCCGAGAATGCCGCGATGGAGAAAAAGGTCCATCCAGGCGCCTGGACGCGTGAGAATATCGCGACGATGCGTGCGCAGCTGAAGCGGTTGGGCTTCGCGCTCGACTGGAGCCGTGAGCTCGCCACGTGCGAACCCGATTATTACGGGCATGAGCAGGCGCTGTTCCTCGACTTCTACGAGGCGGGGCTCGTCTATCGCAAGGAAGCCTCGGTCAACTGGGATCCGGTCGACCAGACGGTGCTCGCCAACGAACAAGTGATCGACGGCCGCGGATGGCGCTCCGGCGCGCTGGTCGAACGGCGCAAGCTGAGCCAGTGGTTCTTGAGGATCACCGACTTCGCGGACGAGTTGCTCGAGGGATTGCAGGGCCTCGAGCATTGGCCGGACAAGGTCCGGCTGATGCAGGAGAACTGGATCGGCAAGTCCGAGGGGCTGCGCTTCCGCTTTGCCCTTTCCGATGACGGCGACGTCGAGGTGTTCACGACGCGGCCGGACACGATCTTTGGCGCGAGCTTCGTCGCAGTCGCGGCCGACCACCCGATCGCGCAGAAGCTAGGCGAGAGCGATCCTCAAGCCGCCGCCTTCATCGAACAGTGCAAGGCGGGTGGCACCAGCGCTGCCGAGATCGAGACTCAGGAGAAGCTGGGGCTCGATACGGGGCTGCGCGCCACGCATCCGTTTGATCCTGAACTGGAATTGCCGGTTTATATCGCGAATTTCGTGCTGATGGACTATGGCACGGGCGCGGTGTTCGGCGTGCCGGCGCACGATCAGCGCGACTTCGAATTCGCCTCCAAATACGGCCTGCCGATCCGGCGCGTCGTATCCGACGGCACGAAGCAGGCGCCGGAATTCGCGGAAGCCGAAGCCTATACCGGGCCGGGCACACTTGTGAATTCGCACTTCCTGGACGGCATGGACGTTGCCGACGCCAAGCGCGAGGTGATCCAACGGGCCGAAGACGAGGGCTGGGGAACCGGCACGACCGTCTGGCGGCTGCGCGACTGGGGCGTGAGCCGTCAACGCTATTGGGGCACGCCGATCCCGATCATCCATTGCACGCACTGCGGCCCGGTTCCGGTGCCGAAGGACCAGCTTCCGGTGGTGCTGCCCGAGGACGTTTCGTTCGAGATCCCCGGCAACCCCCTGGTGCGGCATCCGAGCTGGAAGCACGTCGACTGCCCCAGCTGCGGTGGCAAAGCCGAGCGAGAGACCGACACGCTCGACACGTTCGTCGACTCGTCGTGGTATTTCATCCGCTTCGCCAGCAGCCCCGAAGATCGCCCGTTCGATCCGGCAGTGGCGAACGCCTGGTTGCCGGTGGGCCAATATATCGGCGGGGTCGAGCATGCGATCCTGCATCTGCTCTATGCGCGCTTCTTCACGCGGGCACTCAGCCGCATCGGCAAGCTCGACGTTGCGGAGCCGTTCGCGGGCCTCTTCACCCAGGGCATGGTGACGCACGAGACCTATTTCCGCGGCGAAGGAGGGGAGCGCCAGTGGTACAATCCTGAGGAACTCGACATCTCCGCCGACGGCGCCGTGCTGAAGACGGATCGGCAGCCGGTCTCGATCGGCCGCGTCGAAAAGATGTCGAAATCGAAGAAGAACACTGTCGATCCGACCGAGATCGTCGATCAGTACGGCGCAGACGCCGTTCGCTGGTTCATGCTTTCGGACAGTCCGCCCGAACGCGACCTGGAATGGAGCGAAAACGGAATCGAAGGCGCGTGGCGCTTCGTGAACCGGATGTGGCGGCTTTTCGACGGCCTGTCCGAAGCGGCGGGCGAGGACATCGAGCTTGACCGCAAGCTCCACCGCACGATCGCCGGCGTTGCCGAGGACATCGAGGCGCTCTCGTTCAACAAGGCCGTGGCCAAGCTGTACGAGTTGGTGAACGCGATCGAGAAGGCTTCGCCATCGGCTTCGCGCACGGCGGCCGTGCGCGCGCTGGTGCGGATCGCCGCACCGATGGTTCCGCATATCGCAGAAGAGGCTTGGGCAGCGATGGGAGAGGACGGGCTGATCGCCGACGCCGCATGGCCCGAGGTCGACCCTTCGCTGCTCGTCGACACCCAGGTGACGATCGCCGTGCAAGTGAATGGCAAGCTGCGCGATACCTTGCTATTGCCCAAGGGCATGGCGCGTGCCGACATCGAAGCGGCAGCGCTCGAATCGGACAAGATCGTGCGGACGCTCGAAGGAAAGGCGCCGAAGAAAGTGATCGTCGTGCCCGACCGGCTCGTGAACATCGTCGCATGAGGGCGTTGGCGGCCCTGATGGCGCTGGCGGCGCTTTCGGGCTGCGGCCTGCGGCCGCTCTATGGCGGCGGCGCATCGGGGCCGGTGCGATCCACACTCGCGGCAGTGTCGGTCGCTCCGATACCGGGTCGTTCGGGATGGCTGGTGGCGCATGCGCTGCGCGATCGGCTCGACGTCGGCAATGACGCTCCGGCGCGCTACCGGCTCGACGTGCGGCTCGACGATCAGATCACCGGTCTTGGCGTGCGGCGCGACGATAGCGTTGCACGCGAGCGTCGCTCGCTGCGTGCCCGCTACCAGTTGATCGACCTGAGCACCGGTGCCGTCGTGCTCGATTCGACCGCGGGTTCGGATGCCGGCATCGATGTGGTAGGTTCCGAATATGCGACGATCGCCGCCGAGCGCAGTGCCCTCGAGCGGCTGTCGAACATCGTCGCCGACCAGATCGTGGCTCGGCTCGCGCGCTACGCCCAGAATGAGGCGCAGTGAAAGTCAACGTCGCGCAGATGCGTGCGCGCATCGCCGCGCCAATCCCCGACATCCGCCTGTATCTGCTGCACGGTCCCGATGAGGCCGGCGCGCAGGCGCTGGGGCAGCAGCTTGCCCAGGCGCTAGGGCCCGAGGTCGAGAAAATTGACGTCGAATCCAAAGCGTTGCGCGATTCCCCCGGGACTCTCGCGGACGAAGCCGCGTCGCTTTCGCTGTTCGGCGAGAGGCGGCTGATCCGGGTCCGTGGCGCTGACGACGCTACTGTGGAAGCGGTCACGCTGCTGCTGAACGCTGAGCAGGCAATCAATCCGGTGGTCGCCTTCGGACCCGGATTGAGGACCAGCAGCAAGCTGGTGAAGCTGGCAATCGCCGCGCCGGCCGCATTGGCACTGGCCTGCTATCCGCCCGAAGGACAGGATGCCGTTCGACTGGCATCGACACTGGCGCAGGAGCAGGGGCTCCGCCTGACCGGCGACGTGCCGCAGCGGCTCGCAAGCGCCACGGGCGGGGACAGGGCCGTGCTTGCGCGCGAGATCGAGAAGCTTGCGCTGTTTCTCGATGCGGCGCCCGATCGGCCGCGGGATGCGGATTCCACAACGCTGGAAGCAATCGGCGCGGACCTGAACGAGTCGGAGCTGTTCGAAGTGATCGAAGCGGCGATCGACGGGCGCGTCGCAACGATCGGCACCGCATTCAGGCGACTGCGCGAGGCGGGCGGTTCGGGCATTCCGCTGCTCCGCCAGCTGGCGCGGCGGCTGATGACACTGGCCGAGCTGCGTGCGCAGGCGGATTCGGGGATTCCAGTCGATCAGCTCGTCGAGCGGATCTTTTTCCGCGAACGTGCCGACACTGCGCGGGCGCTCAAGCGCTGGAACGCGCCCCAACTGGCACGGGCGATAGAGCGGGTCCGCTCCGCCGAGCGCGCGCTGATGCAGACGGCAAATGCAGGCGATGTGATCGCCGAGGCGGAATGCGCCGCGCTGACGCGCGCGGCCGCGCGCATGCGGGGCTAGATTCGGTCTCCGCTCAGCCGCTGGCACACCATGTCGAGCTGGTCGAGCGTCGAATAGCCGAGGGTGAGGGTGCCGCCCTTGGCACCATGGGCGATCCGCACGTTGAGCCCGAGTGCATCGCTCAAATGCCGCTCGAGCGCAGCGATATCGGCATCATTGCCCGGGTCCGCTTCGCTCCGGCTCGCGCCGCGCGGTGAATCGCCGCGCGGCTTCGATTCCCGCGCAAGCCGTTCGGTTTCGCGAACCGAGAGCCCTTTTTCGATTACTCGATGCGCAAGCGATTCGGCGTCAGGCGCACCGATGAGGGCCCGTGCATGGCCCATCTGAAGCCTCCCCTCGACGACCAGGCCCTGCACGCCCGGCGGAAGATCGAGCAATCGCATGAGATTGGCGACATGGCTGCGGGACTTATGGACCAGCCGCGCAAGCGCATCCTGGGTGTGGCCGAATTCATCGATCAGCTTGCGATAGGCGTCGGCCTCTTCGATCGCATTGAGATCCTGGCGCTGAATATTCTCGACCAGCGCAATCTCGAGCGTCTCGGCCTCGCTGAGCTCGCGGACGACGACGGGAACCTCGTGGAGCCGCGCCTTTTGCGCGGCGCGCCAACGGCGCTCGCCGGCAACGATCTGATATCCCTTGCCGTGCGGCCTGGCGACGATCGGCTGAATCAGGCCGCGCGCCGCGATCGACTGGGCAAGATCGTCGAGCGCGGCTTCGTCGAACCGGCGGCGCGGCTGCCCGGGATGGGGGGCGAGTGCGCTCACCGGCAGCATCCGAATGCCGGTTCCACCGGCCGGCGCTCCCTCTGCCGGCGCTTCCCGTTCGGTATCGCCGAGCAACGCGCTGAGACCACGGCCAAGGCCGGGGCGCGGCTTGCGGGTGGGGGCAGGGGCGGGAGAGGAGGCGCTGGTTTCTTCGGTCATGCGGCCTTCTGGAGCTTGGGCAGGCGATCGATCACTTCGCGTGCGAGAGCGATATAGGCCTCGGAGCCGGCGCAGCGGTGATCGTAGATCAATGCGGGCACACCATGGCTCGGCGCTTCGGAAAGGCGAACGTTCCGCGGGATCACCGTGTCGAAGACGACGCGGCCCAGCACAGCACGCACGTCATCCGAAACCTGATCGGTCAGCCGATTACGCCGATCATACATGGTCAGCGCTACGCCGAGGATCGAAAGCCCCGGATTGAAGCGGCTGCGGATCCGCTCGACGGTCGTGAGCAGCTGGCTCAGTCCCTCAAGTGCGAAAAACTCGCACTGCAGCGGCACAAGCAACGCATGCGCCGCGACCATTGCGTTGATGGTCAGCAGTCCCAGCGATGGCGGACAATCGATCAGCACCACGTCCCAGCGACCGCTGGTATCGCGGCGCAGCGCGGATTCGAGGCGATGCGTCCGCGCCTCGAACTCGATTAGCTCGATCTCGGCGCCCGACAGGTCTTGCGTGGCGGGAACGATATCAAGGCCCGGCACCCGCGTCGCGACCGCCACTTCCTCGGGCGCGGCTTCGCCGACGAGCAGATCATAGGTCGAGCGCTCACGCTCGCCACGCCCTATGCCAAGGCCCGTCGATGCATTGCCCTGCGGATCGAGATCGAGCAGCAGAACGCGCTTGCCGGTGGCGGCCAGCGCCGTGCCGACGTTGATCGCCGTCGTCGTCTTGCCGACGCCGCCCTTTTGATTGGCAATGGCGATGCAGATCATCTCGGGCGTACCTCCCGCGCGACCACGATCAGGGACTCGGACTGCGTGATACTCGGTTCCACGTGGAACGAACCTTGCCACGCGCGCCGCGCCGCTTCCACCTCTGATTGCGCATTCCGACCTTTCGGCAGAAGCCAGAGCGTCGAACGCGTGCTGCAATGGCGCGCTGCGGCGAGCAGCGCAGGGAGCGCCATCACCGCGCGTGCGGTGATAACCGCTGCCGCGAGCGGCGCGATGCTCTCGACTCGCATGGCGTGAACTTCGACGCGGTCGCCGATACCGAGCGCGTCTGCGGCCGCGCGGAGAAATTCGGCGCGCTTCGCCCGCGGCTCGATGAGATGCACCGGGCGCTCCGTGAGCAGCGCGACTACCAGCCCCGGCAGGCCCGCACCTGACCCGATGTCGAGCCAGACTCCGTCACCGGCAGGCTCCGCCAGCGGGACGAGCTGCGCCGAATCGACCAGGTGCCGAACCCAGATCGACTCGAGCGTCGAGGCCGCAATCAGGTTCTGACGGCCCGATTCTGCGATCAGCAATTCGGCGTATTCGGCGAGCCGGGTTTCACGTGGAACACCAAAGGTGCTGCGGACCCACTCGCGTGCTTCCTCCTCGGTCATGCCGCCCTGTGCTTCCGAGCGTGCAGCAGGATCGCGGAAAGCGCGGCAGGGGTGATCCCGCGAATTCGCGAGGCGGCGCCGAGCGTCTCCGGGCGCGCCGCCGAGAGCCGCTCCACCATCTCTGCCGAGAGCCCAGGCACGGCGGCGAAATCCAGCCCAGCCGGTAACCGGATCGCATCATTCGCGCGCAGCTCCGATACCTCCGCCTCCTGCCGATCGAGATACGGGGCATAGCGCGCATCTTCTTCGGCCTCCGTCAGGACGTCGCCGCGGCAGTTCGCCAGGACCTCCGCCGGCAACAGCTGAGCGGCAGTGACCCCGGGGAAGCGAAGCCACTCGCGGATCGTCCGGCGGGCGCCATCGGCCGCGACCGGTGCACCTCTGGCACGCACAGCACTCGACGTCGTCTCGACGTCGAACGCGGAATCGATCCTGCTCCGCTCCGAGTCGCGCTGCGCGAGACGCTCCAGCCGATCGGCACCAAGGCAGCCGAGTGCCCGCGCCACCGGTCCGAGCCGAGTCTCGGCATTGTCGGCGCGCAGCCGCAGGCGGTACTCGGCACGCGCGGTGAGCATGCGATACGGCTCGGTCACCCCCTGAAGCACGAGATCGTCGATCATCACCGCAAGATAGCTTGTCGCGCGGTCGAGCTCGAGCGGCGCGATGCCCAGCGCATGGGCGGCGGCGTTCAGACCGGCGACCAGTCCCTGGCCCGCCGCTTCCTCATAGCCTGTGGTGCCGTTGATCTGCCCTGCGCAGAACAGCCCGGCGATCGCGCCGAGCGCCAGACGAGAGTCGAGCGCGCGCGGATCGATATGATCATACTCCACTGCATAGCCCGGGACGGTGATCGTCGCGCGCTCCAGCCCGGGAATGCTCGCGACCATCGCCTGCTGCACTTCAACCGGGAGCGACGTGGAGAGCCCGTTGGGATAAACGAAGCTGGTCGCCAGCCCTTCGGGCTCGAGAAAGATCTGATGCCCGTCGCGGTCGCCAAAGCGGTGGATCTTGTCCTCGATCGAGGGACAGTAGCGCGGCCCCTGCGCCTCGATTGCCCCGGAGAAGAGCGGCGACCGATGCAGGCCCGCGCGGATCGCGGCATGGGTCGCGGGAACGGTACGCGTGATGCCGCAGTGAAGCTGCGGCAGCGACCGGACACGGGTGAGCGGCGACATGGTCCAGGGATCCGCATCGGACGGCTGTTCGGCCAAACGACTCCAATCGATCGTGCGCCCGTCGAGGCGGGGCGGGGTCCCGGTCTTGAGCCGAGCCATGGGAAGCGCGAGCGCACGCAACTGCGCGGCGATGCGGCTTGCCGCCGCCTCGCCGATCCGGCCGCCATCAAGGCGCTCTTCGCCGCGGAAAATGCGGCCACCGAGGAAGGTGCCGGTAGCGAGCACGACGGCGGGAGCAGCAAGCAGCGTCCCATCCGCCAAGCGGACGCCCATCACGCGATCGGACGCGATCTCGAGTGCAGCGGCTTCGCCTTCGACGAGCGTAAGCAGCGGCTGTGCCTTCAGCATCGCCTGAATCGCGGCGGCATAGCGAACGCGGTCCGCCTGAACCCGCGGCCCCTGAACCGCCGTGCCCTTGCTGCGGTTGAGCATCCGATAATGGATTGCCGCAGCGTCGGCGGCGCGGGCGATCAGACCATCGAAGGCATCGACTTCACGGACGAGATGCCCCTTGCCCAATCCGCCGATCGCCGGATTGCACGACATCGCGCCGACCTTGGCGAGATCGAAGCTCAGCAATGCGGTGCGCGCGCCGCGCCGCGCCGATGCCGCCGCGGCTTCGGTGCCGGCGTGACCGCCGCCGATTACGATTACATCGAACGCGTGCATGCCGCTGCGCTAATCGCTCCGACGGGCGGCGTCAAAGCGGTTCCACGTGGAACATCTATTTGCCGATGCAGAATCGCGCGAACAGCGAATCGAGCATCGCCTCGGTGCCGGCCCTGCCGGTGACTGCATCGAAAGCGCGAAGCCCCGCCCGCAAATGTTCGGCGACGATCAGCTCGTCCCCTTCGCGGGATGCCGCCAGCAACGCCCCAGCCGCATCGCCAAGCAGCGCGCGCTGCCGCGCATTCAACGCAACATGATCGAGCGGGGGAAGCAGCGACCCCGCACGCGTACCCACCAGTGCCCAAAGCGCTTCTATCGAAGCGACGTCGAACGAGGAGACCGCAATGTCCTTTGCGGCCGCAGCTTCCTGGCGCTCCGCAATGTCGGCGCGTGCGTGTACCCAGATCACCTGTGGATGCGGTGGCGGGCTGTCCTCCCCGAGCCACAGCAGCATGTCGGCCGTCTCGATCGCCGTCCTCGCGCGGGCTATGCCGATCGCTTCGATCGCATCGTCGGTGGCGTCCGCAAGGCCGGCGGTATCCGTGAGCACATAAGCGGTGCCGTCGCGCACGACCGGGATCTCGATCCGGTCCCGCGTCGTACCGGCCTGCGGCGAGACGATCGCCGCTTCGCGACCGGCGAGCGCATTCAACAATGTCGACTTGCCGGCATTCGGCGGTCCGGCGAGGACGATGTGCAGCCCGTCGCGCAATCGCTCGACGGGAGGGCGTGCAACTGCCGCCTCGATCTCTGAGGCGAGTCGGGCGGCGCGCGCGGGCAGCGTCGAAGCCGAGCCCGCGCTGACGGCAACATCGCCCTCGTCGCTGTGATCGAGCGCCGCTTCGATTTCAGCCGACAGGCCAAGCAGCGCCATGCGCCACCGTTCGACCTCGCGGCGAACGCCGCCTTCGGCCGCGCGCAGCGCGACCCGCCGCTGCGACTCGGTTTCCGCCATGAGCAGATCGCCGAGCCCTTCGGCCTCGCTGAGATCGATCCGGCCGTTGGCAAGGGCCCGCCGCGTGAATTCGCCCGGCTCGGCGGCACGGAGCCCGGGCAATCGACCAAGAACAGCCTCGGTCGCACGAACCACGGCGCGGCCACCGTGCAGGTGCAGTTCGACCAGATCTTCCCCGGTCGCCGAATGGGGCGCGGTAAAGACGAGCAGCAGGGCGCGATCGAGCAGCGTGCCGTCGGCGGGATCGCGCAGAGCGCGCAGCGACGCACGCCGGGGCTCGGGAAGCGCTCCGACGAGCGACTCGACCGCTCCGAACGCATCGGCGCCGCTCAGTCGAAGGACGGCGATCGCGGCGGGCGGCGCTCCGCTGGAGACAGCAAAGATCGTCTCCATCGCCTTCAGCCCGGCTTGCCCCCGCTTTCGAACATCCGGCGCCAGAAGCTCATGCCGGCCTCGCCCATCGGCGCCCAATTGCGCATAAGTGTTTCGATTACCTCGGGATTCTGCGTCCCATCCATCGCCTCGAGCAGCATGCCGACATATCTGTCGTGTACCGCCGTGAAGTCCGGCAATCCCATTGCGCGGCGCGCCTCCTCGGGCGTGCACTCGATCTCCACATTGATCTTCAAGGCTCATCTCCGCTTGAGCGCGCCCGCGCGCGGCTGCTAGCAGCCGGTCTAGGCGGGGCTGCGGCGCAACGGCAAGGGAAGGATTCATGAGCAAGACCATCACCATTGAGGCATCGGACGGCAGCGGGCGCTTCGACGCCTATTGCGCCGAACCCGAAGGCACGCCGCGAGCGGCGATCGTCGTGATCCAGGAGATCTTCGGCGTGAACGCCGGCATTCGCCGCAAGTGCGACAAATGGGCCGAAGCCGGCTATCTCGCGCTCGCGCCCGATCTGTTCTGGCGGCTCGAACCGGGGATCGAACTCGATCCGGACGTCGAGCCCGAGTTTCAGCGCGCGCTCGAACTGATGGGCAAATTCAATCAGGATGCGGGGGTGCGCGACATCGAAGCCGCGATTCACAAGGCGCGCGCGCTTGTCGACGGAGCGAAGGTGGGTGCGGTCGGCTATTGCCTGGGCGGACGGCTCGCCTTCATGACCGCGGCGCGCACCGATGTGGACGCCAGCGTCGGCTATTACGGCGTCGGAATCGACGGGCTGCTCGGCGAGAAACAGGCAATCGCCAACCCGCTGCTGCTGCACATCCCCGAGGAAGATCACTTCGTCGACAAGCCGACTCAGGCCAAGATGCACGAAGGACTGGACGAGCATCCGAAGGTCACGCTGTACGACTATCCGGGCGAGGACCACGGCTTCGCGACCGAACACGGCAAGCGGCGATCGGAAGAATCGGCGCAGCTGGCGGATACGCGGACTGCGGAGTTCTTTGCCGAACATCTCGGCTGACTTCGCCGATCATATCGGAAAACAAAAAGGGCGCCTCTCGGGGCGCCCTTTTTTATCCTATTGAAAGAACGAGATTAATCCGATCGTGTGCGCATCGCCGACCCAACCTTCATAGATCATCTTGAAGGCGACGAACACGATCACGGCGAGGCCGAAATAGGCGATCCAGCGATAGCGATCGATCAGCTTGGCGATGAAGTTGGCAGCGAGCCCCATCAGCGCGACCGACAGCAGCAGCCCGACCACGAGGATGCCGGGGTGCTCGCGCGCCGCGCCGGCCACCGCAAGAACATTGTCGAGGCTCATCGACACATCGGCCACGGCGACCGCCCAGGCGGCGCTGGCGAAGCTGCGTGCCGGCTTGAGACCCGAATGCTCGTCGCCTGCGACTTCGTCCGATCCGACGTTGGACGTGTCGTGGCGGATTTCGCGCCAGAACTTCCAGCTCACCCAGAGCAGGAGCAGTCCGCCGGCGAAGATCAGCCCGACGATGCCCATCAGCCAGGTGACGACGAGCGCGAAGGCGATGCGGAGCACCAGCGCCGCACCGATGCCGATCAGAATGACCTTCTTGCGCTGCTCGGCCGGCAGACCCGCCGCGAGCGCACCGACGACGATCGCATTGTCGCCGGCGAGCACCAGGTCGATCATCAACACCTGGCCGAAAGCGGCCAGCGCCGCCGGATCGCTCAGGTTCGAAAAGTCGTGAACGATGTTCGCCCACATGTCGCCGATCGAGCCAGGCCCGGCCGCGGCAACGCCATAGGTGGCGATCGATAGCAGATCCAGCATGCGACTCGGCCCCGCTTACTGGTTCATCGAGTCGAAGAAGTCTTCGTTGGTCTTGGAATCCTTCATCTTGTCGAGCAGGAATTCCATCGCATCGACGGTGCCCATCTGCATCAGAATGCGACGCAGCACCCACATCTTGGAAAGCGTACCCTTGTCGACCAGCAGCTCTTCCTTGCGGGTGCCCGACTTGCCGACGTCGAGCGCCGGGAAGATGCGCTTGTCCGCCACCTTGCGATCGAGCACGATCTCGGAGTTTCCGGTGCCCTTGAACTCTTCGAAGATCACTTCGTCCATGCGGCTGCCGGTGTCGATCAGCGCAGTGGCGATGATCGAGAGCGAGCCGCCTTCCTCGATGTTACGGGCAGCACCGAAGAAGCGCTTGGGACGCTGCAGCGCGTTGGCATCGACACCGCCGGTCAGCACCTTGCCCGAGCTCGGCACGACGGTGTTGTAGGCGCGGCCGAGGCGCGTGATCGAATCGAGCAGGATGACCACGTCCTTCTTGTGCTCGACCAGGCGCTTGGCCTTTTCGATCACCATTTCAGAGACTTGCACGTGGCGCTGCGCAGGTTCGTCGAAGGTCGAGGAAATAACCTCGCCCTTCACCGAACGCTGCATGTCGGTGACTTCCTCGGGCCGCTCGTCGATGAGCAGCACGATCAGGAAGACCTCGGGATGATTGTCGGTGATCGCCTTGGCGATGTTCTGGAGCAGCACCGTCTTGCCGACGCGCGGCGGCGCGACGATCAGCGCGCGCTGGCCCTTGCCCTGCGGCGCGACGATGTCGATCACGCGCGCCGACTTGTCCTTGATCGTCGGATCATGGGGATCAAGCGTGAGCTTGGATTCGGGATAGAGCGGCGTCAGATTGTCGAAATTGACGCGATGGCGGACTGCCTCGGGATTGTCGAAATTGACCGACACGAGCCGCGTCAGCGCGAAATAGCGTTCGCCGTCCTTCGGACCGCGGATCTCGCCTTCCACCGTATCGCCCGTGCGCAGGCCGAACTTCCGCACCTGATTGGGCGAGACATAGATGTCGTCGGGGCCGGCGAGATAATTCGCTTCGGGCGAGCGCAGGAAGCCGAAGCCGTCGGGCAGCACTTCAATCGTGCCTTCGCCCATGATCTGATCGCCCTGCTCGGCCTGCGCCTTGAGGATCGCGAACAGCAGGTCCTGCTTGCGCAGCGTCGACGCACCTTCGACGCCGAGCGCCTCCGCCATTTCGACCAGTTCGGCCGGTGCTTTCTTCTTGAGGTCCTTGAGGTGCATGCAGAGTCCGGAAGCTACGCTTTGCGGGGAGGGCGTCGGTCGGCGAGGTGCTGGAAGCGCTCGAGACGATGCTGGAGGAGTGTGCCGCCGCCGAAAAGCGCACGACGCCAATGCAAGTAAGTCCCGTCCCGGCCCAAGTCAAGCTGGGTTCAGAACCCCTGTTCCGTAAGCCTGTTACCGATCGCGGTCAGCGCAATGCCCTTGTCGCGAATCTGCGCTCCACAACGCTCCAGATCGGCCTCGATCTGCTCGGCCCACGCCGATTCACTGAACCTGCGCACCAGCCCGGCCTCGACATGGAAATCGGGGCTGCGCCCTTCGATACGGCCGAGGAAGTACATGATGCCCACCGCCATGCCGCTCTTAACCTCGTCGGAAACGGTTTCGCTCGCTGCCGCCATCGCGGCGACGCAGCGAAGATCCTGTTCATTGGCAGCGGCGATCGCGTCTTGGCCAAGCAGGGCGAGCAGCGTCAGAACCAGCATGCGATCACTCTGTCAGAAGGGTTTCACCACCGCCAGGATAACGATCAGCACCACCGCCAGCGCGGGCAGTTCGTTGAGCATCCGCAGCGTGCGGTCCTGAAGATGACCGGCGCCGCGCGCGAGCTTCTTCGAATAGCCGACCGCCCAGCCATGGAAGCCGGTGAGCAGCACGACCAGCAGCAGCTTGGCATGTAGCCAGCCGAGCCCGTCCGCGCCTTCGAACAGGCCCCAGTGAACCGCCAGGACGATGCCGATTGCCCAAACCGCGATCACCGACGGAGTGAGAATTACTGCGCGGAGCTTGGCTTCGCGCTGGGCCCAGGCGGCCGCTTCCTCCGGCTGCGCCAACGCCGCCTGGTGATGCACCAGATAGCGGGGAAAGAGGAACAGCCCCGCCATCCAGAAGATCACGAAGATGATGTGGGCGGCTTTCACCCACAGATAGGCGCCACCCAGAAACCCTGTCATCGCCGCTCTCCCCGTACCAGTTCCAGCACCTGCTCGACATGTGCGATCGGCGTATCCTGCTGAATGCCGTGCCCAAGATTGAAGATATGCGGCCGCGAGGAAAAGGCGGCAAGGATGCGCTCGGCCGCCGTGCGCAGCGCGGAGCCGCCCGTCACCAACGCAAGCGGATCGAGATTCCCCTGCACCGGCAGCCCCGGCGGCAAGGCGGCGTCCGCCCATTGCGGATCGACGCTCTCATCGAGGCCGATCGCATCTACTCCCGTCTCGCGCGCATAGGCGGCCAGCTTGCCGCCGGCCCCTTTCGGAAAACCGATCACCGGCATGTTCGGCGCGCGATCGCGAAGCGCAGTGACGATCCGCGACGTCGGCGCGATTACCCATTGTTCGAACTGGCCGGGCGAAAGGCTGCCGGACCAGCTGTCGAACAACTGGACCGCTTCGACGCCGGCGGAAATCTGCCCGAGAAGATAATCGATCGTAGTCTCGACAATCCTGTCGATCAGCGCCGCGACAAGTCCGGAATCGCCATAGGCGAGACGCCGCGCCTCCGCCTGCTCGCGGCTTCCCTGGCCTGCGATCATATAGGTCGCGACGGTCCAGGGGCTTCCTGCAAACCCAAGGAACGTCACTTCCGGTGGCAGCTCTGCCGCGACGCGGCGAACCGTCTCATAGATCGGATCGAGCGCCCGCGCGTCGGCGGTGAACCCGTCGAGAACCGATCGTGCCGTAATTGGCGGTGCGAGGCGCGGACCTTCGCCTGCTTCGAACCAGAGACGCTGGCCGAGCGCCATCGGCACGATCAGGATATCGGAGAACAGGATCGCGCCGTCGAACCCGAACCGACGGATCGGCTGCAGAGTCACTTCTGCCGCAGCCGTGCTGTCGTTCACCAGCTCCAGGAAGCCGCCCTTCTCGGAACGCAAGGCACGATACTCGGGCAGATACCGCCCGGCCTGACGCATCAGCCAGACGGGAGGCACCGGCTGGCGGGTGCCGCGAAGCGTCGCGAGCAAGGGCTTGGCAGTGTCGGTCTCAGTCAGAGCTCGGTCTTCCTTCATTAAAAGAGAAAGAGAATCTTAGAGATTGTTGAAGGTAGTTGGGGCGTGGAAGCTGTGGCTTATGCGCTTGCCCGCACACTGCCAACAGCTTGACTCTATGCGCAGCATGCGGCGCTCCGGATTCGACGGCCTGATCCCCGGTTTCCACAGCCTGTGGAGGAACGGACCCGGTTGCGTATGAGTCTGTGGATGACGCGCGGCGGAATCGTCGCATTCGGCACGCTTGGTTCATCCCTCGCGTTGCGCTAGCGGTTGTGCGCATGTTTTCCACAGTTCGATCCCGCTCCTGATGCGCCTGCATCTCCATCTGCTTTCCGACTCCACCGGCGAGACACTGGAGAATATCGCCAAGGCCGCGCTTGCCCAGTTCGATGACGTGGAGACTCTCCGGCATTTCTGGCCGATGGTGCGCTCCGAGGCACATCTCGAGCGGATTCTTCAGGAGATCGCCCAGAATCCGGGCATTGTGCTGTTCACTCTGGTCAACAGCGAGACGCGACGCACGCTCGAAAGCCGATGCCGGGCAATGGGCTTGCCGGCGATCGCGCCGCTCGATCCGGTGAGCCATGCGCTTTCCAATCTGCTCGGCCAGGAAGCCAAGGCGCGCCCCGGGCGCCAGCATATGCTCGATGCGGCTTATTTCGAACGCGTCGAGGCGATTCAGTTCACGATCGCGCATGATGACGGAATCGGCGCTGAAGACTGGGAAGAAGCGGATATCGTGCTGGTTGGGGTTTCGCGTTCGTCGAAGACGCCGACCTCGATCTATCTCGCCAACCGCGGATTCCGCGTCGCCAATATCCCGGTGGTGGTCGAATCGCCTCCGCCGCCCGAGCTGTTCGCACTGAAGCGTCCGATGATCGTCGGTTTGACGACCGGCGCCGACCGGCTGGTGCAGATCCGCCGGAACCGCTTGCTTTCGCTCAACCAGCAGATCGAAACCGATTATGTCGCGCGCGATTCCGTGGCGCGTGAAATCGCCTTTGCGCGCCGCATGTTCGCCGACAATGGCTGGCCGGTGATCGACGTGACGCGCCGGTCGATCGAAGAAACGGCGGCTGCGATCATCACTCTGTGCAACGAGCGCAACTTGACGGAACGCGACGCGTGACCCTGATCCTGGCATCGCAGAGCACTGCCCGACGAGCGATGCTCGAAGCAGCCGGTGTCCCGCATGAAGCACTGGCCGCACAAGTGGACGAGGAAAGCGCGAAAGCATCGCTCACGGCCGAAGGAATCGGTGCGCGCGACCTGGCCGATGCCCTTGCCGAGCTGAAGGCACGTAAGGTCTCGACGCACAATCCCCGGGCATTGGTGTTGGGATGCGATTCGGTCGTGGCGCTCGACGATGGCACGCTGCTGGACAAGCCGACGAGCCGCGAGGACGCCGCCGAGCAGCTGCGCAGCCTGTCGGGTCGGACGCACAGCCTCCATAGCGCCGCCGTGATATGCGAGGCAGGCCGGGCGGTGTGGCGGCATGTCGAGGTTGCAAAGATGCACGTCCGCACGCTCAGCGATGCATTCATTGACTCCTATCTCGTGGCCGAATGGCCGGCGATCTCGGGGTGCGTCGGCTGCTACCGGCTCGAAGGAAGGGGGGCGCAGCTGTTTCTGCGCGTCCAGGGCAGCCATTTCACGGTGCTCGGGCTGCCGCTGCTGCCGTTGCTCGATTATCTGCGCGTTCGGGAGGTGCTGCCGTCGTGAGTTCGATTGCCGGAATGCCCTATGCCGAAGTGATCGGCGATCCGATCGCGCATTCGAAATCGCCCCTGATCCATCGCTTCTGGCTCGACGCGATGGGAATCGCGGGGGAGTATCGCGCCGAGCGGGTATCGGCAGACGGCCTGAAGGCATATTTCGAGTCGCGACGCGAAGATGATGACTGGTGCGGCTGCAACATCACCATCCCGCACAAGGAAACAGCGCTCGACCATGTCGAGGATCGCGGGGACGTGCGCGGCTCGATCGGCGCGATCAACTGCGTCCTGCGCGCCGAGGATGGAGCGTTGATCGGCACCAATACCGATGCGGCCGGCTTCTATGCTCCTATCTCCGGGCTTCCTCTCGACGGAGCGCATGCCGCGGTGATCGGCGCGGGGGGCGCGGCGCGGGCGGTCCTCTTTGCGCTGTCGCAAGTCGGGATCGGTCGAGTCACGCTGTTCAACCGCAATGCGCTCAAGGCAGCGGGGCTGCTTGCCACCTTCGGGATCAAGGGGGATGCAGTACCGCTCGATGCGCCGCTGCCACCGGTCGATCTGCTGGTGAATGCGAGCCCGCTGGGCATGGCTGGCCAGCCGCCGCTCGACCTTGATCTCGCGCCGCTCCCCCAGGACGCGCTCGTGTACGACCTCGTCTATGCGCCGCTCGAAACTCCTCTGCTGGCGCGCGCGCGGGCGCGGGAGATCGATACGATCGACGGACTCGAGATGCTGATCGGCCAGGCTGCTCTGGCGTTCGAGCTGTTTTTCGGCGTCCAGCCGCCGCGCGATCGCGACGACGAACTCCGCGCGCTGTTGCTGCGATGATCGTGCTGGGGCTCACCGGATCGATCGGCATGGGCAAATCGACGGTCGCGCAGATGTTCGCCGACGAAGGTATCCCCGTGTTCGATGCCGATGCAGTGGTGCACCGGCTCCAGGGGCCGGGGGGCCAACTGGTCGCGGAGATCGAGGCGGCGTTCCCCGATACGACCGGCGACGCAGGGGTGAATCGCACGGCCTTGGGCGAAGCGGTGTTCGGCGATCCCGCCGCGCTCGCCCGGCTGGAGGCGCTGGTGCACCCCGCCGTCGCCGCCGAGCGAGAGAGGTTTCTGGCTGCAAACAGCGATGCGCCGCTCGTGCTGCTGGATATTCCGCTTCTCTTCGAGAGTGGTGGCTGGCGGCAGGTCGACAGGATCGCGGTGGTGTCGGCGCCTGCCGAGGTGCAGCGTGCCCGCGTGCTGGCCCGGCCGGGCATGACCGAGGACCGATTCGAAGCCATCCGCGCGAAACAGCTTCCGGACGCGGAAAAGCGCGCGCGCGCCGACTTCGTCATTCCGACGGGTGGATCCCTCGATGCGACGCGAGCGGCGTTGCGTGAGGTGATCGCTTGCCTCACCGGCGCGCCCGAGGAATAAGCAAGCCATGCGCGAAATCGTGTTTGATACCGAAACGACGGGACTGAGCTTTCCGGGCGGCGACCGGCTGGTCGAGATCGGCTGTGTCGAGCTGGTCAATCGCGTGCCCACCGGGCGCAGCTTCCACGCCTATCTGAACCCCGAGCGACGCATGCCGGCCGAGGCGTTCGCCGTGCACGGCCTTTCCGACGTGTTCCTGTCCGACAAGCCGCTGTTTCCTGATATTTGCGAGAAACTGCTCGAGTTCCTCGGGGATTGCCCGCTGGTCGCGCATAATGCGAGCTTCGACTTCGGGTTTCTGAACGGCGAACTCGGCCGGTGCGGGCGCCCTCAGGTGCACGGCGACCGGATGGTCGATACGCTGACGATCGCTCGCGTTCGGCACCCTGGGGCGAAGCACACGTTGGACGCACTGTGCACGCGCTATGGCATCGATTTGAGCCAGCGCACGGTGCACGGCGCGCTGCTCGACGCCCAGCTGCTGGCGCAGGTCTATGTCGAGCTGACGGGCGGGCGTCAGATCACTCTGGGTCTCGTCGAGGACGCGCCCGTGATGCCCGAAACGCCGCGCGAGGCGCCTTCGCGGGTGCATGTGCGCCCGGCGCGGCCATTCGCCGCCACGCGCGCAGAGCTAGAGCGGCATGCCGCCTTCGTCGCGACGCTGGAATCGCCGCTGTGGCACGCGGCGGCCTCCAGTTGACGCTCCCCGGGCGGGTGCCTAGGTGCACGCCCTAAACAGCGTTTGGAGAGTATGTCATGGATATCCGCGTTTCGGGCCATCAGGTCGATACGGGAGACGCCTTGCGGGCTCATGTGGACGACCGCCTCCAGGGTATCGCCGACAAATATTTCTCGCGCGCGATTTCGGCCCAGGTCACTTTCGGCAAGGGGCCGCACGACAATGGCTTCACCTGCGACATCGTCGCCCATGTGATGCAGGGGCTGGTGCTCAAGGGGAGCAACAGCGGCATGGATGCGCATGGCGCGTTCGACGGCGCGGCCGACAAGATCGAAAAGCAGCTGCGCCGCTACATGCGGCGGCTCAAGGACCGGAACAACAGCCAGCAGATCGCGGCGATCGAAAGCGCCGCCGTCGACAATGCGGGCTATACAGTGTTCGGCAGTGCCGAAGAGGAAGAAGCATCCGATGCGCCGCCGATCGTCGCGGAGACGCGAGTCGACGTGCCGGATGCGAGCGTGTCCGACGCAGTGATGATGCTCGATCTTCGCAATACCAATGCGCTTCTCTTCCGCAACAGCGTTAGCGGCGCCTACAATATGGTGTATCGGCGCGACGACGGCACGATCGGCTGGGTGGAGCCAAATCGCACGTCCTGACCCGATTCTGCCGCGCCTCCGGCAATCTGGAACTCGAATGACCGATCTCAGCGATTTGCTCCTGCCCGAGGCCGTCGTCGCGGGCCTGACCGTCGGCAGCAAGAAGACACTGTTCCATCAGCTCGGAGTGATCGCGAGCAGTGCCTATGCCGTCGATTCAGAGCAGGTGACTCGTGCGATCTCCGCACGGGAGCGACTTGGATCAACCGGCTTCGGCGGTGGGATCGCCATTCCGCACGGCAAGCTCGAAGGGCTGCGGCGCGTGGTGGGCGTTTTCGCTCGACTGGAACAGCCGATCGACTTCGCGGCAGTCGACGATCTGCCGGTCGATCTGGTGTTTCTGCTGCTGTCGCCGGTGGGAGCGGGTGCCGCGCATCTCAAGGCGCTGGCGCGAGTCTCGCGCCAGATGCGCGACCGCGCCTTCACTGACAAGCTTCGCGGTGCAGGCTCCACCGATGCCCTTTTCGCACTGCTGTCGGCCGTGGAGTCCCGTGACGCTGCCTGATTCCGCTCCGCCCGCCGTCGTGGGCGCCGAGGCGCATTTTCGCGCGCTCGAATCGCTCTACGCTGCCGCGCCGATCAACCGACTGTTCGAATCCGAGCTCGAGATCTCAGCGAGCGGCTTCGCGCGAATTCTCTTCACCATCGACAGCCGGTTCTTTCACGCCGGCGGCGCCGCGCATGGCACCAGCTATTTCAAGATGCTCGACGATGCGGCCTTCTACGCCGCCAACAGCCTCGTGACCGATCGGTTTCTGCTGACCACCGCGTTCAATCTGCTGTTCACTCGGCCGCTGCGGGAGGGGCCGGTGGTTGCCGAAGGACGTTGGGTAAGCGGGCAGCGGCGCGTGTTCGTCGCGGAGGCGCGACTCGTCGATTCGAGCGGCGAGGAAGCGGCACGCGGTACGGGCACCTTCATGCGGTCCCGGATTCCGCTCGCTACTCTGCCGGGCTATCGCAAGGATGCGGCGTGAGCGACCGGCCCGCCAGCGGCGTGCTGGTGAGCGCACTGATCCGCCGAGTGCATTCCGAAGGAGGCGCTGCCGCAGTGCTCGCCCGCGGCGACGCCCAGGCGGGCGGAATCCTTATCCTGGCGCTGGAACGCGGCGCGAATCCGAGCTTCTACGAGCGTGGCCTGGGACCGCAAGGAAGGGCGGTTCTGCTCGAATCCGGCCCTTCGGATCTGGCGCAGGAAGCCGATGCCACGGCCTATTGGCAGCGGCGGCGCGCGCGCGATCCGGATCTATGGGTTATTGAGCTGGATATCGCAGCGGCGGAACGGTTCGCCGCTGAAACGATCCTTTTCGATTGACTTTGGTGCACTGCGGAAGGATTAGCGCGCCTCGTTAAGATCGCGTTGTGCCTGTCGAGGTGTGAAATCGGCCGGTTACGCAGTCGGGGGGGAACCCGGCAGTCCCTGATTTTGAAAAGGGACTGAGCCGCGTACTCACCGCATTCACACGAAGATAGATGAAGCTCACGTTTCGCGCTGCGGCAATCGCGGCTGTGACTTTTTGTGCTGGCGCAGTGGCAAGCGCCACGACGCCGGGGTTCGCGTTCGAACTCCAGGACGCGGCCCTCCAACAGTTCAACCCTCAGGAACTCGAAACGGTTCCCCCGCCGCCCGCTGCGGCGGTTCCGCTTCCCGCGATCGGCAATATCCAGACCGGCGACTCGCCTGTCGTCGCCGACGCCTCCGAGGAAGATGCGATCGATGCGGAGTTCGCTTCGCTCTCCGAGGCCGTCGATGCGCAGAACACCGCTGCCGCGGCCGATCGGGAACTCCGCTGCCTTGCGACCGGCGTTTACTACGAGTCGAAGGGCGAGCCGCTGGCCGGCCAGCTGGCGGTGGCCAATGTGATCCTCAATCGCGCAGCCTCCGGCCGCTATCCGCGCTCGGTCTGCTCGGTGCTCACGCAGCGTGGCCAGTTCTCCTTCGTTCGGGGCGGTCGCCTGCCGACGCCGCCGAACGACCGCGCATGGCGGCGCGCGCTGGCCGTGGCGCAGGTCGCTGAGCGCGACCTGTGGGAAAGCCCCGTGCCCGAAGCGCTGTTCTTCCACGCCAATTATGTCTCGCCGAACTGGGGCCGCCCGCGCGTGGCCGCCATCGGCAACCATATCTTCTATCGTTGATCGAAGCGGGGGAAGGGGCCGCCCTTCCCCCCGTTCGTGAAACGTTCTAGCGCCCGGCGCATGCGCCAGGAGCCGCTCCCGACCGCCGGCAGATCGGATTCGCCGCTTCCTCTCCAAGCCGGAGACGTGGCGCGCGGAGTCTGCCGGATGCTGCTTCGCCACGACTGCGTGGCGATGGCCGAGGTGTCGCTGAGCGACGGGCGTCGCGCCGACCTGATGGCGCTCGATTCGCGTGGCACCATCGTCATCGTCGAGATCAAAGTGTCACGCGCGGACTTGCTCGGCGACTCGAAATGGACCGATTACCTCGCGCATTGCGACCGCTTCTTCTGGGCGGTGCCCGCGGGATTCGATCATAGTCCGCTCGCGCAGCCAAGCTTCCTTCCAGAGCGCACCGGCATCATCGTGGCGGACAGATATGACGCGGCGATCCTGCGCGAGGCGCAGAGCGCGCCAATGGCGCCAGCGACTCGGCGCAAATGCACGCTTGCCTTCGCTCGACGGGCAGGCCGGCGCCTGCTCCACCTGGTCGATCCCGAAGTCGAGCCGCCGGTCTGAGCGGCTCACGGGCCCGCAGTCAGCGCAGCGTCGGCCCGGAAACATTCGCCCGCTCGATGCGCGGCGCTGCTTCGAGGAGGTTGCGGATCGACTGCGACCGAACGTCGCGCGCGGCATATTCGCGCGCGGAAAGTCCGGCGAGAAGATCGGGACGGTCCGGGTCGGCACCGGCATCCAGCAACGTGCGGACGAGCTGGTAATCCTCGCGCTGCACCGCGACGATCAACGGCGTCTCCCCACGGGTGTTGGCCAGATTCACGTCCGCGCCCTTTGCGATCAGTGCCTCGATTCCCTCCAGCCAGCGCAGATTGGCCGAGAGCATCATCGGCGAATTGCCGTCGCTGTCGCGAATGTCGGGGTTGGCGCCGCGCTGAAGCAGGAAGCGAAGGTATGTGAGATCCTTGCGCTTGGCGACGATGTGCAGCGCGGCCTCGCCCGTCGTTTGGTCACGCGCGTTCACGATCCGCTGACCCGGAGTGTTGAGGAAGTTCATCACCTCCGTGCCGTCGGCATCGCGAATCGCCTTCAGGAACTTGTAGCCGTCGGAGAAATTCTGCGCCGCTGCGGGGGTGGCGACGAATGCGAGTGCGACGGCTGCTGCGGCGACGCGCACGAGCTTGCGGAACATGACGGAAAGCGACCTCTTGCCTGGGAACCCTTGTAAATCGAAGCCTATCAGATCATTTCCAGCGATACCATGAACAGGATCGCCACTTCGCTCGCCCTGCTGCTCACCGCCGCCGCGCTCTCGGCCTGCGGCAATGGCGGAGAGCCCATGCGGCCGCCGCTCGCCGGTGCCGCGATCGGGGGCCCGTTCGCGCTCACCGACCAGCAGGGGCGGGCGGTGCGCGACAGCGACTTCGCCGGCAAGTACCGGATCGTCTATTTCGGCTACACCATGTGCCCCGACGTGTGCCCCGTCGACGTGCAGAACATCGCCGCCGGGCTGCGGGCATTCGAGGCCGCGAACCCGGAGCGCGGCGCCCGGGTTGCGCCGATCTTCATCACCGTCGATCCCGAGCGCGATACGCCCGAGGTGCTGGCGGAATTCACGTCCGCCTTCCATCCGCGTCTCGTGGGATTGACCGGAAGCCAAGAGGCGATCGCGGAAGTCGCCCAGGAATATGCGATCTGGCACGAGAAGCAGCAGTCGCCGGGGAACGACGCCTATCTCGTCAACCACAGCCGCCAGGCCTATCTCATGGGACCCCAAGGCGATCCGATCGCGCTGCTGCACGCCGACGAGTCGCCGGAGGCCGTGGCGGAAGGCCTCGATCGCTGGGTCCAGTGAGCGGCCGCTTCTGGGAAGACGTGCCGCTCGATCGGCTCGACCGGGCGCAGTGGGAAGCATTGTGTGACGGATGCGGCAAATGCTGCGTCCACAAGCTGGAAGACGAAGATACGGGCGAGCTGCTGCCAACCAATGTCGCCTGTCGGTTGCTCGATCGGTCGAGCGGGCGATGCAGCGACTATCGGCACCGCCATGCCTTCGTCAGCGAATGCGTGCGGCTGACGGCAAGGAGCGTGCGGACGATCGATTGGCTCCCTGCAACCTGCGCCTATCGCCTGCGCGCAGCGGGGGAGCAGCTTCCCGAGTGGCACTATCTCGTCTGCGGTGATCCCGAAGCAGTGCACCGCGCAGGCGAATCGACGCGCGGCTGGACCGTATCGGAAGACGATGCGGGCGATTTCGAGCACCATCTCGTCGAACGGGCACTGTGAACGACATCGAAGTTGTTCGTCATCCGCGCGCACGCCGAATGAAGCTTTCCTTCGATCCGGCGAGCGGCCAGGCACGCTTGACGCTGCCGCCGCGCGTGGCGTTGCGCCACGGCCTCGATTGGGCGGAGGAGAAGCGCGGCTGGATCGAGGCCCAGCGTGCGCGGCTGGCGCCGGCACTGCCGTTCGTGCCGGGCGCGCGGATTCCGTTCGGCGACGCCGAACTCGAAATCGTCGCCCTCGATGCGCGCGCGCGCACGCCCCGGCGCGAAGGCAACCGGCTGCTGTGCGGCGGACCGGCGGAAGGGCTGGACAAGCGAGTCGAGCGCTGGCTGCGGAGCGAGGCGCTGGCGCTGCTGCGCTCCGAAACGAGCGAACTCGCCGCGCTTGCCGGAGTCACCGTCTCCCGAGTGGCGATCGGCGATCCGCGGTCGCGGTGGGGGAGCTGCGCTTCGTCCGGCGCGATCCGCTACAGCTGGCGGCTGGTGCTTGCACCCGATTTCGTACGCCGAGCGACAGTGGCCCATGAAGTGGCGCATCGCGTCCACATGAATCACGGACCCGCCTTTCATGCACTCACCGCAACGCTGCTCGGATGCGATCCGGCGCCGGCGCGGGCGTGGCTGCGCGCCCATGGCCCCCGGTTACACCGGATCGGCCGCTATTCCTGAGCGATGGTCGGGATCGGCGGCGGAGTGCGCGCGGGCTCGCGCTGGCGGTCGCGCGGATCGCCAATGCCGGCGGAAGGGCCGCCCCCTGCAGGCGGCGGCGCGCGATCGGAAGGCGGCGTGAGCGAGGGTTGCCGGGCTTGCGGTTGAGGCTGGGGCTGGGGCGGTAGCGGCTGCTGCTGGGCAGGCACCTCATCCTGAGGCGTGCGGCCAAGTACCCGGTCCATCCAGTCCTGGTCGAGCCGGCCTTCGCCTTCCGCCGGATCGGCAGGCATATCGCCCTCGGGAAGCGGCGCGCCCGAATCGATCGGATTGCCATATTCATCTACGAAGAGGCCGTTGTCCGGCCCCTCATAATAGGCGTCGGCTTCAGGCTCGAGCTGCCATTCGGGAAGTGTCACTTCGGTCGCGAATTCCTCCACCGGCCGGCCGGCAACCGCGGGTCGCATGAAGGCCGCGAATGCCCGGGCGGGAGCAGTGCCGCCGCCCAGACCCGGAACGGCGCGCGCATCGTCGCGCCCCATCCAGACGCCCGTGGTGAGGCCGCTCGAAAAGCCCAGGAACCAGCCATCCTTGTTGGCCGTGGTGGTGCCGGTTTTTCCGGCGACCGGCCGGCCGATCTGCGCCGCGCGTCCCGTGCCGGTATTCACCGCCGTCTGCAGAAGGTCGATCATCTGCGCGGCGACATAAGGCGCCACCAGCACGCGCGATCGATCGACCTGATGGGTATAGATCGTCTCGCCGTTCGCAGTGACTCGCGTGATGCCATAGGGCGTGACCGCGACTCCGTTCTGGCTGACAGCCGCGAAGGCGCGAGTCATGTCGATCAGCCGCACGTTCGATGTGCCGAGCACCATCGCCGGCTGCGTGTTGATCTCAGTCGTTACGCCGAAGCGGCGCGCCATGTCGGCGACGGTCCCGAAGCCGACTTCGGCACCAAGCTTGGCGGCGACCGTGTTGACCGAATAGGCGAACGCCGTGCGCAGCGACATCTCGCCCGAAAAGCGGCCGGAACTGTTGCGCGGCTGCCATCCGTTGATGTCGATCCGCTCGTCGGTGACCAGATCGTCGGGGCGATAGCCCGCCTCCAGCGCCGCGAGATAGACAAACAGCTTGAAGGCCGATCCCGGCTGGCGCTCGGCCTGGGTCGCCCGATTGTAGATCGACGAGACATAATCCTTGCCGCCCACCATCGCGCGTACCGCGCCGTCGCGGTCCAGCGAGACGAGCGCACCCTGCACCCCTGCCGGCGCATTGTCGCGGATCGCCGCGTCGGCTGCGCGCTGCATCGCGGGGTCGAGCGTGGTCCAGACTTCCAGCGGGGCTTCGGTTTCGTCGATCAGCACTTCCAGCTGCGGCAGCGCCCAATCGGTGAAGTAGCGCACGCTGTTCTGGCGCGGCTCCGGCGCCAGTTCGACCTCCTCTGGATCCGTGGCGGCGGCCTGCGCCGGAGTGATCGTGCCGGTCTCGACCATCAGGCGCAGCACCGTGCTGGCGCGGTCCACCGCCGCCTGAGCGTCGGCAGTGGGCGAATAGCGCGAAGGTGCCTTCACCAGCCCGGCGATGACTGCGGCCTCGGCCAGCGAGAGCTCGGTCGCGTCATGCCCGAAGAAGCGGCGGCTGGCGGCGTCGATGCCGTAGGCGCCGCCGCCGAAATACACCTTGTTCAGATAAAGCTCGAGGATCTGGTCCTTGCTGAACTTGCGCTCCATCGCCAGCGCCAGCACCATCTCGCGCAGCTTGCGGCCGACATCATATTTGTTCGACAGGAAGATCGTACGCGCCACCTGCTGGGTGATGGTCGATGCGCCCTGAAGGCGACGCCCCGTGTTGCGATTGTCGATCGCGAACTTGGCGATTCGCGCCAGCGCAACCGGATCGACGCCGGGATGCGAATAATATCGCCGGTCCTCGACCGCGACCATCGCATCGCGCATCACTTCGGGGATATCGTCGTGCTCGATCCACTCCCCATAGCTGGGCCCGAGGGAGACCAGGACCGATCCGTCCGAGGCGCGGACGCGGATCATCTGCCCGTTCGGAGACGATTTCAGCTCATGAAAGCTCGGCAGCGACGCGCGCGTCGAATAGACGGCGATCAGCAGCGCCACCGCGCCCAGCAGCGCCAGTGCCGCGCCGACACCGATCGTCCACAGGAAAATGCGCTTCCAGGGCAGGCCCAGGAACGAATGCCAGGCATGACTGGCCTGTTGCGAAAAACTGCTCACGCCTTGACCGGCTCTTCCCGCTCTTTCCGCCTAGGAGACGGCGGATTGGCTGCCGCTAGCAGCACTGTCGTTGCCTGAGCGTGAACGGAAGTCGAGCGCAACCGAATTCATGCAGTAGCGCAGCCCCGTCGGCGGCGGGCCATCCGGAAAGACATGGCCGAGATGGCCATCGCAGCGGGCGCAGCGCACTTCGGTGCGGACCATGCCGTGCGTCACGTCGCGATGCTCGTCGACCGCGTCGGGCCTCATCGGTTGCGTGAAGCTGGGCCAGCCCGATCCCGAATCATATTTGTCGGCGCTGTCGAACAGCGGATTGGCGCAGCCGGCGCAGCGATAGATTCCATCGGCCTTGTTGTCGTTGTAGCGGCCCGAAAAGGGCACCTCGGTCCCGGCCTGACGCAGGACGTGAAACTGGTCCGGGCTGAGCTTCCTGCGCCATTCGGATTCGGAAAGATTGATCTGTTCCATGCCCCTGATGTGTGCGCGCGGCACACGCGCGTCAATCGCGCAGCGCGCGATTCGCGACGAGCCGGGCGGGTCGGTGCTTGCGCCGCCCGCCAATGCGCCTAAGCGCTGGTTCGATGGGAGAAACTCCGCACTCGCCAGTCGTTTCCGCTCCGCCCGTGGGGGGCGGACGATTCGACCGGCTGTTCCTGCTCCTGTTCGTCGTGATGCTGGCCAATGCGGCCGGGAACACGGCGATGCAGTCGGTTCTGCCGGCGCTCGGTCGCTCGCTCGGCGTGGCCGACAGTATCGTCGCCGCCGCATTCTCGGTCTCGGCGCTGCTCTGGGTGATCGCCGCGCCCTATTGGGCGAACCGCTCGGATCGGCACGGCCGGCGGCAGATGGTGTTGGTAGGCGTCGCCGGCTACACGATCTCGCTGTTTCTGTGCGGTGTCTTCCTCGCGGCCGGGATCAACGGTTGGCTGGCGCCGGTCGCGACCTTCATCGCCTTCGTCGGTGGGCGGCTGATCTACGGCAGCCTCGGGTCGGCCGCACCCCCGGCGGTGCAGGCGCTGGTTGCCGGGCGCACCTCGCGCGCCGAACGCACCAAGGCGCTGTCGCTGCTTGCCTCCGCGTTCGGGCTCGGCACGATTCTCGGCCCTGCGATCGCGCCGTACCTTGTACTCGGCAGCCTCTGGCGGGGCGGACCGGAGATCGGCCTGGCCGGCCCGGCGCTGTTGTTCAGCTTGGCGGGCGTCGTGCTCTGGATCGCCGTCGCGCGCCTGCTTCCGCGCGACGAAGCCGAGGAATCGCATGGTGCGGCGGTGAGCTATCCGACGATCGGCGGGCAGACCTCGGGCGCTAGCGTGACCGCGGCGGCCGCCGAGCGCGCACCCCCGGTCGGCTTCTTCGACCCGCGTGTGCGCGCGTGGATCATCGTCGGCCTGGTCGTCGGGCATGCACAGGCGATGAGCGCGCAGGTGATCGGCTTTCTGGTGATCGACCGTCTTGGCGTCAGCCCGCTGGAGGCGCTGCAGCCGACCGGACTGGTGCTGATGATCGGCGCCGGATCGGCGCTTCTCGCGCAATGGGGCCTCATTCCGCTGTTCGACCTTAAGCCGCGCGGGCTGGTGCTGATCGGTGCCGCAGTCGCAGCCGTCGGGTGCGCCGCGACGGGTTTGGCGAGCAGCCACTATGGCATCGCTTTAGGCTATGCGCTGGCGTCGCTCGGCTTCGGATTCGCACGGCCCGGATTTACCGCCGGCTCGTCGCTCGCGGTGGGCCCCGAGGTGCAGGGCTCGATCGCGGGCAAGGTGACGTCGGTCAACGGCGCGGCCTATGTGCTGGGTCCATCGATCGGCGTGGGGCTCTACCAGCTGTGGCGGCCGCTGCCGTATCTCGCGGCAGCGGCCGGGCTGGTGCTGCTCCTGGCCTATGTCTGGTTCAGTCTTCGTGCTTCGTTGCGTCCCGCGCCTGAAGCATCCCCGGAGCAATGAAGCCGATCGGCTGGATCGCCATTGCATCCTGCTTCAGCTTCGCCTTCATCTGCTGATAGTCCCGCTCCATCTCCGGGGTGACGCTGGCACGCGCATCCTGCAGTGCCTCCTCGAAATGCTCCATCGCCACTTCGCGCGTCGCGAGCGAGCGGCGCAGCGCGACGAGCCCCGCGCGACGGACCAGATCCTCCAGGTCGGCGCCGGTGAACCGATCGGTGCGTGCGGCAAGCGCGTCGAGATCGACGTCCGCGGCGAGCGGCATCCGCTCGGTCTGGATCTTCAGGATGCGGCGACGGCCTTCCTCGCCGGGAACCCCGACATAGATCAGCTCGTCGAAGCGACCGGGGCGGAGTAGTGCGGGATCGACCAGATTGGGCCGGTTGGTTGCGCCGATCACGATCACCGATTGCAGCTCCTCGAGCCCGTCCATCTCGGCGAGGATCGTGTTCACCACCCGCTCGGTCGCCTGCGGCTCACCCAGTCCGCCGCCCCGCGCCGGGACAAGCGAATCGAGTTCGTCGATGAAGATGACGCAGGGCGCCACTTGCCGCGCGCGGGCGAAGAGCCGCGCGATCTGCTGCTCGCTTTCGCCATACCATTTGGAGAGCAGGTCGCTCGATTTGGTGGCGATGAAATTCGCCTCCGCCTCGCGCGCGACTGCCTTGGCGAGCAGCGTCTTGCCGGTTCCGGGCGGGCCATAGAGCAGGAACCCCTTGGCCGGACGTATCCCGAGGCGCCGGAAGGCGTCGGGATCCTTGAGCGGCAGTTCCACGCCCTCCTTGAGCCGCATCTGCGCTTCGTCGAGCCCGCCGACATCCTCCCAGCGAACCTGCGGCGCCTGGACCATCACTTCGCGCATCGCCGAGGGTTGGATGCGCTTGAGCGCCTCGAGAAAATCGTCGCGGCGCACCGAAAGCGAATCGAGCACTTCGGCGGGAATCGTTCCTTCGGCGAGATTGAGCCTGGGCATGATGCGGCGCACCGCGTCGATCGCCGCCTCGCGTGTGAGCGCGGCGAGATCGGCCCCGACGAAGCCGTACGTGGTGCGTGCCAGCTCGTTGAGGTCGACGTCCTCGTCGAGCGGCATGCCGCGGGTGTGGATGCCCAGGATCTCGCGGCGGCCGCGCTCGTCGGGAACGCCCACGACGATCTCGCGATCGAACCGGCCCGGGCGGCGCAGCGCCTCGTCGATCGCCTCCGGACGGTTTGTGGCGGCGATGATCACGACGTTCGCGCGCGCCTCCAGCCCGTCCATCAGCGTCAGCAATTGCGCCACGAGTCGCTTCTCGGCCTCGCCCGAGACGCGATCGCGCTTGGGCGCGATCGAATCGATCTCATCGATGAACACGATCGACGGTGCCGACTTGTTCGCCTCCTCGAACACCTCGCGCAGGCGCTTTTCGGATTCGCCATAGGCCGAACCCATGATTTCGGGGCCGTTGATCAGCAGGAAATTCGCGTCGCTCTCGTTCGCCACGGCGCGCGCGAGACGAGTCTTGCCGGTGCCCGGCGGCCCGTGGAGCAGCACGCCCTTCGGCGGATCGACGCCGAGCCGCTGAAACAGCTCCGGATAGCGCAGCGGCAGCTCGACCATCTCGCGCAGTTGATCGATCGTGTCGGACATGCCGCCGAGATCGTCATAGGTGACGTCGGCGCGACGGCTTTCTTTCGGCTCTTCATAATCGGTGCGCAGCTCGATCTCGGTCTCCGCATCGATGTGAACGATGCCGCGCGGCGTGGTCGACAGTACGTTGAGCCGGATTTCCTGAAGCGCATAGGCAGGCGCACGCAGGAACTGCGCGACGTTCGGCGGAATGTCCGCCACGCGCTGCTGGCCCACCGTGGCGACGGTGTCGCCCTGGCACAGCGGCCGGCCGAGAAACGTGCGCTGGAGAGCGTTGGCCGAGCCGTGGAGCCGCAGATTGGCCTGCGCCGGCGCGAAGACGACGCGCGCCGCCGGCTTCGATTCTGCCTTTCGGATTTCGACCAGATCGCCGGCACCCGCGCCGGCATTGGCGCGCTGAAGCCCGTCGATCCGGAGAATTTCCAGCCCTTCGTCTTCGGCATAGGGCAATACCGCGCGCGCGGGCGTCGCACGCTTTCCCTCGATCTTCACGACATCGCCTTCCTGAAGGCCCAGCGCAGCCATCATGCTGCGCGGCAGACGCGCGAGACCGCGGCCGCTATCCTCGGGACGCGAGTTGGCGACCTGCAGCTTGTGTACGGGCGGTTCGTCGTCGGCCATGTCCACTCCTTGTCGGCTGGCAAGCGCGTAACATAGGAGTGGGGTTCCGCTCCCGCGAGGGCGGGGCGGTGGCAAAAAAAATGGCCGGTCCAACGGACCGGCCTTGAAAGGTTTAGGAGAGGATGCCTGAAAGGCTTGCCGTATGTGCGGTGCGGAAGGTCATTGTGCAAGTGCGAAAGGAAACGGCTGAATTGCAACTGATGCAACTGCCCGGAGGTGGGGCGAGTCTCGCTGCGCCGCGTAATGCGCGCGCGAGTTGCAATATTTCTTCTCGCAAAAGCATCTGACGCAGCGCACAAGAAGCGGATGCGACGGCTTCCCCCACTCACGGCCATCGAGGCATTCGTGCAGGTCGCTCGCCTCGGCTCGGTCAAGGCGGCCGCCGAGGAGCTTGCGCTTTCCTCCCCTGCGCTCAGTCGGCGCGTGCAGTCGCTCGAACGCTTCATCGGCAAACCGCTCTTCGAGCGGCGGCACCAGGCCCTGAAACTCAATACCGACGGCGAGCGGCTGTTGGCGCTCGTCGCGCCAGCGCTCGACTCGATGGCGGATGCGGTCGAGATGATGACAAGTGGCACCGAGTTGCTGCGGCTGCGGCTTGGCGTGCTGCCGCTGTTCGCGACGCAGCGACTGATGCCTCGACTTCCCGAGCTCAAGCGGCGCCATCCGGAGCTGCACCTCGACGTCGATACTGCCGGCCACGGCGTGGCGCGGCTGGGCGACGGGCTGGACGCAGCGATCGTCATCGCGCGCGAAATCGATCCGGGCCTCTATGCGCGGCGCCTTGACCGCAATCGCGTGCACGTGATTGGCGCCCGCACGCTGGTCGAAGGCGCCGATCCGGTGACCGACCCGCGGCAGATCTCCCGCCTGACTGCGCTCGTCCATCGCGACATGCCCGAAACCTTCACCGCCTGGCGCGCGGCAGCGGGCCTGCCGGATCTCGAGCCGGCGGCAGTCGATTTCTTCGATTCGGGCACCCTGATGCTGGAGGCTGCCGCGCAAGGCCTTGGCGTGGCCTTCATGCTCGAATCGCATTTCGAATCGGCGCGTGACGAGCGGCTGGTGCGATTGTTCGATCTGACCGTGGAGAGCCAGTACAGCTATTGGTTCGTCTGCCGGCCGCGCGCACTGACGACGCGGCCGGTACGGCTGTTTCACGATTGGCTGATCGAAGCGCTGGGCTGCGTCGAGCACTAGCGACGGCGCTGCCCGCTCTGATCAGGCAGTGCGCATCTTCACGATCTTGCCGGGATCGCGCGGCGGCTCGCCCTTGGGCAGCGCGTCGACATGCTCCATCCCCTCGGTCACTTCGCCCCAGACGGTGTACTGGCCGTCGAGGAAGGTCGCGTCGTCGAGGCAGATGAAGAACTGGCTGTTGGCGCTGTCCGGATCCATCGTGCGCGCCATCGAGCAGATGCCGCGGACATGCGGTTCGCGGCTGAACTCCTGCTTCAGATTGGGCTCGTCCGAACCGCTCATGCCGGTTCCCGTCGGGTCGCCGCCCTGCGCCATGAAACCGTCGATCACGCGGTGGAACACGGTGCCGTCGTAGAAGCCGCGGTCGGCGAGACCCGCAATCCGCGCGACATGGTTCGGCGCAAGGTCAGGACGGAGGCGGATGTGGACGTCGCCGCCCTCGAGGGTCATCACCAGTGTCTTCGCGTCGCTCATCATCATGCTCCTGGGAAAGGGTTGGCCCGCCCCTAGGCGTCCGGCCTGCGACATGCAAATCCGCGCGACGCGCGGTGTCAGCGGCCGTTGGCAGGGCGGCGCGAGCCAGCTAGAGCGGCAACGCAGAGGTGGCGAGGAGGCCGGATATGAGCGAAACCGAATTGCCTCCCGAACCCGCTCTCGACGAAGGCGAGCTCGATGCCGACGACCGGCTGAAGCCCGAATTCGTACGGTCAGTGCTCGACGCCGTCGAAGAGGGGGACACCGAAGCGGCGAAGGCGCGCGTCGAGCCGCTCCATCCGGCGGACATCGCTGATCTGATCGAGCTGACGCCCGCCGATCTCCGGCCCGCGCTCGCCGCCGCATTGTCCGATCGGCTCGACGGCGACGTTCTTGCGGAAATGAACGACTGGGTGCGCGAGGAGCTGCTCGCCGCGCTCGAGCCGCATCAGGTCGCCGATCTTGCCGCCGAACTCGATACCGACGATGCCGTCGCGATCATCGAGACGCTGGAGGAGGAGGACCAGCGAGCGGTGCTGCGGGCGCTCGATCCCGACGATCGCGCCGCCATCGAGGAGGCACTGAGCTATCCCGAGGAGTCCGCCGGCCGGTTAATGCAGCGCGAGCTGATCGCGGTGCCCGAGCATTGGACTGTCGGCGACGTCATCGATTATCTGCGCTCCGACGAAGAGCTGTCGACCGATTTCTGGGAGATCTTCGTCGTCGACCCGGCGCATCGGCCGGTCGGAACCTGCCACCTTTCCTGGCTGCTCAGAACCCCGCGCGTCGTCCAGGTAACCGACGTGATGCGGCGCGAGCAGACGCTGATTCCGGTCGATATGGATCAGGAGGAAGTGGCGCTGCGCTTCCAGAAATACGCCTTGATCTCTGCGGCGGTGATCGATGCGGGCGGGCGACTGGTCGGGATGATCACGGTGGACGACGTGGTCCACATCATCAGCGAGGAAGCGGGCGAGGACGCCCTGCTGCTTTCCGGCGCGGGCGACGGCGACATCAACGAGCCGGTGCGGGACAGCTATCGCTCGCGCGTTCGGTGGCTGGTGGCGAATCTGTTCACGGCGCTGGTCGCCTCGTTCATCATCGCCCAGTTCGGCGCGGCGATCGAGCAGATGGTGGCGCTGGCGGTGCTGATGCCGATCGTTGCCTCGATCGGCGGCAATGCAGGCACCCAGACGATGGCAATCGCGGTGCGTGCGCTCGCGACCAACCAGCTGACGCAATCGAACACCTTGCGCACGATCAGGCGAGAGATCGTCGTCGCCTTGCTCAACGGCGCGACGATCGCGGTCCTGCTGGGGATCGGTGCCGCGCTGGTCTTCGCGAATCCGCAGCTCGGCGTCGTTATCGCAGCGGCGATGGTGATCAACGTGCTCGTCGCAGGGCTGGCGGGCGTGCTGGTGCCGGTGACGCTGGAGCGGCTCGGCCAGGATCCGGCGGTCGCCTCGTCGGTGTTCGTCACGATGGTGACCGATTCGATGGGTTTCTTCGCCTTCTTGGGCCTGGCGGTAGCGAGCGGGCTTGTCGGCTGAGGCGCGTGCGCCCAGATCGGACGCGTGCCCCTACATCTGACCAAGGTGGCCTATGGCCACGACAGTATCGAACATCTCGACGAACGGCTGGCGCTGCGTGCGCGGCAGGGCGAATTCTTCCTCACGACTCGCTATCTGCCCAAGCGGCATGCCGAGATCGCAGGCGGGTCACTCTACTGGATCATCAAGCACAAGCTGGTGGCGCGTTCGCCGATCCTGGGCTTCGGAGAGGCCGAAGGCGGCAAGGTCGCGATCCATTGCGAGCCGCGGCTGGTGCTGGTCCAGGCGCGTCCCAAGCGCGCGCACCAGGGCTGGCGCTATCTCGAGGACGCCGATGCGCCGGCCGATCTGGGGAGTTCCGCCCAAGGGATCGCCGAGATGCCGCCCGAGCTCGTGGGGACGCTTGCCGGCCTTGCGCTGATCTGATCGGTCAGCGGGCGAGATCCGGATAGGCTGCTCGGAACGCCGCGACCTTCGGCTTGTCCCAACGCACGATATAGGGATGGTTGGGATTGCGCCGGTAGAAGTCCTGATGGTGCGCCTCGGCTTCGTAGAAGTTGCCCGATTCGATCCGAGTCACGATGCGCGAGGGGAAGGCATTCGCTTCGTCCAGCTGCGCGATATAGGCGGCGGCCGCGCGCCGCTGCGCCGCATTTTGCGGAAAGATCGCAGAGCGGTAGCTGGGGCCGGTGTCGGGGCCCTGTCGGTTCAGCTGCGTCGGATCGTGCGCGACCGAGAAATAGATGCGCATCAGCTGTCCATAGCTCAGCTGGCGCGGATCATAGACGATGCGCACTGCTTCGGCATGGCGCGTCCGCTCGCTCGATACCTGGGCATAGGTCGCGGTGCCGGCGCTGCCGCCGGCATAGCCGCTCGTCACCGAGCGTACGCCGCGCACATTCTCGAAAACCGCCTCAACTCCCCAGAAGCATCCGCCGGCGAATACCGCCGTCTGTAGCGCGCCGGTGCGCGGCACGTCGACGCGCGGCGCAGGGATGGGGACGGCGCGCTCGGCGTGCCCGGAGCCGCTCGAAAGGAGCAGCACGCCCGCACCGGCGGCGGCGGCCAAACTGCTCTTCAGCATCGCTTTTTTCCGAATCTGCATGACTGCAATGTCGGAAGCGCGCGCCAAGTGTGCAAGCAGCACGTCTCTTCGTGCCCGGTTGCAGCCGCTCAGCGACTGCCTATTTCAGCGCCGCGCAGGCCTCCTGAATCCGCGTGCACGCCTCGCGAAGCAGGTCGTCCGAGGTCGCATAGCTGATCCGCATCGCGGGGGAGAGACCGAAGGCTGCGCCATGCACCGCCGCCACGCGTCCTTCGTCGAGCAGATAGCCGACCATCGCTTCGTCGCTGTCGATCTTCTGGCCCTTGGGAGTAGCTTTGCCGATCAGCCCGGAGAATTCGGGATAGACGTAGAAGGCGCCTTCGGGCGTGGGGCAGGTCATGCCGTCGATTGCGTTGAGCATCCCGACCACCAGATCGCGCCGCCGCTGAAATGCCGCCGCGCGATCGGCGAGGAAGCTCTGATCGCCGGTGAGCGCCGCAACTGCCGCCGCCTGCGCGATCGAGCAGGGGTTCGACGTCGATTGCGACTGGAGCTTGGCCATCGCCTTGATCAGCCAGGACACGCCGGCGGCAAAGCCGATCCGCCAGCCGGTCATCGCATAGGCCTTCGAGCAGCCGTTCACCGTCAGCACGCGTTCCGCGAGTTCGGGGCACACCTGCGCGATCGTCGCGAACTGGAATCCGTCGTAGACGATATGCTCGTACATATCGTCGGCGAAGATCCACACGTCCGGGTGCCGGGCGAGAACGTCTCCGAGCGCGCGCAGCTCGTCCCGGCTGTAGGCGGCGCCGGTCGGGTTCGAGGGGGAGTTGAGGATCACCCACTTCGTGCGCGACGTAATCGCTGCTTCGAGCTGCTCGGGGCGCAGCTTGTACTGCTGCTCCGGCCCCGCCTCGACGAAAACCGGCGTACCGCCCGCGAACTGGACGACATCGGGATAGCTCACCCAATAGGGAGCGGGGATCACGACTTCGTCGCCCGGATCGACGGTGGCGACCATCGCGTTGAATAGCGTGTGCTTGCCGCCGACGTTGATCGAGATCTGATTCCGCTCGAACGCCAGACCATTGTCGCGCCGGAACTTGGCGATCACTGCGTCCTTCAGCTCGGCCGTGCCGTCGACATTGGTGTATTTCGTCTTGCCTGCCTGGATCGCTTCGACCGCCGCCTGCTTCACGAAATCGGGCGTGTCGAAATCGGGTTCGCCCGCGCCCAGCCCGATTACGTCGATGCCCTGCGCCTTGAGATCCATGACGCGGCTCGTCATGGCGAGCGTGGCGGAAGGCTGGATACGGCCGAGGGCGGCGGAAGTCTGCATGTCGATTGCGCCTTTCAGGAAGAGCGCGCGGGCTATACTGTCGCCTTCGCCGGTTCCGCAACCGTAACAGCCGCAACCAGTCCGCGCAGCGCGTTGCCGAGCAGGAAGCCGCCGGCAAGATCGGCAGGCAGAAGGTCGCCTTCGACTGCGCGGCCGCTGTCGATCAGTTCGGCGCGGAGCACTCCGGGAAGAAGGCCGCGCGCCAGCGGCGGTGTCACCAGCCTCCCGTCCCGCTCGACGAAGATCGAAGTGAAGCTGCCTTCGGTGAGATAGCCGTCGTCATCAATGAACAGCGTTTCGAAGGCGCCAGGAGCGCGGGCAGCATTCCAGAAGCCGCGGCGGCTCGTCTTGTGCGCGAGGCGAAAGTCGTCTCGCGCAACTGGTCGCGCCGCGAGCGCGACGTGCACCGGCCGGGTGGGGAGCTGCGGCATCGGCGCAATTCCGATCGCTATCGCGCCACTCGGCGCGAGCACCAGCCGCACACGCGCCGGCTCGCGAAGACGAAAGGTTGCCGCCTGCAGCTCGTTGCGTGCCGAATGCCGGTCGAACTCGAAGCCGAAGTGCCGTGCACTCGCCTTCAGCCGCGCGAGATGGCGCTCGAGCAGCGGCATGCCGTCTTCGGGATCGAACGCCATGGTTTCGATCAGGTCGAAGCCGGTCTCTCCGGCGGTGACAAATGCGCCCTTCGCCAAGCATTCGCGCCATTCCGCCTCTGCATCCGAATCGGCCACGACACCCGAGCCCAGCCCCATCGCGGCGCCATCCTGCTGCAGCTTCAAGGTACGAATCGCGACGTTGAACATGGCGCCCCCGTCGGCATCAAGGCGGCCGATCGCGCCGGTATAGATGCCGCGCGGGGTGTGCTCGACTTCGGAAATCACCTGCATCGCGCGCAGCTTCGGAGCCCCGGTGATCGAACCGCAGGGGAAGAGAGCCCGCAGCGCATCGATCGCGTCACGCCCGGGGGCGAGTTCGGCGGTCACGGTGGAAACCATCTGATGGACCGTCGGATAGCGCTCGACTTCAAAGCGCTGCGGCACTGCGACGCTGCCTGCGCGCGCGACGCGTGCCATGTCGTTTCGCATCAGATCGACGATCATCAGATTTTCTGCGCGCTGCTTGGGATCGGCGGCCAGCGACTCGGCCAGCGCCCGGTCGGCCTCGGGACTGGAGCCGCGAGTCGCAGTGCCCTTCATCGGCCGGGCGGTCAGCCGATTGCCCTCCAGCGCGAAGAACAGTTCGGGCGAGAAGGACAGCAGCCAATCGTCTCCCGTCGCCACCAGCGCGCCATAGCCCGCGGCCGCCCGGGCGCGCAGGAGCGCGTAAAGCGCGGACGGGCTTCCGGCAGTGCGCACCGACGCCCGAAACGTGAGGTTCGCCTGATAGATGTCGCCCGCCGCGATCAGCTCGGCGACCCGCGCGAATTGTGCGCCATAGGCGTCGCGCGCGATCGCTGGTTCGGGTTGGCCTGCCCAGGCGCCGGCGGGATCCGGAAGCAGCGATGGCACCTGCGCGGAAGCGATCTGGCGATAGTCGGCGAAGAGTCCGAACCACAGGAGCGGTGTGCCGGGCGCAGGCAGTTGCGGCCGTCCCTCCGGTGCGATGCCCGCGGCCGCTTCATAGGCGATCCAGCCGGCAGCGTGCAGTCCTTCGGCACGCGCGGCCCCCAGTCGATCAAGCGCCGGGCCGACCGCATCGGCTGTGGACGCAGCCACGATTTCGACGGGCCGGGCATAGAGGCGCGCCGGCGCTCCCTCCGCACGGGCATCGTCGAGCAGCACGAAAGGTGGTTCGGGCAACACCATGAAATAGCGAGATGCAGCCCTTGGGCGTTCGCGGCAAGCCCGTGTTGCCGCCATGGCATCGCGAGTCTATCTCGGATCCATGGCAAATCCCCCGATGCGCGCAGCAATCATCCCGGTAACGCCCCTCCAGCAGAACTGTACGCTGATCTGGTGCACCGAGACGATGCGAGGCGCCTTCGTCGATCCCGGCGGCGATCTGGATCGGCTGCGGCCGGTAGCGCAGCAGCATGGCGTCACCGTCGAGAAAATCCTGCTCACGCACGGGCATATAGATCATTGCGGCGAGGCGGGCGTGTTTGCCAAGGAGTTGGGAGTACCCATCGAGGGGCCGCACGAGGCCGACCGATTCTGGATCGCGCGGCTCGACGAGGACGGGGCGCGATTCGGCGTGCACGGGCAGGTGTTCGAGCCCGATCGGTGGCTGGCGGACGGCGACCAGGTGACGGTCGGCAATCTCGTTCTCGACGTCTATCATTGTCCGGGGCACACGCCGGGCCACATTGTCTTCCACCATGCTCCGTCGAAGCTGGCGCTGGTGGGCGACGTGCTGTTCCAGGGATCGATCGGGCGCACCGATTTCCCGCTCGGCGATCACCAGCAGCTGATCGACGCGATCACGACCAAGCTCTGGCCGCTGGGGGGCGAGACGGTGTTCGTGCCCGGCCATGGTCCGGCGAGCAACTTCGCGCATGAGCGGCGGACGAACCCCTTCGTCGCCGATTCGGCGCTGGCGAAAGCCTAGGCGGCGGCGACGATCCATGCCGCCCAGCCGGCGAGCCCGAGCGTGACCAGCATCGTGACAATGGTGCCGCCGGCGCGCAGCGGGTTAGGCGTGGGCCGGTCCATGCCGAAGCCATGTGCCACCCGGCCAACGATATAGAGTGCCGCGACCCCCCATAGCGTTGTGCCCCCGCCACCCGCGAGCTCGACGAGCGCGATCAGGATCAGGACGATCGGCGTGTATTCCGCGAAATTGAGCTGCGCCCGCATCCGCGCCTGCAGCCGGGGGTTGCCGCCGTCGCCGATCGAGACTCGCTCGGCGATCCGCACCCGGCCGATCCGCACTGCCAGCCACAGGTTGACCACCGCGGCTGCGGCGGCTGTGGCGAGTGCCACCGGCAGTATCAGGCTCTCCATGCTATTCTCCTCCCCGTCCGGCATCACCTGCCATGGTGGCCAGTGGCTTGCAACGGCGCGGGAATCGGCTATACGCGCGGGCTCGCTTCGTGACCTGCCCCGCTGCTGGTCCGGTGAGCCGCCGCTCATCCGGAACGACGCTCGGCTGTTGCGGCTCAGAATTCACGCGTTTTCAAGAAGGTGCCGAGATGGCAGTTCCCAAGAGAAAGACCACGCCGTCGCGGCGCGGCATGCGGCGGGCGCACGATGCGCTCAAGTCCGAAGCATTCCAGGAATGCTCCAATTGCGGCGAGCTGAAGCGCCCGCATCACCTCTGCACGGCCTGCGGCCACTATAACGGGCGCGAGATCGTCCCCGTCGAGGGCTGAGACTCGGACGATTGAGGGCCGGCACATCATGACGACAGTCTCGCGAATCGCCGTCGATGCGATGGGCGGCGACGAGGGGATTGCCGTGATGCTGGCGGGGGTCGCGCGTGCGCGCCGCCGTTTCGAAGGCATGGAGTTTCTGCTCGTCGGAGACGAGTCGGCGATTCGCGAGGGCCTGAAGAACCATCCCGGCCTCAGCGCGGCGTCGGAAATCGTCCACGCGCCCGAAGTCGTCGCTCCCGAGGAAAAGCCCAGCCAGGCCCTGCGACGCGCCAAGACGACGTCGATGGGCATCGCGATCGACCTGGTGAAGCAGGGGCGTGCCGGCGCGGCCGTATCGGCCGGTAACACCGGTGCGCTGATGTCGATGGCCAAGCTGGCACTGCGCACGATGCCCGGCATCGATCGTCCGGCGCTGGCGGCGACGATCCCGAGCCTGGGCGAAAACGACACGGTGATGCTCGATCTGGGCGCGAACACCGAGTGCGATTCGCGTAACCTGGTGCAGTTCGCGGTCATGGGGGCAGCCTATGCCCGCACCGTGCTCGATCTCGATCGGCCGCGCGTCGCACTGCTGAACATCGGCACCGAGGAGCTGAAGGGAACCGATGAGGTGCGCGAGGCCGCCGCGACGATCCGGGCGGCGCCGCATCTGCCGCTCGAGTTTACCGGCTTCATCGAGGGCGACCGTCTGGCGCGCGGCACCGTCGACGTGATCGTGTGCGACGGCTTCTCGGGGAACATCGCGCTGAAGACCGCCGAGGGCACGGCCCGTTTCGTGGCCGACTTGCTGCGCCGCGCGTTCCAGAGTTCGACTCGCTCGAAGATCGGGTTTCTCATCTCGCGCCCCGCAACCGAACTGTTGCGCCATCATCTCGATCCGAACAACCACAATGGCGCCGTCTTCCTCGGGCTCAACGGCCTGGTGGTGAAGAGCCACGGCGGCGCGAACGAGGTCGGGGTCGATACTGCGATCGGAGTCGCCGCGAAGATGGTACGCTCCGATCTGACGCGGCGGATCATCGAGGACCTCGGGAATTTCGAGGCGGAGGCGGCGTGACACTGCGGGCCGTGATCACCGGGACGGGTTCGGCGCTTCCGGCGCGACGCGTCTCCAACGCCGAACTCACCGAGACGGTCGACACCACTGACGAATGGATCGTCGAACGCACCGGCATCCGCTTCCGCCATATCGCCGGACCCGAGGAGACGACGGCGACGCTCGGCACGTCGGCCGCCAAGGCGGCGATCGCGGCAGCGGGCGTGACAGCACAGGACATCGACCTGATCGTCCTCGCCACGGCGACTCCCGACCAGACCTTTCCCGCATCCGCGACCAAGGTGCAGACCGCGCTCGGGATCGACGATTGCGTTGCGTTCGATGTCGCCGCCGTCTGTTCCGGCTTCCTGTATGCGCTCCAGGTCGCCGATTCGATGATTCGCGCGGGCGCGCACCGCCGGGCGCTCGTGATCGGTGCCGAGACGTTCAGCCGCATTCTCGACTGGGAGGACCGCACTACCTGCGTGTTGTTCGGCGACGGCGCGGGCGCAGTGGTGCTCGAGGCGCAGGACAGCGATCCGGAAACGGGACGCGGCATCCTCGCGACTCGGCTGCACGCCGATGGGCGTCATAACGAGCTTCTGTATGTCGACGGCGGACCCTCGACGACTGGGACGGTGGGCAAGCTGCGGATGAAGGGGCGCGAAGTGTTCCGCCATGCCGTCGTCAATCTTGCGACGGTGATGGAGGAATCGCTGACCGCGGCGGGTCTTTCGGCCGACGCCGTCGACTGGGTCGTGCCGCATCAGGCGAATGCCCGCATTCTGGACGCGACAGCACGCAAGCTTGGCCTGGCCCCCGAAAAAGTGATCGTCACCGTGGACGAACACGCCAATACCTCGGCCGCTTCCGTACCCCTCGCGCTCGACGCCGCCGTGCGCGACGGCCGCGTGAAAACGGGAGATTTGCTGGTGTTGGAGGCGATGGGCGGCGGCTTCACCTGGGGTGCCGCGGTGGTCCGTTTCTGATCGGGACTCTCTACGGGTTACTCCCATTTGCGCTCGCGGAACAATCTGATACGTTGTGTCCCTGCCACTCAGGAGGGGGCCATGCTGACGATGACTTCCCCGGGTACGCTCACCCGGGCCGATCTCGCCGACGCGCTCCACCGCGAGGTGGGGCTTTCGCGTGCGGATGCCGCGCGAATGGTCGAGCAGATCCTCGCGCATATGTGCGAGGCGCTGGCCGAAGGCGAGAATGTGAAGATCTCCGGATTCGGCAGCTTCATCCTGCGCGACAAGGGCGAGCGGATCGGGCGCAACCCGAAGACCGGAGTCGAAGTGCCAATCTCGCCGCGCCGTGTCCTCACCTTCCGCGCCAGCCAGATGATGCGTGATCGCATCGTGGCGGGCGGCTGAGGAAGACGATGCCGGCGCCCGAAAAGGCTGCCGGAGCGCTCCGCACGATCGGCGAGCTTTCGCAGGAGATCGGGCGGCCGCAGCATATCCTGCGCTATTGGGAAACGCGGTTCCCGCAGCTGCGTCCGCTGCAGCGGGCGGGCAACCGACGTCATTATCGGCCTGAGGATGTCGCGCTGGTGCGGCGTATCCACGCGCTGCTGGCGCATGAGGGGTATACGATTCGAGGGGTTCAGCGGCTGCTGGCGGCGGAGCGGTCGACGAAGGGCGGCGGCAGTCGCGCCGGCGCGCTCCAGGCGATCCGCGACTCGCTCGCACAGGCGCTGGACCGCGACTCCGGCTAGCCGCGATCCGGCCCGAGCCCGGGATCGAGGTCGCGCGGGCGCACGAACCGCTTGAGCCGCGCCAGGCCGAGCGCAACGGCTTCCCAGTCGCCGACGTCGAATTGCATCTGGGCGAGGCTGGCAGTCGGGAATTTGATCTCGACGTCCTCGCGCAGCGAACCGCCGTCTTCGGGCACCAGTGCCAGCACCAGATCCTCGAGCCCCGGATTGTGGCCGATCAGCAGGACATGATCGGCTCCGGCAGGAAGCTCGTGGATCACGTCGAGCAGAGTCGCGGCCGAGGCGAGATAGATGCGCTGGTCCCACGCCGGCGCCAGATCGCTGCCATAGCCGGTGCCGACATGCTCGAGCGTCTCCACCACGCGCACGGCAGGCGAGGCGACGGCATGATCGAACACGAGACCGAGCGCGCGCATGTGGCGCCCCATGGTCTGCGCGGCCCGCTGCCCCTTGGGATTGAGCGGACGATCGAAGTCGCGCGAGACGGGATCGTCCCAGCTCGACTTGGCGTGACGGAGCAAGGTGAGTGTCTTCATGGCCTCCCACTCAGGCGGTCGCCGAGGCCTCATGCCGCAAGCCGGCGCCCGAGGAAAGCCGCACGCGCGCAATCGCTTCGTCGAGCGTGACCCGAGCGACCGGCGTGCCCGCCGGAAAGGCAGCGAGCAGCCGCGTCGGCATCGCCGCCGACAGCAGCACGAAGGTGCCCCGATCGTCGGCGCGGCGAATCAGCCGGCCGAACGCCTGCGCCAGCCGCGCACGCACGATCCGGTCGTCATAGGCCTTGCCGCCGTCGGCGAGCCGGCGCGCAGCGTGGAGCACGGTCGGCTTGGGCCAGGGCACGCCTTCCATCACCACCAGCCGCAGCGAATCGCCGGGCACGTCGACTCCGTCGCGCAAGGCATCGGTGCCGAGCAGCGAGGCGCGCGGATCGTCGCGGAAGATATCGACCAGCGTTCCCGTATCGATCGGATCGACATGCTGGGCATTGAGCGGAAGCCCTTCGCGCGCCAGCCGATCGGCGATCCGGGCATGCACCGCGCGCAGCCGCCGTACCGCAGTGAACAGCCCGAGCGTGCCGCCTCCCGCCGCGACGATCAGCCGCGCATAGGCGTTGGCGAGACCGGGCATGTCGCCGCGCTTCACATCGGTGACGATCAGCACCTCGGCCTGATTGCCGTAGTCGAACGGGCTCGGCGCTTCGAAGCGTGCCGGCGTCTGCGGCAGATGAACCGCGCCCGCGCGGGCTTCGGCTACGTCCCAGTCGCCGCCGGCGCGCAACGTCGCCGACGTGACGAGCGCGCCATGCGCGGGCTTGAGGACGGTCTCGGCGAACGGCTTGGCAGGATCGAGCCAGTGGCGGTGGAGCCCGACGTCGAACTCGCGTCCCTCGATCCGGTCGACCGCAAGCCAGTCGACGAACGCCGGGTCGGCAGGGCCGCCGATGCGCGCGATCAGCGCCAACCAGGCGCCGACGGTGTCGGTGCGCCAGCCGAGCGACGCGATCGCGCCCTCGATCCGCGCGCGTGCCGGCGCGTCCATCCAGTCGGGCGCGTCGGCGAGCACGGCTTCGAGCCGACGTCCCAGCGTGACGAGCGGGCGCAGCAATGCGTCGAGCGCCTCGCCGGCAGGGCCCGCGGCATCGACCAGTGCCGCATCGGGCTCGGCGAGTTCGGTTTCGAGGCCGTAGCCCGCATCGCCTTCCTTTTCCGAGCGCGCATAGGTGAGCCCCCGCACCGCCGCGAGCAACGCTTCGATCGGGCCGAACGGCTGTCCTTCGTTCAGCCGCTGGAGCCAGCCGTCCGACGGCAGCGCGCGCGCGGCATCGACTGCGGCGGAGATCGCCCGGCCGCCCTCCTCGTCATAGCTGGCGACATCCGAAAGCCGCGCGGCGAGCCCGCGGCGGCGCCCGCGCGATCCTGTTTCGGGGCCGGTGACCCAGCGGCGCAGCTCGATCGCCTCCTGCCCCGAGAGCGCGGTCGAGAACATCGCATCGGCCGCCTCGAAGAGATGATGCCCCTCGTCGAAGACATAGCGAGTCGGGCGAGTCGTCGCCTCGCGCCCGCGCGCGGCGTTGACCATCACCAGTGCGTGATTGGCGATGACGATATCGGCGTCGGCCGAGGCGCGCGCCGCCCGCTCGATGAAGCATTTTCGATAATGCGGGCAGCCGGCGTAGATGCACTCGCCGCGCCTGTCGGTGAGCGCGGTCGATCCGTTGCGGCGAAAGAGCGTCGGCAGCCAGCCGGGCAGGTCGCCGCCGATCATGTCGCCGTCGGCGCTATAGGCGGCCCAGCGCGCGACGAGCTGCGCCAGGATCGCCGCGCGGCCGGCGAATCCACCCTGCAGCGCATCCTCGAGATTGAGCAGGCAGAGGTAATTTTCGCGGCCCTTGCGCGTGACGATGCGGCGCTTGCGAGTCGCCGGATCGGGGAACAGCCGCTCGCTTTCATGGCCGAGCTGGCGTTGCAGCGCCTTGGTGAAGGTCGAGATCCACACCGCGCCCTGCGCCTCCTGCGCCCAGAGCGAGGCGGGGGCGAGATAGCCGAGCGTCTTGCCGATGCCGGTGCCCGCTTCGGCGAGCACCAGATTGGGCGCATCGCGCCGGTCGCGCGGGGCGAAGGCGCGCGCGGCGGCGGCGGCATAGTCGCGCTGGCCCTGGCGGCGCTCGGCGGCGCTGCCGGTGAGCTGCGCGAGCCGGCTGGCGACGGCGCCTTCGTCCAGCGTCACGGTGCGTGGGGCGGGGCGCGGCGGCTGTTCGCTCCATTCGGGCAGCTTCGAGAACAGCCATCGCTCGGCGCGCTCCGGCTGTGCGATCCGCTGGACGAGCGCGGGGGCCCAGGGCCAGCGCAGCCGCATCAGCGACTGGACGGCGTGCCACGCGCCCTCGCGCTCGGGCCAGTCGGTTTCGGCCATCGCCAGCAGCGACGCCGCGGCTTCGCGCAGGAAGGGCGCGACATCGGCATCGGTTTCGGGCGGCGACAGATCGACCGCGCGGGCAAGCCCCTTGGGCGTGGGCACCATGAAGCGCGCGGGGCGCAGAAAGGCGAAGAGCTCGAGCAGGTCGAGACCGGAAAGCTCGGGATGGCCAAGCCGCTGCCCCACCAGCGGCGCGTTGAGCAGCAGCACCGGCGTGTCGGCGGCGAGCCGGATCGCCTCGCCGCGTCCGGCGACTCGCGTCTCGCCGTCGGGCATGGCAATCCACACGCCGGAGTGGCTGGCGTGGATCGCGGGATGCGGGGGGGCGGCCAAACTCACGCAAAACCGCCGAAGGTCGCACTAAAGTCGCACCTCAACGCGCACGCGCGCTCCCGCGCGCGCGCAGGGGCGGGCGATAGTGAGCGGAGCACGACAGGCTGCGGCGCGCGCGCGGCCGAACAGGGGGCGACAGGCAGCATCCGCCCATGTTGCACAAATGTTCCGCTGTAGGACAGCGAAAAACACCCTCCTCGGCGCGCGCCGAGTAAGGGAGCCGGCCGGGAGGCGCGGCGGGAGCGCGCGGCTATCCGACCCGCGCGCCGGTCGCGCTGCGTTCTCCCTGCGTCAGCGTCATCCCGGTCACGGCGCCGCTGGGATCGCGCGCGAACCGGAACCGTGCCGGCGCGACGAGCGGGTAGAAGCTGCCATCCTCGGCGGCGAACAGCTGAACTTCGGGCTGACCTGGGAGCGCCGCGTGGAGCCTGCCGTCGCGCACGGCGACGGTGACGTCCAGACCGGGCCGCAGCCGGTAGGTGCCGGCATAGTCCGCCAGCGCGCCCGCCGGTGGCGTGACGACCGGGCCGCCGAAGAGCAGCTGCGAGAGGAGCTCGTCGCGCGCACCGAATTCGGCGCTGTTGGCGAGGATCACGGCTCCGGCGCCGCTTTCCGGATCGAAGCCCAGCATGGTGCTGAATCCGGCGGTGCCGCCGCCGTGGCTGACGAGCCGATGTCCGTCGCGGTCGCGCACCTGCCAGCCGAGGCCGATCTGCCAGCCTGCGTCCTCGAGCGGGCGGCGGGGCTGGTGCGCCTCGCGCATCGCCCCTTCGATCGGGCGCGTCGGCGGGCCCAGCTGCGCTTCGAGATAGGCGAGCATGTCGCCGAGCGGCGCGTTGAGCCCGCCGGCGCCACCTAGAGTCGCGACATGCCAATGGGGAACCGGTACGCCGTCGGCATCGTGGCCGGTGGCCAGGGCGAGATCGGCCTCGCCCCGCCGCGGGAAGGCGGTCCGCTCCATCCCGAGCGGCTCAAGGATCCGCGCGCGCACGAGATCGGCATAGGTTTCGGCTCCCGCGGCGCGCGCGAGCGCATGGCCCAGCAATCCCATGCCGAGATTCGAATATTCGGGCGTTGCGCCGATTTCGCGCTCGAGCGTGTAGCCCGACAGGAAGGCATAAAGCTCGGCCTCGCCGAAGGCGGCGTAGGGATCGGCGGGATCGGGCGGCGCATATCCGGTGGGAATGCGCGGAAGGCCCGAGCTGTGCGTGGCGAGATCGAGCAAGGTGATCTCGCGCCCGTTCCGCGATGGCACGCGCACCTGGGACGGCAGATATTTCGCCACGGGATCGTCGAGCGAAACTTCGCCGCGCCGAACCGCGTCGGCGAGCAGGGTGCCGGTGAAGGTCTTGTTGAGCGAGCCGAGCTCGAAAACGGTGTCGGCGGAGACCGGCCGTGCGTTCGCACCGGTATCTCCCGCGAACAGCGTACGGCGGCTGCCGTCGGGTTCGATCAGCCCGACCGCGATTCCCTTCACGCGCCCCTGCGCCACCAGCGAGTCGAGCACGGCCTGCACTTCCGAGTCGGCGGGGAACAACCGTTGCGCCGGAGCGGTGGGATGCGTCTCGACCGTCCGGAGAGGCGGCGTCTGTGCGCAGCCGGTGCCGGCGATCGCGGCAATCGCGCCCCAGGCGACCAGGAGCCTTCTCATGCCTCTTCCTCCTCCAACTGACGTGCTGCTGTGTTACGGCACTATTGCACACCTGCGCAAGCCGCGCGCCGGCAGTGATTGCGATTCGAAGCGCGAGGCGGCACAGGCAGGCGGATGACCGATCGATCCGAACTCCGCGCCGCCGCGCTCGCATCCAAGGCCTGGCCCTTCGAAGAGGCGCGCAGGCTGCTCAAGCGCTACGAGAATGCGCCGCCGGCCAAGGGGCATGTTCTGTTCGAATGCGGCTATGGCCCGTCGGGGCTGCCGCACATCGGCACGTTCAACGAAGTGCTGCGCACGACGATGGTGCGGCATGCGTTCGAGACGCTGTCCGACATTCCGACCCGGCTGATCGAATTCAGCGACGACATGGACGGCATGCGCAAGGTGCCCGACAATGTGCCGAACCAGGAAATGCTGCGCGAGCATCTGGGCAAGCCGCTGAGCCGCGTCCCCGATCCGTTTGGCACCCACGAGAGCTTCGCGGCGCACAACAACGCGCTGCTGCGCGAATTCCTCGATCGCTACGGCTTCGACTATGAATTCGTTTCCTCCACCGAGCGCTATGCCAGCGGCGCGTTCGACGATGCGCTGCGCAACGTGCTGCGCAACTATCAGGCGATCCTCGACATCATGCTGCCGACGCTGCGCGCCGAGCGCGCGGCGACCTATTCGCCCGTCCTGCCGGTGAGCCCGAAGAGCGGGATCGTGCTGCAGGTGCCGGTCGAGGTGATCGATGCCGAAGCCGGGCTGGTGCGGTTCGAGGACGAGAGCGAGACCGTCGAGCAGTGCATCTTCAAGGGCGGCGCCAAGCTGCAGTGGAAGGTCGACTGGGCGATGCGCTGGGTGGCGCTCGACGTCGATTACGAGATGTACGGCAAGGACCTGACCGACAGCGGCGTGCAGTCGGGCAAGATCGCGCGGGTGCTGGGCGGGCGGAAGCCCGAGGGGCTGATCTACGAGATGTTCCTCGACGAGAAGGGCGAGAAGATCAGCAAGTCGAAGGGCAATGGCCTCAGCCTCGAGGAATGGCTGACCTATGGCCCCGAGGAATCGGTCGCCTTCTATGCCTATCGCGAGCCCAAGAAGGCCAAGCAGCTGCACCTGGGCGTCATCCCGCGCGCGGTCGACGAATATTGGCAGTTCCGCGCCAATTATCCCGAGCAGCCGATCGAGCAGAAGCTCGGCAATCCGGTGCACCATATCCACAATGGCGACGTGCCCGCCGAGGCGCTGCCGGTCACCTTCGGGCTGCTGCTCAACCTGGTCGGCGTGATGGGCGAGGCGAGCAAGGAGCAGGTGTGGGGCTATCTCGCCAATTATCTGCCCGATGCCGCGCCGGAAGCGCATCCCGCGCTCGACCGGCTGATCGGCTATGCGCTTGCCTATGCCCGCGATTTCGTCGCGCCGACGCTCAAGCGCCGTGCCCCCGAGGGCGTGGAGATCGAGGCGCTGCAGCGGCTCGACGCCGAGCTGGCGGGCCTGCCGGCGGGTGCATCGGCCGAGGACATCCAGAACATCGTCTATGAGATCGGCAAGACCGGCGGCTTCGAGACTCTGCGCGACTGGTTCAAGGCGCTGTACGAGACATTGCTCGGATCCGAACAGGGGCCGCGGATGGGGAGCTTCATCGCGCTCTATGGCATCGCGGGCACGCGCGCGCTGATCGCACAGGCGCTGGCGCGTACGACATAGCGGCTAGGGGAGCGCCGCGGCGATGTCCGCCGGGGCGAGCCAGCGCAGCCGGACCGCTCCGGCGGGCGTGCCCGCACCGTCGATCGGTTCGGCACGGGCGCCGGCGTCGCGCAGCGCTTCGACGACCGCTTCGACGCGCGCATCGGCGCCCGCCACCCCGATCGGCAGGTTGAGCCGCCGCGCGCCCCACGCCGCGGTGGCGATCGCCTCCCGCCCGTCGCTGTCCGGCCCTTCCGGGCCGAACGGCACCGGCGGCAGCGGCGCCGCGGGCGGGACCAGCGTGACGCTCCAGTCGCTCGCGGCGGCCGCCACGCGCGTCTCGAGCGTGCGATAGGCGGAGAGGCTCGCGCCCGGCAGCGGCTGGGCATTGACGACCGCGCGGCGATTGCCCCGATCGGTGACGACTGCGCTGCCGTCGACCCCGGCGATCAGCGCAAGCTGCTCGGTGACGCGCGCGGCGACCTGATCGGCCGCGCTCTGGCGCGCGCTCGCCTGGGCCGAGGCGATCTGCTCGGCTTCGGCCTGGCCGGCGGTGCCGACCTGGACCTGCTCGATCTCGACGGCGACGTCGCGGCGGACCAACTGGCGCAGCGTCGCGGCGGCGCCCGCTTCGGCGTCGCGCGAGAACTCCGGGGTCAGCACCGTCGCCTCGACTCGCAGCGGCTCGACGTTGAAGGCGACGTCGATCTGGCTGATCCGGGCCCCGCCTTCGAACTGCGCGAGGACCACGTCGCGCGCGCGGGCCGAAGTGGTCACTTCCCAGGCGATCTGGTTGAGCGTGAAGCCGAGCGGAATGGCGAGCGCGATGAAGCTGCCGAACACCAGCACCGTCTGCAGCATCGTGTGCTGCGGCGAGAGGTGCGCGCCGAAGCCGTAGAAGCGGGCGACGATCGCGGCCGCGCCGACGATCGTCATCAGGTTGGTGAAGAAGAGCAGCGTCGATCCGGCGAACACGGTCCAGTTGAGCGTGGCAAGGCCGAAGCCGATCACCGACAGCGGCGGCATCAGCGCGGTGGCGATGGCGACGCCCACCACCGTGCCCTCGCGCCCGCGCACCATCGCATAGGCACCGGCGAGCGCGGAGAAGAGCGCCACCATCAGATCGAAGAGATTGGGGCGCGTGCGCGCCGCGATCTCTTCGGTGACGTTCTGGAGCGGCGACAGGGCAACGACGAGCGCGGAGAAGAGCACGGCGAGCACCACGCCGAGCGCGAGCGCGATGCTCGAGGTGCGGATCTCGACTCCGTCGAAGGTGGCGAGGCCGAAGCCCAGGCCGATGATCGGCCCCATCAGCGGCGAAATGAGCATCGCGCCGATCACCACCGCCGGCGAGGAGAGCAGCAGCCCGAGCACCGCGATCCCGGCCGACATCAGCGTCATGAACGCATAGCGGCCGCCCCAGCTGGATTCGCCGCGAAGCTTGTCGATCACCCGGACGTGATCGACCGATTGGACGACATGTTCGCGCCACCAGTCGATCAGGGGATTGCGGCGGATGCTGAGACCGGCGGATGCTTCCATTGCCGCCGCTTAAGGGGTTTGCGCAGGCGATTCCAGCCGATAGGAGGAAGGCGGATCAGGGAAGGAGCATGATGGAGCAGAAACCGGCCCGCCGCACGCGCTCGGCGCTGCGCGATTTCCTGCACAGCGAGGCATCGGGCGGTATCGTCCTGATCGCCGCGGCGGTGCTCGCGATGGTGGCAGCGAACCTGCCGGCGACTGCGGACGCCTATTTCGGCTTCCTCCATTTCCATACCGGCCCGGTGATTTCGCCGAAATACGGCGACATGACGGTGCATCTGTGGATCAACGATGCGCTGATGGCGATCTTCTTCCTGCTCGTCGGGCTGGAGATCAAGCGCGAGTTCGTCGACGGCCGGCTCGCGAGCTGGGAACATCGGCGGATGCCGGTGGTCGCCGCAGCGGCCGGGATGGTCGTGCCGGCGGCGATCTATCTCGGCGTCACCTGGGGCGACGACACGCTGGTGAGCGGCTGGGCGATCCCGGCGGCGACCGACATCGCTTTCGCGATCGGCGTGCTGGCGCTGCTCGGCAAGCGCGCGCCTACGTCGCTCAAGCTGTTCCTGACGACGGTGGCGATCGTCGACGACATGGGAGCGGTGGCGATCATCGCAATCGCCTATACCGCCGGGCTCAACACACTGGCGCTGTTCGCCGCGGCGGTGGTGCTGCTGGTGATGTATGTGCTCAACCGCAGCGGCGTGAAGCGGCTGTGGATCTACCTCGCCTTCGCCGTGGTGCTCTGGTATTTCGTGTTCCTCTCGGGCGTGCACGCGACGATCGCGGGCGTGCTGACCGCGATGATGATCCCGATCACCAAGTCGCCCGCCGCGCCGGACGACGCCGATTCGCCGCTCCACAAGCTGGAGCATGCGATCGCGCCCTGGTCGGCCTATGCGATCGTGCCGCTGTTCGGATTCGCGAACGCCGGCGTCTCGCTCGCCGGCCTCACGCCCGCGGTACTGCTGCTTCCGCTCCCGCTCGGCATCGCGCTGGGCCTGTTCCTGGGCAAGCAGATCGGCATCCTCGGCAGCATCTGGCTGGCCACGCGGCTGCGCTTCGCGCCGAAGCCGTCGGGCTGCACCTGGGCGCAGATCTACGGTGTCTCGATGCTCGCGGGCATCGGCTTCACGATGAGCCTGTTCATCGGCGGCCTTGCCTTCCCGGGCAACGAGCTGCTGGTCGACGAAGTGAAGCTGGGCGTCCTTTCGGGATCGATCCTGTCGGCGCTGGGCGGATATCTGGTGCTGCGCTTCGCTCCGTCGCCGCGCCGGCTGGCGCTGCATCGGCGCGCGAAGCGACAGCACGCTCCCCGCGTCTGATCCGGCGGTGCGCTGCTTCTTCGACGCGCGTCAACTGGCACACGCGCCCGCGCGCGAGCTGCACAACGGCAGCTATGTGTCCTATGCCGAATCGCCCGCGCGCGCCGAGGCGCTGCGCCGGGCGCTGGGGTCCGTCGAGCAGCCCGCGGACCGCGGTGAGGCGCCGCTACGCGCTGTCCACACCGCCGAGTATCTCGATTTCCTCAAGACCGTGGCGGAGCGCTGGCGCGCGGCCGGGCGACCGGGCGATGCCGGCGGTTATGTCTGGCCGGTGGTCGGGCGCCGTCCGCTGCGGCTCGAGCGTGTCGACGCGCTGATCGGCCGCTATAGCTTCGACGCATCCACGCCGATCACGCCGGAAACGTGGCAGGCGACCTATTGGGCCAGCCAGAGCGCCCTGGCGGCGACGCAGGCGGTGCTGGACGGCGCACGCACCGCCTTTGCGCTGTCGCGCCCGCCCGGCCATCATGCCGGCGCCGATTATTGCGGCGGCTATTGCTATCTCAACCATGCCGCGGTCGCGGCGCAGGCGGCGCGCGACGCGGGCCGCGCGCGCGTCGCGATCCTCGACATCGACTATCACCACGGCAACGGCACGCAGGACATTTTCTGGGAGCGCGGCGACGTGTTCTACGCCTCGGTTCACGCCGATCCGGCGACCGACTATCCCTTCTACTGGGGGCATGAAGACGAGACCGGCGAAGGCGCGGGTGCCGGCGCGACGCTGAACCTGCCGCTCGCGCAGGGCGCCGCGCTCGAGCAGTTCCGCCGCGCGCAGGGCCGGGCGCTGGAAGCGATCGCGCGCTTCGGCCCGAACTTTCTCGTGCTGAGCTTCGGCGCGGATAGCTATGCCGGAGATCCGATCTCGCACTTCGCGCTGGAAACCGACGATTACGCAGTGCTGGCGCGCGACATCGCGGCGTGCGGCTGGCCGACCGCGGTGGTGATGGAAGGCGGCTATGCGGTCGACGCGCTGGGCGCCAATGTGGCGAGCCTGTTGAGCGGGTTCTGAGCGCGGTCGCCGCTCGCTCAGCCGAGACGGTGATCGAAGTCGATCCCGTCGGGCGCGAAGGAGACGCTGGCGAGCCGCCACTGGTTCGGCACGGCTTCGGGCCAGAAGTCGCGCGGATCGCAGCGCTCGGCGGGCGGTGTGGCGCCATGGACCTGTGCCATGATGTAGCGGCCGGTCTCGCGCAGCCGGATGCGCGCGCCGGGATAGCGCGCCTGAAGATGATCGTGCAGCGCCCGCGCGTCCTCGGCGATGTCGCTGCTGTCGAGCGCGCGAGGTGCCCCGTCGGCAAGCTCGGCGGCCGCGACGCGCAGCGCGCGCAGCCCGTCGTGCGCGATGTCGAGCGCGATCAGCAGCGCCGCGGCCGAATCGGCCCACCACAGGCCGTATCCGACACCGGCGATGCCGACGATCGCGGCAAGGCCGGTCATCCAGTCGGCCTTCTGCATCAGCGCGTCGGTATAGAGCACCTTGTCCTGGATGCGCTTGGCCACCGGCTGCTTCATGCGGCCCAGGATCACCGGCGGAACGACCGAATAGGCGAGCGCCGCCATCATCGGCCACCCCGCCCACATCCGCTCGCCCGCGATGGTCATCGGGCCGATCGTGGGATGTTCGGCCATCAGCAGCTTCATGCCCGAATCGAAGATCAGCCAACCGCCCATGACGACCAGCGCCGACGCGGCGGCGAGAAAGGCAAGGCTGTTCATCCGCAGATGGCCGAACGGCATCCGGCGGTCCGGCGCCTTCTGCTCCCAGTGCAGCGCGATCAGGAACACCGCGGCGGGGACGAGGCCGAGGATGTCCTCGACCCAAGCGGATTTGAGCGCCTGGCTCGATCCGAGAACGAAATAGAGGATCACGATGATCGACAGCTGCCAGCCGAGCGTCCACCATTCGAGGCGGCGCGCGCGGGCGACATCCTGTTCGATTTCGGCGGGGATGCGCTTCAATCCATGCCCCCCAGGTGACGGTCGACGCGCATCAGCCAGCGGTTCTCGCCCGCGCGCACCAGCGCACGCAGGACCGGTGCGGTCTTCTCCGGCTTGCCTCCGCCCGCCGCGCCGCTGATCCCGACTCGCCCCGACCAGGGAGTCTCCCTGGCGAAGCGGCCGATGACGACGTCGATCTCGCCCTGTTCGAGCGCCCGGACCAGCAGCGCGCTGCTGTCCTCGACGGTGTGCAGTGCGACTCCCTCCTCTTCGGCGAGGCGCGCAGCAAGTGCATGTTCGCGCGCCATCGTGTCGGCGGGCGCCGAGACGATGCCGGCGCGCAGCTCGCCGCGCGCCTCGACCTGCCGATAGGTGTCGGCGATGTCTTTCGGATAGTCCTGGCAGCCGGCGAGCGCCGGCGCGGTCAGCAGCGCAAGCGCGAGGCTCCATCCACGCGGCCGGGGAGCAGCAGGAACACAGAACATAGCCCGCCAACGGCAGGCACGTGCGATTGTTCCTGAACCGTGACGATCAGGCGCAGGCGAGCCGTTCGGCCGTGGTTCGGCGGCGCTCGAGCGACCAGGCGACGAGCCAGATCGCGAAGCCGCCGAGCGCGAGCCCGCTGCCGACCAGCCCGGTCGCAGGCAGGCCCCAGCCGGCGGCGATGGCCATTCCCCCGAGCCATGGGCCGAGCGCATTGGCGGTGTTGAACGCCGAATGGTTAAGCGCGGCGGCGAGCCCCTGGCCCTCGCGCGCGACGTCCATCAGCCGCGTCTGGAGGATCGGGCCGAGCGCGCCGCCCCAGCCGATCGCGAAGACGGTGACGCCAAGGCTCCAGACATTGCCCGCCGCGAGCGTGTAGACTGCGAGCACGGCCGCGCTCCAGAGCAAGAGGATGCCGGCGGAGAGCAGCACCGCGCGATCGGCGAAGCGCGGCACGACGATGTTGCCCGCGGTCATGCCGAGGCCGAACACGGCGAGCACGATCGGCACCACGGCTTCGGAAACCCGCGTCACTTCGAGCAGGGTGGAGGCGACATAGGTGTAGACGCAGAACATGCCGCCGAAGCCGATCGCGCCGACGCCGAGGGTGAGCCAGAGCTGGCCGCTCTTCAACGCGGAAAGCTCGCGCATCGGGCTCGCCTGCGGATCGCCCGGATCGCGCGGCGCGACCGCCGCGACGCTGAGCGCGGTGGCGAGTGCCAGCCCGGCGACCACGGCAAAGCCCCAGCGCCAGCCGGCCGCCTGGCCGAGCCAATTGGCGAGCGGCACGCCGATCACCGTGGCGACGGTGAGCCCGAGGAGCACGTTGGCGACTGCTTGGGTACGCTTCTCAGGCGGCACCAGCGAGGCGGCGACGAGCGAGGCGACGCCGAAATAGGCGCCGTGCGGCAATCCGCTGAGGAAGCGGAAGAGCAGCATGGTCTCGTAGGTGGGCGCCAGCGCGCTGAGTCCGTTCGCCAGCGCGAACACCGCCATCAGCAGGATGAGGAGCGTTCGCCGCGGCATCCGCGCGCCGAGCACCGCGAGCAACGGCGCGCCGACGACCACGCCGAGCGCATAGGCGCTGATGACATGCCCCGCCGTGGGCGTGTCGATGCCGAGCCCCTCGGAGAAATAGGGCAGCAGGCTCATCGTCGCGAATTCGGTGGTGCCGATCGCGAAGCCGCCCATCGCGAGCGCGAAATGGATGAGCGCGACTCGCGCCGCGGCGGGCGGGGCTGCGGATGCCATGTGTTCGTTTCTCCTGCGGCGAAGGCGCGGAGATGGGGATGCTGCGGTGCAGCAGCAACCGGCTGGCGGCGCAAGCATGATTGCGGGACACGAAAGCCCGGCTTGTCCGGATCGGCGGCGGGGTGGGACGGGCGTGTGATCAGTGTTTGAAGCAGTTGGCCCGGTGCCACTCGAGGAAATGCGGGTGCGGCCGATCTCTTGCGGCGGCCGGCAGGGCTGCCTTGCCCGTTCGGTTGAGCAAAGCCGCCAGTCCGTCGTGATCGTTGACCTGGCGCGAGACGAGGATCGAGAGATCGTCGCCGAGCGAAAGCAGCCCGCGGTCGAACATCCAGTGTACCGTGCCCGACAGTGCCAGCCCGTTGCTGATGCTGTCGGGACCGCCGGCGCTCACGGGCTTGATGTGCGCCGCCTCTACCTCGGCACGGCCACCGCCGTTGATCAGCTTCAAGCCCGTGAACGCGCAGCGCGAATCATAGGCGCGAAGCACGGCGCTGCGGAACGCGCGGTCGCGGTGCGCGCGCGACGTCAGCACGCGCGGGCGCTCGACATCGCCATAGTCGAACGCTGCGCGCTCCTCCTGAAGCCGATTGTCGCGCGCTACGTCGACCCGGGGCAGAAGATCTTCCTCGTCGGGAAGGCCGAGACTGACGATGCGCGCGAAATCGGCACGGGAAAGCGGGCGGACCGCCCATTGCGCGTTCACCAGATCGCGCTCGACGGGTGCGCCGTTCACCACGCGCGGAACGGGGTGGCTGAATTCGACGAAATCGCCCGGCGCGATCCGGGCATAGTACATGCCCACCGCCTCCGCATCGGGAACCACATCGGCGACGCGCGCCACCGCCCAATAGCCGCGCGTGCCGGGCACCTTGACCGGTTCGTAATAGACGATCCAGTCGCCGATGCAGCGTTGCACGCGCGCGAGATATTGGCGCGGGAAGTGATAGCGCTCGGCGGGACTGTCGCGATAGCGGGAGTCCTCGCGATGGATGAAGATGCCGTTCGCCACCTGCTGCCCCCCGTCCGCCCTTCATCGGCAGAAGGCCCGGCCCTGGCAAGCACCGGAAACGAAGCGGGCCGGAATCGCCTGTGCGATTCCGGCCCGGTGCAGGTCTTGATGGAGGCGCCTCAGAGCTTCTCGGTCAGCTCCGGCACCACTTTGAACAGGTCGCCGACCAGGCCGATGTCGGCGACCTGGAAGATCGGCGCGTCCTCGTCCTTGTTGATGGCGATGATCGTCTTGCTGTCCTTCATCCCCGCAAGATGCTGGATCGCGCCAGAAATGCCGATCGCGATATAGACTTCGGGGGCGACGATCTTGCCGGTCTGGCCGACCTGATAGTCGTTGGGGACATAGCCGGCGTCGACCGCGGCGCGCGACGCGCCCACGGCGGCGCCCAGCTTGTCGGCGAGCGGCTCGATCACTTCGGTGAACTTCTCGCCCGATCCGAGCGCGCGGCCGCCCGAGACGACGATCGCCGCCGAGGTGAGTTCGGGACGCTCCGACTTGGCGAGTTCGGCGCCCACGAAGCTCGACAGGCCCGTGTCCCCCGTGCCCGAAATCGTCTCGACCTCGGCTGAGCCGCCTTCCGCCGCCGCCTTGTCGAAGGCGGTGGTGCGCACGGTGATGACCTTCTTGGCGTCGGACGACTGGACCGTCGCGATGGCGTTTCCGGCATAGATCGGCCGCGTGAAGGTGTCGTCGCCTTCGACCGAGAGGATGTCGGAGATCTGCATCACGTCGAGCAGCGCGGCGACGCGCGGAGCGACATTCTTGCCGGTGGTGGTCGCCGGGAAGAGGATCGCGTCGTGATGCCCCATCAGATCGACGATCAGCGGCGCGACATTCTCGGCGAGCGCATGTTCATAGGCCGCGTCGTCGGCGACATGGACCTTGCCCACGCCCGCGATCTTCGCGGCCTCGGCGCCCACGTCGGCGCAGCCCGCGCCGGCGACCAGGAGATGGACCTCACCGAGCTTCGAGGCGGCGGTGACGGTGGCGAGCGTCGCGTCCTTGACGCTCTTGTTGTCGTGTTCGACCCAGACGAGCGTCTTCATTTCGCGACTCCCATGCCCTTCAGCTTCTCGACCAGCGCGTCGACGTCGGCGACCTTGATGCCGGCCTGGCGCTTGGGCGGCTCGGCGACCTTGAGCGTGGTCAGGCGCGGCGAAACGTCGACGCCATAATCGGCGACGGTCTTCTTCGCGACCGGCTTGGACTTCGCCTTCATGATGTTCGGCAGCGTCGCATAGCGCGGCTCGTTGAGGCGCAGGTCGGTGGTGACGATCGCGGGAAGCTTGAGGTCGACCGTCTCGAGACCGCCGTCGATCTCGCGCGTGACCTTCACTCGGTCGTCGCCCAGCTCGACCTTCGAGGCGAAGGTGCCCTGGCTCCAGCCGAGCAGCGCGGCGAGCATCTGGCCGGTCTGGTTCGAATCGTCGTCGATCGCCTGCTTGCCCAGGATGACGAGATTGGGCTGCTCCTCCTCGACGACCTTGGCGAGCAGCTTGGCGACGCCGAGCGGCTCGATCTCGTCGTCGGTCTGGATCAGGATCGCGCGGTCGGCGCCCATCGCGCGCGCGGTGAGCAGCACGTCGCTCTCGGCCTTGGCGACTCCGATGGTGACGACCACCACTTCGGTAACCGGGCCCTTTTCCTTGAGCCGGACCGCTTCCTCGATCGCGATCTCGTCGAAGGGGTTCATCGACATCTTCACGTTGGCGAGATCGACGCCCGATCCGTCCGCCTTCACGCGGGGTTTGACGTTGTAGTCAAGCACGCGCTTGACCGGCACCAGCACTTTCATCTGCGTCCTTTCCAAGCTTTTAGAGGCCTGTGTCGGCGCTCCAATTGGCTATTTTCCGCCGCTTTCGCAAGTCGGGTACGGAAAACCGCGCCTGACGTAGCGGCAGGCCGCCGAGCGAGCCGGCGCCGGACGAGCCGGCGCCGATGGCGATCAGGCCGCCTGCTTCACTTCGGCGACGATCTTCTTCGCGGCGTCGCCCAGATCGTTCGCCGCCACGATCGGCAGCCCCGAGTTGGCGAGAATGTCCTTGCCCTGCTGCACGTTGGTTCCTTCGAGCCGAACGACGAGCGGGACCGAAAGGTTCACTTCCTTCGCCGCGGCGACGATGCCCTCGGCGATGATGTCGCAGCGCATGATGCCGCCGAAGATGTTGACGAGGATGCCCTTCACGGCGGGATCGGACAGGATGATCTTGAACGCCGCGGTGACCTTCTCCTTCGATGCGCCGCCGCCGACGTCGAGGAAGTTGGCCGGAAACATGCCGTTGAGCTTGATGATGTCCATCGTCGCCATGGCAAGGCCCGCGCCGTTCACCATGCAGCCGATGTCGCCGTCGAGCTTGATATAGGCGAGATCGTACTTCGACGCCTCGAGCTCCATCGGATCCTCTTCGCTCTCGTCGCGCAGCTCGGCGATGTCCTTGTGCCGGAACATGGCATTGCCGTCGAAACCGACCTTGGCGTCGAGCACCATCAGCTTGCCGTCTTCGGTGACGGCGAGCGGGTTGATCTCGATCTGTTCGGCGTCGGTGCCGAGGAACGCGTCGTACAGCTTCGAGGCAGTCGCCGCCGCCTGCTTGGCGAGGTCGCCGGTCAGTTCGAGCGCGGCGGCGACGGAGCGGCCGTGATGCGGCATGAAGCCGGTCGCCGGATCGATGTCGATGCTGTGAATCTTCTCGGGCGTGTCGTGCGCGACGGTTTCGATATCCATGCCGCCCTCGGTCGAGGCGACCATCGAGATGCGGCCGGTGGCGCGATTGACGAGCAGCGCGAGATAGAATTCCTTCGCGATGTCGACGCCGTCAGTGACGTAGAGGCGGTTGACCTGCTTGCCCTCCTCGCCGGTCTGCACCGTGACGAGCGTGTTGCCGAGCATGTCCTGCGCGGCGGCGCGGACCTCATCCTCGGTCTTTGCCAGGCGGACGCCGCCCTTCGCGTCGGGGCCGAGTTCCTTGAACTTGCCCTTGCCACGGCCGCCGGCATGGATCTGCGCCTTCACCACATAGAGCGGCCCGGGGAGCTTCTTCGACGCGGCGACGGCCTCTTCGACCGTCATGGCGGCATAGCCGGCGGGAACCGGCACACCGAATTTCGCGAGCAGTTCCTTGGCCTGATATTCGTGGATATTCATGGAAGCGGGCGCCCTTCTCTATCTGGAAGACGGAATTCGACGCACGCCTTAAGCACAGCGCCGGGGGCGAATCCACCCCCAGCCGGTCAGCGCGCCTCGTTCGCCAGCCCGGTCGCGCAGAGCGCCGCCGAGCTGGAGGCGACGCTCCAGATCTCCGGGTCGCGAAGCGCGCGCACCCGGCGCAGGAACGTCTCGCGATTCTCCGCGTCGCGCGCTTTTGGCAAGTCGCCGATGCGGCGGAGTTGCGCCAGCGAGAGACGGTCGACCATCCGCTCGGCCATGCAGGCGGCGGTCGGCTCGGCGAGCCCCGCCTCGACAAGGCCAGCCCGCAGCCGCGACTCGGGCGTGGCGCAGCCGGCGAGCAGCGCGGCAGCGCCGAACAGGGCGGCAAGTCTCGCAACCATCATGCGGCCTCGCTATATCGGGGATATGCACTGGGCATCTGGAATCCTTCTGTTCGTCGGCACGGTGATCGCGATGGAGGCGTTCGCCTATGTCGCGCACCGTTGGATAATGCATGGGCCGGGCTGGTTTCTCCATGCCAGCCACCATCGCCCGCGCAGCGGCAACTGGGAATTGAACGACCTCTATGCCGCGATCTTCGCAGTGCCGTCGTTCGTGCTGCTGCTGGGCGGCGTGCAGCTCGGCTGGTGGCCGGGCTGCACCTGGATCGGCGCGGGGATCGCCGCCTATGGCGCGATCTATTTCGGCTTTCACGACGTGATCGTCCACAAAAGGCTGAACCACCGCTATCTGCCGAAATCGCGCTACATGAAGCGGATCATCTCCGCCCACCGGATGCATCATGCGGTGGAGACGAAGCATGGAACGGTGAGCTTCGGCTTCCTGTGGGCGCCGCGGCCCGAGAGGCTGAAGGCGCAGCTCAAGCGGCAGGGCCGCGCGGGGGTACGTGCGCCTGCCGCGCAGGAAGCCGAGCACGCCGAGCCGACAGCGTGAGAGCCGTCGACTGGATCGGCCGCACGCTGCTGCTGATCCTCGCCGGGCTTGCCACGCTTTCGATCCTCGCCTCGCTTCATTCGGCCTCGAAGCTGCCGCCCGGCTGGCAGGCCGACCGACAGGCGGCGGTCGGCGATCGTGGCATCGGGGCCGATCCCGGTTCCTCGAGCGGCGGATCACCGGCGCCGCGCGCGACGGACGTGGCGGAGCCGGAAAGTACGTTGGAGGACGGTCTCGCCCCGGGCGCGGAGATCGTGGTTCCCGTCGGTGCCGAATCGGCCGCCGCCGATCGGATCGCGCAGTGGCTGGAGGCGCTCACCTATGCCGTGCTGGCGCTGGCCGGCTTCGCCGCCGCCGGGCTGATCGTGCTGCTGCGGATTTCCGGCATGCTCTCGCGCCTCGCCGATCGCGGCTGAGTTGCCGGCCGACCTCGCCTTCTACGCACTGGCGATTCCCGCCGTCGTGCTGCTCGGCCTGTCGAAGGGCGGCTTTGCCGGCATGGGTGCGCTGTCGGTGCCGATGCTGGTGCTGGCGACCGATCCGCTGCGCGCCGCCGCCATCCTGCTGCCGATCCTGATCGTGCAGGATGTCGTTGGGGTGTGGGCGTTTCGGCGCACCGTCGACTGGTATGTGCTTGGCTGGACGCTGCCGGGCGCGGTGCTGGGGATCGCGCTCGGCTATCTCTTCGCCGCATCGGTGACGCCGGAGGCAGTGATGGCGGCGGTGGGCGGCATTTCGATCCTGTTCGGCGGATACCGGCTATGGGTCGAGCGGCGCGGCGTGCCCAAGGCGTCGCATGCGCCCGGTTGGGTCGGATCGGCAGCAGGCGTGGCTGCGGGGTTCACCAGCCAGATCGCCCATGCCGGCGGGCCGCCGTTCCAGCTGTGGGTGATTCCGCGCATGCCGCCGCGCGACGTGCTGGTCGGCACGACCGCGATCTTCTTCGCGGTGGTCAATTGGGTCAAGGTGCCCGCCTATGTCGCGCTCGGCCAGTTCACGCCCGCGAACCTCTGGACGTCGGCGGCGCTGATGCCGGTGGCGATCGGATCGACCGTGGCAGGCGTATGGCTGGTGCGGCGCGTACCGGCGGAGCGCTTCTACACCGCCATCTATGTGCTGATGATCCTGGTGGGCGCCAAGCTGGTGTGGGACGGGCTCGCCTGACCGCTCAGTCGAACAGGCTCGACACCGAGCTTTCCTCGGCGATGCGGCGCATTGCTTCGGCGAGCAGCGGGGCGATGGTGAGGTGGCGGATCTTGGGGCTGTCGGCGATCACCGCGTGATTGCCGATCGAATCGGTGATCACCAGCTCCTGCAGCACCGACGCCTCGACGCGCGCGACCGCGCCGCCCGAGAGCACGCCATGGGTGCAATAGGCGATTACGCCCTCGGCGCCCGCTTCCTTGAGCGCGGCGGCGGCGTTGCACAGCGTGCCGGCCGAATCGACGATGTCGTCCACGAGGATGCAGAAGCGCCCGGTGACGTCGCCGATGATGTTCATCACTTCGGATTCGCCGGGCCGTTCGCGGCGCTTGTCGACGATCGCCAGCGGCGCGTTGTCGAGCCGCTTGGCGAGCGCGCGGGCGCGCACCACGCCGCCGACGTCGGGCGAGACGACCATCAGGTTGCGATCGGAAAAGCGCGAGCGGATGTCCTCGCTCATCACCGGGGCGCCGTAGAGATTGTCGGTCGGGATGTCGAAAAAGCCCTGGATCTGGCCGGCGTGGAGATCGACCGAGAGCGCGCGGTTGGCACCGGCGACGGTGATGAGGTTCGCGACGAGCTTGGCCGAGATCGGCGTGCGCGGGCCGGGCTTGCGATCCTGCCGGGCATAGCCGAAATAGGGGAGCACCGCGGTGATGCGCCGCGCCGACGCGCGCTTGAGCGCATCGATCATGATCAGCAGCTCCATCAGATTGTCGTTCGCCGGGAAGCTGGTCGACTGGAGCACGAACACGTCCTCGCCGCGGACATTCTCGAGAATCTCCACGAAGATCTCCTCGTCGGCGAAGCGGCGGACGTTCGCTTCGGTGAGCGGCAGCTCGAGATAGCCGGCGATCGCCTTGGCGAGCGGAAGGTTCGAATTGCCGGCGATCAGTTTCATGCGCGCGCCCCGTCTGGCGATGGTGTGATCCGCCCCCCTTAGGACGTCGCCGGAGCGAGGCAAAGGGGCATTGCCGCGTACCCGGCCGCTGCCTAGAGCGTCGGCATGACCGTGATCACGCGTTTCGCGCCGAGCCCGACCGGGCGGCTGCACGTCGGCAATCTGCGCACGGCGCTGCACAACTGGCTGTTCGCCCGGGCGAACGGCGGCCGATTCCTGCTGCGGATCGACGACACCGATCGCGAACGTTCGGAGGAGCGGTTCGTCGACGCGATCCGCGCGGATCTGGCGTGGCTCGGCCTCGTTCCCGACGGCGAGGTGCGCCAGTCGGAGCGGTTCGACCGCTATGAGGCACGCTTCGCGCAGCTGGTGGACGCGGGGCGCGTCTATCCCGCCTATGAGACGCCCGAGGAGCTGGAGCTGCGGCGCAAGGTGCTGCTCGGGCGCGGCCTGCCGCCGGTCTATGATCGCGCGGCGCTGAAACTCGGCGAGGCCGAGCGTGCGGCGCTGGAGGCGCAGGGGCGGCGGCCGCACTGGCGCTTCCGGCTCGACGAAAGCGCGGCGATCGAATGGAAGGATCTGGTGCGCGGGCCGCAGCGGTTCGACCCGGCGGCGCTGAGCGATCCGGTGGTGCGTCGCGCGGATGGCTCATGGCTCTATCTGCTGCCCTCGGTGATCGACGATATCGATCTGGAGGTGAGCCATGTCGCGCGCGGCGAGGATCATGTGTCGAACACCGCAGTGCAGCTGCAGATGTTTGCCGCGCTGGGCGCCGAGCCGCCGGCCTTCGCGCACGCCGCGCTGCTGACCGGAAGCGAGGGCAAGCTATCGAAGCGGCTCGGATCGCTGGGTGTCGACCATTTTCGCGAGACGGGCATCGAGCCGCAGGCGCTGGTCGCGCTGCTCGCGCGGCTCGGTACGTCCGATCCAGTGGAGCCGTTCGCCACCGTCGAGCCGCTGATCCAGGGGTTCGATTTCGCGCGCTTCGGCCGCGCACCGGCACGGTTCGACGAAGCCGAGCTGACGGCGCTCAATGCGCGGATCGTCCACCAGCTGCCGTACGCGCGAGTCGCGGCGCGGCTTCCAGGCGGCATGGACGCGGCGGCGTGGGAGGCGATCCGACCCAATCTGGAGCGTGTGGCGCAGGTCGGCGACTGGTGGAGCGTCGTCGAGGGGCCGGTCGATGCGCTGGCACCCGACCCCGAGGACCGGGCCTTCCTCACACGCGCCGCCGAGCTGGCGGCGGGCATCGACTGGAGCAGCGACCCCTGGCACGCACTGACGGCGGCGCTGAAGGACGAGACCGGCCGCAAGGGACGCGCGCTGTTCCTGCCGCTGCGCCGGGCGCTCACCGGGCGCGAGCACGGGCCGGACATGGCGGCGCTGCTGCCGCTGATCGGCAGGGAGCGGACGGTAGAGCGGCTCACGGCCAGCTAGAGCGCGGCCGAGGCACGGATCCCGTAGCGGCAGTGCTTTACCTTCGAGCTGTTACGTTGTAACATTACTGTAGCCGGCGACGACCGGCGACGGAGAAGGAGAGCCTGGCCATGTACGCACAACGATCGCAGCTGCAGCGCGGATCGCGGTCCGCCAGCTTCGCGGCGGCACTGGCAGTCAATGCGGCGCTGATCGCGGGGATCATCTATGCCGCGCCGAAGATCACGCCGCCCGAACAGATCACGCGGCTGATCACCAAGAATGTTCCGATCACGCCGCCTCCACCCCCCGTGGAGCCGCAGCCGAAGGCCGAGGCCGACTCGCGGCCGGTGCAGACGCAGGTGTTCGTCCCCGAGCCGGTGGTGCGCCCGATCGAGACGCCCACTTCGGTGACGACCACGCCGATCGAGCAACCCTATCTGCCACCGCTTCCCTCGCTCCCCATGGACGGCAGCGGGACAGGCGTGGCGGCCGATCCCGCCCCGACTCCGGCGCCGCCGCCGCTGATCCCGGCGGAGATCGATTCGCGCTATGCGCGCGATCTGCAGCCCGACTATCCCGCCTCCGAGCGGCGTTCTGGAAATGAGGGGATCGTCCAGGTGCGCGTGCTGATCGGCACCGACGGACGCGTCAAGCAAGTCGAGCGGGTGCGCGCGAGCAGCGACGCCTTTTTTGAAGTCACGCGCCGCCAGGCGCTGTCGCGCTGGCGTTTCCGCCCTGCGACGCGCGGCGGCGTGCCGCAGGAAAGCTGGCAGACCAAGACGGTGCGTTTCGAGCTCGACCGCTGAGGCATGGGGCGCGGGGGCTGGTCGCCGCCCTCGCGCCTCCCTATCTTCGCGCGACATGATGCTGTTGCGCCACTTCACGCCGGTTCGCGCCATTCGCGATCTGCGCTTCTTCTTCGCGAGCCGGAAACGGCACCATTATGTCTTCATGGCGCTCTCGCTGGGGATCGTGCTGGGAATCCTGTTCGCCTTCTGGAAGGACTCCTCGTTCGAGACTCCGTACAAGCGCGAGATCATCTACGTCGAAAGCTGGCCGCTCGACCGCAGCACCGAAGAGATCATCCGGCAGCAGGCGATCGATCTGGAGGAAAAGCGCGCGCGCGAAGCGGAGCTCGAGCAGCGGCGGCGCGAGCGGCAGGCGGAGTTCCAGCGGCTCGACGAGCGGCTGCGCAAATGGGGCTTCTGAACGGCGATTCGCGCTGGATGGCCGCGGCGCTGACGCTCGCCGAGCGCGGCCGCGGCCGCACGGCTCCCAATCCCAACGTCGGCTGCGTGATCGTGAAGGACGGCCGCGTGCTCGGCCGCGGCTGGACCCAACCGGGCGGACGGCCGCACGCCGAGGCAATGGCGCTGGAGGAAGCAGGCGGTGCGGCGCGCGGCGCGACTGCCTTTGTGACTCTGGAGCCCTGCGCCCACCGGTCCGAGCGCGGGCCGGCGTGCGCGGTTTCGCTGGCGCAGTCGGGAGTTGCGCGAGTCGTTTACGCGCTCGGCGATCCCGATCCGCGCACCGACGGCCGCGGCGCCGAGCTGCTGCGGAGCGCCGGCGTCACGGTGGTCGGCGGCGTGCTGGCGGACGCGGCCCGCCAGGCAATGGCGGGCTTCCTGATGCGGCAGGCGCACGATCGGCCGCACGTCACGCTCAAGCTCGCGACGTCGCTCGACGGGCGGATCGCGCTTGCCTCGGGCGAAAGCCGCTGGATCACCGGCCCGGAGGCGCGGGCGCACGCGCATCTCGAACGGGCGCGGCACGAAGCGATCCTGGTCGGGCGCGGCACGATCGAGGCCGATGCGCCACGGCTCGACGTTCGCTTGCTGGGCCTCGAAGCGCGCTCGCCGCGTCGCATCCTGCTGTCGCGCACCGCCGCGCCGCCCAAGGGGTGGGACGTCGTTACCGCGCCGGAGGACATCGCGCGGCTCGAGCGGGTCGATCATCTGCTGGTCGAAGGCGGCGCCGAAGCCGCGTCGGCATTCCTGCGCGCCGATCTGGTCGATCGGCTGCTGCTCTATCGCGCGCCGATCCTGATCGGCGAGGGGCGGCCCGCGATCGGCGACATCGGGCTGGCTGCACTGGACGCCGCGCACGGGCGCTGGCGGCTCGACGATGCGCGGGTGCTTGGCAGCGACCGGCTCGAAGTCTACCTGCGCATGCGAGACTGATCATGTTCACTGGAATCATCACCGATATCGGCGCGATCGACGCCGTCGAGAACCGCGGCGACCGGCGTGTTCGCATCGCCACGGCATATGACACCGCGACGATCGATCATGGCGCCTCGATCGCCTGTTCGGGCGTGTGCCTGACGGTGGTCGACAAGGGGCCGGGCTGGTTCGCCGTCGATGTCTCGGGCGAAACCGTGTCGCGGACCGCGTCGGCGCAATGGCACGAGGGCCGCCGCCTCAACCTCGAACGCGCGCTGAAGGTGGGCGACGAGCTCGGCGGGCACATCGTCACCGGCCATGTCGACGGCGTCGCGACGGTTTTGAGCGTTCGCCCCCAAGGCGATTCGCGGCGGATCGAGTTTGCAGTTCCGGCGAGCCTCGCTCCCTATCTCGCCGCCAAGGGTTCGGTAACGGTCGACGGTGTCTCGCTGACGGTCAACGACGTCGCCGACCAGCCCGACGGCACGACGCAATTCTCCGTCAACATCATTCCGCACACCGCCGAGGTCACTACGCTCGGCGGCCTAGAAACGGGGCAGCAGGTCAATATCGAGATCGACGTGCTCGCCCGCTATCTGCAACGCATGGAGGCCGCCCGTGGCCAACGCTGAACTCGCCCGCCTGCCGCATGGATTCCTCTCGAGCCCCGAGGAGCTGATCGACGAGGCCCGCAACGGCCGGATGTTCATCCTGGTCGACGACGAGGATCGCGAGAACGAAGGCGATCTCGTCATTCCTGCACAGATGGCGACTCCCGACGCGATCAACTTCATGGCGAAATACGGCCGCGGCCTGATCTGCCTCGCGATGACCAAGGCGCGCGTCGACACGCTGGGGCTCGATCTGATGAGCCGGTCGAACGGCACCCGGCACGAGACGGCATTCACTGTCTCGATCGAGGCGCGCGAGGGCGTGACCACCGGCATCTCCGCCGCCGATCGGGCGCGGACCATCTCGGTCGCGATCGACCATGCCAAGGGCGCCGACGATATCGTGACGCCCGGCCATGTCTTTCCGCTGGTGGCGCGCGAAGGCGGGGTGCTGGTGCGCGCCGGGCACACCGAAGCGGCGGTCGATCTGGCGCGGCTCGCCGGGCTCAATCCGGCGGGCGTGATCTGCGAGATCATGAAGGACGACGGGACGATGGCGCGGATGGACGATCTCGTCCCCTTCGCCCAGTATCACAACCTCAAGATCGGCACGATCCGCGACCTGATCGCCTATCGCCGCCGCCACGACCATCTCGTCGAGAAGCGCGCCGAAGCGCGGTTCGCCAGCGAATGGGGCGGCGACTGGACCGCAATGACCTTCTGGAACAAGGCGACCGGAAGCGAGCAGATCGCGCTGGTGAAGGGCCGCATCGACCCCGAAAAGCCGACGCTGGTGCGCATGCACGCGCTCTCTCCCTTCGCCGACCTGTTCGGCGAGGGCGGCGATCGCGGCGGGATGCTGCGCCGCTCGATGCAGATCATCGCCGAGGAAGGGGCGGGCGTGGTCGTCGTGATCAACAAGCCGCGCGCCGACGCCTTCACCATGGCGCTGCAGGCGCGGGCGGGCACCTTGGCCGCGAAGGAAATGGACGAGCTGCGCGACTATGGCGTCGGTGCGATGATCCTGGCCGAGCTCGGGGTGCACGACATGGTGCTGCTCACCAACAGCCATCACACGCTGGTCGGGCTCGACGGCTATGGCCTGTCGATCGTCGGCGAGCGGCCGGTCGATTGCGGGAACTGATCCGATGGCCAATTTCCTGATCGTCGAGGCACGCTTCTACGACCATCTGAACGATCTGCTGCTCGAAGGCGCGCGCGCCGCGATCGAGGCGGCGGGGCATACGCACGAGACGGTGACCGTCCCCGGCGCGCTCGAGATTCCCGGCGCGGTGGCGATGGCGGCGGAGACCGGCCGCTACGACGGCTTCGTCGCGCTGGGCGTGGTGATTCGCGGCGAAACCTATCATTTCGAGATCGTCTCGAACGAAAGCGCACGCGGGCTGATGGCGCTGACGATGGACGGGATCCCGATCGGCAACGGCATTCTGACGGTCGAGAACGAGGCCCAGGCGCTCACCCGCGCCCGGCCGGACGAAAAGGACAAGGGCGGCGAGGCGGCGAAGGCGGCGCTCGCGATGTTCGCGTTCAAGAATCGCTTCGCATGACCGCGCCGACGTTGGTCACGCCGCGGCTGATCCTGCGGCCGTTGACCGGCGCGGACTTCGACGACTGGGTGGCCTTCCACGGGGATGCCGAGACGATGTGCTATTTAGGTGGGCCGCAGCCACGTAGCGTGGCGTGGCGAAACCTGTGCGCGATGGCGGGCGCCTGGACGATCCGCGGCTTCGGCATGTTCGCGGTCGAGGAGCGGGCGAGCGGCCGCTGGGTCGGGCGCGTCGGGCCGTGGCAGCCCGAAGGCTGGCCGGGGACCGAAGTCGGCTGGGGCGTCGCGCCGGCGTTCTCGGGCAGAGGCTATGCCTTCGAGGCAGCGGTGGCGGCGATCGACTTTGCCTTCGACGTGCTGGGTTGGGACGATGTGATCCACACCATCCATCCGGATAATGCGCGCTCGATCCGCCTTGCCGAGCGGCTTGGATCGACGCGGCGGCAGCTGGTCGCCCTGCCGCCGCCGCTCGATCACATGACTGTCATCGCCTGGGGCCAGCGCGCCGCCGATTGGCACGCGCGCCGGCCCGGCATCGTTCAGGCGCCGGCGGTTTCCAGCGCCGGATAGTCGGTATAGCCCTCCGGGCCGGACGTGTAGAAGGTCTTCGGATCGGGCGTGTTGAGCTCGGCACCGGTGCGCAGCCGCTCGGGCAGGTCCGGATTGGCGATAAACTTGCGGCCGAACGCGATGGCGTCGGCAAGGCCCGAATCGAGATCGGCCTGCGCGGTTTCGAGCGTGTAGTCCTGGTTGAGCACCAGTGGACCGGCGAAGACCTTGCGGATCTTCGGCGAAAGCTTGGGGACGCTGGTGCTGCCGAACGTGCCGTCGGGAGCCTGCTCGCGCAGCTCGAGAAAGGCGATGCCCAGTTCCGCCAGCGCGGCGGCGGCGGGCACGAACACAGACTCGGGATCGCTGTCGTCGCAGCCTTGCGTCTCGCCGTTGGGCGAGAGGCGCACGGCGACGCGCCCGGCACCGGCCTCGGCGATCAGCCGCTCGGTCGCTTCGCGGAGCAGGCGGATTCGGTTTTCGGGCGAGCCGCCATAGTCGTCGTCCCGGAAATTGGTGCCGTCGCGCAGAAACTGGTCGATCAGATAGCCGTTCGCGGCGTGGAGCTGGACCCCGTCGAACCCGGCTTCGATCGCATTGCGAGTCGCCGCGCCATAATCGTCGAGCACGCGGGCGATATCGTCCCGCGTCGCGGCGCGCGGCTCGACATAGGGATTGGGTTCGTTGTGATAGGGCGCGGTGCGGGCCGAGCTCGACAGCGGCTGCATTCCGATAACATCGGGTCGCGAGAGCCGGCCCATGTGCCAGAGCTGAGTCACGATCCGCCCGCCGGCGCGGTGCACCGCCTCGGTCACCGGCTTCCACGCCTCGACCTGCTCGCGCGTCCACAGCCCCGGCGCGTTCGGCCAGCCGAGCCCTTCGCGGCTGATGCCGGTGGCTTCGGAGATGAGCAGGCCGGCGCCGGCGCGCTGACTGTAATAGTCGGCCATGATCGGCGTCGGCACATGATCGTCGGTGGCGCGGCCGCGCGTGAGCGGCGCCATGAGAATGCGATTGGGAGCGGAAATCGCGCCGAACGCGATCGGATCGAACAGACTGGGCAAGAAACTTCCTCCTGAACCAATGGGACGCAGCTGCATTTGGGGCGCTACACCACGCCATGCACGAGTCGCCGCCCGCAAGAAAATCTTCCCCCATGCAAAGCGGCGGCGCGCCGGCGGCTGCGCTGGTGGCGATCCTGCTCGCCAATGTGGCGCTTGCATTCGGGCCGCTGTTCGTGCGGCTGGCCGATGTCGGGCCGGTCGCCGCGGGCTTCTGGCGGTTGACGCTGGCTGGGCCGGTGTTGCTCGGCGCGGCCTGGGCGATGGGAAGCGCGCCGATCCGCTCGTCGCGCGGATTATGGGGCGTGCTTGCGATCGCAGGCGTCGCCTTCGCCGCCGATCTGGCGAGCTGGCACATCGGAATTCACCGCACGACGCTGGCGAATGCGACGCTGTTCGGCAATTCGGCGACCTTAATCTATCCGATTTACGGCTTTCTCGCCGCGCGCATGTGGCCAACGCGGCCGCAAGCGGCGGCGCTGTTGCTGGCGGCGATCGGCGCCGGGCTGCTGCTCGGCCGCTCGGCGGAGCTGTCGCCGCGCAACGTGGCGGGGGATCTGCTCTGCCTGCTCGCGGGCGTGCTCTACGCCATCTATTTCATCTTCATGGCGCGGGCGCGCACGCGGCTGGCGCCGGTGCCTGCGCTGGCGGTCTCCACCTTTGCCTCGATGGGCCCGCTGCTGCTGCTTTCGCTCGCGCTCGGCGAGCAATTCTGGCCGCGCGACTGGGGTCCGGTGATCGGACTGGCGCTTGGCAGCCAGCTTATCGGGCAGGGATTGATGATCTTCGCGCTCGGGCATCTGTCGCCGCTGGTGGTCGGAGTGGCGCTGCTGCTCCAGCCCATCATCGCCGGCGCGATCGGCTGGAGCCTCTATGGCGAGCAACCCGCGGCGACCGACTGGATCGGTGCGGCGCTGGTGGCGGCGGCGCTGGTGCTGGTGCGGCAGCGGCCGCAGCGCGGCGTTCCGCTTGCACCGACCGGCGCAGGGCTTAAGTCGGAGGGCTGAAGGAGATCCGGTCATGGCCCATCCCGAGCTGAACGATGCAACGCTCGACGAAATTCGCGAGGCGCTGGCGCCCGAGGTTGCGCTGAACGCCGCTTTCGACGGCTGGAGCGCGCAGGCGGTGGCGCAGGCCGCGGACACGCTGGGGCTCGATCGCGACGTCGCGGCGCTCGCCTATCCCGGCGGGGCCATCGAGATGATCGACGCCTGGTTCGCGCATATCGATTCGGCGATGTCCGCGCGCTTCACCGACGCGCAACTGGCGGCGATGAAGATCCGCGAGCGGATCACGGCGCTGGTCGAGGCGCGGCTCGATCTTCTGGCGGGTAACCGCGAGGCGCTGCGGCGTGCGCTGGCGATCCTGGCGATGCCGCAGAACGCGGCGCGCGCGGCGCGGCTCGGCTGGCGTTCGGCGGACCGGATGTGGCGGCTCGCGGGCGACACCGCGACCGATTACAACCATTATACCAAGCGCGCGATTCTGGGCGGCGTCTATGCCGCGACGATCGCCGTGTTCGTCAACGACGAAAGCGAGGACTGGTCGGAGACGCGCGGCTTCCTCGGCCGACGTATCGACGGCGTGATGCAGTTCGAAAAAGCCAAGGCGCGGCTGCTCGGTCGCGGCCAGCACCGGCCGAGCCTCTCGCGCTTCATTGGGCGGCTCCGCTATCCGGCGGTGTGACCGCTGCGACGCGCGCGAGCCCGCGACTCCGCACAAAGCGCTTTGCAGGGCAGCGCGTTATTGATAATCAGTCGCAGCAATGGCCACTGCTCCCGCTCTCGACACCGTCCGCAGCCTGATCGACTTGCCGCGCCACTGCCCTGCCGCAGTGAATCGCGTCGATTGGCACGCGCTTTCCGAACCCGAAGCCCGACGGCTCCGCGAGTTCGGGCTCGACGAAGGAATCGAAATCGCCTTGCTCCACCGTTCGGGCGTGTGGGGCGGCCCGGTCGGGGTGCGGATCGGGCGCATGACAGTGGCACTGCGGCGGCACGTGGCCGCGGCGATCCATGTTTCCACGGACGGCGGCTGAGTCCATGAATCCTGCACCGCTGGTGGCCCTCGTCGGCAATCCCAATGCCGGCAAAAGCGCCCTGTTCAATGCACTGACCGGCGCCCGCCAGAAGGTGGGCAATTATCCCGGCGTCACGGTGGAGCGCCACGCAGGCCGCATGGCGCTTGCCGACGGTCGCCCGGTCGAGCTGGTCGACTTGCCCGGCACCTACAGCCTCGAGCCGTCGAGCCCCGACGAGCGCGTGACGCGCGACGTGGTGTTCGGGCGACAGGCGGGCGAGCGGCGGCCGGATGCGATCGTGGTGGTGGTGGACGCCGCCAACCTCGACAACCACCTGCGCTTCACGCTTCAGCTCATCGAACTGGGTCTGCCGGTGATCGTCGCGCTGAACATGGTCGATCTCGCCGAGCGCGACGGGTTGACGCTCGATGCGGCGGTGCTCGAACGCGAGCTGGGGGTGCCGGTGGTGCCGACCGTGGCGGTGCGCCGCCGCGGGCTCGAGCCGTTGCGCGAACGGCTGGGCGAGTTGCTGCGCGCGCCGAATGCCAGGACACCTGCGCCCGATGCGGCGCCGCGCGACATCTCGCTGTTGCAGCGCCGCGCGCGGCAGATCGCCAAGGCCGCGACGGTTTCCGAAACCGCCGGCCGGCGCTGGTCCGCGCGCATCGATTCGGTCGTGCTGAATCCGGTGGCGGGGCCGCTGATCCTGCTCGCGCTGATGTTCGTGATGTTCCAGGCGGTGTTCGCCTGGTCCGAAGCCCCGATCGGCTGGATCGAATCGCTGGTCGCCTGGGTCGGCGAAACCGTGGCGGCGATACTGCCCGAGGGGCTGATCCGATCCGCGCTGGTCGACGGCGTGATCGAAGGCGTCGGCGCGGTCGTCGTCTTCCTGCCGCAGATCCTGATCCTGTTCCTCTTCATTCTGGTGCTGGAGGCGTCGGGCTATATGGTCCGCGCGGCGTTTCTGATGGACCGGCTGATGGCGGGCGTCGGCCTGTCGGGCCGGGCGTTCATTCCGCTGCTGTCGTCCTTCGCCTGCGCGGTGCCGGGCATCATGGCGACTCGCACGATCAGCGACGAACGCGAGCGGCTGGCGACGATCCTCATCGCGCCGCTGATGACCTGCTCGGCACGGCTGCCGGTCTATACGATCATCATCGCCGCCTTCATTCCCGACACGGCGGTGGCTCCGGGTGTCGGGCTGCAGGGGCTGGTGCTGTTCGCGCTCTATCTCTTCGGCATCGTCGGCGCGATGATCGCGGCGCTGCTGCTGCGGCGAACGGTGACCAAGGGCGCGTCCTCGGGCTTCATGATGGAAATGCCGAAATACCAGTGGCCGCGCCCGCGCGATCTGGTGCTGGGCCTGTGGCAGCGCGCCGAGATCTTTCTGAAGCGCGCCGGCGGGATCATCCTGATCACCACGATCGTGCTGTGGGCGCTGCTCAGCTTCCCGCAGGCGCCCGAGGGGCGGAGCCAGGTCGAGTATTCGATCGCCGGGAGGATCGGCGGGGCGATCGAGACGGTGGTGGCGCCGATCGGCTTCAATCGGGACATTTCGCTCGCGCTGCTGCCGGCGATGGCGGCGCGCGAAGTGGCGGTCTCGGCGATCGCCACCGTCTATGCGATCGACGATCCCGAAGGCACGGCGGGTCAGGCGGACATCCGCGAGAATCTGCAGACGCGCTGGAGCCTGCCGACGGCACTGGCATTCCTCATGTGGTTCGTGTTCGCCCCGCAGTGCATCTCGACGATCGCGATCACTCGGCGCGAGACGAACGGCTGGCGCTGGCCGCTGTTCATGATCGGCTATCTCTTTGCCCTAGCCTATGTCGCGGCGGGCGTTACATACTGGTCGGCCAGAGCGATCGGTTTGTAACGGGAGAAGAAGCGCATGTCGGGTTCGGTGAACAAGGTGATCCTGGTCGGCAATCTGGGCCGCGATCCGGAGAGCCGGACGTTCCAGAACGGCGGCAAGGTGGTCAATCTGCGCATCGCGACCAGCGAGAACTGGAAGGATCGCAACACCGGCGAGCGGCGCGAGAAGACCGAATGGCATTCGGTCGCGATCTTCAACGAAGGGCTCGCCAACGTCGCCGAACGCTATCTGCGCAAGGGCAGCAAGGTCTATATCGAGGGCCAGCTCCAGACCCGGAAGTGGCAGGACCAGTCGGGCAACGACCGTTATTCGACCGAAGTGGTGCTGCAGGGCTTCAACTCGGTGCTGACGATGCTCGATTCGCCCGGCGGCGGCCAGGGCGGCGGTGGCGGCGCGCGCGGCGGTGGCGACTGGGGCGGCGGCGGTGACGATTTCGCCGGCCAGTCCTCGAGCCGCGGCGGCGGCTTCGGCGGTGGCGGCGGGTCGCGCGGCGGCGGCGGCGACTTCCCCGACGACCTGGACGACGACGTCCCCTTCTGAGGCGCTCCCGAGAGGGAAGGGGAACCTTCCTCCCGCTTCGTGCACTGGCGTTCCAACAGGAGGAGAACCCCCATGGAACGCGTCGCCCGACTAGAGACTTTCGCGCGGATCGGCTATCTCGCCCGCGCGATCGTCTATTTCCTGATCGGCTATATCACGCTCGCCACCGGCCAGAGCGAAGGTACGGCAAGCATTCTCGAGGATATCCAGGATCTCCCCGCCGGCACCGTGCTGCTGGCGTTCACTGCGCTGGGGCTGTTCGGCTATGGCGTCTTCCGGCTCTATGGCGCGGCGATCGATATCCAGGGTGAAGGTGACGACGCCAAGGGGATCGGCAAGCGGATCGGACATGCCGCCAGCGGCATCGCGCATCTGATCCTCGCCTTTCTGGCGGCCAAGATCGCCTTCTCCGACGGAGGCGGCGGCTCGGGCAGCGGCAGCACCAGTTCGGAAGCCGCGCAGACCGTGCTTGCGCTGCCGGGCGGCACTGCGGTGCTCGTGCTCGTCGGCATCGGCTTCCTGCTGGGCGGCGTCAATCAGGGGGTGAAGGCAGCGACGGGCAAGTTCATGCGCCTGCTCGATGCCGATGCGCCAGGCTGGACCGAATGGATCGGCCGCATCGGCTATGCCGCGCGGGCCGCGGTGTTCGTGGCGCTCGGCTGGCAGATCCTGCAATCGGCGTTCGGCGGCGATACCGGCGATCTGAGCTTCGAGGCGGCGCTCCAGTCGATGCGCGAGATCGGCTGGCTCTACACCGCCGTCGCGGTGGGACTGCTGGTCTTCGGAATCTTCAGCCTGGTGATGGCGCGCTATCGCCGAATCCGGAACGAGAATGTGATCGAACGCGTGAAGAACAAGGCTGTGCCGCTGCTCTAGAAGCGGCATGCCGGGCGGCATCAGGCCTCGACGATCGGGGCCGCGCCGAACCTGCCCGCCTGATAGTCGATCACCGCCTGGCGGATCTCCTCGGCACTGTTCATCACGAAGGGGCCGTGCGCGACCACCGGCTCGCCGATCGGATCGGCATGGCCGAACAGCAGCACGGCGCCGTCGGCCGAGCCGATCGTCACCCGATCACCTTCGGCGAGCTCGGCGAGGGTGAAATGGGGCACCGAAGCGTCGCCGATCTGCGCGGCGCCGCGGGCGACATAGAGGAAAACGTCGCGCCCGGAGAGCCCATCGAGGACAAGCTCGGCGCCGGGCGCAAGCTCGATCCAGCTCAGGAACACGCGGGTCAACGAGTCGACCGGGCCGCGCGCGCCGTGCCACTCGCCCGAAACGAGGTGGAGCGTCGCGCCGCCTGCGGCGACGGCGGGGATCGCGTCCGCCTGCGCGCCGACATAGCGCGGATCGGTCATCTTCAGCCGCGCGGGCAGGTTCACCCAAAGCTGGAGGATCTCCATCGGGCCGCCGTCGCGGCGGAATTCCTCGGGCGAAACCTCGGCATGCACGATGCCGCTCCCCGCGGTCATCCACTGGATGCCGCCGGCGCGGATCACGCTGGCATGCCCGGCGGAATCGGTGTGGGCGAGCGCGCCTTCGAGGATGAAGGTCACGGTCTCGAACCCGCGATGCGGATGCGGGCCGAAAGGAAGGCCCGAATTGCCCGGCGGGTAGGTCTGGGGTCCATGGTGGTTGAGGAACAGAAAGGCGCCGATGCGGTCGATCGCCGGGCCAGGGACCGGCCGGCGCGTCACCAGATCGCCGATGTCGTCGCGCAGCGCCGGGTGCAGTCGGCGAATGGTCCGATCGGTCATGCTGTCCTCTCCTCACGCCGCAGCTGGAAAACGGCGTGCTCGGCGAACAGATTCGCCATCGCCGCGCCGCGCTGCCGGCCTCCTGCAAGGAACCAGCAGCCGTCGACTGCGATCCCCCGCCCGCGCACCAGATCGCGGAAATCCTCGATCGTGAGGTGGTGGATGTTCGGCGTGTCGAACCAGGCGCTCGGCAGCTCGCGCGTCACCGGCATCCGCCCGCGCGCCAGCAGCGACACGCGCATCCGCCAGTGCGCGAAATTGGGGAAGGAGACGAAGGCCTGCCGCCCGATGCGCAGCAGATGCTCGAGCACCAGGTCCGGGCGCCGCGTGGTCTGGAGTGTCTGGCTGAGGATCGCGACGTCGAATGCGCCGTCGGGATAGTCGGCGAGGTCGATGTCGGCGTCGCCCTGCACGACCGAGAGCCCGCGCGTCATCGCCGCGGCGACGTTGCCGGCGTCGATCTCGAGCCCGCGTGCGTCGCAGCCGTGCCGGTCGCGCAGCGCGGCCATCAGCGCGCCGTCGCCGCAGCCGATGTCGAGCACCCGGCTGCCCGGCGCGACATTGGCGGCGATGATCGCGAGATCGGGTCGCAGCTCGGTCATCAGCGCTCTCCCGCGCGGAGAAATCCGCCGATCATGCGCGACAATTCCGGGTTCTCGAGCAGGAAGGCGTCATGGCCGAAGGGCGAGGAGAGTTCGACGAAGCTGGTCGGCGCCGCGGCGGCGTTGAGCGCATGGACGATCGCGCGCGAATCGGCGGTGGGATAGAGCCAGTCGGTGTCGAAGCTGACGACGCAGAAACGCGCCTTCGACGCGCGGAAGGCGTTGGCGAGCAGCCCGCCATGCTCTTCGGCGAGGTCGAAATAGTCCATCGCCCGGGTGATGTAGAGATAGCTGTTGGCGTCGAATCGGTCGACGAAGCTGATCCCCTGATGCCGCAGATAGCTTTCGACCTGGAAATCGGCGTCGAAGCCGAAGGTCTTGGCCTCGCGCGCCTGGAGCTTGCGCCCGAACTTGGCAGTGAGCCCGGCTTCGGAAAGATAGGTGATGTGCGCTGCCATGCGCGCGACAGCGAGGCCGGCGGTCGGCGGGTCACCGGCCGCATAATAGTCGCCGCCGTTCCAGCGCGGATCGGCCATCACCGCTTGCCGTCCGACTTCGTGAAAGGCGATGTTCTGGGCCGAATGGCGCGCGGTCGATGCGATTACGACCGCTGCCGTGACGCGATCGGGGAAGGTCGCCGCCCAGCTGAGCGCCTGCATCCCGCCCATCGATCCGCCGACCACCGCATGCAGCCGCGCGACGCCGAGATGGTCGAGCAGCAAAGCCTGGGCGCGCACCATGTCGCGGATGGTGATCACCGGAAAACCCATGCCCCAGGGCCTGCCGGTCGCCGGGTTTGTGCTCGCCGGACCGGTCGAGCCCATGCAGCTTCCCAGCACATTGGCACAGATGACGAAGAACCGGTCGGTATCGATCGGCTTGCCCGGTCCGACCATGCGGCTCCACCAGCCCGGCTTGCCGGTGCGCGGATGTTCGGACGCGACATGCTGGTCGCCGGTCAGCGCATGGCAGACGAGGACGGCATTGCCGCCATCGGGCGCCAGCGCGCCATAGGTTTCATAGGCGATATCGACCGGCGACAGCAGCACGCCGCCGTCGAGCCGCAGCGGCCCCGGCAGCGTCACCTTGCGGCCAAGGCCGAAACGCGCATCCCCACTCATCGGAGTGCAGGTGCGGCGCGCGCGGGTCCGCGTCAAGCGGCGGCGCGAATCGCGGCGCTGCCGATCAGGGTTTCGGCCGCCAGACGCCCGGTCTGCGCGCCGCCGTTCATATAGCCGGGCCAGGCATCCGACAGATGCTCGCCGGCGAAGGTGATCGGGCCGACGATGGCCTGCTGCCGTTCGGCAGGATCGTGCGACTCCACCCAGAAGAGCGGCGCAAATCGGGTGAGCTGGCCCGGCCGATAGTTGCTGTAGGCGCCAAGCGTGAGCGGATCGCGGCACCAGCGGGTGGCGCGGACTTCGCTGGTCAGGTGCTGCGCGAAGCCGGGGATGGCGAGCACACTCCGCGCGGCGAACGCTGCGGCGCGGGCGTCCGCCGGGCCGGCGCAATCGACCTGATCGCCACCCAGATACCAGGTCCATACCGGCGCCGCGGCGCCGGGAACCGAGCCGTCCCAGCCGAGCGCATAGCCGGCCTCCGGGTCGGCGTCCCACAGCTCGCCGCCCGCTCCCAGCGCGGCGCGCGCCGGCCGGCCGCGAGTAGCCGCCTGCACCTTCTCGTTTCGGCCGAGTTCGACCGTCTCGATAAAGTGGCGCCACAGCGGCGGGAGCGGCACGCCGAAATGGATCTGGCGCAGGATCGGGGCGGGCACGGCGACGATCACGCGATCGGCATGCGCCGTGCTGCCGTCGAGGAAGGAAAGGCGCAGGCCGCCGCGAATCGAGTCGATCCGCAGCAGGCGGCGTCCGGTGGTGATATGCGCCGCGTGGCGCGCGGCGATGGCGTCGGTCAGTGCGCCGCTGCCGCCGTCGAGGACGAACTGCTCGTCGCTGCCGCCCAGCACCTCGACTCGGCGGCCGTCGACGGTGGGGAGGTTGAAGATCAGCTCGAGCGCCGACGCGTCCTGCGGTTCGGCGCCATATTCGGTACGAGCGGTCGCTTCGAGCAGGCGCCGGACCCAGGACTGGGGCAGCTTGTCGGCATGCCGATCGAGATAGTCGGCCACCGAAAGCCGGTCGAGGGCAGGCGCGACGCGGGCATAGTCGGCATCGAGCCGGTCGGCGTCGGCGCCGATCCGGGCAGCGATCGGGCGCAACGCCTCGGCGAGCGCGTCCGGCGGCACGAGCGCGCCGTTCGCCACGAGCAGCGATCGGTGCGGCGCTTCCTTGCGGTCGAGCAGCGCGATTCCGAATTCGGCGGCGAGCATGTGGATGTCGCGGTGATCGCTGTTCACCAGCTGTCCGCCCTGTTCGAACGGCGTGCCGCCGTCGGCGGGGCGCCAGGTGAACATGCGGCCGCCGATCCGCCCGCGCGCTTCGTAGAGATGCGCGTCGACGCCCGCCGCGCGCAGCCGGTGAAGTGCGGTGAGCCCGGCGATGCCGCCGCCGATGACCGCGACGCGACCGCCGGTGAAAGCGTGCGCGGGGCGCGGCATCGCCGCCACGGCCGCGGCGGCGGCGAGGCCTTTCAGCAAGGCGCGGCGCGGCAGGGGCTGGCCGCCGGGCTGCGGCAGCGTCTCGCCCGCCGCGGCGCAGTTCGCGCGTCGCGCCGTTTCCAGCGCGCGCCACAGCGTGCCGCCTGCTCGCATCCCCGTCCCCCTCCGCTTCCCCCGGGGACACTTCCTACCCCCGCGACCTTGCCATCCGGTAAGCGTTCCGCCAATCCGCCCGCATGAGCGCACCCCGACCCAAACCCTGGATCCTCGACATCGCCCCCTATGTTCCCGGGCGGTCGACCACCGACAGCGGCGCAAAGGCCGCCAAGCTCTCGTCGAACGAGAACCCGCTCGGCACGCCCGAGGCCGCTCGCGACGCCTTTGCGGCGGCGTGCGGCAATCTGGAGCGCTATCCCGACGCGGGGGCGACGGCGCTGCGCGAGGCGCTGGCGGCGAAGCACGGCCTTGATCCCGCGCGGATCATCTACGGCACCGGATCGGACGAAGTGCTGCACCTGGCCGCAGGCGCGTTCGCCGGACCGGGCGACGAAGTGATCTTCGTCCGCTACGGCTTCGCGGTGTACGAGATCGCGGCGCGGCGCGTTGGCGCAAGCCCGGTGGTGGCGCCCGATCGCGACTATGCAACCGATGTCGACGCGATCCTCGCCTGCGTCACCGATCGCACGCGTGTCGTCTATGTCGCCAATCCGAACAATCCGACCGGAACGCACAGTTCGCGCGCGGAGATCGCCCGGCTGCACGCGGGGCTGCCGTCCAGCGTGCTGCTGGTGCTCGACCATGCCTATGCCGAATATCTGACGCCGGAGGACGACGACCGCGGGCTGGAGCTCGCGAAGACGGCGCCGAACGTGCTGGTGACGCGCACCTTCTCGAAGATCTACGGCCTTGCCGCCGAACGGATCGGCTGGGGCTATGCCGCGGCGCCGGTGATCGACGCGATGCATCGCATTCGCGCGCCCTTCAACGTCACCATCGCCGGCCAGCGTGCGGCGATCGCCGCGCTGGGCGCCGACGAATTCGTCGACGAGAGCCGCCGTCACAATGCGCAGTGGCGCGCCTGGCTGGACGAGCAGGTGGCGGCGCTCGGCAATGCAGGGCTGCGCGCGGTGCCGTCGCAGGCAAATTTCCTGCTGGTGCTGTTCGAAGGCGCGGTGAGCGCCGAGACCGCATACAAGGCGCTGATGGAGCGCGGCTACATCGTGCGCTGGCTGCCCGGGCAGGGGCTGCCGCACGGCCTGCGCATCACCATCGGCACGGAGGAGGAGGTCCGCGGGCTCGCCGCCGCGCTGCGCGAGATCGTGGGCGGCTGATGCTGCCCTTCGCCCGCGTCACCGTGATCGGGCTGGGGCTGATCGGCTCGTCGGTCGCCCGTGCCGTGCGCGCGCAGATGCCTGGCGTACGGCTGACCGGCTATGACGCCGATGCGGAAGTGCGCGATACCGCGCAGCGGCTCGGCCTGTGCGACGATATCGCCGACAGCGCCGGGGCGGCAGTGACCGACGCCGATTTCGTGATCCTCTGCGTGCCCGTCGGCGCGATGGGAGCGGCCGCCGCCGAGTTCGCGGACGATCTGCCGCCCGATGCGATCGTCAGCGACGTGGGATCGTGCAAGGCCAGCGTCGCCGAAGCGCTGGCGGCGGCGCTGCCGGGCGCGACGATCATTCCCGCGCATCCGGTCGCGGGCACCGAGCAGAGCGGCCCCGAAGCGGGCTTCGCGAGTCTCTTCCAGCATCGCTGGTGCATCGTCACGCCGCCCGAGGGCGCCGATCCGCTGGCGGTGGAGCGCGTGGCGGAATTCTGGCGGCGGCTGGGTGCCGAGGTCGAGCGGATGGAGCCGGCGCATCATGATCTGGTGCTGGCGATCACCAGCCATCTGCCGCACCTGATCGCCTATACGATCGTCGGCACCGCATCGGATCTCGAGCAGGTCACGCGCTCGGAGGTCATCAAATATTCGGCCGGCGGCTTTCGCGACTTCACCCGGATCGCGGCATCGGATCCGACGATGTGGCGCGACGTGTTCCTCGCCAATCGCGAGGCGGTGCTCGAGATGCTCCAGCGCTTCTCCGAAGACCTTTCGGCGCTCCAGCGGGCGATCCGATGGGGCAAGGGCGACGAGCTGTTCGAACTGTTCAGCCGCACGCGCGCGGTGCGCAGGAGCATCCTCGAGCAAGGGCAGGACGATGCGCGGCCGGACTTCGGCCGGTCGCACGACTGACGCTCAGCGGCGCTCGGCCTCGTCGAGCGCGTTGATCCCCGCCTGAACCAGCGCCTCGGCCTCGTCGCGCGGCAGGCCGGGTGGAAACGGCTCGCCGAAGCGGATGCGGATCACGCCGCGGCGCATCCGTCCGCCACGGGACCAGACATGGCCCGATTGCACCGCCACCGGCACCACCGGCAGCTGGAGCGCACGATAGAGCCCGGCAAAGCCCGATTTGATCGGCGGCGTTTCGCCGGGCGCGACGCGGGTGCCCTCGGGAAAGATCAGCACCGATCGGCCGGCCTCGCGCGCCTTTTGCCCCTCGCGCATGATCATCCGCAGCGCCTTGGCGGAGGCGGATCGGTCGACCGGGATCACCCCATAGACTTTCGACGCCCAGCCCCAGACGGGGATCTTCAGCAGCTCGCGCTTCATCACGATCGCCGGGCCGTCGATCCGCCGGGCGAGCTCGAGCGTCTCGAAATAGCTCTCGTGCTTGGCCGCGAAGAGAGTCGCGCCCCGGGGCGGCGCACCTTCGATCACCACGCGCGCACCCGCGATCCCGCGCACGCACCAGTTGAGGAACGTCGCCCAGCCGTGGGTATAGGCGATCAGCGCGCGCTGCCCGAACAGCGCCGCAAGCGGCGCGCAGAGCACGATCGGGACCGAAAGGCCGTAGAAGACGAGCTGGAAGAGAAAGGTGCGCAATCGGCTACCCTAGCCTGCGCCGACGAGCAGCGCGACGCGGCGAACGAGATATTTGTGATATTCCCGCAGCAGCGTCGAAAGGCGCGGGCTCGTGCGCACCGGATCGCCCATCAGCTCGACTTCCTCGTTGAGCGCGTGGCGCAGCTCGAGCCGGGCGCGCGGCATGTGCCAGTCCGACGTCACCAGCCGCACCGTACGATAGCCATGGGCGTGCACCCATTCGGCGGTTTCCTCGGCGTTCGATCGGGTGTCGACTGCCTGATGCCCCAGATCGATGCAGCATTCGAACAGCGAATCATCGACCTGATACTCCGCCGCGAGTTCGCGCGGGCGGACTTCGGGTGCGACGCCGCTCACCAGCATCCGCTCGGCGCCGCGCTGGTGCATCAGCGCAAGGCCGCGATCGATCCGGCCGGGGCCGCCCGTGAGCACGACGATCGCATCGGTGCGCTGCGGCTCGAGCGGACCGCCGAGCGACATCAGGAAGAGCGCGAAGCCCAGGCCCCAGGCGATCACCGCCGCCGCCGCCAGTCGCCAGATCACAAGGTCTTCCCCAGCGCTCGCAGGACCGCGGTCCGCGCGGCGAAGGTCGCGAGCAGCGCGAAGGCGATCGGCAGCATCAGGAGCAGGAACCAGTCGCGCTGCTGCAGCGCCACCCCGCTCAGCATCTCCGAACCGATCGTGCCGATCCGCGTCTGGAGGAATGCCACCAGCCCGATCGCCACCGTAGCGCCGACGAGCCCGCCGAGCAGCGTATCGAACGCGATCCGCCGCTGAAAGAGGCGCGCCACCTGCACATCGGTCGATCCCAGCATGTGGAGCACTTCGATCGTGTCGCGGTGCGTGTCCAGCCCCGATCGTGCCACCAGCAGAACGACCGCGGCGGTCGCGACCGCCATGAGCAGCACCAGCCCCGTCGCCAGCCAGCTGAGCGTGGTCATGAAACTCCGCACGGGCGACAGCCATTGTGCGTGGCGATCGACTCGTGCGTTCGGCGCGATCGCGCGCGCCGTCTGTTCGACCCGCGCGGCCGTTGCCGGGGCCGCGTCGGCCAGGTCGACGTCGATCATCGCGGGCATCGGCAGGTCGGCGTCGAGCCCGGCGTCGCCGAGCCAGGGGCGGAGCAGTTCGGCGAGCCGCTCGCGATCGACTTCCTCGGCGCGAACCACGCCGGGCAGGGCGCGGAACGCCGCCACCATCTGCGCCGCCTCGCGGTCGCGCGCGTCTGCGTCCGGCTCGACGATCTGGACGGTGAGGCGGCCCGAGAGCTGCCGGTCGAGCGAAGCGGTCGCCGCGACCATGCCCAGCCCCAGTGCGCCCGCGAGCACGGTGAGGAACAGCATGATCGCCATGATGCAGCGCATCGCGCGGGTGTGCCGCCCCGCGTCGAGCAGCCGCCGGTCGGGAGCGGTGGGATTGAGGCTGAACTTCACGCCGCCGGTCCGGCCGGGTGGCGCAGTGCGCCGGTGGGGTCGCTCAGCCGCCCCTTGTCGAGCCGCATCATGTGCGCGTTCGGGATACGGTTGAGCAAATGAAAGTCGTGCGTCGCGACGACGACGGTGGTGCCGAGCCGGTTGAGCGAATCGAACAGGTGCAGCAGCCGCTCGGCCATGTCGGGATCGACGTTTCCGGTGGGTTCGTCGGCGACCAGAATCTCCGGACGGCCGATCACTGCGCGGGCGATGGCGATCCGCTGCTGTTCCCCGCCCGAGAGCGTGGGCGGCTTGGCCTTGCCGCGTCCCTCCAGACCCACCCAGGCCAGCATCTCGCGCACCGGCGCCTCGATGTCGCCCTCGGGCATGCCGGCGACGCGCAGCGGCAGGGCGATATTGTCATAGGCGGAAAGGTGCGGGAGGAGCCGAAAGTCCTGGAAGACGACGCCGATGCGGCGGCGAAAGCCGGGCAGGCGCTTGCGCGGCAGCAGCACCGTGTCCTCGCCGAACAGGCGGACGATGCCGCGGCTCGGCCGTCGCGCGAGATAGAGCAGCTTGAGCAGCGACGTCTTGCCGGCCCCCGAGGCGCCGGTGACGAAATAAAAGGCGCCGGTGGTGAGCGCGAAGCTGACGTCCGACAGCGTCTCGGGGCCGGTGCCATAGCGCAGCCCGACATTCTCGAATTGAACGATATTGGCCATTGCCGGCGCCCGGCCGCTCCCCGTCTGCGAGGAACAAGCCATCGCACAGCCGCCGGTCCCGCTCAAGCGCGCCGGCGAGCGCCCTGATCCGCCGGGCTATTTGAGCAGCACCAGCTCCTCGGCCATGCTCGGGTGCAGCGCGACCGTATTGTCGAAGTCGGCCTTGGTCAGCCCCGCCTTCACCGCGACCGCCGCCGCCTGCAGGATTTCGGGCGCGTCCGGCCCGATCATGTGCAGCCCGACCACGCGGTCGTTCGTCGCGTCGCACACCATCTTGTAGAGCGCCCGCTCGTGCCGGTCGGCAAGCACGTCCTTCATCGCGCGAAAGTCGGAGGTATAGACCTTGACCGAGCCGAGCCTGTTCTTCGCCTCGCCCTCGGTCATCCCCACGCCCGCCATCGGCGGATGGCTGAACACCGCGGCGGGGATGCAGTCGTAATCGACTCGCGTCGGCTTGCCGCCGTAGATCGTGTCGGCGAACGCCTGCCCCTCGCGGATCGCCACGGGAGTCAGCTGCACGCGGTTGGTCACATCGCCCACCGCATAGATGCTCTCGACCGCCGATCGGTTGTCGGCATCCACTTTCACCGCGCCCTTGGCGTCGATCTCGACGCCGGCCTCGGCCAGCCCCAGTCCCTCGGTGTTCGGCACGCGCCCGGTGGCGAACAGCACGCAATCGACGACCATGTCCTCGTGATTGGTCATCGAAACCCTCAGGCAGCCGTCATCCATCTTCTCGATGCCGCGGAATTCGGCATGGAAGCGGAAGTCGATCCCCTTGGTCATGCTGATCTGGAGCAGCCGATCACGGATCGATTCGTCATAGCCGCGCAGGATCACGTCCGATCGGTTGATCAGAGTCACCTTGGTGCCGAACTGATTGAAGATGCCGGCGAATTCGTTGGCGATATAGCCGGCGCCCGCGATCAGGATGCGCTTGGGCAGGCGGTCGAGGTGGAACACTTCGTTCGACGTGATGCCATGTTCGTGCCCCGGGCATGGAGGCACCGAGGGCCGTGCGCCGGTCGCGATCAGGATGCGTTCGGCGCGCACGGTGCGCCCGCTCGCCAGCGTCACTTCGTTCGGGCCCGAAACCGTCGCTCGCTCGAGGATCATCTCGACGCCATGGCTATCGAGCGTCTGGCTATAGGCCTTGTTGAGCCGGTCGACCTCGGAGAGGACATTGTCACGCAGCGTCGCCCAGTCGAATTCGCACGGTTCGGGCACGTTCCAGCCGAACCGGCGCGCGTCCTTCAGATCCTCGGCGAAATGCGCGCCATAGACGAGCAGCTTCTTGGGAACGCAGCCGCGGATAACGCAGGTGCCGCCGACGCGATACTCCTCGGCGATCGCCACTTTCGCGCCGTGCGCGGCCGAAACGCGCGCCGCGCGTACGCCGCCCGAACCGGCACCGATGACGAAGAGATCATAGTCGTATTCGGCCATGGAGCCCCCGAAACTGCCGCTCGCCCCGAGCCTGTCGAGGGGCGGGCCGCCAGCGATGTGGCGCTTGCGGAGAAACGGGCTTTCGACAGGCTCACCCGAATGCGTCGTCGATCGGCAGATAGGCGGCTGGCGGCACGATGCCAACCGCGCGGCGCTAGCGCTTGCGCACGAATTCCGCGCGCAGCACCAGCCCCTTGATCCCCTCGTACTTGCAATCGATCTCCTGGCTGTCGCCGGTGAGGCGGATCGATTTGATCAGCGTCCCGCGCTTCAGCGTCTGTCCGGCGCCCTTGACCGTGAGATCCTTGATGAGCGTCACCTGGTCGCCGTCGGCGAGCAGATTGCCCACCGAATCGCGCACCTCGACCTGCTCGGCGGAGTGCGCCCTGGCCGCAGCCTCGGCGGTGGGAATCCACTCCCCGCGCGCCTCGTCATAGACATAGTCCCCGTCGCTCGCCGCGCCGCTCATGCGCCCAGCGCTCGTGCGATCAGGTCGTTGGTCGAAGGATCGAAGTCGAGGTCGCCGGCATCCGCCGCCTTGGCCATTTCCTTGCCCAGCTCGACTCCGAACTGGTCGAACGGATTGATCCCGGTCAGCACTGCGTTCACGAACGTCCGGTGCTCGTAAAAGGCGAGCAGCGCGCCCAGCGTGCGCGGGTCGAGCCGGTCGAGCAGCAGTGTCGAGGAAGGGCGGTCGCCGGGATAGGCGCGCGCCGCATCGTCGTTCGCGCGCCCCGCCATCAGCGCGGCTCCTTGCGCGAACATGTTGAGCAGAAGCTGCCGGTGATGCGCTTCGGACAGCACGTCTTCCTGCTCGACCACGCCGAGGAATTCGACCGGCACCAGATGGGTGCCCTGATGAAGCAGCTGGAAAACCGCGTGCTGCGCGTCGGTGCCCACTCCGCCCCAGGTGATCGGCGCGGTCGGCCACTCGACCGGCGCGCCCTCTGCGGTCACGCGCTTGCCGTTCGATTCCATCTCGAGCTGCTGGAGATAGGAAGGGAGGAGCGCCAGCCGCTCGTCATAGGCGAACACGCCGCGCGTCTCGGCGCCGCGTAGCTGGGTATAGTAGAGGTCGGCGAAGGCCGCGAGCACCGGCGCGTTGCGCCGCGTCGGAGTAAGCCGGAAATGGCGGTCCATCTCGGCGGCGCCCTCCAGCAATTCGGCGAAAGCATCCCAGCCGAGCGCCAGTGCCGCCGGAAAGCCGATCGACGACCAGAGCGAATAGCGCCCGCCGACGCTTTCGCTGAACGGCAGGATGCGTGTCTCGTCGACTCCCCAGGCGACTGCCTTCTCGGGCGACGCGGTCAGCGCCACTACCTGGCCATAGGGATCGCTGACGCCGCCTTCGGCCATCCAGGCGATCGCGCTTTCGGCGTTGAGCATCGTCTCGGTGGTGGTGAAGGTCTTCGAAGCGATCGCGAGCAGCGTCGCCTTGGGATCGAATTCGTCCATCGCCGCTTCGAGCGCCATGCCATCGACGTTGGAAACGATCGCGACGTCGTAGCGCGCCGCGTCGCGGCCGAGCGCGTCGACCAGCAGCTCGGGGCCGAGCGCCGATCCGCCGATGCCGATGTGCAGGATGTGCCGGACCGGCCCCAGCGCCTCGGCCTCGATCGCGTCGATCAGCGCGCGCATCCGCTCGTGCTGCGCCTTGGCGCGCGCGACGCTTTCGGCGGCGCCTTCATAGCGTTCGGCACTGTGTTCGGCGGCGCGGCCTTCGGTGGCGTTCACCACGTCGCCGGCGAACAGCGCGTCACGCTTCGCCGCCAGCCCCATCGCATCGGCCAGCGCGGCGAAGCGCTCGACCGCCTCGCGCGAGAGATGCGTCTTCGACCAGTCGAAATGGATCCCCGCCACATCGGCGGTGAACAGCGCCAGCCGTTCGGGGTCGTCGGCGAACAGCTTGGTCAGCGGCACGCGCTCCAGCGCCTTGAGGTCGGTCCAGTCGGGGCGTGCCATGCGGGTCTCCTTTCGGCTTGCGGATGCAGGCCGAACGCATCCCCTATCGTCCCGTTTCCGGCGCCGCCACTCCCATCGCGCGCTTGACGCCATGGCCCCCGCACAGCAGAGCTTGCGCCATGGACGACACCGCCCCCGCCGACGCCCGCGACTCGGCAGCGACCAAGCCGAAGAGCGAATGGCGTGATCTCGCCTCGTTCCTGCTCAAGCTCGCGCTGGTCGTCTTCATCGTGCGCAGCTTCATCTTCTCGCCGTTCAGCATTCCCAGCGAATCGATGATGCCGCGGCTGCTGATCGGCGACTATCTGTTCATCACCAAGTGGAACTACGGCTATTCGCGCCATTCGCTGCCGTGGAGCCTGCCGCTGATCCCCGGCCGCGTCTTCCCCGACACGCCCGAACGGGGCGACGTCGTTGTCTTCAAGGCGCCGCCGACGGATAATACCGACTGGATCAAGCGCGTTGTCGGCCTGCCGGGCGACACGGTGCAGATGCGCCAGGGCCAGCTCATCCTCAACGGCCAGCCGGTCCCGCGCGAGCGGATCGCCGATTTCACCATTCCGCTCTCGCCCAACTACGGGCTCGAGCGCTGCGATCCCGAGTTCCGCGACGTCGACGCGAGCGGCGAGGCGGTGTGCCGCATCCCCCGCTATCGCGAGACGCTGCCCGGCGGCCGCAGCTATGAAGTGCTCGACATGGGCATGCGCCGGTCGGACAATACCATCGTCTACACCGTGCCCGAAGACCATGTGTTCCTGATGGGCGACAATCGCGACAATTCGGCCGACAGCCGCTTCACCCATGCCGAGCGCGGCATCTCGTTCGTTCCGCTCGAAAATCTGCAGGGCAAGGCAGTCGTCACCTTCTGGTCGACCGACGGCAGCGCCAACTGGTTCCTGCCCTGGACCTGGTTCACCGCGGCGCGGTGGGATCGCATCGCGGAGGGCTTTTGACGCCCGATCTGGGGGGCTGGCTCGCCGGGGTGTTCGGGGAGCGCCCCCGCGATCTCGGGCCGTTCGAGCGCGCTCTGACGCACGGCAGCCAGGCCGCGGCCAATTACGAACGGCTCGAATTCCTCGGCGATCGCGTGCTCGGCCTGATCGTCGCCGAATGGCTGTTCGAACGCCATCCCGCCGAGCCCGAAGGCGCCCTGTCGCGCCGCCTCAACACGCTGGTGACCGGCGCGGTCTGTGCCGATGTCGCCCGCGAGCTCGGCGTCGTCCCGCACCTGCGCCTCGGCAAGCAGGCGCGCGACGACGGCGCGGCCGACAGCGACAATGTCCTCGGGGACGTGATGGAGGCGCTGATCGGCGCCTGGTATCTCGACGCCGGCCTCGATTCCGCCCGCGCCTTCGTCCGCCGCGCCTGGGGCACGCGGATCGACGCGCAGCTCAAGGCGCCCAAGCATCCCAAGTCGGCGCTCCAGGAATGGGCTGCCGCGCACAATCGCCGTCCGCCGGAATATGAAGTCGTCGATCGCTCGGGCCCGGGGCATGCGCCGCGCTTCACCGTCCGGGTGTCGATCGGCAAGCTCGCCGAGGCGCGCGCGCAGGGCACCAACAAGCAGGAGGCCGAGACCGCCGCGGCGGCGGCGCTGCTCGCCGAGCTGGAGGCGAAATAGCCGCCGCACGGCGCCCTTCGACAAGCGCGGGGCAACGCGCCTAGAATGGGGCTCGCCCCGTCGTCCATCCGTCTGGGCTGAGCCTGTTCCAGCCCGCCTCTTGAGTAGCGAACCATCGTGCCCGATTCTTCCGTCTCCACTCCACGCTGCGGCCTGATCGCCGTGGTCGGCGCGCCCAATGCCGGCAAGTCCACTCTCGTCAATGCGCTCGTCGGCCAGAAGGTCGCGATCGTCAGCCCCAAGGCGCAGACCACGCGCACCCGGCTGATGGGCATCGCGATCGAAGGCGACACCCAGCTGCTGCTGGTCGATACGCCCGGCATCTTCGATCCGGCGCGCCGACTCGATCGGGCGATGGTCGCCGCCGCCTGGGAAGGCGCCGAGGGCGCCGACGCGATCGCCTTCGTCGTCGACGGCAAGGGCGGCCTCGGCCCCAAGGTTTCGGGCATCGCCGAGCGGCTCGCGCATCGCCGCGAACCCAAGCTGCTCATCCTCAACAAGGTCGACATCGCCGACAAGCCGCGCCTGCTCGGCCATGCCGCCCGGCTCAACGAGCTGCTGCCGTTCGACGAGACCTTCTTCGTCAGCGCCGCGACCGGCGATGGCGTGGCCGAGCTCAAGTCCGCGCTCGCCGCGCGCATGCCCGACGGACCGTGGCACTTCCCCGAGGATCAGGTTTCCGACGCGACCGACCGGATGCTCGCCGCCGAAGTGACGCGCGAGCAGCTCTATCTCCAGCTCCATGCCGAGCTGCCCTATGCCAGCGCGGTCGAGACCGAGAAGTACAGCGAGCGCGCCGACGGCTCGGTCGAGATCCACCAGCAGATCCTGGTCGCGCGCGAAACCCAGCGCGCGATCGTGCTCGGCAAGGGCGGCAGCCGCATCAAGGAGATCGGCGCCCGCGCCCGCGCCGAGCTCAATCGTCTTCTGGGAGTCCCCGTTCACCTCTATCTTCACGTGAAAGTAAGCCCGAAGTGGGAAGAGGATCGCTCGCTCTATCGCGAGATCGGATTGGACTGGGTCGAATGAGCCGCACGTTGAACGTCGCGATCGTGCAGGATGTGCCGGTCCCCTTCGCCATCGAGCCGGGAGTGCGGCACGCCGCGCGACTGGCCGAGAGGGCGGCGGCGAACGGCGCGCAGCTGATCGCCTTCGCCGAAGCCTTCCTCGGCGGCTATCCGCTCTGGCTCGATCATGCGCCCAAAGCCGCGCTGTGGGACCATCCGGGCACCAAGCAGCTCCACGCGATCCTGCTCGAACAGGCGCTGCGCGGCCGCGACCCGCGCCTCAAGCCGCTCCAGCGAATCGCCGACCGCACCGGGGCGCTGATCTCGATCGGCGGTCACGAACGCCTCCGCTCGAGCCTGTTCGACACCCAATATCTCTTTCGGCCCAACGCGCCGCCGATGCTTCACCGCAAGCTGGTGCCCGGTCCTGCCGAACGCATGATCTGGGGTTGCGGCGACGGATCGACGCTGACGCTGGACGAAGCGAAGTGGGGCAGCGTCGGCCAGCTCATCAGCGGGGAGCATTGGATGCCGCTCGCCCGCGCGGCGATGCACCACAGCGCCGAATCGGTGCATGTCGCCGCTTGGCCGGCGGTGCAGGATCTCCATCTCATGGCCTCGTGCCACTATGCGTACGAGGGCCGCTGCTTCGTGCTGGCCGCGGGCGCCGTGCAGGATCGGCAGGATCTGCTCGACGGGCTCGAGATGGTCGGCGGCAACGCCGCGGGCAGGGCGCTGCTCCAGAGCATGCCCCAGGGGCGGCTTCAGCACGGCGGCAGCGCGATCGTCGCTCCCGACGGCGTCGTGCTCGCCCGGGCCGGCCACGAACCCGAGATGCTGCACCAGACGCTCGATCTGTCCGAAATCGAGTTCAACCTCGCGACGCTCGACGCCGATGGCCATCACGCCCGCCCCGACATCTTCGAGCTGATCGTCGATCGCCGCGCCCGGCAGGGCCTTTCCGACAGGCCCGAGGACGAAGGCGACAGCGACTGCGAAACCCAGGCGGCCTAGACAGGCTGGTGGAGGGGGCGCCTCACGCGGCGCGTCAATTTCCGCTCTTGTCGCGCGAGGTCGAGACACCATTGGGGCGGAGCGCACTCGGCACGTCCCTCGACCGTGCTCGAGACGAGCGGTTACTCGCCTCCCAGAACCTCGTCGACCCATTGCGGCACCAGCACCCCCGCCGGCCCCTGGCGGCTCTCGTCGAACCAATGGCTGCCCTCGCTCGGCTCGAGGTTGAGTTCGAGCGTGCGGACGCCGCTCCTCCGTGCCTCCTGCACGAAGCCCGCAGCCGGATAGACCGCGCCCGACGTGCCGATCGAAACGAACAGATCGGCCGCGTCCAGCGCCGCCGCGATCGCATCCATCTGATAGGGAATCTCACCGAAGAAGACGATGTCGGGCCGCAGCATCGCCTCGCCGCAGCCCGTGCAGTCGGTGCCCGGCGGTAGCGCCGTCTCCCAGCCTTGCCGCGCGCCGCACATCGCGCACAGCGCCGATCGCAGCGCGCCGTGCATATGGATCAGCCGCCTCGCTCCGGCGCGCTCGTGCAGATCGTCGACATTTTGCGTCACGATCAGCAGCTCGCCGCTCCATTCGGCATCGAGCCGCGCCAGCGCGCTATGCGCCGGGTTTGGCTGCACGCTCGCCAGCTTCGCGCGCCGCTCGTCGTAGAAACGGTGCACCAGCTCGGGATCGCGGCGCAGCGCCTGTGGCGTGCAGACGTCCTCGACACGATGGCCTTCCCATAGTCCGCCCGGCCCGCGAAAGGTTGCGACGCCGCTCTCCGCAGAGATGCCGGCGCCGGTCAGGATCACGATGTTGCGGATGGGGTCGTCCATGCCCGTGTCTTCGAACAGCGGTTGCGCCCGCGCAACCCCTGCATTCCCTCTGTCCTACAGCCCCCGGCCTGTGTCATGGAGCGGAGCATGGCACTGTATCACTCGTCGTTGCGACCGGCCCCGTCCGATCGCATACGCCTCGCGCGCCTGCGCGCGCGGGCCCGCACGCGCGCGTTGAGGTGCGACCTTAGTGTGACCTTCGACGGGAATCCGCGGCTATGACGACGATCGGGATCTACGGCAGCCTCGGGCGGATGGGACGTGCGATCGCCGAGGAGGCGCCGGGCCTTGGCGTGCGCGTCGCCGGGGGTGCCGATATCGGCGACGATCCCGCGCCGCTCGCCCGGACGTGCGACGCGCTGGTCGATTTTTCCACGCCCGCCGCGCTCGAGGCGCACCTTGCCGCCGCCCGCGCGGGCGGCACGCCGATCGTCGTCGGCACCACCGGCCTGGGCCAGCGGCACCAGGCGATGCTCGACGAAGCGGCGCAGGACATCGGGGTGCTTCAGACCGGCAATACGTCGCTCGGCGTCACGCTGCTCGCGCATCTGGTGCGCGAGGCGGCGGCGCGGCTCGGGAGCGAGTGGGACATCGAAGTCGTCGAGATGCATCATCGCAACAAGGTCGATGCGCCGTCGGGAACGGCGATTCTGCTCGGCGAGGCCGCCGCCGAGGGGCTGGGCACGTCGCTCGGCGAAGCGAGCGTGATCGGCCGTGCAGGCCTCACCGGCGCACGCGCCGACGGCACGATCGGCTTCGCCTCGCTGCGCGGCGGCACTGTCGCGGGCGATCACCATGTGATCTTCGCGGGCACTGGCGAACGGATCGAGCTGGGCCATATCGCCGAGGATCGCGCGATCTTCGCGCGCGGTGCGGTACGGGCGGCGCTGTGGCTCGCGGATCAGCCGGCGGGGCGCTACACCATGGATCAGGTGCTGGGCATGTGAAGAAGGCCGACGTCGTCGATTTCTTCGCGCGGCTGGCCGAAGCCAATCCGCATCCGGAAACCGAGCTCGAATCGGTCAACACCTATACGTTGCTCGTCGCGGTCGTCCTCTCGGCGCAGGCGACCGACGCGGGAGTGAACAAGGCAACCCGGCGCCTCTTCGCGCAGGTCGATACCCCGGAGAAGATGGTGGCGCTGGGCGAGGAGGGGCTCAAGGAGCACATCAAGACGATCGGCCTGTTCAACACCAAGGCGAAGAACGTCATCGCGCTCAGCGAAGCGCTGATCGCCGACCATGGCGGCGCCGTGCCCGAGGACCGCGACGCGCTGGAGCGGCTTCCCGGTGTCGGCCGCAAGACCGCAAATGTGGTGATGAACACGGCGTTCGGGCACGAGACCTTCGCGGTCGATACCCACATCTTCCGCGTCTCGAACCGGACGAAGCTCGCGCCCGGCAAGACGGTGCTGGCCGTGGAAAAGAAGCTGGAGCAGGTGGTGCCCGCTCCCTTCCGCCTCCATGCCCATCACTGGCTGATCCTGCACGGCCGCTATGTCTGCAAGGCGCGCACACCCGAATGCTGGCGCTGCATCGTTGCCGATCTCTGTGCGTTCCGTCCAAAGACCCCGCCGCCCGAGGCGCGCCGCAAGCCGGCGCCAGGAGGAAAGTGACATGCGCATCGTGCTGATCCCCGCCGCCATTCTGTTCGCCGCCGCTCCCGGTGCGGCAAGCCAGCAGGCGGAGGCTCCGGCGGCGACGCCCACCGGCGCGCCGCGCAATTGCGTCGCGCTCACCCAGATCCGTCGTACAGAGGTGCATGGCGACAGGATCATCAATTTCGTGCTCCGCGACGGCCGGGTGCTCCGCAACGAGCTGCCGCTGGCATGCCCGGGCCTCGGCTTCGAGGAGCGGTTTTCCTATCGCACCTCGACCGGCCAGCTCTGCTCGGTCGATACGATCGAGGTGCTCCGGTCGCCGGGGCTCAGCGGCGGCCCGACCTGCGGCCTCGGCATGTTCCAGCCGGTCGAGCGGGCGGCGGCCGAGTGAATCGAAACGTCTGGCGCACCGCCGCGGGCTTTGCTAGGCGCATGCACCACGCACCCGTAGCTCAGCTGGATAGAGCGCTGCCCTCCGAAGGCAGAGGCCACAGGTTCGAATCCTGTCGGGTGCGCCAGACTTCTCTCCGCGCCGCGCTTGCCGGCGCCTTGTCCCGGGGCAAGGCACGACCTAGGTGTCGGGGATGACCCAGCAGCAGACCGACGCCGCGCTCGCTTTTGCCGACTCGCACCTCGACGACAGCCTGGAGCGGCTGTTCGCGCTGATGCGGATTCCCTCCGTATCGACCGATCCCGCCTATGCCGAAGACTGTAGCCGCGCCGCCGAAGCGCTGGCGCAGGAACTGGGCGAACTCGGCTTCGACGCGCGGGTCGCGCCGACCGGCGGCCATCCGATGGTGGTCGCGCACCATGAGGGGCCGGGGCCGCATGTGCTGTTCTACGGCCATTATGACGTGCAACCGGCCGATCCGCTCGAGCTGTGGAAGCGCGATCCGTTCGATCCGGCGATCGAAACGCGCGCCGACGGCAGCAGGGCGATCACCGGTCGCGGTGCCAGCGACGACAAGGGCCAGCTGCGGACTTTCATCGAGGCCTGCCGGGCGTGGAAGGGGACGACGGGCGCGCTGCCCTGCCGCGTTTCGATCCTCTTCGAAGGCGAGGAGGAATCGGGCTCCGAGAGCCTCGAACCCTTCCTCCACGCCCATGCCGAGGAACTGACCGCCGATTTCGCGCTGATCTGCGATACCGGCATGTGGGATCGCGACACGCCGGGGCTCACCATCGGGCTGCGCGGCATGGCGGCGGGCGAAGTGACGATCCAGGCAGCGTCGCGTGATCTGCATTCGGGTCTGTACGGCGGCCCCGCACGCAATCCGATCGCGGTGCTGGCGAACATCCTCGCGGAGCTGAAGGATGCCGAGGGTCGCGTGACGCTGCCCGGCTTTTACGACGGGGTTCACCCGGTCGAGCCGCAGGTCAGCGCCGCGTGGAAGAAGCTCGGCTTCGACGCCTCGGACTTTCTCGGCGAAGTCGGTCTGAGCGTCCCGGCGGGTGAGGAAGGCATCGATGCGCTCGAGCAGAGCTGGGCACGGCCGACCGCCGAAGTAAACGGGATCTGGGGCGGCTATACCGGTGAAGGCTTCAAGACCGTCATTCCGGCGCAGGCGCATGCCAAGGTCTCGTTCCGGCTCGTCGGCGATCAGGATCCCGATCAGGTGTGGAGCGCGTTCGAGCAGCATGTCCGCGATCGGCTGCCCGCCGATTGTTCGGCCAGCTTCAACCCGCGCGGCGGCTCCCGTGCCATCCGGCTCGCTGCCGACAGCGCGCCGCTCGCCGCTGCACAGGCGGCGCTGGACGCGGAATGGGGCAAATCGGCGCTGCTTGCCTCGGGCGGCTCGATCCCCGTCGTCAATTCGATCGCGCGGATTCTGGGGATGGACACGGTGATGGCCGGTTTCGCGCTCAACGACGACAATATCCACTCCCCCAACGAGAAATACGAGCTCAAGAGCTTCCAAAAGGGCATTCGCTCCTGGGTCCGGATACTCGCGGAGATCGGTGCATCACGGGCCGCTGCGCGCCGTGACGTGGCTGTGGCAACGGAGTGACGCGAGGCTGAAATCGTTCGCGGGAGCTACCGGGGGAAGCTGCCTTGCGGTAGAATGGCGCCGCTGCGCTTGTGGGGGCCGCGTGATGATCCGTCGCTTGTTTCCTGCCGCAATTCTGCTCGCTGGTCTTTCCGCCTGTTCGGCCGATGCGCCTGCATCGACAACCGAGGCCGAGACCAAGACCGAACTCCCCAGCGAAGCCCTGTTGCCTGCCGTTGCCGCACCGGCCGCGCATCGGCCGGAGGCGGGGAGCGCCGCGCCGCTACGCGACTGGCTGATCGGCGCATGGTCCTATGAGGGCAGCTGCGCCAGCGACTTCTTCGTGCGCTACGATGCCGACGGCAGCGTCGCCAATGCAGGCGATACGGGCAGTTGGACGCTCGACGGCGACACCGTGACCGAACGGATCACCGAGCGCTTCGAGCCGGATGAGGACAGTGAGGCCGGCGGCGGCGAACCCGAAGTCCGCAGCTATCGCATCGAGCGCACTGGGGCGGACCGTGGGACGATCGTGATCGACGACCGCCGTGTGCCGATCATTCGCTGTTGACCGCTGCCGGGACGGTGGCGATAGCGAGTGCCATGGTTCCCTTTTCGTTCGCAGGCCACACGCTGCTGGCGCTTCCGGAGGCCGCGCTCTTCTGGCCCGAGCGCCGTGCGCTGCTGCTCGCGGACCTGCACCTCGAAAAGGCGAGCTGGTTCGCCGCGCGCGGACAGATGCTGCCGCCCTATGATTCGCTCGCGACTCTCGGCCAGGTCGAAGCGCTGGTCGCGCGGACCGGCGCCGAGGAACTCTGGTGCCTGGGCGACAGCTTCCATGATCCCGAAGGCTGCGCCCGCCTGCCTGCCGCCGCACGCGAGCGGCTGACGGCGCTCACCGCCCGGCTGCGCTGGACCTGGATCACCGGCAATCACGACGCCGTCTATGTCGATCACTGCGGCGGAGCGGTGTGCGACGAAGCCGAAGTCGACGGGCTGCTGCTGCGCCACATCGCCGATCCGTCCGAGCGGCGGCCCGAGCTTTCCGGGCATTTCCATCCCAAGCTGCGCGTCACCGTGCGCGGACGCCAGGTGGCGCGCCGGTGCTTCGTGGCGAGCCGCAGCAAGCTGATCCTTGCGGCGTTCGGGGCACTGACCGGCGGACTCGATGCGCATGATCCGGAAATCGCGCGTGCATTGGGCGAGCCGGGCCAGGCGCTGGTGCCCGTCGCCGATCGGTTGCTGCGCTTTCCGCTCGCCGCCTGAAGCCCTTCAGCGCCGCCCTTCGATCCCGCCTTCGCACGATACCGGCGCGGGACCGGAAATGCGGCACTGGCCCGGGCCGGCGATCGCCACCGTTCCCAGTGACCGTGCGAGTACGCGCGCCGAATAACGGGCGTGCGCCGTGATCGGGCCGGTGGTCTCGGCGACGATCGACACGTCGCCCGCCTCGAGCGCATGCGCGTCGATCGATCCGGCGCCGTTCGAGCGGAGGCGCGCTTCCCCTGCTGTTCCGGCAAGGGCGATCCGGCCGGTGCCGATCAGAGTCGCCGACAGGTCTTCGGCGCGCACGTCCGCCACTTCGACAGTGCCGGCGCCGTTCACGCTCACCTCCGCCCGCGGCATGTGCATTTCGGCGATGTGCAGCACGCCGCCGCCGTTCACGGATGCCGCGCGCAGCCGCGGCACCTCCACCTCGACGACCGGCGAGGCTCCCGCGGAATCACGTCCACCGGCCGCCGGGTCGCTGCCGCCGCTCACCACCAGCGTCGAGCCGGACACGTGCACGTCGAGCGCCTCCAGCGCCCGCCGCCCGCCGCGTGCGCGGGCCTTGGCGGTCATGCCGGGGGTGACGTGCACCTCGAACGGGCCATCGACTCGAACCCGTTCGAACCCGGAGATGAGATAGGTACGGTCCTGGGGCGCCGCCGCCGAAATCAGCAGCAGAAGGAACAGCGGTACGGGCAGCAGGCGGCGCATGGCGACGGCATCGCACCCTTGCCCGCCCGCGTGCAACTCCCGTTCAGCCGCAGCGCGCCGAGCCGGAGCCGTTCGCCCGCACCGAGCAGCGCGCATTTGCACCCAGCTCGGCATCGCCCGAACCCGCGATCGAGACTGAGGCGTCGCCATCGACATTCGCGCTGACGTCGCCCGAGCCGGCGATCGAAACCTGTGCCGCATCGGCGGTGAGCCGCTCGGCATCGATGTCGCCCGAGCCGGACACTGAAGCATCGAGAGCGCGCGTGCGCCCCGCCGCACTGAGGTCCCCCGAGCCGGAAACCGATAGTTCGGCGCGTTCGGTCGCCAGCTCCGCGAGGTCCAGGTCGCCGGAACCGGAAACGGCGCCGCGAAAATCGCCTTCGGCCCTCGCGACCCGCATGTTGCCCGATCCGCTGACGCTGGCGGCGGTAATCCGCGGCATCGTCACATAGACGTGTGCATCGTCATCCGAAAACCAGTTGCCGTTCGAGCTGCGCCGCGAGATGCGGAGCATGCCGTCGACCACCTCGATCTCCAGACGATCGAGCGCGCGGGCATCGCCCTCGGCGCGCACTGCGAACCGTTCGCCGATCGCGACGTCGACATCGTCCGATCCCCGTAGCTCGACGCCGGTGAAATTGCTCGCGTCGAAGTTGCGAACTTCCGCAGTGCCGCCATTGGACACGGCGGGTGCCTCGCGTTCGGCGCCGGGGCCGCCGCAGGCGGCCAGCGGCAGAAGGATGATGGCGGCTAAGGCACGCATTGGCATTCCTCCGATTGTGTATTGTAGATGCAATACACCTTGGCGAGCGTGAAGAAAAGGGGCAGCCGTCGCCGGCCGCCCCTCCTGCTTCCCGGATTCGACGCCGCGGCTCAGGCCGCGGTCTTTTCCTTGTTCTGATTGTGGATCGCCGCGGCCTTGTTCAGGATCTCGAGGATCTTCTGGAGCGCGGCAGGCTCGTCGACTTCCTCCATCGCGGCCAGTTCGCGGGCCAGGCGGCTTGCCGCGGCCTCGAAGATCTGGCGCTCGGAGTAGCTCTGCTCGGGCTGATCGTCGGCGCGGAACAGGTCGCGGACCACTTCGGCGATCGACACGAGGTCGCCCGAATTGATCTTCGCCTCATATTCCTGGGCGCGGCGCGACCACATGGTACGCTTCACCTTCGGCTTGCCCTTGAGCGTGTCGAGAGCTTCCTTCAGCGTCTTGTCCGAGGAGAGCTTGCGCATGCCGACGCTTTCCGCCTTGTTGGTCGGAACGCGCAGCGTCATTTTCTCTTTCTCGAACCGCAGCACATAGAGCTCGAGCTGCATGCCCGCGATTTCCTGTTTCTGCAGCTCGATCACACGGCCTACGCCGTGCTTGGGGTAAACGACGTAATCGCCGACATCGAAGGACAGCGCCTTGGCAGCCATGTGCGTGTAGCCTTTCCGTGAACACGGCCCCGGGGATTGCAGTCTCCACCCGCTTCGGTTAGCCGACCCGGGCAGGCGCAGACGGGGCACCTTACTCATACGTCCTCGGGCAGAGGCGAATCCCTGCCGCGACGCAGCCCGTTTAACATAGCCGTAATAAAATTACCAGCGTGGAGCACCCGAGCGAGCGCGGAAAAGTGCGTCTCATGGGCCCAGTCGGGAGAATTTTTCGAAGGGCGTGCGACCCGCCGCCCAGCTCAGTCGCCGCTGCCGGGCTCGGGCGAGAAATACTTCTCGAACTTGCCCGTTTCGCCCTTGTGCTCGTCGGCATCGTCGGGCGTCTGACCGCTGTTCGACGTGACGTTCGGCCACTGCTCGGAATAGGTCTTGTTGAGCTCGAGCCACTGCTCCAGGCCGTTCTCGGTATCCGGCAGGATCGCTTCGGCAGGGCATTCGGGCTCGCACACGCCGCAGTCGATGCACTCGCTGGGATTGATGACGAGCATATTCTCGCCTTCGTAGAAGCAGTCGACCGGACAAACTTCGACGCAATCCATGTACTTGCACCGGATGCAGGCGTCGGTGACGACATAGGTCATGGGTCGATCGGCTCCACTCGCGAAGGGTTTTCCCTGCTATGCATCCGCTCCGGGCGCGTCAACGGCCTTGGACGCAAGGGTTTCGAGAGGGGTGTAAAGCGCGGCTGCTTCGGCGGGCGGACCCCGCCGCGCGGGCAGCGCCTCAATGCGCACGACCCGCACCTTCCCGAGATGCGTGACGAACGCCAGAATGTCGCCGACACGCACCGGGACATGCGCCCGATCGACGCGGCGGCCGTTGATGCGCAGCCGCCCGCCCTCCGCCAGCGCGCGCGCATAGGTTCGCGACGCCGAGATCCGGGACCACCAGAGAAATCGATCGAGACGCATCGTCGCGTCCGGCCGCCGGTCAGCCATTGCGCAGGCCCAGTTCGGCCAGCGCGGCGAACGGCCCGTCGCGCGGCGCCGCCTCGGGCGCGCGCGGCGGCACGAGTCCCTTCCAGACCCAGCGCTGCGGCTCGCCTTCGCGGCTGCGTGCGGTGCGGAAGCCGAGTTGCGCCATCAGCCGCGCGAGCGTCGCCGGCTGCATGCCGATCGACGTCGCGAGTGCCGGATCGGGGACGAATGGCTTGCGCCCCTCGCGCGCTTCATGGGCGGCGCGCGCCACGCGTTCCGCCATATCGATTCGCACCGCCTGCTGCCCGAGCGGTCGAAATCCATGCGCCAGATCGGCGCCGGAGTCGCCGCGCGGGAGCACGGTAGCGCCTTCGCGCGGCGCTTCGACGATTCCCATCAGCAGCCGGCGCCAGCGGGCCGCTGCGGGCTTGAGCAGGGCGGGTGCGAACAGGTCGAGCGTGCCGATGGTGAAACCGATGCTGCGCAACCGCGTGCGCGCAGGCGCATCCAGCGCCTCGATCTGCGCCGCGATGGCACGGCGCGGCAGCAGCCCGCCCGCATCGAGCAGCGCAGTCGCCACTGCCCGGAGCGGCGCCCCGGCAGCTGGATCACGCGTGATCGAATCGAGCTGGGCCAGCGGCGGCAGATGCGCTGCCATCTGGCTCGCGAACCAGCGATCCAGTCGCTGCTGGACTGCCGCGCGCTGCGGTGGTTCGAGCACGTCGAGCGTGCGGTCGAGCACGATCTTGGGGGTGGTGAGCGTCAGGCCGCGCTCCAGGATCGCGACGCGCGTCGCTCCCCAGAGGATCGATCGATCGCCCGCATCGGATGGCGCAAGCGCAAGCGCATCATCCGTCGCCTCGGCGAGCGCCACGCCGCGCCGGTGCAGCTCGCGGCCGAGCCGCTTCTCGGCCGCTGCGAGCAGCATGCGCTTGTCCGCCGCCGTGGCGTCCGCCGCCACTCTGAAGCGGAAGCCCTCGAGATGGCCGAGGTGATGCTCCTCCACGCTCACTTCACCCCCGGGTCCGATCGTCACCGGCAGGTTCGAGGCATCGGCGCCAATCTGGCGCAGCAGCATCGTGGTTCGGCGATCGACGAAGCGTTGCGTGAGGCTCGCGTGCAGCGCGTCCGAGAGGCGCTCCTCGATCGCACGTGTGCGCTCGGCCCAGTGCGCGGGCTCGGCGAGCCAATCGGCGCGTTGCGCGATATAGGCCCAGCTGCGCGCCGCCGCGATCCGCCCGGCAAGCGTCTCGACATCGCCCTCGACGCGATCGAGCCGGGCGATCTCGTCGGCGAACCACTGGTGCGGCACATGACCATTTGCTTCGGACAAATGCGTGAAGAGCCGACCGACGAAGCGGGCGTGCGGATCGGCCCCCAGCTTGCGGAAATCGGGGAGCCCGCATGCCGCCCACAGCCGCTTCACCATCGCGGGCGAACGCACCCGGGCGCGCACCCAATCCTGCTCGGCGAGCCGCTTGAGCACCGCAAGATCGACTGCTTCGGGCGCCGCGCGCAGCACTGCATCGCGTGGTCCGGCCTCGAGGCTCGCGACCAGCGCGTCGATGCTCGCGAAATCGGGTTCGCCGTCGCGCCAGTAGAGCCGTTCCAGCCTCGGCACCTGATGCCCCTCGATCGCCAGCACTTCTTCCGGGGTGAAGGCGCCGGGCCCCTGTTCGTGCAGTCCGCCGAACGTGCCGTCCTTCTGGTGCCGCCCCGCGCGCCCTGCGATCTGCGCCATTTCGGCCAGGGTTAGCCGTCGCCGGCGCCGCCCGTCGAACTTGTGGAGCGAGGCGAAGGCGACATGGGCGACATCCATGTTGAGGCCCATGCCGATCGCATCGGTCGCTACCAGATAGTCGACTTCGCCTGCCTGGAACATCGCGACCTGCGCATTGCGGGTGCGAGGCGACAGCGCACCCATCACCACCGCCGCGCCGCCGCGCAGACGCCGCAGCGCCTCCGCAACGGCATAGACTTCCTCGGCGCTGAACGCGACCACCGCCGAACGTCTCGGCAGCCGAGAAAGCTTGCGCGCGCCGCCATAGCTGAGCGTCGAGAAGCGCGGCCGCGAGAGGATCTCCGCTTCCGGCACCAGCGCCTTGATCATCGGCCGCAGCGCATCCGAGCCGAGGAGCATCGTCTCTTCCCGACCACGTGCGCGCAGCAGACGATCGGTAAACACATGGCCGCGCTCCGGATCGGCGCCGAGTTGCGCTTCGTCGAGCGCGACGAACGCCACCTCCCTTTCGATCGGCATCGATTCGGCCGTGCACAGGAACCAGCGTGCGCCCGGTGGGCAGATCTTCTCCTCACCGGTGATCAGCGCAACTTCGCGCGGCCCCTTGATCCGTACCACTCGGTCATAGACTTCGCGCGCGAGCAGCCGCAGCGGGAAGCCGATCATGCCGCTGGCATGGCCGGTCAGCCGTTCGACGGCGAGATGCGTCTTGCCGGTGTTGGTGGGTCCCAGAACGGCCGTGACGGAAGTGCGCTCGAACTGGCTCATGGCGAGTCGCAACATCGTGCCGACTCAGGCGCTACGCAACAGCCCAGAGTTGCGAATCACCGTTAACCATGTTGGATTTGTTGGCGAAACCGCAAATAGCTTCCCTTCATCTTCGCTCTGGCACGGTTGGCCGCAGCTGGGACAGCTGACGAGGCTGCTTAATTTGACTTTAAACCCGCACTTGCACAGTGATCCAATCCACGCCGGGGGTTTCGGCACCAGCGACGAATTTTGGGGGCAGCGCGCCTTGTTCCTGCGCAACGATCACGGACTCGACCAGGGCGGCGGAACGACCGCACTCTCCTTCGGGCGTCCGTCGGCGATTCCGGAAACGCCGGCGCGCAAGGGCTTCGCCGACCGGCTGCGGGCCCGCTACCCCGATTTCGAACTCGTCCCCGATCTGGGATCACGCATCGGAACGCTGCAATGGTATCGCGGCGCCGCGACCTGCATCGGCCTGTGCGCGGTCACGCTGTTCATGGCGCCGGGCCTCGAAAATCCCATCTACGGCTATGTTCCGCCCGCGCTGGAAGGCAGCGAGTGGGAAGCCGCCCGAGCCCAGTCGATCACGCCGCTCGGCAAGGGCGCCGGCACCGGCTATCGTATGGCAGCCACTGCGCTCGTCCAGCCACTGGCCGAGACGCCCGAGCGTCCGGTGATCGACCTTACCGCCACCTTGTCCTCGGGCAACGGCCTGTTGAGCGCGCTGCGTCGTTCGGGCGTCGGAGCGACCGACGCCAGCTTCGCTGCCGAGCTGATCGGCAATGCAATCGATTTGGACAGTCTTGCCTCCGGGACGACGCTCGACCTGCGGCTCGGCCGCCGGATGGACAAGTCGCAGCCGCGGCCGCTCGAGCGCCTGGCATTTCGCGCGCGCTTCGACCTCAGCGTCGAAGTGGTGCGGAGCGGTGCCGGCCTGGCGCTCAAGCAAGTGCCGATCGCCGTCGACCACACGCCGCTGCGCATCCGCGGCAAGGTGGGGCCCAGCCTCTATCGCTCGGCGCGCGCGCTCGGCGCTCCCGCGAAGGCCGTCGAAGCCTTCATTCGTTCGATTGCCTCCGAAATGCCGGTCTCGCGTCTCGGCGCCGACGCCGAATTCGACATGATCGTCGAGCAGGCGCGCGCCGAAACCGGCGAAGTCCAGATGGGCAATCTTCTCTACGCCGGCGTGACTCAGGGCTCGCGCAAGGTGCAGCTCGTCCGCTGGGAGGATGGGGGCCGCACCGAATGGCTCGACACGCGCGGCCGCCGCGAAACCCACGGCACGTTCGATCGGCCCGCAAACGGGCGCCTGAGCTCGGGCTATGGCATGCGCCGCCACCCGCTGCTCGGCTACCGCCGCATGCACAAGGGGCTCGACATCGCGGCGCCCACTGGCACGCCGATCCGCGCCCCTGCGGACGGCACCGTCACATTCGCCGGCCGCAACGGCGGCTATGGCAATTTCATGCGCGTGCGCCATTCGAACGGGCTTTCGACCGGATATGGGCATGTCAGCCGCTTCGCCGTGCGCTCGGGTGCGCGCGTGCGACAGGGGCAGGTGATTGCCTATGTCGGCTCGACGGGGGTCTCCACCGGGCCGCACCTCCACTGGGAAGTCTATCGCAACGGCCAGGCGATCAATCCGAATTCGGTGAGCTTCTCCAATATCCGCCAGCTGTCGGGCGGCGAGCTCAGCGAATTCCGGTCGAAGCTCAACCGGCTGATGGCCGTGCCGGTCTCTGTGCCGGTACGCGAGGAAGCGGACGCCGCCGGCGAGGATTGAGGCGCGTCAGCTCCGCTGACTCTCTTCCGAGGCAGCCGGTTTTCGCAAGGATACCGCGGTCTCTCGGGCGGACGCTGCTACCGCCCCTGCGCCCGCCACCGCTTGATCGTGCGCTCGAGGATCGCCTCCTCGCCGCCCGTTTCCCGCCACAGCTGCGAGAAGGCAGGATCGCCCGACGCCGGGCGCCTCGTCTCGTCCAGCGTGTCGAACAGCAGCCGGACGGGCGTGGCCACGCCTTCGCCGACTGCGATGCACTCGCGGTTGCGCAACGCCGGGATCGAATCGAGGAAGCCGCGCGCGCCTTCGGGCATGGCGGCACGGACGAAGCCCTGATCGCGCTCGTTGTTGAGCCGCATCGTCAGGATCGTGCCGCACTGCGAAAGCACGCCTTCGGCAAGATCCGACGGACGCTGAGTGATGAGGCCCAGCGATACGCCATATTTCCGGCCTTCCTTGGCGATCCGGCTGAGGATCCGGCCAACCGAGGAGCCGTCGGCGTTGCGCTCGTTCGGCACATAGCGATGTGCTTCCTCGCAGACGAGCAGGATCGGCCGCTGCGGCTCGTTGCGCGACCAGATCGCAAAGTCGAACACCATCCGGCTCAGCACGGCCACCACCACCGAAGTGATTTCGGACGGCACGCCGGAGACGTCGATGATCGAGATCGGCTTGCCGTCGCCGGGCAGCCGGAAGATGCGCGCGAGGAAACTCGCCATCGAATCCGCCACCAGCATGCCCGAGAACATGAAGGCGTAGCGCGGATCGCCCTTGATCTCGTCGATCTTGGCCTTGATCCGCAGATAGGGCGCACTGTCGGTCGCCTTGTCCATCTTGCCCATCTCGAGCTGGATCAGCTGCGACAGGTCCGACAGCAGATAGGGGATCGGCGCGTCGACGGTGAGCTTCGGAATTTCCTGCGCCAGCCGGTTCTTCGCCTTGGCTGCGAGCAGGCATTTGGCGAGGATGTCGGCGTCCACCTGCCGCTCCGAACCGCTGCTGGTGAGAAAGACTTCGCAATGCTCCTCGAAGTTCATCAGCCAATAGGGCATCGCGAGGTTCGAAACGTCGTAGAGTGCGCCGCTGTTCTTGAAGGCCGCGCCATATTCGCCGTGCGGATCGATCATCACGACATGCCCCTGCGGCGCCAGATCGCAGATCCGGTGCAGGATCAGCGCGGCGGCGGTCGACTTGCCGGTGCCGGTCGATCCCAGCAGCGCGAAATGCTTGCCGAGCATCGAATCGATGTAGAGCGCGGCGCGGATGTCGCGAGTCGGATAGACGCTCCCCACTTCGATATGGGCGCGATCGTCCGCGGCATAGATTTGCTGGAGATCGGCCGTGGAGACGGGAAAGACGGGGCAGCCCGGCGTGGGATAGCGCGTGACGCCGCGCCGAAATTTGTAGAGCTTCCCGGTCAGCTTTTCCTCGTCGCCCTCGCCGAGGAAGTCGACCTGCGCCGCGATCCGATCGGTGCGCCCGTCGGCGAGCCGCAGCGAACGGATGTTGGCGATCAGCCACGAGCTGCCGACGCGCATCTTGATCTGCGCGCCGACTTGGCCGGCATTGGCGATCACCGTGTCGCGATGCTCCGCCAGCGCTTCGAGCGACTCGCCGTCGAGCATTACCTGGCTCGACGATCCCGCGATCTCGAGCACCGCGCCGATCGGCGCCAGCGCCGAATACAGCTGTGGCGAATCGCCCGTCAGCGGCTGCGCGCCTTCGAATCCCTGGCTTCCGAACGTAGCGTCCATTCCCTGCTCCCCGTCGCGCGGCGAATCATGCACAAAGGGAAGTAAAGATTGGGTTCTTTCGCTGTGGATCGGGCGGAATCAGAACCGCCGCCAAAGCGCGCCGGCGCCCCAGCCGAACAGGACCGAAAGGGTCACCGCTGCGAGGCCGTACAGCAGCGAGGATCGCTCGGCAGCACGTGCGACGAATCGTTCGAACCCGGACTTGCGGATTTCGATCGGCCGCACCGCAGCTGCCAGCACGCGGCCGTCGCGGATCAGGAAGGTTTCCGCAGTGAATCGCCCGACCGGCACACGCGCCGGGATCGAAATACGCGCGCGGTACAGCACGTCGTCGGTGATCTCCACTGCGCCCGGCGCTTCGTAATAGAGGCCCTTGCTCCGCATCAGCGAGACCAGCCCGGCATCGAAGCGGCGCTGCGCCTCGGGAATTGCACCGGAGGCAGGCGAAAGCTGCAGGCTGTCGAGCCCGAGCTCGTAGATGGCGCGCGTGCGATCGTCGACCAGCGTGTCGATCGGCTCGGACGAGGCGATTGCATAGAAGGACGGCGCCGAGCGATAGCGCATGCTTTCGGCGTTCACCCAGATGCCGGCGACTTGCTCCTTCTCGCGCACCAGGATCGACTGCACCGGCCCTTTCACCACGACGACGATCTCGGCGGGCTCTTCGTCCGGTCCCGGTGCCCGGCCACCGGGGTAGACGATCGCGCCGAACAGCAGCAGCTCGGCACCGGTGAAGGAATAGACGATCTCGATCTCGCGCTGCGACACGTCCGGCACCAGCACCGGCTTCGTCGCACCGCCGAGCAGCAGCGCCGGCAGGAGCAGGAACAGGGCGCGGCCGATCATCCGGCCAGCTCGATGGTGAAGATTTCGTCGGGTCGCCACACCAGCCCCAGCAGCATACGCGACGCGACCACCAGCACCATCACCGCAAGCGCAAAGCGGAGATATTCGGGCTTGGCCTTTTGCGCGAAGCGGGCGCCGAGCTGTGCCCCCACCACCGATCCGATCAGCAACAGCACGGCGAGCACGATATCCACCGCCTTGGTGGTGGTGGCGTGCACCAGCGTCGCCGCCGCCGTTACGAACAGGATCTGGAACAGCGACGTGCCGACGACCACCGTCGCGCCCATTCCGAGCAGATAGAGCATCGCCGGCACCAGGATGAAGCCGCCGCCGACGCCGAGCAGAATCGTGAGAATGCCGGTGAAGAAGCCCAGGATGAGCGGCGCCAGCGGCGAGATGTAGAGCCCCGAGCGATAGAAGCGCCAGCGCAGCGGCAGCGCCGCGACCAGCGGATGATGCCGGCGGCGGCGCGGACGCGCAGGACCGCCGGCGCGCACCGCACGAATACTCCGCAGCGATTCGGACAGCATCAGCCCGCCGATCGATCCGAGCAGCACGACGTAGAGGACGCCGATCGTCGTATCGATCTGGCCGCTCGCCTGAAGCAGGGTGAAGAGCCAGGCGCCGGCGAAGCTTCCAAGGATCCCGCCGGCGACCAGCACCAGCCCCATCTTCATGTCGACGCCGTTGCGGCGCAGATGCGCGAAAACGCCGGACACGCTCGCGCCCGTCACCTGGCTGGCCGCCGAGGCAGCCGCGACGGTCGGCGGAATGCCATAGACGATGAGCAGCGGGGTAGTGAGAAAGCCCCCGCCCACGCCGAACATTCCGGAGAGCAGCCCCACGCCCAGGCCGAAGAACACGATGACGAGCGCGTTCACCGAAAGATTGGCGATGGGAAGGTACAGGTCCATGGAAGTGACGCGATACTCGCTCGCGGCGCTCGGCAAAAGCGTAGCCGGTCAGAAATCGGCGGCGAGCGTGAGAGTCGCCCCCGATCCGGGTTGCGCATCGCCGGCGACGCGCTGGCGCCAGTCGAGCGCGACTCGCATTGGGGAACCGCCGGTGTCGCCTCTCGGGTGAACGATCTGGTGAGGCGCTTCACGTGGCGAACAGGAATCGGTAAACGGCTTACAGGCCGCTCCAGAGAGGTCGCGTGCTGATAGATGCCAAAGACCGAATCGCCAGCCTTTCCCCGCGGCAGCTCGAATGCCTGCGGCTGGTGCCGCGCGGCTCCTCCAAGGTGATCGGTCAGGCTCTCGGCATCTCGCACCTCACCGTCGACAAGCACATCTCTGCCGCGCTCCAGACGCTGGGCGTAAACTCGCGCGATGAGGCCGCAGCGCTTGTTCTGGGCTGGCATGACTGCACTACCCAAGATTTGGGTACTGAATCGCCATGCCTTGCCGGTCCCGCGAAAACCGGCAGTTTCGGCGTTGCCTACCCCGCTCGATCAGAGGGGGCAGGTGAACACAGGCTTCGCGAGACCCCTGCGGTATTCCGGGTCGATGAAGCCTTCGATTGGAACGGCGTTGCCGGTCCGGAAGAGAGGAGCAGGGTTCGTGATGCTTCGGCGTGGCAGATCATATTCCGGATCGTCGCCATAGCCGTGGGCCTCGCGATCATTGCGAGCGCTGCCCAGCCGATTGCTCAAGGCTATCAGGCGCTCTCCAATCTGATCGAGCCGTACAGAGACATTTAGGTCCGGAAGGCGCCCTGCCTTTCGGCAGGGAGACTTTCATGCCCAAGACCAGAAGAGAAGTCGCGCAGCGCGTCGCGGCCATCATTCGCCCGATAGAGGCGCAATCACAGTCGCTCTCCGCAGAGGCAGGCCGCAGTATCGCAGCTCTCATCGAGGCGCGCCAGCAGGCGCGTCTGCCTGCACATGTCGGCGCTCAGGCGCTGGCGCGCACGACGGAGGCCGCACAGCATCTCGTGCTGGCCGCCAACTGCTTCGCGGAAGTGCACCGCGAACTCGCCGGTCTTGCCGAGGACCTCGGCCTCGGCTTCGGCCCGGATTGCCCGCCCAACGAAGGTGCGGAGAAGCCAGGCCTCAAGGTCGTGGCGATCGGTTGACCCCGCCGCGGCAGCGTGCTTCCCGCGCTATGTGTTGTCCCTCCTATACACATGGCTCTTCTGGTTCGCGCTGCCGGCGTTGTGCTTGGCGGCCTTCCTCTGGGGCGAACGTCCCGAGCGCGAGGCCGCCCTTCTTTTCCTGGCAGGAGCCGCGCTTTCCGAGCTCTCGAAGACCGATGCGGCAAGCCGCTTTCTCATGGTCGAGCATGGCGTGTTGCTGTTCGATCTTGGCTTCACCGCTGCGCTCGGAACCTTGGCGATCCTCCACAAGCGCTGGTGGTTGATATGGGCGACAGCATTTCATGTCCTCGCGACGCTCGGGCATCTGGGGAAGCTGGTGGAGCCGGAGATGTCGAGGATGGCGTACGGCCTGATGCAGAGTGCATCCAGCTATCCGGTGCTGATCGCCTTCGGAATCGGCATTTGGGCAGCGCAACGTCGCAGAAAGAGCGCACGGAAGGCCGCGCACTCCTGAAGGCCCTGCTGGGGGGGCAGGAGAAGGACGCTCTTGCTGCCGCAGACAGGCTGATTGCTCACTTCGGATCGTTGAAGGCCGCCGTCGTCGCCCCTCGCCGCGAGATCGCTCGAGCGGCCGGTGACCCGATCGTTGTGCAGAGGCTCGTAGCGGTCCGGCAGACAATGATCGCGTGCCTGCGGGAGAGCATTCAGAACCGCCCGATGATCGACTGCACCTCGGCACTGCTCGATTATCTGAACCTCGCCATGAGCCATAATAGCGTGGAACAGGCTCGCGCGCTCTACCTCGACAACCGTAATGTGCTTCTCCGCGAGGAGGAACTCGGCAACGGCTCGGTCGACGAGTGTCCGATCTACGTGCGCGAAGTGATTACCCGTGCGCTCGATCTGGGCGCGTCGGGGATCATTCTCGTCCACAATCACCCATCCGGGGATCCTCAACCCAGCCGCATGGACATTGATCTGACGCGCAGGCTCAAGGCCGCCGCCCGGACGATGGACATTACACTCGTCGATCATCTCATCGTCGCGCATGGGAACTACGTCAGCTTCCGCCACTCCAATCTAATCTGAGCTGCGGTAGGGCCGTCGCAGCTCCCGGAGTCGGTGGCGACTGGCTGGCTGTTGCAAGCAGTCGAATCCGTGCTGAAAATGTGCAGCGGCGATTTGGTCGCCGAGCTGATCGCACAGGCTCACCAGCTCCCCGGCAAGACGCGCGGCGCGAGTGCGATCGTCTTCTTGTTCGGTCATCTGCCGGTTTTAGCGTCGCCTCGCGCGCGACGCCATCCACCAGCAGCACCAGAATCGATCCGTTCTGCACCCGAACTCCCCCGATTCGGTTCGAACATCATCAATGCAGCAGTAGCTTCGATCAAGGGCCGCCACGCGATGTGCGCAATCGTCGCTGGACTCGCTTGCCGACGGCCCGGTACTTTGTTGCTCGCCTTTGGGGGGAAGGGTGCATGCGACTCGGTGCTCGGATCGCGCTTCTGGCGCTTGTGCTCACGCCACTGGGTGCCGTTACGGCGTTCGGCGATTCGCGGCCGCAGGTGGTGCTCGCCACGCCCGGCATCGGCGACGGATCGATCGAGCGATTCACGGTGCGGTTCGACGAGGCGATGGTGCCGCTCGGCGACCCTCGGGCGCAGGGGCCGTTCACTGTCGAATGCCCGGTCGGAGGCGAAGGTCGCTGGGTCGATCAGCGCACTTTCGTCCATGAATTCGCCGATCCGCTGCCGGGCGGCGTCACCTGCACCTTCACGCTTCGCGATGGCCTGAAAAGCCTCGCCGGCTATGCCGTCACCGGCCAGAGCCGGTTCACCGTAGACAGCGGCGGACCGATCGCGCGCGCCGTGCTGCCCACCCGCTGGGGCGGCAAGATCGAGGAGGATCAGGTCTTCCTAGTCGCCGCGAACATGACCGCCGATCGCGCTTCGGTGGCCGCGAACGCGTATTGCGCTGTCGACGGCATCGGCGAGCGCATCCCCGTCGAGGTGCTCGACGCGCGTGTACCCGCGCGGCTGATCGATGAACTCGGCACCGAGCGCTGGGAAGTGCGCAGCTTTCTCGAAGAGGCCGGTCTGCCGCAGGCGCTTCCCGAAGGCGACGAGGCACGCGCACAGGCCACGCGCACGATCACCGCGCTCAAATGTGGCCGGCCGCTGCCGCCGGGGCGCGACGTGGCGCTCGTATGGGATGCGGACATCGCCGCTGCCTCGGGCCGCAGGGCGGGCGCTGACCAGCGGTTCGACTATGAAGTGCGCACGCCCTTCACCGCGCGGTTCGAATGTTCGCGCGTGAACGCCCAGGCCGGATGCAATCCGGTCGAGGAGGCGCACGTCCGCTTCTCCGCGCCGGTCGCGCGCGACAAGGCGGCGGCGGTCCGCCTGCGCCTTGCCGACGGGCGCGAGATCGCGCCGACGCTGTCCGACGAGGACCAGCGCAACCAGACGCTCGAGTCGGTCGGGTTCGATGCGCCGCTTCCCGCCGACACGAACGCGCAGCTGATCCTGCCGGCTGACCTTGCCGACGAGAGCGGTCGGCCGCTCGCCAATGCCGAGCGTTTCCCGCTCGAAATCCGCATCGACGAGGCGCCGCCGCTGGTGAAGTTCGCCGCGCCCTTCGGCATCCTCGAGGCGCAGGAGGGCGGCGTGCTGTCCGTCACCGTGCGCAACGTCGAACCGGCGCTTCAGGGCGCACAGCGCGCGGTGACCGGTGAGAAGCTGCGAGTTGACGCCAGCGACGGAGAGATCGCGCAATGGCTGCGGACGCTCGACGAAGCCGACAACTACCGCAGCGAGACAGTGACGCGCGGCGGCGAACCGGTGCGGATCAACCGCACCGGCGACCGGCCGGTGCTGATGGGCGATGATTCGGGCGCGAGCAGCTTCAACGTCACGCTGCCCGGCGGCGGTCGGACGTTCGAAGTCGTCGGCATCCCGCTCAGCGAGCCGGGTTTCTATGTCGTCGAGCTGGCCAGTCCCCGCCTCGGCCAGGCGCTGCTCGGGCGCGAAGCGACACGCTATGTCTCGGCTGGCGCGCTCGTCACCAATATGGCGGTGCATTTCAAATGGGGCCGTGCGGGCTCGCTCGTCTGGGTGACCGCGCTCGACAGCGGCCGTGGCGTCGATGCGGCCGAAGTGCGCGTCACCGACAGCTGCACCGGGCGATTGCTCGCGCGCGGAACCACCGATGTCTCCGGCCGGCTCGCCGTTCCGCCGGGCCTTCCCGAACCGGAAACCTGGGGTAATTGCGACAGCGCGGGCGCGCATCCGCTGATGGTGTCGGCGCGCAAGGCGAACGACATGAGCTTCACGCTCACCGACTGGGGCGAGGGCATCCGCCCCTACGACTTCGATCTACCCTATGGCTGGAGCCCGCCGGAGACGATCTTCCACACCGTGTTCGACCGCGCGCTCGTGCGCCAGGGCGAGACGGTGCACATGAAGCATATCGTGCGCGAACCGATCGCGAGCGGCTTCGCCGCATCGCCGGCATTCTCCGGCACGCTGCACCTTTCGCACCGCGGATCGGACACGCAGTTCGAGATTCCGCTGACGATCGGGGAGAACGGCACCGGCGAGACTCAATGGTCGGCACCGCGCGGCGCGCCGCTCGGCGACTATGATCTCCGCGTCGAGGCGGGCGATCGGTCGACCTGGACGGGGCAGTCGATCCGACTCGATGAATACCGCCTCCCGACCATGTACGCCACCGTCACTGGGCCCGAAACGGCCGCGGTGAAGCCAGGGTCGCTGCCGCTGGACCTGTTCGTCGGCTATCTCTCGGGCGGCGGCGCCGCCAACATGCCGGTCGAAGTGCGCGTCGGCTATTTCGAAGGAGTCGGCACGCCGTCGGGCTATGAGAGCTTCACCTTCGGCGGACGCGAACTCCGCGAAGGCACCCGGCCGATGGACGGCGAGGGCGACGACCGGACCGACACGCTTCCGCCCACTCAGACGCTGCCCGTGACTCTAGGCCGCGACGGTACTGTACGAACCAGCATCGACGTGCCCCAGTCGCTCGATCAGGACACGGCGATGCTCGTCGAGCTCGACTATCAGGATGCGAACGGCGAAGTGCTGACTGCCTCGCGCCGCATCCCGATCTACGCCTCGGCCGTGCGGCTCGGCATCAAGACCGACGGCTGGCTGATGTCCGAAGACGATCTGCGCCTCAAGCTCGTCGCGCTCGACACCGAGGGGAAGCCGATCGCCAATCAGCGGGTGCGGGTCGACCTCTACAGCCGCGAAATCCTCACGGCGCGGCGGCGGCTGATCGGCGGCTTCTACGCCTATGACAATCAGATGCGTACGACCAAGCTGTCGCCGCGCTGCACCGCGACCACCGACGAACTCGGCTATGCCGAATGCAGCATCGATCTCGGGATTTCGGGGGAAGTCTATGCTGTGGCCTCGACCATCGACTCCGCCGGAAATGTCGCGCGGGCGAGCCAGTCGGTGTGGCTCGCGGGCGAGGACGAATGGTGGTTCGGCGGCGACAATGGCGACCGGATGGATGTGCTTCCCGAAAGGCCCGAATATGCCGCGGGGGAGACGGCGCGGTTCCAGGTGCGCATGCCGTTCCGCGAAGCGACAGCGCTGGTGACGGTGGAGCGCGAAGGCGTGCTTTCCAGCTTCGTCGTCGGGCTGGAGGGCTCGAATCCGGTGATCGAAGTGCCGATGCCCGGCGACTATGCGCCCGACGTCTATGTCTCGGTGCTGGCGGTGCGTGGTCGCGTCGACGGCTGGTCGCTGTGGACGGCGGATGTGGCGCGCCAATTAGGCCTGCCCTTCTTCCGCCGCGATGCCGCCAAGCCGACCGCGACGGTGGATCTCGCAAAGCCCGCCTATCGCCTCGGCATCGCGCGCGTGCGCGTCGGCTGGGAAGGGCATCGGCTCGATGTCGACGTGCGGGCGGACAAGCAGAGCTACGCCGCACGCGAGACCGCGACTGTGGACCTGCACGTCGTCAATCCCGACGGCAGCGCCGCCGGCGAGGCCGATGTCGCCTTCGTGGCGGTCGACGAGGCGCTGCTCCAGCTTGCGCCCAATCCCAGCTGGGAGGTGCTCGAAGCGTTGATGGGCGAGCGGCCGCTCTCGGTGCTGACATCGACCGCGCAGATGCAGGTGGTGGGCAAGCGCCACTATGGCCGCAAGGCAGTCGAGGCGGGCGGCGGCGGCGGGACGGGCGACTTGTCCGGGCTCAACCGCGAGAATTTCGAGCCGGTGCTGCTGTGGCGTGGCCAGGTGGATCTGGACGAATCGGGTCGTGCGAAGGTGCAGGTGCCGCTGAACGACGCGCTCACTGCGTTCAGGCTGGTCGCGATCGCCGCCAACGGCAGCCAGCTGTTCGGCACCGGGCAGACCACCGTGCGCACCCAGCAGGATCTCAGCATCTTCGCCGGAGTGCCGCAGCTGGTGCGCAGCGGCGATCGCTTTGCCGCGGCGTTCACGCTGCGCAACGGCTCCGACCGGCCGATGCGCGTGACTGCCGAAGTCGAACTGAGCCCGCGGATCGCCACCGGCAATCCGCTGACCGTCGATGTGCCGGCTGGCGGCGCGGTGCCCGTCGCGTGGAATCTCGATGCGCCCAATGCCGAGGGCACGCTGACCTGGAACGTGCGTGCCCGCTCGACGGACGGCGCGACCGACCAGATCACCGTGACTCAGGACGTGAGACACGCCGTACCGACCGAAACCTGGGCCGCAACGCTTGTGCGCGTCGGAGATGGCACCAGCATCACCGTCCGGCCGCCGGCCGGCGCGCTGCCCGGGCGGGGAAATGTCTTCGTTCGGCTCGCCGACTCGCTGTCGCCGCCGCTCGAAGGGGTGCGTGGCTATATGTCCCGCTATCCTTACGAGTGTTTCGAGCAGCGGCTGTCGAAGGCGGTCGTGCTTGGTGACGTCGGCGGCTGGAACCAACTGACAGGCGAAATGCCGGCGTTCCTCGATGACGAGGGTCTGTTGCGCTATTTCGCGATCCAGTCGCTGCCCGGATCGGAAGCACTCACTGCCTATGTGCTGTCGATGGCCGCCGAGGCCGGGCTGCCGCTGCCGCAGGGGCCCCGCGAGCGAATGCTTGAGGCGATGAAGGCAGTGCTCGACGGGCGGCTGCGCAACGAGGATCAGGGCGACGTGCGCCTCCAGCGAGTCGCGGCGTTCGCGGCGCTCGCGCGCAACGGCGCCGCGACTCCGGCGATGCTGGGGCAGCTCGGCATCGGCCCCGCCGACATGCCGACCTCCTCGCTCGCCGACTATCTGTCGGCGCTGGGCCGCGTTCAGGGGCTGGCGAACGGCGCCGAGCTGCGCGCGCAGGCCGAGCGGGTGCTGCGCACGCGGCTGGTCTACGAAGGGATGCGCATCGACATCACCGACAAGGGCGAGATGCCATGGTGGCTGATGGCGTCCGACGACGAAGCCGCGATCAAGGCGCTGGTCGCCACGCTCGGCAGGCCAGGATGGGAAGAGGATTCGGCCAGGATGATGGTCGGCGTGTCGCTGCGTCAGCAGCGGGGCCATTGGGATACCACCCCCGCCAATGCCTGGGGCGCGGTCGCCGCGCGCAAGTTCGATCGGATGTACCCGGCCGATGCAGTCTCCGGCACTACTACGGCGACGCTCGCGGGGGCGACGGTCTCGCGCGCCTGGCCGCTCGTCGAGCCGCGCCGCGAATTCAGCTTCCCATTGCCTGCCGCCGCCGCGCCGCTGCGCGTTGTGCACAGCGGCGGCGCTGGACCCTGGGCGACGGTGCAGGTGCGTGCCGCGGTGCCGCTCGCCGAGCCGGTGAACGCCGGCTATCGCCTGAGCCGTCAGGTGAGCGTCGTGCGGGCGGCTACTCCGGGAACGCTCCGTCGCGGCGACGTCGTCAAGGTGACGATCACGGTGGAGGCGTCTGCGGCGCGCAACTGGGTCGTGATCGACGATCCGGTTCCCGCCGGGGCACAGGTGCTGGGCGGTCTTGGCAATCAGTCGCGGATCCTCGGCGCCGAGGCGGGAAGCGGGGAGGGTGTGCAGCCGAGCTATGTCGAGCGCGATCGCGACGCGTGGCGGGCCTATTTCCGCTGGATGCCGCGTGGCAGCGTCACTGTCTCCTATGTCGTGCGGCTCAACACCGCCGGGCGGTTCCATTTGCCGCCGACTCGAGTCGAGGCGCTTTATTCGCCGGAGATCTTCGCCGCCGTCCCCAACCAGCCGGTCATCGTGACGCAGCGGTGACGACGGGCGATCCCCGGCGGCACGGGTTTGCGTCGAGCCTGTCGATCGGCGCCGCCGTGGTGCGGGGGCTGCGCCGGAGCTTCGCCGATCGCGGCTGGCGCGGCCGTGTCACGCCGCATCGGCTGATCGGGGCGGCCGGCGCGCTGTTCCTGGGCCTGTTCGCCGCTTTCTGGTGGATCACGCTCCCGCCGCCGCTGCCCGGTTTCGCAGTGGTGCGGGCCGGCTGGCAGCCTTCGGAGGCCTGGCTATACGATCGCAACGGTCGGCTGCTCGACAGCAGCCGAGTCGATTTCGCCGCACGCCGGCTCGCCTGGACGCCGCTGGCGGAGATTTCGCCCGCCGCGCGCTCGGTTCTGACCGCGGCGGAAGATCGGCGGTTCGAACGCCATGGTGGCGTCGATTGGTGGGCGCTCGGCGGCGCGCTCCGCGACCGAGTGGAGGGCAGGCGCGTTCGCGGCGCCAGCACGCTGTCGATGCAGGTCGCGGCCTATCTTTCGCCTGCGCTCGCGGCGCCCGGCTCGCGCAGCTTTTGGGACAAGTTGCGCCAGATGCGCGCCGGCGACGCGCTCGACGGTCATTGGACCAAGGATCAGATCCTCGAGGCCTATCTCAATCTCGCCGGGTTCCGCGGCGAAGCGCAGGGGATCGGCGCTGCCGCGCTCAGCCTGTTCGGCAAGACGCCCGCCGCGCTGAGCCGCGACGATGCGCTGCTGCTCGCCGCGCTGCTGCCAAACCCCGGCGCCGGTGCAAGCGAAGTAGCCGGTCGCGCCTGCGCGCTTTCGCAAGAGAGTGATTGCGCCCGGTTCGCCGGCGCGGCGGCGTCGATGCTCGGCCCCGCCCGGAGTCTTCAGCTCGATCCGGGCCTTGCTCCGCATCTCGCCGATCGCATGCTGATCGAGCCGGGCCTCAGGATCCAATCCACGCTCGATCTGCGCGTCCAGCAGATCGCGATCACAGCGCTTCGTCGCCAGCTGCAGGGACTGGGGGGCACCCGCGCGCGCGACGGCGCGGTCATCGTCGTCGACAATGAAAGCGGCGATGTGCTCGCCTATGTTGGCGGCATCGGCGGTGCTTCGACGGCACCGGCGGTCGATGGCGCCAGCAGCTATCGGCAGGCCGGATCGACGCTCAAGCCGTTCCTGTACGCACTGGCGATCGAGCGGGGATATCTGACGCCCGCGTCGATCCTCGACGATTCGCCGGTTCAGCTTGACACGGCCTCCGGTCTGTACGTCCCCCAGAATTACGACCGCGCGTTCAAGGGCCCGGTCTCTGCCCGCAATGCGCTGGCCGGCTCGCTCAACGTGCCTGCGGTGCGCACGCTGCTGCTCACCGGTGTCGATGCCTTTCGCGACCGGCTCGGGGATACCGGCTATCGCGGGATCACCGAAGACGGGCAATATTACGGCTTCTCGCTGGCGCTGGGCTCTGCGGAAGTGACGTTGATGGAGCAGGTCGCCGCGTTTCGCAGCATCGCCCGCGGCGGGCTCTGGTCGCCGCTCCGGCTGACCACCCAATCCGAAGCGGCCGAGCCGCGCAAGGTCCTCTCCTCGCAAGCGGCATGGATCGTCGCGGACATGCTCGCCGATCCCAATGCCCGCGCCGTCACCTTCGGGCTCGATTCGGCGCTTCGCCTGCCGTTCTGGGCCGCCGCCAAGACAGGAACGTCCAAAGCGATGCGCGACAACTGGTGCATCGGCTTTTCGGATCGATTCACCGTCGGGGTCTGGGTGGGCAATCTGGAAGGCGATCCGATGCGCGCGGTTTCGGGGACCAGCGGCGCGGCGCCGGTCTGGCGGGACGTGATGCTCGCCATCCATGCCGGTCGCCCGGGCCGGCCACCGCCGCGCCCACCGGGGATCGAGGAACAGCTTACGCGCTTCGCGGGCAACCTGGAACAGCCGCGCCGCGAGTATTTCCTCGCCGGCACCGGCCTAGCCACTGTGTCGCTCGCGCCGCAGACGGCGCGGCGGCCGCGGATCGTCACTCCGGTCACGGGCAGTGTCTATGCGCTCGATCCGGATATCCCACCCGATCGGCAGCGGCTTTCGGTAACAGTCACCGGCGAAGTCGCCGGCCACCGGCTGCAGCTCGACGGGCGCGATCTGGCGGCGGCGGATTCGCAGCCCCTGATCGTCACTGCCCCGGGCCGTCACCGGCTACGGCTGCTCGATCTGCGCGGCGATGTAGTCGATCAGGTTCTTTTCACGATCCGCTGACGCGAGGTGCCGAACCAATCGCCGGGCCGCGCGTTGCGCCTGGTGGTCCTACCCCTTTCGGGACTGGTGCCGAGGGGCACCGGCCGCGCCGAAATGCGCATCGGCGCGGCCGAACCCCGCAGTCACCAATAGAAGTTGTTGTAGACCCGCACCACGATTCCCCGGCGGACATCCACCAGCAGCAGATCGTCATAATGGCGAACGTACCGCTGGAAACGTCCGGCGGGCGGCAGGCGATAGCGCCACGGGTCGTTCACGGCAAAGCGCGGGCCGAAGAACATCGAATTGATCCGGATGCCGGGCCGGAACCGCTGATAGCGGAACGGCGCCCGCCAGTGGCCCCGTGCGAAGACGCGGCGATTCTCGTTGCGATAGCGGCGCCAGTCATGGTCGCCCCAGCGGTGTTCGCGATAGTCGCGTCGATCGTCGCGATATTCGCGCCGCGCCTCGCGCAGATCTCGCCCTTCGCGGCGGATGTCGCGCCGGTCGCCATAGCGGCGCGCTTCGCGCAGGTCGCGGCGCTCCTGACGGATTTCGCGTCGGTCCTGACGCAGCTCGCGGGCCGACTGGGCGTTGGCAACGCTCGGCACCGTCGCGACCGGAATGGCGACGGCAGCGATCAACGCTGCGGAAATCAGTTTCTTCATGTCCATCTCCTCTGCGGCTTCCGGCGCCGCTCCGCACGAAGCGAAGCGGCCGCCGACAGGGGCCGGTATGGAGAAGGGCGGCTGAACTCGCCGGGAATGGCCCGGTAATCGCAACGAAAGCTAGGTTAAGGGCCCGACGGTCCTCCGGTGCCCGGAGCGCCGACCGTGCCGATGTTGCCGAACAGATCCTCAAAGAAGCCCGATTCGCGGCCGAGCGTCGGCGTCTTGCGGTTGGAAGGATCGATCGATGCGATCAGCTCTTCGCCGGTCCGGTCGATCGCCGTCACGTTCCCCGCGTCGTCGAACGTCACTCGAAGCGTCACCTGGCGCGTCGGCTCGGGCGTGTTGAACGCCAGATACTTCGTATCGCGGGCGACATAATACCAGGTGCGGTCGGAAAACTGGCCGCTCAGCGTCGGATTCCCGAGCGTCTGCAGCACCGATTCGCGGTTGTCGACGCCCGGCTGGATCGAGTTCACCAGATCCGCGTCGATCACATAGCCCTGGTGGCTCCGCAACGGCGCACAGGCCGATGCCGCCACCGCGAGAGCCGCCACGAGCAGGGGTGCGCGCAGGGAAGACACCGACATTCCATTCTCCACTCAGGATCGAACGCAACACGCGGATGCATTGCATCACGTACCATTCCCCTCAATATGCGGGAGAGCGTCGCCAAACAAGGAGGCGACGGCGATACGGGAAAAGGACATGCAGTTGCTTCAGCGCTTCCTCGCACGCGATCGCAGCGAGGGCGCGGTGCTTTATGCGGCGATCGTCGCGCGCGGCCGTGACCCGCACTGGTATCGTAAGGGCGGAGTGCCCGACACGCTCGATGGACGGTTCGATATGATCGCATCGGTGCTGGCGATGGTATTGCTGCGCCTCGAAGGCGATCCGGCCGGCGTGAGCCTCTCCACCGCGCTTGCCGAGCGCTTCATTGACGACATGGACGGTCAGCTGCGCGAGATCGGCATCGGCGACCTTGTGGTGGGCAAGCATATCGGCAAGATGATGGGGATGCTGGGCGGCCGTCTCGGCGCCTATCGCGCTGCGCTTGCGGAAGGCGCCCTCGGGCCGGCGCTCGGCCGCAATCTCTATCGCGGCGCGGAGCCGCAGCCCGATGCTCTGGCGCATGTCGAAGCCGCGCTGACTCGCTTTCGCGAGGAATTGAACGGGTTTTCCGCCAAGCAGCTCGCCGCCGGGAAGCTTCCGGAGTGACGCCGGAATTCTCCCGCCCGCATCGGCTCGACAGGATCGGGGCCGGTGAGAGCACGGTCGCCGTCGAAGCGACCGCGGACGAACGCGCCGCGCTCGCGCGACGGTTCGGCCTCGTCGCGCTCGATCGGATCGCGGCGACCTATGCGCTGCGCCGTGACTCAGTCGGGGTCCATGCGCGCGGGCGCCTTTCCGCTGCCGCGACTCAAGCGTGCGTCGCGACCGGCGTGCCGCTGCCGGTGACGGTGGACGAGGAGTTCGAACTGCGCTTCCTGCCCGAGCCGGAGACCGACGCCGAAGAGATCGAGCTCGACGCGGGCGCATGCGATACGGTCTTTTACGCCGGCGGGACGATCGATCTGGGCGAGGCGGCCGCCGAGACGCTGGTGCTGGCGCTTGACCCCTTTCCGCGTAGCTCCGAAGCGGCGCAGGCGCTGAAGGAGGCCGGCGTGCTGAGCGAGGAAGAGGCAGGGCCCTTCGGCGCGCTGGCCGAGCTCAAGGAAAAACTGAAGCGCGGCGGCTGAACGGCCGCGCCGGAGCGCCTATTTCCCGGTGGCGAGGCCGCGCGCGAGCATCGCCGCTACCGTGTCGGCGACGTCCTCCGGCGATGCGTCCTCGCTCCACACGCCATAGCGCAGGCCGAGAAACACGTTCATTCCCATGATCGCCCAGGCGTGCACCTCGCCGACCTCGGGGATCACTTCGCCGCGCGCCGCGGCCGCTTCGAGCCGCGCGCGGATGCGCTCGGCGGTCGTCGTGTAATGGGCGCGGAAGCTCTCGGGATCGACGAATTCGGCCTCGTCGATGATCCGATAGATCTCCTTGTGCTGCCGCACGAACCGCATGAAGTGCAGCAAGCCGGCGCGCTCGGCATCGATCTGGTGCGGAGCGGCACGCAGCGCGGGCGCCACATGCTCGCGCACCTGGTTCGACATGTCGCGGACCAGCGCCCGGAACACGGCGTCCTTCGAATCGAAATAGGTGTAGAAGCTGCCCAGCGCGACGCCGGCTCGCCGCGTGATTCCGCTCACCGAGCCTTCGTGGAATCCCTTCTCGCCGAACTCCTCCGCCGCCGCATCCAGGATCGCGCGCAGCGTACGGCGACCGCGCGCCGTGCGCGGTTCCTTGCCGGCGCTCGCCGCTTCGGCCGGCATTGTGGCCGCGATGCCACGCTCCGTCTCCATTTCAGCCCCTCTCCCCGATCCAAGTTGAAACCCGGTTCAGGTTTCAGTATAGCTCCCGGCAAGTGCTTACAACCCGTGCCGTCGAAGCCGGGGATAACTGTCTTGGGGAGGGAGCTTTTCCGATGAGTCACCGTCTGTCGTCCGTTCGTCCGCTGCTGTTCGCGGGCGCCGCCTTCGCCACGCTGGCGGCAACGTCCGCCTCTGCGCAATCGGTCGAGGAGCCGGTCGTCGGCGCCGTCGACACGCAGATCGCCGAAAGCGACGAGATCGTCGTCGTGGCCCGCCGCCGCGAGGAACGGCTCATCGATGTCCCGCTCGCCGTCACGGCGATTTCGGACGAGGATCTGGCGAAGCTCCAGGCGGTCGATCTCAGCGGCATCCAGGGCACGGTTCCCAACCTCAATCTGGTGCAGGGCCGCGGCTCGGCGTCGAACGCCAACATCTTCATCCGCGGCATCGGCCAGCCGGACGCGCTGCAGACCTTCGATCCGGCGGTCGGCGTCTATGTCGACGGCGTCTATATCAGCCGCATCAACGGCGCGCTGTTCAACCTTTTCGACGTAGAGCGGGTCGAAGTGCTGCGCGGCCCGCAGGGGACGCTCTATGGCAAGAACTCGACGGGCGGCGCCGTCAACATCGTCTCGCGCAAGCCGAGCGTTACCGATCTGACCGCCGCAGGCAGCGTCACCTATGGCAGCTACGATCAGCTGCTGGTGAACGGCTATGTCTCCGCGCCGCTGGTCGACGGGACGGTCGGCCTCAGCCTTGCCGGCGTGTACGACCAGCGCGACGGCCTGGTCACCGATCCGGTCGACGGACGCGAGTATAACGACCGCGACACGATCGCCGGCCGCGCCATCCTGCGCGCGCTGCCCAGCGACAGCATCGAGCTGCTGCTGAGCGCGGACTACACCCGCCAGCGCCCGGAGCCCACCGTCGGCTATGCGACCGCGCCGCTGCTCGCCACCAGCTTCACCACCGGCGTGCGCGTGCTGAGCCCCGCCTACCCCTATGGTGAGTATGATTATCGCGCTCGCACTTCGCTCGCTCCGGGCCAGGGGCAGGAGCTCGATCACTGGGGCGTGAACCTCACCGCGAACATCGATCTGAGCGACAGCTTTACGGTCACGTCGATCAGCGCCTACCGCGATCTGGTGAGCGACGCCTATATCGACATCGACGCGACCGAGTTCGAGCTGGGCGACGTGTTCGTCGGGATCGATCAGTATCAGTTCAGCCAGGAACTGCAGCTCAAGTACAGCTCCGACCGGCTGAACGGCGTGTTCGGCCTCTATTATCTCTACGAGAAGGTGACGTCGCACCAGGAGGCCTATGCCGACGATCTGTTCGAGCTGACGCCGGCGGTCGGATACGCCTTCACGCGCTTCATCGACGACGATCAGCGGCTCAACAGCTATGCCGCCTATGGCCAGCTGACCTATGATCTGACCGACCAGTTCAGCGTGACCGGCGGCCTGCGCTACACCAAGGAAGAGAAGCGGTATGACCGCTACACCGTCACTGCGTCGAGCCTGGCGCTGCTGAACGGCCTGAGCTTTCGCTTCCCGGACGATCTGCCGGCGCCCTATAACGCCACCAACGAAGCGACGTTCGATGCGTGGACGCCCAGCGTCACGCTTTCCTACAAGCCCACGCGCGACACACTCCTCTATGTTTCCGCCTCGCGCGGCTTCAAGTCGGGCGGCTTCAACGGCCGCGTCAACAGCCTGAACGACGTCACCGAAGTGGTGGACGGGGTCACCACCATCCGGCCCTATTTCGAGCCGGAAACGGTGTGGACCTATGAAGGCGGCGCCAAGGGCCGCTTCCTAGACGGCCGAGTGAACCTGTCCGGCGCGGTATTCTATTCCGACTATCGCGACTTCCAGGCGCGTGTGGGCGCTGGCAACAACACCGGCACCGGCGGCGCGCTGCCCGTGCTCAATGCCGGCAAGCTGCGCATCTGGGGCTTCGAATTCGAAGCCGATGTGCGCCCCGTCCCCGAATGGTCGGTGCGCACCTCGTTCGGATACCTCAATGCCGATTATCTCGAGTTCGACGATGCGCGGCGCGCCCCCGCCTCGGCCTTCTCGTGCAATCCCACCGGCAACGAGATCGTGTGCGAACCCGCCTTCGCGCCGCCGATCACTCTGTCGTTCGCGACCGACTATACGATCGATCTCGGCAATGCCGGCGGGATCACCTTCGGCGGCGACCTGCGCTTCGTCGACAAGCATTATCTGTCGATCGACAACCGCCCCGGGCTGACCGAGGACGGCTATGAGCTGGCCAATGCCTTCGTTCAGTACACGACCGAGGATGGGCGTTTCTATCTGCGCGGCGGCGTCAAGAACCTGACCGGCAGCCTGTACAAGACCGACGGCCAGGAATTCTCCAGCATCGGCAACATTCAGACGGCTTATTACGGCGATCCGCGCACCTGGAGCATCACGGCGGGCTTCCGCTTCTGATCGCGACGGCTCCGCACTGAAACTCGGGAAGCCGGGCGTTCCTCGAACGTCCGGCTTCTTTTCTGCGGCACACACCGATAGGAAGGATGCCATGACGCCCGCGACCGCCACCACTCCGCCCGCCACGCGCGGCTATCGCAACGTCGTGCTGGCGATGCTGCTGCTGGTCTATACGTTCAATTTCCTCGACCGGCAGATCCTCGGCATCCTGGTCGAGCCGATCAAGGCCGACCTCGGGCTCGACGATACGCAGATGGGCATGTTGGGCGGAATCGCCTTCGCCATGCTTTATTCGGTGCTCGGCGTGCCGCTCGCGCTGATCGCGGACCGCACCAGCCGCAGCTGGGTCATCACCATCAGCCTCACCGTGTGGAGCGGCTTCACGGCGCTGTGCGGCCTGGCGACCAGCTTCTGGCAGCTGTTCTTCTTCCGGCTCGGCGTCGGTGTCGGCGAAGCGGGCGGCGTCGCCCCAAGCTATGCGATCATTGCCGATTACTACCCGCCGGAAAGCCGCTCGCGTGCGCTGGCGATCTATTCGCTCGGCATTCCCGTGGGTCTCGCGCTCGGGGCGATTCTGGGCGGCTATATCGCCGCCGCGGTCGATTGGCGCATGGCGTTCATCGTGGTCGGCATTCTTGGAGTTCTGATCGCGCCGATCTTCCGCCTGGTGGTACGCGAACCGGTTCGCGGGATGAGCGATCCAGTGAGCGCGTCGCCCCCCGCCGAACGTGCGCCGCTCGCCACCGTGTTCCCGATCCTCTCGCGCAAGCCCAGTTTCTGGCTGCTCGCGTTCGGCGCCGCTTCGAGCTCGCTGTGCGGCTATGGCCTCGCTTTCTGGACGCCCGCGCTGCTGATGCGCAGCTTTGGCTTCGATCTGCTCGGCGCGTCGCAGTTCATGGGGTCGCTGCTGCTCATCGGCGGTACGCTGGGCGTCTTCATGGGCGGCTGGCTCGCCGATCGGCTCGGCACGCGCGATCGGGGCAATTATGCGAGGCTCCCAGCCATCGCCTTTCTGATCACGCTGCCGCTCTTCGCTGCGGGATTTTGGTCGACATCGCCGATCATGGCCTGGTTCTTCCTGGTCATTCCGAACGGGCTCAACATTCTGTGGCTCGGCCCGGTGACGACCGCGATCCAGAATCTGGTTCCCTCGCACATGCGCGCGACTGCCTCGGCAAGCTTCCTTCTGATCAACAATCTGATCGGGTTGGGGGCGGGCTCCTGGGTGATGGGCGCGATGTCCGACTCGATGGCCGCGCAGTTCGGCAATGAGTCGCTGCGCTATTCGATGATCGCGGCGCTCGGCTTCTACGCGCTCGCCTCGGTGCTGATGTTCCTGGCGGTGCGGACGCTGCGGCGGGACTGGGTGGAAGGCTGATCCGGCTCGGCGCGCACGCTCGCGAGAGACCGAACGGCGGCGTTTCAACCTACGTAGCTTACCGAGTCGTTAAGCTACCGAATCGCGCCGGAGGGGAGCGGGGCCCATATCGGCGCCGTGGCCGAGAGCATTGTTTTACGGCAACCAGGCCGGGCGACCTTCCCCCCGTTCGGTCGCCCGGCCTCCCTCACCGCTCGCGGGTCGCCGCGAAGGTGATTTTCGGATAGCGATCGGCGATATAGCCGACTTCCCACGCGCTCTTCGCGAGGAACACCGGATTGCCGTCGCGATCCTTCGCCATCGCGCTGCGGTTAAGGTCGGCGAATTCCTTCAGCGCTGCCGGCTCGCCCGAAACCCAGCGCGCCGTCTCGAACGGCGCCATTTCCAGCCCGGCGGCAACCTTATACTCCGCGTCGAGCCGCGAGAGCAGCACGTCGAGCTGCAGCTGCCCGACCACGCCGATGATCCAGTTCGATCCGATCTCGGGATAGAAGACCTGAGTCACGCCTTCCTCGGCCATGTCGTCCAGCGCCTTGCGCAGCTGCTTGGTCTTGGTCGGATCCTTCAGCGCTACGCGGCGCAGAATCTCCGGCGCGAAATTGGGTAGTCCGGTGAAGCGCACGGTCGCCTTTTCCGACAGCGTGTCGCCCACGCGCAGCGTGCCGTGGTTCGGAATGCCGATGATGTCCCCCGGATAGGCCTCGTCCGCCAGCTCGCGCTCGCGGGCGAAGAACAGGATCGGCGAATGGATCGCGATCGGCTTGCCATGGCCCGAGGGCGTCAGCTTCATGCCGCGCTTGAAGGTGCCCGAGCACAGACGCATGAATGCGATCCGGTCGCGGTGGTTCGGGTCCATGTTCGCCTGCACCTTGAACACGAATCCGGTCACTTCGTCGCGGCTCGGCTCGACCGCGGCGGGCTCGGCCGGCTGCGCGCGCGGCGGCGGCGCATGTTCGGCCAGCGCCGCGATCAGCGCGTCGACGCCGAACTCCTTGAGCGCCGATCCGAAGAACACCGGCGTGAGATCGCCGTTGCGATAGGCCGCGCCGTCGAAATCGGCATAGCCCGCCAGCGCCAGCTCGGCGTCCTCGCGTAGCTTGGCGAGATTGTCGGCCGAAATCAGCGCGTCGAGCTGCGGATCGTCGAGTCCGCTGGTCTGCACCACCTTGCCCTGGAATTCGCGGCTCGGCCCTTCGGGCAGCAGCAGCTTGTTCGTGTGCAGGTCGAAGATCCCCTCGAACGTGCCGCCCATGCCTACCGGCCAGGTCATCGGCGCCACATCGAGCTGGAGCAGGTCGGCGACCTCGTCCAGCGTCTCGAACACCTCGCGGCCCTCGCGGTCGCATTTGTTGACGAAGGTGATGATCGGGACGTTGCGGAGTCGGCAGACCTCGAACAGCTTGCGTGTCTGGCTCTCGATGCCCTTGGCGACGTCAATCACCATCACCGCCGAATCGACCGCCGTCAGCGTGCGATAGGTGTCCTCGCTGAAATCCTCATGGCCCGGCGTATCGAGCAGGTTGAAGGTCACGCCGTCGCGTTCGAACGTCATCACCGACGACGTGACCGAAATGCCGCGCTGTTGCTCGATCTTCATCCAGTCGGAACGCGCGCGGCGCGCCTGGCCGCGCGCCTTCACTTCACCGGCAAGGTGGATCGCGCCGCCGAACAGCAGCAGCTTTTCGGTCAGCGTCGTCTTGCCGGCGTCGGGATGCGAGATGATCGCGAAGGTGCGGCGATCTTGGGGTGTGCTCATCGCGCGCGCTCTAGCGGCTGGCGCCGAACCCGTCGAGTGCGGCGCCGCGCCGGCTCACTCTTCCCGGTGCACGGCAAAGCCCTGGAACGACTGATTCACCGGCATCAGCTCGAGCCGGTTGATGTTGAGATGCGGCGGCAGCGTCGCGACCCACAGGATCGTCTCGGCGATGTCCTCCGCCGTCATCGGGTTCGCCCCGGCGTAGAGCGTGTCCGACGCCTCGCGCGATCCGCCGGTGCGCACCATGGTGAACTCGGTCTCGACCATGCCCGGTTCGATCGAGGTCACGCGGACGCCGGTGCCGTGCAGGTCGGCGCGCAGCGCGAGGCTGAAATGGTTCACGAACGCCTTGCTGCCGGCATAGACGTTGCCGCCGGGATAGATGTAGCTCCCCGCCACCGAGCCTAGGTTCACGATCGCGCCCTTGCGCGCGATCAGCCCGGGCAGCAGCTTGCGCGTGATCGCCACGAATGCCGACACGTTGGTGTCGATCATCGTCTGCCAATCGTCGAGCGAGGACTCCTGCGCTGGCGCGGTGCCGAGCGCGAGGCCGGCATTGTTCACCAGCAGATCGATCGCCCGAAACGCCTCGGGTAGCGCCGCCATGGCCGAATCGAACGCCGCGCCGTCGCGCACGTCGAACTGGGCGCCGTGGAAGGAATCGCCCAGCTCGGCCTTCAGTGCGTCGAGTCGCTCGGCCCGGCGCCCGGTGCCGATAACGTGCCACTCGGCGTCGACAAGCGCGCGCGCGGTGGCTTCGCCGATGCCGGCGGTCGCGCCTGTGACGAGTGCGGTTGGCATGGGCTTTCTCCTGTTGCTGATCTGAACCATGGGAGGACAGCTTCGTTCAGCCCCGCAGCTCCGCGCCCTGCTTCGCCGCCGCCGCGACCACCTTGTCGCCGATCGCCTTCAGCTCCTCGTCGGTGAAGCTCTTCTCGCCCGGCTGGAGCGTCACTTCGATCGCCAGGCTCTTCTTGCCCTCGGGGACGCCGGTGCCGGTGAATACGTCGAACAGCCGCGCCTCGGTGATCGTCGCCTTGTCGGCCCCCTTCACTGCGCGGACCAGATCGCCCGCCGGCTTCCCCGCATCGACGAGGAAGGCGAAATCGCGCGTGACCGGCTGCAGCGCGGGCGGCGCATAGGCCGGGCGCATGAACCCGCTCGCGCGCTTTCCGGGAAGCGCATCCAGATACAGCTCCACCGCTGCGACATCGTCGTCGAGATCGAATGCCTTGAGCACGCTCGGATGCAGCACGCCGAATGCGGCGAGCACCGTCTTGGGTCCGAGCCGCAACGTGCCCGAACGGCCGGGATGCCAAACCTCGCCCGCCTCGCCCATCACCTGCAGATTGGCGACCGGTGCGCCTGCCGCTTCGAGCAGCGCGAGCGCCTCGGCCTTGGCGTCATAGGCATCGAACGGCTGCGCCTTGCCGCTCCGCCAGGTGCGCGCACTGCGCGCGCCCGCGAGCACCAGCCCCAAAGTCGGCCGTTCGCCGTCGGCGAAATAGCGCCGTCCGATCTCGAACAGGCGGGCACCGTCTGCCCCTCGCTTCAGATTGCGCTCCGCCGCCGCGAGCAGCCCCGGCAGCAGCGAGGGGCGCATCACCTTCAGCTCCTCGCTGATCGGATTGGCCAGAGTCCAGGCGCCGCCGCCGAATGGCGCAGCCTCTGCCTCCGAGATGAAGCTCCAGGTAACGGCCTCGTTCAGTCCGCGCGCCGCCGCCGAACGGCGCAGCTTGCGCTCGAGCAGCTGCTCGGGCGTGGCGGTCGGCCGCGCCACGCCGGGCGCGCGCGGCAGCGGCTCGGCGGGTACCGTGTCGATGCCGGCGATGCGGATCACTTCCTCGACCAGATCGGCCGGCCCTTCGACATCGCGCCGCCAGCTCGGCACGACTGCCTCGCTGCCGTCTTCGCTCACTTCGAAGCCGAGCCGGCTCAGAATGTCGCGCTGCGTGGCGGCGTCGAGTTCCAGCCCGCCCAGCGTTCGCGCCATGTCCGGCACGAAACGCACGCTGCGCGGCTTGGCCGGCGGCGTGCCTGCGCGCGTGATGCCGCTCGGCGTGCCTCCGCACAGGGCAAGCACCAGCCGCGTGGCGATCGCCAGCCCGGCATCCAGGAAGGCGGGATCGACTCCGCGCTCAAACCGCTGGCGCGCGTCCGACGTGAGACCCAGCTTCTGCCCGGTGCGCGCGATATGATCGGGATCAAACCAGGCGCATTCGATCAGCACATCGGTCGTAGTGTCGGAAACGCCCGATTCCTCGCCGCCCATGATGCCGCCGATGTCATGGACCTGCGCATCATCGGCGATCACGATCATCGTCTCGTCGAGTACATAGGTCTTGCCGTTCAGCGCCAGCATCTGCTCGCCCGGCCTCGCCTTGCGCGCGACAAGCCCGCCCGAGAGCTTTGCCCGGTCATAGACGTGCAGCGGCCGCCCGAGATCGACCGAGACGAAATTGGTGATGTCGACCAGCGCCGAAATCGGCTTCTGGCCGATTGCAGTGAGCCGCCGCTGCATCCACGGCGGGGCAGCGCGATTGCTCACGCCCGACACATTCTGCGCATAGAAGGCGGGGCAGCCCTCGGGGTCGTCGGTCCGCACGTCCGGCCCTGCGCCTTCGCCGTCGACCGAAGCGACCTGCGCGCCGCCCGCGCCCGGCTCGAGTTCCACATGGGCATAGACTTGCGCCAGCGGCTTCAGCGTTCCAATCCCCGCGGCAGCCAGATCGCGCGCGATTCCGCGCACGCCCATGCAATCCTGCCGGTTGGGCGTGATCGACACGTCGATCACCGGATCGGTCAGCCCGGCATAATCGGGGTAGGGCAGGCCCACCGCACCCTCGGCGTCGCCGCCCAGATCGATGATCCCCTCATGCGCGTCGCCCAGCTCGAGTTCGCGCACCGAACACATCATGCCGTTCGATTCGACTCCGCGGATCGCGGCGACCTTCAGTTCGAATCCGCTGCCGGGCACATAGGCGCCCGGCGGCCCGAACACGCCGATCATTCCCGCCCGCGCGTTGGGTGCGCCGCATACCACCTGGAGCGGGCCGTCACCGGCTTCGACCGAAAGCACCTGCAGCTTGTCCGCATTGGGGTGGGGCTCGGCGGTCAACACCTTGGCGACGCGGAATGCGGCGAGCTTCTCGCCCGGATTATCGACACCTTCGACTTCGAGGCCGATGCGAGTCAGCGTCTCGACGATCGTGTCGACATCCGCATCGGTCTCGAGATGCGCCTTCAGCCAGTTCAGCGTGAACTTCATGCGCCCACTCCCCCGCTCAGCGTGGGCACGTCGAGCGCCGAGAAGCCATAGTGGCGCAGCCAGCGCAGGTCGCCGTCGAAGAAGGCGCGCAAATCGTCCATCCCGTATTTGAGCATCGCCAGCCGGTCGATCCCGCAGCCGAAGGCAAAGCCCTGCCATTCCTCGGGATCGAGCCCGCAGGCGGCGATCACCTTGGGATGCACCATCCCGCTGCCGAGGACTTCGAGCCAGCCGCCGCCGCTGCCGCCGATCACGCGCTTGCCCTTCTCAAGCGTGTAGCCGACATCGACTTCGGCCGACGGCTCGGTGAAGGGGAAATAGCTCGGCCGCAGACGCAGCACGATGTCGTCGCGCTCGAAGAACGCCTTGAGGAACGTCTCGAGCGTCCATTTGAGGTGGCCGAGCGTGATCCCCTTGTCGATCACCAGCCCCTCGACCTGATGGAACATCGGCGTGTGGGTGGCGTCGGAATCCGAGCGATAGGTGCGGCCGGGAGCGATGATCCGGATCGGCGGCGGACCGCTCAGCATCGTGCGGATCTGCACCGGGCTGGTGTGGGTGCGCAGCAGCATCTTGCGCGCGCCGTCCTCGCCTTCCGGGAAATAGAAGGTGTCGTGCATCGCCCGCGCCGGATGCGTCTCCGGAATGTTGAGCGCAGTGAAATTGTGCCAGTCGTCCTCGATTTCCGGCCCGGTTGCGACCGAGAAGCCAAGGTCGGCGAAGATCTCGGCGAGCTCGTCCATCACCTGGCTCACGGGGTGCACGGTGCCCTGCGGCGGCAGATCGACCGGCAGCGTGAGGTCGACCGTCTCGGTCGCCAGCCGTGCCTCGAGCTGCGCCGCCTCCAGCGCCGCCTTGCGCGCGGCAATCGCCTCGGTCACGTCCTCGCGCAGCCCGTGGATGCGCGGCCCCTCCGTCTGACGCTCCTCGGGGCTCATCTTGCCCAGCGTCTTCAGAAGCGCGGTCACCGCGCCCGATTTGCCGAGCGCGTGGACGCGCAGCGCCTCCAGCGCCTCAAGGCCGGCGGCGGCATCGACGGACGCTAGAAGGTCCTGGCGGAGCTGATCGAGATCGGTGGTCATTGCGCGGCCTCCAAAGCAAAAGGGGACGGGCGGCGCAATGGCGCGTTTCGCCGCTGCGGGAACGCACCGGCGCCGGCACGCGACCCGGATCGCCCCTCCGGCGCAGATACACGAACGCCCGCGGGACATTTCCGTCCCGCGGGCGTTCGGATTTCGATTCGCGTAGGCGCCGTCAGGCCGCTTCGGGCAGCGCTGCCTTGGCCTGTGCGACGATCGCCTTGAAGGCGTCGCCTTCATGCATCGCGATGTCGGCCAGAACCTTGCGGTCCAGCTCGACGCCGGCGAGCTTCAGCCCGTGCATGAACTGGCTGTAGGTGAGGCCTTCGGCGCGAACGCCCGCGTTGATGCGCTGAATCCACAGCGCGCGGAAGGTGCGCTTTTTGACCTTGCGGTCGCGATAGGCGTACTGGCCAGCCTTTTCGACGGCCTGGCGCGCGATCCGGATCGTGTTCTTGCGGCGGCCGTAATAGCCTTTCGCCTGATCCAGAACCCGCTTGTGCTTCGCCTTGGTGGTGGTGCCGCGCTTGATGCGTGCCATTGTCCGGTCTCCTTACTTCAGGCCGTAGGGCGCCCACGCCTTCACGTGGTCGACATCGGACTTGGACAGCACGCTCGTGCCGCGATTCTGGCGGATATACTTGGAATTGTGGCTGATCAGCCGGTGGCGCTTGCCGGCGACTCCATGCTTCACCTTGCCGGTGGCGGTGAATTTGAAGCGCTTTTTGACGCCGCTCTTCGTCTTGAGCTTGGGCATTTTCGTCTCCTTGTATCTGCGACGATTTCGAACGGCCACGGCAGCCCATACCGGCCGGGCAGTTCCTCCAAATCGCGGAAAGGCGGGCGCCTAGCCCAAAAGCGGTCGCGTTGCAACAGCCTCAGCGGCTTATGCCGCGGCGGTAGAGCACGGTGATCGCGACTCGGCGATTGCGCGGATCGGCCGGATCGCGGGCGATTATCGGCTCCCGGTCGGCGACTCCCTCGATCCGCTCGAACCGGTCCTCGGGAACGCCCGCGGTGGCAAGGCGCCGGCGAGTCGCTTCGGCGCGCCCGCTCGAGAGCATCCAGTTGTTCATGTTGAGCGGATCATTGTAGCGCAGACTGTCGGTATGGCCGCGGATCATGATCGTGTTCGGCAGCCGCGAGAGCGATTCGCCCACCAGCGCGACCAGCGCGTCGGCATCGGCGACCAGCGCGGTCGTGCCCACGTCGAACATCGAATAGTCGGCGTCGTCCATCAGATCGATTCGCATGCCGTCGCGGGTCTGGACGAAGCGCACCTGGTTGCGCAGCCGCGAGAAGCGCGCCTCGCCCGCCAGCGTCGCGGAAAGCCGGCGCTGGAGCTCGCGAAAGCTCTGCCGGTCCTCGGCCTGCATCGCACCCGCGCTCTTGAGCGAGCCGCGCTCGCCGGTGCCGACATCGTCGCCGCCCTGCGCCCCGGCGGGGATCGTCAGCGAGCGCGTGCCCGTCTGCGCGGCCTTGTGCGGGTAATTGTCCTTGTCGATGATGCTCTCGCCGCCGAACAGCCCGTTCGATCCGGCACTGTTCTGCCGGAATTCGACCAACGTCGGTGCGAAATAGTCGGCGAGCGCCTTGCGCTGCTTCTCGGTGGTCGCGCCGAGCAGCCACATCAGCAGGAAGAACGCCATCATCGCCGTGACGAAATCGGCATAGGCCACTTTCCAGGCGCCGCCGTGGTGGCTGCCATGTGCCTCGACATAGACTTTCCTGACGATGATCCGCGGCGGCTGATTCGAGCCGTGCGGTGCGCGCGCGACCATTTACCGCCCCCTCAACCCGTCGAAGACTTCGGCGAACGCCGGCTGGTTCGAATGGGAGATGCCCGAGCGCGCCGCCTCGATCACCAGCGGCTGGGGATGGCCGTGGAGCGAGGCGATGATGATCTGCTTCACCGTGTGGTAGATCGCGGCGTCGGCATCGATGACCTGCTGGAGCCGAGTGGCGAGTGGCCCGACTAGTCCATAGGCGAGCAGGACGCCGAGGAAGGTCCCGACCAGCGCCGAACCGATCATCGCGCCCAGTATCTCGGGCGGCTTGTCGATCGATCCCATCGTCTTCACCACCCCCAGCACCGCCGCGACGATGCCGAGCGCGGGCAGCGCGTCGGAAAGCCCCTGGAGCGTCGTCTGCGGACCCTGCACCTGATGGTGGTGCGTCTTGATGGCGTTATCCATCACCTCTTCCACGGCATGCACGTCGAGCGTGCCCGAGGAGACGACCACCAGCCGAAGTGTATCGGCGATCAGATTGGTCAGCGGCTTGTCGGCGAGAAGCCGGGGATATTCGGCGAAGATCGCAGAGGATTGCGGGTCCTCGACATGCGGCTCGAGTGCGATCGGCCCCTCGGTGCGCAGCATCTTCATCAGCTTGGAAACGAGGAAGATCGTGTCGAGATAATCCTGCTTCCGGTATTTCGGACCCTTCAGCACCTTCATCACGCCGGCGCCCAGTGCCTTCAGCTCCGCCGTGGAATTACCGATGATGAGTGCGCCCACCGCAGCGCCGCCAATGATCATCATCTCGTGCGGCACGGCATGCAGCACCGGCTCGAGCGCCCCGCCGGTGAGTGCGAAGCCGCCGAAGACCATGACCAGAAGGACGATGAGACCGATCAGCGGAAACATGACGCCGTTAACTTCCCCCCTTGCCGCGCAGTGGCCGCCTCTTCCCAGGAAACGGCAGCGCAGTGGCGATCTTCAGCGAAAAATGATGGAACGATGCCGAGCGGCGGCTCAGCGCAGATAGTCGAACAGCGAGAGCCCCGAGAGCTTTGTGAAGCTCGCCTGAGTCGCCTGAAGCACGGTCAGCGTCTTCTGCAGTTCGGCGATCGCGGTGGGCACGTCGGTCTCCTCGATCGCCAAGCGGGTTTCGGCGCGCGCCAGCGTCGCCGCCTCGAAGCGTTCCGCGACCAGATCGAGCCGCATCGCCCGCGCGCCGAGCGAGGCGCGCGCGGCGCCCACTTGCTCGCCCGCGGCGCCGATCCCATCGATCGCGTGCGACACTGCCGTGCCGAGCCCCTCGCCGCCGGCACGCAGCGCCTGCGCCAAATCGGCGACAAGCGCGAACATGTCCGTGCTGCCCGTCTCCGTGGCGATCCCGCCGAACACGGCCTGGCCACTCACCGTCGCCTGGATCGATTCGCCCCCTCCGATCGGGATCGGCGACGGCGCCCCTTCGCCGACGAAGCCGATGCTGCCGTCTTCGCCACGGGCATAGGCGCGGTCGCCGCTCGCGCCGCCGAACAACGGCTGGCCGCGCGCGTCGCGGGTGTTGGCGAGCGTCAGCAGCTCGTCGAGAATCGCGTCGAGCTCGGCGGCGATCGTCGCGCGATCGACGTCTGCGAGCGTGCCGTTCGCCGCAGAGAGCGCGAGCTCGCCCGCACGGCGAAGCTGGGTCTCGATCGCCGCGAATGTCGAATCGTTCTGGGCGAGGATGCCCTGCGCCAGAGTGACGTTCGCGGCATCGGCGGTCTGATCGGCAGCGGCGCGATCGAGCGCCGCCACCTGCTGCCAGGCGGCCGGCGCTTCCGAAGCCGTCGCGAACCTCTTGCCGGTGCCGATCTGCGCCTGAAGCTGGTCGGCGCGTGCCGTAAGGCGCGCCATCTGGGCCATCGGCCGATCGAAGACATGTGTGGTCGAGATGCGCATGGAGCCTACCGGATGTCGAGAATCGCCTGCAGCGTCTCGCGCGCGACCTGGATCACGCGGCCCGACGCCTGGAACGCTTGCTGAAAGCGGATGAGATCAACGGCTTCCTCGTCGAGGTTGACGGCGGCGCCCGCGTCGCGGACCGCGACGGCATTGTCGCGCATCGTGGCCTGCGCCTCCGCGACCGAGCGCCGACTCGAAAGCGCCGATGCGTTCGACGTGATCAGCGTCGTCACCCTGTTCTCGAAGCCTGCATCGCTGCGCAGCGCCTCGAAGCCGGCGAGATTTCCGTTGTCGCGCGTGCCGCCTCCCGGCAAGGCTGCTGCGATTCCGCGCGGATCGTGCAGCGCGACAGTGATCTGCGCGGGCGTCTCGCCGGGCGTGAACAGCGGCATCCCCTCCTGCCCGTCGAGATCCTGACCGCTGGCCTGAACCGCGTTGGCGCCGTCGATGAAGGCAGTCGCCAGCAGATCGAGTTCGGCTCGGGCGGCGGCGATTCGCTGAGCGCCTTCAGCCGTGCCGGCAAGCGCCCCCGCAGCGGGCACGAGCGTCTGAATCTCGCCGCTGCGATGGACGGCGAACGAAAGCGCGCCCTCGCCGTTGCCGACGCAGGTGACGATCCCCGCGCTCGTGCCGTCGATCAGCACCGGGCCGGCGGCCCCGCCCGCCCGAACGGCGGCGCGACCCGCGGAATCGACGCTGACGTGGATATCGGTGAGTGCGCTCATCGCCTCGAGCAGCCGATCGCGCTCGTCGAGCATGGCGGCATGGCCGCTGGTGCCCGGCATGGTGCGGCCGATGCCGCCGTTCACCTTGGCGAGGCTGGTCGCGAGGTTGTTGAGCGCGTCCACCGCCGCGTCGGCGCTCGTATCAAGGTCGGCAGCGGCTCCGGCGAGCGCCGCACCGGTCGCGCTGAACGCAGAGGCGAGTGCCGCAGCCGATTCCAGCATCGCCGCGCGCGGCGCGACTGCCGCGGGATCGGCCGCGACCGCCTTGGCCGAATTGAAGAAGGCAGTCAGCCGCTCGCCGAGCTGGTTGCCGGTCAGCGCGCCTTCGATCCGCGCCAACCAGGTCACGCTCGCTTCGCTGCGCGCCAGATCGGCTCCGGCGTTGCGCACCTCGGCACTGCGGATCGCGTCGCCCGAGCGGACAACGCCGTCGATCGCGACTCCCGATCCGTTGAGCCGTGCATCGGCGAACGAGGGGCTGGCGATCTCGCGTACCTGCGTCGTCCGGCGCACATATCCGGCCGTGCCGGCATTGGCGATGTTCTCGGACGTGGTGTTGAGCGCGCTCTGATAGGCGCGCACGCCCGAAGCGCCGATCCCCAGCATGTCGCTCATGCGTCGCCCCCGCTGCCGCCGCCGGTCTCGGGCTGGCTGCGCGACAGGAATTCGGTCATCGCCTTGCCGATGCCGAGCGGCGTGTGGCTCGCCATGTTCTGCGCGAGCTGCTGATCCTGCATGTCGCGGAACTGGTCGATCGCCTGGCTCTCGAACAGGCCGTCGGAAAGCCGCGCGCTGCGCATCGAGGACAGCATCATTCGCACGAAGATCGCTTCGAACTGCGCGCCCGCCGCGTCCAGATTGGCGCGCGTGTCGAGCCGCGACGTATCGGGCGCCGTTGGCCCCGCCGCGCCCGAGATGGTCGCGGGGCCGGTCACAGGATGACCAGCTCGGCTTCGAGCGCGCCGGCTTCCTTGAGCGCTTCGAGGATCGCGACCAAATCGGCCGGCGAGGCGCCGATGGCGTTCACCGCGCGGACGATATCGGCAAGCTGCGGGCCCGGATCGAACAGGAACATCGGATTGCGCTCTTCCTCGACCGCGACCGAGCTTTGCTCCTCGAGCGCGGTCACCCCGCGGCTGAACGGAGCGGGCTGCACGATGCGCGGGGCCTCGTCGATCTGCACCGTCAGCTTGCCATGGGTGACGGCGGCGGGGCGCACCCGGACCGCCGAGTTGATGACGACCGTTCCGGTACGGGCGTTGACGATGACGCGGGCAGGGGCTTGCGCCGCCTCGACGGGAAGATTCTCGATCTCGCTCATCATGGTTGCGCGAACGTCGGCGCCGGGCGGCGCCATCACCGCCACCGAAACGCCGTCGATCGCGCGGGCGCGCTGCTCGCCGAAGCGCAGGTTGATCGCGTCGGCCACGCGCTGCGCAGTGGTGAAGTCCGAGCGCGCGAGGTTGAAGGTGAGATACGGCGTCGTTTCGAAGCCGGTTTCGACCGCGCGCTCGACCGTAGCGCCCTCGGGAATGCGGCCGGTCGATGGGACGTTGACCACGATCCGTGATCCGTCGCGGCCCTCGGCGCCGAGCCCTCCCACCGCGAGGTTGCCTTGCGCCATCGCATAGATTTCGCCGTCCGCGCCCAGCAGCGGACTGAGGATCAGCGTGCCGCCGCGCAGGCTGCGCGCCCGGCCCATGGCCGATACGGTGATGTCGAGCCGCTGGCCCGGCTTGGCGAACGGCGGCAGCTCGGCCGTGATCATCACAGCCGCCGCGTTCTTGAGCGCCGGATTGACCCCCGGCGGCAGCTGCAGCCCGAAGCGCGACGCGACGCCGCGCATCGACTGGACCGTATATTCGAGATTGTCGTCGCCCGTGCCGGGCAGGCCGACGACGATGCCATAGCCGGTCAGCTGGTTTGAACGGATGCCCTGGAAGCCGCCGAGATCCTTCACGCGCTGCGCGGCAGCGGGCTGGATCGCGATCAGGCCGGCGAGCAGGGCGAGGAGCAAGCGAGTCATGGCGGCGTCTCTCCGTCGGCTCAGAAGGGGCTGATGATCTGGAAGAAGCGGCTGAGCCAGCCCTGCCGGCTCGCCCGGGCGAGGTCGCCGCGGCCGGTGTAGCTGATCTGCGCATCGGCGACGCGAGTCGATGCGACGCGGTTATAGGCGTCGACGTCCGCGGTACGGACGATGCCGCGGATGCGGACGAATTCGTCGCCGCGATTGAGCGTCAGCCGCTTCTCGCCCTGGACCACCATCAGGCCGTTGCCGAGCAGTTCGGCGACGGTGACGGTGATCTCCCCGGAAAGCGCATTGGCCTGATCCGCGGTGCCGCCGCCCTGGAATCCCCGATTGCCGCCGAACGTGGCGTCGCTCGGGCTGAACAGCGAGAGCGGCCCGGTGGTGGGCGGCAGGATCGAAAATCCGCCCGAGCTGTCGAGGTTGGTGCCCGCCGATTTGGAGGCGCTCGTGCGCTCGACCAGAACGATCGTCAGCGGATCGCCCACGCGGCGGGCGCGCTGACCCTCGTACAGCGCCGCATAACCCTGGCTCGCCTGAAAGATGCCGCCGTTGGCGGGCGGCGCCGGTTGCGCAATCGGCACGGCGGGCGCGAACTGCGGATCGGCGTCGCGGCGCTGCGCCTCGGCCGGAGCCGCGCTGAACGCCAGCACGGCGACGGCGGCCGAACCAAGGGCGAGGCCGGCGAGAAAGCGTGCCGAGCGCATGTCAGACGTTCTGGTTGACATATTGCAGCATCTCGTCGGTTGCCGAGATCATCTTCGAATTGACCTCATAGGCGCGCTGGGTTTCGATCATGTCGACGAGTTCCTCGACGACGTTTACGTTCGAGCCTTCGAGCATGCCCTGGCGGATGTTGCCGCGGCCGTCCTCGCCTGGATTGCCCAGATTGGCGGCGCCCGAGGCGGCGGTCTCGATCAGATAATTGTCGCCCTGCGCCTGCAGCCCCGCCGAATTGGGAAAGCTGGCGATCTGGATCTGCCCGAGCGTGCTCGGCTCGGTCTGCCCCGCGACCGTCGCCGAGACGGTGCCGTCGGTGCCGATGGTGATCGACGTCGCTCCTTCCGGAACGGTAATGCCGGGCATCAGCTGATAGCCTTCGGACGTGACCAGCATGCCTTCGGCGCTGCGCGAGAAGTTGCCGGCGCGGGTGTAGCCGAGCTGGCCGCCGGGCAGCTGCACCTGGAAATAGCCGTTGCCGTCCAGCGCCAGGTCGAGCGCATTGCCGGTCGTCTGGAGCGAACCCTGGGTCTCGATCCGCGCGGTGCCCTGGATGCGCACGCCGGTGCCCAGATTGATGCCGGTGGCATATTGGGTGTCGGCGGTGCTCGCCGATCCGGGCGCGGTCACCACCTGATAGGCGAGCGTCTGGAACGAGGCGCGGTCGCGCTTGAACCCGGTCGTGTTCACGTTCGCCAGGTTGTTCGAGATCACGCGCATGCGCATGTCCTGGGCATCGAGCCCGGTGCGCGCGATGTGCAGTGCGGCGGAACCCATTGCTTGTCCTCCTTAACCGGGCATCCGCATCAGCGATGCGGTGCTTTCGTCCATGCTCTTGGCCTCTTTCAGGAGGTTGGCCTGGACCTCATAGGCGCGCTGGTTCTCGATCATGTCGACCAGCGCCTGCGTGAGATTGACGTTCGACTGCTCGAGCGTGCCCGTTTCGACGCGGGCGTCGAGATCGGAGGGCAGGGCGCCGCCGCCGCGAACGTGGAGCAGATTGTCGAGCCCCTTCACCGTATCCGATCCCTCGGGACTGGCGAGCTTGATCCGATCGATGATCTGCGGCTGCGTGGGGTCGCCGCCCGGCGGCACGATCGAGACGCTGCCATCGGCGGCGATCGCGATCGATTGATGCGGCGGGACCGTGATGGGGCCCCCCGACCCCATCACCGGAAAACCGTCGCCGGTCTCCAGCACGCCCGACGGCGCGACCTGCAGGTCGCCGCGCCGGGTATAGGCCTCGCTGCCGTCGCCCGCCTGCACTGCGATCCATGCTTCGCCGGCGACCGCCACGTCGAGCGGGCGACCGGTCTGGACGAGCGCGCCGGGTCGCCGATCGGCGTCGAGCACCTGCTCGGTCGCGAGCTGGCGCGAGGCGAGGCCATCGCCGGACACCAGCATGCGGTCGAACGAGATCCGGTCGGCGCGATAGCCCACGGTCGAGGCATTCGCGATGTTGTTCGCGATCGAAGCCTGCGCCGCCATCTGGCTGCGCAGCCCCGAAAGTGCCGTGTAGACGAGCCGATCCATGTCCTGTCCTCCCGCCGCGGCTGCGATCAGCTGCGGATGTTGAAGATGGTCTGCGAGATCTGGCTGGCGGTATCGAGCGCCTTGGCGTTCGCCTGGAAGTTGCGCTGTGCGGCGATCAGCCCGACCAGTTCCTCGGTGATGTCGACGTTCGAGCGCTCGACCGCGCCTGCCATCAGACCGCCGAAGCCGTTGGTGCCGGGCTCGCCGAGCCGCGGTTCGCCCGAGAGGCCGGTCGCCGACCAGGTCGAATTGCCCAGCTGGCGCAATCCCGACGGATTGGAGAAGTTGGCGAGCACCACCTTGCCGAGCGGCTGGCTGTCGCCGTTCGAGAAGCTCGCGCGGACGATGCCGTCGTCGCCGATGGTGACGCCTTCGAACTGGCCTACCGCGGCGCCGTCCTGGCTGCGCGCGTTGACGCTGAACGGCGAGCCGACCTGCGTGGTGGCATTGCCGAAGTCGAGCGTGAGCACCTGTTCGGAAGTAGCGCCGGGCGCCAGGAAGCCGCTGAACGTCGTGGGTGCCGATGGCGCGGTCAGCTTGCCGGTTGCGTCGAATTCGAGCGTGATCGGAAGCGGCTCGCCGTCGCCCGCGTCACCGGCACTCAGCTGCTGGTCGCCGACGAACGAATAGACCTTCCAGTTCGAGGTCTGGTTATCGACCGTGGGCGAGGCCTCGCGGACGAAATAATTGGTCAGCGTCAGCGCGTTACCGTTCGCATCGTAGATCGTCGTCTGGGCCGACTGATTGTAGGTGCCCGGATCGAAGCGGTTGAACGTATAGGGCGTTTCCTCGTCGAACCGGGCGGCGTTGGCCGGGATCGGCGAATTGGCCGAGAGATTGAGCGACAGCGCGACATTCTCGGTCGCCTGCGGCGTGCCGCTGGTCTGCGGCAGGCGCAGCGCCACGGTGGAATCGACCCCCGTCGCCACCACCGCGCCCGAACCGTCGACCGGATAGACTTGCAGCTTGTTGCCTTGCGCGTCGGTGACATAGCGGTCGCTGTCGACCTTGAAGCTGCCGTTGCGCGTGAACATCACGCCCGACGATCCCTCGCCCTTCATTGCGAAGAAGCCGTCGCCCGAAATCGCGATGTCGAGCGCCGAGCTCGACTGGGTATAGCCGCCCTGGCTGAACTGCTGGCGCACCGATTTCACGACGGTGCCCGATCCGACCATCTGGGTCGGGTTCGAATTGGCGGTCGAGGCGATCACGTCGGCGAACTGCGTCGTCGAGCGCTTGAAGCCGTTGGTCGAGACGTTCGCGAGATTGTGCGAGATCGTCGACATGTCGGTCTGCGCGGCCTGCAGCCCGCTGAGCGAAGTGTAGAAGGACATTCGGGTTACTCCTGTTTGCGGGCTCAGCCGGCCTTGAGGACGGCGGAGGGAGAGATCTGGCCGATGCCAGGAAGGGTGAGGACGGGTTCGCCGTCCGCGTCGAATGCGACCGCAGTGACCGGAGCCCAGACCAGCGGAGTCGCTTCGACGGTTTCGCCTTCGGCGTTCATCGCGCCGACGCGGATGCGGAACGGCCCGGCACCGGGTGCGTCGCCGCTGTCGGTCGTGCCGTCCCATTCGAAGTCAATCGCGCCCGCGCTCCGCGCGCCGAGCTGCACCGTCTTCAGGATCGCGCCGTCGCCATTTTCGATTGTCACGGTGACGTCGCTGGCATCTGCGCCAAGGACGATCGTGCCGCTCATCGTGCCATCGGTGCGCGGATAGGCAGTGTCGCCTTCGACGAGCACGGTCTTGCCGACCCAGGACAGCGCATCGGCGGTCGTCGTTCCGCCCAGCCGCTCGGAGATCGCCTTCAGCGTCGAGTTCATCTCGCTGATGCCGGCGAGACTCGAGAATTGCGCCATCTGGGCGACCATCTGGCTGTTGTCGACCGGCTCGAACGGATCCTGATTCTTCAGCTGCGCGGTCATGAGCGTCAGAAAGTCGCTCTGATCCATCTCGGTCCGGCCAAGATTGGCGGCGTTCGCCGAGGCGGTCGCGGCGTTCGACGGTGTCGTGCGGCCGATGCCGAGGGTGGCGAGGGTGGAATCGAAGCTGCTCATCAGCCGCGGCCCAGCTTGATCGTGTCGAGGATCAGCGACTTCGCGGTCGCGAGCACTTCGACATTGTTCTGATAGTTCCGGGCGGTTTCGAGCATGTCGACCAGCTCCTGCGTCTCGTCGACCGCGCTCTCCCAGACATTGCCGTCGGCATCGGCCATCGGATTGCCGGGATCGTAGCGCCGCGTGGGTTCCGTACCCGCGTTGACGACGCGCTCGACATCGACGGTCGACATGCCGCTCGCTGCGTCGAAATGCGTGCGGAACACAGGCTTTAGCGTGCGATAGGCCCCGTCTGCGCTCGAGGCGACGGTGCCGGCGTTCGCGAGGTTGGAGGCCGTGGTGTTCATCCGCACGAGCTGCGCCGACATGGCGCGACCCGCGACCTGGAAGATGGTGAGCGGCTGATCGGGCATCTTACTCCCCCCTCAAGGCGCGCGTGATGGTGTTGATCCGCCCGTTCAGGAACGACAGCGTCGTCTGATAGGCGACGGCATTCTCGGCGAAGGCGGTCTGCTCCGTGGCGAGCTCTACCGTATTGCCGTCCGCGCTGGGCTGGAGCGGAACACGGTAGAGCGTCGCCTGCGCGATCGCCTGGTCGGATGCGCCCCCCGACGCCTCCAGTCCGGCGAGCGCTGCCCGGAAGTCGATGTCCTTCGCCAGATATCCTGGCGTGGACGCATTCGCGATGTTGGATGCGAGCATGCCCATGCGCTGCGAGCGCACGGTCAGCGCCGCGCCATGCACACCGAAAAGGCCTTCGTTCGACATCGTGCACATCTCCCGCACAAGGTTCGTCCGCATTCCAAGCAATGGGCGTGCCAATTGCGCTTCGGCGCCTCGAGAACCCTCGGGTGCCGTTTGCGATCGGCAGGAGCGGCAGGTTTTTGCCGGATCGGCGGCAATCGGTTGCCGGAACGGTCGCGAATGGTCCGGCGAGGGGCTTGAGCGGGGAGTTGGCCTGCGGATTGCATCGCGCGGAGCATGACAGCCGCCGATCTCGCTCCCTTCCTCGATCCGCTCGCACTCGCCATCGTCGGAGGCGGGACAATGCTCGCGGTGGCGCTCCGGACTCCGGGCCGCGACTTGGTCCGCGGAGTGGCCGCCCTGCGCGTGCTCGGGCGCCGCCGCTTCGACGCCGAGCCGCTGCTCGCGCAGGTCGCGGCGCTGACGCGTATCTTCCGGCGGCATGGCGTGATCGCGCTCGACCGTGCGGTCATCGCAGACGCCGATGTCGCAGCCGCCGTCGAGGCCATTGTCGATGGCGCGCGTGCCGATGCCGTGGCGGAGCTGGTCGCGCGCCGCCGCAGCGCGCGCGCCGAGCGCCACCGCGCAGCGGCGGAACTCTGGGCGGCGGCCGCCGAATCGGCGCCGGCGATGGGAATGATCGGCACGCTGATCGGGCTGGTTCGGATGTTCACGACGATGAGCGATCCCGCGGCGATCGGCGGAGCGATGGCAGTGGCGCTGCTCACCACCCTCTATGGCGCGGTGCTGGCGAGCCTGGTGGCGCTGCCGGTCGCGGCGCGGCTGCGGCGGCTTGCGCGCGTCGAGGCAGAGGAGCGGCTGCGGCTGGAGGCACCGCTGGTGGCGCTTGCCTCGATTCAGCCAGCGGGCGTTCGGGCGCCGCACGAGATCGCGGCATGATCGACATTTCCGAAGAGGGCGCGCGCAACGCCCGGCCCGTGTGGCTGACGACACTCGCCGATCTTGGCCTGCTGCTCATGGGCTTCTTCGTCTTTCTGCAGGCGACACAGGCCGAACCGCGGCTTCTCGCCTCGGGCTTCCGCGCCGCCTTCGATGCGCCCGCTGCGGAGCCGCGTCCGGCGATGCCGGTCGCCGCGGCGATTCTCGAAGGCTTCCCGCCCGGATCGGCAGTGTTGCCGCCGGCCGCGCATGTCGTCGCCTGGGCGCGCGAAGCCGCGCGTGACCCGCGCACGCGGATCACGGTGACCGGAGAGGCGGGGCGCGACGCTGCCGATCGCGACTTGGCGACCGGCAGCGCTGCGATCCTCGCTGCCGACCGGGCGCGGGCCGTCGCCGCCCTGCTCGTACGTGGCGGCGCCGTCGCGCCGGACCGGATCGAGATCGCCGCTGCGGACGGCCGGCGCCGCGCGGTGCTGACGCTCGGCTACGCGGGCGTGCCGCAATGACCGTTTGGCCCGGCACGATTGTTGCTGCGCAGGCGCCGAAAACGAAGGAGAAGATCATGCTGAAGCTCTTGCTGCCCGCGTCCGCGCTCATCGCTGCGACGCCCGCCGCCGCGCAGGACTTCCAGTCCACCGAAGCGCTCGACACGCTGGTCGCCCAATTCACCGGCAAGGCGATTGGCGAGGAGGGTGGCGCACGCGCGGCAGTCGATCGCCGGCTGCGGCTTGCTGCCTGCGCCGCACCGCAGCTCGAATGGCGCACCGATGCCCATGATGCCGTGGTGGTGCGCTGCATGGCGCCCAGCTGGCGCATCTTCGTCCCGGTCGACGCCGCACCCGCGGCACGCGCACAGGCGGCAGCCGCGCAGGGACGGACACGTCCGGCGGATCAGGAACCGGTGATCCGCCGCGGCGATCCGATCACGGTCGAGGCAGGCGCGCAGGGCTTTTCGATCACGCGCGACGGGATCGCGATGAGCGATGCGGCCCCGGGCGCGCGCCTGCTGGTGCGGGTCGAGGAGCGCGAACCGCCGATCCAGGCGGTCGCCGTCCAACCGGGCCGCGCGACCCTTCCTGGATGGACCGATTGATTTTCTGCTAAAGCGCCGTTGCCGACGGCCGTTTCTTCCGGTGTCGGCAGCAAAGCGAGGAATGCGGACATGGTGGATCCTATCGGCAGCAAACCGGCTAGCGCGATCGAGCGCCGTCCGGCGCCGGTCGGCCCTGCCGAGCCCGTCGCCGCGGCGCGCGCGGTGGAGGGTGCGACGTCGCAGAGTGCCGAGGCGCCCGGTGCGACGCTGCTCTCCGCGGCGATGGCCGCCGAGCCACCGGTCGATGCCGATCGTGTCGCGCGGATCCGCAAGGCGATCGCGGACGGAACCTTCCCGCTCGTGCCGTCGACCATCGCCGACCGGCTGCTCGCGCTCAAGATGAGCTGGAAGCCCCATGACTAGGCAGGACGCGCTGGTCGCAGTGATCGAGGCCCTTCACGCGGAGATCGCCGCGCTCAAGGCTAACGACGTCGCTGCGCTCGAATCGGCGACTCAGACCAAGCTCGCCGCGATCGAAGCGGTCGCCGCGCACGAAGCGACTCCGCCCGACGCGCAAATCCGCGAGCTCGCCGCCGAGGCACATCGCCTGAACGAAATGGCGCGTATCTACGTCAACCTGATGGCGGCAAATGTCCGCCGGCGCCTGCAGGATCTTGCCGGTGTGGCGGCGCCCGCCTACCGCCCTGGGCCGCGGCTCGCCTACGGCTGAGCCTTTGCGGCGCTTTCCGCTGAGCCGAACCGGCCACAGCGGCTAGACTGGCACGCTCCTTGCTGATCCGTTCCCGCACCCAGGGGAAATCGGATCAGGATTCGATGAACGTCGCTTCGATCGGAAACACTGCGGACGTCCAGTCGGCGATCGCGCTGGCCAGCCGGCGTACGGGCGTCGACTTCAACTATCTGCTCGGCCAGGCGCAGGTCGAAAGCGGGATGCGGGCCGATGCGCGCGCCCGCACCTCCAGCGCGACCGGCCTCTATCAATTCATCGAGCAGAGCTGGCTCGCCGTCGTCAAAGAACATGGCGAGAAGCACGGCCTCGGCTGGGCGTCCGACAATATTCGCCAGAGTGCGAGCGGACGCTTCACCGTCGCGGACCCCGCGACGCGCAGCGCGATCCTCGATCTGCGCACCAATCCCCAGGTCGCCGCACTGATGGCCGCCGAACACGCGTCCGACAATCAGGCTGCCCTCGAATCGTCGCTCGGCCGCGCCACCAACGGGACCGATCTCTACATGGCGCATTTTCTTGGCCTGGGCGGTGCGCGCTCCTTCCTTGGAGCGCTGGAGACGAACCCTGGCCGGTCGGGAGCGTCGATGTTTCCCGCGGCGGCGCGCGCCAATCGCAACATCTTCTATGCGGCGAACGGCCAGCCGAAATCGCTCTCCGAAATTTATCAGGGCTTCGCCGCGAAGCTCGACCGCGGCGCCGCTGCCGTCGGCGCGACCGGACTCGCCTCGGCGTCGCCGAGTGGCGCGGCCGAGGTTCGTGCGCTCGCGAACGGCGGTGCCGTGATCCCCGGGACGCGCGCGGTCGCGGGCGACACGCCGTGGGTCGAAACGACGCTCGCCAATCTGAACACGCTGCGTCAGGTCGATCCGCTGCGCCCCACGCCCGACACTGCGCGGCTCGCCTATCTGATGCTCGCGAGCCTGGGGGGCTGACCGAATGACTGCCGTTTCGCTTTCGCCCGCTTCGTTCGGACCCGCGATGAAGAGTTTCGCGCTGCCACTCGCGATCCTGCTGCTCGTGGCGCTGATGGTGGTCCCGATCCCGGCGTTCCTGCTCGACGCCTTCTTCATCATGAACATCATGATCTCGCTCGCCGTGCTCATGGTGGCGCTCAATGCGCAGAAGCCGCTCGATTTCTCCGCCTTCCCCACCGTGCTGCTCTTCGTCACGCTGTTTCGGCTCGGATTGAACGTCGCCTCGACGCGCGTCGTGCTCGTCCATGGCCACGAAGGCGAGGCCGCCGCGGGGCATGTGATCGAGGCGTTCGGCACTTTCCTGATCGGCGGCGACTATGTCGTCGGATTGCTCGTCTTCTCGATCCTGATCATCATCAACATGATCGTGGTGACCAAGGGCGCCGGCCGCGTGTCCGAAGTCTCGGCCCGCTTCACGCTCGATGCTCTGCCGGGCAAGCAGATGGCGATCGACGCCGACCTCAACGCCGGCCTCATCACGCCGGACGAGGCGCGCGCGCGCCGCATCGAAGTGTCGACCGAAGCCGATTTCTACGGCGCGATGGATGGTTCGTCCAAGTTCGTGAAGGGCGATGCTATCGCCGGTCTGCTGATCCTCGCGATCAACATCCTCGGCGGCCTGATCCTCGGCACGATCACGCATCAGATGAGCGTGGGCGACGCCGCACAGACCTATGTGCTGCTGGCGATCGGCGACGCGCTGGTGGCGCAGATTCCGGCGCTGCTGCTTTCGATCGCCGCTGCCGCGATCGTCACGCGCGTCACCTCGAGCCACGATCTCGCCGGACAGATCGGTAGCCAGTTCGGCAGCCATCGCACGTGGACGCCGGTGGCGGCCATTCTGGGACTGCTGGGCATCCTCCCCGGAATGCCCGCGCTCGTCATCCTGCCTGCCGCTGCCGGCGCAGGTTTCGCCGCCTGGAAGCTCCGTGCGATTGCGAACCGACCGCCGCCGCCCGAGCCGGTGGCTACCGAACCGGCCGACCTCTCCAGGATCGGCTGGGACGAAGTGACCGACAGCTGCCACGTCATGCTCGACATCGGCTACGGCCTCGTGCCGCTGGTCGACGAGCGCCGCGGCGGCCCGCTCATGGGCCGCATCACCGGCGTGCGCCGCCAGCTTTCGAAGGAGCTGGGGTTCGTCGTGCCGCAGGTGCGGGTGCGCGACGACATCAATCTGCCGCCCTTCACCTATCGCATCCTGATCGGCGGCGTGGTGGTGGGCGAGGATTCGGTCTCGCCCGACGAGATGCTGGCGCTCGACACCGGGGAAGCCGCGGGCTCGATTCACGGCAAACCCTGCAAGGATCCGACGTTCGGGCTCGACGCGATCTGGGTCAATCCGGGCGACGCGGACGCCGCGACCGGCGCGGGGTATCTCGTGGTCGATCCGGGCACGGTCGTCGCCACGCACCTCAATCAGATGCTGCTCCAGAACGCGTCGGATCTGCTCGGCCCCGACGAAGTGCAGGCGCTGCTCGACGGACTGAAGGACCGTGCGGCACAGCTCGTTGCGGCGCTGTCGCCGCAGCCGCTGCCGCTCACCACGCTGACGCAGGTGCTGCGCGGGCTGCTGGCCGAGAGCATTCCGCTCAAGGAATTCCGCCGCATTGCCGCCGCGATCGCGGTGGCCGCGCAGCGGACGCCCGACGCCGAGGAGATCATCGAGCTGATCCGGCCCGAGCTCGGCGCGCTCATCATTCAGAAGCTCTGCGGCGTGCGCGAGCCGCTGCGCGTGATGACGCTGGAAGGGCAGCTCGAGGCGCTGCTGGGGCAGGCGGTTCGCGCCGACGGATCGAATCGGCACACGATCGAGCCGGACCTTGGCCAGCGGATCGCCCAGGCGCTCAGCCATGCCGCGGCCCCGCTGATCGCCGAGGCCAAGCCCTTCGTCCTCGTCGTCCAGCCTTCGATCCGGCGCGCGATCCGCAAGCTCGTGAAGAGCGTGCTGCCCGACACGCCGGTGATGAGCTTCTTCGAAGTACCCGAGGAGAAGCCCGTCGAGGTCGTCGCGGTGATCGGTGCGCCGGAGGCGCTTCCCGCATGACCGCAGCTCCCCAAAGGAAGACCGATGCCATGACGGCAGCCGCCGCGCAGTCGCCGCTTACCTATTCGCGCACTCCTTCGCCCAAACGCGAGGCGGAGGCGCTGGTCCGCCGCCATCTGCACACGGTGCGCCGGGTCGCCTGGCACATCCATGGATCGATGAGCACGATCGTCGATGTCGAGGATTTGATCCAGATCGGGCTGGTCGCGCTGGTCGAGGCGGCGAGCGCGTTTGAGGATCGCGGGCAGGTGAGCTTCGAAAGCTATCTGATGACGCGGCTGCGCGGCGCGATGATCGACGAGCTTCGGCGACAGGCAACGCTGACTCGCGGCGCGATGCGGCGGCGGCGCGCCTACAACGGCGCGGTGGCCAGCCTTGCCGAGAGTCTCGGCCGCACACCTACCGATAGCGAAGTGGCGGAAAAGCTGGAAATCACGCCGGAGAAGCTGCGGCTGGAATATGCCACGGCCGAGGCGATCCGCTTCGATTCGATCGACGACGTCTATTCGGACGAGGCGCCCTGGTTCATGGCCGACGAGCCCGATGCCTTCGATCAGCTCGCCGAAGCCGATCAGCGCGAAGCACTGATCGAGGCGATCGCCGGCCTGCCCGAGCGCGAGGCGATGGTGATCCAGCTCTATTATGTCGAGGAACTCAACCTCGAGGAAATCGGCCAGGTGATCGGAGTCGGAGCCGCGCGCGTCTGCCAGATCAAGTCGGCGGCGCATGCGCGCCTGAAGAAGGCGTTGCGGGCGCGGCTCGGCTAGCGGTCGAGCAGCGCCAGCGTCCGATCGTCGCGCGCGCCCGAATAGAAGCCGTCGAGAACCGCGGCGAACCGCGCATCGCCGCTTACCGCCTCGAACAGAGTCATCGACGAGCGCAGTTTCATCGCATCGATGTCGCCGAGCATCGCCTCGGCCGTTCTGCGCCCGCGCCAGTCGAGCACCGCCTCGCTGCATTCGACAAGCCTGGGCCCGAGCAGGTCATGCGCCAGATAAGCGCACGCCTCGGCGCGGTCGACGATCGCATAGCGTTGCGCCTGCGCGCTGCGGCCGAGCCCGGCGATCTGCGGAAAGACGAACCACATCCAGTGACCGCGCTTGTCGCCGGCGCGCAGCTCGGCGAGCGCAGCGGCATAGCTGTCGCGCTGCGCCGCGACGAAACGATCGAGTTCGTTCGCTACCATTGGTTCGGCTTCGCGCCGGCCGGCCGCTGCGTCAACTCCGCACGCGAAGAGCCCCGGCGGCATGGCCGTCGGGGCTCCCGTGCGCCCCCTCTTGCGAGGGAGTTGACCGGTCGGGCGCGCCTGTCAGGGGGGTGACGCCCCCGACCGGCACAGCCTTAGCGGAGCAGCTGCAGAACCGATTGCTGGCTCTGGTTGGCCTGGGCGAGCATCGCAGTCGATGCCTGCGCCAGGATCTGCGCCTTTGCGAGCGCAGTCGTCTCAGCCGAGAAATCGGCGTCCTCGATCCGGCTGCGCGCCTCTTCGAGATTGGTCGAGATCGTGCTCAGATTGTTGACCGTCGACTGGAGGCGGTTCTGCACCGCACCCAGATCACCGCGGCTCGCCGAGATCTTGTCGAGCGCCGCGTCGATCACCGCCAGCGCATCCGAAGCCTCGGCCTGGCTGCTGATCGCGAGCGTGGTGTTCGTCGCAGTCAGCCCGGTGGCGGTGAGTCCCGCCTCGGTGCCGGAGATGGCGACCAGTTCGCCTTCCTCGGCCGAGAGTGCGACCGTTCCGGTGGCCGTCACGCCGGTGGAGTCGATCGCCGTCAGATCCATGGCTTCACCGTCGGCGCCAGTGGCCGCAGTGAACACGCCGTTGGCGCCCTTCAGCGCGACGTTCCCTCCGTCGGCGGAAGTCAGCACCAGCTTGCCGTCGACGTTCGACGCGACGATACCGGCATCGGACACGCCATCGGTGTCGTTGATGGTCGCCACCAGATCGTCGACGTCGGTTTCGGTGCCGGCCAGAGCGACGTCGGTATCGCCCACCTTGATCGTGATCGCTTCGGCTTCCGGACCTTCGGCGGTCACGCCGGTCGACAGGCTGGTGAGCGCGACGGTTTCGCCCTCGAAGTCGGTCGCCGCAGTGAAGACCGCATCGCCGGCCGCGAATTCGATATCGCCGCCGTCGGCACGCGTCAGCACCAGCTTTCCGGTATCGACCGACGCGACATAGCCCGCGTCGGTGACGGCCGACGTGGCGTTGATGCGATCGGCCAGCGCCTGCACGCTGCCGGCGGTCTCGTCGGCAGCGGTAAGCGTGACCGTCTCGCCGCCGATCGTGAGGCTGAGCGCCTCGGCGATCTCGCCGGTATCGACCGTCAGCGTGACGCTGTTCGGCGCCTGGGTGGTGAACTTGCTCGCGTCGACGGTCAGCGAGACGGCGTTGGTCGCGGTCGCGGTGACGCCGGTTTCCTCGGACTTCGCGTTGATCGCGGCCGCCTTCGCCGCTGCCGACCCGTCGGTGGAAGCGCCGATCGCGACACCGTTGATCGTCACGCCGCCCGCCGCCAGCGCAGTCGCGCCGACGTTACTGCCGCTGGCGCTTCCTTCGAGCGCCAGCAGACCCAGCTTGCCGGTCGACGCGGCCACCATCGACACGCTGATCGTCTCGCCGGCGTTGATGCCGGTCTGCAGCGTCAGCGCCTTGAGCGAACCGTCGAGCAGCTTCACGCCGTTGAAATTCGCGGTTTTCGAAACATTGTCGATCTCGGCGACCAGCTGGTCCATTTCCGCCTGCAGCGTGGAGCGCTCGATCGTTCCGAGCGTGCCGTTCGCCGACTGAGTGGCCAGTTCCTTCATGCGCTGAAGCATGTTGGTGACTTCGCCGAGCGATCCTTCGGCGGTCTGGGCGAGCGAAATGCCGTCGTTCGCATTGCGGATGGCCACCGCCATGCTGCGAACCTGGCTCGTCATGCGGCTCGCGATGGCAAGGCCAGCCGCATCGTCCTTCGCGCTGTTGATCCGCTTGCCGGTCGACAGACGCTCCATGGCGGTCTGCAACGACGCCGTTGCGCCCATCGACGCATTCGACGCGCGCAGCGACGCGATGTTCGTACCGATAACAGTCATGTCCAAGTCTCCTCAGTGCTGGCGCTTCCCGCGTCCCCCCTGAACGGGAGCCCGAGCCGCCAGCCCTGAGAACGACCGCCGATCCGCGGCATTAAGCAGAAACTCGCTCTCGCGCGCGTGCGCGCGTAGAGGCAATGCGCGCAGCGCGGTGAAAATCGTTGCGGAATCGAACAGACTTAACGGCTCGTTTACCACCTTTCCCCCAGAAGCAGCGCGACAGGGGGGATTTCATGGGCACGATCTATCCGTCCGCCGCAGTGCTGCGACAGAAATATGCGCTGGTTTCGGCGCTGCGCGCTCAGGGTTTCGAAATCGGCTCGTGCGAGAGCGGCAAGCCTGCGCCCGGCGACTTGTTCCTGGTCGCACAGGGCGAGACACCGCCGGTGGCCGCACGTACGCTGGTGATCGGGAACGACGGCTGCGCCGCAGTCCCCTTCCGCGACGGCAGTGCCGCCCGCGTCTGCTATTCGCCCGAAGAGGCGGCGACCGGCATCGGCTTCGCCAGCGCCTTCCTGCGCGGCCCCTCGGCGCCCGTGGCAGCCGATCCGGAAAGCCTCGCGCTGCTGGCGCTCGCCGAGCGCGTCGCGAGCGCCGACATCACGGTATTGATCAACGGCCCGACCGGCACCGGCAAGGAAGTGCTCGCACGCGCCATTCACGAGAGCTCGTCGCGGCGCGACGGACCGTTCGTGGCGATCAACTGTGCAGCGCTGCCGGAATCGATGCTCGAAGCCATGTTGTTCGGTCATCAGAAAGGCGCCTTCACCGGCGCCTCGTCGGGCGGCCAGGGCTTCTTCCGCGCGGCACACGGCGGCACGCTGCTGCTCGACGAGATCGCGGAAATGCCGCTCCAGCTCCAGGCGAAGCTGCTGCGCGCGCTTCAGGAGCGCGAAGTGGTGCCGATCGGCGGCACGCTGCCCGAAAAGATCGACGTGCGGGTGATCGCATGCGCCAACCGCGACCTGCAGGGCGAAGTCGAAGCCGGCCGCTTCCGCGCCGACCTTTATTATCGGCTCAGCGTCTTCCCGCTGAGCACCAAGGCACTTGCCGAACGCCCCGGCGACATTCCGGCGCTCGCGGCGGCGATGATCGTCCGTCACGGGGGCGGACGGGCTGCATTGCCCTGGCTTGCGCCCGATGCGCTCGCCGAACTGACTGCGCACGACTGGCCGGGCAATGTTCGCGAGCTGGAGAATGTGATCCAGCGCGCGCTGCTGCTGGCACCCGCCGATGCGATCGGCGCCGAGCACATCCTCTTCGACCGGCGGCCCGAGAACCGAGTGGAAGCCGGCGCGAAGCTGAGCAACATCGTCCAGATGTCCGAATTCCACGCGATCCGTGAGACGCTGGCGGCCTGCAACGGCAGCCGGATCGAAACCGCGCGACGGCTCGGCATTTCCGAGCGCACCTTGCGCTATCGGCTGGCCAAGGCGCGCGAGCAGGGCGACGACATCGCCCGGGCGATGTCGGCATGAGCGGCGTCGGCGGACCCGGCGCCGCGATGGGCGTCGATCGGGTGATGGAGCTGCGCGCCCAGATCCTCGAGCGCAATGCCGCGCTCAACCGGGCGCAGCAGACTGCCGGCGCGCCCGCACCCGTGGAGCCGCAGCGCACCAGCTTCACCGACACCTTCACCACCGCAGTCCGCGAGGTGAACCAGAGCCAGCAGGAAGCGGGAGCGCTCTCCGCTGCTTATGAGCGCGGCGAGACGGTGGATATCGCCAAGGTGATGCTCGCGCGCCAGCAGGCCTCGGTTGGCTTCGAAGCGACGCTGCAGGTCCGCAACAAGCTTCTCTCCGCCTATCGCGACATCATGAGCATGCCGGTCTGATCCGATGAGCACCAATCTCGCACCCGCATCCGAAGCACCCGCAGCGGCCCGGCCGCTTCCGGGCTTCGCCAATCCGCTGCGTCAGCTCGGCGGCATCATCGGCCAGCCTGCGGTCAAGCGCAGCCTGCCGATGATCCTGCTGGTCTGCCTCGTGCTGGCGGCCGCGCTCGCCTGGGCGATGGTCTCCACGCCGCCGCAGCGCATCCTGTTCACCGACCTGCCCGACGCCGACAAGGCGGCGGTCGCCGAGGCGCTCCAGCAGGCAGGAATCGAAACCGGATTCGACGGTGGCGGCGCCATCACCGTGGCCGAGGACGCGTATCACAAGGCGCGCATGCTGCTTGCCAGCCAGGATCTTCCGCGCGCCGCGCCGGGTGGCTATGCCATCCTCGATCAGCTGCCGATGGGCGTCAGCCGCGCGGTGGAGGGCGAACGGCTGCGGCAGGCGCGCGAAACCGAACTCGCCCGTTCGATTGCCGAGCTCGATTCGGTCGCCGACGCGCGCGTGCATCTGGCGATGCCCGAAAGCTCGGTGTTCGTGCGGGATCGCGCCGAACCCTCGGCGTCGGTGATCGTCCGTCTCCAGCCCGGCCGCACGCTCAGCGAAGCACAGGTGCGCTCGGTAGTGAATCTCGTCGCGTCCTCGGTGCCGGGGATGCAGACCGAAGCCGTCACGATCGTCGATCAGCTCGGTGCGCTGCTCAGTCGCCCGGACGGCGATATCGGCACGTCGGCAGGCGACACTCGGATCGATTTTGAACGCCGGGTCGAGGACGAGTATCGGACCAAGCTGTTCCAGCTGCTGACTCCGCTGGTCGGCGCGGGGAACTTCACCGCCGAGGTTCAGGCCGACGTCAACCTCGACGAAAGCCAGGCGACCCGGGAAAGCTACGACCGCGAAGGCGTCGTCCGTGCCGAGCAGGGCAATTGGACCGGAGCGCCGCGCGAACAGGCGCCGGGCGGCATCCCCGGCGCACTGTCGAACACGGCACCGGTCCCCGGGTCGGTCGAGTCACCCGATGCCGCGACCGCCGCCGCTCCCGCTGCCGCCGATGTCGCCCCGTCGACAGCGCCGATGCGGCAGAGCGACAGCTTCGCCCGCACCTATGACCTGGGCAAGGAAGTATCCGTGACGCGCACCGTGCCGGGAGCGGTGCAGCGCATCTCGGTCGCGGTGCTGCTGCGCAATCCGGAAGGCCAGCCGCGCACCGAAGCCGAGATCCGCCAGATCACCGAGCTCGTCCGCGCGGCCGTAGGCTATAACGAAGCGCGACAGGATCAGGTGACGGTCGTCAGCCGCGCCTTCACCGACAATGCGGATGTGCGCGAGGGCCCCGCCTGGTACGAGGCCGGATGGGTCGCGATGGTCGCGCGGCATGTCACTGCAGTGGTCATCGCGCTGCTGGTGCTGCTGCTCGGCGTGAGGCCGCTCGCCAAGGCATTGCTGAAGAAGCGGGAGGAGGGCGCGATGCACCGCCCGGCGCTTGCTGCCGCACAACCGTCCGCCGCCGAACCGCAGCCGGGGGTCAGCGTCGACATGCTCGATCGCGGCCGCAGCTACGACGATCGCGTTGGGCTGGTGCGCGGCTTCACGCGCGACAATCCCGCGCGCGCGGCGCTTGCCGTGCGCGACATGATCCGGACGAATGCGCCATGATGCACGGCGTTCGCCATTTCACAGGAGTGGAGCGCGCCGCCGTGCTGATGATGCTCGTCGGCGAAGAGGAAGCCGCCGCGATCCTCCAGAAGCTCGACCCCGAAGAGGTTCGGCAACTGGGCAAGGCGATGTTCGCCGTCGCCGATGTGAGCGAGGCCGAGGTCGAGCAGGTGCTCGACGATTTCGTCTTCAAGGCGCGCGACCGCAGCACCGTTCAGTTCGATCCGGCGCCGAAGATCGAAGGGATGATGACGAAGGCGCTCGGCGCCGAGCGGGCGGAAAGCGTTCTCGCCCGGATCATGCCGGCCCAAGCGGCCTGCGGGCTCGAACAGCTGGCCTGGTTCGATCCCGAAGAGATCGCTTCGATGATCGAGGCCGAGCATCCGCAGATCGCGGCGGTGCTGCTGGCCAACCTCGATCCCGATGTTGCCGCCAAGGTGTTCGAGAAGCTGCCCGAGGCGCAGCAGCCGGAGATACTGCATCGAGTCGCCAAGCTCGGCCCGATATCGCCGGAAGCGATCGAAACGTTGCGGACGATGCTCGAGAACCGGGCAGCTGCGCCGCGCAAGCAAGCCGGGCTCCAGCTCGGCGGCACGCGCGAGGCGGCGAAGATCCTGCAGGGCGCGCGCAAGGCGACCGAGGCCAAGGTGATGCCCAAGCTGTTCAAGCTCGACAAGGCGGTCGCCAGAGAGATCGAGGAGGCGATGTTCGTCTTCGACAATCTGCTCGAGCTCGACGACAAGAATCTCAGCACGCTCATCCGCAGCATCGACGGCGAGATCCTCGTCAAGGCGCTGAAGGGCGTCGAAGAGGAAGTCCGCAACCGCTTCCTCGGCTGCATGTCGAGCCGCGCCGCCGACGGCATCCGCGACGAGATGGAAGCGCGCGGCCCGATGAAGCTCGCCGAAGTGCTCGACGCGCAAAAGGTGGTGATCGGTGTCGCGCGCGGGCTGGTGAAGGAAGGGACCATCCACATGCCGGGGGGAGGCGACGAGGAATATGTCTAGCTTCGCACCGGGACTCGTCATGCGCCACGCCGCTGCCGGCGATTTGCTCAAGAAGGCGTTCGAAGGCGCCGCGGGATTCACCGCCGTCGATCCGGCCGCGAGCGCTGCGTGTGACTTCGCGCCGCAAGCCGAGGGGCCACGGCATTTCAAACCTGCCGACCCGAGCCGCAATCCGACCGAGGGCTGGGACCCGTTCGATGCCGAGTTGCCGCCCGCGCAGCCGCAGCCGCAGCCGAGCCGCAGCTTCAGCGATCCCGTCGCTGCGGCGCATGCCGCGGGCGTCGCGGAGGGCCGTGCCGCCGCACTTGCGGAAATCGAAGCCGCCCGGGCGCGCGAAGGCGCACTGCTCGACCAGGTTTCGACGGCGCTGGCACGCGGCGCCCATTTCGACCGCGAGCGGATGGCCGGGCAGCTGCGGCAGACCGTGCTGCATCTCGTCCACCGACTGATCGGCGAAACGGGCATTGCGTCCGACCTTCTCGACCGGCGAGTCGCCGCCGCGGTCGATCTGCTCGCGGACAGTGCCGAGTCGGCGCTGTTGCGGCTCCACCCCGAGGACGTGCCGCTGCTCGAAGGAAAGCTCCCCGCGCGCATCTTCGCGGTCGGGGATGCGCATGTTTCGCGCGGTGGCTTCGTGATCGAGAGCGCCTCGACGATCATTGAGGACGGCCCCGATCTCTGGCTCGAGCAGCTCGCCGAAGCGATCGACAAGGTGCCGATTCCGCCGCCATGCTGAACGCCTTTTCCAACGCGTATCTCGAAGGCCTGAGCGTCCGCGATTTCATCGCGAAGCCAAAGGTCTCTGGACGGCTTTCCTCCTACGACGGGCTGTTGATGGAAGCGGTCGGGCTGTCGCTGCCGGTCGGCACCGTCTGCGCGGTGGGCACGGCCGGTGCCGAGCGCGTGGAAGCCGAAGTCATCGGCTTTCGCGGCGGCAAGACGCTGCTGATGAACCTGGGCGGCCCGGCGCCGCTGCTCCCCAACGCGCCGGTCCGGCCAATCGGACCGCCGGGCGAAGCGGAGGTGGGCGCGGCACTGCTCGGGCGCGTCGTCGACGGCGCGGGCAAGCCGATCGACGGCCAGGGCCCGATCCGCGGCGCCGGCCGCTGGCCGCTCGCGGGCAAGCTCCAGTCGCCGCTCGACCGCGGCCGCGTGCTCGAGCCGCTCGACGTGGGCGTGCGCGCGATCAACGGCCTGCTCACGGTGGGGCAGGGCCAGCGGGTGGGCATCATGGCTGGTTCGGGCGTCGGCAAATCGGTGCTGCTCGGCATGATCGTCCGCGCCGCGCAAGCCGATGTGGTGGTCGTCGGGCTGATCGGCGAGCGCAGCCGCGAAGTAGCCGACTTCCTCGAGACCAAGATTCATGGCGAGGCGCGGGCGCGCTCGGTGGTGGTCGCCGTTCCCGCCAATCATTCGCCTGTGCTGCGAATCCGCGGTGCACTGCGGGCAACCGCCATCGCCGAAGCGTTTCGCGCCGAGGGCAAGAAGGTGCTGCTGATCCTGGATTCGCTCACGCGCGTCGCGCATGCGGGCCGGGAGATCGGCCTCGCGCTGGGCGAGCCCGCATCGGCGCGCGGCTATCCGCCCTCGGCGATCGCAATGCTGCCGAGCCTGATCGAACGGGCCGGCACCTGCGTTTCCTCGGGTGGCTCGATCACGGCGATCTACACGGTGCTCGCCGACGGCGACGACGGCAATGATCCGGTGGTCGACAGCGCGCGATCGATCCTGGACGGGCATATCGTGCTGAACCGCCAGCTCGCCGAGCGCGGCGTCTATCCGGCGATCGACCTGGGACCGTCGGTGAGCCGAGTGATGACCGACATCGTCGGCAAGGAGCATCTCCATGCCGCGCGCGTGCTGCGGCGCCATCTCGCCACCTATGAGGAAAACCGAGACCTCGTGCTGATGGGCGCCTATCGCAGCGGCGCCGATCCCGCGATCGATGCCGCCATCGCCTGCCATCCGGCGGTGCTGGAATATATCCGCCAGGACGCCGACGACGTCGTGCCGCTCGAAGCGGCGGTCGCCGAACTGACCGGCGTCTTCGGCGATGGCTGAGCGCAGCGCGAAGAAGCTTGCGCGAATCCACCGGGTGCGCTCGCTGCAGCTCGGTCAGGTCCAGGCGCAGGAGGCGCACGCGCAGGCGCGGCTGGCGCAGGAGGCGGCGCTGCGGCGGCGGATCGATGCGCTTGCCGCCAATGTCCAGCCGAGCTCGGCGCCGGCGCTTGCCACCAGCCTTGCCGCTTCCGCCCATTTCCGCGAACGGCTTCGCCACACCGCCGAGGCGGCCGATCGACGCGTGGAAGTGGCCCAGCAGGGGCTCGAAGACGCTCGCGCGGCAACCCGCGAGGCCAAGCGCGATCAGACCGCGGTCGAAAAGCTGATCGCGCGTCACGAAGCCGATGCCGCGCTGGCGGCGCTGCGCGCGCTCGAAGCGCTTCCTCCCGTCCGAGGGAATCGGCACGATCCTTGCTGACCCGTTCGAGTGACACGTCACTCGGGGGAGTCATGATCCAGTTCACGTTGCAGCCTGTGACCGCCGGCGCTTCGGCACTCGTCGTTCCGGCAAGCGAGCCCGGTGCCGCGAGCCGCTTCGCGCTCGCGCTGGGCAGCCTACAGGCTTGCGCGGTCGCGGCCGAAGCCGAACTCATCCCTGCCGAGGGCGCGGTTTCGACGATCGACCGGCAAATCCCTGCCGCTGACGGCAAGCCATTGCCGGAGGCGGAAACCGATGCTGCTGCCGGACCGGGGGTGGAAGTCATTCTTCCGTGGCTGGTCGCCCCGGCGCCGGTGCCGGTGCCGGCCGCCGAGCCGCTCGCGGCCCCTGAAGCGGCTCCGGACCGGAGCGGCACATCAGCCGCGCCGACTTCTCTCTCAAACGCAGCCGCCGCCGCGCCGGTCGCGGCGGTCGCCCCGGCGGCCACTGCCGCCCCGGTGGCCACTGCCGCGACGTTGCCGATGGCGTTCCAGGACAGAGGCGGACCTGCCGCGGTCGCCCCCCACGGCGTCGCTCCTGAAGGGCCGCGGCAAATTGCAGCTTCGGTGTCGGCTCCAGCATCACCGCAGACTCCGATCGTGCCGCGGTCCGACCACCGGAGGCTGCTCTCTTCTTCCGCGTCGATCGCTCCGGTCGCAGCCCGGCCAGCAGGCGCGGCAGCCGTCGAGATCAGGCCGCTCCTGCCGCAGGCGGAGGCCGCGCCGGCGGCCGTCGGCGTCGTTGCCGAGCCGGACGCCACATCCTCTGCACCGCTGTCGAGCGCTCCGCGCCTGGCTGTGGTGGGATCGGAGCCCACCGCCGCGGCTCCGCAAGCGCCCCGGGCGCCGGTTGAAGCTGCGCGTCCGTGGAAGGACGTGCGAAGCGACGGGACGCGCGCGGCAAAAGTCGATGTGCCGAGCCCGCCGAGAATCGAAATACTCGCCGCCGATCCGGCGCGACCCCTGCCGCTCACCGCCCAGCCACTACTCGCATCGGCACCGCAGGTCGTGACGCCGGCCGCCGCCACTTTCCTCGCCGAGATCCTGCCACAGCGCCGGACGGCGCGGGTGGAACCGGCGACTGCGCTTGCGATCGCCGCACCGCAGATCGCCGCGGACACTGTCCGCACGCCGGCCGCGCAGCCGCTGGCGGAAGCACAGCAGCCGCCGCTCGATCTCTCGCGCAATGACTGGATGGAGTCGATGATCGAGCGGATCGAGACGCTGCGCGACGCAGCGGGCACGACGCGCGAGACGCGTATCCGCCTGACGCCGAACGCGCTCGGAACGCTCGACGTTTCGGTGCAGCAGGACGGCGATGCCCTCCAGATCCGCTTCACTGCGGATTCCGCCGCGACTCGTACTCTGCTCGCCGAAGCCGCGCCGCGCTTGAACGAACTCGCCGAATCGCGGGGGCTGCGCGTGGGCGAGACTGCGGTCGATGCCGGCAGCGCAGGGGCCGGACGCGAGCAGCGCCGGACACACGAACCGGAGCAGTTCCTTCGCGTCGCGCGCTCCGGCGCCGCCGAGCCAGAGCCCGATACCGCCACCGACCACCGCATCGCCTGACATTGAAGGGAACCGATGATGACCGAGACGACGATCGAAGAAGCCGCGCCGCCGAAGAAGAAGCGCAGTCTGCTGAAGCTGATGCTGCTCGCCCTGCTGCCGCTCGTGCTGATCGGCGGCGGTGTGGGCGGCGGCCTCTATGCCGCGCAGGCCGGCTGGCTGCCCGGCGCGGGCGGCGCGGCTCCGGCGGCACGGGACGACAGGCCCCAACTCGTGCCGAAGAGCGAACAGGCACATGCCGAAGCCGGCGGCAGCGACGAGGAAAATACCGGTACGCCGACGCCTGCAGGTGAAGGCGGCGAGGCCTATGCTTCCAACTATTATGCGCTGGAGAAGGAGTTCACTTCGAACCTTCAGAACAGTGTTCATTTCGTACAGGCCGGCCTCGCGATTTCGACTCACTATGACGATCGCGTGATCCAGAATCTGCGCACGCACGAGATCGCCGTCCGCTCGGCAGTGCTCATGGCGCTGAGCGAAACTACCGAAGAGGAAGTTTTCACCACCGAAGGCAAGCGCCAGCTCGAGGCACGCCTCGTGAACGCGATCAACGGCGTTCTGCAGGAAAAGGAAGGCTTCGGCGGGATTGGTAACGTCTACTTTACCAATTTCATTGTTCAGTGAACGAGCATGGTTAACGCCTCTTCAGAAACGGATGCGCCCGATCGGCGCGAGCGGCCCCGGGCCGGCGCGGAGCACGCGCCGGCACTGGGCAGCGCGCGGCTCAATCCGTTCGGCGATCTGGTCACGCTGCAGCATCTGACCGCGCGCGCCGCCCGTTCGCTGAAGAGCGTGTTTGAAGGCGTGCTGCGCCGCGATCTGCGCAGCTGGGCCGAACCGCTCGTCGTGCAGCGCTGGGCCGATTATCGGACCGAGCGCGGCGAAGGGCTGAGTGCCTGGCAGCCGCTGGCGATGTCTCCCGGCAAGGCGCAGGCGCTGCTCGTGCTCGAAGGGCGTTCGGTGCTCGAGATGCTCGACGCCTTCTTCGGCGGCGATGGCGAGGCTCCTTCCATGTTGCCCGACGAGTTCACGCCCGCAGCCCAGTCGATGGTCGGCCGGATCGGACACGCCGTGGCCGATCCGCTTGCGGCCGCATGGGAGCCGGTGTCGCGGATCGAGTTCGCTCCCGTCGCCGGTGCTGCGATCGCGACCGCGCCCGATCTGGGTGGCGACACCGCGATGGTAGTCACGCGGCTCGGCTTCGCCGCCGACGACGCCGCGCCGTTTTACATCGATCTCCTCTATCCGGTCGCCGGCCTGAAGCCGCATGCGCCCCAGCTCACCGCAAAGGTCCAGGCGCAGGACTGCGCCGTCGAACCGGAGTGGCGCAATGGGCTCACCCGCGCGGTCATGGCGGTCAGCCTTCCCGTGCGCTCGGTGCTCGCCGAGCCGCAGCTGCGCCTCGGCCAGCTGCTCGAGCTCAAGGTCGGCGACGTCATTCCGATCGAATTCGGCCCCGAAGTGCCCGTGATGGTCGCCGCGCGGCGGCTGGGCACGGGACAGGTCGGTACCTCGAACGGCCGCGCCGCGGTCCGTCTCACTTCCATCGAGCCCATTTCGCAAGAGGATCTCGCATGAACGACATGACCGGCGGATTTCCGGTCGACGCCGCGCTCGCCGCCAATCTGCGGCTGCTGCAGGACGTCGATGTGAAGCTCACCGTGGAGATCGGCGCGACGAGGCTCAGCCTCCGCGAGCTGCTCGCGCTGGGCGAATCCAGCGTGATCGAACTCGACCGCGAGGCCGACGAACTGCTCGACGTCTTCGTCAACGGCACGCTGATCGGTCGCGGCGAAGTGGTGACGGTCGGCGAGAAGTTCGGCGTCCGGATGACCGAGCTGGTCAATCCCGAGAAGCGAGTCGCGCCGCGATGATGTGGTCCTATGTCCTGAAGCTGGTGATCCTGCTGCCGCTCGTCTGCGGCCTGCTGATCGCCTGCCTCTATGCGTGGCGCAAGCTCGAGGGGCGGCTGCCCCGCGGCGCGGGCGAGCGGATGGTGCAGGTGAAGGAGACGATGATGGTCTCTCCCGGCGTCCGCCTCGCCGTCGTCGATTTCGAGGGGCGGCGGCTGCTCGTCTCGGTCGCGCGCGGCGGCGTCACTTTGGTCGACAGGCTGGAAGCGTGATTCGGGAGAGTTTCCGTCGCTCCTGCGCAGGCAGGGGCCTGTCGCTGCGGCGTGTAGATGCAGCGCATGTGGCACGAGACATGGGGCCCTGGCTGCGCAGCGGCGATGGGTGGAAGCTGGGCGTGGTGCTCGCTGCCCTGTTCTTTGCGCTGCTCTTCGCCGCACCGGCATTCGCGCAGGTCACGCCGATGCCCGCCCCGCCGCCGACGCCGGGCGTCGGCGACGCGCTCGACCGCGCGCTTGGCGACCTCGGCGGCGGCGAAGCGCCGCTCAGCCTATCGCTGCAGGTCCTCATCATCATGGGCCTGCTTACGATCCTGCCCGGAATCCTCTTGATGATGACCAGCTTCACGCGGATCATCATCGTGCTTGCAATCCTGCGCCAGGCGCTGGGGCTTCAGCAGACGCCGCCCAATCAGGTGCTGATCGGCCTGTCGCTGTTCCTCAGCTTCTTCGTGATGGCGCCGGTCCTCAACACGATGAACACCACTGCCATCCAGCCCTATGCCGAAGGCCGCATCAGCTCGACCCAGCTGATCGAGACCGCGGGCGAAGCACTGCACGGCTTCATGCTCAAGCAGACCCGCGTGAAGGACGTGACGATGTTTGCCGATATGGCGAACACCGGCCCGATCGCGACGCCCGAGGACACGCCCTATGCGGTGCTGCTGCCGGCGTTCGTGACGAGCGAGCTCAAGACCGCGTTCCAGATCGGCTTCCTGATCTTCCTGCCGTTCATCGTCATCGACTTGGTCGTTGCCACCGTGCTGATGAGCCTGGGCATGATGATGATGTCGCCGACGATCATCTCGCTGCCGTTCAAGCTGTTGCTGTTCGTGCTGGTTGACGGATGGGCGCTGACGATGGGCAGCCTCGCCTCGAGCTTCGCGACCTGAACATGGCGGACGCGGACTATTTCCTCACCGTCGCGCGCGAAGCGATGTGGGTGCTCGCGCTGGCCGCGGCGCCGATCCTGATTCCGGCGCTCCTCGCCGGCCTGTTCCTCGGCATGGTGCAGGCGGCGACTTCGATCAACGAACAGACGCTTTCGTTCGTGCCCAAGCTGGCGATCGTGGGCATCAGCCTGGTCATCTTCGGCGGGATGATCCTCGGACTGCTCGGCGACTTCACGATCGGCATCTTCGAACGCATTCCCGATCTGGTGCGCTGAGCGATGATGGGCTTCGGCCTTTCGATCGAGCCGCAGCTCTGGGCCTTGCTCTTTGCGATGGTGCGGATCGGCGCGGCGTTCATCGCCGCGCCGGTCTTCAGCGCGGTTTCGGTGCCACTGCCAGCGCGGATCGCGCTTACCGGCGCGATCGGGGTGCTGGTGATGCACGTCGCGCCGGTCGTTCCGCCCGCGGAGATTTTCTCGCTCACCACGATGCTGATGGTCGCGGCCGAGGCGCTGGTCGGGCTTGCGCTCGGCTTCGTGCTCCAGATCGCCTTCGCCGCGCCGCTGGTGGCAAGCGAAGTGATCGGCATTTCGATGGGCATCGGCTTCGCCGCCGCGGTCGATCCGCAAAACGGCGCGGCCACGCCCGCGCTCGGCCAGTTCCTGTCGATCCTGCTGACGCTGCTGTTCCTGTCGGTCGACGGCCATCTGGTCCTCGTCGATCTCGTTGTGCGCAGCTATGACGCGCTGCCGCCGGGCGAGGCATGGCTCGCGCCCGAGCGGCTGCTGAACATCGCCCTCTTCGGCGGCTATGCCTTTGTCGCCGGGCTGCTGCTCGCGCTGCCGGTCGGTTTTCTGTTGTTGTGCCTCAACATCGTCGTCGGCATGCTCTCGCGTTCGGCGCCGGCGCTCAACCTGTTCGCGGTAGGCCTGCCCGCCAGCCTCGCGCTCGGCGTCGTCGCGATCCTGATCGCCTTGCCGGCGATGGGGGACTATCTGCTGGTGATCATCCGCGAGGCGCTCGACGCCGCGCAGGCGCTGGTGCTGGGCTGATGGCCGAAAGCTTCGGCGAAAAGACGGAAGCCCCGACGCCCAAGCGCAAGCAAAAGGCGCGCGACGACGGCGACGTCCTCAAATCCCGCGAGTTCGCCGCCGCGCTGGGCGTGTTGCTCGGCTGCGGCTGGATCGCGCTGCTCGGGCCGGGGCTGCTCGGCGCGTGCAAGGCCGTGATGGCGGCGAGCTTCACCTTCGGCCGCGGCGATATCGAGGCGTTCGAGCCCTGGCGCCCGCTGGCGGAGGCAGGCTGGAAGCTCGCGCCCTCCCTCGGCGCGCTCCTCGCGCTGTCGCTGGCAGGCGCTGTTCTCAGCCAAGGAGCGCTGGGCGCGCTGAGCTGGAACAACAAGCTGCTCATGCCCAAGGGCTCGCGGATCAATCCTGCTTCGGGCCTCAAGCGGATCTTCGGCGCGAATGGCTGGATCGAACTCGGCAAGTCGCTGCTCAAGGTGGTGCTGCTGGCAGCGATCGGCGGCTGGATGCTGTGGCTCGTGGCGCGGCCCTCGGTCGGTCTCGTCTCCTCCGACGTGCACCAGGCGGTCGGCGCGCTCGGCGGGCATTTCCTGATGCTGTTGTTCGCGATGTCGGCGGGGCTCGCCATCATTGCCGGGATCGACCTGCCGATCCAGATCGTGCGGCGGCTGCAGAAGCTCAAGATGAGCAAGCAGGAAGTGAAGGACGAGCACAAGGACAGCGAAGGTTCGCCCGAGAACAAGGCGGCGCAGCGCCAGCGCCAGCGCGAAATCCTGAAGGGCGGCTTCCGCAAGTCGGTCGGCACAGCACATGTCGTGCTCACCAATCCGACGCATTTCGCTGTCGCGCTGCGCTACGATCAGGGAAGCGACCAGGTTCCGGTGGTCGTCGCCAAGGGGCGCGGCCAGACCGCGCTCGCGATCCGCGAGCTGGCGGGCGAATTCCAGGTGCCGGTGCTCGAATATCCGCAGCTCGCGCGCGCGGTCTATTACACCAGCCGCGAGGGCCAGGAAGTGCGCGACGACCTCTATATGGCGATCGCGACGGTGCTTGCCTTCGTCTTCAACCTGAATGCCGCCGCCGGCGGGCGTAAGCCCCCCGTCAGCGTGCCCGAGACTGCACGTTTCGACGAAAACGGTCGCCCGGAGACACGCCGGCCCTAAAGCGCTGCGCCCGGTTGCCGCTTAATCGGAGAGGGGGACGATCATGGCCGTCGAATCGATTGCGAAGACGCTGGGCACAGGATCGGGAATCGACATCACCGCGCTGGTTTCGCAGCTGGTCGATGCCCAGTTCCAGGCGAAAACCGCGACGCTCGAGAAGAAAAGCGAGGCGCTCACCGCGCAGATCTCGTCGGCGAGCCAGCTCAAGAGCAGCATCAGCGGCTTTTCGACGGCTCTTACGGCGCTCGCCAAATCAGGTTCGCTCTCCACTCAGCCGACGAGCTCGAACGCATCGCTGGTGACGGTCGCCGCACAGCCGGGCGCGCAGATCGGCACACTCGACGCGCGGCTGGAGGTTCGGCGCCTCGCCGCGGCGCAGGTCGCGAGCACGGCGCCGATCGCCGATGCCACCGCAGCGGTGGGCATGGGCACGCTTACGCTCACCTTCGGCACGGCGACGGTAGCCGACGGAGCGATGTCGGCCTTCGACCCGGGCGCGACCAGCATCGATATCGCCATCGGCGAGGCGGATTCGAGCCTCGAAGGGATCATGAAGGCGATCAACGCCGCCAATGCGGGAGTCACTGCCTCGATACTGACCGACCCGGATGGCGCGCGGCTGGTGCTGAAGGGTACGACGGGCGCGGCCAAGGCGTTCACGCTGAGCGCGACGGAAACCCCGGGCGCGGAAGGTCTTTCCGCACTGGCGATCGGCGTCGGCGCGAGCGGCACGACGATCGGCAGCGCGGCGGCCGATGCGGAAATCGCCGTCGACGGGATCGCCGTGAAGCGCAGCGGCAACGGCCTGTCCGACCTTATTCCCGGCGTTCGGATCGATCTGGTCTCGGCACAGCCGGGCACGATCGTGCGGATCGGAAGCACATCGCCCACCGAGGCGCTGCGCCAGGCGGTCGCCGACGTCGTCGACACCTATAACGAGCTGCTGTCGATCGTGCAGGCGGAGGTGGATCCCGTCGCCGGGTCGCTGCGCAGCGACATGGCGGCGCGGACACTGGCGCAGTCGCTGGCGCGGCTGACGCTGGCGCCGCTGGTGCCCGGCGCGGGCACGGACGCGCCGACGACGCTCGCTGCGCTGGGCGTCGCCACGAACCGCGACGGGACGCTCCGCATCGACGCCGATCGCCTTGGCGCGGCGCTCACGACCCATCCCGAGGCAGTCGAAGCGATGTTCCGCGCCGAAAGCGGTCTTCCCGCGGCGCTCGCTGCCATCTCGACCGCCGCGGCGAGCACCGCCACCGGCCTTGGCGCAAGCGAGGCGCGCTATACCGAAGCAGCGGGCAATCTTGAGGAAGATCGCAGCGAGGCACTCGCCGCCGCCGAGGCACTGCGCGCGCGGATGACCCAGCAATTCGCGCGGATGGACTCGAAAGTCGCCGCCTACAAGTCGACGCAGAGCTTCCTGCAGCAGCAGATCGACGCCTGGAACGCGGATTGACTGCGATGCGCTATGCCACGGTTCTCGCCGGCGATCCCGCCGCCACCTATCGTCAGGTCGGACTGGCGAGCCGCGCCGGCGGCGCCGATCCGCATCAGCTCGTCAGCCTGCTTTACGAAGAGGGTGTGGCTGCGCTGCGGACGGCGGCCTGGGCGGCGGAGAACGAGAATTCGGCGCTGCGCGGCGAGCGCGTGTCGCGCGCCATGGCGATCCTCTTCGCGCTCGAGGCCGGGCTGGATTTCGACAAGGGTGGCGACGTGTCCCGCACGCTGGCCAGCTTCTATCACGGGCTGCGCCAGCAGATCGGCGCCGCCAGCCTGGGAAGCGATCCCGCCCCCTTCCGGGATGCCGCCGCCAGCCTGGCCGAAATCGCGGCTGCCTGGGCGAGCATCACGTCGAGCTGAACCGGACAGCTATTCCCAGCGTGCGAGCAGCTGATCGACGCTCGCCGGCTCCGGCGGCACGGCTGCGCAGGGCGATCCGGAAAAGCGCGGTGCGGGCGCCGGCTGCACGCCGCCTTCCTGCATGTTGAAGGTTTCGCGTGCACGGTTGTGCGGATGATCGGGCGCTTCGGCGAGCGACAGCACCGGGGTGACGCAGGCGTCGCTATCCTCGAACTGCGCTGCCCAGTCGTCGCGGCCGCGCGTGGCAAAGGCTTCGGAGAAGGCCGTCGTCATGTCGCTCCAGCAGGCGCGATCATATTGTTTGAAGCGGCCGGGCTCGAGCCCCAGTCCCTCGCACAAGGCCCGGAAATAGGGGGGCTCGAGCGCGCCGACGGCAACGTGGCGACCGTCCGCGCAGGCATAGCAGCGATAAAAGGGCGCGCCGCCGTCGATCAGATTCGAAGCACGGGCATCCACCCAGCGCCCCGCGCCATGGAGGGCATAATAGAGCGTCATCAGCGAGGCCGCGCCGTCGATCTGCGCGACGTCGATCACCTGCCCGCGGCCGGTCGCCTGGGCGGAGAGAATGCCGGAAACCATACCGAGCGCGAGGTAGAGCGCGCCGCCACCATATTCGCCGATCAGGTTGAGCGGCGGCACCGGAGTCGATCCCGTGCCGATCGCATGCAATGCGCCGGTGAGGGCGAGATGATTGATGTCGTTGCCGGCGCGGCGTGCGAGCGGCCCGTCCTGCCCCCATCCGGACATGCGGCCGTACACCAGTCGCGGATTGGCGGTCAGGCAGCGGCTCGGATCGAGATCGAGCTGCTCCATCGTGCCGGCGCGAAACCCCTCGATCACGCCATCGGTGAGCGAGATCAGCGCCAGTGCCTGTTCGCGCGCGGCAACGTCGGTCAGGTCGAGCGCGATCTCCGAACGGCCGCGATAAAGCGCGGGCGCCACTGCGCTGCCGTCGGGCCCCGAGCGGCGGATACGCACCACGTCGCAGCCGAGGTCCGCCAGCAGCATTCCGCAGAGCGGGACCGGTCCGGTCGCGTCGAATTCGACGATCCGCACACCCGCCAGCGGCCCGTGACTCACTCCGACCATCCGCACCCCCATGCTTTGTCCGAATCGGTCATAGCGGTCGGTCGCGCGAGTGGCCATGCGCGTTGCCGGTGGCCTCACGGCCGCCTTTCCGCTAGCGGGACGATGATGAGGCAACCACATATCGTCGCGATCGGAGGAACGCTCCGGCCCGAATCGAGCACCGCCGGCGCGCTCGCGGCGGCACTCGCCATGGCGGAGACTCGCGGCGCCCGTACCACCCTGCTCACCGGCGACGCGATCGCCTTCGGCCATTATGATCCCCAAACCGCCGGCGATGACCCCGCGGTGGCGCGGTTCGTCGAGGCGCTGCGCGACGCGGATGCAGTGATCGTCGGCTCGCCGGGCTATCACGGTACGCTCTCGGGCTTGGTCAAGAACGCGCTCGATCACGTCGAGCTCTTGCGCCGCGACACGCGCAGCTATTTCGACGGCATGCCGGTCGGCTGTATCGCGACGGCGGGAGGATGGCAGGCGGCGGTCTCGACGCTTTTGGCGCTGCGCGACATCGTCCACGCGTTGCGCGGATGGCCGACGCCGATGGGGCTGGCGATCAACACGAATGCGGAGGAGGATCCGATCGCCGCCTGCGAACCGCAAATGGCGATCATGGTCGCGCAGATTTTCGATTTCCTCGACTGATCCGCCGCCAGATATCCGCGCCGTTAACCAGTTTGTGACGCGCGCGCCCTAGCCTTGCCTCCAGCCAGCAGGGGGGGGGGAATGGATCAGCCGACGGCAGGGCAGGCGATGCCCGTGCGCCGCAGAGCGACGCGGACGATTCTGGCGGTCGACGACAGCCGGGCGAACCTCAACGTGCTGGCGCACCGGCTGGGCCATCTCGGCTATCTCGTCGTGCTCAGCGACCACGGGGCCGAAGCGCTCGACCTCATCTCGGCGCGTGGCTTCGATCTCGTGCTGCTGGACAGGATGATGCCGGACGTGTCGGGCATCGAGGTACTTCAGGAGATCCGGGGATCGCGCGAGACCGCCGACCTGCCCGTCATCATGATCACCGGCCGCAGCGATCCCGGCGCTGCCGTGGAGGCGCTGGCGGCAGGCGCCGACGATTATCTCGCCAAGCCGTTCGAATTCGAAGTGCTGGCGGCGCGCATCGAGCGCACGCTGGCGCGCGCCGGCCGCGTCGAGGAACTCAAACGCTCCAATCTGGCGCTCGACGCGCGCATCGCGGCGCGCGCCATCGAACTGGGCGAGGCACGCACCGAGCTGGCTGCGACTCGCGCCGATCGCGGGCGCCTGATCGCATCGATCCAGGCGCTGCACGACGAGCTCGACCGGCTCAGCGTCTGAGCCAGTGCCGCCGGCCGAAGAAGCCCGCGATCACCACCGCCAGCGCTGCGCAGACCCCGACCACGCCGGCGAATGCCCAGGGGCGCTCGGCGAAGGGGATCCCCTCGACATTCATGCCGAGCAGGCCGGTGAGGAACGTCAGCGGCAGGAACACCATCGCGACGACCGCAATCGCCAGCGCGCGCTGGTCGATCTGTTCGGCCCGAAGATCGGTGAGCGTCTCGTGAATCAGTGCGGCGCGCTCGCGGATGCTTTCCACTTCCTCGGCCATGCGCGCGGCGCGATCGGAAGCCGCAGCGAGATGCAGCCGGTCGTCGTCGCGCAGCCAGTCGCCGGGCAGTCCGGCCAGCTTCTCCAGCGCCGCGCGCTGCGGCACCAGGAAACGGCGATAGCCGATCGCCCGGCTGCGCACCTCGGCGACGTGGCGGCGCAGTTCGATCGAGCGGCCGGGCGCGAGTTGCTCCTCGCATGCGTCGAGCGAATCGCCGAGATCGGCTACGACCGGGTCGAGCTCCTCGGTGATCGCCAGCGCAAGCGCGGCAATCAGGTCGCCCGGATCGTGGATGCCGCCCGCCGCCACCTGACCACACACCGGGTCGAGCACGTTGAGCGACTTGCGCGTGACCGAAAAGACCCGGCCTTCGTGCGCATAGAGGCGGATCGACGCCAGCGGATCGGAAGCGGCCATCGTTTCCGACGAAAGCCCACGCAGGTTGATCACGGCGCCGTCGTTGACTGCATCGCACCGCGGGCGCGTCTCCACCGCGGTGAGCGCTTCGACCAGGATCGGCGGAAGCTTCGCCTCCTCGTCCAGCCAGCGTCTCGCCGTTTCGTCTGCGGAGGTCAGGTGAATCCACACCAGGTCCGCGCGTTCGCCGAGCGCTTCGGCTGCGGAGAGGCGACGCACGGCGGCGTCATGGACCGAATAGGCGAAATCGCTCATGCCATCTCCAGATCGACCGTGAGCCCCGGCCCCGGATCGGCCGGTGGAGCGGCGCAGGCGATCCGATCGGCGTCGGCGCGGGCGCGATCGAGGATGGCGGGCGGCACGTCCTGGCGGTGCGTCACTCGATCGGCGAGTGCAAGCGCGCGTGCCTGACGGAGAGTGAGATCATCCGGATCGGCGGAGGTCAGGCGAAACGTGAAGATTTTCGCACGGTCCTCCGCCGCGCCGGTTGCCAGCCATTCCTCGACGCGCGCGGGTCCGCCATTCCCCAGCGGATCGAGCGGTCCGCCCGGCGCAAGCGCGCTTCCAAGCGCGCGCCGTCGCGCATCGCCCTCGGGCCAGCGATCCCGGATCGCCTCGCGCGCCTGTGCCAGCGCCTGCGCCAGCCCGCCCAGATCGGCGGGGAGCAGCGCTTCGATCCGCTGGCGCACCGCCGCCGCGAGGCCCGCCGACGCGCCGCCGGTCGCCACTGCGACGAGCAGCGGATCGCGATCGATGATCGCGGGGGTGGTGAAATCGCACATTCCGGGCCGATCGACGGCATTCACCAGCAGTCCCCGCGCCTTGAGCCGCGCGACCGCGGCCTCGGCCTCGGCGGCGTCCTCGATCGCCACGATCGCGATCTGCGCCGCGCCTTCTTCGCCGATCACGCTGGCGCCGGCGCGTTCGAGCAGCCGGCGCTTGGCGGCCGCCGCCTCGCCCTCGCCGAGCAGGATCACCGGCCGACCCGCCAGCCGCAGCACGACGGGCAGCCCGGCCTTCACGTCAGCCAGTCCGGCACGGTTTCGGCGGCCATGATCGTTTCGGCAGTGATCCGACCGGCGACTACGTCGAACCGCTCGCCGGAAACGAGCACTTCGGGTACGAGCGGGCGGCTGTTGTAGGTGCTCGCCATCGTCGCGCCATAGGCGCCGGCGCTGCGCAGGACGATGAGGTCGTCCCGCCGAACCCGGTCGATTTCGCGGGCATTCGCGAACACATCGCTGCTCTCGCACACCGGCCCGGCGACGTTGGCGACGAAACGCTCGCCGCACGGTCGCACCGCGGCGATATCGTGATAGGCGTCATAGAGCGCGACGCGCGCGAGGTCGTTCATCGCCGCGTCCACGACCACCCATGGGTGTGTCACGCCCGGCTTCACCCACAGCACGCGCGTCAGCAGCACGCCGGCATTGGCGGCGATCACGCGGCCCGGCTCGAACATCAGCGTGACGCCCCAGTCGCGCGTCACCCGCGTCACCATCGCCCCGAATTCGGCGGGGCTGGGCGGCGCTTCGCCCGGCCGGTACGGCACGCCGAGCCCGCCGCCGAGATCGACATGGCTGATCGAATGGCCCGCCGCGCGCAGCTCGACGATCAGTTCGCCGACGCGCGCGAACGCCTTTTCGAGCGGGTCGAGCCGGAGCAGTTGACTGCCGATGTGCACCGCGACGCCGCGCAGATCGAGCCCCGGCAGCGACGCCAGCCGATCGAAGATCGCGCGCGCCTGATCGATCGGTAGTCCGAACTTGTTTTCCGCCTTGCCCGTGGAAATCTTGGCGTGGGTTCCGGCATCGACGTCCGGATTGACGCGCAGCACCGCGGGCGCACGCATGCCGCGCGCCGCTGCCAGCTCGGCGAGGACGACGCCTTCCTCCTCGAGCTCGAGATTGAACTGACCGATCCCCGTTTCGAGCCCGAGCGAAAGCTCGTCGCGCGACTTGCCGACGCCGGAAAAGACGATGTCCTTCGCCGCAATGCCGGCGGCAAGCGCGCGAGCGAGCTCCCCGCCGGACACCACGTCCGCGCCAAAGCCTTCGCGTGCGAGCACCCGCAGCACCGCGAGATTGGGATTGGCCTTCACCGCGAAGGCGCAGTGCACGTCGCCTGCGCCCGCCAGTGCCTCGCGAAACACTCGTGCGTGCCGCTGCAGCGTGGCGGTCGAATAGACATAGACCGGCGTTCCCACCGCCTCGGCGATGATCGGGAGCGGCACGTCCTCGGCGTGGAGGATGCCGCCGCGAAGCTCGAAATGGTCCATCGTCAGTTGGGTGGCGGAAGATCGAATTCGTCGCTGCGACGCTCGCTAGAGCTTTCGATCAGGTCGTCGCTGCGTGCCGGCCGGGTCTGCATCGGCGCGGCGAGCAGATCCTCGGCGGTCGGTGGCTCCTCCGCGCCATAGGGGGTGGGCGGGAGCGGCTGGCCCGGAGGCGCCTCGAGCTGCTCGCGCGCACCGCAGCCGGCCAGCGCCAGCGCCGCCGCCAGGATTCCGTACCGCTTCATCGCCTTTCCTCCGCCCGGGCCGATCGTGCCGCCTCGATCGCCTCGCGCACTCGCGACGGCGCGGTTCCGCCGAAGCTGGTGCGGCTCGCGACCGAGGCATCGACGCTCAGCACGTCGTACACCCGATCGTCGATCCTGTCGTCCACCGCGCGCAGCGCCTCGAGCGGCAGCTGGTCGAGCCGCACGCCATCGGCTTCAGCGCGCGCCACAGCGCGTCCGGTGATGTGGTGCGCCTCGCGGAACGGCACATTCGCTTCGCGGACCAGCCAGTCGGCAAGATCGGTCGCGGTCGCGAAGCCGCTCTCCGCCAGCCCGCGCATCTGGTCTGTACGAAATTCGGCGCTCTCGACCATGCCCGTCATCGCTGCGATCGACAGGCCGAGCAGGTCGTTTGCCTCGAACACCGGCGGCTTGTCGTCCTGCATGTCCTTCGAATAGGCGAGTGGCAGCCCCTTCATCGTCACCATCAGGCTGGTGAGGCAGCCCAGGATACGCCCGGCATGGCCGCGGACCAGCTCGGCGGCGTCGGGATTGCGCTTCTGCGGCATGATCGAGCTGCCGGTCGACCATTGGTCGGACAGTTTCACGAAGCCGAACGGCTGGCTCGCCCAGATCACGAATTCCTCGGCCAGCCGGCTGAGGTGCAGGCTGCACTGGGCGGCTGCGGCGAGATAGTCGAGCGCGAAATCCCGGTCGGAAACCGAGTCGAGCGAGTTGCGCGTCGGCCCGTCGAAGCCCAGCGCCGCGGCAGTGGCCTCGCGGTCGATCGGAAAGCCGGTCCCCGCCAGCGCGGCAGAGCCGAGCGGGCACAGATTGAGCCGCACGCGCGCATCCTGCAGCCGCGAGCGGTCGCGTCCGATCATCTCGTAATAGGCCATCAGATGGTGGCCGAGCGTCACCGGCTGCGCCGACTGGAGGTGCGTGAAGCCGGGCATCACGCTGTCGGCATGCTCCTCCGCACGCACGATCAGCGCGTCCTGGAACCGGCCCAGCGCGGCATCGGCCTCGTCGAGCGCGTCGCGTACCCACAGCCGAAAGTCGGTGGCGACCTGATCGTTGCGCGAGCGGGCAGTGTGCAGCCGCCCCGCGCTCGGCCCGATCTTCTCGGCCAGCCGGCTCTCGGTCACCATGTGGATGTCCTCGAGCGCGTAATCGACGGGCACGCCCTGCGCCTCGAAATCCGCCGCGACGCGATCGAGGCCCTGCGCAATCGCATCGGCATCTCCGGCCGAGACGATTCCCTGGGCGCCCAGCATCGCCACATGTGCCTTGGAGCCTGCGATATCCTGCCGCCACAAGCGCTTGTCGAAGGGGATCGAGGCGTTTATCTCACGCATCACCGCCGACGGGCCTTCCGCGAAGCGCCCGCCCCACATGCTGTTGGAGCTATCCTTGCGACCGGCGATCGCCCTTCTCCTTCCTGCGCTGCTCATGGCGAGCGGCTGCGATACGCAAGGCGATGCGCCGGAGCAAGCGGAGGCAGTGTCCGCCCCCGCCGCCACGCCCGCCGCTTCCGGCAGCGCTGGTGACGCCCAGGTCGAGGAGATCGGCACGCTCGACCGCAGCCATGCCGGCGAGATCGCGCCCGACGTTGCCTTCGAGGATCCGGCGGGGAGGGCCGTCACGCTCGCCGATTTCCGCGGCACGCCGGTCCTGCTCAACCTCTGGGCGACCTGGTGTGCGCCCTGTGTGGCCGAGATGCCGACGCTCGATGAGCTGGCGGTCCGCGAAGGCGATGCGCTCAAGGTGCTGACCGTCAGCCAGGATCTGCAAGGCGCCGAAAAGGTGGATCCCTTCTTCGAGGAGGCAGGGTTCGAGCGGATCGAGCCCTATCTCGATCCCGAAGTGCTGCTCAGCGCCCATTATGCGAGCAATTTGCCGACGACGATCCTCTATGATTCGCAGGGCCGCGAGGTCTGGCGGATGCTGGGCAGCATGGATTGGACGAGCGCCGCTGCCGCCGAGCTGATCGCCGAAGCACGCTAGGCCCCTGCCGCGGCGTAACGCGGCGCTTCCCACGCCCGCGCGGTTGATCCGTACGCGACAATCGCGCACCACATGCCGAGCGTACCGGGGGAAGCGAACAATGGCGGCACTGACACTCGATCATGTGACCAAGCGCTTCGGCGCCGTCACCGCAGTGAACGATCTGAGCTTCACCGTCCCGCAAGGGCAGGTGTTCGGCTTCCTCGGCGGCAATGGCGCGGGCAAGACCACGTCGCTGCGCATGGTGCTCGACATCATCCGCCCGACCGAGGGCAGCATCGAAGTGCTCGGCCGCCGACCGGGGCGCGAGAACAGCGCCGACCTCGGCTTTCTTCCCGAAGAGCGCGGGCTCTATCGCAACATGAAGGCGATCGACACGATCGTCTATTTCGGCCGGCTGAAAGGCATGTCCGCCGCCGATGCGCGGCGCGAGGGGATGATATTGCTCGAGCGCTTCGGCCTCGCCGATTTCGCCAGGACGACGCTCGACAAGCTCTCGAAGGGCATGGCCCAGAAGGTGCAGCTCGCCACGGCCGTGGTGAACCAGCCCCGGCTGCTGATCCTCGACGAGCCGTTCTCCGGGCTGGATCCGGTCAATCAGGCGCTGCTCGAGGACGAAATCCGCCGCGCGGCCGAAAATGGCGCGACCGTGATCTTCTCGACCCATGTGATGCAGCATGCCGAGCGGCTGTGCGACCGGCTGTTGCTGCTCGCCAAGGGGCGCAAGGCGTTCGAAGGCTCGCAGGACGAGGCGCGCGCGCAGCTGCCGACGCGGCTGACGCTGATCGCATGCGAGACCCCGGCGTCGCTGCCGGGCGTGGTGGAAGTGCATGAACTGGGGCCGGCGGGCGCGGGTTGGACCCGCTACGACGTCCGGCTCGATCCCGGCGGCGACCCGGGCGATCTGCTCGAGGCGGCGACTCAACGGAGCTTCGCCTTGCGCGGTTTCGAGCGGCACCGGCCGAGCCTTCACGACGTCTTCATCCACATCGTCGGCGCCGCGGAGGTGAAGCCGTGATCCAGCACATCCTTCTCGTCGCCGCCCGCGAGTTTCGCCAGATCGCGGCGACGCGCAGCTTCTGGCTCACGCTGCTGATCCTTCCCGTCGCGCTCGCGATCGGCGCAGTGGCGCCGCGGCTGATGGAGGATTCGGATACCGAGCGCGTGGTGCTGATCGACGCGCGCGAGACCGCAGCCGCCGCGATTCGCGAGCGTCTGGAGATCGACGAGCAGCGTCGCATCCTCGAGGCACTCTCGCGTTATTCGCAACGCTACGAACTCGACGATGCCGACCAGCGTGCGCTCTGGGCGCAGCACGACCGCTGGTACAGCGACGACGAAGTTCGTGCCTTCGTGGAAGCGGGCGGCGCGGATGCGGCGCTGGCGACGATGCGGCGTGCGGCGGGCGAGGAAACGCCGGAATTTGACGCTCCCGAGCCCTGGTACGAGCTGGTCGAAACGCCGGCCGATCTGGCGAATGCGGCACCGGGCGAGCTCGACGCGCGGGCCGATGGCTGGCTCGATCCTTCCGAAGAGAGCGGCCGGCAGGAAGTCGATTACATCGTCTTCGTTCCCGCCGACTTCGGCTCCGAGGCGGCGCCGGTGCGCATCTGGTCCGACGGTCGGGTCTCGCAGGGATTCGTCCAGACGCTCCAGCAGGTGCTGACGCGCGATCTGCGCACGCGCTATCTCATTGCCGCGGGCCTGTCGTCCGAACAGGCCGCGACCGCCAGCACGCTTACTCCCGCCATCGCCGTGAGCACGCCGCCGCCCGGCGGCGGCCGCGAGCGGGTGCTGATCCGATCCGTCTTACCGCTGCTCAGCGCCTATATGCTGCTGATGTCGCTGCTGCTTTCGGGAAGCTGGATGCTGCAGGGCGTGGTCGAGGAACGCTCGAACAAGCTGATCGAGACGGTGCTCGCCTGCGTGAGCCCGAACGAGCTGCTCTACGGCAAGCTCTTCGGCACGGTCGCGGTGGGGCTGGTGATGGTTCTGTTCTGGACCGGCTGCGCGGTCTTCGCCGCCTTTGCGACACAGAGCGCGGTCGCCGAGTTTCTGCGCCCGGCCCTCGCGCCGCTCGCCTCCCCCGGCACCGCGCTGACGATGCTCTACTTCTTTCTTGCCGGTTATCTGATGGTCTCGATGATCTTCCTCGCGATCGGTGCGATGAGCGATTCGTTCCGCGATTCGCAGAGCTATCTGACGCCGGTGATCCTGGTGATCGCAATGCCCTTCGCCTTCATCGCTCAGGCGGTGCTGCGCGAAGAGGGCGGGCTGCTGATCCAGCTGATGACGTGGATCCCGCTCTATACGCCGTTCACGATGCTTGCCCGGCTGGGGACGGGCGTGCCGCTGTGGGAGCTGCTCGGCGCCGGGGCACTGCTCGCGCTGTTCATCGTGCTCGAGTTCGTCTTCCTGGGCCGCGTCTTCCGCGCGAGCCTGCTCTCGGCGGGCGAAAAGCCCACGCTGGCCCGCATCGGCCAGCTCATGCGCCGGCGAAGCGAAGTCTAGGGAGCTTCAAGGAAGCAGCGGCTGGATGCCCCGCGTGGATTCGAACCACGATTGACGGAGTCAGAGTCCGTAGTCTTACCATTAGACGACAGGGCAATGCCGTGCGAGGGGCGCGAAATAGGCGGCGCCTCGCCTGCTGTCAACGCCGCTCGTGCGGCTTGCCTTGCTCCGCCTGCGGCTCTGCGCTAGCCTCCCTGCCAAGCGCCGGTCGGTTCGGGCATCCGGGCCGTGACGGATAGAACATAAGCGAGTTGAATGAGATGGGGGACGGCTCCGTTCAGGTGCCGCGCCGAAGGAGCTCCGGCTCCCCCCGGGCGGCAGGGTCGAATGCAGGGCCGGCACGCGGGCGCTGGCCCGAGGCGCGCCATTATGCCGCGCTCGATCTGGGAACCAATAATTGCCGGTTGCTGATCGCGCGGCCGCAGGGCTCGGGCTTCGCGGTGGTCGACGCGTTTTCGCGGATCGTACGGCTCGGCGAGGGCTTGGCCAGTAACGGCCGGCTGAGCGATGCCGCGATCGAACGCACCGTCGCGGCGCTGCGCATCTGCGCCGAGAAGTTGAAGCGCCGCAACGTGACACTCGCCCGATCGGTGGCGACCGAGGCGTGCCGCCGGGCCTCGAACGGCCCCGAATTCATCGAGCGCGTCTATCGCGAAACCGGGATCGCGCTCGACATCATCACTGCCGAGGAAGAGGCCCAGCTTGCCGTGCTCGGCTGCCATGCCCTGCTGGAACCGGGCGACGGCCCCGCGCTGGTGTTCGACATCGGCGGAGGCTCGACCGAGCTGGTGCTGGTCGATTCGACCGAGCCGGTGCCCGCCATCCTGGACTGGCACAGCGCGCCCTGGGGCGTGGTGTCGCTCACCGAGGCGGCGGCGCGCGGCGACAGCGACGCCGAGCGCACCGCGGCCTATGCCGACATGCGGGCGCGCGTTTCGGAGAGCTTCGCCGCCTTTGCCGAGCGGCTCGATCCGCCGCCGGGCCGGCGCCGGCTGCTCGGCACCAGCGGCACGGTGACGACGCTCGCCAGCGTCCATCTGGGCCTCGACGCCTATGATCGCGGCGTGATCGACGGGCTGATCGTGCCGAGCCGCGCGATGCGCGACGTGAGCGTGCGCCTCGCCGGAATGAGCCTGGCGGAGCGCTCCGGCGTGGCCTGCGTCGGTCCCGAGCGCGCGGATCTGGTGGTCGCGGGATGCGCGATCCTCGAATGCATCCTCGATCTCTGGCCGGCGGAGCGGCTGGGGATCGCGGATCGCGGCATCCGCGAGGGCATCCTGCGCCGGCTGATGACCGGAGCGCGCGCATGAGCCGGGGCGGAAGCGGCAACCGTGTCGGGCGCCAGCGGGTGCGCACCGCGCGCGGGCGCAGCTCGCAATCGGTTCGCTGGCTGGAGCGGCAGCTGAACGATCCCTATGTGAAGCGCGCCAAGGCGGAGGGATATCGCAGCCGCGCCGCCTACAAGCTGATCGAGCTCGATGAGAAATTCGGCTTTCTGAAGGGTTCGCGGCGGATCGTCGATCTGGGCATCGCGCCGGGCGGGTGGAGTCAGGTGGTCCGCCGCAAGCTGCCGAATGCGGCGGTCGTCGGGATCGACCTGCTGCCGGTCGATCCGATCGAAGGCGTCGCCATCCTGCAGATGGACTTCATGGAGGATGCCGCGCCGGATCGGCTGATCGAGGGGCTGGGCGGTGCGCCCGATCTCGTGCTCTCGGACATGGCGGCGAATACCGTCGGCCATCCCCAAACCGACGCGCTGCGCACCATGGCGCTGGTCGAGGCTGCCTTCGACTTCGCATGCGAAACGCTCGAGCCGGGCGGAGCCTTCGTCGGCAAGGTGTTCGCCGGCGGCGCCGATTCGGCGCTCGTCGCCGCGATGAAGCGCCGCTTCGCCACGGTCAAACACGCCAAGCCGCCCGCCAGCCGCAAGGGCTCGGTCGAATGGTATGTCGTGGCGCAGGGCTTCAAGGGTCGCGATCAGGATTGACCCGCGACGGCATGAAAAAGGGGCCACGGCACGATGCCGCAGCCCCTGTTCGTTCGTCCAGGCTGGCCTCAGCCTTCGTAGTCGGCGCCGAGATTCTGATTGCGCGGCGGCGCGGCGGCAGTGAGCCGGAGCGCTTCGGCCGAATCGGACAGCGAACCGAGCTCGTCGGGCGCTTCCTCATCGTCGATCTGCACGCGCTGGAGGCCGGAGACCACCGCTTCCTCGAGCTGCTTGGGCTTCACCGTCTGCTCGGCGATCTCGCGCAGGGCGACCACAGGGTTCTTGTCGCGATCGCGATCGATCGTGAGCTCGGCACCGCCGGAAATCTGCCGCGCACGTTGCGCCGCGAACAGCACCAGATCGAACCGGTTCGGAATCTTGTCGACGCAATCCTCGACGGTGACGCGCGCCATGCTACGCTTCCTTGGGCTACGGAGTCTCGGGAAAGCGCGGCAATTAGGCGAAGGGCCGCGCAATGTCAAGGATTTCGGGCGCGTTCCGGCCGAGCCTGCCCGCCACGGCCCCCGCACGAGCCGGGCTTGCGCAACGCCGCCCTTCTCTTCATGCACCCGGTCATGCATTCGCCCGCGGCGCAACCGGCATTCACCGTCGACGGCAATCGCCTGACGCTCGTCACCGAAGGGCCTCGACGGCTCGAGGTACTGCTCGACCTGATCGGCTCGGCGCGTCGTTCGCTGCGGCTGCTCTACTATATCTATGTGAACGACAGCGCGGGCGCGGCGGTGCGCGACGCGCTGATCGCGGCGGCGGGGCGCGGCGTCGACGTGTCGCTGATCGTCGACGGGATGGGCAGCGAACCGGCCGCACAACGCGACTTCTTCGATCCGCTGCGCGAGGCGGGGGTCGATCTCTGCCGTTTTCTGCCGCGGTTCGGCAGGCGCTATCTGCTGCGCAATCACCAGAAGCTCGCCCTGGCGGACGGCGAGGAGGACGATGCCCGCGCCATGATCGGCGGGTTCAACATCGAGGAATCCTATTTCGGCACCGTCGAGGACGCCGCCTGGCGCGACCTGGGGCTGCTGGTCGAGGGCCCCGCGGCACAGCGGCTGACCGGCTATTACGATGCGCTGGAGCGCTGGACCAAGGCGCGGCGCCCGCCGATTCGCGACCTCACGCAAACACTGCGTGCGTGGAGCGAAACCAGTGGCAACGCCCGCTGGCTGATGGGCGGTCCCACGCGCCGGCTCTCCCCCTGGGCGCGCATCGTGAAGCAGGAAATGGAGCGCGCGCGAAGCATCGATCTCATCTCCGCCTATTTCGCGCCGAGCCCCGCGATGCTGCGGCGGCTTGACGAGGCCGGGCGGCGTGGCCGGGTGCGGCTCGTCCTGCCATCGAAAATGGATCATACTGCGGCGATCTGGGCGGCGCGCTTCGCCTATGCGGGGCTGCTGCGCAAGCAGGTCGAGATCTACGAATATCAGCCGACGAAGCTGCACACCAAGCTCTATGTCGTCGACGACGTGGTGCATATCGGCTCGGCCAATTTCGACATTCGCAGCCTCTTTCTCAATCTCGAGTTGATGCTGCGGATCGACGATCCGGCCTTCGCCGCGCATGTCCGTGCCTATGTCGACGGCGAAGTGGCGGCATCGGAGACGATCACTGCGGAGCTCTATCGCGCGCGCGCAACGCCGTGGCGTCGGCTGAAGCAGATGGCCGCCTGGTTCGTGATGGTCGTGCTCGACTTCAGCGTCACCCGCCAGCTCAATTTCGACCGGTCCGACGGCCAGCCGCGACGCCGACGTCCGGACTGACCGCGGCTCCGCGCGTCGGCGGGTTGACGTGCCCGTCAACACACTTACACCAGTGTAAGCGAAGTCGCGGAAACATGCGGCACCTGGTGGCGAGAGGATGGCAATGGCGGAAGCATATATCGTGGCGGCGGCGCGGACCGCAGGCGGACGACGCAACGGCAAGCTGATGAGCTGGCACCCGGCGGATCTGGGCGGCGCGATTCTCTCGGCGATCGCCGAGCGCAGCGGCATCGATCCGGCGGCAATCGACGACGTGGTGATGGGCTGCGTCGGCCAGGCGGGGGAGCAGGCGCTGCACGTCGGCCGCAACTCGGTGCTCGCCTCGACACTGCCGCAGAGCGTGCCAGCGGTCACCGTCGATCGCCAGTGCGGCTCGTCGCAACAGGCGCTGCAGTTCGCTGCGCAGGCCGTGATGTCGGGCACGCAGGACGTGGTGATCGCCAGCGGCATCGAGCATATGAGCCGCGTTCCGATGGGCACCTCGGTCGCGGGCGGCGCCAAGCCGTTCAGCGACAAGATCCTCGAGCGCTTCGGCGTGCGCGGCTTCAGCCAGTTCACCGGCGCCGAGATGATCGCCAGGAAGTACGGTTACAGCCGCGAACAGCTCGACACCTATTCGCTGGAGAGCCACAAGCGCGCGGCCGCCGCCACCGAGCGCGGCGATTTCGAGGACGAAATCGTCCCGCTCGAAGTCGAGACGGCGGATGGCACCGAACTCCACAAGGTGGACGAAGGCATCCGCTTCGACGCGAGCGCCGAGGGGCTTGCGAGCCTCAAGACGCTGGTCGAGGGCGGCGCGATCACCGCGGGCAACGCCAGCCAGATCTGCGACGGATCGTCGGCCGTGCTGGTCGTGTCCGAACAGGCGCTCAAGGATCATGGCCTCACTCCGCTCGCGCGGATCGTGAACCTCACCGTCACCGGGGGCGACCCGGTGGTGATGCTGGAAGAGCCGCTGTTCGCGACCGATCGGGCGCTCAAGCGCGCGGGCATGAAGATCGACGACATCGACCTCTATGAAGTCAATGAGGCGTTCGCGCCGGTGCCGCTCGCCTGGATGGAACATACGGGCGGATCGCACGATCGGCTCAACGTCAACGGTGGCGCGATCGCGCTCGGCCATCCGCTCGGCGCCAGCGGCACCAAGCTGATGACGACGCTGATCCATGCGCTGCGCAAGCGCAAGCTGCGCTATGGCCTGCAGACGATGTGCGAAGGCGGCGGGCTCGCCAACGTGACCATCGTCGAGGCGCTCTGATCGCGATGCCGGGAGCGCTGGACGGGCTGCGGATCGTCGAGTTCGCCGGGATCGGGCCGGGCCCGTTCACGGGCATGATGCTCGCCGATCATGGCGCCGAGGTGATCCGGATCGACCGGCCGGGGGCGAGCTTCGGCCCGGCCGCGCTCGCGCGGTCGCGGCGCTCGATAGCACTCGACTTGAAGCAGCCCGAAGGCGTCGCGGTCGCGCGCGCGCTGTGCGGCACTGCCGACGGGCTGATCGAGGGGTATCGGCCGGGCGTGATGGAGCGGCTCGGGCTCGGGCCGGACGCGCTGCTCGCCGACAATCCGAAGCTCGTCTATGGCCGGATGACCGGCTGGGGCCAGCATGGCCCGCTCGCCGACCTGCCGGGGCACGACATCAACTATATCGCGGTCGCGGGCGTGCTCGAAGGGATCGGCCGGCCGGGCGCGCCGCCGGTGGCGCCGGTGAACTATGTCGGCGATTTCGGCGGTGGCGGGATGCTGCTCGCGTTCGGCATGGTCGCGGCGCTGCTCGCGGTGCGGCGCGGCGCGGCGGGCCAGGTGGTCGATGCCGCGATGACCGACGGCGCGGCGCTGCTCGCGGCGATGAGCTGGGGCTTTCGCGGCGCGGGCATGTGGCGCGACGGTGCGGGTGCCAATCTGCTCAGCGGCGCCGCGCCCTTCTACCGCAGCTACGGCTGCTCCGACGGACGGTTCGTGGCGGTGGGAGCGATCGAGCCGCCTTTCTATGCGGCGTTGCTCGATGGCCTTGGCCTCGCCGGAGATTCGGACTTCGCGCAACAGATGGACGTGGCGCGCTGGCCCGCACAGAGCGCACGGCTCGAGACGATCTTCGCGACCCGGAGCCGAGACGAATGGGCCGAGGCGTTCGCCGGCACCCAGGCGTGCGTCTCCCCGGTTCTGACCATGGGCGAGGCGGCGGCGCACCCGCACAATCGCGCGCGCGGCACGTTCGACGAAGTGGGCGGCAGTATTGAACCGGCGCCGGCGCCCCGACTCTCGGGCACGCCCGCGGCAGCGCCGACGTCGCCGGGTGCCGTGGGTGCCGATACCGACGCGGTGCTCGGTGCGCTGGGATATGACGACGAAAAGCTCGCGGCGCTGCGCGCCTCGGGTGCCATTCAATAGACGAGAGGAACGACGATGAAGTTCGAAGCTACGGCGGCAGTGGTCACGGGCGGCGCCTCCGGACTCGGTGCGGCAACGGCGCGCGCGCTGGCGAAGGCGGGCGCGAAGGTCGCGCTGTTCGACATGAACGAAGAAAAGGGCGAGGCAGTCGCGAGCGAGATCGGCGGCGTCTTCTGCAAGGTCGATGTGCGCTCGGACGACGAGGTCGATGCCGGGTTCGAAAAGGCGCGCGCGGCGCACGGGCAGGAACGCATCCTCGTCAACTGCGCAGGCGTCGGCAACGCGTTCAAGACGGTCGGGCGCGATAAGGCGACGGGCGAGATCAAGGTGTTTCCCGCCGCGGCCTTCGACTGGGTGATCCAGGTGAATCTGGTCGGCACGTTCCGGTGCATCTCGAAATCGGCCGCGGGCATGCTGACGCTCGAGCCCGGAGAAGGCGGCGAGCGTGGCGCGATCGTCAACACCGCGAGCGTCGCGGCCGAGGACGGGCAGATCGGCCAGGCGGCCTATTCGGCGTCGAAGGGCGGCATCGTCGGCATGACCCTGCCGATCGCGCGCGATCTTTCGGCCGAAGGCATCCGCGTCAACACGATCCTGCCCGGCATTTTCGACACGCCGCTGATGAATGCCGCGCCGCCGCAGGTGAAGGAGGCGCTCGCCGCGTCCGTGCCGTTCCCGAAGCGGCTTGGCCACCCCGAGGACTATGCGAGCCTGGCGCTCGAAATGCTCCGCAATCCCTATTTCAACGGCGAGGACGTTCGCCTCGACGGCGCGATCCGCATGGCTCCGCGCTGAGGCACGGCGTGTGCCGGGGCGGAGCTACTCCGCCTCGGCCGCCTGCCAGTACCGGTCGCGCAGCTTGCGCTTGTAGAGCTTGCCGGTGTCATGGCGCGGCAGCGCCCGCTCGAAATCGATCGACTTCGGGCATTTGACGTGGCTGAGCCGCTCACGGCACCAGCCGATCAGCTCCTCGGCGAAATCGGGCGTGGCATCGCCCCAGTCGACCGGCTCGATCACCGCCTTCACTTGCTCGCCCATCTCGGCGTCGGGCACGCCGATCACTGCCGCGTCGGCCACCTTGGGGTGCGTCAGCAGCAGATTCTCGGTCTCCTGGGGATAGATGTTCACGCCGCCCGAGATGATGAGGAAGCTCGCTCGGTCGGTGAGGAAGAGATAGCCGTCCTCGTCGAGGAAGCCGATGTCGCCGAGCGTCGACCAGCTCGGATGTTCGGGGTGGCGCACGCTGGCCGTCTTCTCCGGATCATTGTGATAGGCGAAGGGAACGGTACTCTCGAAATAGACGAGCCCGGGTGCGCCCGGCGGCAGCTCGGCGCCGTCTTCGCCGCAGATGTGGACGATCGCGGTGGTCGAGCGGCCGACCGAGCCGGGCTTCGCCAGCCACTCCTCGGAAGTGATGAAGGTGGCGCCGTTGTTTTCCGATCCGGCATAATATTCGGAGATGATCGGCCCCAGCCAGTCGATCATCGCGCGCTTGACCGGGATCGGGCACGGCGCCGCCGCATGAACGAGGTGGCGCAGCGACGAGAGGTCGTGGCGGGCACGCGCTTCCTCGGGAAGCCGCAGCAGCCGTGCGAACATCGTCGGCACCATCTGGGTGAAGGTGACGCGATGCTCCTCGATCGCGCGCAGGGCGGCCTCGGCATCGAATTTGCGCAGTACCACGACCGTGCCGCCCAGCCGCTGCATGCCCGTGCTGAAGGCAAGCGGCGCGGTGTGATAGAGCGGCGCGGGCGTCAGCAGCACGTCGCGCTCGGTGAGGCCGAAGCGCATCTGGAGAAACGCCGCGAGCGGGTGCGGCTCCTCCGCCGCGCCACCGGTCAGCGGCAGGCGGATGCCCTTCGGTCGGCCGGTGGTGCCGGACGAATAGACCATGTGCGTGCCCGCCGTTTCGTCGGCGATCGGCGTATCCGGGCAAGCATCGAGCGCAGCGGACCAGCTTTCGGCACCGGCCAGTGCGCCTCCGGCGGCGTAGATCGCGCGGACGCCGTCCGGCAGCTGCTCGGCGATGCCCGCCGCCCCCGCGACCTCGGGCGAGACGACGAGGACGCGCGCACCCGAATCGGCGAGAATATACACGGCCTCTTCGGCGGTGAGCGCAGTGGAAACCGGCACGAAATAAAGTCCCGCGCGCTGCGCCGCCCAGAAGAGTTCGAAAAAGGCGATTCCGTTCGGCAGCCAGGCCGCGACCGCGTCGCCCGCGCGCAGGCCGTCGCCGCGCAGGCGATGGGCGCCCTGGTTCGCGCGCCGTTCGAGCGCCTCGAAACTCAACCTCGTGCCGGTTTCCGCCACGATCACGGCGGCGCGCGCCGGATCGCTGGCGGCGAAGTGCCGCGGATGCATCCCAGTCTCTCCCACTTTGTGTTTTCGCGGCAGGATGCGGCCTTGCTTACACTCGTGCAAGTACTTGTGCGCGCGCCCCGGCTCTGCGACCAAGGAGGCGACGACCCGGGAGCACACCGGGCGAGCTGGAGAGACTGGAATGGCTGCACTGGACGTACCGCCCCCCGCCTGCATGCGCGATCCCGAGATCGAAGCCTTCGCCGATGGAGCCGGCCGCTTCTTCGAACGCGCGGCGACTCCCGAGCGGATCGCGCGGTGGCGCGAGGCCGGGCAGGTCGAGCCCGCCTTCTGGCGCGAGGCAGGCGAAGCGGGGCTGCTCGGCGTGTCGATCCCCACCGAATATGGCGGCGCGGGCGGCGACTTCCGGCACGATATCGTCGCGGTCGAGCAGGTGGGGAAGCACGGGGTCGAGGGTTTTGCGCTGTCGCTCCACAATGTCATCATCCTGCCCTATGTGCTCGCCCACGGCACCGAGGAGCAGAAGAAGCGGTGGTTGCCCAAGCTCTGCTCGGGCGAGAGCATCTCGGCGATCGCGATGAGCGAGCCGGGTGCCGGGTCGGACCTTCAGGCGATCCGCACCACCGCACTGAAGGACGGCAACGGCTATCGCATCAACGGCGCCAAGACGTTCATCTCGAACGGCCAGATCGCCGATTTCATCGTCGTCGTCGCCAAGACCGATCCCGAAGCGGGCGGCAGGGGCGTGTCGCTGCTGGTCGTCGAAACCGACCAGGCGGAAGGATTCCGCCGCGGCAAGGCGCTCGACAAGATCGGCAACGATGCGCAGGACACGTCTGAGCTGTTCTTCGACGATGTCTGGGTGCCGTCGGAGAATCTTCTCGGCCTCGAGGAAGGCCAGGGCTTTCGCCAGCTGATGGCCGAGCTCCCGCGCGAACGGCTGATCATCGCAGTGGGATCGATCCAGACGATGGAGCGCGCGCTCGAAACCACCGTCGAATATGTCAAGGAGCGCAAGGCGTTCGGCCAGCGCATCCTCGATTTCCAGAACACCCAGTTCGTGCTCGCCGAATGCAAGGCCAAGGCGACCGTAGCGAAGGTGTTCGTCAACGACTGTATCCAGCGCCAGATCGAGGGCACGCTCGACCTTACCACCGCGGCGATCGCGAAGCTGCGCGCCACCGACACCGAGTGGGAGATCGTCGATGCCTGCCTTCAACTCCACGGCGGCTATGGCTATGTGAACGACTATCCGATCGCACGGATGTTCCGGAACAGCCGCGTCCAGCGCATCTACGGCGGTTCGAACGAGATCATGAAGCTGCTGATCGCGCGCTCGCTCTAGCCGCGTTCCCGCACCTGCCAGGCTCGCGCCCGTCGCGGATTTGTCGCTGCGCTGCGACAAATCCGCACGCGCCTGGCACAATTTTGCGACAAGTGACTTCTAGTGGGGCCGGGAAGACTTCGCGGGCCCATCCGGCGTTCGCGGCTATGGCGTAGGGAGTATCGGCTGCGATGCGGAAACTGGGGTGCCTTTTCGGCGCATTGATGATCACGGCCTCGCCAATGGCACTGGCAGCGCAGGAAGCCCCTCCCGCCTCCACCGGACCGGCCGAGCCGAACCCGCAGGACGCAGCCCCGCAGGGTGAGGCCTATGAAGCCGAGGAAATCGTGGTGCGCAGCGAACTGCGCGGATCGGTGATCGGCGATATCGAGCCCGAGCAGGTGCTGACTCCCGCCGATGTCCGCTCCTATGGCGCGAGCTCGATCGAGGAATTGCTCGAGGCACTTGCGCCGCAGACCGGCAGCGCGCGCGGGCGCGGCGGCGAAAGGCCGGTGCTGCTGCTCAATGGTCGCCGCATTTCGGGCTTTCGCGAGCTGCGCGATATCCCCACCGAAGCGATCGAGCGAGTCGAGATTCTTCCCGAGGAAGTTGCGCTCAAATACGGCTATCGCGCCGACCAGCGCGTGGTGAATTTCGTGCTGCGCGAGCGTTTCCGGTCGTTCACGGCCGAGCTGGAAGGCGAAGTGCCCACCGCCGGCGGCTTTTCCGCCGTCGAGGCAGAGGGCGGGCTGCTGCGCCTCAATTCGAACGGACGCTTCAACTTGAACGTCGAATATGAGGGCAGCTCTGCTCTGCTCGAGAGCGAGCGCGACATCGTGCCGACCACCTCGACCGGGTTCTACGATGTGGTGGGCAACATCACTGCGCCAGGAGGCGTGGGCGAAATCGATCCCGCGCTGAGCGCGATCGCCGGCATACCGGTCACCGTTGCGGGCGTGCCGGGTGGAGCCGCGGGCGGCGCACCGGCGCTGGCGGGCTTCGTGCCGACCGCCAACACGCCGAATGCGAACGGCCTTACCCCCTATCGTACACTGCGGGGGCCGAGCGAACAGCTCAGCATCAATGCTGTGGTGAGTCGCGCTCTGTCCACGGACATCACCGCGACACTCAATGCGGAACTCGAAGCGACCAATGGCGAGACGCTGCTCGGGCTTCCCGGGGCAGTTGCCACTCTCCCTGCGGGCAGTCCCTTCTCGCCCTTCTCCGGGCCGGTGGAGCTTTACCGCTACTATCCCTCGCTCGCGCCGCTTACGCGCAGCACCGATGGGCGCACCGCGCATCTCGGCCTCGCGATCAACGGCGATTCGGAGGAGTGGCGCTGGTCGGTCACCGGCAACTACGATTATTCGACCAGCGAGACCTTCACCGATCGCGGAGTCGATGCCAGCGGGCTGCAGGCGGCGCTCGATGCCGGCGACCCGGGAGTGAATCCCTTCGCGACCCCGCCGCTCGCGCTGCTCGATGCGCTACCGGTCGATCGCACACGCTCGGCCTCCAGCGTGGGCGAGCTACAGGCGCAGATCGCCGGTGCGCCGCTCTCGCTGCCGACCGGCGACGTCACCACCAGCCTGCGGGTCGGCGCGACGACGACCGATTTCGAAAGCGAGACGCTGCGCTCGGGCATAATGCGGTCGAGCAGCGTCTCGCGCGACCTGGCGAGCGGACAGCTCAGCGTGGACGTGCCGATCGCGAGCACGCGCGAAGCCGTGCTCGATTTCGCCGGCGACATCACGCTGAACGGCAATGTCGAGGTGGAGCAACTGTCGGATTTCGGGACGCTGCTCACCTATGGCTATGGCGTGAATTGGGAGCCGGTCGACGATCTGCGCTTCCTCGTATCGGTAACCGAGGAGGAAGGCGCTCCGACGCCGCAGCAGCTCGGCGATCCGACTCTGGTGACGCCCAACGTCAGCGTCTTCGACTATACCCGAGGCGAGACCGTCAATGTGACGACGATCACCGGCGGCAACCCCGATCTGGCGCCGGATGACCGCAGCGTCTTCAAGCTCGGCGTCAATGCCCGGATTCTCGAGGAGCCCGATCTGCGGTTCAGCGCGGACTATGTGCGCAGCACGACCCGAAACGACATTTCCAGCCTCCCTGCCGCCACGGCCGCGATCGAAGCAGCCTTCCCCGAGCGGTTCGTACGCGACACTTCGGGCCGGCTGATCCAGGTCGATACCCGCGCGGTCAATTTCGCGCGCACCGAACGCGAGCAGATCCGCTACGGCTTCAACTTCTCGATGCCGCTCACCTCGACGGTCCAGCGCCGCATCGAGCGCTATCGCGCGGCGCGCGAGGAAGCCGAGCGCACCGGCCAGCCGGCGCCGCCGGTGCCCGAGGAGCTTCAGCGCATGCGCCAGCAGCGGGGCGAGCGACGCGGCGGCGCCGAAGGCGGCGGGCAGCCGCCACGGAATGGCGGGGAGCAGGCTGCGGGTTCGTCCGGGCAGGAAGGGCCGCCGACGGAAGGCGCGCGCACTCCGCGCGGCCCCGGCGGCGGTTTTGGCGGCCGGCGAGGCGGGCGCGACGGAATGGGCGCGGGCCGGATCAACTTCAGCCTCTATCATACCGTCCACCTGCGCGACGAAGTCCTGATCCGCGAAGGACTGCCGGTGATCGACCGGCTGAACGGCGACGCCACGGGCAGCACGGGTGGGCAGCCGCGCCACGAACTGGAATTCCGCGCGGGCATCTTCAAGGACGGGATCGGCGCGCGGATCAGTGCCGATTGGCGGAGCGGAACGCGCGTGAACGCCGGCACGCTGGGGGCGCCAGAGCCACTCGATTTCGCGCCGTTCACCACCATCGACTTGCGGCTGTTCGCGGATCTGGGGCAGCAACTCTCGCTCACCCGCGATCATCCGTGGTTGCGCGGAACGCGGGTCTCGCTCAGCCTCGACAATGTGTTCGATGCGCGCCAGCGCGTTACCGACCGCAGCGGCGCCGTGCCGCTCAGCTATCAGCCGGATCTGCTCGATCCCGTCGGCCGGCAGGTTTCGATCAGCATTCGGAAGCTGTTCTTCTGAACGCAGCGGGTCCGGGGCCGATCGGTCCCGGACCGCTCAGTGACCGCGGCAGGCGAGCGCATCGAGGATCTCCTCGACGCGGGCCGGATCGCCCGCGGCGATGACTTCGCCGTTGCTTGTCGCGGTCAGCGGGTCGCCCGCCCAGTCGCACATCCGTCCGCCCGCGCCTTCCACCACCGGCACCAAGGCGGCGAAATCGTGCAGCTTGAGCTGCGCCTCGACGACGATGTCGAGATGGCCCGAGGCAAGGCATGCATAATTGTAGCAATCGCCGCCCAGCACGGTGCTGAGCACCTGGCCGTCGAGATGCTCGAAGGCATGGAGCTGCCCGTCGTCGAACAGCGCGGGCGACGTCGTGGCGAGCAGCGCCTCGCCGATCTCGCGGCAGCGCCGCGTCGTCGCGGGCGCGCCGTTCAACGTGGTCGGGCGGCCCACGACTCCCAGCCAACGCTCCTTCAGGATCGGCTGGTCGATGATACCCAGCACCGGCCAGCCGTCGTCGAGCAGTGCGATCAATGTTCCGAAGATGGGCCGCCCGGCGATGAAGGCGCGCGTGCCGTCGATCGGATCGAGCACCCATCGGCGGCCGCTGGCCCCCTCGCGCTCGCCGAATTCCTCGCCCGCGATCGCATCCATCGGCCGCTCGGCGATCAGCAGCTTGCGCATCGCCTCCTCGGCGGCGCGATCGGCCAGCGTCACCGGCGACTTGTCCGCCTTTGCCTCCAACCCATGCGGCGCGCGAAAATAAGGGAGGATCGCCGCGCGCGCGGAGTCGGCGAGCTGCTCGGCGAGGGCGATGTCGGCGGAGGAAACGGTCATGCCGCTGCCTAGCGCTCCCGGACGGCGCTCGCCAGCCCGCGCCGATGGCAGATTCGACTCGCCTTCGTCACAATCGACTGCCAATCCGTCGAGCCGATGCGCCGCAGATTGCTCCTCGCTCCTCTTCTGGCCGTCACGGCGTTCCCTGCCGCGGCGCAGGTGCGCACGGTGCCGGTTCAGCCCGCATCCGAGCGCGAGGCGCTGGGCGGAGTCGAAGTCTATCTGGTCAACGAAGGCGAGGTGCCGGTGCCCGCGCAGGGTCCGCGCCAGATCGAAGTGACCGCGGCCGACGGGACGCGGCTGGTGCTCGAGCGGCTGCCGGCGCCGGAGCGCAACGTCGCGCCGGGCGGCTTCGCGAAGCTGCGCTACGTTCCTGTCGGGCTTGCGGAGGCCGCGGTCCCGCCCGCCGAGGCGTTCCCGCCGGCACGCCTGCCCGAGCCGGGTGAGACGGTGGTACAGAGCGCGACGGGATCGTCGGCGGGCTTTCTCGATCGGTTTTCCCCCCACGAGCCCGTTTATGGCGCCTTCGGCCTCGGCGATTCCGGTGCGAAGCTGCAAGTGAGCTTCGCCTTTCAGCCGATCGGCGGTGAGGGCGCACTCAGCAATCTTCGCTTCGGCTATACGCAGACGATGTTCTGGGCGCTCGATCAGGATTCGGGGCCGTTCCGCGCCACCACTTACAGTCCCGAAGTCTATGCCGATGTGCCGGTCGGCGACGCCAGCACGCTGGCGCTCGGCTGGCGTCACGATTCGAACGGCCGCGGCGCGGTCGGCTCGATCGACGCCAACCGCATCTTCGCGCGCATCGAACATCGCATCGATCTCGGCGGCGACTGGCGGCTCGATCTCGCGCCACAGGCGTGGTTCTACGTCGGCAAGCAAGGCGCGGCACCGGATCTCGCCGATTATTGGGGATATACGTCGCTCACTGCCGCGCTGTCGCGGCCGGGCGGGCTGAAGATCGCCGTCACAGGCCGGGGGAATTTCGAAACGGGCAGAGGCGCGGCCGAGCTGTTCGTTTCCTGGCCGCTGGCCAGGATCGACGATCGCATCGGTGCCTATCTCTTCGGTCAGGCGTTCACCGGCCATGGCGAGGTGCTCGATGAGTTTCGCGTCGAGGACAGCCATGTACGAGTCGGAATAGCGCTGATCCGCTGAGCGGTGACAACAGGGCGAACGGATGGGAGAAGACTCCGATGTGGACACGATTGCTCCTTCCCGCGGCGCTCGTCGCGGCAGCCTCGCCGGCGCTGGCTGCGCTGACGATCGGTGCTCAGGCGCCCGATTTCCGAACCCAGGGGGCGCTGGATGGCAGAGCCTTTCCGCTGAAGCTTTCGGATCAGCTCGCGCGCGGCCCGGTGGTGCTCTATTTCTTTCCCGCCGCCTTCACGCCCGGCTGCAATGCCGAAGCCCGCGCCTTTTCCGAGGCGGCCGACGCGTTTCGGGCCGCCGGGGCACAGGTGATCGGAATGTCTGCCGATCCGATCGACAAGCTGCAGCGCTTTTCGGTGGAGCATTGCGCGGGCCGCTTCCCGGTCGCGCACGCGGATGCGGCAGTGATTCGCGGGTATGACGTGGCGCTGCGCGGCAATGGAGCGATGACCAGCCGCACAAGCTATGTCATCGGCCGCGATGGCAGGATTGCCTATGTCCACGACGATCCCGCGTTCGCCGGCCACGTCACGGGCACGCTGGCGGCGGTACGCGAACTCCGGGCCGCGGCTGATTAATCGCGGTCGAGCAGGTCGTCGGTCACCGTCATCGTGAAGGCGGGAAGATTGTCCGGCGGGACTTCGGCGACGGCATCGACGAAGGCAGCGCGGGTCTCGGGCTCGTCATAGACCATCTTGGCGTCATAGGCCCGCTGCCACGCCGCTTCGTCCGGCCATTCGGCATAGCCGACGAATCGGCCGTCGCGCTCCTGGTGCAGCCGGGAGCCGTAGCTGCCGTAGCGTTCGCGGATCAGCTCGGTTCCGCGCCGCCACGCCTTTCGGAACTGCGCTTCCTTGCCTGGGTGGACGCGCCACCAATAGACCGCGACGAACATGATGCCTCCTTCGGTTTTCGCGGGCGCTCACCGGATGTTAGCAGTTTCGGGCCTAACTCGGTTCCCATGGAATCGCGCCGTACGCAGGATATCGCCGCATGCGGCAGGGTAGGGGTTTGAGCCTTATGGCCGGGGTGAGGGCGGTCCGAGCGAGCAGCGCCGGCGATGCAAGCCGCCGGCTATACGATCGAATCGGCGCGTTTCTGTTCGATCAGCGGCTTGAGCCCGATCCGACCAATTTCGCTTTCGCCTATCATCTTCTCGAGAACCCGGAGGGGCCGCTCGCCCGTGCAGTGGCGGCGCTGACGGACGGCGGCGTGCGGCTGACTCAGCGCGACATCGAGTCGCTCGGCTGCGAGGCCACGCCCGGCCAGAGCGAGGCCGCCGACGGCAAAAAGGCCGAAGGGCTGGTCGCGCAGACCCAGATGCAGGTCGAGGGTTTCGAGGACATCATGCATGCGATGCGCGCTGAAACCGAGGGCTTCGGCCGCGATCTCGCCGCGAGTGCCGCCGCCATCAATCAGTCGCGCGCCGAAGTGGGGAACGACGGCGTGATGCTCGATGAAGTCGCGCGAATCACGGCGGCGATGCTGACGCGCGTGCGCACTGCCGAGAGCCGACTTGAATCCGCCACCCGCGAAGCGAGCGATCTCCGCAAGAAGCTTGAGGAAGCGCGCGACAATGCCCGGCGCGATCCGCTGACCGAGCTCCCCAACCGGCGGGCGCTCGAAGAGGCCTTTACCGCCCAGTCGGCTGCAGGCGAACGGCTCTGCCTTGCGGTGTGCGACGTCGATCACTTCAAGTCGGTCAACGATCGCTTCGGCCACGCCGTGGGTGATCGAGTGCTCAAGGCGATCGCCGAGGCGCTGTCGCAGGCGTGCAGCGGCCATCTCGTCGCCCGTTATGGCGGTGAGGAGTTCGCGGTGCTGTTCGCGGGCATCGCCCTCGAGCCGGCGCGCGCGACACTCGATACTGCGCGGGCGACCGTCGCCGCCAAGCGATACCGGCTGCGCGAGAGCGACGCCCCGCTCGGCGAGATCACTTTTTCGGCCGGACTTGCTGCCGGAGCCAGGGACGACAGTTTCCAGTCGCTGTTCCAGCGCGCCGACAGGCTGCTCTACACCGCGAAGAACAACGGCCGGAACTGCGTCCGGACCGGCTGAGGAAAGTCGGCGCCACAAGTTGGCGGATTTCACGATGTGCTTCTGTGTGAATTCCCAATACGCCGCCCCTGAAAAAGGCGCAGCGTTTGATTCCAGTGCCTTAGTGAAAATGGCACAGCCCCTGCAAACGATCGGGTAACGGCGGCCGGACGGTCCGAACCCGCCGATTTGCAGGGAGAAACATCATGGTACTTCGTCTCGATTCGCTCCAGCGTTCGGCCGCCTTCGCGGGCGCGCTTCTCTTCACCGCGGTTCTCGTCTTCGCGTCCAGCCCGGTTCTGCCGGTCGCCTGATTGCCTCAGTCAAGCACCCAAGGGGAGCAGCCATCATGGTTCGCAATCTGTTGGTCGGCGTCGCTTCGTTCGCCGTCACCACCCTTCTGATCGTCGTCAGCGGCGCGCAGGGATCGGTCCTTCTAGGCTGATCCGCTGCGCCCGCGGACGCCCGGGGCTGCGGCGCCCACATTCGCCGCACAATTCCTCCACATCTCCGATTCGCCGGCCCGTGCACGGAACCCGAAGCGGCAGGCGCCGGTTCGGGCAGTATTCCCAAACACATGCACGGGAGCATGCCCCCATGACCGACACCGTCGAGATGGTTCACGAAGACAATCTGCCCGGCCACGAGAGCACTCTCGAGCCCAAGCCGGACTGGGAGCCGCGCTATCCCGGCTCGGGGCGGCTCGAAGGCAAGGTCGCGGTGGTGACGGGCGCCGACAGCGGCATCGGCCGCGCCGTGGCGGCGCTCTATGCCCGCGAAGGCGCCGATGTCGCGATCGTGTATCTGTGCGAGCATGACGACGCCGAGAAGACCGCGGAGATCGTTCGCGGCGAAGGCCGGGAGGCACTCACCATCGCCGGCGACATCGGCGACGAAGACTTCTGCACGTCCGCGATCCGGCAGGTGGTCGAGAAATTCGGCCGCATCGATGTGCTGGTGAACAATGCCGGCGAGCAACATCCCGACAAGAATATCACCGAAATCACCGAAAAGCAGCTGCGCCGGACCTTCCAGACGAACATCTTCGGCATGTTCTTCATGGTTCAGGCGGCGCTGCCGCATCTGAAGAAAGGTGCCGCGATCGTGAACTGCACCTCGGTGACGATGTACAAGGGGTCGCCGGAATTGCTGGATTATTCGAGCACCAAGGGTGCGATTACAGCGTTCACGCGATCGCTCTCGGGCAATCTCGCCGAGAAGGGCATTCGCGTGAACGCCGTTGCCCCGGGGCCGATCTGGACTCCGCTCAATCCGAAGGGCGGCGCCACTGAAGAGAAGCTCGAGCACTTCGGCGAGTCGACTCCCATGGGCCGCCCCGGACAGCCCAACGAAGTCGCGCCGTCCTTCCTCTTTCTCGCCTGCGAGGACGCCAGCTATATGTCGGGGCAGGTGCTGCACCCGAACGGCGGCATTGTCGTCAACGGCTGAGCTAGCCGCCGCTCGCCGCCAACGGAAACCATTTCCGGCGCCGCGCGCAGGCGCCGTCTGGTCGCGCCAGGCCGAGGCGCGTGCGGCTATCGGCGCAGCCTTGGCGGCCGCGTGATCGGCACAGCGTTCGGCGGCCTGCCCGAGCACGGCCTCTGGATCGGGCGTGCGGCGATCGCTTACGCTGGCGAAGTGCGTGCGGAGTGCGCCCGGCGGACAGGGGGCGCCTCTCCGCGCGAGTAGGTGCCGGTGAGCAAGCCGGCCGCAAGCACCTTGCCGGCCATTGCCCGCACCAGCGCGCCGCGCCCGGGATTGTCGCCCACGTCCGGCCCCGCGGCGAGCGCGAAGAGCTGAAACGCATAATGATGCTCGCCATGGCCGGTGGGAGGATCGGGCGGCAGCCAGCCCTCGGCGAAATAGCTGTTTCGCCCCACGTCGCTGCCGTCGGCTCCGGCCTTGCCGTCGGCCTGGATCGCGCCTTCGACCAGCTCGCCGTCATGCGGCGGAAGATCCCAGACGACCGCATGTACCAGCGGCGCCGGTGTCGGGGCATCGGCATCCTCGACGATCAGCGCCAGTCGCTCGGCTCCTTCTGGCACACCGGTCCAGAACAGCGGCGGCGAAACGCCCTCGCCATCCTCGGTGAAGCGCACGGGAAGGCGCGCGCCGTTGGCGAAGGCAGGGCTGGCAAGATGCAGGTTGTCGAAGCTGCCGAGCTCGGGCTGAACGATTGCGAGCTTGTCGGCGCCCGCGCGCACGCCTTTCAGCGCATGGCCCAGCCAATGGGGGACGTGTTCGAGCATCGGCGCGTCTCCTTTCCCGCGATGCAACGCCGCAGCAGCCGTCGCGCTCCCGCCGCCGCCTGCTGCGGAGGCATCAGAGATCGAGCGCCTCATATTGCGCAGGCGGCACGATCCCTTCCATCCGCTCGCTCAGAAGCGGGCGAAAGCTGGGGCGGCTTTTCATCCGCACATACCATCCCTTGGCCTGCTCATTGCCCTTCCAGTCGATCCCGCCAAGATACTCGGCGACCGAGATCTGCGCTGCGGCTGCGCAGTCGGCGAAACTCATCGTCGCACCTCCCAGCCAGGTGCGGTGATCGAGCAGATAGTCGACATAATCGAGGTGGCTGACCGCCGCCTTCATCGCGGCCCGCAGCGCACCGGCGTCGGGCGCCTGCTTGTGGACGATACGCTTGAGCATCCGTTCGTGGAGCAGCGGCGCCGTGACGTCGCGATAGAAATGCGCGTCGAACCAGGTGACCAACCGGCGCACCTCGGCGCGCTCGGGCGCAGTGCCGCCCAGCAGCGACGCCTTACTGACCGTTTCCTCGAAGAATTCGCAGATCGCCGTCGAATCGATCAGCACGACGCCGCGTTCCTCGTCGACCATCACCGGCGTCTCGCGCGCGGGGTTCAGATCGAAGAATTCGTCGCGCTGAAGCCAGGGCGATTCGCGCACGAGATCATAGCCGACGCCCTTTTCGCCGAGCACGATTCGGACCTTGCGCGAGAAGGGGCACAGCGGGAACTGGAGGAGGGTCCACATGGGCCGTTCTTTAGCGATACGCGGACTCGCGGGGAAGCGGATCCGCGAAGGTGCGCGGTCGATCTTCCTCCCGCGGCCGCGGCGGTCCTATTCCGCCGCCACGATTTCCTCCGGGGGCGCCGCTTCCTCGACCGGCGTATCACTGAGCGGATGCGGCAGGCGCTCGAGCATTTCCTTCGGTACGACCTGCCAGAATTTGCCGCGTTCGCGCGCCCAGTCGGCGAGCAGGCCCGCTGACCATTTGCTGTCGGTCGCCTGTGCATGCGCCTCGATCAGCCCGCGCAACACTTCTTCCCAATGCGCCGCGTCGAGCCGCTGCCAGACGATGCTCTCGGAATTGGCGCGCAGCGCGAAGCTCTCGTCGGCATCATAGACGAAGGCCATGCCCCCGGTCATGCCTGCGCCAAAGTTGCGGCCTACGGCCCCCAGCACCACGGCGATGCCGCCGGTCATATATTCGCAGCCGTTCGCGCCGCAGCCTTCGACCACCACCGTGGCGCCCGAATTGCGGACTGCGAAGCGCTCGCCCGCCTGGCCCGCCGCGAACAGCTTGCCGCTGGTCGCGCCGTAGAGAACGGTGTTGCCGACGATGGTGTTCTTCCAGCTTTCGAGCGGCGAGCTCACCATCGGCCGCACGATGATCGTGCCTCCCGAAAGCCCCTTGCCGACATAATCATTGGCGTCGCCGAACACCTCGAGCGTGACTCCCTTGCACAGGAAGGCGCCGAGCGACTGGCCCGCCGAGCCGCGCAGCCGGACGTGAACATGACCCTCGGCGAGCTTGGACATGCCGAACCGGCGCGTGATCTCACTCGAGAGCCGCGTTCCCACGGCGCGATGCGTGTTGCGCACCGAATAGGTGAGCTGCATCCGCTCGCCGCGCGAGAAAACGGCAGCGGCATCCTTGATCATCTGCGCGTCGAGACCGTCGGGAACCTCGTTACGGAAGGTGTTGAGGCTGAACCGCCGCTGGTCCTCGTCAGCGTCGACCTTGGCCAGGATCGGATTGAGGTCGAGGTCGTCGAGATGCTCGGCGCCGCGGCTCACCTGGCGCAGCAGCTCGGTGCGGCCGATCACGTCGTCGAGGCTCCTGCATCCGAGCCGCGCCAGGATCTCGCGCACTTCCTCGGCGATGAAGGTCATCAGGTTGATCACCTTCTCGGGCGTTCCGACGAACTTTGCGCGCAGCTTCTCGTCCTGGGTGCACACGCCCACCGGGCAGGTGTTCGAATGGCATTGGCGGACCATGATGCAGCCCATCGCGACGAGCGAGAGCGTGCCGATGCCGAATTCCTCAGCACCCAGGATCGCGGCGATCACGATGTCGCGCCCGGTCTTGAGCCCGCCGTCGGTGCGGAGCGTCACGCGCCCGCGCAGCCCGTTCAGCGTCAGCGTCTGATTGACTTCGCTGAGGCCCATTTCCCAGGGGGTGCCGGCATATTTGATCGATGTGAACGGAGAGGCGCCGGTGCCGCCGGTGTGCCCGGCGACCAGGATCACGTCGGCATGCGCCTTGGCGACGCCCGCCGCGACCGTGCCGATCCCCGCCGAGCTCACGAGTTTCACACACACGCGCGCCCGCGGATTGATCTGCTTGAGATCGTAGATCAGCTGCGCGAGATCCTCGATCGAATAGATGTCGTGGTGCGGCGGCGGCGAGATCAGCGTGACGCCCGGCGTCGCATGGCGCAGCTTGGCGATGAACTCGGTCACCTTGAAGCCGGGCAGCTGCCCGCCCTCGCCGGGCTTTGCGCCCTGCGCGACCTTGATCTCGATCTCGTCGCACGCGTTCAGATATTCGGCAGTCACGCCGAAGCGGCCGCTTGCGATCTGCTTGATCGTCGAATTGGCATTGTCGCCATTCTCGCGGGGCTTGTAGCGCTCCTTGTCCTCGCCGCCCTCGCCCGACACTGCCTTGGCGCCGATGCGGTTCATCGCGATCGCCAGCGTCTCGTGCGCCTCGGGACTCAGCGCGCCCAGACTCATTCCCGGCGTTACGAAGCGCTTGCGGATCTCGGTGATCGCCTCGACCTGGTCGATCGGCACACCCTCGCCCGGATAGTTGAATTCGAGCAGATCGCGCAGATAGACCGGCGGCAGATCCCGCACGCCGCGTGAGAAATTGAGATAGGTCGAATAGCTGTCGGTCGCGACGGCGGTCTGCAGCAAGTGCATCAGCTGCGCCGAATAGGCGTGAGTCTCGCCGGTGTGGCGCTGGCGATAGAAACCGCCGATCGGCAGCGTCGCCACCATCGCATCGAACGCCGCGTCGTGCCGGCTTTTCGCGTTGACGTACAGCGAGGCATAGCCTTCGCCGGAAATCTTGGTCGGCATGCCGGGGAACAGGTCGTTCACCAGCGACCGGCTGAGCCCGACCGATTCGAAGTTGTAGCCGCCACGATAGCTGGAGATCACGGCGATCCCCATCTTCGAGAGGATCTTGAGCAAACCCTCCTCGATCGCCTTCCGGTGGCGATCAAGGCATTCGTCGAAGCGCAGCGCTCCGAACAGTCCCCGCGCGTGCCGGTCCTCGATCGCGGCCTCGGCGAGATAGGCGTTCACCGTGGTCGCGCCCACGCCGATCAGCACGGCATAATAGTGGGTATCGAGGCACTCGGCGGTGCGGATGTTGACGCTTGCGTAGGAGCGCAGCCCCTTGCGCACGAGATGGGTGTGCACTGCGGCCGCCGCCAGCACGCCGGGAATCGCGACGCGATCGGGGCCGACGGCTTCGTCGGTGAGGAACAGCTCGCTGCGCCCCTCGCGCACAGCCTGTTCGGCCTGGAGGCGAATCTCGGCGATCGACGCGCGCAGCGCCTCCGGCCCAGCGTGCGCATCGAAGGTGCAGTCGATCTCGGCGGCCTGGCTGCCGAAATGCGCCTTCAGCCGCTCCCAGCCCGAACAGCTGAGCACCGGGCTGTCGAGCACCAGCACACGGTTCGTCTGGCCATCGACATCCAGGATGTTGGCAAGATTGCCGAACCTAGTCTTGAGCGACATCACATGCCGCTCGCGAAGGCTGTCGATCGGCGGATTGGTGACCTGACTGAAGTTCTGGCGGAAGAACTGGCTGATCAGCCGCGGCTTGTCGGAGATGACGGCAAGCGGCGTATCGTCTCCCATCGAGCCGATCGCTTCCTTGGCGCCCTCGACCATTGGAGCGAGGATCAGCTCCATGTCCTCGAGGGTCTGGCCCGCCGCCACCTGGCGGCGTGTGAGTTCGGCCCGGCTATAGCGGCAAACGGGCGCTTCCGGAGCTGCGGGAAGGTCGTCGATCGTCAGGAACTCGCCGACCATGCCCGCATAGTCCGCTTCGGTGGCGACGCGGTCCTTCACTGCCTGATCGTGCAGCACTTCGCCGGCATCCAGGTCGATTGCGAGCATCTGACCGGGGCCAAGCCGGCCCTTTTCGACGACATTGGCCTCGGCAACCGGCACCATCCCGGTTTCCGAACCGACGATCAGCAGTCCATCCGAAGTGCGCGTGTAGCGCAGCGGCCGCAGCGCGTTGCGATCCATGCCCGCAACCGCCCAGCGCCCGTCGGTCATGGCCAGCGCGGCGGGGCCGTCCCACGGCTCCATCACGCTCGCCAGATATTTGTACATGGCGAGATGGGCCGGCGGCATGTCCGGCTGGTCCTGCCACGCCTCGGGCACCAGCATCAGCTTGGCGGTGGGCGCGTCGCGGCCCGAACGGCAAATCGCTTCGAACACCGCATCGAGCGCAGCGGTATCGCTCGCGCCGGCGGGGATCACCGGCTTGATGTCCTCCGAATGTTCGCCGAACGCCAGACTCGCCATCTTGATCTCGTGGCTGAGCATCCAGTTCTTGTTGCCGCGGATCGTGTTGATCTCGCCATTGTGCGCGAGGCAGCGGAACGGCTGCGCCAGCCACCATTGCGGGAAGGTGTTGGTCGAATAGCGCTGATGGAAGATCGCGACTCGGCTGGCGAAGCGTTCGTCGGTGAGGTCGGGATAGAAATCCGACAGGCTCTCGGCGAGGAACAGCCCCTTGTAGATGATCGACCGGCAGCTGAGCGAGCAGATATAGAAGCCGCTGATCTGTGCGGCGATTGCGCGCCGCTCGATGCGGCGGCGGACGAGATAGAGCTCCTTCTCGAACTCGGCTGCATCCATCGCATCGGGCATCGGCCCGGCGATCATGATCTGCTCGATCTCGGGCCGGGTCGCCTGCGCCTTCAGGCCGATGACCGAGACGTCCACCGGCACCTGGCGCCAGCCATAGATGGTGTAGCCCGCGTCGATGAGCTCGCTCTCGACGATCGTGCGGCACGTCTCCTGCGCGGTCAGGTCGGTGCGCGGCAGGAAGATCATGCCGACGGCGAGCCGGTTCGGCAGCACGCGGTGGCCCGAATCGGCGATCGCATCGTCGAAGAAGGCGGCGGGCAGATCGACGTGCAGCCCCGCGCCGTCACCGGTCTTGCCGTCGGCGTCGACCGCGCCGCGGTGCCACACCGCTCGAAGCGCATCGATCGCCGATTGAACGACCCGGCGGCTCGCCTTGCCGTCGGTTGCGGCGACCAGGCCGACGCCGCAGGCGTCGCCTTCGAATTCGGGGCGGTACATGCCCTCGCGCGCGATGCGCTGGCGCTCGGTTTCGTTCATCATGCCGCCACTTTCGCGTTTCCGGCGTCGGCGCGTGCCTTCAGCCACTGATGCATCTGATCGGCCACGTCGCGGCCGTCGCGGATCGCCCAGACGACGAGGCTCGCGCCGCGCACGATGTCTCCGGCCGCGAACACGCCGTCGAGGCTCGTCATCATCGTCTTGCCGTCGGTGCGCACCGTCCCCCAGCGCGTGACGCCGAGCTCGGGCGCTTCGAACAGCGTCGGCAGATCCTCCGCATCGAAGCCCAGCGCCCGGATGACGAGATCGGCGGGCATGGCGAAGTCGCTGTCCGGCTCGGGCTCGGGACTGCGGCGGCCGGTGGCGTCGGGTGCTCCGAGGCGCATCCGGGTCGCGCGCACGTGCGAAACCGAGTCGCCGCCTTCGAACGCCGCAGGTGCCGAGAGCCAGACGAATTCCACGCCCTCTTCTTCGGCATTGGCGACTTCGCGCTGCGATCCCGGCATGTTCGCGCGGTCGCGGCGATAGAGGCACTTCACCGATGCCGCGCCCTGGCGAACGGCGGTGCGCACGCAGTCCATCGCCGTGTCGCCGCCGCCCACGACCACGACATGCTTGTGCGCAGCGTCGAGCGCCGCCGCGTCGGGCGGCAGCGTGTCGCCGAAGCCGCGGCGGTTGGAGGCGATCAGATAGTCGAGCGCTTCGACCACGCCTTGCCGGCCGGCGCCTTCCAGCTTCAGCGCGCGCGGCTTATAGACGCCGGTGGCGATCAGCAGCGCGTCGTGGCGCTCGCGCAACGCGTCGAGGCTGGCGTCGCGGCCCACCTCGAAGCCGGTGTGAAAGGCGATGCCGCCCGCCGCCAGCCGCTCGGTGCGGCGCGTGACGACATGCTTCTCGAGCTTGAAGCCCGGGATGCCGTAGATCAACAGTCCGCCGGCACGATCGTGGCGATCATAGACATGCACTTCATAGCCGGCGCGGCGCAGATATTCGGCCGCCGTCAAGCCGGCGGGCCCCGCACCGATCACGCCGACCGACTGGCCACGCGCCGGGCCGGGCTCGAGCGGCTCGACCCAACCTTCGTCCCACGCGGTATCGGTGATGAACTTCTCGACCGATCCGATCGTCACTGCGCCGTGACCGGAGAATTCGATCACGCAATTGCCTTCGCACAGCCGGTCCTGCGGGCAGATGCGACCGCAGATCTCCGGCATGGTCGACGTAAGGTTCGAGAGTTCATAGGCTTCGCGAAGCCGCCCCTCGGCGGTCAAGCGCAGCCAGTCCGGGATATGGTTGTGCAGCGGGCAATGCACCGCGCAATAGGGCACGCCGCACTGCGAGCAGCGTCCCGCCTGGTCGGCAGCCTGCTCGACCGGAAAGCGTTCGGAGATTTCGTCGAAATCGCCCGCACGGGCGCCGGGCGCCCGCTTGGCCGGATAGGCCTGCCCGCGATCGACGAACCGGAGTGTTGCGCTGTCTGCCATGCGGTCGCCGATACAGCAGCGCAGGCGTGAAGTCACGCGAAATCCACTACAAAGGTAAGCGTAACTTACCTAATACATCGGAAAGACCCTGGCTGGAGACTTCACGCCAAAGAGCGCTCGAGAATAATGGGCCGACTCGGACCTAGCGGTTCAACAGCCAGATGAGGGCGATGCTCCCGATCACGATTCGATACCAGGCGAACGGAGCGAAGCCGAACCTCCCCACCACCCTGACGAATGCCTTCACGACCAGCAACGCGGCGACAAAGGCGCAGGCGAAGCCGATCGCGATACTGGTGAGATCGTCCATGCTCAGCAGATCGCGGTCCTTCCACAGCGCATAGACGGTAGCGGCGAGCATGGTGGGTACGGCGAGGAAGAAGCTGAACTCCGCCGCCGTCTTGCGTTCCACGCCCATCAGCAGCGCGCCCATGATCGTCGCGCCGGACCGGCTGACTCCGGGCAGCATCGCCAGGCACTGGACGACGCCGATCGAACCGGCGGTCTTGAGCGGCATCTCCTCGACGCGGTGGACGCGCACCAGCTTCACCATCCGCTCGATGACGAGGATCGCGATCCCGCCAACGATCAGCGCCACCGCCACGATCACCGGCGTCTGCATCGCCGCCCGCACCGCATCATAGACGAGCACGCCGATCACGAGCGCGGGGAGGAAGCCGATCAGGATGTTGCGCGCGAACAGCAGTGGTCCCCGCTCGCGGCGCAGCACGCCCATGCTCATGCCCCAGAAGGTCTGCCAATAGGCGACGATCACCGCCAGGATCGCCCCGAACTGGATGGCGATCTTGAACGTGACCGAGCCTTCGTCGGTAAAGCCGAACAGCTCGCCGCCGAGGATCAGATGGCCGGTCGACGAGACGGGCAGGAATTCGGTCAACCCCTCGAGAATGCCGAGGAGAATGACGACGACCAACTCCGACATGTGCTTCTAAGCCCCTTGAACCCCGCGCGCGATCCGCAGCGGCAACTGCCTGCGTGATCGCGCTGCTTGTCGTGAACGTGGTGCGCGCCGATCAGGCCGGCTCGCCAGCCTGCCCAAATCTGCCGTAGCGACGAAATCGTACCAGCCAGTTCGGCGCGACAGCCGCGAGCGGCGTCGGCGATACGCCGAGCGCCTCGAGCCCTTCGGCGCCCGGCGACACCACTGCATCGCGCTGAAGCATCTTCCACTGCTCGCGCGTGATCGGCGCGCCGGGCAACGATCCGAATGTCGCGAGCATCGACCCAAGCGCATCGGGCAGCTCGACGAAAGCGGGGTCGCGCCCGACCGCCTTGGCGATCCAGCGCAGCAGCTCGGCCATCGTCAGCACGTCCGGGCCGCCCAATTCATAGACGCGGCCGCCATGGTGCCGCGGCTCGAACAGCGCGCGGGCCGCGGCTTCCGCAACGTCGGCGACATAAACCGGCTGAAACTTCGCCTGCGGGCGTAGCACCGGCGCCACGGGCAAAGTTGCGATCATGCCGGCGAATCGATTCACGAATGCATCCTCGCGTCCGAACACCGTCGTCGGCCGCAGGATGGTCGCGCCGGGAAAGGCCTCACGCACCGCGTGCTCGCCTTCGGCCTTGGACCGGGCATAGGTCGACTGAGAATCGGGATCGGCGCCGATCGCGGAGATCTGGACGAATGCCGCCGCGCCGGCCCGAGCTGCCGCCTGCGCCGCGGTCTGCGCGCCCTGCACATGCAGGGCGTCGAAATTGCTCCAGCTGCCGACCAGGTTCAGCACCGCATCGGCGCCGTCGCAGGCCCGCTCGATCGTCTCGGGCCGGGTCAGGTCCGCGGCAATGAACTGCGTCTGCCCGACGCCGCCGAGCGGCCTCAGGAAAAATGCGTCGCGCGGCTTGCGCTGGGCGATCCGCACCCGCGCACCTGCCCGTAGCAGCTCCTGCGCGACATACCGCCCGAGGAATCCGCCCCCGCCGAGCAATGTCACCAGCCTGTCGTTCATGCTTCGCCTCTTGCCAACGCTTCGCTCCCAAATGCCCCGCGCTGGCGCAAACGGCAAGCTGCTGCGGGGATCCGCCCGGCACCGGTTGACAAGCTCCCGGCCGATCCGTAGAGCGCGCCGCCTACCCCGTGCCCAGATGGCGGAATTGGTAGACGCACCAGCTTCAGGTGCTGGCGGTCGCAAGGCCGTGGAGGTTCGAGTCCTCTTCTGGGCACCATTTGTTCTTCTCACGTTCTCCCAAATAATCTATAAAACCCGCAGAAATCCTAGGGATTTGGCCCTTGGATCGTTCCGGATCGTCCCGCCTGTTCTCGGGGGTTCCAGACACTTTTGTGGGCCTTTTGAGGCCGTTTCGCAAAGGCCCAGATGAAAAGGCCCCCACATGCCGCTGACAGATACTCGCCTCCGCGCACTCAAGCCCAAAGATAGGCCGTACAAGGTAACCGATGAGCGCGGCCTATATGTTGAGGTCACGCCGACCGGCAGCAAGCTTTGGCGATTCCGATACCGGATCGGCGGTGCGCAAAAGAAGCTCTGCATCGGCAGCTATCCCGAAATCAGCCTCAAGCAAGCGCGAGACGTGGCCTACGAGGCACGACGAACTGTTGCTTCTGGCGGCGACCCGGCCTTTGAGAAGCGGAAGCGGAAAATCCGCGCCGAGTTCCTTTCTGCACAGACGTTCGAGGCAGTCGCACGTGAGTATATCGAACAGATGATGGTCCAGAATGGCCGTGCCGATGGCACGATCGTCAAGGCCAATTATTTCCTCGACAAGCTTGCGCCTGCCATCGGGAACAGACCCATCAACGAGATCGAGCCGTTCGAAGTCCTGGCTCCTCTCAAACGACTGGAAGCCACTGGCAAGCACGAGACTGCGAAGAAATGCCGCTCGTTCGCAGGCCGCGTGTTTCGCTACGGTGTCGCTACTACCCGCTGCAAATCCGATCCGACCAGTATGCTGAAGGGTGCTCTCGTAACGCCGAGAGCCACGCATTATGCAGCCATCCTTGAGCCCACCGAGTTAGGCGGGCTGCTGCGCGCAATCGACGACTTCACTGGCTACATGGTGACGAAGTTAGCTTTGCAGATCGCGCCGCATGTGTTCGTGCGCCCCGGCGAACTCCGGCACGCCGAATGGCATGAGGTCGACCTTGTCGATGGGGTCTGGAAAATTCCTGCCGGTAAAATGAAAGCGCGTCGAGCGCATGCTGTCCCGCTTTCCAAGCAGGTTAGAGGCTATCTTACTGATCTGGCCGAGATGCTCGGCCGCGAAGGTTATGTCTTCCCGTCTGCGCGCAGCTCCAAGCGTCCTATGAGTGAAAACACGCTCAATGCGGCATTCCGTCGCATGGGATATTCGAAGGAAGAAGTCACCGCGCACGGACTCCGGGCGACAGCATCGACATTCCTGAACGAGTCGGGACTCTGGAATCCGGATGCGATCGAGCGCGCCCTGGCACATGGCGACAGCAATGTCGTGCGTGGCATCTACCATCGCGGCAAACATTGGGACGAGCGGGTGCGCATGGCTCAATGGTGGAGCGACTACCTTGATGAGCTCCGGACAGGAGGAAAGGTCATCGTGGGAAAGTTTGCGAAGGGTTGATAGGAAGAAGGAATTTTTTCTCAGCCAATGCAGGACCGAAGGCTCAGGATTAGCCCTATCAGGGACACTGACGCGAGCAAGGCGAACTCAATTCTGATGCCCCAGACTTTAAGCCAATTCCGCATCGTGCTGAGCCTCAGCTCGTAGGGCTTTGGCAGCTAAGCTGATCGAAGCGCTCAGCAACAGTCTTCCACGTTGCTATGCCTGCTTCGTCCCCTTCGTTGGATAGCCGCTCGATTTGCTGCGCGATATACGCGGGTCCCTCTTTGCCATGGTTCTTTTCGACCCAGAGCGCGACCGCCCACAATTCCTGGTCGCGGTTCAGCACCATGGTTCACGTCTCCCGGTCCAGGTTCGCGCCAAGCCTTCGCTGACCAGCTGATCGCCAAGCGAGCGGCCGCCGCGCGTAACAACCCGCAATTTGCGACCGTACTGATCCTCATCTCTGTTCCCGATGGTCCTCAGTTCAAAGGGCCCGGCATTCAGCAACTCGACAAGGCGGTGCGTCGCACGCATGCCGAGTTGGTACTCATAGTCGCAACGAGGCTCGCTGATCTCGGGAGTGTCGATGTCGGCAATGCGGATCTTCACGCCATCAAGCCAGAAAGTATCTCCATCCACGACGCATGTGCGCCGGATCGATCCGCAGATGTCGAATTGTCGGGAGCTCGCTTGCTGGAATAAAGCCTGCGGCTGCTGATCGTCGTTAGCAAGATTGGCATCATGGACTGGCCAGGTGAATGCCAGCATCCCTCCAGCAAATACAATCGCGAATGCTCCCAAACCCAATGCGATCTCCTTTCTCAGCTTCCGGCGCTTTTGTGCCTTCAACGCCTTGCGAAAGTCGAACGGCTCACCGGGGGTCTCATTCACTGGCGTTGTCCGTCTTCATTCCGGCACATGATTTCAGACAATAGCCGGAAATCAGGTAGTTTCGTCAATTGTACGTACCAATTGCTTGCCAACGTCCCAACACAGTCCGGACATATTGCGGCGTTTCACCATTTTTCGGAATGCCGCGTGATCGGGAGACGGCACCAGGGCCCGCATTGTAAGCAGCCAAGGCTAGGTGGACCGCGTCGAACCGGTCCAACATGTCGCGAAGGTACCTGGCGCCACCGTCGATCGATGCAAGAGGGTCATGACGGTTCCGGACGCCCAGTTCTCGCGCCGTGGCTGGCATAAGCTGAGCCAGCCCGGCAGCACCAGCTGGACTCACAGCCATCGGATTGAAGCGGGACTCAGCCCAGATAAGAGCACGAAGCAGGTTGGTCGGAAGCCCGTAACGGCGTTCAGCCTCGGCTATCGCCGCTATATACAGGCCTTCCCGGTAGGATACGTCTGCTGGCCCGGCCGGGTAGATTGCAGGAAGATATTGTCTAGCCGGCTGCTGGTCCGTCTTCGGCGGAACGATCGCGTGCTCGAACAGGGTGAAATCCTGGGCGCGGACTTGCTGAGAGGAGGTCGCGATCATCCCCAGGCAGGCGACCGCTATCGCGGTCCGACAATTGAGAGAGGTCATCTCGAGTGGTGCTCCATTGATTCGAATCACAATGGAACATAAAAAGAACATGTGCCTGTAGGAAAGCCGCGAATGCCTGCCTTTGGGAGAGGAGAGGAACGCTGATGAGGGGGCCACTTTGCATGCTGAGGAGCTCGCATGTCCCTGTCTGTCCACACTAATCCCAACCGATCGCTTGCCGAGACCGCCCGTCGCATTTGCGAATCGCGAGGGGGCAAATGGTCCGGCACAAAGGGCATGGCCTGTTGCCCCGCGCATGATGACCGCACGCCGTCACTCGGTGTGTCACTCGGCCGACAGGCCATCCTCTTCCACTGTTTCGCGGGATGCGATCAGCAGAGCGTGCTGGCTGCTCTGGCGCGTGAAGGTTTCGAGGCACCGGCGCTTTTTTCAGGTTCTGCGATCACCAACGAACCCGAATCGACCAGCACCCGCAAACCCTCGGCGGTAGCGCTGAGGATCTGGCGCGATGCACAGCCACTGCGTGCCAGTCCGGCAAAGGCATATCTTGAAAGCCGCGGCATCCTCGCCGCATCTCCGGCGCTCCGCTTCCATCCACGAACGCCGCTTGGCCCGAAAGGACGGGCCCGCTTTCTGCCCGCCATGATCGCGGCAGTCAGCCTCGACGAGGGCCCGATCGCCATCCACCGCACGTTCCTGTCTACCGAGGCTTCAGGCAAGGCCGCTTTCGAAAAGCCGAAACGCGCGCTCGGCGCGCTCGGTGAAGCTGCTGTTCGTCTCTTCGCTCCAGTTTCCGGCAAGCTTGGCCTTGCCGAGGGGGTCGAGAGCGCGATGTCGGCCTATGCTCTCACCGGCATCCCCGTCTGGGCGACCCTGGGCAATGAGCGGTTCGGCCTCGTTAGCGTACCCGAGAGTGTCACCGAACTTCATCTCTTCGTCGATCGTGATGCTGGCGGCGAGCTGGCTGCATCGCGTGGCCTGGCCGCTTATGCCCGCGAAGGGCGGACGATCCACGTTCGCAAACCATCCTCACGCGACAGCGACTGGAACGATGAACTTACAGCATGGCTGCGCCGCAAAGCGGCGCGGTAGAGGAGAGAGAGCTTCTCGAATTCCTGATCCGGCAGAGGGCGTGTCCCGATGCCTTCATCAGGAGGACGAATTGCCATGTTTCAATCAGACCTGTTTCCCGCCGGCGAGCAGTTGCCGACAGTGCCGTTGGCTTACGCTGTTGGCGCCAGGATTGCCGCGCTTCTTGCCTCGGGGCGTCATCTTACCCGTGCCGACATTTCCGGGCTGTTCGCCGAAGAGACCGGTGTTCTGGACTGGGGAGGTGCCTGGACGATCGACGACTACAACAGCGCGGTCGAGATCGGCGCACTACTCTGGCTTCGAGAGTCCTCACGGATCGATCTGGCGACGAATGTACACGAAGCCGAAGCGCGGTTCGACTGGCTTGAAGCAGCCTTGCCGCCGCGGCACGTTCGCAGCGAAGCACAGGTCGAGCTCCAGCAGTTCTCGACCCCGCCAATGCTGACCTGGCTGATGGCAAAGGGCGCAGCAATCTCTGCTCAAGACACGCTCCTCGAACCGTCCGCCGGCAATGGTGCCCTTGCTCTTTGGGGCAGCGCCCAGAACGCCTCATTGATCCTCAATGAGATTGATCCTGTAAGACGAGACGGCCTCGGCCATATCTTCCCCACGGCCACGATCACGGCGCATGACGGGGAACTGATCGCCGATCTGCATCGTGGCTCCGTTCCGTCGGTCGTGTTGATGAACCCGCCGTTCGCTCACAGCCAGGAGCGCGGCAGGGACGGTGCGGCGGCGCAGCGCCACCTGCGCAGTGCAATCCGGGCCGCTGCCAGTGGGGCGAGGATCGTCGCGATCATGCCCGAAGGCTTCGATGCTTCCACTTTCGCCAAAGCCCAGGACGAAGCGTCGCTGTTGCTTGATGTTCGCCTGCAGCAGATGTTTCGCCGGACAGGGACGGGGATCGCCGTTCGCCTGGTCGTGGTCGACAAGACGCCGACTGCGCCCTCGTCAGCGATCACCGGAGATACCTGCGATCTGATCGCGCTCCACGAGCTGCTCAACGCGCTTCCGCCACGCGTACAGACCTCCGCCAACATCCATCGCCTGCCAATCGGGAAGCCAGTGCGCATCGTTGGCAAGACTTCGACCCAAAGCGCGCTGGTTCGGCCGGTGGCGCCGTTCGCCGCGACACCAGCAGCCACGGCGAATGCGATCGACCTTGCCTATTCGGTCCTCGCCGACCCCGCGCCTGTTCCCGAACAGGCAGGCATCTACCTGCCTTACCGGCCCAGCCGCATCGCCTTCGAAGATGCTCCGGTCCATCCCACCCCGCTCGTGGAATCGGTTGCCATGGGTTCGGTCGCGGCGCCCCAGCCGGACGTCAGTCCGCTCCTTCCCACTGACTGGCAGGCCAATGGTCTCTTGTCCGAAGCGCAATGCGAGACACTGGTCTACGCTGCCCAGGCATTCGCACGCGATCTCCCGGGGCGCTTCAAGGTCAGCCAAGAAGGCACCTCGCTCGAATTGTCCGGGGATGGGCACGCCTACCGCCAAGGCTTCTTCCTCGGCGACGGAACCGGAGCGGGCAAAGGACGGCAGATCGCCGCGGTCATCATGGATCGCTGGCTCGCAGGCGAGCGCCGACATGTCTGGATCACCAAGAACGAGGCGCTGCTCGAAGATGCACGCCGCGACTGGGAAGCGCTTGGCGGGCTGTCGCTCGATCTCCAGCCGCTCTCGCGCTGGAAACTCGGCCAGCCCGTAACGATGTCCGAAGGTATTCTCTTCGTCACCTATCCGACGCTGCGCTCGGGCCGCGCCGAGGATACGCGGCTCGACCAGATCCTTGCCTGGGCGGGCGAGGACTATGACGGCGTGATCGCTTTCGACGAGGCCCATGCGATGGCTAATGCGCTCGGGGGATCTTCAACCCGCGGCAAGGTAAAGGGCTCCGAACAGGGTATGGCGGGCCTCAGGTTGCAGAACCATCTCCCGCGCGCCCGCGTACTCTATGCTTCGGCCACCGGCGCCTCGGACATTGCCAACCTCGGTTACACCTCACGGCTTGGTCTCTGGGGACCCGAGACCGCCTTTCCGACCCACGAGGCGTTCATGACCGAGATCCGCGCTGGCGGCGTCGCGGCGATGGAGCTCGTCGCCCGCGACCTCAAGGCCCAGGGACTCTACGTTGCCCGTGCGCTGTCCTTCGCCGGGGTCGAGTACGAAATCCTCGAGCACAGCCTGACCGATGCACAGGTGCGGATATACGATGCCTATGCCGAGGCCTGGGCAATCATTCACCGCAACCTCGAAGCTGCGCTCGAAGCAACCCGCGTGGTCGACGAGGACAGCGGCGATACACTCAATCGCAACGCCAAGGCTGCGGCGCTCTCAATCTTCGAAGGTACCAAGCAGCGCTTCTTTGCCCAGCTCCTGCTCTCGATGAAATTGCCTAGCCTGATCCCTGCAATGGAAGCGGCGCTTGGCGAGGATCATTCGGTTGTCGTGCAGCTGGTCTCGACCGCAGAGGCCATGCTCGACCGACGCCTTGCCGACCTTACCGTGGAAGAACGCGAAGCGCTCGATATCGATCTCTCACCGCGTGAATACGTCATCGACTACCTTACGAAGAGCTTCCCGGTACGATTGATGCAGGTCTTCGCCGACGAGGACGGCAATCTTCGCTCCGAGGCAATGAGCGACGAGGAGGGCAATCCCGTTTTCTGCTCGCGTGCTATCGCCGCGCGCGATGCACTGATCGAACAGCTCTGTGCGCTGCCGCCTATCGCCACAGCGCTCGATGCGATCATCGAGCACTTCGGGACCGAGGCGGTGGCCGAGGTCACGGGCCGGACCCGCAGGCTGGTCCTGGGCCGCGATGGTCAGCAGCGCCTCGAACGCCGGAGCCCCAGTGCGAATGTCGCCGAAGCGCAAAGCTTCATGGAAGGGACCAAGCGCATCCTGGTCTTCTCGGATGCCGGCGGTACGGGGCGTTCCTATCATGCCGACCTCGGCTGTCGGAATCAGCAACGCCGGGTCCATTTCCTGCTCGAGCCGGGCTGGCGCGCCGACAACGCCATCCAGGGGCTTGGTCGTACGAACCGCACCAACCAGGCCTCGGCCCCGCTGTTCAGCCCGGTAACCACCGACGTGAAGGGCGAACGTCGGTTCATCTCGACCATTGCCCGCAGGCTCGACGCATTGGGCGCGCTGACGCGCGGCCAGCGCCAGACCGGCGGTCAGAACCTGTTCGACCCGGCCGACAATCTCGAAAGCGACTATGCGCGCGATGCGCTCAGCCGCTGGTTCCAACTGCTCTATGACGGCAAGCTCGAAGCCACGAGCTTCGGTAACTTCGTCGAGCGCACCGGCCTCCGGCTTGAAAGCCCCGATGGCGGGCTGACCGACAATCTCCCCACCATCCAGCGCTGGCTCAACCGCATTCTCGCGCTACCGATCGCGCTTCAGAACGCGATCTTCGATGAGTATCTCGGCCTCGTCGAAGCGCGGATCGAAGCGGCGCGCGAAGCTGGCACGCTCGATCAGGGACTGGAGACCGTCAGGGTCGATCACTTCACGGTCCTCGCCGATGAGCTCCTGCGCACAGACCCCGTGACCGGTGCCGAGACCCGTCTCGTCTCGCTCGAAGTGACGAGGCACCTTCGGCCTCTGCGATTGAAGCGCCTGGTGCGGATGCACGAGATTGGCAGTTCGCACGCGATCCCGATGCGCAATGCGCGCTCTGGCATGGTCGCACTGTCGGTTCCGGCCCGACGCCTCATTGCTGACGACGGGGCCGTGATCGAACGCCGCCGCCTGCTGCGCCCGCTCAAGTCCGCGAACTGGACACTTGAGGCACTCGGTGAGAGCCACTGGGAAGAAATTGGCGTCATCGCGTTCACGAGCGCCTGGCGGGCCGAGGAAGAGGAGGCCGCCGCTTCACCTGTGACCGAGCGCGTCCATCTTGCCACCGGACTGCTGCTTCCGGTCTGGAAGCGACTGCCCGGCGATCATGTTCGGGTCACCCGGCTCGTTGCCGAGAACGGCCAGTCGATCATTGGCCGCGAAGTGCTCGATATCGATCTCGCTGCAATCGCCGAGACCTTTGGACTTTCCGGAGTTACCGGACCAGCCGCAGAGCAGATCGGTGAGCTCGTCATCGCCAGCGGCAAGCCGCTGGGCCTCGCAAGCCACGATGCCCTGACCGTGAAACGCTCGCTGGTCGGAGGCGAACAGCGCCTTGAACTGACCGGGTTCTCGCCCGACCGGCTCGACTGGTACAAGAACAAGGGCTGCTTCACCGAAATCATCCGCTACCGCACGCGGCTATTCGTGCCAGTCTCCGCAGCCTCGTCGGTCCTCCACGCGCTTGCCGCCTGATCCCTCGGGCAGACCTCATTCTCAGAATGAGAGTGGAGGGAGCCCTTTGGGCTTGTGGGCCTTGTGATCCTCACCTGCGCCTTCATTCCATCAGGAGAACACCCATGATTCAGTCGATCCCCCTGAAGAAGCTCGTTCCGAGCCCGCGCAACGTTCGCAAGTCGAGCGATGTGCTCGCCGACCTCCAGCTGCGTGCAGACATTGCTGCGCGAGGCCTGCTGCAAAACCTCGTCGTACGCAAAGGAAAGCGCGGCAAGTTCGAGGTCGAGGCCGGCGGTCGCCGTCTCGCCGCGCTGCAGGCGCTGGCCGAAGAGGGCACCTTGCCCGAAAGCCATGAGGTCACTTGCCTCGTCATCGAAGGCGAGGAAAGCGATGTGCGTGAGGCCAGCCTTGCCGAGAACTTCCAGCGTCTGGCGATGAACCCCGCCGACGAGGCGCAGGCCTTCGCTTCTATCATCGATGCGGGGGCTACGACCGAAGACGTGGCGCGCCGCTTCGGTCTCACTGTCCGTTTCGTCGAAGGACGTCTGCGCCTGGCCTCTCTCGCGCCTTGCGTCTTCGAAGCGCTCGCCGAAGGTGCGATCACGCTCGACATGGCCAAGGCCTATGGCGCGATTTCCGACGTGGAGCGCCAGGCGCATGTCTATGCCGAGCTGCAGGACGCCTGGTACCAGATCACGCCTGACACGATCCGCCGCATGGTGCTCGATGCCACGGTGCGCGGTTCCGATCCGCGCGCTGTTCTCGTGGGACGCGATGCATATATCGCCGCAGGTGGCCGGATCGAGCGCGAACTGTTCGACGATGATGCCAGCGAGAGCTGGATCGATATCGCCCTGCTCGAAAACCTCGCACACAAGGCCATGGACGAAGCCGCAGAAAAAGCCGCGCTCGAATATGGCCTTGCCTGGGTTCGGCCGACCCTTGGCAACTATGTCAGCCATGACCTTGTTGAAGGTCTCGGCCGTCTGCCATGCGAACCTGCACCGATGACCGAGCAGGAAGCGCAGGAGCTCGGCGAGCTCGAGGCCGACTACGACCGCGTCGCCGCCGTGCTCGAAGACGAGGACAGCGCAGAGGACGAGGTCGCCAAGGCCGAACAGGAACTCGTCGTCATCGACCGCGCCATGCGCGCGCTCAACGACCGGCCGCCGGTACTCGCCGACGAACTGAAACAGGAGGCCGGTGCCTTCCTCGTCCTCTCGCGCAATGGCGAGCCGACACTGGTCCCGCAGTTTTACACCGAGACCGAAGTCGTCGCCGACGAAGGTGTGGTCGAGACCATCGAGGAAAGCGGAGCGGTGAAGACCAAGGGGAGCGCGCTGTCGCAGCGTCTTCTCGACGAGCTCGCAATGCAGCGCCGCGACATCCTGGCCATCCATCTCGCGAACGATCCCGCACTGGCGCTTGACTTCATGGTCTTCACGCTCGCCGATGCCGATGGGCACGACTGGCGCGCCAAAAAAGCATCGACGCTGGTCGGATCGGTCGCCTCCGGCCCGGTCACAGGGTTTGAGGCCAAAGATGCGCCAGCAAGCGCTGCTCTGGCCGAGTTTGCCGTGTCGCTCGATGAAAGCTGGCGCGCTGGCGAAAGCGACGTGGAACGGTTTGCAAGGTTCCGGGCGCTTTCCGACGAGGCGCGCTCTGCGTGGCTTGGCCATGTCGTTTCGCGCACACTCGTTGCCAGTCTCGCCTGCGAAGGCGAACGCTCGGTGCCGCTGCACGAGGCGCTCGGCTCCCTCCTCGAAATCGAGGCAGCGCATTGGTGGCGTCCCACTGCGAACAACTACTTCGACCGGGTGGCCAAGGCCCGCACGCTTGAAGCGCTCGATGCCGCTGGTGGTCCAGAACTGGTCAGTCGCTATGCCGCCTCGAAGAAAGCAGAGCTGGCGAGCGCTGCTGAGCGCATTTTCTCGGGCAACTTCATCGGCGAGGCAGATATCAAGGAACGGGCGCTGGCCTGGGTGCCTTCGATCATGCGTTTCGCCAGTGCCGAGGAAGTCCAATTGACCGGCCCCGAAGGAGACGAGGCGGTCAACGCCGAAGAAGCTGACGAAATTGCCGAGCAGGCCGCCTGACCCCTCCTGACAGGTCCAAGTCACTCGGTAGGCGGTCCGTCCCATTTGGGACGGGCCGCCTTTTCGTGTTTTTCCATTGCGGCGTCCGACACGATACTTCTGAATGCCACATTCCTAGTGCTGAGGAAGCGTGTCAGCAGTCGCCGACAATGGGGCCATTCCTTGCTTCGATTTAGCATGTCTAAAGCTGCCCAACATTCAGGTGCTCATGGACAACGGCATGATTGTCGGCCCAGCTGCGGGAGCGTCATGGCGCTGACCAAGTCGGGGAAGCCACCGAGATTAGTTGATTACAGCGACGGAAAATTTGGCTAGATTCACGATGTGTCGAATTGGCGCGGTGAATTATCGGATTGAAAAGGAGAAAAATGGCACGCGCTGATCACCTCGTCTCGCTCGTTCGCGCCAGCGTTGCTGGCGATCGCGAGACGCTGCGTGCAGCTACCGAGGCCATAGTCGCCGACGAACGCGCTAAGAAACATCATATTCTTGCGGATCGTCTGGAACGCGCTCTATCAACGGTTCCAGTAACGCCACCACCGCTCACGACCTCGCAGCCACAGATCGGCCCGGGCCGCGATACTATTCTCGAAGTGGAACCGAAAGTCCGGTTCGATGATCTGCTGCTCTCACTTCCCGCACGCGAAAATGGGCGACAACTCATCGAAGAGCATATGCGCGCCGATGTACTGCGGGCACATGCTTATGAACCGCGCCACCGCATCTTGCTGTCCGGACCTCCCGGAAACGGCAAGACATCCTTCGCCGAAGCCGTAGCAGAGTCTCTGGCTCTGCCTTTCTTCGTTGTGCGCTATGACGCCCTGATCGGCAGCTATCTTGGCGAAACCAATGCGCGTCTGCGCAAGCTGTTCGATTATGTGAGGACACAGCCGAGCGTTCTGTTCTTCGACGAGTTCGACGCGATCGGCAAGGAGCGTGGCGACACGCATGAGACCGGAGAGATCAAGCGAGTCGTCTCCTTCCTGCTCATGCAGTTGGATCAGTTGCCACCCTATGTGATCGTGATTGCCGCTACAAATCATGCGGAGCTGCTTGATCGCGCCGTGTGGCGCCGTTTCCAAATGCGGTTGGCCTTCCCGGAACCGGATCGCAAGCTTCTGGAGATATTTCTGGATCGGATCGTTTGTGGCTGGCCCGAGGCACCGAAGATGCCCATGCAGAAGCTCGCCACTCGCCTAGGTTCGATCAGCTACGCCGAAGCGCTCGACCTTTGCCAGAATGTACGGCGTCGGCAGATATTGGGATTGGGGGAGATCAGTATTGATGACGCGCTCGCCAAGGAGCTCGATTTATGGAAATCGCGGGTACGGCCTGAATCCATAGATGCCGAGCGATCCGACCAAGCCTCTGTTAAGGCTAACTCCAGAACAGCCAAGACCGCGTCCCGCCGGTCAGCAAAGGTTTCCCAGGCCACCTGAGTCTTTTCCGAAAGACCGTCAGCGGGACACCTTCACACCAAAATTCGATCGTCTTGCCCAAGCCCTTGGGCGCGATCCGAACGGCCTTGAGTTGCGCGCCGATCCGGCAGCTCTCGCCCCTGAAAGACTGCTCGTTTTCGAGGTGCGCGGTTCGATCAACAATTTCGCAACCGCCGTCCAGAAAGTCCCGGGCCTTGAGCTGATCGATGAAGAAGAGCTGGGGAGCGACGAGGACAAGGCACCGGTCGCCTATCTGCTTGTGCCGGATGCACGCGCTCTCGCCGAACTGCTTTCTCTGTGGAAGCGCTGGAATGATGACCAGCTCCGATTTGGCGAGACGCCCTGGCGCGGCGTTTTCGAACTTCTCCGCGACTTGCGCCCATGGGGACCGGAAGATCGGGTCCAACCGATTGATGCGGGTTTTCTGGCCGAAGAGATCGAAGAGCGGGATGACAATGAACTGGTCCCTCTTGAGATCGAACTGATCTATCGGAGATCGGAAGCGCAGGCGGACGCGCAGGAAGAGAAAGTTCGGGCAGCCGTGATTGTGCGCGGCGGTCAAATTGTCTCACGGGCGCGGCTCGCCGATATCGCCTATCACGCGCTGCTTATAGATCTGCCGGTACGGGCGATCCGCGAAATCATCGAACGCTCGGCCGATAGCATTGCCGGCCTCGATCCGGTCATGCACATCCGGCCGCAAAGCTTAGCCACGACCATCGAGATAGAAGATGCAACGCCAGCGGGAGCGCCGGAAGACATAGGAGAGTTGCGAGAGCCCATTCTGGCATTGCTCGATGGCGTTCCGGTCGCCGCGCATCCGCTTCTGGCACGCCATCTCGTCGTGGACGACCAGTTTGAGCTCGAACCCAATGCTCCGGTAGACCAGCGCGTTCACGGCACGGCCATGGCTTCGCTCATCGTACATGGCGACCGCAATAATCCCGCGCCGGCACTGCCTCGAAAAGTCCATATGATTCCGGTCATGGGCGCAAGCGATCGGTTCCCGCCCCGCCGCCTTGTCGTCGATATCATTTATCTGGCCGTACGCGCGATGCGTGAAGGCGACAATGCCACCGCGCCCGGCGTACTGATCGTCAATTTGTCGCTCGGTAATGAACGCCGTCCCTTTCAGTTTGCGCTGTCGGCGTGGGCACGCCTGTTGGACCGTCTTGCCTATCGCTATGGCATCCTGTTTCTGGTGAGCGCCGGCAACGTCAAGGAAGCTTTCGGCATTCCCGCATTCGCAACTGGCAGTGCTTTTGAAGATGCAGACGGCGGCGCCCGATGCGACGGCACATTAACCGCGATCGGCAATGTAATGGCCGACCGGCGAATGTTCTCACCTTCCGAGACGATCAACGGTGTTACCGTGGGCGCGTCGAACGACGACTGGGTCTCAGCCACCGATCGTCGCGGCGCTCGGACCATCATAGATCCGTTCCCTGAGATGCGGGCAGCAAATCCGTCGAGTGCGCTCGGCCCTGGTTTCGCTCGCTCGGTAAAACCAGACATCCTGATGCCCGGCGGTCGCGAGCACCTTCGACAAGTGCGAACCGATGGTCATGTCTTCGTAAGGCCCGCAGCGTCCACGCGGCCAACCGGGCTTAAGGTCGCGGCGCCACGTATCGGCGGGATCGAGGCGGCCGAGGCCTATTCCGGGGGAACTAGCGGCGCGACTGCCTTGGCTTCGCGCACCAGCCATCGAATACATGATGCGCTTGAAGCGGCTCATCCCGGCTTCGCTGACCTTCCGCATATTCAGCGCGCAGTCCTGCTCAAGGCGCTGCTGGTTCATCCGGCCCGTTGGCCGGACGATATCGCCGCGCGGATCAAAGCAACTATCGGACCTGTTGGTGGGCATCACAGTCATATCAAGGACAACATCCGACGCTTCCTCGGCTTCGGCTACGTAGATGCGGAAGAGGCCATTGCTTGCGCTGATGATCGCGCGACGTTCTGGGCGGTGGGTCAGCTGTCACCCGAGCGAGTCGCAACGGTGCGCATACCGGTGCCTGCAGTAATGAGCGGGCAGGCGCGACCGCATAGCCTTTCAGCTACACTTGCATGGTTCACGCCAGTGGCGCCAGGCCGAAAGAGCTACCGTTCGGTCCGCCTCAAACTGCTCGATCCGGCGGGAACCGACGCTTTGAGTATATCCCCGCGCAGCCTTCAACCCGATAGCAATCAGACCAATCGTGGCACACTCTTCATGCGGTGCTGGGAGGGCGACAAAGCGCCCATCGTCGGACCGGACATGACAATCGACCTGATCGTGCAGCGAGATCCGGATCCTGGCACTCCGATCGACGAACCAGTGCCTTTCGGTCTCGCGGTTACGCTGTCCATGCCCGGAGTGGTCGGCCTTTACACACAGGTCGCACAACGCCTCGGCATCGCTCCGCGCCAGCAAATATAGCGTGGGCTCATTGGCGGGCGACGAACCGAAACGGCTCCGTAGGAGCGCCAAGAGGGTCTGACGTCCGGTTTCGGGGAGCCCGCGCCGAAGCTTCAATGGCCAAATTGGGGATGCGTAGCTGACATGCTGACTCATCGTTAGGAATGACTGCTTTCCGCGATTCACTCCCTGAAACCTGCCGTTCCGGATCGTCCAACATTTTGGACAGATTGAGCCGAGTGATCCGATGACCGCATTCAGGAGATCAGAGGCATCTCTTCTATGGCCGACGAGAGGGCGCTTAGCGTTCCATTAAACGAAAGGGGAGGGAGCTTTGCTCTTCCTGAGCCGGGACAACTCCGTTCCGGCGATCAGGAGATCTCCCATGACCAAGTCCCGCCGCTCTGTTTCGACATCGCCTGCCCAGCGCATTACCGCCGCCATTATCGAAAAGCTCGAGCAAGGAACAAAACCCTGGGTCAAGCCTTGGCGAGGTGTGCCGGTCTCCCGGCCCTTGCGCTACTGCGGGACGCCTTATCGCGGCATGAACACCTTCTGGTTGTGGATGGTGGCCGATGGCTGTGGCTACGCCTCGCCCTACTGGATGACGTACCGCCAGTGTCAGCAGCTCGGCGGCCAGGTCCGCAAGGGTGAGAAATCGACCATCGCGATCTTCTACAAGAGCTATACCAAGGAGGTCGAGAACGCCGAAGGCGAGGCCGACACTGAAAACCGGCGTGTGCTCAAGGCCTATGCCGTGTTCAATGCCGATCAGTGCGACGGCCTCCCTGAGTTCTATCACCCCAAGCCACTCGTTGCCGCGCTTGAGCCCGAAGGACGCGAAGACCGCCTTGATGCCTTCTTTGCCCATATCGGCGCCGACTTGCGGCATCATGGTGCGCAGGCCTATTACGAGCCGCTGCGCGACCGCGTCACAATGCCGCCAGCCGAACTCTTCGAAGCCTATGACCACTACTACGCAACGCTCGCACACGAGCTGTCGCACTGGACGGGGCATTCTTCGCGGCTCGACCGCGATCTCAAGAATCGCTTTGGCAGCGACGCCTATGCTGCGGAAGAACTGATCGCAGAACTGTCCTCAGCCATCCTCGGGGCCGAACTGGGTCTTCCGGTCACCCACCTCGACCATCACGCCAGCTACATCGCGTCCTGGCTCAAGATCCTCAAATCGGATGAGCGCGCTATCTTGACCGCTGCTGCCAAGGCCGAGGAAGCGGCCAGCCTGTTGCTTGACCTTGGGGGTCACCAATCCCTGGAAGGCGAGGCCGATGTCGATCTCGCCGATGCGGCCTGAGGAGCAATGAGATGGGACGTTCCGTCAGCTATCCGACCGGCTCCGTAGTCGCCTTTCGCCTGCTTGATGACGGCGAAGACGACGATGTCGATTGGGCCTACGAGTGCCTCGTCGACGAGGTCATCGATGCCGCGAAGGCGGCCTTTCCTTCTTTCGAGCGCTTCGATGGATGGCGCGGCCGCGAGGACCGCATTCTCCTGCGCAACGCTTTCGCCGATTGCGGCATATCGACCTATTGCGGCCTTGCCGCGATCTGGCTCGCCGAACGCGACGATGCCCGGTACTGGGAGGCCGATTTCTACAACCCACGAACGGGGAGAACACGCCACTGGCTTGGCCAGGTATCGGGTAGGTTCATCGACCTGTTCGGTGAACTGCGCCTGGTCGGGCGGTTCTCGAATGGCGAAGCAATCTTCGAGCGCTCCCGATCCACCTGCGACACCGGGTCCTGATCCTGCCTCATCCCTCTCCGCCGGGAGAGGCCCTTGGGCCGGTCGGGGCGCGCCGCAACCTGCGGCCCGTCGGCCCGTGTTACCCGCGCCAGCCTAGGGCCGCAGGTTTCCCGCTGCGCGGTGCGTCACGCCCCCTTTTCCCGGCCCTGATCGGGCTCCGGCGGACAGGGCCGAGGCAATGGTGCCTCCTCTCCTTGTCCCCGCGATCAGGAGACACCCCATGTACGACAGCTTCATCGACCAGTTGAGCGGCCTCGATCTCTCAGGCCTGAGCATCAGGCCGGCCCCCTTCAACGAGACCGACTTTCCCTGCGAGGACGCGATCGACCAGACGCTTGGCGCCGTATGGTCCGACCTCTTCGCGATGTTTTCCGACACAGCCCTGGAAGCCGATGCCGAGGATATTGCCTGGGGCATGGTCAATCTGTTCCACCGCGCAGCCAGCCGCAAGTCGGCTCAACTTGATCGGGCCAGCGACGAGATCCGGGTCCTCCTCGCATCAGCCGACGGGTCCGAAGTGCATTCGAGCAATCTTGAAGAGCAGGTTGAGCGCGCGCAGGCTGCCGAAGCCAGCATGCTTGCCTTTGAGCAGATGCGCGAGGCGGCGGCAGCACTTTACCGCGACGAGACCGGCTCCTCTTGGAAGCCCGTTTCGGGCTCGCGCACGAGCCATTCGCGCCACTTCACATCGGCCGTGATCGATGCCCGCGATTTTCTACGCGCACGCGCTGAGAACCGTCGTCACGCTTTGATTCCGGAAGGAACTCCAATCGTCTTTGCCGGTGGTCGCCAGACCTTTGGGAGCACCGAGGATGCGAAGCGTTATGCCGACACTATCTGGGCTACGCTCGACAAGGTTCGCGATGCGGTTCCCGATCTCTTCCTGGTCCATGGCGGCGACGGCAAGGGTGCCGATCGCCTGGCAGCGAGCTGGGCTGAACGCCGCGAAGTCCAGCAGCTGACCTTTTCGCTCGATCGTCGTCTTGGTGCCCGCGCCGGGTTCAAGCGCAACGAGCAGATGCTCTCGCTCAATCCGCGCTACGTTGTCGCCTTTCCGGGCAATGGCGTGACTGAACGGCTAGTGATCGATGCCAAGACGCGCCGGATCACCGTGGTCGATCGCAGGACCGTCACGTTCCGATCCAAGATTAAGGGATAATAGTCTGTTGGTCGCCGCAGCATTTCTATGATCGGTTGGCTGCGGCGATCATCACAGACAATCGTCGTCGATTGCCTTTTCGGTTGGAGAGGGGATTTCTTGGAAAGGGCATCTCGGGGTATCAGCCTCGCATGCATCACGCCGACTCCAATCCGCTCGCCCATGATCACAACTTCCTGAGCGCCTCGCACGACGCCCATGAGCGGCGCACGCGTTATGTCGTTGCCTTGACCGCCGCGATGATGGTGGTCGAAATCGTCGCTGGCCTGTGGACCGGATCGATGGCGCTTCTCGCCGATGGTATCCACATGGCGACCCATGCAGGTGCCTTGGGCGTCGCGGCCTTCGCCTACTGGTTTGCCAAGCGCCATGCGAACAACCCGCGTTTCACATTCGGTACCGGCAAGGTAGGCGACCTGGCCGGCTTCGCGAGCGCGCTTGTCCTCGCCATCTTCGCCATCGGGATCGCGGTTGAATCGGCCCAAAGGTTCGTCAGTCCGCTCACGATTGCCTATACCGAGGCGATCTGGATCGCCGTGCTCGGCCTCGTGGTGAACCTCGCGAGTGCCTGGCTGCTTGGTGCCGATCATCACCATGGCCATGATCACGACCATCATCATCACCACGACCATGCGCATGCCGACAACAATCTGCGCTCCGCCTATTTCCACGTGCTTGCCGATGCCCTGACTTCGGTCCTGGCTATCGTGGCCCTTCTCGCCGGCATGTACCTCGGCTGGGCTTGGATGGACGCGGTAATGGGGTTGGTGGGTGCAATCGTGATCGGGCGCTGGTCGTGGTCACTGCTGCGCGATACGGCTGCCGTGCTTGTCGACGCCGAAGCGGCCTCTGAACGGTACACAGAGGTGCGCGAGGCGCTCGAGGACCGGGACGCCGCGATCGGAGATCTGCACATCTGGCGGATCGGCCCCGGCAAGTATGCGGTCATCGCCTCGCTCATCGCCGGTGATCCGCTCGCGCCCGACCATTATGCGAGCCGACTTTCAGAGCATGCAGAATATGTGCACGTCACGATCGAAGTTCATCGCTGCGAGCATCCGCATCCCGAGCTTCGCGCGGCCTGATCGCGCCGTTCTAAAAGACCGAAACAGTATTCGAGGACTGTTATACTGTAACAAAAGACTTATACGTCATCGTGTTACGGAACTTGCAATCTTGATGTGGTTTGCTAGGAGCCGTTGGAATCCATGACTACAAGCTATCGTCGCCTTGTCCTGCACCCTTTCGTCGTCCTGCTCATGCTGGTCGCGATGGTGTTCGTGACGGCGGCGGATGCTGCTGCTTGCGGTGCCGAAGTGGCGCCCGGAAGCACGCCCGTTCTGGCTTCGCTCGATAGCGCGTCTGCGTCATCCGCAGCCGCCGATGAAGTGCCGGGCGATCCGGATGCGCCGGCCGAGCAACACGGCGTGTGTGGACACGGCCATTGCCATCACGGGGCGAGCTTTGCCGGCACCGTGCAGAAGAATTCGGTCCCTCACTTGGTCGTGGTTCCCGATGCGCCTCCCGCCGAAGCGCTCGCTTCCGAAATTGCCGACCGACTGAAGCGCCCCCCTCGCGCCTGACGACCGTCACCGCGCTGCATGCCGCAGCGCAGTTCGGATCGTCAGCAGAGGAATTTTCGAAAAATGTCAGCCATTCATTGGCGAGGGGTCCTCCTTGGAGGGCTGTTCCTCGCCGCTCAAGCCACGACCGTGGCGGCGCAGGAGCGTGAGCTTCTGACGCTCGAAGCTGCGCTCGCTCGTGCGGGCATCGTCGACAGCGCAGATGAGCCCCCAGAAAATCCGCGCCTGATCGGACCGCGGGCCGAAGCCGACGCGGCGCGGGCCCTGGTCGACCAGGCGCGGCTGCGGCCCAACCCCGAAATTGCTTTCGAAGCCGAAAACATTGCCGGAAGCGGCGCATTTTCGGGATTGCAGGCCACCGAGTACACTTTGTCCCTGAGCCAGCGGCTCGAATTGGGCGGCAAACGAGGAGCGCGCGTCCGCGCCGCCCAGGCGGAGGCGCGCGTCGCGACCCTTTCAGGAGCGCTCTCGGTTGCTCAGCTCGGGCGATCGGTGCGCGAGCGCTATGTGGAAGCCGTCGCTGCGGCAGCCCGATTGGAACTCGCGCGGGACATAGTCGAGCGCAACCGCGAGCTTGCCAGGATCGCAGGGGTACTGGTCGATGTCGGGCGGGAGCCTCCCTTGCGTTCGCTTCGTGCCGAAGCGGCACTTGCGGAGGCGCTCGCGGAGCTTGAAGCGGCCCTGGCTGCCGACAGTGCGGCGAGGAATGCGCTGGCCGCGCTTTGGGGCGAGGCAGCACCTGCTGCGGACGTGCCTTCGGTGTTCCCCGAGATCGAACCTCCGGCAACGCTGCTCGCCTCGCCTTCGGCCTTACGTCTCCAGATCGCCCGTGCCGAACGCGAGGCTGCAGATGCCGCGATCGCCCGGGAACGCTCTTTAGGCATTCCGGATCCGGCGATATCCGCCGGTGTCCGACGGTTCGAGGAAAGCAGAGACCAGGCGTTCCTCGTAGGCGTTTCGATCCCGTTTCCGTTCAGTAATCGCAACCAGGGAAACATCGCCGCTGCCGAAGCGCGGCTTCGCGCCGCGACGGCGCGGGAAGCAATTGCCCGCACCGATTTCGAACTCGAGGTCACGCAGGCCCGCGGACAATTTCTGGCAGCCGAAGCGCGGGTCGAGACCCTCGCGGAGACGTCCTTGCCCCAAGCCGAAGAAGCCTTGCGCCTCGTTCGGATTGGCTACCGCAACGGCAGATTTCCGCTGATCGAAGTTCTGGCTGCGGCCGAAGCGCGCGACACCATCCGTGAAGCATTGATTCAAGCCCAGGAAGATCGTGGCCGCCTGGCGGCGACGCTGATCTGGCTCGGCGCACAATGAGGTATTTCCAAATGAACCGTAGACGTCTGGCCGTTTTTATCGGCGTGATCGTTTCAATCGCCGCTGCAGTGTTTATGCTGTGGCCAAGTGGCAGTGCCGACCAGCACATTGAGGAAACGAGCGAGGAGGCCGAGCTTCCCGAAGGGCTTGTCCTGCTTGGCGCCGAACAAATCGAAGCGTCCCAGATAGAGGTCGAAACCGTCGGTCAGGGATCGGCGGTCGAGCTGGTCTTTCCGGCCACCGTCGCGGCAAGCCCGACGGCAAGTGCCCGCATCGATGCCCGCGCAGCGGGCGTAGTCCGCAGTGTCGGCAAAACGCTGGGTGATTACGTGAGGCAGGGCGAGACGATTGCCCGCATCGAGAGCGCCGACGCCGCTGCTCTTGCGGCGCAACTCAGCGCAGCGGGCGCGCGGGTCAACGAATTGTCTGCTGCCTACGATCGGGAGCGCCGCCTTTTCGAAGCCAATGTCACCGCGCGGCAGGATCTCGAGGCCGCCCGAGCCAATCTGCAGGTTGCTCAATCGGAACTTGCACGCGCCCAGGCGGCAGTCTCCGCGGCGGGTGTTAGCGGCGACGGGCGCTCCCTTGCGGTTACGAGCCCGCTCGCGGGCCGAGTGACCTCGGCGCCTATCGTTCTCGGCTCCTTCGTCGATGCCGGGGAAGAACTCTATCAGGTCGTGAATCCGAGCGGCATGCAGGTCGAGGTTGCCCTCCCGTCGGCTGAAGCAAGCCGCATCCAGCCTGGCGACGAGGCTACGCTGGAAATCGCGGACAACCGGGAAGTGGGTGCGCGCGTGCGATCCGTCACTCCCTCGCTCGATCCCGAAAGCCGCAGCGCTACGGCGGTCCTGTCGCTGGCAAGGCCGATCCCCGGCCTGCAACCCGGGGCCTTCCTGCAGGCACGGATCCGCCCTTCGGGCGAGGTCGATGCAGGCCGCATGTCGGTGCCGGAAAGTGCCGTCCAGACAATCGATGGCGCAGAGGTGATCTTCGCTCGCACGCGCCGCGGGTTTCAAACCCGTCGAGTGGTCACCGGTGCGCGTTCGGGAGGACGGGTGGTCATCGAGTCCGGTCTCGAAGCAAATTGGCGGATAGCCACCGCCAACGCCTTCTTGCTGAAGGCTGAACTCGAGAAGGAGGAGGCCGAGCATGGACACTGATCACATGCAGGACGCGGATCGCCCCCACCGCCATGGCCTGATCGGCATGATCCTCGACGTCGCCGTGCGCTTTCGCTGGGCGATGGTCGTGCTGACCCTCGGTGTGGCAATCTTTGGCGTGGTGAATTTGCTCCGCCTGCCCATCGATGCTGTGCCCGATATCACCAACGTACAGGTGCAGATCAACACCGAGGCACCAGCCCTTTCGCCCTCGCAAGTCGAGACGCAGGTCACCTATCCTGTCGAAACCGGGCTTGCTGGCATCGAGGGTCTGGAAATGACACGCTCGATATCGCGCAACGGGTTCAGCCAGGTGACCGCGATTTTCGAGGAAGGGACCGACATCTATTTCGCGCGTCAGCAGGTCAACGAACGGCTGACGCCCATAAGCGCTTCGCTGCCCGAGGGTGCCGAACCGGTGATGGGACCCATCTCGACCGGCTTGGGCGAAGTGCTCATGTATACCATCGAGTACGAATATCCTGACGGCAAGGAAGCGCCGCGGGGCGGAGCGGTCGGATGGCAGTCCGACGGGAGCTTCGTGACCGAACGTGGCGACCGGCTCGACAGCGATGTTGCCAAGGCTGCCTATCTGCGAACCATTCAGGACTGGGTGGTTGCACCGCTCATGCGGTCGGTCGACGGTGTGGCAGGTGTCGACTCCATCGGCGGCTTCGAAAAGCAATATCTCGTCCAACCCGATCCCGCACGATTGACCGGTTACGGTTTGTCGTTCGACGAGGTGATCGACGCGCTGGAAGCGGCCAATCTCGCCGAAGGGGCCAATTTCGTCGAACGGGCCGGTGAAGCCCTCCTCGCCCGGGTCGATGCGCGCCTCGGCAGCGTCGAGGATATCGAGCAGGCGGTCGTTTCCACCCGCGAGGGAGTGCCTATTCGCGTAGGGGACATCGCCACGGTCAGCATCGGCGGTGACCTTCGAACTGGCGCGGCGTCGCTGAATGGCGATGAAGCGGTCGTGGGCACCGTGCTCATGCGCGCGGGCGAGAATAGCCGCACCGTTTCGGCCCAGGCGGCCGAACGGCTTGAGGAAGTCCGCAGCTCCCTGCCGGAAGGAATTGTCGCGGAGATCGTCTACAACCGGTCTTCCCTGGTCGATGCGACGATCGCGACCGTCGAGAAGAACCTTGTCGAGGGCGCGCTTCTGGTCATTGCGATCCTGTTCTTGCTGCTGGGCAACATCCGGGCAGCGATCATCGCGGCGCTGGTCATCCCCTTTTCCATGCTGATGGCATCGATCGGAATGAACCGGCTCGGCGTTTCGGGCAATCTCATGAGCCTGGGTGCGCTGGACTTCGGCCTGATCGTCGATGGTGCCGTCATCATCGTCGAGAACAGCGTCGCGAGGCTCGCGGCTCGACAGGAACACGAGGGCCGACTTCTTACACTTGGTGAGAGGTTGACGGAAACGCGGCTTGCCGCGCAGGAAATGATCAAGCCAACCGTGTACGGCCAGGCGATCATTCTTCTCGTCTTCGCACCGCTTCTCACCTTTACCGGCGTCGAAGGCAAAACCTTTTCACCCATGGCGATCACGGTCATGCTCGCGCTCGCCTCGGCGTTCGTGTTGTCGCTGACCTTCGTCCCGGCAATGATCGCCATCCTGCTCAACAAAAAGCTGACCGAAAAGGAGGTCAAGCCGATCCGGATCGCCAAGGAGCGATACGGACCGCTGGTCCGCAGGGCGATCACCCGCCCCTGGCCGGTCATCGGCGTCGGCGTCGGCATCTTCGCCTTTGCGGCCTTCGTGTTCAGCTTCCTCGGGAGCGAGTTCACACCGCAATTGGACGAGCGCGACATCGCCGTGCAATCGCTGCGTATTCCTTCGACATCGCTCGAACGTTCGCTCGCGATGCAAAGGCGGGTAGAGGACCGGCTCGAGCAATTTCCGCAAGTCGAGCTTGTCTTTTCGCGGACGGGCACGGCGGAAGTGGCCAGTGACCCGATGCCGCCGAACGCTTCCGATGCGTACGTGATCCTCAAACCCCGTGAGGAATGGCCCGATCCCGACCTCGCCAAGGACGAGTTGGTCGCGCAAATGGAGAGCGCCCTCAGCAGTCTCGTCGGCAACCTTTACGAGTTCAGCCAACCGATCGAATTGCGGTTCAACGAATTGATCGCAGGCGTTCGCGGAGATGTTGCCGTCAAGATCTACGGAGACGATCTCAGCGCCATGACCTCAGCGGCGAACGAGGTTGCGGGCGTGCTGCGCAATGTCGACGGCGCCGCGGACGTCAAGGTCCAGCAAGTGACCGGGTTCCCCACCCTCGATATTGCCTTCGATCGGCCAGCGATTGCCCGTTACGGGCTGAAGGTCGAAGACGTTGCGCAATCGGTGGCGATCGCACTGGGCGGTCGGCCTGCGGGCCTCGTTTTCGAAGGCGATCGCCGCTTCGATGTGGTTGTGCGGTTGTCGGACGCGACCCGCGACGATTTCGACCAGTTGGGTGCTTTGCCGGTGCTGCTCCCGAACGGGGCAACCATACCGCTACGCTCGGTTGCCGAGTTCCGTGTGGTGGATGGTCTCGCGGAGGTTCGCCGGGAACAGGGACGCAGACTGGTGATCGTCTCGTCCAACGTGCGAGAACGCGACCTCGGGTCTTTTGTAGAAGAGGCCCAGGAAAGGGTTGCGGCGCAGGTCGAACTGCCCGCTGCCGCGTTTATCGAGTGGGGCGGTCAATACCAGAACCTCCAGGCTGCTCAGGAAAGACTTCAGATAGTCATTCCTATCGCTTTCGCGGTCATTCTCTTGCTGCTTTACATGGCGGTTGGGGGCTGGGTGCCGGCGCTCGCCGTATTCAGCGCGATCCCGTTGGCCCTGGCAGGCGGGATTTTCTCCTTGGCTCTACGCGGGATGCCATTCTCGGTATCTGCGGCGGTAGGCTTTATCGCCCTGTCGGGTGTGGCGACCTTGAATGGCCTCGTGATGGTGACTGCGATCCGTCAGCGGCTCGACAGGGGCATGGCGCTCGATGACGCCATCGTCGATGGTGGATTGGCGCGCCTAAGGCCGGTTCTCATGACCGCGCTCGTTGCATCGCTCGGCTTCGTGCCGATGGCCATTGCGACCGGGACCGGCGCGGAAGTGCAACGTCCCTTGGCGACAGTCGTCATTGGAGGGTTGATCACCGCCACCGCGCTGACCCTTTTCGTCTTGCCCGCAATCTTGAAGCTGGTTTTCGGGACCAGAGAAGATGACCGGACCTGGCGACAGCGTTGGTGGGACAGGCTGCGGCGCAATGTGACAAGCGATGAGCAGCGCGAGCTGAAGGACATCACATGACCGATCGGGAAAGGAGAATACGGTGCTGGCACTGAAGGAAAAGAACGGACTGCTCTGGATACGTGCCGGAGGCAGGCAGGGGGATGAAGCTTATGACCGCTTTGTTCCCCAATTCGAACATATCGCAGAGCGCGAGGCCGGTACCGTCCCGATGGTGATCGAGCTCGCGCCTGACTTTTCGGGTTGGAACTTCGGAGGTCTCTGGCGCGATCTCAAGTTCGACATCCGGCATAAGGATTGTTTCGGCCGGATCGCCATAATCGGCGACAGCGAATGGGAAGAGTGGGGCACGAAATTGTCATCCTCACTCTTCCGCGCCGAAATGAAGTTTTTCCGGCCATCACAGCGTAGTCATGCGGAAAGCTGGGTACAAACCGAGGAGGACGCAGCATGAGTGGCGGACATGAGGTCGATGTCGGGTCGCCTGAAAAGCGCAAGACCCTGTGGGTTGTCCTGTGGCTTAACGTGGCCATCGCGATCGGCTTTTTCGCGGTCGGGTATTTTGCCGATTCTAATGCGCTGTTGGCGAACGGCCTCGATAATTCATCCGATGCCATCGTTTATGCGCTCAGCCTGCTCGCGCTGACCCGCTCACGGACCTGGAAACGCGGGGCCGCACGTTTCTCCGGCATCATGCTGCTGATCTTCTCTGCTGGGGTTATCTTCGATGCTTACCGACGGTTTGTGGAAGGGTCCGATCCGGGCGGGATATTGATGATGGCGATGGCGTTCATCGCGGGGATGGTCAATCTCTATTGCCTGCGCCTGCTGCAGAAGATGGAGAACAAGGACGTCAATATGCGGGCGGCGACCACCTTCAGCTTCAACGACTTTATCTCTAATGGCGGGATCATTATCGCCGGCATCATTGTGATGCTGACCGGAACCAACTGGCCCGACCTCGTTGTGGGCATCGCGGTAGCTTGCATCGCTCTCTATGGCGGCATCGAGATTCTGCGCGACGCTCACATGGATAGCCACGACGATGCGGGAACCAAACACGGCGAGAAGAGGAATTGACCCTATTCGATCTTCCTGCACAATGTGTCCGATGCGCTGGCTTCGGCCGGTGTGATCGTGGCTGGCGTGCTCATTCTGCGATACGAACTTTATATCGCCGATCTGACCATCACGGTGGTCATTGGTGACTTTGTGATCTGGCAGGGCGTTACTTTGTTGCCTCGCACGGTGCGTCTCTTGATGGGCGCGGTGCCGGACGAAAGCGAGTTCGATCGCATTGTGAGCGACCTGCGTGACGCAGAAGGCGTGGCCGACGTCCATCACGTCCAAGTCTGGAGCATCAGCGAGCATTATCGCGCGCTTGAGGCGCATGTCGTTCCTGCCGAATCTTCGTTGCAGGCTTTCGAGGATGTGAAGGCGTGGGCTCGCGGTATGCTCGAGACGCGGCACGCCATCACCCATGCAACGTTCGAAGCCTGCCTCGCTGCCAACTGTGATCCGGTTATGGTCCCGGGCCATCAGGTCGAAAAGAACCAATGCCAAGACCATGATCACGACCATTGACAAGCGCGGCGATCAGGTCGGCCGCTGCAAGCAAGCAGTTTGGTAGCGCACGGCATGAACCGCCCTGCAACTCGTAAAAGAGGACCGACGAATGAAAGCTTCCGATCTTATGGTCGCCGCGCTCGAGGCCGAGGGCGTCGAATATGTTTTCGCCGTTCCAGGCGAAGAGAACCTGGATCTCCTGGAATCGCTGCGAACTTCCGCCATCACGCTGGTTCTGGCCCGTCACGAACAGGGCGCTGGCTTCATGGCGGCGACCTATGGCCGCCTGACCGGCAAGGCAGGTGTGTGCCTGGCAACGCTCGGGCCTGGTGCCACGAACCTGACCACACCGGCGGCCTATGCCGCGCTCGGGGCCTTTCCGCTCGTCATTATTACTGGGCAGAAACCGATCAAGACATCGAAACAGGCCCAGTTCCAGATTGTCGACGTCGTTTCCCTGTTTACGCCGCTCTGCAAGGCTTCGACCCAGATCGTGAACGGCAATCGCATTCCCTCGCTCGTTCGCGAAGGTTTCCGTCTGGCGCAGGAAGAAAGGCCGGGCGCTGTACTGCTCGAGCTGCCGGAAGATATCGCTGAAGAGGAAACGATCGAACCGGTCATACCTCCGCATTACAGGCGTTATGCGGTCGCCGGAGATGCTGCGCTCGACGAAGCGGCCGAGCGCATCATCGCGGCTGGGCGGCCATTGCTCCTGATCGGTGCCGGAGCGAACCGCCGCCGCGCTTCGAAAGCGTTGCGCAAATTCGTGTCTGATACCGGCTTTCCATTCTTCGACACCCAGATGGGCAAGGGCGTGGTCGATGAAGATAGCGAGCTCTATCTGGGCACCGCGGCGCTATCGTCGGGCGATTATGTTCACTGCGCAATCGAAAAGGCCGATCTGATCGTCAATATCGGTCACGACGTGGTGGAGAAGCCGCCCTTCTTCATGGAGCCGGGCGGGCAGACCGTCATCCATATCAATTACAAGGCAGCCGAAGTCGATCAGGTCTACTTCCCGCAGCTCGAGGTCATCGGCGACATCGCCGGATCGGTCGAGCGGCTGGGAAACCGCCTGGATGGCAAGCTGCAGTGCGACCGCAGCTATTATACCGCCCTGCATCACGAGATTGCATCGCACATCTCCGAGACCAGCGACGACGAACGTTTTCCAATGGTCCCCCAGCGCGTGGTTGCCGACGTACGCAGCGTAATGGCGCGCGATGATATCGTTGCGCTCGACAACGGCATCTACAAGATCTGGTTCGCCAGAAACTACATCGCCCACGAGCCTGGCACCATCCTGCTCGACAATGCATTGGCGACGATGGGTGCTGGCCTTCCATCCGCCATGATGGCTGCGATGCTGGCGCCGGGGCGCAGAGTGCTCGCGGTATGCGGCGATGGCGGGTTCATGATGAACTCGCAGGAACTGGAAACGGCCGTCAGGCTTGGACTGAACCTTGTCGTTCTCGTTCTGAACGATGCAGCATACGGCATGATCCGCTGGAAGCAGGACCAGCTCGGCTTTCCGGACTACGGCCTGACCTTTTCCAATCCCGACTTCGTCACCTACGCACAAAGCTATGGAGCGACCGGTCACCGGGTCGAACGGAGCGCAGATCTTGTGGCGGTCCTGAACGACGCATTCGAGGCTGGCGGCGTGCATCTCGTCGATCTGCCCGTCGACTATTCCGAAAACAAGAAGGTGCTGATTGATGAACTCGGCGCAAAGGTGTGTGAGCTATGAAGACGATCGTTCACAATCCGTTCGACCGCGAGCCGGTTGCAGAAGTGCCGCTAATCGACTGGCCTCAAATCGATGAATGGCTGAGTGAAGCGCAGTTGCTCCACCGCGACCGCCATGGCTGGCTTGCCGTGCACGAGCGTATCGCCATCCTCCGGCGGGCTGCGGATATCATGCGCGAACGAGCCGAGGATCTGGCTCTCCAGATCGTCAGGGAGGGCGGCAAACCCCTGATCGATGCGCGCGTGGAAGCCGGTCGCGCGATCAGCAGCGTCGACTTGTGCGTTCAGGCGCTCAGCGATGGCGGCGGCCACGAGATCCCCATGGACCTGACAGAAGCGGGTGCGGGAAGGACGGCATATACCTTCCGCGAGCCGATCGGTCCTGTCGTGGCGATCTCGGCATTCAATCACCCCCTCAACCTGATCGTCCATCAGGTTGCACCGGCGGTAGCAGCCGGGTGCCCCGTTCTCATCAAGCCTGCGCTGGAAACGCCTCTGTCATGCCAGAGCTTCGTGAGCATTCTCCATGAAGCCGGCCTGCCCGAGGCCTGGTGCCGGTTCGCACCTTGCGGCAACGATATCGCCGAAAGAATGGTAACCGATCCGCGCACGGCGTTCTTCTCATTCATCGGTTCTGCGAAAATCGGCTGGATGCTTCGCTCGAAGCTGGCGCCGGGGACCCGCATTGCTCTCGAGCACGGCGGCGCGGCGCCGGTAATCGTGGACAACGGCGTGGAGCGCGCAGCAGTGATCGCCTCGTTGCTTAAAGGCGGGTTCTATCATTCGGGTCAGGTCTGCGTTTCCGTACAGCGCGTATTCGTCCCTGCTGCAGAATTGAAAGACTTCGCCAATGACCTAGGGCGAGCTGCCGAAAAGCTGGTCGTGGGCGATCCCGCCGATGCTCAGACCCAATGCGGACCCCTGATCCGAACGGAGGAAGTTGACCGCGTCGAACGCTGGGTCGATGAAGCCATCGCAGCAGGCGGCACCCTGGTGTGCGGGGGAAGCCGTCTGAGTGATACTCTTTTCTCCCCGACCGTCATTGTCGATCCTCCCGAAAGTTCCAAGGTATCCCAGGAAGAAATCTTCGGCCCCGTGATCTGCGTGTATGGCTATGACGATATCGACCTGGCTATCAAGCAGGCCAATGCCCTGCCTTACGCCTTTCAGGCCGCTGTATTCACGGATCGCCTGTCAATCGCCAATCATTGCATACAGTCTCTGGCGGGATCGGCTGTGATGGTGAACGACCATACGGCATTCCGCGTCGACTGGATGCCTTTTGCAGGGCTGCGCCGCTCCGGGCTTGGCGTCGGCGGGATCCCCTACACTATGGCGGATATGAGCATTGAAAAAATGGCCGTCTGGAACTGGCCGACAGCAGCATCATAACCCGTTCGACAGACCCGGGATGGCGACACGGGCAGCTTCGCACCCGTCGGCCTTTCCCGAAGTTAAGTCTCTTAGGGGCGGCGGACAAAAGCCGTGCATCGGCGAGCCTGACCGAACTGGCGCACGAGGCGCGGGCATCAAGGCTCGGTGGTACCGGCAAGTACATCGATGATGCGACAATCGCCTACCGTGTCTTGCTCGCAGGCAGCGATCATGCGCCCAAGCTCCGTCCGCAACGCCTCCAGGCTGGCGATCTTGCGCTCGACTTCGCCGAGATGGCTTCTGGCCAGAGCGTCAATGCCCGCGCAGGACCGGTCGGCATCATCGGAGAGATCGAGCAATTCCCTGATGCGTGCCATCGAGAAGCCGAGATCACGCGCGCGCCGTATGAAGTTAAGGCGCGCTTCCTCTGCAGGTCCATAGTCGCGATAATTGGCCTTCGTGCGCGGAGGGGCAGCGAGGATACCTTCGCGCTCGTAGAAGCGGATTGTTTCGGATTTGACGCCGGTTATCCGGGCAAGTTGACCAATTCTCATGACAAAGGCTCCTGCCGCTTGACCTTGTAGTTACTACAAGGTGCATAGGGCGGATCGACGCAAGGAGTCGAGTAAATGGGAAAGACCTGCTGCGGCCCCGATGAGGCCGGTGCAAACAACAACGATCCGACATGGCGGCGCATTCTGTGGATCGCGCTGGGCCTTAATGCAATCATGTTCGGTGTGGAGATCGTGGCAGGCATTGCTGCGGATTCGCGCGCCTTGCAGGCCGACGCGCTCGACTTTCTCGGTGATGCGGCAAACTATGCTATCAGTCTTGGCGTAGCGGGGATGGCGCTCGTCTGGCGCGCACGTGCGGCTCTCGTAAAGGCGGCGACCATGCTGGCTTTCGGCCTGTGGGTGCTCGGCTCGGCCATCTGGGGTTTCTTTGTCGGGGCGTCGCCCGACCCGGGAACGATGGGCGCCATCGGTTCTCTTGCTCTGGCGGTAAATCTCGCCGTCGCCGCGATGCTGTTCCGGTATCGCTCGGGCGATGCGAACATGCGCTCGGTGTGGATCTGTTCGCGCAACGACGCGATCGGTAATATCGCCGTGCTGGCGGCAGCGATTGGCGTTTTCGGCACCGGCCGTGCGTGGCCCGATCTGGTTGTGGCGAGCATCATGGCAGGACTGGCGGTGTGGGGAAGTGCCGAAGTCTTCAATCAGGCACGCGGCGAACTGCGCTCTACCTAAACTCCAGAATATCCCCGCGATCGGGGGTTGGAGGAAATACATTTCCGTCTACACCCTGCTATTGCGAATTAATTGCAACAGATATAGAGACCCCTCATGCATCGCATCGTCTCCGCCACCGTCCATCCGGCACTGCGGCTCATTCTGCTGGCGCTTGCGCTGTGTCTGTCCGTCACCGCGAACGCGGAAGAACCCGACGTGCGAACCACCTGGCGTCTGCTCGATTATATCGCGGTCGACTACGCCTCCGCCGTTTCCGAGGGACGTGTTGCCGACGAATTCGAATATCGCGAAATGGTGGAGTTTTCCGATGTCGTGGCGCGGCAGATCGCTGCATTGCCGGATACTAAAGACAATCAAGCACTCATCCGCCGATCGGACCAGCTGCGAGCTCTGATCGCCAATAAGGAACCCGCCGAGCGAGTTGGGCGCTTAGCGCGCGCGCTGGCAGCCTCGTTGCTGACAGCCTACCCGGTTCCGCTTGCCCCTTCGCAAGCGCCCGACCTTGACCGCGCCCGCACTCTCTTCGCGCAGAACTGCGCCTCGTGTCACGGCGCCGCCGGAAGTGCGCCACCGGCCGCAATGCAGGCACTTGATCCCCCGCCGATCGACTTCACCGATATCGACCGGGCGCGGCAGCGCAGTGCGTTCGGGCTTTACCAGGTCATCACGCAAGGGCTGGAAGGAACGTCCATGGCCAGCTTCGCATCGCTGTCCGACGAGGATCGCTGGGCGCTTGCATTCCATGCCGGCAGCATTGCTTTTGAAGATGTGGCCAAGGGCGAGCGTATTTGGCGGGAAGATGATGGCATACGCCAGCTTGTCCCCGATCTCGAGACGCTCGCCGCGCTCACACCGGAAAGTCTGGCCGAGCAGATCGGCGAGGACCGTGCGCTCGCCGTCATGGCCTATCTTCGCGCCAATCCCGATGCGGTGGGACAGGCAAATGACGCAGGTTCGCTCGCCTTCGTTCGCGATACGCTCGATCGCAGCCTGTCAGCTTATCGGGCTGGCAACCGAGAGGAAGCGCGGCAGCTTGCCCTGTCTGCCTATCTCGACGGGTTTGAACCCCTGGAGGCCCTCCTGGCAACGCGCGATGGCGGTTTGATGCGGGAGGTAGAACAGGCGCTCGGGCAATTCCGGGCCGGAATAGAGTCCGGTGCGAATCCATCCGAACTACAGCAACTAAGGGCTCGCATCGATAGTCTGTTGGCAAGAGCCGAGGAAGCGTTGGCTCCTGAGGCGGCCAGCGAAATCTCGACCTTTCTCGGGGCGTTCACCATTCTCCTGCGCGAGGGGATCGAAGCAATTCTGGTTGTGATCGCCATGATCGCCTTTGTGAAAAAGTCGCAGCGCTCCGAGGTATTGCCCTATATCCATGGTGGGTGGATCGCTGCTCTTTTCGCAGGTGTCGCCACCTGGGTCGTAGCAACCTACTTCGTAAGCATCAGCGGGGCGAGCCGCGAGATGACCGAAGGGATCGGCGCGCTGCTTGCGGCTGTCATTCTCGTATCGGTCGGGATCTGGATGCACGGCAAATCCCAGGCCGAGGAGTGGCGGCGCTATATCCAGGAAAAAATGGGCAAGGCGCTTTCGCGCGGATCGGCATGGTTTCTCTTTGGTCTTGCATTCGTGGTCGTCTACCGGGAAGCGTTCGAGACTATTCTGTTCTACGCTGCCCTGTGGAACCCGCAGAGCAGCGGCATCATATTGGCAGGTGCCTTGTCCGCAGTCGCGCTGCTAGCGTTCATCGCATGGGTTATGCTGCGCTACAGCCGCAAACTGCCGATCACCCAGTTCTTCCGCTATAGTGCTATCCTGATTGCGATCCTTGCGGTCATTCTCGCGGGCAAGGGCGTGGGCGCTTTCCAGGAGGCCGGAGTTCTTTCCGCCACTTTCATTGCCGGCTTGCCGCGCCTCGCCGAACTCGGCTTCTTCCCGACTGTCGAGACGATCGGCGCGCAATTGCTCACGCTGCTCGCTCTGATTGCCGGATTTCGGATAAGTCGATCACCATCGGGACCGCAGCCGGCAGCTGTCGAGGGATAGGTGATCCCGGTTTGCGATCAGCGGGGTCCGGTGCCGAGACGGCGCGCGAGCCACAAGGAGGCTGTGGGAACCGCGACCCACATCGCGATCGGTATGAGACCGATTTTGGTTCCGGGCACAAGCGGCATGATTGCACTATAGGACCACCCCCAGTCGGCACCGACAGCCAGCACTTCGACCATGGCAGTAATGGCCAGGCCGATTCCCAGGAACACGACAAAACGCGAGATCGGCCAGTCTACGAGCCACGGCGTTTTACCACTGCCGACAGAGGCGCCGAGATAAGCGGCCACCATGATCCCGGCATCGCCGAACGAGGCCAGGCCGCAGCGACGTGCTGCCTCGGCAGGCGACAGACCTCCCGACTGGTAGAAAGGAAGCTGGAGCATCTCCCAGGCGAAAGCGATGAGAATTCCGAATATCGCGATCCAGAGGGCTGGATGAGCACCGCGCCATTCGCGCGATTCCTCAGAGATTTGGTCCTGATCCTGCATCGTCTGATTCGTCACTCCTGCGATCTCCGTCCCGTCCCCATCGCTCAGGTATCGAATTTGGGAAGAGCGAGGCCGCGCAGGCGCAGGGCGTTGCCGATCACCGATACCGAAGACAGGCTCATCGCTGCGGCCGCGATCATCGGGTTCAAAAGCAACCCGGTCCATGGATAGAGGACACCTGCAGCGACCGGAATTCCGAGCGCATTATACGCAAAGGCAAAGAACAGGTTCTGCCTGATGTTGCGCATAGTGGCCCGAGACAGGACGAGCGCCTGAACAACGCCGACGAGGTCGCCGCGCACCAATGTCACGCCCGCGCTTTCGATAGCGACATCGGTACCCGTTCCCATCGCGATGCCGACATGCGAAGCGGCAAGCGCGGGTGCGTCGTTTATGCCGTCGCCGGCCATAGCGACCCGGCGACCATCGCTCTTCAACTGCTCGATCTTGCGATGTTTGTCCTCGGGCGAGACGTTTGCTTCGACTTCGTCGATACCGACCTGGCTTGCTACCGCACGCGCGGTGGCTTCGCTGTCGCCGGTAAGCATCACGATCTTGATGCCGCGCTCATGCAACGCGGCAATAGCGGTGCGGCTGGTTGCCTTGATCGGATCGGCGACCGCGATAAGGCCTGCCGGTGCCCCGTCCACGGCCACGAACATCACCGTCTGTCCGAGGCTTCGGCCTTCGTCCGCCGTTGACCGCCAGCCTTCTTCGAGCGCCCCTATACGCTCCATCATCTTTTCATTCCCGATCGCGACCAGGCGCTTGTCGACATTTGCCTGGATACCTTCGCCGGTCACGGATTCGATATCGGAAGCGTCGAGAATGGCAGCGCCCCTGTTTTGAGCCCCTTCCACGATCGCGTGGGCGAGCGGATGCTCGCTTCCTCTCTCAACGGCAGCGACAAGGCTCAGCAATTCCTGCTCGTCGAAATTTGGCTGCGGTTTTACGTCGACAAGATCAGGCTTGCCCCGGGTCAGCGTTCCGGTCTTGTCGACGACCAGCGTATCGATCTTTTCCAGCGTTTCGAGCGCTTCGGCGTTCTTGATCAGGATCCCGTGCTGCGCGCCCTTGCCGGTACCGGTCATGATCGACATCGGCGTCGCCAGTCCGAGCGCGCAGGGACACGCGATGATCAGAACGGCGACCGCGTTGACGAGCGCGTAGGCAAGGGCCGGTGCCGGTCCCCAGATGGCCCAGACGACAAAACTCACGATAGCGACAAGGACGACGATGGGTACGAACCATCCGGTGACCTGGTCGGCGAGCCGCTGGATCGGTGCCCGGCTGCGCTGGGCCTCCGCGACCATCTGCACGATCTTCGAGAGCATGGTGTCCGCGCCGACCTGCGTCGCGCGCATGGTGAAGCTGCCGGTCTGGTTTACGGTGCCCCCGATCACGGGATCGCCCGCGCTTTTCTTGACGGGAATGGGTTCGCCACTGATCATGGATTCGTCGATGGCACTGCTTCCATCCTCGAGCGTGCCATCGACGGGGACCTTGTCGCCCGGACGCACGCGCAGCAGGTCCCCCGACGTCAATTCATCGAGCGGTACTTCGCGCTCGTCCCCGCGACCGAAGATCTTCATCGCGGTCGGGGGTGCGAGTTCGAGAAGCGCTCGCAAGGCGCTCGATGTCGATCCGCGCGCCTTGAGCTCGAGCACCTGCCCGAGCAGCACGAGGGTCGTGATAACCGCTGCGGCCTCGTAATAGACGCCGACCCGGCCCGCATGATCGCGGAATGCCTCGGGAAAGATGTCCGGGGCGAGGGTTGCCACAAGGCTGAACAGATAGGCGATGGCGACGCCGAAGCCGATCAGGGTGAACATGTTGAGGTTCATGGTCCGGACCGATTGCAGCGCGCGGGTGAAGAAGGGCCAGCCGCCCCAAAGCACCACCGGAGTTGCCAGCAGGAGCTGCAGCCACTGCGCGATAGCGGGTTCGATGACCTGATCGAACGGTCGCGACGGGATCATGTCGCCCATCGCATAGGCGAAGAGCGGCAGCGTGAAGAGCGCGCTCCACCAGAACCTTCGCCGCATGTCGACGAGTTCGGGATCGGGGCCCTCGTTCAGAGTGACCGTTTCGGGTTCGAGGGCCATCCCGCATATCGGGCAAGAGCCCGGCCCCGGCTGCCGGATCTCCGGATGCATCGGACAGGTGTATATCGTACCTTCCGGGACATCCTCGACAGCATCGAGGTGCGCCTTCGAAAGATACATCTCCGGATCCGCGCGGAACTTGTCGAGGCAGCGCGAGGAGCAGAAGTAATGGTCGCCACCCTCGTGTCGATCGACGAAGCGGGCGCCGTCCATCTTCACGCTCATTCCGCAAACGGGGTCGGTCGCCATACCCTCGATTGCATTGTGCCCATCGCTCATCTGTCGTTCTCCCCTAATTGGCCATCACCACGAACTGCCCCATCATGCCTGCGTCCTCGTGCTCGAGGATATGGCAGTGATACATGTAGGGAGTGTCGGGATCGGTATTTTCTTCGAACCGCAACAGCAGCCTGACCTGTTCACGCGGGTTGACGATTACGGTGTCCTTGAAGCCCGCCTCTTCCGCCCGCGGAGGCCGACCGTCCCGGTCGAGCAAGCGGAACTGCACGTTATGAATATGAAAGGGATGGGCCATCATCGATGCGTTGGCGATTTCCCATATTTCCCACTGACCCACCGGTACGCGCTGATTGATGACGTCCATGTCCATGGTTTCGCCGTTGATCGACATGCCCCGGCCCATCATGCCCATATCGAGCACGAAACGGCGGCTGCGAACGGCGAGTGAGGGGTCTGGCGCAGCAAGCGCGGCCAGAGTGGGCGGGAGCATTACTGGAGTTGACGCGCCTGAGGGGCGCATATCGAGGATCGAAAACGTGCGCCCCTGCCTCTCGCGATCGGCCCGGTTTCCCATCATTCCGCCGCCCATCATACCCCCGCCTTGCCCGCCCATCATGCCCATGGCGTTAGCAGGGCTGCTGGCAATCAGCCGGAGCGGGCGCCCTTCGGAAAGATCGACGATCAGTTGGGCGCGTTCGCCTGGGGCAAGGGTAAGACTGCGAACCTCGCTTGGCGCGGCAAGCAGGCCGCCATCGCTTGCGATGAGTTGCATCGGACGATCACCTTCGAGCAAGAAGGTGTAGAACCGCGCATTCGATCCATTGAGAAGCCGCAGGCGCAGCGGACCGGCGGTGGCGTCGAAAACGGCATTGGCCGTTCCGTTCACATAGATGCGCTCACCTATCACCCCCATCATCCGCGAGTGCATGTTGAGCGGGTAAACGAGGCGGCCTGAGCTGTCGATCACGCGATCCTGCACGACGAGCGGGATATCATCTACACCGTACCGGCTCGGCAGATCGAGGCGATCCTCTTCCTCGTCGCGCACGTAGATCGGGGCAGCAAGTCCGGCATAGACCTGTGGTCCGGCCCGGCGATGCGTATGAGAATGATACCAGTATAGCGAAGCGCGCTGGCGTATTTCGAAGGACGGGCTCCAGCGTTCGCCGGGCCGCACGAGTTGGTGCGGTCCGCCATCCGCGGTGGCGGGAAGTTCGAAACCATGCCAGTGGACGGTCGCATCCTCGGCAAGCTTGTTGTCGATATGAAAGCGAACCTGTTCGCCGCGGCGCATTTCGAGGGTCGGACCGAGATAGGATGCGTCGATACCGATCGTCGGTGACGGCGTGCCGGGCACGAATTCTTTCTCGCCCGGTGTCAGGGACAGGCGAAAGACACGCTCGCCCCGTTCGATCGTTCCGGCCTGTAGCCGAGGTATGGCAAGAGGATTGCTTGCTCCTCGCTGATCGAGCGACACCCTGCTTTGCGTGTCGCAACCCACCAGCGGCAGCGCCGCGAAACCCGTCGCCGCGAGGCCGGCGCTTTTCATGAAGTCGCGGCGATCCTTAAAGTCGGGCCTGTCGATACCGGGCATATTCACCTGTTTTTGCGTGGGAGGCACCGGCGCAACCGCGCGCCTCCCACCCATCATGCTATCGCGGCGTTACCGAGGTAACGACGCTGCCTTCGGTTCCAGTACGAAATTCAAAGGCTATTCCCTCACCGACACTGACCTGTTCGAGGATTTGCGCGTCGGCTTCGAAGGTCATGGTCATCGCGGGCCATCCGATACTTTCGACCGGACCGTGCTCGATGGTCACGGTGCCCGCCCCGGGATCGATGTCTGTTACCGTTCCCTCCGCGCTGGCGCTCTGCTCGCCGCCGGTCTCCTCCGCCATCGGCATTTCGCCTGACATGGGCATACTGTCCGAGTTCGCCATCTCGTCAGACATCATGGTCCCGGTGCTGTCGTCTGCAGCGTCGCAAGCTGCAAGCGCCAGCGGTGCCGCGAGCAGGATCATGTAGGTTGGGGTACGCATTCTTCTTCTCCTTGAGGGTTCGCCGGTTTTTCCGGACGGGGACGCCGCAACAACAGATAAGCGGCGGGAAGCAGGAACATGGACAGGAGCGGGGCGGTGATCATGCCGCCGACCATCGGCGCGGCGATGCGGCTCATGACTTCCGAGCCCGCGCCGGTGCCGATCAGGATCGGAAAGAGACCCGCAAGGATGACTGCGACGGTCATCGCCTTGGGCCGCACGCGCAGGAGCGCGCCTTCCCGGATGGCCTCGTCCACTTCTTCGGCGCCCAGGTCAGCTTGCCGTCGCTCCAGTGCGGCTTTCAGGTAAATCAGCATCACCACGCCGAATTCGGCGGAGACACCGGCAAGCGCGATGAAGCCGACCGCAGTCGCCACCGACTGGTTGTAGCCCATCAGATAGAGCAACCAGTATCCGCCCGTCAGCGCGAAGGGCAGCGTGCCCATGATCAGCAAGGCTTCGTCCCAGCGCCGGAAAATGAGATAGAGCAGCAGGAAGATGATCGCGAGCGTCGCGGGAACCACGATCTTCAGTCGCTCATAGGCGCGCGTCAGATATTCGAACTGGCCCGCATAGGACAGGCTGACGCCGGGAGGCAGATCGACGCCCGTGGCGACGGCCTCCTGCAGATCGGCGACCACCGAGGTAAGATCGCGGCCACGGACATCGACATAGATGTAGCTGGTCAGACGACCCTGCTCGCTCTTGAGCATCGGCGGACCGTCGCTGACGGCGATACGGGCGACAGTGCCGAGCGTAATCTGTTGGCCGGACGGCGTCAGAACCGGCAGGGCCCTGAGTTCATCGACGCTGTCCCTGATTTCGCGGGGATAGCGCACATTGATCGGATAGCGCGCCAGCCCCTCGACGGTCCGTGCGACATTGGCGCCGCCTATTGCACCAGAGACGATCTGCTGGATGTCGGCAATGTTAAGTCCGTATCGCGCGGCCGCCATCCGGTCGCTATCGACATCGACATAGCGACCGCCCGACAGCCGCTCGGCCAGCGCGGAACTCACGCCAGGCACGGTCTTGGCGATACGCTCCACATCGAGTGCAACGCGTTCCAGTTGATCGAGATCGTCGCCTGACACCTTGACCCCGATCGGGCTCTTGATTCCGGTCGCGAGCATGTCGATCCGGTTGCGGATCGGCGGCACCCAGACATTGGCGAGGCCCGGCACCTGGACGACCCGGTCGAGTTCCTCGACCAGCAGATCGGGCGTCATTCCCTCGCGCCATTCTTCGCGGGGCTTGAAGCGGATCGTCGTTTCGAACATCGTCAGGGGAGCCGGATCCGTCGCCGTATCGGCGCGCCCCGCTTTACCGAACACCGTTTCCACTTCCGGGACCGACTTGATCAGGCGATCGGTGCGCTGCAGCAGCGCCGACGCCTCGCCGGGGGAAAGGCCGGGCAATGCACTCGGCATATAAAGCAAATCGCCTTCATCGAGCGGCGGGAGGAACTCGCCGCCAAGCCGGGTGAAGGGGATCGCGGTGGTCAGAAAGATCAGCGCCGCGATCGCCAGCGTTGCCTTGGGGCGCCGCATGACCCAGTCGAGCCCCGGACGATAGATTTTCGTCAGCCAGCGGTTTAGAAAATTGGAATCTTCCGAAGGGATCTTCCCACGGATCAGCCAACCCATCATCACCGGCACCAGCGTTACCGAAAGAATGGCCGCGGCAGCCATCGCATAGGTCTTGGTGAAAGCAAGCGGTGCAAATAACCGCCCTTCCTGCGCCTGCAGGGTAAAGACCGGTAGGAACGACAGCGTAATGATCAGCAGGCTGAAGAACAGCGCCGGTCCCACTTCCTTCGATGCATCGGCGATGATCCGCCAGCGTTCCTTCACCGCGAGCACGGTATCGGGATTCTCGTGTTCCCATCGCTCGAGATGCTTGTGCGCGTTCTCAATCATGACGACGGCGGCATCGACCATCGCACCGACCGCAATGGCTATTCCACCCAGCGACATGATGTTGGCATTGACGCCCTGAAAGCGCATCACGATGAAGGCCGCGAGCACGCCCAAAGGCAGGGTGATGATGGCGACAAGTGCCGAACGCGCGTGCCAGAGGAACAGCGCGCATACGAGCGCCACGACGATAAACTCTTCGATGAGCTTCGTGGTGAGGTTTTCTATAGACGCATCAATGAGCTGAGAGCGATCGTAGGTCGTGACGATCTCGACGCCTTCGGGAAGGCTTGCCTGCAAGTCGTCGAGTTTCTGTTCGACGGCCTGTATGGCGCTTCTTGCATCCGCACCCTGACGCAGAACGATGATGCCGCCGGCAACCTCGCCTTCGCCATTGAGCTCGGCGATGCCTCGGCGCAGTTCGGGTCCGACCTGGATCGTCGCTACGTCGCCCAGCGTGACCGGGACACCGCCACTCGCAGTGCGTAGTGGAATTTGCCGAAAATCATCGAGGTCGCCGAGATAGCCAGAAGCGCGGACCATATATTCGGCTTCGCCCATCTCGACGATCGAGCCGCCCGCTTCCTGGTTGGCGGACTGGATTGCGCTCACGATCTCGGCGTGAGTCACGCCGAGCGATGCCATCCGGTAAGGCTCGAGAACGACTTGGTATTGCTTGACCATGCCGCCGACGCTGGCGACCTCGGCAATGCCGGGGATCGTCTTGAGCTCATAGCGCAGGAACCAGTCCTGCAGGCTGCGCAGTCCTGCAAGGTCGTGCCCGCCGCTGCGATCGACCAGCGCATATTCGTAGATCCACCCCACACCGGTTGCATCGGGACCAAGCGTGCTCGTGACGCCATCGGGCAGGCGGTTCTGCACTTGGTTGAGATATTCGAGCACGCGCGAGCGGGCCCAGTAGAGGTCGGTTCCGTCCTCGAAGATGATATAGACATAGCTGTCACCGAACATCGAATAGCCACGGACGGTTTTCGCCCCCGGCACCGAGAGCATGGTCGTTGCCAGGGGATAGGTGACCTGGTCCTCGACGATCCGGGGGGCCTGACCCGGATAGTTTGACCGGACCACAACCTGCACATCGGACAGATCGGGCAACGCGTCGACCGGCGTCGTGCGCACCGCCCAGAAACCGGCCAGCGTTACCGCGACGGCGGCGAGAACGATAAACAGGCGGTTGGCGATCGAGGCATCGATTATCCGAGCAATCATTGTCCGGCCCTCGTGATAGACTCGATCCGGGGGCCGGCATCCTCCTGGGTGAAGGTGAAGCGCACCCTGTCTCCCGTCTCGAGCCCGCGCATTTGCGCCGCGCTCTTCGTGCGGAAGGTCATGGTCATCGCGGGCCAATCGAGCCGGGGCACAGGACCATGCCGCAGCGTCACCGAACCATCGGCGATCGACTGGATCGTGCCGGTGGCACCGAAGGTCGCTGGTTCGTCCTCGCCGCCGGTGGAAGCGTCATCTGCCTGATCGACCGGACGGACGTCCAGTCCGGTGAGGCTTGCTTCGGAATCGAGCAGGAACTGACCCGATGTTACGACCTGCTCGCCTGCCGACAGACCGGCCAACACTTCGCTCCTTCCACCCGCTTCGCGGCCGATCCGGACCTCGGCGGGCATGAAACCGCCCTCGTCCTGCTTCACCATCACGATGGTTCGACGTCCGGTCCTGATAACCGCTTCGGAGGGGACCAGCAGCGCGCGGCGTGTGTCCGGGGTCAGCGAGACCTGTGCGAACATGCCCGGCTTGAGGCGCCCGGATGCATTGGGCAGTTGCGCACGAACGGTGATCGTACGGCTTGCATCCTGCGCGCTCGGCAGGATAGCGATGATGGGCCCGGAGAAGCGTTCCTCGGGGAATGCGGTCAGCGTCGCGCTGACAGGTTGCCCGACGCGGACAGTCGCCGCCTGCCTTTCAGGCACCGCGGCTTCGAGCCAGATCGGTGAGAAACCGGTTATCTCGGCGAGCGTCTGTCCGGCCATGACTGTCATTCCCGGACGCACGCCGAGCGATGTGATGGCACCTCCAATCGGCGCGGTAACGGTGATCGTGGACTGCGGACGTCCATTGCGCCCTACCGATGAGATCAGGCCTGGAGGCATGCCCAAAAGGCGCATGCGTTCGCGCATGGCCTGCGCAAGTTCTTCATCACCGCTGTTCAGGACGGCCAGATACTCCTGCTGCGCTCCGCCCCATTCGGGAACCAGGATATCCGCGAGCGGCGCGCCCCGTCCAACGACATCGTCGGGCGCGCGGCCGTAGGTTCTTTGTACATAGCCTCCGGCACGTGGCTGGACGATCGCGACGTCGCGTTCATTGTAGGCCAGAACGCCTGTGACGGTTATTTCCGGCTCGAGGACGCCGTACTCGGCTTCAGTGGTGCGGATGCCGAAATTCTGCACCAGGCCGGGATCTATCCTGACGCCTGCAGTGGCCTCCTCGCCCGCGCACTTGGGCACCAGCTGCATATCCATGAAGGGCGACTTGCCCGGCTCGTCGAAGTGCTGCCCCGGCACCATCGGGTCGTACCAGTAAAGGACCTCCTCGCATTCGGTCGCACTGCCGCCCGCGTCGCTTGCACCACCCTGGCCTTCGCCGAGCTGCGAGAGACCATAGCCGGCGGCAAGACTGATGAGCGCGACCGTGCCTGCCATCATCCAGGATTTCTGGCGCGGCGACAGCCTGTCCCACGCGGCTCCCATTGCGGGTCTCATCGGCCATACTCCCCATAAGTCAGTCGCAGGTTCGCGGCGGCCTCGACGGACGCCTCTTCGCGTTGCAGAATTTCCACCCGCAGCATGGCGAGCGTTTTGATGGCGTCGATGATGTCGAGCAGATCCGCGCGGCCTGCGGCAAAGCTCGCGCGTTCGAGGTCCACGCGGCTTTCGGCAAGAGGGAGCAGTTCGTCCGTCGCGCGCTGCCATTGTCGATAAGCGCTGCGCCATGCGGCGAGATCGGTCTCGAACTGGGCTTCGAGTTCACGGAGCCGGTCTGCTCTGGCCGACTGCGCCGCCGCCGCCTCGGCGTCGGCGGCGGCTACACGCGGGTTTTGGCGCCGGTCGGCGAAAATCGGGAGCGTGATCGAACCCATCACCGAGACGACATCGCCAAAGTCGGGATCGCGCCTTCCATAGCTCACATTGACGCCGAAATCCGGACGCCTTTCCGATCGGGCAAGATCACTTCGCGCTTCCGCTTGACGAACCTGCGCAAGCGCCACGACAAGCTCCGGATTGCTTTGGAGCATGGCCCGCAAACCTTCGGGATCGAGATCGGCCGAAGGGATGGTTCCGGTCGCGGTAGCGTTCGGCAGAGCCGTATAGCGCGACAGCATGGCCTGAGCGGTCTCTCGGTCGGCTTCGATCCTGGTCCGCATGTCTTCGACTTCGAGCACGGCACGGCGTACTTCCAGACTTTCGGCGGGTCTGGCCGAACCGGCGGCGACAGAACTGCGCGCGAGTGGTACGAGCCTCTCGATTTCAGCAAGTGCATCGTCGGCGACGGTCAGAGCCCGTTGGGCATAAGCCAACGAAATCCATGCCATTCCTGCTCCCACGCGCACCCTGTAACTTGTTTGACGCAACTGTGCTGCGGCAAGGTCGATGTCGGCCTCCGCCATTCCGAACCGGGCCCGACGTTTCGCGAGATTGGGGATCTCCTGTTCGATACCGACTTGGATCTGCGTTGGGAGCTGGCGATTCAGCTCGAACGCAGCCGGCCCGCTTACCGGCAGGTTCTGGATGCTCGCGCGAAGCCGCGGATCGGGCAATTCATCGGCAGCGTCGGCGATCTCGCGCCGGGCGTCCAGTCTTAGCTCGCTTGTTCGAACCTGGGGCTGGTCGCTCGTTGCTGCTCGCAAAGCTTCCTCATAGCCCACCGACTGGGCATTACTCGCCGGCGCGAGGGCCAGCAGGACCGGAAGCGCGGTCCAGCTTATTCGTTTCATGATCGTTCATCCGCAAAAGGAGCGCGTCAGACACGCGTTCCGGATCACCGGCCCGCGTCGAGCGCAGGCCGTTCATCCAGAGGCAGGAGCGCGCAGGCTTGAGCCTGCACACGGGTCATGCCGGAAGTTGCGGAGGTGGCGGCTCTGGCCCTAGTCCTGTGGCTGCGAGCGAATTGGAGACTAATCTGCTGAACTGAGAAGCCTGCGCCGGTATTTCACCAACCAGGGTCGCATCACCCCCTGGAACGAGGGGCGGGATGCAGCCGAATGCCACGAGACAATCCAGCCGAAGGTTCTTGCAAGGCACGCCGTCATGATCGTCCATGGAAGCTGCGCCCGCCATCATCTCCATCTCGGCGCAGGCCGGTTTGCCTGCATCGACCGCCTGCGGCAGGGCAGATGCATGCGCTGCCGACTGGACGAACAGCCCGCAGGCGATCAGTAGCAGTCCAAGGGTGCGCAAGACTCGCATAAAAAAGGCGTAAAGCTTTGAAGAGCGCAAGACAAGGACCTCGCATCGGGTGCGATGGTTCATCACGACGCGTGCTGCCAGGCACCCATCGAGCCCAGATATATATCGAGCTTTTCGAATCCTTTGCTTTGCAGCCAGCCCGCCGCCACACTCGCACGCATGCCACTGGCACACATGACGGAATAGGCGCGTTCGCGATCGAGCTCGGCGAAGCGGGAATTGAGTTCGCCCACGTAGATGTGTTCCGATCCCTCGATCGCGCTGCTGCGCCGCTCATCGAGGTCACGCACGTCAAGCAAGGTCCAGTTGTCGCGCTTGCGCTCGAGACGATCCTGAACCTCGCTCGTCCCGATCATCGGAAGGTTCGCCATGTCCATTCCTTGCGCTGCAGCCGGGACGATACCGACATAGCCGCCGTCGATCGAGTCGAGCCCGATCCTCACAAGGTGTGTCATGGCCGAAGCCAGCTGGTCTTCCGCCGATCCGACGAGGGCGATTGTTTCACCCTCCCTGATGAACCAGCCCGCAAACGCCGAGATCATGCCGACCGGAAGGCATATCGAACCAGGCAGATGCCCGCTTGCGTATGCAAGCGGATCCCGTACGTCGACGACATGATCGGGGTCGATTTCGCGAATGTCCGAGAGCATGAGACATTTTGGTCGCAAAATCCGTGGCGCAGGAGATGTTCCCTCGACATTCAGGCGCTCCATCAGCCTGAAATAGGGCGGTTGGTAATGATGCTCGGCGAGCTTGGCCTCGATAAATTCCTCGCGATGGGCGATCTGGAGCCGGGGATTGTTGCGACGTTCGTGGCCTATGGTCGAGAATTCCCGGTCCGCCATTCCCGAACCGCAGACCGAGCCTGCTCCATGCGCGGGGTAAATGATCGTCTGGTCACCCAGACCGCAAATCTTCTGCAGTGAATCGTACAGGAGGCCCGCGACCTCCCGCGCGCGCTCGGGATAGAAATCGGTCCGTCCGACGTCGCCAACGAAGAGCGCATCGCCGGTGAACACGCCGATCGGTCCTTCGGGAAAATCGTCGTCATGGAGGACGAAGGCGAGATGATCGTCGGTGTGACCGGGAGTTTCGAGCACCGAAATCCGCAACTTCCCGATCTCGAAAACGTCGCCCTCTCGCGCGGTGTCGGCGAAAACAATCTCGTCCGCAGGGTTTGGACCGTGCAGAACGCGGGCACCGGTCATTTTGGCCAATACCGGCGATCCCGTGATGAGATCCTCATTCCTGTGCGTTTCGAAGATATGCGTGATCTCCAGCCCTTCGGCGCGGGCACGCTCGACATAAATCTCGCAGTCCCGGCGCGGATCGATGACCGCTGCCTTGCCCTGCGAACCAATCAGATAGGAAAGGTGGGAGAGGCCGGGGGTCTTTATCTTCTCGAGCAGCATGTTTTGCCTCGTTGTTGGAGTGTTTCCGTGAGACCGCGTCGATCTAGTCGATCCCGAGTTCGGCTTTGAGTGCCGAGACATTCTCGAAGCGGTCTGCTTCTGGCCGGGCGATAGCGGGCTTGGCGTTGACCCAGGTGTTCTCACAGACGAATTCGAGCATGGCTGCCGCGAGGTCGGCGTGCCGGCAACGAAAGCAACCCTCGGCAAGACGCTCGTCGGTAATGACGGCTTCACCCGTATAGGGTTCGTCGAGGAGCCAGCCCGGTCGCGCAGACGTCCAATTCAGGCCTTTCGCGCGCTCCAGAAGATCTTCCATGGCGCGCATCTGTTCGAGAATATTGTGCAAGGCTGGTCTTGCCGTGAGCTCGAACCATGCAGGAACGCTGGGCTGCGGCTCTACAAACGCCGCCGATATCACGACGATCCGGGAAATGCCGGTCGTCGACATCGCTTCCACCAGCTTGCGGGTTCCCTCCGTATAAAGCGGAGGCGGATCGATCGCCGTAGATGGACTAAACCCTATACCGAGTGCGGAAATAACAGCACGGCAACCTTCGAGCTCGCTGCGGAAGTCGTCACTGAGTACATCGCACTGGAGGTACTCGACATTGTCGGCCCGGTCCGATGGTTCGGGCAAGGTGTGCTCGAACGCTCGTACCGCGATGCCCTTGCGGACCGCATGGCGCAATATTTCCGTGCCGGTCTTTCCTCCGGCACCGAAGACCGCAAGGGGGGCTGCATCGCTCACAGGCTCAGCTTCCACTGTAGCACCTCATTATAAATTCGGCCGCGCGTGCCGGGCCGATCATGATCATGGAGCAGGCACCGACGGAAGCCGGCGCCCGCTCGCTCGTGTTCACGCTTCGCTGTTGCCGCAGGTCGTGTACCCCCAGAACCCGAACTCGTCCTTCATCCGGGGGCCGGCGACGATGAGCTCCTGCATTTGCAGGCCCGCGTCTCCTTCGTCATCGAGAAGGCGCGTACGGATACGAAGCTCACCATTCGCATACTCACCCGAGGCGCTTGCCGTGACGGGGATCAGTTTGCCATTGATCTTGATCGCCCCGCGACCGCTGTTGTCGTAGACGAATGACGGGAACGCGACCTCGGTCAGGCGGAACTGGCACGTGTTCTCGGCTCCCAGCGCGGCGAGGTCCGCGTCGCTCATGGTCTCGGGCAGCATGAGGCCGGGGCTGAGATTGGCAAGAGCGCTCGCAGCGCTCTCTATCGGAGCTGCCGTTGCCGGAGGATCGAGCTGTGCTTCGCGGTCATTACCGATCGCGGTGTTGGTATTGCAGGCCGCCAGCGGAAGGGCTGCAAGAGTCAGAAGTGCGATCTTGTTCATTGCTGCATCTCCTCGGGCAGGCGTTCTTCGGTGCGCGGGCCGTTCTCCTCGATGTCCTGGATGAGGTATTTCATCTCGGCGATCTCACGCCGCTGCGCGACGATGATGGCCTGAGCAAGTTCGCGGACACGCGGATCCTTCAGGCTCGCCCTTTCGCTGGTCATGATCGCGATCGAGTGGTGCGGAATCATTGCGGCCATGTATTCGGTGTCGTCGACCGTGGTCTGGCTGCGTACGAGCCATAGCGCGAGTGCGAAGACGACGGCTCCGACACCCAGGATGATGAAATTCTTGGTCCGGTCCTTGTACATGCCCCACATGAAGAGCAGCATGACCACCATCATCATCGCGCCCATGACGAACATCATCCAGAAGCGCGTCTCGCTCCAGAACACGTCGTCCATGTCGAAGCTGTTGGCATACATCAGGAAGAACATGATCACGGTCGAGGTCGATACCATGGCCATGAATCGCCAGTAGTTGCCGCCCCCTCCCTTATCCGAGTGGGATGTGCTTTCAGTCATGCGTTTTCTCCTTCCTTCATCATGGTCCAGAACAATTGTGCCGAGCAGCTGATGAGCGCGAAGCCGGTCAAAGCTTCGACGCCGGCAATGACGCGCAGGTGCTCGGTCGGGTAGATGTCGCCGAGCCCCAGTGTGGTCACGTTGATCAGCGAGAAATAGAAATAGTCCATCGCACTCATCGCCGGCGTCTTGTCGAACCCGCCGAGGCCCAGCTCCGCGCCCAGCCAGAAACCGCCAGCGAAGAGCGTCGCGACAAGCAGGTGCGATGCCAGGACGAGAAGCGCGACCCCAAGCTTGGCAGAGAAATTTCGGCGTGCGTCGAGCATGCGATGCCCTGCGCCGAGAATCGAAAGATGCGCGCCGACCGAAGCCAGAAAAAGTGCAATGGCGAGCACAAGTGCGGCGATCATCTATAATCTCCATCGTGAGTGGCAGGCATTTCACGAAGCGCGGGATTTCGACGGAGATAGAACCATTCGGCTCCGAACACTGCGACGATACCTGCGACCGCATAGGCGACGACCGCAGGGTCGGTTTCGAGCTTGGCGAGGGCAAAAGCTGTCAGGACTACGCCGTCTGCCACCAGGGCCGACCAAAGGATCCAGGCGCGCGCGCCTATCTCTTCCCGCAAACCGCGCAGCACGCCCCAATGCACGAGCATGTCCATTACGAGATAGAAGAACGCTCCGAGCGAGGCGATCCGCGAAAGATCGAACAGGACCGCGAGCGTGCCTGCGACAACAACGGTATAGACCAACATGTGACTGCGGATCGGTCCGCTCATGCCAAAATGGCTATGCGGGATCATCTTCATCTCGGTCAGCATCGTCAGCATTCGCGAAACGGCGAAAACGCTGGCGATGACACCCGAGGTCGTGGCTGCGATCGCGATTGCCACTGTGAAATAGAAGCCAAGCTCTCCGAGCGCGGGGCGCGCAGCCGCCGCAAGCGAATAATCGCGCGCCTCAGCTATTTCTGACGTGCTGAGGCTGGCACCGACCGCCACCGCGACAAGGAGGTAGACGACCACGCATATTGCGATCGAGATGATTATGGTTCGACCGACATTCCGGTGCGGATTGATGATTTCACCGCCACTGTTGGTGATGGTGGTGAAACCTTTGAAAGCAAGGATCGAGAAGGCGACCGACGCGAGCAGCGCGTCGAGGCCCGAAAGCGCGACCGGCTCTGAGAAGGCACCGTCCGAAAATCCGCTGGCCCAGATCGCCGCAATCGCGAACAGGGCGATGCCGCCGATCTTGATCGCCGACATAATGAGCGAAAATCCGCTGACCGATTTGTTGCCGGCGGCATTCACGAAATAGGCGAAGACGATGAGCGCCAGTGCCGCGACGGAAACCAGAATGCCGCTGCTCTCGAGCCCAAAGGGCCGCAAGGCATAGGTCGCGAAGGTTCGAGCGACCAGGCTTTCGTTGATGACCATCGACAGCGCCATCAGGAGCGATGCCGAGGCTGCCACGACGCCTGGTCCGTAGGCTTTCTGAAGGATCATCGCGATGCCGCCCGAGGAGGGCCAGCGGTTCGACATCTTGATGTAGCTGTAGGCGGCGAGCGAAGTAACCAGCGCGCCGGCAATAAACGAAAGCGGAAATAGCGGTCCAGCCAGTTCGGCAATCTGGCCAGTCAGTGCGAAGATACCGGCGCCGATCATGACGCCGGTTCCCATTGCGACACCGCCAAGCAGCGTTATCGATCCAGCACTCTTCCCATGTTGATCGTCGCCATCTGTCTGCAAGTCTTTCCCCTGTCGATGTCCTCCCGTCCGAGAAACATCACGACAAGCAGTACGTTGCGAAGCGGCTCACCCCTCAAAAAATTTTCTGGCGGGGCATGAGCCATCCTTGGGCTGGCCCCGGAATCGCGTTGAGCTATCGATTTCCGGCGGCGCGCTCTTTCTTCCTGCAGCGATGCCGATGGCGGCGCGTCGAGGCACGGCAGTCCACGCTGAGTGCGCCTAATATTCAGCGCGTCAAATCAGGAAAACCGGGCCTGGAAAAACCGGTGCAGCGGGACCGCGATGAGTGCGATGTACCAGCCGTAGAGAAAACTGCCCACCGCTCCTGCGAGAAATCCCGACAGGGTCAGCCATTCGAACCATGGCAGCAACGGAGCCCAGGCTTGGTGCATGTGAAACCGCTCGGGTGCGAGGCCTCCGAAGGCAATGCATAGGAGGTAGCTGACAAGCAGGAACACGCTGAGCGTCCAGCCCCATGCGAATATCGAGTTCTTGATTGATCCTTTTACCATCGCATTTCTCCCACTTCGTGCGTCCTAAAATTATGCAAACGGAAGGGTCCGGGACCGTCGGGGCAGCCGGCCCCGGACCCAGCGGGATGATCGACAGGCATCTTAGCGCCCGTCCCGGTGTCCCGGGCTTCTGTGTTATTCCCGCGCGATTGTTCTTCAACGAGACATCGCCCTTATTTCTCGCGCGGCCACTGGCGTCAGTTCCTTACAATCACCGATAAGATGCGAAGACGCTCTGTCCGGTCGGACCAAAGGCGATGACCTCATAGGGCTGGATCCGGTCTCCTGCCTCCATGCCGGGAGATCCCAGCGGCATTCCCGGAACCGCAAGGCCGGCAACGCCGGCGGGCCGCTCGCGCAAAAGCTGGTCTACTGCCTCGGCGGGCACGTGACCTTCGATGATGTATCCATCGACCTCCATCGTGTGGCACGACCACAATTCTTCCGGTACGCCGCGCGCGGTCTTGATCGCCGCCATGTCCTTGCTGTCGACCGATGCCACCTTCGTATTCATCCCGTCTTCGACATGGCCTGCCCAATTCAGACAGCACCCACATCCTGGATCCCGGAACATCGTGTAAGTCGCTGCCTGCGCCACGTTTGAACAGGCTGCCAGCACGAGCAGGGCCGCGCCGCTAATCGATCGCCGGAGCAGCGAAGGCTTTTTCAAATTCATTGTGCAATTCCTTTCTTGTATCCGCGCCATAGCGAGATCGTCCCGGTTACCGTCGGGAACCGGTGGAGCAGGCATGGCTCGGTGAAGATTTCGGCGAACAGTTTTTCGACTTCGCCGTCGGCGCTGGGCTGCGTGTCGCTTATGCCGTCAAGCGACTGGACGGTCGCCCGGAAGAGGCTCCGCATGAGTGGGCTATCCTGCTTCATATAATCGGAGATCAACACGGTTCCGCCTGGCACGAGCAAGCTTTCGATGGTTTCCAGGATTGCCTGCTTCTTGCGCAAGGGAACTTGGTGAAGGACGAGGCTGCTGACGATCTTGTTCGGCTGCCACCCTGCGGGCAGCTCGAGGCTTTCGAGAAAGCCTTTATGCCACCTGATCAAATTTGCGATCGCTCCCAGTTTGCGTCGAGAGATCCGCAGGGCTGAAGCATCGGGGTCGACGCCGACGAAATGAGCCTGTGGGCAGTCGCTGAACATGGCTTGCAATAGGCTGCCGGTTCCGCAGCCGACGTCTATGACCCGGTCGCCAGGCGCGAGATGCAAATGCTCGACAATTTGTCGACGCCAGCGCTTTTCGCGTGTTACAAGAGTGATGATCGGGTCGTAGATCGGCGTAAGAAAGCTTTTGCCGAGCAAAGGCGTGAACTCGCTGCTATCCTCTGGCTTAGTGGCGTTGTTCACGACAGATGCCCTTTTTCCTCGTCGTATGTCCCGTTTCTGATTTCCTCACTCTCGATTACGTTCGACTGCTGCCAATCCCTCAAAAAAGAAGTTTAAGGGATTGTGCAGGTGAGCGCGTATAGAACACGTGCAACCCACAGGAGTTTTTCGGATGCGTGACAATCACTCTCTTGATGCGGTGCTCGGAACCCTTTCCGCCACCACCACCAGCGAGGTCCCCGCCGACTTCATGGATGGCGTCTGGCAGCGCGCCGGACAGCTTGGCGAAATCGCCGACCGACGCCGCAGGACGGCTCTGTTCGTCGGTCTGTTCGTCGTCGGGCTTGGAGCTGGCGCCGGAACGAACGGTTGGCCCGGCGGCTATGGCACGTCTTCCGCGTCATTTGGCGAGAGTCTTATCCTCGGCGAACAGCTGTCCCCATCGGCGCTCCTCCATGTGGAGCAATAAGGTTTGAAGACGACGCATATCGTTCTCGCGGTGCTTCTCGCAGCACTTGCAGGATGCCTCGGCGCGATTGCCGCGGATCGCTGGGCCAATCACGAGGCAGGCTCCGGCCTTCACGATTTCGTGCACGACGAGCTCACCCTGACGGCCGACCAGGAGCAGCGTCTCGATGCGCTCGAGGCCCGTTTCGCTGTCGAAAGGGCACGGCTCGAAGGATCGGCGCGCGCAGCCAATGCCCGGCTCGCCCAGGCGATGGAAAATGAGCACGAGTACGGTCCCGAGGTTTCGGCCGCGATCGACGAGGTGCATGCGCGTATGGGCGATCTGCAGAAAGCAACGGTACGGCATGTCTTCGACATGCGTGAAATTCTCGAACCCGAGCAGCAACGCCAGTTCGATCGCAAGGTCTCCGACGCCCTGACCCGCGACCCACGCGACTGAAGCGCCATGTCGGGGGCGGGCGACAATCCGGATGAGGCCCTTGTCTCGCAGGTGAGGGCCGGTAACAAGCGGGCTTTCAGCAAGCTCGTCGAGCATGAAACCGGTCGGCTTCTCGCGCTCGCGACACGCATGCTTTCCTCTCCTTCTCAGGCGGAGGACGTTGTTCAGGACAGCCTCGCTTCGGTGTGGCTGACGCGCCATCGGCTCGATCCGGACAAGCCGATCGGACCCTATCTGACAACCGTCGTCCTCAACCGCTGCCGGGACCGTTTGCGCAGGCGCAAGGTCGCAGGCTTTTTCGGACTGTCGGGTGATGACGAACTCCATTCCATCGCCGACGATTTGCCGGGTCCTGAAGCGTTGGCCGTTTCCAGGGAAGAGCTCAATCTCGTTCAGGCCGAGATCGCGCGAATGCCTGTAAGGCTGCGCGAAGCGCTTGTGCTCGTGACCATCGAGGGGCGTAGCCAGGCCGAGGCGGCCGATCTTCTCGGAACGACCGAAAAGGCGATCGAAACCCGCGTATATCGCGCGCGCAACAGGCTGAAGGAGCGCTTCGAAAAACTTTGAGGGGTTGGCTGGGCGCGCGCGTAAGTAACGGTAAACGCCAAGTCAGGAGCCCTTTATGATCGCCGTCAATCGACGCAAGTTTCTCGGAGCCGGAGCAGGAGGAATGGGTCTGCTCGGCCTTGCCGGGGCGATGCCTGCCTGGGCACGGGGCGCGGACATCCTCGCAGGTAACGCCCGCAAGGGGCTGGACGAGATATCCGGCCCCAATATCGACCTCACCGTTGCCCGATCGGCCTTCGCGACCGGCAACAGGCGCGGCGGCGCGATCGCCGTCAATGGCACGATCCCCGGTCCGCTGTTGCGATTGCAGGAAGGCACGACCGTCCGGCTCAATGTCCATAACCAGCTCGAGGAAGATACCTCGATCCACTGGCACGGTCTGCTCGTGCCGTTTCAGCTCGATGGAGTGCCTGGCGTGAGCTTTCCCGGCGTCAAACCGGGAGAGACCTTCACCGCCGAATTTCCGGTTCGCCAGTCGGGTACCTACTGGTGGCACTCGCATAGCGGCCTGCAGGAACAGGCCGGACATTACGGCGCGATCGTGGTCGACCCCGCCGGACCCGATCCGGTCCAGGCCGACCGCGAATATATCGTGGTGCTGAGCGAATTCAGCGAAATGTCGCCCCACACGATTTTCGACAAGCTCAAGAAGGGCGAAGGCTACTTCAACTACAACCAGAACACCTGGACCGACGATTACCCGCTTTCGGGCGAGGATCGCCGGATGTGGGCGAAAATGCGCATGATGCCGACGGACATCCTCGACGTGTCGAGCGCGGCTTATACCTATCTTCTGAACGGCCATGGCCCGCTCGACAATCTGGAATACCTCTTCCGCCCGGGCGAACGCGTGCGGCTGCGCTTCATCAATGCCGGCGCCATGACCTTCTTCAATATTCGCATTCCCGGCCTGCCGATGACCATCGTTCAGGCGGACGGGCAGAACGTCGAGCCGGTGGAGGTCGACGAGTTCCAGATCGGTGTGGCCGAGACATACGACGTCGTCGTGACGCCGGGCGCGCAACAAGCCTACACGCTGGTCGCGGAGTCGATGGACCGCTCGGGCATGGGTATTGCCACACTCGCGAGCGCACCCGGCGCTCGCGCCGCCATTCCGCCGCTGCGCGATCCGCCGCTTCTGACCATGGCCGACATGGGCATGAGCGGCATGGACCACGGCTCGTCTGGCGATGCCGGCATGTCGGGCATGGACCACGGAAGTGGCGGCGACATGGCGGGGATGGATCATGGTTCGTCCGGCCAATCCGAGATGGCAGGCATGGCCGGCATGTCGGGGATGCAGATGCGCGACACGTCGCTTCTGCCGCCCGATGTGAAGGTCGGGCCCGGTCTCGACATGGTCTCGATGAACCCGGTCGACCGCATGGGCGATCCCGGCATCGGTCTCGCCGATGTGCCGCATCGTACGCTCGACTATCGCAAGCTGCGCGCTCTGACTCCACACCGCGAGGGCCGCACGCCGTCCCGGCGAATGGAAATTCATCTGACCGGCAATATGGAGCGCTACATGTGGTCGTTCGACGGCAAGAAGTTCTCCGCCGTCTCAGACGAGCCGATCCGTTTCGCCTATAACGAGCGCGTGCGCGTGAAGCTCGTCAACGACACGATGATGGCGCACCCCATTCACTTGCACGGTCATTTCTTCGAGCTGGTCAATGGCGCGCCGGCCGATCGTCAACCGCTCAAGCACACGGTAATCCTGCAGCCGGGTGGCAGCGCGCAGTTCGACCTGACGGCGGACGAGCCGGGCGACTGGGCCTTCCACTGTCACCTTCTCTACCACATGCATGCCGGGATGTTTCAGATCGTCACGGTCGCCAATCCCGACGGGAGCGAAGCATGAAAATTCGTATTGTCAGCCTGCTCGCATCGGTCGCAGCCGGCTCAGTTCTCGCCTCCCCCGCGGCGGCGCAGCATGCCGGTCATTCGCCGGCGGAGCCGCAGCAAAGCGCCGAGGCGCAGGCTGACGCGAAGACGAAGTGCGAGGAAGAAGCCGAGCGCCATCGCGCGATGGGGCATCCGGTTGCAGATGGAGCATGCGAACCGGCTGCTCAACCTGAAGCCGCCATGGACCGCTCGCAGATGGATCACTCAACCATGGATCATGGTGCGATGACCGCTCAGGATGGCCATTCTGGCATGACAATGCCTGTGGACGCTGCCCGTCCACAGGCATCGCCCGAAAGTCATGAAGGAATGGATCACGGCTCGATGCCGCAGGGCAAGCCCGCCGAAGGCGCGATGGATCATTCGCAGATGAATCACGGCGAGATGGGTCAGGCGGAGGCCAGTTCGTCGATGGACCATGGGCAGATGGATCACAGCCAGATGAACCATGGGGAGACGCCTTCGCAGGACAGGCAGGGCATGGACCATTCGGCGATGCAGATGGGCTCGGACGATGATATCCCGCTGCTGCCGCCTCCTCCAGAAGCAGGGAGCGGCCCAGCGCGCGCGGCGGTCGCCATCTGGGGCGAGGAAGCCATGAACGAAGCGCGCCGCGAGCTTGTCCGCGAGACCGACGGAGGAATGCGCTTCTGGTTTCAGGGCGACCGGCTCGAGTACCGCGCCCGCGAGGGGAAGGATGGATATCTGTGGGACATCCAGGGATATTATGGCGGCGACATCGACAAATTCTGGTTCAAGTCCGAGGGTGAGGGCAGCTTCGGCGAACCCATAGAAGGCGCCGAGGTCCAGGCGCTCTGGAGCCGCGCCATTGCGCCCTTCTTCGATTTCCAGGCGGGTGTTCGCCAGGACCTGACCGGTCCGGAACGCACGCACGCGGTTATCGGTATCCAAGGGATCGCGCCTTACCAGTTCGAGGTCGATGCCGCGGCCTTCGTCTCCACCAAGGGCGATGTGACGGCGCGTTTTGAGGGCGAACTTGATCAGCGCATCACGCAGCGGCTGATCCTTCAACCGCGTGCCGAAATCGCACTTTCCGCTCAGGATATTCCCGAACTCGGCATTGGCGCTGGCCTCGACCGGATCGAGGCAGGTCTGCGTCTTCGCTACGAGTTCGCACGCGAATTCGCGCCCTATGTCGGCGTTTCCCAGGAATGGCGCATCGGCGACAGCGCGGATTTTGCGCGGGCCGCCGGAGAGGATCCGAGCGTCACCAATTATGTCGTCGGTGTGCGATTCTGGTTCTGAAATCTCAAAAAGGATAGAACTTCCATGACCAAGACTTTGACACGCATCGCGGCGACTGCGCTTGTTGCCACGCTGATACCGCTGCCAGCCTTCGCGCAGCAGATGGACCACTCTTCCCATGCGAACCATCAGATGCACGCGATGGACGCTTTGGCGGACGATGTCGCGGGCGCTGAAGAAACCCTCAAGGCCTATCGCACCGCTCTTGAAGCGCGCGACGCGCAGGCAATGCGCGCGCTCTTCGCCGAGGACTCGGCGATCTTCGAGAATGGCAAGGCCGAAGGAAGCTTTGCCAATTACATGGAGCACCATTTGGGCCCCGAGCTCGACGCGATTGTGAGCTTCACCTTTACCGACCCCACGCTGACCGTCACCCGGATGGGGCACATGGCCCATGCCTATGAGACGTATGGCTATCGCATCGAACTTAGCGATGGCCGGGTGATCGAGCGCGACGGCGTGGCGACATCGGTGCTTGCTCACGATGCGGACGGGTGGAGAATCGTCCAGTACCATTCCTCGTCGCGCGCGCCGCGCAACTGATTACGGCTTTCGAAGAGGTAGCACCGGTTGGCAACGCCGTCGCTGAAGCTGCGCCTGCATGTGCTCGGCAGCAAGATCCACAAATGGCTGGCGATTTTCGTCGGTGTCCAGGTTCTCTTGTGGATGGGAACCGGCGCCCTCATGTCGTTTCTCGACCTGGAAGAAGTTCGCTCCGAACATGTCGTTTCGCGTGAACAAGAGGCGCTGCCCGCCGATGCCCCGCTCCCGGCCTGGGTCGCAAACGACGGTACTCTTGCAGCGGTAACGACACGTTCGCTCGACGGCGATGCCGTGACCGAGGTCCGCAAGGTTGACGGTAGCGTGAGCCTCCACGATCCGGTGACTGGGCGTAAACTCTCCCCCATCTCGGCGGCAACGGCAAAATCCATCGCCTTGCGCGCATGGACCGGGCCGCGCACGACCATCGAGGCCGCACGGATCGTCGATGACCCCATCGGAACCGAGTTTCGCGGCCCTTTTCCGGCCTGGCAGGTCACCTATGCTGACGAGGCTTCGACGCGCATCTACATCGATGCCGCCAGCGGCACGCTCGGGGCGGCGCGCAGCGATACATGGCGCCTGTTCGATTTCATCTGGGGCCTCCACATCATGGACTGGACCGAGCGCGACCGCATCAACAGTTGGTGGCTGCTGCTGTTCGGCATTGGCGGCACGATCATAGCCCTGTCGGGTTTCGTCCTGCTGGCGAACCGGATGCCGAGGCTGCGCCGCCGCGCAAAGAAGAGCAAGCTCGCCTGAGCCCATGGGGCTTATTCGCGTGGGCGAACGCCTTACCCTCGTTCGCCAGGCCGAACGCGGCCAGGAGCCGAATGCGTTCGACGATCGCGATGATGCCGCCAGCAAGCGTGACCACCCGGGCGCACTTCAGTCGCGCTGAACTATCAAATTAATGCGAGGGGCACGCGGCTGCCGTGCGTATCAGGCACATAGGTCGCACTTTAACTGCAGGGTCGGGAGACATACGAGACATGAAAGCCCCCTCATTTCTGGCGCTGCTCGCCGCAAGCCTGCTCTTCGTCGGACCCGTTCAGGCTCATGGCGACGAAAAGCACGGCGAAGAGGCGAGCGCCGCGCCTGCTGCCACCAATGGCGATGTGCACGACCAGGCGGCCATGGCGCAGATGGGCGAGACTGCGGATGCTGGCGAGTCCTCCGGCGCGCACGATGAAGCGGGCGCAGCCCATGACGAGGCCGGTGGCCATGCGGATGAGAGCGAAACCGGCGTCATGGCCGTACTGAAAAAGCTGCATCCGGCAACGATCCACTTCCCGATCGCCTTGTTTTTCATGGCTGCGGCCACCGAATTGTTCGTGATGCGCCGGAAAGGAGCGGGCCTGGAAAGTGCGGTGGGCGTACTCGTCTACGGCGGAGCAATCGGCGCAGTCGTCGCAGTTCTGTTCGGATGGATTCACACCGGCCTTTGGTTCGGAGGCGATGCCGTCATGCAGGTCCATCGATGGAACGGGATGCTGATCGCGGTCCTCGGTGTGGCAATGGCATACCTCGCGAGCAGGCCGAGCCAGAGCCGCGCATGGTTGCGTACGGCTATCTTCTCGATGGCAGCACTTATTCTGGTGCAGGGCTTCCTTGGCGGCGAACTCGCGCATGGGCCAAACCATCTCGGAATTTCCTGGCTCTGAAGGAGTTGAACAGCATGCGTACTTCCAGGTCAAAAACAGCGATCGCATTTTTCGCGATTGCGCCGATGATGTCCGCTCTCGCCGCTTGCGACGAAGCGCAGGAGAGCACACCGACCTCAGAGGTGTCGCCGATGGGCGAAGCAGCGGTGATGCCCGGCATGGCACCCGAGGGTGGTCTTGCAGACCCGACAACCTCTACCTCCGAAAGTGAGTCAGTGGCTGCGCGGCAGGACGCTCTTTCGACAGGCGATGCTGCCGCGCCCGCGTCTCGGCGAGCCGCCTCTCCGGTACCACGTGCAACTGCCACATCCGCCGCGCCGGCACCGCGCGCGCAACCCGAGAGCGAGGCGACCCCGCCCGCCGATCCCCATGCCGGCCATGACATGTCCTCGATGGCCGATCACGACATGGAAGGCATGTAATCCGGCGCATGGCCCATCAGTCAGGATAGTCAGGAGAAATCGTCTGCAAGCAATCGTGACGAAAATCCGGACATCAGAAAAGGACGGCTCCGCCTCCCCCCGAAGCCCTGCGGGTCGCAGGTGCCCAAGGGGCCGTTCTGGAACCCCGCGTGAAGACCAACCCAACGCGCGGGGTTCCGTCTCTTCGTCCTCGTTGTCGTCGTGCCAGGCGCTTCCCGGCATGGCTTCGTGCTATACAAGCATTGCGCTGCCAATCGCGTGGTGGGACATGGAAAGGAACTGCCAATGACCGAAAAAAGAACGGCCGGTGCGCTGTCGCGCTGGGAAGACGAAGGCGGTGCGCTCCCTTGCGGGCCGCAAGAAGCCCTCGCGGCCGATTGCGAGAAATGGGACATCCCTCCGCTCACGGATGCCGAAATAATCCAGCTACGCATAAGGGTGATCGCGCTCGAAAACATGGTGCTAGGATTATTGTCCACGGCAAGCGATCATCAGCTCACTGCGATCGAACAACTGGCCGAGTTCATCTCCCCACGCGCCGACGCGACGCAGCATCCGCTAACCTTGCACGCTGCCACACAAATGGAGAACTTTGTGGAGCGCGCTCGACGGTTTCGCGAGGAACCTTCAACGGATTGACTGACGCATGACCGGCCCTCGAACCCTAGCTCTCCTGCCTGCGGCTGGATCGTTGACCTGAAGAGACTGCGATGGACCTCGATACGCTCCTCGTCCGCTATTTCCGCACTGCCGATCTCGGAATGGTTGGCGCAGAGGCATTGGCATCGGGGATCGAGCGGTGCCAGGTCGATCTCGGTCTCGAGCAGGACCGGGGCAAGCGCTTTGCCTTGTGGGCCATGCTCTACCTGCTCGGGTCTGCCCCTGACCTCGACGTGGCCTTCGAGAATGAGGAAGACCGGGAAGCAGCCCGCAACTTCATGGATCTCCTGGCGGCATCGGAAGGCGATGTGGTAAGCTGATTGCAGCAGGGTCCTGGCACCTTCAGACCCGCACCCGATACCCATCCGGCTTTCTTCGCGAACAGTCCTGAACCAGGTCAGCTGAGGAGCCGCAACCCGTTCCTTTCCGGCCGTGTTGGCGGCTTCGCCGCCTGCCCGCACCCCCCGTCATGAACAGGTTTCCCTTCGGCCCTTCAGGCCTGCGGTGCAGTCCTCCCATGCCCTGCTTCTTCTGGATGTTCGCAAGCCGGAGATGGTCTCCGGTTTGAGGAACTGAAGGAATTTCATCATGACCAATATCGCAATCCTCACCGGCCGCATCGCCCGCGATCCCGACATCCGCGAGACCCAGGGCGGCACCAACGTCACCGGGATCACCGTCGTCACCGATCGCCCCGCACGCGACAAGGACGGCAAGACCTACAAGGACGATAACGGCTACACCGCCAAGGAAAGCGAGTTCCACCGGGTGACCTGCTTCAATGGCCTTGCCAAGACCGTCGGGCAGTACTGCTCAAAGGGCCAGCTGGTCAGTGTCCAGGGCCGCATCCACTACACCCAGTGGGAGGACAAGGATGGGGTCACGCGCTACGGCACCGAGATCCTCGCCGACAAGGTCGACTTTCTCTCCCGCGGCAACGGCTCGGGTGAAGAAGGCGACAACACCGACGCTCCCGAGATCGACTGACATCGATCCCGATCGTCCCCTTACGAAGAGGCTCTGCCGCAAGCGGCAGGGCCTCTTCTTCTGTGGTTACTGGGTTCCCGGCGCTGCATTCGAAGCACGGGTTGCACCGCGCCCCGTCAGTTTCTCGATCGCGGCATCCTCGCCGAGTTTCCCGAGTTCTTCGGCAACCTTCCTCAGGCCCTTCTTCGAGAAGCTTTCGAGGCCGCTTCCCAGGATGATTTCGCCGAGTTCCCTGGCTGCTTGCACTTCAAGTTCGCGTTGTTTGGCGTCGAGCGCCTCGCGGTCCGCTTCGAGCTTTTGCAGGGCTGCAATCGCGCTCCTGTTTCGGGGCATGTTACTTGTCCTTTTGTCCCCCTCAGATCCGCTCCCCAGTTGTTTCCATGCCCGCGTCACCGGGGTGTAGGAAAGGCAATTCGCATGCAGGAGATGTTTGATATTGGGCGGAGGTTGTGGGTTCTTGCTCACGGTTCTCCCAGCATGATGGCCTTGCGCCTCCCGCCTCAAGGATGGCGGGGCCCCACCATTTTGCCCGCCACCGGATTGCATCCGGCAGCGAACAAAATCGTTACCCCCACCGCCGCTATCGCGGTCGCCCATTCGGGCGATCCCTGACCCGGGATGCACAAGACCATCGCGAACGCCTCCTGTCGTCTCACGACAGAAATCAGGAGGATTATCATGGCTTATTCAATGCATTGCGCCCTTCCGTCCCGGAGCTATTTCGAGGCTCTGGAAACAGCCGAGAAGAGAGCGCTGCACAGCTTCTTCGATCAGCACGTTATCGAGGATGACGAACTCGGGTACTTTGCCCTCGACGAGGGTGACTACAACATATTGCCAGCGCATCTCGCAGCGCGGGTGGTCCACACGGTCCACGGCGGCATGCTCGACGAGTTCTGAGACTATCGACAGGGCCGGAACCGGGAACGGTTCCTGCCCTTTTTTCTTGTTCGCCGGGTAGTCCATCGAAGCGCAAGAAACCGGTTCGGTCGGTTACTCTGACGGCCGCCCACCGCAATGTGGCGGCGCCCGATAAATGGAGCGGGGCTGTGGACGCACTCTGTCCCGCGCATCTTGCGATGCGCTCCTGAGGGTGCGGCCTGATTTTCTCCTGGGCCCCGCACGCACTTGCGAACCGGCAACGGGTCGGGCGGCGGGAAGCTAGGGCATGCGACATGCCCCGCTTGCCTTGCTTCCCACGCGCCCTTGGCCGCTGCCTCTTTCGCAGGTGCTGTCTTTGGCTGGAGGCGTCGAATGCTCTCGATCTGCATCCGAAGAGGTGCCAGGCCTGGTTGCTCGCGCTCCAACATGGAGATCGGGAAAGGTCGTCCTTGATCAATCCCCCTTATTGCCTGGACCTCCTCGCGCACTTGGGAACAAAGGAGCACACCCTACCCCGCGATTTCGGGATTTATCTTTCTGTTATTGCTAAAGAATGTGGTTTTGGGCGAAATCAACCCGTCTGCGAGTAGAGCGGCTTTGCGCTGATCCGCTGACAACTCTCATGCATCTAAAACCCTGAAATATCGTCTGAATCTTTCGATTGACTGCGAGTTGTTCACGATTTATTCTCATCGGCACCTTCCGCAAGGTGAGCCAGGTTCCGTCGGCCCGACAAGGAACCTGTTTCATGACCCGACAAGATCGGCTTCAGACATTCGTATCTCTCTCCGTTGGTAACTGGGTTCGCCAGTGTGCCGCGGACCATGGCGTCAGTGTCAGCGTCTTTATCCGTGACCTTATTGTCGCAGCGTGGCAGCGCGATAACGAGGCGAAGGACCGCCCCGCAGGGCTCGATCCCGCGCGCCAGGCAATCTTCATTTCGGTGGCGCTCGATGCGCTTCTGGCCAGCCATTCTGACGCGAGTTTGCGCGACCGTACTCACGAGGCGTACCGGCGACGCCTCGAGCGTCTTGGCCTCCCCGTCAACGCAAACATGGGAGGCCAATCCCATGAAGCATAATCTCCTGAATTTCACCCGCGGGAGCCAGTTGCTCGGCCACTTTGGTTTCATGTTTGCAGCCGGCCTGAAGGGCCCCTTGATTGTCACCGGCCTGGTAGCGGTCGGCACCTGCTATTGGGAAGTGCGGTCGGCTCTGAGTGATCACCAGATCTACCTGGTCTGGATGCATATCTACGCCAGTCTCTATGCCTTCATGGAGTTCGATCCGGCCAAGCTGGTCAACCTTGAACTGCTTGACGGCGAAAGGGTCGGCCTCCCGTTCGGCATCGTTCGCGAGTTCCCGCCGATGCGCGAGGCGGTCGAGGCGTTTCGTACGGCAGTGAAGCAGGGATTGCTGGTCTCGGCGGTACTGCTGATCCCGGCCTTCGTGTTTTTCTGGTGGTTCGCCGAGCGCTTTGGCGGGCGGTCGAAGGAGCGCAAGCACGAGCGTGGTGCAATGCTTGTTTCGCTCGACGAACTCGAAGAAGAAATCGAGCGTCACAACAAGGCATTCCGGGCCGAGGAATTGGGACGCAAGTTCGGCTGGAAGTGGCGGCTTGCGAGCTCGTCGGCGCTCGCCGAAGCGGGCCACTACCAACCCGCACATCTCGCCGGCGTAAGCTGGCCGTGGCGGCTCGAGCAGAGCCACGCCATGCTCATCGGTACGACCGGAACCGGCAAGACCGTGGCGCTCACCGAACTAGTTGCCGAAGCGCGTGAACGCGGCCAGCGCGCGGTCATTTTCGACCTGACAGGGGCCTTTATCGAAGCCTTCTATGATCCCGCGCGCGACATCATTCTCAATCCTGTCGATGTGCGGTGTCCGCTGTGGAGCGTCTTCAACGACTGCACGACGGAAGCTGAGTTTCATGCCGCTGCCGAAGCGCTCGTGCCCCATGACGGGGGTGGTTCAGAACAGTTCTGGGTGCTCGCGGCGCGCATGCTGTTCGTCGAGATGTGTCTTCATCTTGCCCGTACCGGCACTGCAACCAACGAGGCCTTGGCACGGCGGCTGATGACCGCTGACCTGTCCGAAGTGCATAAGCTGATGCGCGGTACCATGGCCGATCCGCTGACCGCTCCGGAAGCGGCCCGCATGGCGGAATCGATCCGCGCTGTGTTCAATGCGAATGCGAAAGTGCTGAAGCTCTTGCCCTCATCCGGACCGCGCTTTTCGGTCCGCGACTGGGTCAAAGGCGACTGCCAGGCGGGCTCGATCCTGTTCCTCTCTGCCCGCTATGTCGACATGAGCATCTCCTCGCAGTTGCTCACGCTGTGGCTCGACACGGCGATGAATACGCTGATGACGCTCGAGCGCACACAGGACCTGCGGATGTGGTTCCTGATCGACGAGCTCGGCGCCCTTCACCGACTACCGGCGCTTGAAAAGGGGCTGCAAACGGCGCGCAATTTTGGCGGTGCGATCGTCACCGGGGTGCATGCGTTTGCCAAGCTCAAGGAAGTCTACGGCGAGAACATGGCCATGACATTGTCCTCGCTTGCGCGCACCAAGCTCATCCTGGCGACAGCCGATCGCGAAACGGCGACCTGGTGCTCCGATTTCATCGGCCACCGGCAGGTGCGGGACATGGAAGAAGGCTACAGCTACGGGTACAACAACGCGCGCGACGCAGTCAGCCTGACCCCCCGGCGGCAGATCGAGCCGTTGCTCCTGCCCGACCAGTTCATGAACCTTCCGCGGTTGTCGGCCTACATCAAGTTTCCCGACGGATTCCCCGCTGCGCCGGTATCGCTCATTCCGCGCACGCGTGGTCGTATTGCCGAGGGATTCATCGCCCGCGAGAAACCGCTCATAAAGCCTGGCCAGGGTCCTGCGGCAGTGACGATCCAAGCAAAACCGGGTTCAAAACCGAATGACGAACATCCCGCCTCGAATGACGACGGTGTCGGTAAGCCTGTCGATACAAAGCAGCTCAAACTCGATCTGGAGGGACAGCGCCGTGTCGTCGATCAACCGCAGGATCGGCAGGAGGCTGTGCCGCTTGAAAAGCTGAACGCAGGGCGCGATGCTGGTGATCTCGGTGCCGAAACCCGGTCCGATACTCATCTGGATGCAGGTCCAACGCTACCTCTCGCCGCCGTGCAAACCGGTGAGGATACACCAGCAATGGGCGCGGAACAGCATCTGTCCGAACCAGGAACCGCCGGCGATGACGCAGGTGGCAAGGATGGTTCGACGCCACGAGGCCGTTCGGCTGCCAACGGCCGCCAACCTCTCACGCCGGTCGAGAAAGACCTGCGTGAAGGCGCGGTCGCAGATCCTCCGGAGAAGGATTTCGGCGAGTTCGAGCCCGACATGTGAAAGGCAAATGGGGAGGGATTACCTGGCCGCGAGGGGAGCCGTGACGAGGATCAGACAGGATGCTTTCCGTCGCCAATGTGCGCTCCCCTTCGGCTGCAGCGAGCTATTTCGCGGCAGACAATTACTACACCGGCGCTGATGCCGATCGTTCCGGAACCTGGGTTGGGAAGGGAGCGGAGCGACTTGGTCTTGAGGGGCGCGTCGGCACCGAGCAGTTCGATGCCTTGCTGCGGGGAGAACTGCCCGGTGGTATCCAGGTCGGCAATGCGGGCCAGGCTCACAGGCCTGGAACCGACCTCACATTCTCACTCCCGAAAAGCTGGTCGCTGCTCGCGCTGGTGGGCGGTGACCAGCGGATTATCGATGCCTACCGCGAGGCCGTCATCGAGACCTTGCGCTGGGCAGAAAAGAACGCGGCGCAGACCCGGATGGGCAGTCAGGCTGGCTACGGGAAGGTCGCGACAGATAATCTGACGATTGGTCTTTTCCAGCACGACACCAATCGCAACCAGGAACCAAACCTGCATTTTCACGCGGTCGTGGCGAATGTCACGCAAGGCAGCGACGGGAAGTGGCGCGCGCTTCGCAACGACAAGCTTTGGTCTTTCAACACCCTCCTCAACTCGATGACCATGGCGCGCTTTCGTCTGGCCGTCGAGAAGATGGGTTACGAAGCAGGGCCGGTTGGAAAGCATGGCAACTTCGAAGCAGCGGGCATTGCCCGCGAGCAGGTCATGGCCTTTTCGACGCGGCGCGAAGAAGTCCTCGACGCGGTACGCCAGCTGGGTGAGAACACTCCGAAAACCCGCGACATTGCTGTGCTCAATACAAGGAAAAACAAGGCGCCCGTCAGGGACCGGGAAGGCCTTCTCGATGCATGGCGGCAGAAAGCCCAGGAAGTCGGAATTGACCTTGCCGGTTTGATCGATGCGTCGCAGATGCGGGCTGCAACGAAGGACATTCCCAGCTCGAAAGAAGGGAGCCTTCTTCAGCGCGGGATTGCGAAGCTGAGAGAGTTCGCGCAGCGGATCAAGGGCGATCCAGCTGATCCACTGATCCCTGCCCATGTCCTCAAGCAGGATGCACCGACCATCGCGGCCGCGCAGGCCGTTGCTTCCGCGGTGCGTCATCTCTCGCAGCGCGAGGCAGCGTTCCCGCGCGAAGGATTGCTGAAGGCGGCGCTCGATTTTGGGCTGCCGACAACGGTGGGCCATGTCGAGACTAGTGTGAACGCATTGGTCAGAAGCGGCGCACTCGAGCCCGGCAAAGGCGAGCACAAAGGCTGGCTGGCGAGCCGCGAGGCACTTGACCTTGAAAGCACCATTCTCGCTAGTGTCGACCAGGGGCGAGGTGAGGTGTTGCCCATCCTGGATCGATCGGACGCCGCAGAACGGGTTCAGGCGGTTGCAGCGATCAACCACGGAATTTCGCTCAACGAAGGGCAGGAGAATGCGGCGAGCCTTGTGCTCTCATCGCGTGACCGGATCGTAGCGATCCAGGGCATAGCCGGGGCGGGCAAGAGCAGCGTGATGAAGCCGGTCGCCCAGCTGCTCCGAGAGGAAGGCAAGCAGGTGCTGGGGCTCGCGATGCAGAACACGCTTGTCCAGATGCTCGAACGCGACACCGGCATCCGTTCGATGACCATTGCCCGCTTTCTTGCCCAATGGGGCAGGCTTCTGCACGAGCCGGGAAATGCCACGTTGCTGAGTGAGGCTCGGAGCGCGCTCGGAGACCATGTCCTGGTCCTCGACGAGGCGTCGATGGTGTCGAACGGGGACAAGGCCAAGCTGGTACGGCTGGCAAACCTCGCGGAAATCCATCGTCTGGTTCTCGTCGGTGACAAGCGACAGCTAGGCGCCGTCGATGCCGGTAAGCCGTTCGACCTCGTCCAGCAGGCCGGGATCGAGCGCGCCAACATGGATGTGAATTTGCGCGGGCGCGATCCCGTCCTGCGGCGAGCCCAGGCCGCCGCGCAGGAGGGACGTATCGACGATGCGCTCCGGGCTCTTGCTCCTTCAACCATCGAGGCTCGTGGGGACAGCGCAATTGTTGCTGCCGAGAAGTGGCTTTCGCTCAGCCCGGCGGATCGGGATCGGACGTCGATCTACGCGTCGGGACGGGCCTTACGTTCTGCGGTCAACGAGGCTGTGCAGTGCGGACTCAAGGCCAATGGCGAGCTCGGCCCACGATCGGGCCGGCTGCCCGTTCATTCGCGGGTGAATGTGACACACGAGGAGCTTCGCTATCTTCGCACTTACCAACCAGGCATGGTCCTCAACTTTCGCTCGCGCGACAGCACCCAGAAACTCTCCAAGGGTGACTACACCGTCAAGACCATTGACCATGCGCGGAAGCAGCTCGTGCTTGAGGACAGGAAAGGACGGCTTCACAAGTTCAATCCCGCGCGCTTGCGGCCGGGCGCAGACGATAGCCGGCTGTCGCTCTTCGAGCGCAAATCGCTGTCCATCATTGAAGGTGACAAAATCCGTTGGACCGACAACGACCACAAGCGCGGGCTGTTCAACGCCGACCAGGCGAGGATCGTGGCCATCGACACAAAGGGCGTCTTGGTCGAGACATCAGTGGGCAAGGAGCTCCGCCTGAGCCGCGGCGACCCCATGCTCAAACGCATGGACCTCGCCTACGCTCTCAATGCGCATATGGCGCAGGGACTGACCTCTGATCGCGGGATCGCGGTGATGGACAGCCGCGAACGCAATCTCGCCAATCGGCAGACTTTCCTGGTCACGGTCACCCGGCTTAGGGACGGCCTCACGCTGATTGCAGATAATGCTGAGAAGCTCGGCCGGGCCATCAAGTCCAACAGCGGCGAGAAAGCGTCGGCCCTCGAAGTAACGCAAAGGCTCAAGGCGGCAGCTGCCAAAGGCCTTTCGCAAGACAAGCATGTTGGCAGCGCTTCGCCTGCAAGTGACAAGCCCGAACTCACCAAGGAACGGGTAAAGCCTTTCGAAATCGGCATTTGATCACCGATAGCCTGGACGATTTCAGCGTTACCAGGCACGATACGTTCTCGAGAGAAGTGCGGAGCGTTGCCGGTGAAGGGTGTGTTCGAGATCAGCGGCGATTCGCGCTACGACGACCTCATTACCGAGCGGTATCATTTCCCCTCGCAATATCTTCCTCAGGCCCGCCAGCTCAAGAACGACTGGATTCTCTACCGCGAAACCCGCGTATCCGGCGGTCGGATGGCTTATATCGCGACCGCATTCGTTGAGCGGATCGATCCCGATGAGGCTGATCCAACCCATTACTACGCGCGCGTCAGGGACTATCTACCCTTCGATGATGCGGTTTCCTACCGCGACAAGGATGGACGCTTTGCCGAACGCTTCCTGCGCGAGATGGCCCGTCCTGGCGATGCCGGAAGGACGCTGCGCGGCAAATCGGTGCGCACGCTCGATGGCGATGATTTTGTCGCCATCGTCAATCAGGGGCTGAGCGAGACGCTCGACCCGGACAACCGGATCAGGCTCGAGCTCGACGAGCGGTACATCGACGATGCGACCGCCGCGCTCCTAGCCGATGATTTTGGCGAACGCCGGATCGAGCAAATCCTGGTGAACAAGAAGATCCGTGCCGCCAGTTTCCGCAATCAGGTGCTCGACGCTTATGACAGCACCTGCGCCGTCACGGGATTGCGGATCATCAATGGTGGCGGGAAAGCGGAGGCACAGGCGGCACATATCTGGTCCGTCGCCGATGGCGGACCCGACGTCGTACCCAACGGCGTGGCACTCTCGGCTACGGCCCATTGGCTGTTCGACCGGCATCTCATCACATTCGACGATAACCTTTGCCTGCTCGTATCGCACAACAAGGTGCCGTCCGACCTGTTGAAGCTCTTCCCCCCTTCAGGACAGAAGATCAGGCTTCCGGTCGATCCGAGGGATCACCCCCGTCCGGACTTCGTTGCCAAGCATCGCGCGCGTTTTGCGGGGTTCTGATTTGGTAGGATCAGACCGCGCGTCCGAACCAGATGACACGGCCGACCACCTGGATCTCGGACCGGTCGACATCATCCCAACTGGGATAGGCCGAATTGTCGCTGCTGATGGTGATCTTGCGGCCACCGGGCTTGAGCGTCACGCGCTTGACCACCAGCGCATCGTCGGCGCGCAGGACGTAGATACCGTCGCGCAGCCGCGAGCCCTGGTCCGATGCATCGACCAGCACCTCGTCGCCATCGCTGAGTGTCGGCTCCATGGAGTCGCCCAGGACGTGGATGATCGAAAGGCTGGCGCTTTTTGCCCGGGTCAACCGGCCAAGCCAGCGTTCGTCGAAACCGAAGCGGGTATGGGCGGTTTCGCTTTCGGCAATCGCTCCGAAGCCCGCCGACGCATCGACATTGAGCACGGGAATCTCGATCAACCCGTCACGCATGGGTGCGGGCGGTCCGCCAAGCACTTGCTCGTCGACCCCGAAAAAGCTGGCAAGCGTGCGCCGATCATCGTCATCCAGCTTGCGCGGCGAGCCGCGCTTGATGAACTGCTGAATGTAGGACGAGTTTCGTCCAATCATCCGCGAGATCGAGGAATATCCGAGCCGTCGCTGCTGGATCAGGCGATCGAGCTCCTCTCTGACATGTTCCATCGTGTGGTTCCTTCTGACGGTCTCAGGAGAGAAGGAAATCTCCTAGACTCGATGGAACCTTCCTACTAAGAACAAATCAGGAACACAAGTGCTGAGTGAGTCGAGGAAGGCCATGAAATTGCTGGATCGCATTGAGCGTCATTTGAAGGAATCGCATATGTCGGCGACACGCTTCGGTCGTCGGGCCGTTGGTGATCCGCGCTTCGTGCTTGATCTAAGGTGTGGCCGCAGGCCGCGTAAAAGGACTATCGAAAGGGTGGAAGGTTATCTTCGCAATCTGCCTTCGCCTGACTAAAAAGGCTTTGGGCTGGCAGGCAAAGCTCGCCATCTAAGAACATCGACATGCGCCGCATAACTGAGTTCGGTTCCTTCAGTTCACATTCCCAAACAATCGCCACCGACCAATCAAGTGCTTTTAATGCACCTATCGAGCGAACGTCTCGATCAATGTTTCTCCCGATCTTCGCTTTCCAATATTGGGTGTTCGATTTGGGAATGCGTGCGCCGCGTTTGCAGTCATGCCCGTGCCAAAAGCAGCTATGCACAAAGATCGCCTTTTTCCGCGTTCGGAAGATGATATCCGGTTTTCCCGGCAGTTCGGCAGCGTGAAGTCGGAAGCGATAGCCAGCCCGGTGAAGTATTGAACGCACGAACCTCTCGGGCGATGTATCCTTTCCCTTGACCGCGCGCATAATCCGGCTGCGGTCGGTATCGCTCTGGGCCATCGCTTATGACCGTCTTATCGCGGTTGGTCCTGATTGTTGTGCGATGGCACCATCCCGCGTGATCGTCGTCGTCCTGACAGTTTCGGAACCTTGATAGGCTACCTCAAAATTAACGTAGCTCACTTCTGCGTCAACACCACCAAAGCATTCATGGAATGCTTTGAGCAGCTCGACATCGCCTAGCGTCTGCGCCGGTGGGTGCGGGTTGTTACGCGGGCTGGGAGTGGTCGCCGGCATCACATAGATGCAGGCAGGTGGGAGCGAGAATGGGCCAACTTCTGTCGTTCGGTCAGGCTGGTTCTCGAGTTTCGGGCACGGACGCCCCAAAGTTCCGCACACCATATCCCAAATGACAACGCCATCTACGCGTTGTTCACGGTAGATGATCTCAGCACTCAGGCGCGTATGAATGCCCGACCAAGCGTTATGGCGCGGATCAGCGCCGGGATTTGTACAGACGCTCCAGATGATAAATTCTTGGGCATGCGGCGGTCGCTCGAAAATATTCGTGTTATTGCCGTCCAGACAGCCCTTGAGTTCGATCACTGCAGTCTTGCCGCTGTTGAGTTTGACGGCATAGTCATGACGGTTGGCCTCGCCAGCAGACTCCCAGTCGGCGATGTAACCACCATCCTGCATATAGTTCAGGACGCGCTTCACGAACTCGCGCTTATCACGCATTGTGGCCGAAAACTGACCACGGACGCGTTCGATCGCCCCGCGAAACAAACCGCTGTTATAGAATTCCTGGTCGTCGAGTCCGTGATCGCCGAGCTTATGCGCCTCGGTCTTCAGTGTCTCCGCGAACTCCTCGATCTTCTTACGAAGTTCCGCGTTCTGACAGCATGGAATTACACTCACGCAGCCTCCTTCATGTCTCCTGGCTGCGCCTTCAACACAGGCTCGAATATGTGCGCCGCCAAATACCTGACGACCGGCGCTACAACGCCATCGCCCGTTAGATGGTAGGCTTCATTGTAACGTGCAGGAAGTATGTAGTCGTCAGGCAAGCCCATTAGCCGAGCAGTTTCACGTGTTGAAATAAGACGAGATTTTACCTTGTCGCCGTCGACGACCATGATGAGTTGGCGGCTCGAACCGCCTGCAGGAGTTCGCAGACAACCGGCCACGTCATCGAAACGGATCTCTGCCCTTTGAACCTTCGCGCCGGTTTCGTCGTGCCGAGTACGCTTGTAGATTGCACCCACCATGCGACGACCAGTATTCTTGGCAGCTTTGACCTTTTCAAGGTTCACATCGCTCATCATCGAGAGAAGCTGCTTGGTCTCCGCTGCGGTATGCCAGTTCACGCTCTTCGGACTGTCTTCGATTAAGTCGGCGAAGCGTAAATTTCTGATTGGCGGTCTCGGCATTGTCCACCACAGCCAGTTACTCTTCGCCCTTGGAGTAAGCTTCGCATGCGCATTGCGCAGAGCTTGAGTATGCCAATCGTTCACCGGTTCGCTTGCAATCACGCCATCGGGCAGGATCACATCATCGCGAACGCCAATCACGAAAAGCCTTGGCCGCGATTGCGGCACGAAATCCGCTGCGTCTATCACCATCCCCCCACAGCGATAGTTCTCACGTGCAAAGGCCGCGCAGATGGCCGCGAAGTCCTTGCCTTGGTGCGAAGTCAGCGCACCACAGACATTCTCAAGCACGATGATCGATGGCGCGCGACAGTCTTGTATCAATGATTGCATCAAGCGCCAGAACGGCCAGAACGTGCCAGAGCGTTCGCCTTTGAGGCCAGCCCCGCCGCCAGCCAGCGACAAATCCTGACAGGGAAACGAGCCCCAGACCAAGTCCGCCTGACCAGGAAGATCTTTTGCTTCGACCTTTTTCACATCGCCGACAGAGAGCGCCCCTTTACCCCAGTTGGCTTCATAGGTTTCGCCCTTCTTACGGTCGAAATCGTTGGCGAACAGACAGTCCCAACGGCTGCCAAGACCGGCTCGCGCCATGCCGCCGCCTGCGAAGAATTCGTAAAAGTTAGGCATCGGCGACTCTCCCAGGATGAGCATTAGCGACATCGCGCTGAAGTTTCTCAAGGACGGCTTCGGTTATCCACGTATTGCGAGAAATGTTGCCCGGGCGCTCAGACCGCACTCGGTCGATTCCATCCCACAGCTGTTTGTCCAGCCTGATGCTTTGACGGATTCGGTCGTCTCTCTTGGGCTCAACTCTTGCCATAGCGGTCTCCATCGTCCCGTTAGGCGCCTTTTTGGCGCCAAAAGCAAGAACAATTTAGGAACATGTGACATTTGCCGACGCAGCACACACCAAACGGCAGCCCCTTGTTGACATTGTTCTGTTTACTACGTACACAGCCGTGTACACCGTAAACAGCAGGATTCGGCCCGTGGAACATGACATTGTTGGGATCAACGAAATCGCGGAGATGGCAAACGTGTCAAGACAGGCCGTCGTAAACTGGCGTTCGCGGGCTTCGGACTTTCCCCGTCCTATCAAGGAGCTGGCGTCGGGGCCGGTCTTCAGGCGTCCTCAGATCCGCGCATGGCTTCGCCGTAACAACCGCCGCCTCGATGATCTTCAAAAGGGGCCTCAATTCTATTCGCGACTGAAGAGTTACCGCAACGACAGTGACGAGCTGGCTGAATGTATCGAGCGCGTTGTCGAGAAGCTCGACACGTCGGTGACGACAGATAGCCGACCGGGAATGCTCTTGGGCAAAATTCAATCAGGCAAGACCCGCGCCTTTGTCGGCGTGATTGCAGGTGCATTTGACCGGGACTTCGATATTGCCCTGGTGCTGACCAAAGGCACCAAGACGCTCTCCGCCCAGACCGTCTCGCGTCTGGAATCGGACTTTGCCGAGTTTATCGACGAAGATGAGCTGATGGTGTTCGACATTATGAAGCAGCCCGGCACGCTCACACGCAGTGAGCTTCGCCGCAAAATCGTGATCGTCGCGAAGAAGCAGGTGCATAACCTCAACCGACTTATCGACTTTGTGAAGGACCAACCCGGACTTCAGAAAAAGAAAGTTTTGATCGTCGATGACGAGGCCGATCTGGCCAGCGTTCGCTTCGTTCCGAACAAGGACGACACTGACATCTCGCAGGGTGTCATCGCTGGACAGATTGACGAGCTGCGCGAGTTGAGCGACGGCATCGCCTTCCTTCAGGTCACCGCGACGCCATATTCCCTCTATTTGCAGCCTGAGAACTACGATGACCCGGCTGCGCAGACCAATTACGTCTACAAGCCAAAACGGCCGGCTTTCACCGAGCTTCTACCGATCCATGGCGGGTATGTCGGCGGCAACCATTACTTTGACTCCTTCGATGACGACGACCCGCGCTCGCACTTGATCGTCGAGGTCAGCGAGCAGGAGCAGGACGCCCTGCGCAAAATGGATTTGCGGCGCATCAACCAGGATCGTGTGCTCGACACCGAGAACGCGGCGGGCTTGCGCCGCGCAATCATCACCTTCGTTCTCGCGGCGGGCGTCAGGCAGTGGCAGCAGCGCGAGCTTGGCGAGAAGGAGCAGAAATACTCTATGCTCATCCACAACGATACGCAGAAAGCGGCGCATAGCTGGCAGAATCAGGTGATCGACTGGATTCGCGATGAAATCGTCAAGGCCGCCGAAGAGAACCCCACGCGTCTGCGCCCCCTGTTCGATGAAGCCTATGACGATCTTGAGGTTTCGGTGACGGCGAATGGCGGCGATATGCCGCCGCATGACGAGGCGTTCGAAGAATTCCTCGATGCACTCCAAAACGACGATATTGTTGTCGAGAAGGTCAATTCGGACGGCCAAGTATCAGCCCTGCTTGACCAGAAGGCCGAACTCAAGCTGCGGACTCCTTATAACATTTTCGTGGGCGGCAACATTCTTGACCGTGGCATAACCATTCCCAACCTGATCGCCTTCTACTACGGACGCAATCCGAGAACGACGCAAGCAGATACCGTCTTGCAGCACTCCCGCATGTACGGGAACCGTGGGCGCGATGACCTTGCGGTAACGCGGCTTTACACCTCGCGGGCGGTTTATGACCGGCTGTTCACGATCAATGAATTCGAGAACGCTCTGCGGGATGCCTTCGAGACAGGCGCCCATGACCAAGGCGTTGTGTTCATTCAGACTGACGGAAACGGCCGGATCAGGCCCTGCGCTCCGAACAAGGTGCTGCTTTCGGACGTCGTGACCGTCTCGCCCCGAACCTTGCTCTTGCCTTCCGATTTTCAAACACGCGCGGGCAAGCGCATGGCCGACCTTCAAACGAAGCTGGACAAGCTCATCCTTCCTGAGTGGCGGGATACCGGCGAATTTGTCGAGATCAACCGCGCCACCGCCTACGAGATCATCGCGACCATCGAGGAGACGATGGAATTCGATAGCGTCAAGTTCGAGTGGGGCGCGATGCGCGGATTGATCGACTACTATACCGAGAAGGGCGAAACGATTTTGCTCCTGGCGGAAACCGGCAGAGGGCTGGATCGCGCAAAGTCAGGCGACAAGTCAGGACGTTCGATTCTCGGCCCCGCATTGCGGCCAAGGATTATGGACGAGCCTCGCTCGAAGCCTGCTCTAATTCTGCTGCAACAAAAGGGCGGCAGGGAGCGCGGATGGACGGCACACTCCTTCTGGTGGCCGCTTCTCGCGGCACCGACTGATGCCGAGCCATGCGTATTCGCAACAAAATCCATGAGTTAAACCGGCGTTCGAATGGCTGCTCTCCTTTATTGGTTGTGACTTCGTCCGAGCGTCAGTTTCAAAATCAAAATTCCGTTTCGCCATTCGCTAGATGAAGACGAAAGCCGCGCATCGCGTTGGCAGCGAGATTACCGGGAACCCCAGCTTTACGGCAATGTTTCTCCCAATCACTGACGGCCGCGACAATTTCTTTAACTATGGACTTTGTTTCACCAGTTTTGAGATCTGCAAACTTCCCGAATGCCAGCAAATCCTCAAATTCGAAGCCGTCGGTTTTTCCGGCTAGAGACATCTGGTGCTCATTGGTCCAGTCCCCTTCGGGATTGTAGGCGTACACGACGTCGAATGCGGGCGAGAGGCTCCAGCGACCCGAGCTATCCATGAGGAAGGCGATGTTCTTGGTGTGGTCGTCCTGGTTGCGGATGAAGACATTGAGCAGCGCGCGGCGCACCTGCTCCTTGATCGCTTCGCGTCCGAGACCGAGCATGCGGATTGTCTCGATCGCCTGCTCGTAGCTGTAGGCCCGAGCGAGGTTGAAATCGAAATGCCGCATCGCGCAAAGCGACTGCATGTGGAGCTTCTTGCCGTCTGGCGTGCGGTCGAAGCGCTGGGTCATGAAATGTGCCCGCCCGCCTTCTTCGTGCAGACGAGAGCGAGCCATGTCGACGCCAGCCTCTCGTGCTAGCAGATAGCAGGCGTATTCAAGCCGGCCGAAGCCCATCGGGTCGGCGAGTTCCTTGTCGGCATTGCCCGACACGCCATCGAATTTGACCAGCCATTGCGTATAGCCGGGCCCTGCAGTAAGCTGCCCTGAATGAAATTCTCCCGTCGCCTCGTTCCAGGCGAGGACGGCCTTGGCCCGGGCGCCACCAGCAGAGGTTCCGACGCGCAGGATCTCCTGGAGTGCGCGGTGATCATCCTCACCTTTGAGCACACCGGCCAGTTCTTCACGCGCGGCAATGACCCTGTTAGCGAGCTCGACAAGCGGAGCGATATCGACCGGCCGCCCCTGTTCACGGCGCTCACCGGTGGCAGGTTCGAATTCCAACGCGCCCATGCCTCTGCGGCCTGTGTAACAAAGGCGCTCGACCGGATCGAAGCCGTCGGCTGTGCGGCCCTGCTCGGCAAGCCAACGGTTGATGAGGGCGTTGCCAAACTTGTCGGGCAGGCTGTCGGCCAGCATGCCCGGTAGCCCTTTGAAGGTCTCGTAATTCAGCGCGGGAAAGTCGTAGACGCCGCTTCGTAGGGGCATTGTGAGTGGGGCGACTTCGATGCCGCTACGGCTGAATTCCGGAGTGTATTCGAAAACCCCAACGTCGCGATCCTCATCCCACAGGACGGCGCCGATCTGACGACCCCAGAGATTGACTACGGCGCGGGTCATGGGGCCTCGTCACCCCAGCTCCATTCCTCGCCAGCCTCAACTTCAGAAGACTTGCGCACCCTCTGCCGCGCCTTGCCGGTGTCGGACCGGGGATCGAGCGGGCTCAGCTTGGCGTCCGGCATGACATCCAGAAGGCGGTCTTCAATTTCAAGTGCACGCATTATCCTGGCAAGGCTATCGATGGTTCCGCCATTGCCGGCTTCCAGGCGGACGAGCGTTGAACGCGAGATGCCCGCCATTTCCGCAAGCTCGGCCTGCTTGAGATTGCGTGATATGCGATACGCTTCGATCTGCTTCCCGAGGTCGGATAGCAGCACCGAGAGAGGGCGCAGATCTGGTGAATCATAATGAGGCATTATCGAGACATTATCTCCAATATGGAGCTTTGTGTAGCGATTTTGCATCTTTACATGAAGATACTTAATGTGTCAATATCGAGACGTAAATTGGTTTATCGACCATAATGCATCAAGTTTGCTACTTTATGTCGGTTGGAGTGATGAAAATGAAAGACGAGAAAGGTCACAAAGACAAGAGTGACTGGGAAGGCTTGCGAGAGATCGACCGTGCCATCTCCGAAAATCGCTTCACGTCATACTCTTGGAAGAAGGCCTGGGCCGATGGATGGGCTCGAGCAGTGATCCTCGCCGCTGCGTTCATTTTAATCGGTTTCGTCGTCTTTGTGATTGTGCAGGACGTGATCCTGTAATCACCTATTGCCCCACTCCTTCACCTCATCAGCCGCGTCCTCGCTTGCACCTGTGGCGCCCTGCGTTTGGCGGTCCAGGTAACCTCGAACGGTACCAATCCTTCCACGACCCTGCTGGCGAATCCGCTCGACATCATCCGTGATGTCAGACCGATCAGGAGCATCGGGCATTGAGGGACCACCCACAGGGCCCACGGCTCCCCTAGCTCGCACCTGCCCAGCACTTCCGATCCCGGGGCGGCTGACAGCAGCGAAGTCCGGCAATGAAAGGTCGGCTTCGATGTCGTCCTGCAGCCGATCGGCATAGCTTTCGACAAACCGAGATTGCAGCTGCTGGCCGCGCGCGCTCATCTGAAACTCGATGTCGTCGAAGCGCACCGGCCCGTAATAGTCGCGATTGGCTTCCATCTCGGCCATGCCCCATTCGCGATAGGCCTGGCTCAAGTTCAGCGTGCCTGCGGCGCTGTTGGCCTCGTACCAGCTGGCCTGATTCTCGAGGCGACTGGCCATCTCTTCGGCCCGACGCGCCTCTCGCGTATAGCTCTCGGCTTCGGTCAGCGATCGACTGAGACCCGACGAGCTGGTCGATACCTGTGATACCGAGCTTGAGCTCGTCTCGCGCAGAAAGCCTTCACGCGTATTCGACCAGTTGCGACTGTCGGAAAGCTGGCGCAGCGTTCCCATGATCCTGCCGCGGTCTTCCGAGGCGATTCCGGTATCGCTGTCTGTCCATGACTGGTTGCGGCCACCTCTGGCCTTGGCACCCACTTGAGCTACGCCAACATTGGCTCCAGCCCCACCATTTACCTCGCCATTGAGGAACCAAGAGATCGTAATGTCGTCGGAGGCACGCCGGGACAGGCCGAACTGCTGCTGGAGAGTCCTTGAGGCATTGTCGACTTCGCTGAATGCCGTGCCGATGCTGTCGTTCGTGCCGACGCCGCTGACCGTGTCGGAGCTCTGACCCTGGCTGTAGGCGTTGCGGATCTCGCTGAACCGGGTGAGCGCAGAGCTCGTCGATTGCTGGGCGAGGTTGGCATAGGTCTCGCTCTGCGTCCGGCTCTGGCTCGCCATCGTTCCGAGGCGCCCGGTGAAATCCTGCCCCAGTGTCGGCGTGAACGGATAGAGTGAATTCGGGACAGCAGCGAACTCGCCATCGGGGAAGCTGGTGGTTTGCGTGCCGCTGTCGCTGAAACCACGCGTTTGCGCCGCGCCATAGGCGATGTTGGGTGCAAGATTGCCCTGCGTAAACTGGCGGGAAAACACCGTCGAATTGTCGATGTTCGAATTGCCGAGCGAGACATTGCCGGTGCTCGCTTCGCGCGAGGCTTCCTCGGCCGCGTTCTGACTCGGGTTGAGATAGCTCGTTGCCTGGCCCGAGATCGCCAACGCACCACGTGCCACCCCGCCAGCAAGGAACGGGATCGAGGCGACGAGATAGCCCGCCAAGATGCCGATATCGCTGTTGACGTCGCTTATGCCGGCAAAGGTCGCGAGGCTGAGGCCTGTGCTGCCGCCAGCGGCGGCGACATCGCCCGCGCCTTTGAACATCAGGATCATGTGCAGGATGACGAAGAGCGGTCCCCACGCCGCAAGGTAGAAGAAGCCGGTAACGTAACCTCTCAGCGCGATGGGACCGGTCCGCGGCATCAGGAACAGCGGAAACAGGACAGGGAACAGCGCGTAGAATACCACCGTCAGCACGACATTGAGGATCGGGACCCATTTCATGGCGTTGTGCGCGATCGAGGAATAGGTCCGCTCGGTCTGAATATCGGCCCGGGTCTGCGCGAAGACGTCGATACTGCCCGTTCCGCTCGCCCCGGCAAAGCCGTGCATGGCCTGGTTCATGGCATTGATCGTCAGCACCTGGCGAAAGATGTCGCTCGCGCTGCGCGAGATGCCGGTGAGATACTGATAGGCAATCGGGAGATCGGCCATGAGCTTGGCCTTGGCGAGCGCTTCGGTCTGGCGCGGATAAAGCTGACGCCCCGCGACAAGCGTCATCTCGTCAATGAGGTTCGCCCATTGCCCCGACAACGCGGTGTAGGCTTCGCGGCAGGTGATGATCGAGGCCGTCACGCTGTCGTCGGCCTGCCGGGTCAGGAATTTCTGCGCGCGCGCCGCGCTACCCGGTGCGATCGTAGCCCAGATGTCATCGCTCTCGGAAAGCTCCTTCATCGAGTAGCGTCCGAGCAGCAGATCGTAGAACACGCATTGCCGGACATGCTCGTCGAAGTTCGCAGCAAACTCCGGATCGGAAATGCGCAAGCTCCGCGTCGATTCAAGCAGCCGAGCGCCATAGATCATGCCGTTCTTGGAGTAGTTGAGGTCCTCGGGCAGGCCGAAGACGAGCTCGGCAGAGCGGGTCAGATAGTCCCCCGCCTGGCTGGTGAAACTTGCCATCAGGGCAAGTCCGAGCGGGACATTGGCCACCGTTGCCGGTGCAAGGCTGGGATTGACCCGGTCGGTCACATGGACGTCCATGCGCGGCACCATCAGGCACATGTAGATGAGCGTCGCACCGAGGAACCAGTTGAGCCAGGCACGCCAGTCCTGGTTGAACGCGACCACTATGACCGCGAGCACCATGCCCATCACCAGCGCGACCTGGATCAAGCTCTTGTAGCCGCCCGCGCCAGTCCAGGCGGCAACGGCGTTGAGGACATTGACGATGTACTCGCCGCCGCCGACCGTGAAAATCTCGAGCATGCTGCCTGACCCTTATGGAACGATGGAGCGGGACTGCATCCCGCGCGACCAGTCGAGCGCGGCGGCCATCGACGGTGACATCGAGCCAGCGAGCATATTCTCGATCATCGCCGTCTTTTCGATGATCTGCATGATCGCAGAGACCCGGGCTTGCCCGGTAGCTTGCCGCTGGGCGAGGCTTGACCGGACCTCGGCGACCTGCGCGCGCCAGATTGCAAGCTTGGCTTCGTCGGCCGCAATGAAACTCGCCATCGAGCGTCCGGCCTCGGCGGTGATGCGTTCGAGGATGGCATAGAGAAGATCGATGCTGGCGATCTCGGCCAGCGTGTCGCGGTCGTCGGTGGCCATCCCACGTCCATAGGCCGCCTGCACGGTGAGGATTTTGTAGAGCGGCACCGATGCCACCTGGAGCAATTCCTTCTCCTCGTCGCCAATCGCGGTGTCGCTGCGGATGGCCTCGACCATGCTGCCGATGAGCCGGGCAACGCGCGGCCGGATGGCCTTTGCGCTCGAGAGGCTCATCTGCTGGAAGGTGGGGTTGAGGCACTGGTCGGGCTCGTCGCACTGGAACACCCGCACCGATTGGCCCTGTGTCCCGTCGAGCAGTGCGGTCACCAGCGTCGAGGAGGCGTCGCCTGCGAAAGGCACGAACTTGCCCGGCTCGTCGTCGCGGGGCGGCACGTAGATCACCGTGCCGATGAGCGTCATCGCATACTCGGCAAGATCGCGGTCGAATGTGCCACCGGGGTTGAAGAAGGCGCTCTGCTTGAGGACATGCCACGTGTAATTGCGTGGCACACCGGGATTGACGTCGGCATAATCGGCGCCAGCGCCCTCGTTGGTCGAGGCGCGCCGACCTCTGGTGCCGCAACCGTGTTTGGCGGCAGCATAGTCGGTGAAGATACCTTCGGAATTGCCGATCGCTTCGCAGATCGCCTTGTCGGCGAGATCGCCCTTGGGCCAGACGCCGCCGACCAGCCCTTGCGCCATCTCGCAGGAGTTGATCGAGAGATTGTTCATGAGCTGCGCCTTCTGGCTGAACTCCTGCATGATCTTCGAGCACTCGGGGCAGACGGTATCGATCGCCAGACTAAAGGCGAACCCCACCGCATTGTTGGCGACGGCCTTCAAGAGCGCGACCATCTCGCTCGCGTTGATGAAGGAGAAGGACCCGGCGAAGATATCGATACCGCCGCAGCCTGCGCGGGCACGCGGCAGCTGGAGGTTGGCGATGTTGGTCGTTTTCTGCGGGAAGCGCGTCCAGACATTGCCAAGACTGTAATAGCCCGCCGACTGGCCTTCGAACGCGCTCGGCCCGGTGACATTGGCCGCAGCGCCCATGTCGTCCATGAAGCGGTCCATGCTGTCGCCGACGTTTGCGGCGACGGGGGACGCGACCATGCTGGCGGCAGCTATGCTGAGCGCCGCATTGCGGATGCTAGTAATCATGTCCGGCTTCCTTCGAGGTGAGGAGGTAGATGCGATCCTGCAGCTCGTCGGCCGAGAGCACGCCGTATCCGATCGGGATCGGGCGCCTGGCCACGCTGTCCCACAGCACGAGCGCCGGGGTCATGCCGGGTTCGAGCCCCATGCGCGGCCGCTGGCCGCTTTCGACCTTGTAGTCGGGGAAGTGCCGGGACGGTCCGCCATCGGTCGAGATCGCCCGGACAGTGATATGCCAGCGGTCCGCTACCGAGCGCACGATCGGGCTCATCACTTCGCAAGCGCCGCAGGTCTGGGCGAAGAAGTAGAACAGGCCATAGCGTTCGGATAGCCTGGCCATCACCGCATCGCGGTCGGCAGCGCGCGCGTCCTGCCATTGCTTCTTGGCAAGCGCGCCGACCGGTCGTTCGAGCGTGTAGTCGAGCTCGGGATCCTGCCAGATCGCGCGCTGCCAGACATCGGAGAACAGCGAAGCCCGGTCGAGCTGGGCACGCTGGAAGCGGATATAGGCGGTGACGTTTTCCGGCGTCGGATAGAGGATCGCGCGCGCTTTGAGTTCGCGCAGTTCCCCCGTGACCGCGTCGAGTTCTTGCGTGGCGGTTACCTGGGCCGGTGGCTGCGCCATCTGCGGCTCCTCTGCCGGCACCGGCTTTACGCAATAGAACCAGTAGCCGAGCCTGCGCTGCTCGCAGTAGAGGCTGTCTGCCGACGCAGCTGGCTCTGTCTGGCGCGCTTCCTGGGCAACTGCTCGAACGGGAAGCAGTGCAGCGAGACACATAGCCAGTACTGGGAGGGCCAGCATCGGCAGTGATTGGCGGCGCGTCATTGGCCACCCCTTGCGTAATAGTCTTCGATTTTCTGCTGGATGAGGATGCTGGTTTCGAGCTCGTCGGGAAGCCGCGCAGCCTCGGTGAACTCGGCATAGACCTCGCTGAAATCCATCTGGCTGAGGTCGAGCCGGGCGAACTCGTCGTGAGTGAACCCCTCGCACTGTTCTTCCTTGGGCTTGTCCCAGGGCTTGGGCAGCTGGCGGCGGCCCTGTTCCTGCAGGATCCGCGAGAGCTTGCTCTCGAAGCAGCAGTAGACCTTCTTCTTGGTCAGGCAGACGCCGAGGAACTTGTCCGAGCAATAAGTCCCGACATAGGCGCACAGCCCCTGCGCATCGCGTTCGTGGAGCAGCACTTCCTCGCGGCTGCAGCCGAGCGCGACCAAGAGGCTGATCCCGGGGATGAGTGGGAAGCCCTTGCCCTTGCAGCAGTTGAGCACGCCGAAGACCTTGGACGAGCAGGTGTTGCGCGTACCGCGGAACAGCGTCAGCGTATCGGGGTCGAACTGGCCGCGGGCCTCGTCCATCGCATGGAGCGCGGTGACGGCATCCTTGAACTCGTCGTTCGCGGTGCGCTCGATCGTCTCGCAGCTGCCGTCGATGCAATAGACATCGCCTTCGCAGACATACTGGGTGGAGCTGTCGGTACCGGGAAGCGGGCACTCGTAAATGCGCTCCCAGGTCTCGCACGGGGTTTCGTCTGTAAGGCATTCCTCGCGGACAAAGCGGCAGGACCCCTGGCTTTCGATGTCGGAGCAGTCGGTCGCCGCTTCGCGCGCAATGCAGGTATAGCTGCGTTGCCATTCCCAGCATGGCCGTGTGACAGCGACACCATCGACCACGCGGGTCTGCGGATCGGTATCGGTGCAGATCTCTGCGTCCAGCGTGCAATCGCTATTGCCTGCAAGACCTGTGCACTGGCTTTCGTCAGGGGTCGTCGTGACGGTGGTCGCCGTGGCGATGCGGTAGGGCGTCTGTCCCGCGACCTGTTCGTCGCAGGTCAGCTCGGTAATCGGATCGCCCGGCTCGGTGCACCACTTGCGACCGCCGGACCAACCCCACTGCAAGCAAGGACCGTCCCGGTGTCCGGTCACCCGGCAAAGAGCGCCCGAAAACTCTTCGCAATCCGGCTCACCTGACAGGTTGAAGCTGCCCAATGGGCTGCAAAGGTAATGATACTGCGGTTGCTGGCTGACCTTGGCGACGAGTGGCACTGTGCACTGGCCCACCGACTGATCGATCCGCGTGCCCGTATTGCAGGTCGCGGTATATGTGCCCGCCGCGCCCGATCCAGGCGGCAGCGGAACGCAGGATCCCTGGCTGCCTGAAATTGCCATGCCGCTGGTGTAGTCGAGCGGGGTCTCGTTGATGGTCCGGCTCCGCGCCAGCATGTCCGCGATTTCGTCCGGGTTGAACTGCGCGCGCGAAGCTATGCTGTCGCGGATCGTCCGCATCGGCGTGCTGGTCGTTGCCACGCTGCGGGCGCGGGCCTCGATCTGGTCGGGATCGCTCGCAAGATCCTGCAGGTCGCGCGTCGCCTGCGGATCGAAATTGGGAACGCGCGCCGCGTCGGGATTGGTCGTTGCTGCCTCGCGCGCTTCGCCCCGCAGCTCGGTGGCAAAGTCCTTGCCGTCAGAGCGGGCTTCATTGCGGGTCTGAGCCTGAATGGAAGCCGCGCTTGTGAGGGCGACGAGTGCGGCAAGGAGATTGGCGAGTGTTCTGCCGGTCATGGCCGTTCCTCCCTGGAGAGCTGGCGCAGATGGAGACGGGCAAGCTCGGCGCCCGGACCCTTGCCCGAGGCGAAGGTCTCGAGGACTTCGCCCACGCTGATGTTGCCGGCGATACGGTCGTGTGGCGGCACCTCGCTGGTGCAATCGAACCCGTCGCAGGGGCTGAACTCGGTGCTCAGCATGACGAAGCTCGGCGCGGCCTCGATGTTGAACGCGCGGAATAGCCTTGGATCGATGCCCAGCGAACCGGCCGCGTCGCGGTTGCTCCAAATTGCGGCGAGCCGCTTCTTGAACGCCTCACTGTTTCCTTGCGGGAAGCCGCGCAGCACGGTGACGCCTCCCGCCCTGGTCATGTCGTGGACCAGTGCTTTCAGCGCCTCGGGCGGCATCGACAGGCTGGCAAAGGCGATGAAGCGTGGAGCTCCCCCGAGCGATGCCTTCTCTGCGGCGGCTTGCCCCGCGATCATCGCGTCGAAGTCGAGGACGGCGTCGGCCTCGATTGCCCTGATGCTGTCCGCATAGGCTGCGCGATTGGCCTGGGCTTGCGCCTGGATTGCCTGTGCGTCTTCGGTCAGCGCCTCGGCGCGCTGGCGGACATTGGTGCTGAGCGCCTGCGCATCGTCGGCGTGTTCGGCCGCACGCTCGCGGATCGCTTCGAGGTCGATGCCTTCAGGCGCGCTCTGGGCGAGAGCGAGGCCACCGAGGGTGAGGGCAAGGCAGACGGGTAAAGGGAGGAGGTGCTTGTTCATAGCGCGCAGCAGTTCCGCTTGCGCCAGACGAGGTATCCCATGTCTTCGCCGATGGCGGGGATGACCTGTCCTGCGACTTGAAAGGTGGTGGAGGCGCCGATGGGCGGGCAGGCGTAACGGCCCGAGGTCGCCGGGTTGGGATTGGTGGCCTGGAAGCGGTATTGCTGCTTGCGCATCACCGGCATCAAATATTTGCCGCACAGGCCCTTGGACCCCATCGTCCCCCACGAGACGAGTTCACGGTGGAGCTTGTAGGCAAAGCGCGAGAGCACGAGCCGCGAGGCCTGGACGTGCCCGATCGAAGCCGAGACATTGCCGTTCATCGGGTACATCGACCCCTGGCAGCCCGCGCACCAGAACATCTCGTCGATCGGCAGATTCGCGGTCGAGGCGACGCAGTCGGCCGCACAAGCGGCGAGCGCCAGTGGGTTGGCGAAGAGAACGGCTTCAGGGTTGATGATCGCCGTGAGCTCGGAATCCTGCCACAGCGGATCGATCTCGGAGATGTAGAGAATGTCGATCGAACCCGATTCCAGGCACAGGAAATCGGCGACGATCTCCATCCAGTAGATCAGTGGATAGGCATACCAGTGGACATGCCAGCTCGAATAATACTGGCTCGCGCCGCCCACCGCCGACGGACCCGAGATCGAGCGAAAACCGATATCGAAACCCGGATCGAGTTTCATGCCGCCGAGGTTCACGAAGCACCACGGCTTCATGCTGACATCGGCAAGCCGCACTGGCTCCCAGAAGCCCATCGCTATTCCGGGCCTCAGACCGCACAGGCACACCGGCAGGTCGGGGTTGTCGGGATCGGGCCGGCTCGACGGCCAGATGTCCAGCCCGCCGATCGAGATCGGGAACAGGCACGACCAGCATATGTCGGTGATCGGGTTGACGAAGCTACCGGTGCAGCGCCCGGGACCGGCATCGGCCATGGCAGGCGTTGCGGTGGCGAGACCAAGAATGGCGGCCAGCACGAGCGCCAGCTTTCGTAAGCGGGTCATTGGGCCGTCATCCTTCTCGGCGGCAGCGCGATCTCGCTGATCTCGAGCAGGCGGCCCTGCTGGCGCACACGCGCGGGCACCGACCTGATCCCGAACCTCTCCGTGAGCTTGCCGCCCTGGTCGAAATAGAAGCGCCGCTGGCCGGCCTTCATCAGCTCGAGCGGCGCGCCCTTCACCAGGATCAGCTTGGCATTGGCATTCTGCTTGAGTGCCCAGGCGAGTTGGTCTGGATCGTCGCCGTCGAGGAACAGGAGTTCGGCGCGAAGGCCAACACTGTCGAGTGGATTGACCCTCGTGCCAGCGGCATGGATCAGCTCGCCGTTGGCCCCGCGGATATCGGCAGCGAGCGTGATCGTGGGGTCGAAGTGCCAGCGCCGGGCTTCGCTGGCCCGGACGATCCCGGCGACGGGGTCGGGCCGGTTCACGCGCGCGATAGTGCGGCGCTTCAGGTCTTCATTGAGCCGCGCGGTCTCGCCCGAGCGTTCCATCTGCGTCAGGCGCGAATGGATCTGCTCGAGGAGGTCGCGCTCGATCACGGGAAACACCGTGCCGCGCTGGCCATAGTCGCGCGCCAGTGCATGGGAGGGACAGAGCAGCACTGCAACCAGGGCTGCGGGGAGGACGAGCTTGCTCACAGGATCGCCCTCCCGCTGCCGAGGATCTGGCCGCGGCAGACGAAGCCGATCTCGGCGTAGCGGCTGTCGAGGCCGCGGGGATGGCTGGTCCCGGTGTAGAAGCAGCCCTCGGGGATCGGGCCTTCGGGGCCTTTGTGAAGCGCAATGCCGAGACGGGTCTCATTGAGCCGCGCGGCGATCTTTTGACCGTTGATGAAGACCTCGTGGCCTCGGTGGCTCACGACATCGCCCGGCACGCCGAGCACCCGCTTGCCGAAGAGCTGCGCGCCTTTTCCGAAATGCACTTCGACGAGTCTGCTTGCCGGCGGCTCGAAGAAGATCAGGCTGCCGCGCTCGATCCGCGCATGCTTGTCGAGCCAGAACGCCCAGTTGGGCAGGCTCGGGCTGGCATTGATGAGGAAGGCATGGTCTTTCGCGAAGGCGTCGACCGTGCCCCATCCAAGTGGCAGCAGCACCAGGCCGGTCAGGACGAGCGGCCGTTTCATCGTGCGAACAAGACGAGAGGCAAAGTGCGTCACTGACCGCCTCCCTGCCCAAGCTGGCGGGCGATCCGTGCGCGCAGTTCGTCGGTGGCATCGGGGGCATCGCCTGCGAGCACCGCTTCGCCGACCAGCACCACGCGGCCATCGGTCCCCATTTCCGCGACGGCACGTTCGGACGCTTGGAGGAAGGCGAGCACGCGCGCCTGGCTGGCTTCGGGATCCTGTGCTCCACGCGCTTCGGCATCGACGAAACCCGCGATGGTCTCGGCAAGCCGGACAGTGACGATCTGCTGGCGCGGTTCCGACAGTTCGCGGCTGACCCAGGCCGCCCAGAGCAGTGCGGCGACGAGCGCAAGAACCCCGAGAATTCTGAGCAACAGTGGGCGATTGAAAGATGGTAATCTGCGCGTGTCAGTCACGGTTTGCCTCCCGGGCCGGATGGTTGTCGAGATCGGCCGCGAGCCGCTTCAGGAAGCGCGGCATGCGAAACAGCGTCACCGCGCCCGCCAGGACGAGGAAGCAGCCCTTGAGGTCCTGGCTGAACAGGCTGCGGCGCAGGGCGCCCGCCTCAAGGTAGCGGTCCGACAGATTGGCGAGCTGGGTGAAGAGGCCGCCAAGGTCCCAGCCCGCAACGAACAGGAACAGCGCGAGCGGCAATCCCAGCACGATCAGCAGCGAGGTCGCGGCAAAGCGTGCGGTCTCGATGAGGACGAAGCAGCTCCCTTGCAGGAACGGCAGCAGGCTGCGCAGGTTGGCCGGAGGGGTCCGGTCGGCGAGATGCGAGACCATCATTGTCCGCCTCCCGCCACGATCCGGATGGCACCGGCGAGGCTGTGCCCACGCCGCTCGCAGTCCTGGATCGCGGCATAGGTGTCGGGATCGGAGGAGTAGATCGTCGCCGAGAATGGATCGAGCACGAGCCGGCCGACCGCCTCGGTCTCGGGGCCCTTGATGAAGACCTCGCTGTACTCGGTGCCCGAACGCTTGAGGCTGCGGATCAGCGTTTCGGTTCGGTCGTCCATGTCGAGCCGCGCGTTCGCCCTGAAATCGGCGATCGTCTCGGCCTTCTGCTGGAGCACCAGCATCCAGTCGCTGTTCTCGAGCGCGGCCCGCGCGCCGTCGGACTTGTAATAGTCATTGAGGGACTGCGTCGCGGTGGCGAGCGCGCCGCCATATTTGCGCGCCGTGCGGGCATAGGTCTCGACGAACTCGCCCATCGAGCCGCCCTTGAGCATGGCCCAGGCCTCGTCGATCAGCAGCAGCTTCTTGGTCGCCCGCGATGAGCGCGTCATCGCCTGGCTGGTCATGAACATGATCGCCGAGAGGACAACGCTCCTCAGTTCCTCGCGGCTTGCAAGGTCGCTCATCTCGAAGACGGTGAAATCATCGTCGAGCGCGAAGCTCGCCTTGCCTGCAAAGAACCCGCCGTAGCTGCCGCCGCGGCAGAAAGGCGCGATCGCGGTGGCGAGATCGCGGCCCGCCTCGCTTTCCGATCCATGAAGCGCATGCGCGACATCGTCGACCGATGCGCCGCTTCCGAGGGCCTCCCAGGTCGCGGTCACGGCCCGGTCGATCAGTCCGCGTTCGGTGTCGCTCGGCGCGGTGCCCGGACGCGCCATCTGGCCGACAATCGCCTTGATCATGGCAAAGCAGTCGAGGCGGTAATCCTCGTCTTCGTGCGCACGGGCATCGTCGACCATCGAGAAAGGGTTGAGCGAAAAGCCCGAGGCGAGCGTGAACTCGACGAAGCGTCCGCCCTGCAGCTTGACCGAATGCTCGAAGCTGCGCCCGTCGTCGATCACCACGACCTTGGCGCCTGCGCCGCGCAGGGCGGCGCAGAGCTCCTGCAGCAGCACCGACTTGCCCGAGCCCGACTTGCCGCAGATCGCGATATTGTGGTTTCCGGCAGTGTTTTCGAACGGCGACCACCAGAAGGGCTGGCCGCGCCTGCCGACGAGCAGGAGGTGCGGGATCACGCCGCCGAGATATTCGCCCTGCATCGGCGCGATATGCGCTGCGGTCGTCGAGAGCATGGTCTTGAGACGCTTCAACCGCGCCATGTCGTCGGCGAGGCCATCGGCAAGGCTCAGGGGAAAGGCAGCAACGAGGCCCTGCAGCTGGAGGAAGCGCTCGTCGGCAAGATCCCAGCCCGCTGCCTTGTAGATCGCCTTGATGATGCGCTCGTGCGCATCGCCCTGGCCGAGCGGCGAGATGCTGGTGAGCCCATAGAACAGCTTCACGAGCTTCTTGCCGGCCTGGAGTTCGGCCTGGACGTGGCGCCATTCGGCCGACTGTTCGGCGAGCTTGGGAAGAAAGCGCGCGCTCTTGGTCTGGCTGAGGCTGGTCGTGCGCATGAACTTGAAGCCCGCGCGCGCCGAGGCGGCTTCCTGGTCGGGGTAGACGAGGCACAGCATGGTTGCCGTCGGACAGGGGAAGCGCAGCTTGTCGGTGAACATGTCGCCGATGAGCCGCGCGCATTCCCAGGGCGCCCAGCGCTCAGGGGTAGAACGCACGGCATAGTGCCGCACATCGAAATGGTCGGGATAGCATTCGCCGACTTCAGGATTTCCCTCCTCGTCGCGGCCCGTCTCGCGAAAGCGCTCGGTCCTGAGGATCAGACGATCGTCGCCGACCTCGAGCTCGATGTCGCGGCGGATGGCTTGGGACTGAAGCGTATCATGCGGGTTCCACGCATGGATATCGGTCTCATGCGCGGTGGTCGGCGAGGTAAGCTCGTCGATCAGCGCCAAGAGGCCGCCCGGACGCAGTTCTTGCGCGTGGAGGCCGAGCGAATGGAGCATGCCCACCAGCCCTTCGCGGCATTCGGAGAGTTCTGCGTCGGTTACGCTGCCGGGCACGGGCACGCCGAGCGAGACGATCAGCCGGACGTTGCGGGCGTGGAAAGGCGCATGCGCCGAGCCCGAATTCCAGACGAGATCGTAAAGACGCCTGGTGCGCGCCCTGGCGATGGCCTCGTAAATGCCGCCTTGCTCATAGCGCGGAGCGAACCAGGGGCCGACCACGCTGCCGATCCGCGGAGATGCGAAGTTCAGGACCTGGAGACAGGAGCCCTGCGGCAGGCCTTCGGAGAAGAACTGCCCGAGGATCTCGCCGGTCCGTTCGTCGGCCCCGATCAGCGGGGTGACTTCAAGCACGAAGCCTTTCGAGCGGGCGTTGCGGTAGAGCTTCGCCCCCTCGTCATAGACCCGGTAGGGCAGCCAGTCCGAGAGCATGTCGAGCCCGAAATGCGCCTGCGGCTTCTCAGGCCGAGTCGTGTCGGCAAACAGGCCCCGCGAGAGCGCGTCGCGCGCGGCTGCAAGGGATAGCGTCACCGGCTCTCTCCTTCGGTCATGTCAGGGTGGGGGACCGGCTCGCGGGGAGGGGAAAACGAGCCAGGTCCCCCGGGTTCCGGCGCGTCAGCGCCGGGCATCGCCGGAACGGGCTGCGAGGGGATAAACAGCTGTTCCGGCAATATGTCTGTTGGTTGGAAATCGGTTGCGGGGTTGTCCGCGCGCGTCGCGGCAATGGTCGATGCCAGCGAGCGCAGGACTTCGCGGCGGCCCTGCGGGGGCCGCCAGCCTGTCCCTGCCTGTTCGGGCAGCGTCAGGTGAATGACCCGCGCCTCATGGTCGCGGCCCGCCGCGTCACGGTAGGGCGTCAACACGATCTGCAAGCGGCGAACCGCTTCGCCGGTCGGAGTCACCGTCCGCTGCGCGTCAGACGTGTCAGCCTTTTCGATGCCGGTCGCCCCGGCATCGATCGTGGAGGTCGGCGCACAGGTCCCTTGGGGAGCGCGGCAGGCAAAACTGCCTTTCACATTGCCGCCAAGGCTGGCGCAGCCACTGGCCAAGAGGAGCGGCGCGGCGAGCACCACGGCGCGAAGGATCGAAAGCCGATTCATTGCGGCTCTCCTTTGCCTTCGGCCACGAAGCGGCGGATCGCCGGGGCGTCGCGGTAGCCATGAAGCACCGCCCCATCGCGGGCGCGCACGATGACCGGGGTTCCGGCAAACCCGTTGGCTCTCGCAAAAGCTTCGTTGGCATCGAGCGCCTTGGCGTCCTTGCAGGTCTTGCCGGTCGCCAGCGCCTGGCCGGCGTAGGCCGCATGGAGCGCCTTTGGCGGATCCTTTGCGCACAGTACCGCCTCGGAAATCTTGCGGCTTGCCGCGCCGAAGATCGAGATCGGTCGCTCTTCGACATGGACCTTGGCCTTGGCGAGTTCGCCCGCCAGGCGCTGGCAGTACCCGCACTGAAAATCCGAGAAGACGACCAGGCGTTCGCCCTTGGGGTTGCCCCAGTGGATCGCGCCTGCAGCCGGAAGCGACGAGAGGTCGACATGGCTGGCGGCCGCCTGGACAGGCGCTTCGTCGCGACCCGCCGGGACGTCGCTGGCTACGCGCGCCGCACCGGCCGCGAGCAGGTCGGGATTGAGTTCGAGCAGGCGGGCAGCGGTGACGTCGCGCCGCTCTTCCATGTCGTAGAGACGACCCACGAACAGGTAGCGAGCGGCCTCGTCGATGTAGAACAGCGTGTCGCCCGAGACGACTTCGCACCAGGGGCCCAGCGTGTCGCAGCTGATCGCATCGATCGGGGTTTTGGGCAGCCGTAGTTTCAGTGCCTGCGCGACATCGCTCGCCAGGCCGGCGGCGCTCGCGGGCATCGCGGTGACGGCAGAGACGCCGAGCGTCAGCACGGCGGCGGCGCTCGAAAGGGCAAGGGCAAGGTGGGCGGCGCGGGCCTTCAGGCTTGGCGGCGAGTCATTGTAGTTCATTTGGAGGGGCTCCTGACGTGGACGCCGTCGAGAAAGACGATCTCGACCTCGATGCCGGTCGGCATCTCGACGACGGGTTGGTATTGTTCGGCGCGTTCGATGAGGTATCGGCTGACGGTGTCGGCAGCCTCGCCGGCGCCCTGGCCAAAGCCACCGGCAAGGATGTCGGTCGGCGACAGCGCCTCGCGCTGACCGTTGGCGCCGACCTGGCCGGTAAAGATGCCGTTGGCGTTGGCGGAAAATCCGCGACCGAAGCCGCCAACGATCCCGGCCAGCAGTGCCTGGCTGACAAGGCTGCCTTCGCGGCTGACCACGCGGCCGCGCACGCCCGACTTTCCGGCGAAGGAGATGAACCCCTTGACCTCGCTGACCGCGAAGCGGCCGCCAGGCTGCGCGCAGGTCATGCGCACCAGCTTGACGTAGACCTTCTCGGCCGAGAGATCGCCGCGCGCCGCGCCGTTGACGAGGCAACCGGTGATGTCGGTTGTGAGCAGCTTGTTGCCGCGCATGACCGAGCGGGCCGGTCCGGTAATCCGGAGCACCACGGGAAGCGGATCGCTCTGGCTGGCAACGCCGGTCGAGGCATCGACACCCACGATGACCGTTGCCGGTGCATAGCTGTTGGGAGGGAGGTAATCGCGGCTCGCTTCGAGCAGCAAGGCCGGCGCAGTCTCTGTCGCGCGAGGCTTGCCGTCCTTGCCCGCCTCCGTGCTGAAACTCATCAGGCTGAGCTGTCCGCCCTGCGTTTCCGGCGCTCCTTGCGGTGGCTGGACAGCCCCGCCGGTTCCGACGCCGGGACCATAGGCAGGCGGCGGCGGTAGGGGCGGTGCGGTCGCAGGGGCCTTTGCAGCGTCGCTGAGCTGTGAACGCAGATTGGCATTCTCAGCCGAGATCGCGTCGATCGCTGCCTGGCCGTCGGAGCGCATCTGCGCGTTCTCGCTGCGCAGCGCTTCGAGTTCCTGCTCGATCTCGGGTCGCGGTAGCTGGGCCTGCTGCAGATCCTTGATCGCGCGGCCCTGTGCATCGAGCCGGTTACCGTAACTCGCGACGAACTCGCGCTGCGAGAGGTTGCGATTGACGAGGCCGCCGGTGTCGATCGTTGCAGCACCATTGGCATCGGTGCCGCCCTCGTCGCCGTCGCCGCCGAAGATGAACATGCCGCCGCCGATGAGCGCGATGGCCCCGATCCCGGCGAGCAGCATCTTCTGGCGCTGCGCGATTTGCGAATTTAGGTTGCGCCGTCCGCTTTCGCGCGCTTCCGGCGAGCCCGGCAGAGGCCTCTTTTCGGCGTCTTTCTGTGTTGCCTCGGCCATCAGTCGAGCCCTCCCTTGGCAAAGACAAGGAAGGCACTGGTCGCTTCACCGGGAGCGAGTGCATCGCGGCCATAGGCGAAGGCGAGCGCGCCTGCTGGCCCCTCGCGCTCGGAGCCAAGCGCAAGGCTTTCCTGGCTGAGGTTGCGTACGAGGAAGCGCTGTCCGGTGAGTTCATCGCCCTGGTATTCGGCGACCAGCTGGACCTCGATCCCGCCGGTGCGGCGCGGAGCAGACAGTTCAGCACGAGCGGTGAACCCGGGCAGGACTGCATCGCTCGCCATCGCCTCGATCAGGCGGATCGCAGCGTCCTCGGGTCCGGTCTCGGTTTCCCATTCGGTAGCCGCGGCTTTAGCCAGCGCCGGATTGGTAATGAAGAGCTGGGTCGCTTCCTCACCGCCGAGGCGGCAGGCGAACTTGTAGACATAGCCCGCCTTACTGGTCGCAAAGAAACTGACCCGGGCAGCGGCAAATAGCGGGGGCACGGAGATATAGATGTCTCCGCGTACCGGCTCGTTTGTCACCTGGAAGTCGTTGTAGGGAAAGCCGCTCGCGATCTTCGAGACATTGGCAAAGCCATCATCGATGAGCGCGATCCGGGTGAGTTCGCCGCGGGCGAGTTCGCAGTCGATGGTCGCGTTGTCGGCCGCTTCGACGAACTGGTCGGCATACGCCGGGACCGGCGCGAGCGCGAAGGCAAGCACGGCGAGGCCGGTCAGCTTGAGTCCGGGATCGGGGCGCCTTGTCGCGCCGATCGCGAAACAGGCAAGGCCGGTTCCGGCAAGCGCAGCAGCGAGGGGAGATGGGAGAAGGCTCATTGGCCGGGTTCCTCCTTGTCGGTGGGAAGTTGTTCGAAGCCGGCGAGCGCGACGCTGAGACCACGCTTCGACCAGCGGAAACGGAAGGAGCGGCGCTGGCTCGCGATCACCTGCGCGCCGACGAAGGTCTTGAGCGTGCCGGTGACGGTCGAGGTCAGGGCCTTGGGATCGACATGCATTTCCGCGATCACGAAGGCCTGGCTGATGTCCGAGCCGCGCTGTTCCTCGACAATTCTGACGAGCTCGGCCTTGAGGCGGCCGTGCGCGGCGGGATCGGCGAGCTTCAGAATGTTCGCCATCCAGTAGTCGAGGCTTTCGGGCGCCCGGTTGAGGAGCATCAGCGCCGTGTCGCGGGTGACGAGCTCGAGATAGGGGGCGTCGATCCCGCCGCTCGAGACGGTGATGCGCTCGGCGGTGATCGGCACCAGCACAACCTGCTCGTCGCGAGTGACCGCGGCGCCGAGGCTGACCAGCGTGGTGAGGCCCAGGACACCTGCCAGCACGGCAAAGCGGTTGCGTTGCCGGAGATAGGCCTGCGCCTGTTCGTGCGCGAATTCTGCTCGCATGGGTCGCCTCCCTCAGCCCGCCAACAGGCGGCAGTGGGAGGGCGGCGTGGCTTTCAGCCCGAGAAAGCTCCCGGGCAGGTACCAGTACGCAGCATGCACCAGTGCCGAACCGGCGCCGCGTGCCTTTGCCTTCCGCAAGGCAAGCCAGGCCCCGGCGGCCAGGCCGATACCGATAAAGATATGCTGCGAGAGGATGCCCCAGGCGAAGGGAATGAGAATCCCTGCAAACTCGTCGATGGTCCAGAAGCCGATGAGCTCCGGGTCGTCGAGCCGCCGTGGAACGAGGTACCTGTCAGCCATGATGCCGCCCTCCTGTCGTGACCGGATCCGCTGATCAGATGACCGCGGTCACGACCGAGGTGACGATCGGAACGCCGGTGCCGACACCGATCCCGACGCCGACCGGCACGGCGACCTGGCCGAGCGAGAAGCGTCCGGAGGCGAGACCGATCAGACCGCCTGCAAGGCTGAGCACGGTGATGATCTTGCCGCCCGAGCCTTCGAGGAAGTCGGTGAACTTGGTGAGCGCGGGATCAAAGGTGGTGTCGGCGCCGGCGAAGGCGGCACCGGCGCAGGCCAGCGCCACGCAGGCAGGAAGAATGTAGTCGCGGCCACGGGCCCGATTGGGCGTGCGCTGCTGGGCCGGAAGGGCAGTCTTGGTGGTCATGGATGGAAACTCCGAGGGATTGAACATCAGCCAGCGATGCGTTCGCTGTATGTTCTTTCCTCTCCCCGGAGCCGGGCTGTAGGAAATCGGGAATTGGATTTTGGGGCTACCGACCAAGCGAAATGCGACATCGGAAGGTGTGATGGACGGGATCCGCGCAGGCTGATCGCGGAGCAGCGCCGACTGTGCCGGCTTCTGCGCGAAGCGAGCCTCGATACGCGCGCCGGCGGCCGGAATTCGCGCGAATCGTCGAAGGAAGGTGATTCGTTCCTTCTTCTATGTTCTCTTAATGTTCTTTTCGTTTTCCTACAGGCTTCCTTAGCGGTTAGCCGGTGAGTCGATCACTTCTAGAGATAAGGATTCGTCGATGACCAACATGGCGCTCTTTGCCGAACAACAGGTTCGCGCGGACCTCGCCCGGCTTCTTCTGGCCGCTGTCGAAGCCAGCGGCCGTGCCCGCTGCGATATCGCGCGTGACGCGCAGATCCATAAGGATGCCCTGCGCCGCGTCCTTGCCGGCGAACGCTCGGCCAGCCTCGGCGAAACCTTGCGCATTCTCGCCGCAAGCGGCGTCGCGCCGCACGCGCACTTGCTCCTGTTTCTGGTCAGTAGCGGCGATCACGCAATCGCGTGGCTGCAATCTGACCTCGCGCAATTCTTCGAGGACTTTTCCGGTGAGCTGCCCTCGGCTCTCGAGCGTGTCCTGGGTAACCAGGTCCACGACGTGAAGCCGCGTTGGGCCAAGGGCACCGCGCATCGTGTCGCCCGCCTGCTTTCCGATCACATCGATGAGCTCGAACGCAAGGATGCGCTGCTTGGCGATGTCTTTGCCGGTGTCGAAGGAGGCCATCGTGGGTGAGGAGATCGACAAGGGAGCGACCGAAACCCGCCGGGTCACCCGTCTCATTCGTCTGCCCGAAGTACAGCACCGTGTCGGCCTCGGCCGTTCGACGATCTATCGCTGGATGAGCGAGGGTAAGTTTCCAAAGCCGGTGCAGTTGGGTGGCTATGCGGTCGCATGGGGGGAGGAAGACATAATTGCTTGGGTCGAGAGCCAACTCAAGAGGTAGACAGATAGCAGTCGTTACGATCGGATGAATGCGCCATCACCACCAGCATAACTATTCGCCGCAGCTAGGCTTGGAAACCGCGCGCCCGAGATCTACCAAAGCAAACCGACGAACTCAATTTGAGTTCGATCGCCCAGCCCTATCTCGATCGACTGTGGCCGACTCAACCACCGTGGTCTGGCCTTCAGGCAAATTGGCCCATCCCAGTCCCAAGGACTTCTGGATCGCGATCCAGCCATTTGTCATGGCGGCGATCGCCCGATCGAGATTTGCTCTGGCCTGTTCGCGCTGGCGGATCGAAGTGTTGAGCTCGCCCTGCGAGATTACCCCCGCTGCGCGGCGTTGCTCGTTAAGCTCCGCAGCCGTGTCGGCCTGTCGACTGATTTGCGCCAGCGCGGCTACGTTGGCTCGTTGCTGCCCGAACCGGGCAAGCGATTGTTCGGCATCGCGCAGTGCGCCGAGGACCACTTCAACATAGCGTGCTTCGGCCTCGTCGCGCGCACTCTCGGCCTGATCGATCGATGCTGCCGTGCGGCCGAAATCAAGCAGGTTCCACTGTAGCCTCGGCAAGGCGATCGCTGACAGATTGCCGAGATCAAAGATGTCATCCGGCTGCGATCCGCCCAAACCGAGTATGCCCATGAATGAAAGCTTGGGGAAGCGAGCGGCCTCCGCCACTCCGATGCGCGCATTCGCCGCCGCGAGCGTTCGTTCCGCGGCACGAACATCCGGCCGCCGCGCTATCAGCGCGGCGGGATCACCCACCGCGACCCGTTCGGGGGGAAGCGGAATTTCGGCCTGAGCCGTCAGGAGCCCGTCGAGTGCTCCGGGCGCTTCGCCCGTAAGCACCGCGAGCGTGTCCTTGAACACATCGATGTCCGCTTGCGCTTCCGCGATCTGCGAGTTGAGCAATTCGAGCTCGGCGTTCGCGTTGCCGACCGGGAATAGCGCGAGAGCGCCCTGCGTATAGCGCTGATAGGTCAATTCGAGAGTTTGCTGCTGCAACTCACGCTCGCGCTGGACGAGCTCGAGCCGCCCCTGCGCTTCCCGCAGGCTCACATAAGCCCGCGCGACTTCAGCGGCGAGCTGAACTTTCGAATCCTCGGCGTTCGCCACCGAGGCCGCAGCCTGAGCGTTGACCATTTCGACACGCCGTGCCTGCCCCCCTGCGAAATCGATCTCCCAGTTTGCATTGAGCCCGACGTTGTAAACGCTGAGGCTGTCCTGCTCTTCGGTGTCTGCAGGAGCGCCGGGCGATCCCGCGGGCGGGCCGCTGCCGATATCCAGACCTGGAATCTTCGCCTGGATCGCAGTCGCCTGCGCAGCCACGGCGGGCAGCCGGTTGGCGCGCTCCTGGCGGACAGAAGCCCTTGCCTGTTCGATGCGAGCGCGCGCCGCGGCCACGCCCGGATTGCCGGCCAGCGCGCGTGCTTCCAGATCATTGAGGACCGGATCGCCGAGCAGCGTCCACCAGTCGCCGGCAATCGGCGCTGACGGATCGATTTCGGGGCCGGCCCGTGCGAACGCGTCGCTTGCGGCGGTCGCAAGTTGCGGGGGACCGGCATAGTCGGGACCGGACATGCAACCCGTGAGGAGCGCCATGGGAGCGAGGAGAGTTAGGGTCTTGCGCATAGAGTTCTCAGTGCATCGAAAGGGATACGTTCTTCGGGAGAGGCTTGAGGAACAGTACCAGCGGCACCGTGGCCAGGGTAATCGCGCCCATGGCGAAAAACACATCGTTGTAGGTCATTACGAACGCATCGCGCTGAATGATGCCGGAAAGCATCTCCAGCGCGGCCTGTGGGCTGCCCAGCGACGCCGTCATGCCGTCCAGGTATTCCTGTAGCCGGGGGCTGTTGGCGTTGAGGGTTTCTTCCATGCGCCGACTATGATGCCACAGGCGCTGATCCTGGAACGAGGCAAGCCCCGCGAGCGCGAACGAACCGCCGAGGTTTCGCGCAGCGTTGAAAATCCCGGAAGCATCGCCGGCATCCTCCTTGGCAACCGAAGCTACCGTCGCCTGATTGAGGAACATCATCGTGAGGATCATGCCGATGCCTCGCAGGAATTGGCTTTCGGTGAACACTCCACCTCCCGATGCCGCTGTCAGATTGATGCTGACGAAGCAGCTTAGCGCCATGATGAACATGCCCACGCCGACCGCAATCCGGATGTGAATCTTTCGTATCATGAAGGGCAGCACAGGCATCAGCAGGAAGGCCGGAACACCCATCCAGAAGATTACGAACCCAGTCTGCAAGGCATTGTAGTCGGAGATTATCGCAAGAAATTGCGGGATCACGTAGGTCGAGCCATACATGACCATGCCGAGTGCCAGCGCCATGACCACGACGCTGGCAAACTGCCTGCTGAGCATCAGGCGCAATTTGAGCACTGGCTTGCGTGCATACAGCTGTCCGTAAGTCAGAAGCGCGAAGCCGACGATCGTCATCAACGTGAGCTGCACGATCAGTGTGGATTCGAACCATTCCTCACGGTGACCTTCTTCCAGAACGACGGTCAGCCCGCCAAGGCCAAGGATCATACCCACGATGCCTGCCCAATCCGCCTCGCGCAGGTAGACCCAGTCAGGTTTTTCGTGGGGCAGCCCGATGAAGAGCAGAGCCAGGAGCAAGGCGCAGACGGGCACGTTGACGAAGAAAGCGTAGTGCCAGCTCAGGTTCTCCGTAAGCCAGCCCCCGACGAGCGGCCCCATGACCGGACCAAGGACCACCGTCATCCCGAACAGCGCCATTCCGATGGGTTGCTGCGATGGAGGCAGCCGCTTCGCCACGATGGTCATGGCGGTGGGAATCAGCGCGCCTCCCATGAATCCTTGACCGGTGCGGCCGATGATCATGGTCGTCAAATCGGTGGCAATGCCGCACAACACCGAAAAGGCCGTAAAGGCGGAAACGGCGACGATGAGCAGAGTTCGAAGGCCGAGCAGTCTTTCCAGCCATGCACTCAGAGGGATGATGATGATTTCGGCTACAAGGAAAGCTGTCGCAATCCACGTGCCCTCGGTTCCGGTCGCGCCGATTTCTCCCTGTATCGTCGGCAGCGCGGAATTGACGATCGAGATGTCGAGCGTTGCCAGCATCGCGCCGAGTGCACCGGCGGCTACGGCGATCCAGGCCGTGGCATCGGCCTTCTCGACCGGCGGAGCAACCGCAGCAGAGGCACCTGCCATCGGTCAGTCTCTGGCCGCGTTGCGGATCGAATCGAGTTCGTCTCTGGCGCCGCGGGTATCAACGCTGGCGACAACGGACATGCCCGGCACCAGCAGACGCAGGACTTCGGAAGAAGCCTGAATGGATATGCGGACCGGGACGCGCTGAACGATCTTGGTGAAATTGCCCGTCGCGTTTTGCGGAGGCAGGATCGAGAATTCCGCCCCGGTCCCGGGGGCGATGCTTTCCACTCTCCCCGATAACTCGAGATCGGGCAGCGCGTCGATTTCCAGGGTGACGGGTTGCCCGGGGCGGACGAGGCCGAGCTGCGTTTCCTTAAAATTCGCCGTCACATAAAGACGGTCGGTGGGAACCACGCTCATCAGGCGCTGGCCGGGCTGGACAAATTGTCCGGGCCGGACCGTGAGGTCACCCACCCGCCCGGGAATGCTCGCCCTGAGCGTGGTCGACGACAGGTTCAGGCGGGCCGCCTCAAGCTGCGCACGAGCTGCGTTGGCTTGCGAATTGGCTTGGTCTATCTGTTCGCCCAGCGTGCCTTGCCGCCGCTGTGCAGCCGTGAGCGCGGCGCGCGCCGCCGCGACCTGGGCTTGCGCTTCTCTGGCCTGGGCCTGCAGCTGGTCGAGCCTTTCGCGCGGCTCCGCTCCGGAAGCGGCAAGGGGGCGATAACGCGCAACCTGCTCCGCAGCCAGACCGGCCTGCGCAGATGCCGCGGCAAGTTGGGCACGGGCCTGCTCGATAGCCGCATCCTGCTCTCGCTGTTGTGCGCGAACCGTATCAGCTCCGGCGAGCGACGCCGCGATCTGGGCTTCGACCTGGCTGGTCTGGGCGCGATAATCCCGCACGTCCAGCTGCACAAGTGCATCGCCCGACGCAACCGTTTGATTCTCAGTCACCAGTACGCGCTCGACATAGCCGGCAATTTTGGGGGAGATGATGACGCTGTCGGCGGCGATATAAGCGTTGTCGGTGGACTGCTGGAATCGGCCGTACGTCTGATGATTGTAATACCAGTAGCCCCCGGCGAGCAGGACCAGAATGACGGCGATCAGCAGACCAAGCCGGACCCGCGGACTGGACAACCCCTTCGGACGTTCGCCTTGATCGCTATCGCCTGCTGTCTCGTCCGCCATGGTAATTTCGCTCCTCGCCATCGTTTGGCCCGTTGCACGAGCGATATAGCGGTCAAAATAAAATACGAAAGTCCTTTACTATTTTTTCCTGATCGATAGGACCCACTCATGACGGAAGACGAGGACACTCTCGCACTCGACAATGTCATCACCGACGATGATCGAGCGATCTTCATGATGGACGAGATCAGTCGCGCCGCGCGCAAGGCATTCGATGACCGGGCACAGCCGCTTGGCCTCAATCGTACGCAGTGGCGTGTGCTGGCGCAGCTCATCAAAGATCCTGCCCTGAACCAGACCGACATCGCCAGGCGTCTCGAACTCGAATCCGCCACCATTGGCTTGGCGGTCACCGCCTTGACCCAGAAAGGCTTTATCGAGCGCCGCCGTGACCCGGCGGACGGGCGGTCTTGGAGTCTCGGCCTGACGAGACGGGTTGAGGAAATACTCCCTGACCTCAGACGGGCCGCAGACGCGACCCACCTGCGAATATGGAGCGGAATGACGCCGCAACAGAAGAGTACTTTGCATTCGCTTTTGGAGATGGTCAGCGAAAACGTACGGCGGGATGCTCTCTGATGGCAGACATGCCGCCTTCGCGCATGAGTGACCGGAAGCGGCTTGCGCAGGTCATAGCAATTCTCGGCCGTCACGGGCTGGGCGGCATCGTGTCCGCGTTGGGATCCGGCCGATCTCAAACCAATGCACATCCGACGCGCCCGGAAGCCCTGGTCGAGGCACTGCGCGAACTGGGACCAGTCGCGACCAAGCTTGGCCAGATCCTCGCGATGCGAAGCGATCTCTTGGGGCCGGATTGGACGGCAGCGCTATCGCAGCTGCACGATCGCGTTCCGGGTGTACCGTTCGAGCGTGTCGAGGCTCCGCTCACCCATGCTCTCGGGGAAGACTCCGGCCAGTATTTTCGTGAGCTGGATCGGGAGCCGATCGCGGCGGGCTCTATAGCGCAGGTGCACGCAGGAATACGGAGCGACGGCGTACCGGTCATCGTCAAGATCCGGCGACCGGGAATCGAAAGTGTCGTGGATGCCGACATGCGTTTACTGCGGCGCATTGCCCGATTGGCACAACGCGCCAGTCCCCTTGTCGAAAGACAGAGGCCCGATGAGCTGTTGCGGTTCTTCGCCGAAAGCCTCGATCGTGAGATGGATCTGGGCGCTGAAGCACGCGCGAGTGCGGAGATCGGCAGCTATCTTGCACGGTTCGGGATCGAGACAGCCCACTTCGACAACGAGGTGAGCGGGCGCAGTCTCAATGTCCAGGAGCGGGTCGACGCGATCCCGGCGACCGACTTGGCCACACTGAGGGACGCCGGCGTGGATTTTACGTCCGTCGCGCGCGGCTATTCACGCGCGGTGCTGAGCATGATAATCTTCAACGGTCGCTTCCACGCCGATCCGCATCCGGGCAATGTGCTGATCCGCCCCGACGGGACCTTGGTGTTCATCGACTTTGGCGCGGTAGGCACTCTGCTGCCAGAGCGGCGGGACGAACTGGTGCGCCTGTCACTGGCGATCGCCGGAGAAGATATCGACGATCTGGTCGATGTTCTCCTTCAGTGGGCAGGCAATCCGGCGGTCGATCGTGAGGCGCTGAAGGCATCGCTTAATCAATTGGTCGGCAAGTTTCGCAACACGCTTCTCGACCAGATCGACCTGTCTGGCATTTTCGCCGATGTATTCGATCTTCTGCGGACTTACCAACTGGCCCTACCCGGCGACCTCGCCTTGATGCTGCGCACGCTGCTCACCGCCGAGGGGTTCGTACGCCGTCTTGACCCGCGCTTCGACATAACGTCCGAACTTGCTCCGATCGGCAAACAACTGCTGATGGAGCGCGCCAGCCTGGCAAACCTGCGCGGAAATGCCCGGCGGACAGCATCGACGCTGATACGCGCGCTTCTCGGCACCCCGGAGATCGTCGAGAACCTGGCGTCGATCGCTCGCCGCGGACAGCTGCCGATCCGGTTGGATCCTCAGGATCTTGCGCGACTGGAAAGGCCGTCAGGTGCGGCGCCCATGCGTTCCAGCGACCTGATTGCGGCAGCGCTCATCGTATCGGCAGCTATCCTGGCAGACCTATCGATAATTGCAGCCATTGGCTGTGCCTTGGCGGCGCTGACATTCTTTTTTCTTGCCCGGAGGCCGCGCTCGTGAACGAGGATCGCCTGTTGCTTCCTGGTGCCGACGGCCTGACGCTTGTCGCAAGTACATTCGGACCGGCTGACGGTTTCCCTGTGCTTCTGGCTCATGGAGGCGGACAGACACGGCGCGCCTGGAGAAAGGTCGGCACTCGCCTGGGCCGGGCCGGATACCGAGCGATTGCCCTCGATCTCAGAGGGCATGGCGAAAGTCCATGGTCCCCGACCGGCGCTTATGATGTGCACGATTTCGGCCGGGATCTCGTTGCAGTTGCGCAGAGTTTCGAGCGCAATCCGGCGCTGATCGGTGCGTCGCTGGGAGGATTGGCGGGCCTTGTGGCCGAGGGCACGATCGCGCCCGGCACGTTCGCCTCGCTAACCCTCGTAGACATTACGCCGCAAATGGAAGCGAACGGGGTCGCGCGGGTCCTCGGCTTCATGGCGCAGCACGCCCGAGAAGGGTTCGAATCGCCCGAGCACGCTTCCGCTTCAATCGCAGCATATCTGCCGCACCGCGAGAGACGGCAAAGTTCCTCGGGATTGAAGAGTTACCTTCGAAAGGCACGGGACGGGCGGTATTATTGGCACTGGGATCCGGCATTCGTCGAGAACGTTACGCGCCGACGCACCATTACCGACGACGTTTCCGCCGGGTCGACCGAGCTTGTTCAGGCTGCGTCGGCGCTGTCGCTCCCGGTCCATCTCGTGCGCGGTGGATCTAGCGACCTTGTTTCTCCCGAAGGCGCCGCTGAATTCCGGAAACTGGTTCCCCATGCAAAATTCAGCGATATCGCTGGTGCGTCGCATATGGTCGCGGGCGACGAGAACGATGCGTTCGGCGACGCAGTACAGCGTTTCCTGGTCGAAACTCACCCTGTAAAACTGTGACCCTAATGATTGCGCCACAAGGCCAACCTCGGTCAGGTACTGTGGCGGACACCCTAGGAGCACGCGGGGCGCGAACTTTCAATGTTTCGGCACCTCTGCCGGACGGAAAAATCCCTGTTTGCGTGCAAGATGGAAACTAACGCAAACTTTTCCTTAGTGGGGTGGATCGTTGGCATTCTGATGCTTGCCACCATCGCTTTTGCGGTGTGGCTTCTCGATCCCACGCCCAATCAGGAAACATATCTCGTCAGGTTTGATCGCTCCGTGGAAGGCCTTCAGCCGGGGTCGACCGTAACATTGTCGGGTGTTCCTGTGGGTCGGGTAACATCGGTCCGCCTGGCGGAAAATGGACCGGGAAACGTTCTCGTTGTGCTGACTCTCGATCCTGATGCAGCGAAAGTTGACGGCCTTGAAGCGACAATCAGTACCAACCTGATAACCGGCGAGGCAGCGCTGGTGCTCGAGGGTCGAAGGGGCCGTCAAGGCATATACGCCGACAATTCAGGAAGGAAGATCATACCGCCCTCGGACGGAACCGGACTTTTTGGGGGGAATGCGACCGCTACCGTCGAGAGCGTGGCAAACAGTGTCCGCGCTTTGAACGAAGGACTGGAACCAGAAAAGCAGCGAGCGATCACCTCGGATCTTGCCCGGCTTCGAGTCACGACGGCCGATCTCGCATCGGATGTCGAAGGTTGGGACGAAGATTTGGGCTCAACAAAAGGAAGATTGTCAGACTTGCGGCAACGGATCGGTGGATGGGGAAATGATCTTCGAGACGCAGATCGCCGAATTTCGGACGGAAGCGCTTCCACCAGCGCGCGAAGACGTCTTCGCCAATTCAGCGAGGGGGTACAGAACGCTGAGAATAAGCTTTCCCAGGCAAAGAGCGGCATTCCGGCGATCGAAAATTCTCTGATCGAAGGGGAAGCGGTCTTTCGCGGACTCAGTCGCGACCTCGGGCCTGTCAGAGAGAAAATCGAAGATGTCGAGGTCAGGGGAATGGCATCAGATCCTCCTCTCCCAGACTATCGGGCTGGGAGAAGAGACGCTGGAGCGAATTCCGAACATTCAAAGTGAGCCTAACGAACGACGGCTCTCGGAGAGAGAGCACAGCCCGTTGAATGGCGGAAAGGAGGGCGCTTAGCGGACATCAATCTTGGCTGGTTTCCCGGGCGCAAAAATGCATTCTAGAGTCCCCAAAAAGGCATCGAACCAATGCATTAGACGGCATTTGCGGGCCTTTTGCGGGCTCTTCGCACAAACCGAATTACCTAAACATCTGAAAAAAGGTAAAAAATGAGACCGAATGTGATGCCTCTTCTGGCACCATTTGTTCTTCCGCCGAGGTCCGCGGAAGTGCGCCAAACCCATCGTTTTCAGCCGTTTTCGATGTATAGTCGTCCTCCGAAATCCGGGTGCGATCGGGAACAATCATGGTATCCGTTATGGTATCGAGCCGCCCTTATGGGCGGCCGATGCCATGGGAAAATTGTTCTCGACGATGGTCGCCCACGCAAGGCCGCCGGAACGGCCATATAAGCGCACCGACGACGGGTCTTTATCTCCTAGTCAAGCCGAACGGCCGCAGGCTCTGGCGGCAGAACTGCGCCTATCTCGGCAAGTAGCACACGCTTTCGTTCGGGCCTTGGCCGGAGGTGGGGCTGGCCGCGGCACGCTAGCAGCTCGCCGAAGCACGCAGATTGATCGCTGCTGATTTCGATTCTTTGTATGAGCAGAAGCTCGCGCTTGCCAGGCCAGCTCGACTGCGACGTCTTCTTCATAGGATGCTGATGGAAGCATCGTCCGAGCGCCCGTCGCTTTTCTTCCGATCGCCGAGCAAGATCGACAAGGATGGGTCACTTACACCGGATCGCTGGCGGATCTCATTCTCCGCGAAGAGGCCAGGAGCAGCAAACCCCCAGCCAGCAACGCCGCATTGATTGCCCACACGGTCACGCTACTGCTGCCGCTCGCGCGGAAGATCGAATGGCCGATCGCAATTGCGGCGAGCAGCAATGCAGTGGCAAGCTTGCCTGCGCGAGCGAGCAGGCGCGCCGACATGATCGCGCACAGTCCGAGGCACAGCACGGTGCCGGCCGCCCAGATGGCGACCATCTGTTCGGACGAGACCGACGGCAGCAGCAGCGCCACTGCGGCGACGACGCCGAATGTGACCGGCTGGCTCCACACTACCGCCGCCCAGACGCGCTCCCACCCGGGCGCGGGGCGTCCCTTGTCCCGGCGCCTCGCCAGCCAGATGTTGACGCCGCCGACCGCGAGATAGGTCATCCCCAGGCCGAGAATGAAGTAGACGATCTTGATGATCGGGCCGCCGAACCAGCCGAAGTGCAGCGGGCCGAGCGAACCCTGAATGCGTTCGCCCGTCGTCGCTTCTGGAAGCGACTTGGCGTAATATTGCTCGCCATCCCGGGCGAAGCCATATTCCGCGCCGCCGGCCAGCACCCTATCGTCACGGTAGGAAAGCACGACTGCGCCGCCCTGTTCGGTTGGGTGGACCAGTTCGATCCGCTCTAGCCTCCTCGCGCTGGGCCGGGATTCCAGCATGGGCCGGATATCGATCATCGGCGCCGCAGCGGGATTGTCGGCGGGTTCGGGCGGCAGGAACAGATCGTAGATCTTGCCGGTGTCGCCGCTGAACATCGCCATGCCGAGCACACCCACGACAATCGTCACCAGGCCCAGAAACGCCCCGCTCAGCGAAACGATGAAGTGAAAGGGCAGGCCCCATACGCCGATCCGGTTGTGCAGGTCCGCTTCCTGCAGGCGGGCCGACCCGCCGAGCCGGAGATGGAAGGCGTCGCGAAAGATGCGGGGATGCGCGAGGATGCCCGAGATGAGCGAGGACAGCAGCGCCACGCCGGTCATGCCGACGACGAAGCCCCCCCAGGTCGACGGCAGGTGCAGGAAGATGTGCAGTCCGGACAGAAAGGCGGACCACGGCGTCTCCAGCGGCCCGACAATCTGGCCGGCCTCATCGGCCAGCCAGGCCGACTGTTCCTGCGCGTAGACATAGATTCGCAGGAGCGGATTGTCGTCGGCCGGCAGCGTCGCATAGATGTGGCCGATTTCCGCACCGCCGCGTTCTACGGCCCCGGTCAGCGCGACCTGGATGGCATCGTTCGAAAGCTGTCGAATCTCAGGTGCGCCGGCGGCTTCCCACCAGATGAATTCATCGTAGAACACCAGCAGCGAGCCCGACAGGCAGACGATGTAGATCGCCGCCGCGAACGCGAGCCCGAGGCCGCTGTGCCCCTTGAGCACCGCCTGGACGAACCCTGCGGGTACGCGCGCGAGAAGTGGCTTGCGGCGCGGTCGCTCGCGCGGTGTCGTGTCGTCCATCAAAATCCCCTGACGATGGCGAGACCGAAGCCGAACGCGGTGACCGCGACCAGGAAGGCGAGTGCACGCAGGATGCGATTGTCGGCAAGCGTCCAAGCCATGCACGCCCCCCAGACGACGGGAATCAGAAGCCCGCCCACGACAAGCCGGGTCTGGGGCGCACCGCCGGTCCAGGCGGTATAGAAGATTCCAATGCCCATGGCCGCGATCAGGCCGATGGGCAGCGCCAGCAACCAGCGCAGGACGCCGCGCCACCATGTCGATGCACGCTCGATCGGTTCCGGTGCGAGACTGCGGTTCTTCCGCTCGCGGCGCTGGCGCAACTCATACCCGCTGGCCACCACCGCCAGCGCCGCCACGCCGGTGATCGAAAAGGCGATGAACAGGCCCCGCATCGATCCGAACGCCGCCATCGCCACCGCGAAGGTGGCGATCATGACCACCCAGCCCAGCCATTTCCACGGACCGCCATCGCTGCCGCGCGCACCCCATGCGCGACGGAGGAGGAGCGCTCCTGTGGCGCCGCCCCCGCCGATTATCGCCATCCACAGGCTGTCCATGAAGAAAATCCCCGTCCCGCTATCAATAGCGCGCGGTCAGGATGATGCCATATTCGCGCGGCGCCACCGCCGGGGTGACGAAGATCTGGTTGGGCTGATCCCCCGGGCCGACAAAGGACGTGGCGAATTCCTCGGTCAGGTTGCGACCATAGACGGTGAGGTCGAAATTGTCCCCACGATAGCCGATGCTCGCGTTGAGCAGGAAGAATCCCTCGTTTTCATATTGCGGGTCGTTCTCGAAATCCGAGAAGGAGCCGCCCTGATAGGTCGCATTGGCCTGAACGAAAATCCTGTCGGTCACGAACTGGCGTCCGCCAACCGCCGCGGTCCAGTCGGGCGAATAGCGGAAGTCATTGCCGGCGAGATCCACGCCGGTCACGCCGCCCGTCGTGCACGTTTCCAGAAACGCAGCATTGATGCCGGTGCGGCAGAATTCCTCGAATTCGGTCTTTGCATAGCCCAGGCTGGCGAACAGGTCGGTGCGGCGGGTGGGGCTGTAATTGGCTTCCAACTCGAAGCCCCAGATCTTCGACTTGCCGGCATTCTGTGTGTCGACATTGAATTGAACGCCGTCGATCGGGACATCGACCTGCTGATCGGTCCAGATGCCATAATAGGCGTTAGCGTTGATCACGAGGGTGTCGTCGAGCCATTCGGTACGCGCCGCGATCTCGAAATTGTCGAGATATTCCGGGTCGAACGTATCGAGCTGGCCGGTGGTGCCCACGCGAGCGCCACCCGCGCGATATCCGCGCTTGTAGAAAGCGGAGAGCATGACATCGTCGTTCACGGCATAGGTCAGGCCGACCTCCGGAAGGAACGCGCCGAAATCGGTCTCATAGGATTCCGATGTCGCGACAAGGCTGGCTCCCAGGATCGCATTCACCTGCGCCACTCCGGCTTCGACCACCGGCCCCAGGCCCGGTTGCAGCATGTCGGCGAGGGCGCCCGCCTGCGCCGGATCAGGCAGCGGCGTGCTGGCATCGAGCACATTGTTCTGCGAAAGGTCGGACGACACTTCTTCGCGGTCGTATCGCAAGCCTGCCGAGAGCATGAGCCGATCGGTGATGTCGAATTCGGCCTGCGCGAAGAAGGCGTAATTCGTCGTGTCGCTCGAGCCGATATTGTTGACATCGACCAGCAGGAACGGCGGATAGAAGGGAAGCAACACCTCCGGCACGCCGAGTTCGGTCGGGTTCAGGACCACCGTCGGCGCGAAGACGCCATCGGAGCTTATGTCGATGTAGAATACCCCGGCCGTGCCACGCAGACGATCGCCCGCGTAGGTGACGCGCAGTTCCTGCGAAAAGTTTCGCGCCTCCTCGACCTGGAATCCTTCGCCCAGCGACGCCGCCGTCCCATCGAAGTCGGTCGACGTCGCATAGTCGGCATCCATGAAGGCGGAGATCGACTTGATGCTCCATGTGTCGGAGAAGCGATATTCGAGATCTAGCGAACCGATCAGAAGTTCGTTCTCCGTCCGGTTCGGGATGTTGTTCGAGGTCTGATAGAGATCGAGCGGCTCGCCGACGGCAAGGGCATAGTTGTTCGTGCCTTCCGTCCGGTCTTGATATTGCAGCGATGCGAGCGCCCTGAAGCTGGTGCTGGGTTCGAGCAGCACCCGTCCCCGCACCGTGGTGTTCTCGCTCGCGCCGTCATCCTCGTCACCGGTCGTGCGGTTCTTCAGGAAGCCTTCCGTTCCGGAATGCTCCGCGGTCAGCCGGAAAGCCGCGACGTCGCCCAGCGGCACGTTGACCATGCCTTCGACCGCATAGGTTTCAAAATTTCCGTATTCGGCGCGCGCCGCGATGTCGAAGCCGCTGGGATCGGGCTCGAAGGTACGCACCACCAGCGCCCCCGCAAGGGCGTTGCGCCCGACATTGGTGGACTGAGGGCCGCGGAAAATCTCGATCTGCGAAACATCCCAAAGGTTCTTTGGGTAGGCGCTCGCGAAAATGCCGGTCAGCGGGACATTGTCGTAATATACGACGCCGAGATCGCCCGATCCGCCGGTCGCGTTGAAATTGCGCGTGATCCCCCGGATGGAGAAATCGAAGCCGCCGAAGGTGATGCCGACATTGGCCGATTGCAGAAAGACATCGTCGATCTCGAGCAGGGTGCGCTGGTCGATCGTTTCCGCGGTGGTCACGGCAACGCTTTCCTGCGTATCCTGCAGCGTGCGTTCGATCTTCTGACCGGTAACGACGATCGTATGGACCGAGGCGTCGCGGGAAGTGGACTGGTCCGCCTCCGGTTGGTCGGACTCTACACCTGCCGGCGCCGTTTGCGCGAACGCCGTTCCGCTCAGAGTGCACAAAGCAATCACGCTGGCGGACAGCTGCGCGACCATGCGCGCTCCGAATCGATAGTTCATTTCCCAAGGCCCCCTTTGCTTCCCCGTCCGCTAACGCGAATCATTCGCAGCGACAAGAGCAGAGGGGGCTCCGGGCTGATGACGTGGAGCGAGCGGATGGGCCCGTCTTCGACATGCGCGACATCGGTTCCGGTGGCGACGGGCGGACCGTCCGGCAGTCCCAGGCGCCACTGCAGCCTGCCAAGGCCGTGGTGCCCTGCGCCGGCCCGCTGTGCCGTGAATAGAAACGCCTCGGGCAGATCGGCGAGCAGTTCGGTCACCGCCTGCGAAATCGCCTCGTGCCCCCGTCGCGATACGCTCCTGCTCATAGAAAACGGCATCGTCGGCATAGAGCGCCCGGATGGTTTCCATGCGCCGCACGGGATTCCCGTTCAGCGCCGCAGCACGTCCTGCCAATCCGGATGCCGCGCGAACTGCGCATTGGCGAACGGGCAAAGCGCGATGATCGCGACGCCGTCTCGCCGCGCATCCTCGACCGCCGCAAGCACCATGCGCTCGCCGATCCGTCGCCCGCGCAGCGCACTTGGAACCTCGGTATGATCGATGATGATCAGCGATTCGTTGGCGCGGCTGTAGGTCATCTCCGCCTCGTGCCCGTCGACGACGATGCGATAGCGTCCCTTCGACTCTCCGTCCTCGCGCTCGACCGCTGCCTCGATCGGAGGCGGCGCTTCCTCGGTGCTGAACTGCGCATCGGCCGGGCGAACCTCTCCCGGTCGACCGTCGCCGCACTCGAGAATATCGCGATCCCATTTGCCGAGCCGAGCCGCTGCATCATAGGTGGATTCGAGGAACGCCAGCAGCGCCGCGTCGCCGTCTTCGGCAGACTGCACTGCCTCATAGGGCAGAACGAATTCCGAAAGCTCCGAATGCCAGAAGGCGGCCTCAGGGCGAACCGCTGCGCGATCGAAGCCCGCGGGCGCGGGATAGGCATAGGCATAGAAAGCGGCGTAATCGATGCCGCCTCCGCCCGGCCAGAAGCCGGCAGAGGAAACCTCGCGATCGTACGCCTCCTGCGCCACATCGTTCGGCAGCGCCGGAACACCGCCGCCGTGAAGGGGCGCACGCCTGCCGGAGAAGCGCGTGACGGCCATGTCGAAGCTTCCCCAGAACAGATGCACCGGGCTGCACTTGCCGAGGAACGAAGTCCGGAACCGCTTGAACACGCGGTCGATGCTCAGCAGCGCCTGGTGGAACCGCTGCACGGCGTCCCGGTCATACGGACGGTCTCGGTCATCCTCGACGAACGGGATGGGAAACGGCACCTCATTGGGCGAGCCGTCGAATTGCGGCTGGCCGCCCAGTTCCGACACCAGCGCGACGAACGCGGCATGGAACGCCGCAACCGTCATCGGCTCGAGCACGAACGAGGCGGTTCGGCCGTCACCTGTAGTGCCGATCACGCGATGGTCGTGAAAATCGAAAGCGATCTCGATTCCCGGCCCGTCGGGTATGAGCGACGAGGTGAGCCCTTTTGCAGTCACGTAGAACGTCGCGTGCCACGAGTGGTTGACCCAGGGCGTCCTCGCCAATCGATATTTTCCGGCGATCTGCAGGTAGAGATGAAGCGCTGCGCTCGTCTCCCGCCATGCGAGATAGTCGAGAGGGGGCCATCGGCGGTCCATGGGATCTCCTGCTTGTACGCGTCCGACCGGCTGGGTCGAACCCGTCACAAGCATTGAACCAGAGCAATCCATGCGACTAGCCTCGGTTCATGGCACACTGTGTTCCGTATCGAGCAACCTCGCTTCCCACAACTCGGGTCTTCTGCCGTTGATGTTTGGCCATTCGAGCGGTCGTGAGCTATCTCGGCCGTGGAAGGGGGAGCGCACGACATCGGAAGGTCGTGGGCCATAAGCTGTCAGTTTGCTCACGATGCTCGAAGGACCAAAGGCGGACCTTCAGGAAATAGCCCAGCCCAATCCTGTGGTGCGGCTGAAATCGATATCGACACCGCAGATTCGCTCAGTCAGACCACCGGCTTTCAAGCGCCGTCAGCTTCGATCTCACCCACGATCCACTCCGCGAAGGCTTCCGCTCGTCATGCGTGACGCATGGGTTCAGCGCCTTCGGCGGAGATGCGCAGATGACCCTAATCTCCACCCCGGCCCGCCATGACCGCTTCTTCGAGGCCATGGACGCGCTCCCCGTGCCGCACGAACCGGAGCAAGTGCAAGCCGTATGCGAGCGCTTCGGGCAGGCGATCGTCGGACCGCTAGTTACGACGACTTAGTTCCTGCGCGGAATTCCTGGGTCGCGATCATATTGGCACCCAACGGGTGCTGCCGTTCGGCCAATTCGGGACGAGCGGCAGCTTTCGGGACCGCAGCAGGCTGAATACCGGCGCCGAAAATGCGCCTTCTGTAAGTCCGGTTCACGCCGCGCCGATCGGCGTCGCGCATCCTTCCGCATCGACACTGACCATCGTGAACAGGGCGGTGGCGGCGTGGCGCCGCGCGCCGGTGAGCAACGCTTCGGCCCAGAGTTCGACCGCCACCCGCACCGAGCTTCGCCCGGTCATTCGCACCTGCGCCACCAGCTCGACCATCTCGCCTTCGCCGATCGGCGACACGAAATCGATCCGGTCCGATGCGGCCATCACCATCACCGCGCGTGCGCGGCGCGTCGCCGCGATGAAGGCCGCCTTGCCCATCATCTTCAGCGCATCGCCACCGTAAAGCGTGCCATAGTGATTGGTCTGACCGGGGAAGACCATTTCCGCCAGACGCAGCGTATCGTCCGGCTGGGGCTCCAAATCGGGGACGAGCGGCGGGAGCGGGGTTCGCGCGCCGGGCCCCTTGCCCGCCACCAGCGTGAAGCGGCCGCGCGTGCACAGCCGCCGCTCGCCCGAAACCGGCGACTCCGCGACCAGCTCGACCTCGACATCGAGCGAACTGGTGCCGACGCGCACGACGCGACCCGTCACCTCCACCATGTCGCCTGCCCGGGCAGGCGCGGCGAAGTCGATCTTTTCCGAAGCGGCGGTGACGAAAGGCGCCCGGCCGTGGCGGCTGGCGGCAAGGAACGCCACCTTGTCCATGTGCGCGAGCGCCACGCCGCCGAACAGCGTGCCGTGATGATTGGTGTCCCCCGGGAACACCATGTCGATCAGTTGCACCGGCGCGCGCGCCCCCATGTCCTCCATCACCGCCATCGGATCAGGCCTCGACCTGAGCGTCCGCGCGCAGCGTGCGCGCCGCCGCTACCATTGCGGCGATCGCGGGCTTCACTTCCTCCCAGTTGCGCGTCTTGAGCCCGCAATCGGGGTTCACCCACAGCTGTTCGGGACGCAGATGCTCCTGCGCAAGGCGCATCAGCGCCACCATTTCCTGCTCGGCGGGAACGCGCGCGGAATGGATGTCGTAGACGCCCGGTCCGATCGCGCTCGGGTAGCGGTATCGCGCAAAGCCTTCGAGCAACTCCATCTGCGAGCGGGCGGTTTCGATCGAGATCACGTCGGTGTCCATCGCGGCGATCGACGGGAGGATCTCGTTGAACTCCGAATAGCACATATGCGTGTGAATCTGCGTGGCATTGCCCACCCCGGCGGCGGAGAGGCGGAAGCAGTCGACAGCCCAGTCGAGATACGCCTGCCAGTCGCGCCTGCGCAGCGGCAGCCCCTCGCGCAGCGCCGCCTCGTCGATCTGGATCGCCTTGCATCCGGCGGCCTCGAGATCGGTCACTTCGTCGCGGATCGCGAGCGCGATCTGGCGGCAAGACGCCTCGCGCGGCTGGTCGTCCCGCACGAAGCTCCAGTTCAGGATCGTCACCGGGCCGGTGAGCATCCCCTTCACAGGCTTGTCGGTGAGCGATTGCGCGTACCGCCACCAGTCCACGGTCATGGGCTGTGGACGCGCAACGTCGCCAAAGAGGATCGGCGGACGCACGCAGCGCGAGCCGTAGCTCTGCACCCACCCGTTCATGGTGAAGGCGAAGCCGGCGAGCTTCTCGCCGAAATACTGCACCATGTCGTTGCGTTCGAACTCGCCGTGGACGAGCATGTCGAGCCCGACGCACTCCTGCCAGCGAATCGCGCGCTCGGTCTCTTCGCGCAGAAAGGCGTGATAGGCCGCGCCGTCGAGCGCTCCGCGGTTGTGCTCGGCACGGGCGTGGCGCACCTCGGCGGTCTGGGGGAAGGAGCCGATCGTGGTGGTGGGGAAGAGCGGCAGCGCCAGCACTTCGGCCTGCGCGCGGATGCGCTCGGCGTGCCCCGCAGGCCGTTCGCGCATCGCAGGTGTCACTCCGGCGAGCCGCGCCTGCACCGCGGTGTCGTGGATGCGCGGCGAGGTCTTGCGGCTGGCGGCGGCGCGTGCCGAGGCGGCAAGCGCATCGTACACGCTCTCCGCGCCGCCGTTCAGCGCGCGCCGGAGCAGGTCGAGCTCCTCGATCTTCTGCACCGCGAAGGCGAGCCATTGCTTCAGCTCGTCGTCCAGCTTGGGCTCGAGCCCGAGATCGACCGGCACGTGCAGCAGCGAGCAGGACGGCGCGAGCACCAGGTCGCGCTCCGCCGCCACCGGCTCGATCCGTGCGAGCAGTGCCTGCAGGTCGGCGCGCCACACGTTGCGCCCGTCGATCACGCCAAGCGACAGCAGCAACTCCCTCGGCGCGCTGCGCAGCACCGTCTCGAGCTGTTCGGGCGCGCGGACGAGGTCGACGTGCAGCCCGGCGACGGGAAGCGAAGCGGCAAGCGACAGATTGTCTTCCAGCCCGCCGAAATACGTCGTCAGCATCAGCCTGGGCCCGCTCCGGCCGAGCTTGGCATAGGCGCGGGTGAAGGCGCGGCGCTGCGTCTCCGACAGGTCGGTCACGAGGATCGGCTCGTCGATCTGCACCCATTCGGCGCCCTCGCGCGCCAGATGGCCGAGGATCACGCGATAGAGGCCGAGCACCTCGTCGAGCAGGTCGAACGGATCGACACCCTGCCCCTTGGCGAGGCTGAGCCAGGTGACGGGCCCCAGCAGGACGGGACGCGTGGCATAGCCCTGCGCCTTCGCCTCGCGATATTCCTCGACGATCTTGAGGCGGCCGAGGCTCAGCTTCTGCCCGGGTTCGATCTCGGGAACGATATAGTGGTAGTTGGTATCGAACCATTTGGTCATCTCGCCCGCGGTGACGCTGTCATGGGCGTGGCCGCAGCCCGCGCTTCCGCTGGCGCCGCGCGCCATCGCGAAATAGGTGGCGAGATCCGCCGTCCCGTCCGCCGCGCCATAGCGCTTCGGTACGGCGCCCAGCATCCGGCTGGTGTCGAGCACATGATCGTAGAGCGAGAAGTCGTTGGACGGCAGCCAGTCGACGCCCAGCGCCTTCTGCCGTGCCCAGGCGGCGGTGCGCAGGCCCGAGGCGGTCTCCTGAAGCCGGGCCGCATCAATCTTGCCGGACCAGAATTTCTCGAGCGCGAATTTGAGCTCCCGGCGCGGACCGATGCGCGGGAAGCCGAGTGTGGCAACAGTTACAGTCATGTTCTTCAACCCCGAAGAAATCGGGGGCGACCGGGCGGGCGCGCACCGGACGCGCGGCAGGAAGGCTCCGGCCGCGGACAGGCAAGCGGCCAGACCGGGCACCCCGCCGGTGGACGGTATCGCGTCGGAGGCAGGTCTCCTGGCTCGCGGGTCGGTGCGGACGATCCGTCTTCCCAAGGGGCGAGCCCCTCAGTGACATCGGTGGACCGCCGCTCGCCGCTTACAGTTGCGGGGGCAGCGCCGGCCTTGCGAGCGAACCCGCGCACCGGCTTCCCGTCTTAGCTTCGGCGCGGGCACGCCCGACCGAAGAACCTCGACACGGTCAGCATCGGCGCAATCGCATCCCGCGTCAAGCATGACATAAAGAATTCTTTATATCGCGCTTGACCTGCTTCAGGCAGAAAGCTTGCGGCATAGTTTCGGTTCGTCTGGGCCCAGCAGCGTGCCGCTCGCGGTCACCGTCACTGCCGAGGGGCCGGACATGGTGATGCGCTACCCGTTCCCACCCGCCGCCTGTCTGACGCTCGTGAGACGTTATACCATTGCATTTGTGGTTTGGCGCCGATAGCGCGTGTCACGTCGCAACATAACCACAGCTCCCGGGGGGGGCTGGCACACGGGTCGGGGAACTATGAAGCACTGGACATTTCTGTCGGCGGGCGTGCTTGCCTGCCTTTCAAGCACTGCATGGGCACAGGATTCTGCCGGCGAGGACGCTGCCCGGCCGCGCGAGGGTGATACCCTCGTCGTGACCGCCACCCGGTCCGAGCAGGCGGTCTCCGAGGCGCCTGCCACCATTTCGGTCGTGACCGGTACCGAGCTACGCCGCCGGCCGGTGCAGGATCTCGCCGAGGCGCTCGAGAACGAGCCGGGAGTGGTGATCAACGGCATCGGCATGACGCGTCGCGGCATCTCGATCCGCGGCATGTCCAACGAACATGTGCTCACGCTGATCGACGGCCGGCGGATCAACGACTCCGCCGCCAACATGGCGCATGTCGATTTCGACCTCGGCTGGGTGCCCAGCATCGCCATCGATCAGATCGAGTTGGTGCGCGGCCCGCTTTCGGCGCTCTATGGCTCGGAGGCGCTGGCCGGCGTCGTCAACGTGCGCACGCGCCGGCCCGAGCAACTGGAGGCGAGCGCGCTCGGCATCCTCGGCTTCCGTGACGGGGAGGGCGGCGACAGCGCGCAGCTGTCGGCGCTGGTCGGCGGCCCGTTGAGCGACACGCTCGGGCTGGTCGCATGGGGCGAATATCGCCACCGCGACCGCACGCAGAGCGCCGCCGATCCGCGGCAGAGCGAGCTGGAAGAGCGCGAGGCGCTGAGCGGGAGCATCATCGGCTGGTGGACGCCCTCGCCGGGCCATCGCATCGAGATCGGCCAGGCGGCGATCGACGATGATCGCACCCGCGACACGATCACCACCGGTTCCGCGCCGGCCTACTACGAATATCAGGATCATGTGACGCGCGCGCAGACGCACGGCGGCTACACCGGCGAATGGGGCTGGGGTTCGGTGCAGGCGCGCGCCTATCGCTCGGTGCTGGAGCGCGTGAACGAACGCGACCAGAATCAGACGCCGACCCAGCCGACCAAGGGCGTCGACTTCGTCGCCGATGCGCAAGTGACGGTCGCGCCGTTCTCCGGCGCGCGGCTCACGCTGGGCGGTGAACATCGCAACGAGTGGCTGCGCGACGCCACCATCAACACGGCGGGCGAAGCCAGCGTCAATCACGACGCGCTGTTCGTGCAGGCCGAATGGGAACTTGCACGCGGCGCGACGCTGACGGCCGGCAGTCGCTTCGATCATCACGACGCCTATGGCTGGGAAACGAGCCCGCGCGCCTATCTGGTGATCGAGGCGCTCCCCGGACTGAAGCTGCGCGGCGGCGTCGGCGAGGCATTCAAGGCGCCCAGCCTGAAGCAGCTTTCGCCGGGCTACATCACAGTGGCGGCGGGCGGCCGCTTCATCATCACCGGCAATCCCGATCTCAAGCCCGAGACGAGCACCAGCTATGAAGCGGGTGCGACCTATTACGGCTCGGCATGGCAGCTCGGCGCCACGGTGTTCCAGAATGACCTCAACAATCTGGTGCAGACCGAATGCGTTGCATTCTGCGGAATCCGCGGCCGCGAGCGCCGTACCTATCTGAACGTCAACCGCGCGCGCATCCGCGGCGTCGAAGTGAGCGGCAGCGTTTCGCCCGTCGCGACGATTACACTGTCGGGTAGCTACAGCTATGTCGATCCGCGCGACCTTTCGGCCGACCAGGAGCTGACCGAACGGCCGAACCATACGGCCAAGGTGCAGCTTGGCTGGCAGGCGCTGGAGACCACACGGCTCGAGGTGCGCGGGCGCTATATCGGCGAGCAGGCGCTGGTGTCGAACAATGTGCCTGTGCGGCTGCCGGACTATAGCCTGTGGTCGCTCGACGCGAGCCATGCGCTCACGGAGGCGCTGACGCTGAAAGCCGGTGTCGACAATCTGTTCGACGAGCGACTTTCGGACGCTTCGGGGCTCTACAGCTTTGCCGAGCCCGGCCGCATCTTCTTCGTCGGCCTGGGCGCCAACTTCTGATCGCGATGCGCCGGCTGCTGTTCCTGATCTGGCTGCTCCTCTGGGGCATGCCGGCTGCGGCGCAGCAGCCGGTACCAGTGGTGCGCATCGTCACGACGGACTTCGTGCTTCCGGCCAAGTTCGAGCGGATCGCCGAGTGGGCGCAGGCTGCGGGGCTGGAGCTGGATTGGGTCGTCGCGGGTAGTGCGGCGGCGCAGCCACCCGCCGAAGGCGCGGCGATGCTGATCCTCGACGGGCCTCGTCCGAACGACATGGCCGCCGTCGAGCGACTGGTCGGCGACACGGGCGCGCTCGCGATACCCTGGATCAAGGTGGGCGGCGGCCCGCCGGGCTTCGGCAATCTGCCGCCGGCGACCGCACGGCGGCTGATCGGCTATTATGCCGCGGGGGGAGCGCCCAATCTGCGAAACTTCGTCGTCGCGGCGAAAGCGGCGCTCGCCGGATCGCCGATCGACGCCCTGCCCGCCCCGGCTCCGCTGCCCGAAACGGGCATCTACCATCCCGATGCCCAGACGGTGTTCGCCACGCCGGACGCGTTTCGCGACTGGCTCGCCGCACGCGGCGCGTCGGCGCGGCCCATCGTCGCCATCGCGATTTCGGACGGGCTGCTGCGCGACATGCAGACCGATGTAGTCGACGCGATCGCGCGCAGCGTCGAGGCACGCGGGCTCGCGCCGGCACTGTTCTGGTTCGATGCGTCGGACGCGGAGGGGCTGACCCGCCTGCTGGCACCGCTCGGCGCGCAGGCGCTGGTGAACATGACGCACATGCAGAATGGCGATGCGCGCAAGGCCGCGTTTGCCGCGCTCGACATGCCCGTGCTGCAGGCGATCGGCGACCGCTCGAACAGCGTGGCGGAATGGCGCGACGCAACGTCGGGCGTCCCGGCCTATTCGGCGGCGGTGACGCTGAGCGTTCCCGAAAGCTGGGGAATCTCCGACCCCGTCGTGGTGAGCGCAGTCGAGGGCGGACGCGCCGTTGCGATTCCCGAACAAGTCGAACTGCTGACCGGCAAGCTCGCGCGCCTGGTCGCGCTGCGCACCATGCCCGCGCAGGACAAGCACATCGCGCTGTTCTTCTGGAACCATCCGGTGGGCGAGAAGAACTTCTCCGCCTCGAACCTCAACGTCCCGCGCAGCCTGGAAAGGCTCACCCGCGACCTCGCTGCCGCCGGCTACCGGGCCACCCCGGCCGACGAGGCGCAGCTGATCGAGGCGGCGCAGGCCATGATGGGCGGCCTCTACCGCCCCGAGACACTCGACGAGCTGCTCGCACGCGGGCTGGCGGCGCGCCTTCCGGTGGCGGAGTATCGCGCCTGGCTCACGACCCTGCCCGAGGCGCGCCGCGCCGAGCTGTCGGCGGCGATGGCGAACCCGGAACAGCATTGGGCGGTGCGCGGCGGCGATTTCATCATTCCCCGGCTGCAGCTCGGCAACCTCGTCATCCTGCCGCAGCCGCCGCGCGGGGGCGATCCGACGCGCAGCTATCACGACCTGACCAACGTTCCCGATCCGCTCTATCTCGCCACCTATCTGTGGGTGCGCAGCCATGCGCAGGCGGACGCGATCGTCCATTTCGGCACGCACGGCACGCAGGAATGGACGCCAGGCAAGGATCGCGGGCTGTGGGCGGGCGACTATCCGATGCTGCTCGTCCGCGACCTGCCGGTCTTCTACCCCTATATCCAGGACAATGTCGCCGAGGCGATCCAGGCGCGGCGCCGCGGCCGCGCCGTGACGGTGAGCCACCAGACGCCCGCCTTCGCCCCGTCCGGCCTCTATGACGAGCTGCGCGACCTTCATGCGCGGATCCACGAATATGCGCAGGTCGAGGAAGGTGCCGTGCGCGACCGGCTGGCGGGGGAAATTCGCGAGGCTGCGTTCGCGGCGCATCTGGCAGACGACATCGGCTGGGATCGCGCGGCCGCCGGTCGCGACTTCGCGGGCTTCTACACCGCGCTGCACGATCATCTGCATCAGCTCGCGCGCAGCGTCATCCCGCTGGGCCTCCATGTCTTCGGCGAACCCGCCGCGCTCGAGCACCGGCTGACGACGGTGATGCAGCAGCTCGGCCCCGATTATCTCCGCGCGCTCGCCATCGATCCGGTCGAAGCCTTTGCCGAGGATTTCTCGCGGCTTCGCGAAAGCCTGCCCTATACGACCTTGGCGGGCTTCCTGCGTGACGGTGAGCCGACCGACGGCATCGCCGACGCGGAGCTGCGCGCGCAGATCGAGCGCGCCCTCGCGCTCGAGCGCAACCTCGCCGAGCCGGGCGAAACCGAAGCGCTGCTGCGCGGGCTCGCGGGCGGGTTCGTTCTGCCCGGCGCGGGCGGTGATCCGGTGCGCAATCCAGAGGTGGCGAGCGGGCGCAATCTCTTCGCGTTCGAGGCGGAGAAGGTTCCGGCCCAGGCCGCCTATGAAGAGGGCGGCAAGGCGTTCGACCAGCTGCTCGCGGCGTATGCCGGACGCCATGAGGGCGCGCTGCCGGAAAAGCTGGCGTTCAGCATGTTCTCGGGCGAGACGATCCGCACGCTCGGCGTGACTGAGGGGCAGATTCTCCACGCGCTCGGTCTGCGTCCGGTATGGGGGCGCGGCGGCCGCGTCGAGACGCTGGAGATCATCCCGATCGCCGAGCTTGGCCGGCCGCGCATCGATGTCGTCGTGCAGGCGAGCAGCGTTTATCGCGACCAGTTCGACGGCTTCATGCGGCTGCTGGGCGACGCGATCGACCGGCTTGCGGCGCTCGACGAACCGGGGCTGGCGCGCAACGCCCGCGACACCGAGGCACGGCTGGTGGCGCGCGGCATCGCGCCCGAGCGCGCGCGCGAACTCGCGCGGTTGCGCATCTTCAGCAACGCGCCCGGCGAGTACGGCAGCGGCCTGCCCGATCGGATCGCAAAGGACGCCGACTGGGAGAGCGAGGACGAACTCGCCGCGACGTTCCTCGACCGGCTGCAATATGCCTATGGCGCCCGCCACTGGGGGCTGAAGCTGGAGGGCACGAACCTGTTCGCCGAGCAGCTGCGCGGCGTCGATGCCGCGGTGCTCTCGCGCTCATCGAACGTCCATGGGCTGCTCTCGACCGATCATCCGTTCGAATATCTGGGCGGGCTCTCGCTCGCGGTGCGCAGCGTTTCGGGCGAGGCGCCCGACCTGTTCGTCACCGACCTGCGCCAGAGCGGCATGCCGCGCACCACGACGGCGGCCGCGTTCCTGTCGGACGAGCTGCGCGCGCGCTACCTCAACCCGCACTGGATCGGCGAGATGCAGAAGCAGGGCTATGCCGGCGCGACCGAGATGCTCGACGTCGTCAACAATCTCTGGGGATGGCAGGTGACCGATCCTGCCACCGTGCGCGCCGACCAGTGGCAGGCGATGCACGACACCTATGTGCGCGACACCCGCAATCTGGGGCTCGACCGCTTTTTCGAGGCGGTGCATCCCGATGCGCAGCTGCAGATGATCGATCGGCTGCGCGAGGCGATCGCGCGCGGCTATTGGCAGGCGGACGGGGCGACCCGCGCCGAACTCGACGCCCGCCGCGACGCCCTTGCCCGGCGTGCCGGCGAAGCCAGCGCCGCAGCGCCGAACAGCGGCTTCGGCCTTTCGCCCGCCGCTGTATCAAATGCGGGGACGCCCTCGGGCGCCGCCGCGCCGCCGCCGCGCGCCGCCTCGCAGGCGGACCCGCACGTTTCGCCCGCGCAGTCTTCATCCCCACCGCGCGGTTTCGTCCTGAAGAAGCAGGAGCTGTCGCAGCCCCAGGCCACCACCCTGCGCGGTACGGCGCCGGCGGCGGCGGCGATCCTGTTCCTTCTGCTCCTTGGCGCGCTCCTTGAGGCGCGCGCCCGCCGACATTCTCATCAAAAGGTTGCCGATGCCCGCGCTTGAAGCCCTGCTCTACGATGCCTCGCGCATCTTCCTCGTGCCCGTGATGGTGCTGATTCTCGCCTCGCTCGCCTATGCACTGATCAGCCTCGGCCGGTTCGGCGTGGAGGCACTCGCGCGTATGCGCGGGCGCGGCGGCACGCCGCTGACGGCGCACTGGCGGCGGACCGGCTGCGCGACCGATGATCTCGAACTCGTTGTCATGCGCCGCCTCGAATGGCTGCGCGTCGTTTCGCGCAGCACGCCGATGCTGGGTCTCGTCGCCACGATGATCCCGATGGGGCCGGCGCTGCTCGCGCTGGGCAGCAACGACGGTGCCAGTGTGGGTGAGAATCTGGTGGTCGCCTTCTCGTCGGTGATCCTCGCGCTCATCAGCGCCTCGATCACCTTCTTCATCTATACGATCCGCCGCCGCTGGCTGCTCGAGGAGTTGCGCGCGATCGAAATCGAAAGGAATGGCTGATGCGCTTCCTGGAAGATGACGAGGCCGACGATCCCATCCTGTCGGTGGTCAATCTGGTCGACCTGTTTCTGGTGATCCTCGCGGTGCTGATGGTGATCATCGCGCGCAATCCGCTGAACCCCTTCCAGTCGAAGCAGGTGGTTGTGGTCGAGAATCCGGGGCAGAAAGACATGACCATCACCGTGAAGGATGGCGAGAAGCTGGAGCGGTACACCTCGACCGCGGAGATGGGCGACGGCGGCGGCGTGAAGGCGGGCGTCACCTATCGATTGCCGGACGGAAGTCTTGTCTATGTACCGGAACAGCAGTGAAGAAGGCGGTGCGCCACGCAGGGGGAACGCCGATGAAAATCGCCCATCGCATTTTTCTTGTCGGCAGCGCTGCTCGCGACCGGCGCGCCTGCGCAGCAGGCCCCCGTTGCGACCACCGACATTCCGGCCGATTTCACGCCGCCCACGGTCGCACCCGGCCTCTAGCAGCAGCACCGATTGGTGAATGTTCGACGATTGAGTTACGTCCCGTCAGATAACTTCAGGAGCGTCTTCATGCCGAAAGCGAATTGCCGTCCTCTGCGCGCCTCCCTGGTAACGGTCCTGCTTGCGGGATGCGCAGTCCCGGCGCTTGCGCAAGACGCGCCGATCGTACAACCGGGAGCTCCCGGGCAGGCGTCACGGACGCTGAGCGCCAGCGATGCCGCTTCGGTGGCTGCGGCGCGCTACACACCGGCGGATATCCGGTTCATGCAAGGCATGATCCCGCATCATTACCAAGCGGTGCTGATGGCCAATCTGGTCGCCGAGCGCACCAATCGCCCTGAGCTGATTGCCATCGCGGAGCGGATCCGCGGCTCGCAGGCGGACGAGATCACGTTCATGCAGCAGTGGTTGCGCGATCGGGGCGCCGACGCACCGGACCCCGCCGGCCCGCACGCCATGCATCACGGCGGCGCGCATGGCGGCCATGACATGGGCAACGGGCACACGCCGCTGATGGCCGGCATGGCGACGCCCGAACAGATGGCGCAGCTCGCCACGCTGAGCGGCACGCCGTTCGATCGGATGTTCCTTGAGCTGATGATCCCGCATCACCGGGGGGCAATCACGATGGTCGAGGCACTCTACGACCAGCAAGGCAGCGCCACCGATCCGTATCTGTTCGAATTTGCGAACGATGTCGTCAACGAGCAACAGGCCGAGATCGGGCGGATGGCGGCGTTGCTCGCCGGGCTTTCCAGCGATCCCCGTGCGGGCCTGAGCGCTGGTTTCCGCGACGCAGGTTCGGCGATCTCGAATCTCGAACTTGTCGCCTCGCTGCCGAAGCCGACCGGCTTTTTCGATCCGGAGAATCCGGCGGGTCTGCGACAGCGCAAGCCGGCAAACCTGGCCGAGACGCCGGGCGGTGAACCCGGCTTCGTCGAGCGCGGCGGGCTGCTGAGCTTTGCGAACACCGACATGGCCTTCGCCGGCAATGTGATGGTCGCCGGCAATTATCATGGCTTCAATGTCTATGACATCGCGGGCGCCGGCGCGCCGCGCCTGATCAGTTCCGTTGTCTGCCCCGGCGGGCAGGGCGACGTGTCGATTGTCGGCGACCTCTTGATCATGTCGGTCGAGCAGACGCGCGGCCGGTTGGATTGCGGGCTTCAGGGAGTGGAGGAAGATGTCAGCGCGGAACGCTTCCGCGGCATCCGTATCTTCGACGTGAGCGATTTCACGCGGCCGCGACAGGTGGGGGCGGTGCAGACCTGCCGCGGATCGCACACCCATTCGGTCGTTTCCGGCCCGGGTGAGGACGGTGTGATCACCGTCTATGTCTCGGGCACGGCATCGGTGCGGTCGGGCGAGGAGCTGGCCGGGTGCGTGGGCGAGGTGCCGGGCGACCAGCGCACGGCGCTGTTCCGCATCGACGTGGTCGAGATCCCGGTGGCGGATCCCGGGCGCGCACGGATCGTCGCAAGCCCCGCGGTGTTCGCCGATCCCGACACCGGGGAACTGGCGGGCCTGTGGCGCGGCGGCGATCATGGCGAGGGCACGCAGGACACCGCGCGCACCGATCATTGCCACGATATCACGGTCTTCCCGTCGCGGGATCTGGCAGCCGGCGCATGCTCGGGCAACGGCATCATCTTCGACATCAGCGACCCACGGGCGCCGAAGCGGCTCGATGTCGTCACCGATCCCGGCTTTGCCTATTGGCATTCCGCCACGTTCAATAATGACGGGACCAAGGTCCTGTTCACCGACGAATGGGGCGGTGGCGGACGTCCGCGTTGCCGCAGCTATGACCCGCGCACCTGGGGCGCCGATGCGATCTACGACATCAGCGCGGCCAACAAGCTCGAATTCGGCAGCTATTTCAAGCTTCCCGCGCCGCAGAGCGAACAGGAAAACTGCGTCGCGCATAACGGCGCGATCGTCCCGGTTCCGGGCCGGGATATCTTCATCCAGGCCTGGTATCAGGGCGGGCTTTCGCTGATCGATTTCACCGACAGCGCGAACCCGGTCGAAATCGGCTATTTCGATCGCGGCCCGATCGATGCCGACCAGATGGCGATGGGCGGCTATTGGTCGGCCTATTGGTACGATGGCCGCATCTACGGGACGGAGATCGCCCGGGGGATCGACGTGTTCGCGCTGAAGCCGAGCGCGCATCTGACCGCAAACGAGATCGCCGCCGCAAAGCTCGCGGATCAGGGCCGCGTGTTCAATCCGCAGCAGCAATTCCCGGTCAACTGGCCCGCCGACCCGGTGGTCGCGAGAGCCTTTCTCGATCAGCTCGAACGGACCGACAGTCTGTCCGCGTCGATGCGCGCGGCGCTTGACGAAGCACTCGATGCCGCCGCGCTGCGGCTGGGTGCCGGCAACACAGATGTGGGGCTGTCGGATCGGTTGGCCGCGCTTGCCGGCCAGTTGCCGCCGGCAGACGGCGGCGATGCGGTCGCGCGGCGACTCGCTGGCCTCGTCGAGACGCTGAACGGGATCGCTGCACGGCTGCGCTGACGCCCCAGCCACAGGCGATCCCGACGGGCCTGTGCGCGGTCAGCAGAACCTGCGGCCGCGCGCACCCACCATCCAGAACCGCTTCGCGCCCCGCGCGATCCTGAAGCAACCTATCGCGCGGGCTTCGGATCCGGACGGCGTTCGCGACCGACTCTGATTGGACATCCCGCGCTTCGCCAACACGGGCGCGGAAAATGGCGGCGCTGCCCGCCGGCCGGTTCCGGAGAGCAGCGCCCCCGCATCAGCCGGCGCAATGGCCGGCGTTCGTTCCTGCTCGCCCGCACTCGCGGCGTGGCTTGCTCACTGATCCGCCGGTGCGGCCGGCCCGATCGGGCGCTCGACCGATCGTTCCAGCATCGCGATCACGTCCATCAGATGATGATGCGCCTCGCGCATTTCCTCATGCATCGCGCGCCGGCGTGCATGTTCGTCGGCCATATTGCCCAGGCTTGCGCCGGTGCGTTCGAGCACGGTCCCATGCTGCTCGATCGCTGTCATGTGCCGATTGATCTGGCTGTCTCCGCCGAACTGTTCGAGCATCGCGCGCAGCACCTCCTGCGCGTGCCGATGCTGCTCGCGCCAGCGCCGCACATCTTCGCGCCACGCATTGTGCTCGGCTTGATACGACTGCTGCAGGGCAGCTTCTGCTGTCATGCCGGTGCGGTCCTGCGCCGCCGCCGGGCTCGCTGTGAAGGCAGCGGCGCGGCTCCTCGCCCGATGAGGAGGGGCGAGGAGAAGAAGGATTGGTGCGGTCGAGAAGACTCGAACTTCCACGGCCTTTCGGCCACAACGACCTCAACGTTGCGCGTCTACCAGTTCCGCCACGACCGCACGTGAAAACCCCGCCGGACATGCTCCGGCGGCTGGCAGGCGGACGCCCCTAGCACCGTGCGTCGCACCTTGCAACTGCTGGTTACGGCGCTTCTCACAACCCCGAAACCCGCCTAGGGCCGCGTCCAGTCATGTACCTCTCGCCTGCCCGTTCCGCCGAGTTGCGCCGCATTCTGTCGTTGGCCTGGCCGGTGATGCTGACCAGTCTCAACTGGACGCTGCTCCAGGTGACCGACATCATCGTGGTGGGCCTGGTCGACACCGGCGAAGTGGCCGCGCTGGGCGCGAGCCGCTCGCTCACTTTCGTCGGCGTGGTGCTGGCGCTCGGCGCGCTCACCGGCGTGCTCGTGTTCTCGGCGCGGGCCGACGGCGCGGGCGAACTGCGTCGCACCGGAGCGATCCTGCATCAGGGGCTGGCGCTCGCGGCGGTGCTCGGTCTCGCGGGCGGCGCCATCCTGTTCGTCTTCGCCTTGCCGATGCTGCTCGCGATCGGCGTGGCGGCCGATCTCGCGCCGGCGAGCGCTCGGGTGGTGCAGGTCATGGCCTTCGCCTTTTTTCCCCAGCTGGTGATGATCGCGGCGAGCTTCTTTCTCGAAGGTGTCAGCCGCCCGCGCCGCGTGATGGCCGTCAATCTCGCGATGCTGCCGCTCAATGCGCTCCTCGCCTGGGCAATGTCCGGCGGCCATTGGGGGCTGCCACAGATGGGCGCGGTCGGCGCCGCCGGTGCCACTGCGATCGTCACCGCGCTGGGCGCGGCGGCGATGGTGGCAGCGGCCTTGACCCTGCCCGGAGCTGCCGAGCGCGGCGTCCGCGACTGGAGCGGCTTCCGGAGCCGTGACACGCTGGCTGGGGCATGCACGCTGATCGGCTTCGGCGCCATGCCGGCGCTCGCCTCCGGACTGGAGATCGCGGGCTTTTCCATCCTGATCGCGCTGTCGACGCAACTGGGCGAGGCAGTCACCCATGCGTTCCAGATCGTCTTTTCGATCCACAACATCACCTTCGGCCTGGCGCTCGGCTTCGGCTCGGCGGCAGGCGTGCGGGTCGGCAACGCCGTGGGCGAGGGGCGGATCGAGGCAGCGGCGGGCCGCACTGCGATCGCTGCCGCTGCCTCGGCAGCGGCCACAGGACTGTGCGCGATCTTCCTGCTCATCGCCGCGGCGCCGGTCGTGAGCCTGTTTCCCTCCACGCCGCAGGTGCAGCTGGTTGCCACTGCGATGCTGCTGCTGTGGGCGCCGTTCATCCTGTTCGACGGGCTGCAGGTGGTGCTGGTCTATGCGCTACGGTCGCTCGGCGATCAGGTGGTCGCCGGGCTGCTCGGCATCGTCTCCTACTTCCTGGTGACCGGCGGGCTGGGCATCGCGCTCGTCCACGCCGGCTGGGGCGCGCGTGCACTGGTGCTCGCGTCGGCGGCCGGAATGGTGACGGCGGCGCTACTCTACGGTGCTCGCCTGGCCTGGATCAGCCGCCGAGTTCCCCTGCGAAGCTGAGCTCGAGGACCCGGGCATCCTCCGGCACGTCGAGCTGGGCCGAATTGAAGTCGATCGCAGCTTGCCCGTCGAGGAAACGCTCCTGCGGAGAGATCCGCCAGGCGAATACGGGCCGGCCGCTCGCATCGCGCAACTCGACGCGAATGTCGGGCACGCGCTGCCGCTCGCCGGTAGGGTTCACCACCTTGCCGGAGACGGCGAACAGCTCGCTTCCGCTCGGCAGCGGGCGCCGCTCGATCTGCTTCTCGGTGAAGCGCAGCGGCGTCTCGGTCGCTCCCATGTTGAGCCCGAGCTGCGAGGCGATGCCGGGCGCGCCGGTGAACAGGATCGCGGCCGAGCCGAGCAGCATCGAGACGCCCGCGACGACGGCAGCGACGGTCCAGCGCTTGGCGGGATTGCGCCGCGGCTTGAACGGCGGTTCGGTGGCAAAGGGATCATAGCCCGGGACCGCATTGCTCTGCGCAGGCTGCGGCTGGCTGGACGGAGCCGCGCGGGGAGTAGGCGCCACTGCGGGTTCGGGGGCAGGCGCGCTTGCCGCAGCGGTCGAGCGGTCGAGCATGATCGGCGCCTGGAACCAGCTGTGCTTGCAGCTTGCGCAACGCACCGTGCGTCCCTCCGCGCCGATCGCGCTGTCGGGGACCAGATACCGCGTACGGCATTGAGAACATTCAAGGATCATGACGCGCCATTCTTGCCCGCCGCTGCTCCGCGGCCGGTGCAGGCGACTCTAATCACGTCCCGCTGAGGCAGGCAAGAGCGGGTGCGGAAGCTTGCGTCAGGCCCGCGCCGAGAACCGGGGCGTCCCGCGCGCGGAAGTGCGCCGCAGTCGCTACTCCGCGTCGAGCAGCGCGTCGGCTTCGGTGCGCTCGGGCACGTCTCCCGAGCGGGCGGAGATCACGGTGGTGGTCGACACGTCCATGGTGACGTTCGCCACCGTCCGCATGATGTCGGGCAGCGTTTCCACCGCGACCAGCAGCGCAAGCGGCTCGACCGGAACGCCCATCGCGATCGCGATGGGCGCGATCGAACTGACGAAGCTGATCGCACCGGGAAGGCTGACGGCGCCCAGCGTGGTGATCGCGGCCGCGGCAATGCCGGCGGCGAGCTGCTGCGGCCCCAGTTCCATCCCGAAGACATGGGCGACATAGATCGCGACCGCGATATTCATGCAGGGGCCGGTCACGCGGAAGATCGCGACCGCCAGCGGCAGCGTGACGCCCGAGGTGGCGACCGGCACGCCCAGTCGCTCGGCGCCCGCCAGCATCGCCGGAAGCGACGCGAGCGACGACTGGGTGGAGATGGCGACTGCCTGGCTGGGGCCCACTTCACGCGCGAACCTGCCCAGCGGCACACGCCCGCCGAACATCGCAAGCGGGTAGGCGAGCAGCCACAGCACGCCGCCCACCGCCGCGACGACGATCACATAATGCGCCAGCGCTCCCAGCGCCGACGTGCCCGCACGGGCGCCGACGACGTAGGATAGGGCGAGCACGCCGATCGGCGCCAGCCATAGCACCCAATGGATCATCACCAGCATGACATCCGCCAGGGCGCGGAAGAAGCGCACCAGCGTCTCGCGCGGCTCGGCCGGGAGCCGCGTTACGGCGAAGGCGAAGACGGTGGTGAAGAGGATGAGCGGGAGGAAGGCGTCGTTGGCGGCGGCGGCGATCGGATTGGTCGGGATGATCGCCGACAGGAATTCAGAGAAGGGCGGGATCTCGCCAGCAGGCTCGGCGCCCGCGAAGGTGGCGCGCAGCGCCGCGGCGGCCTGCTCCGGCAACGGCCAGAGATCGAGAAACAGCGGGGTGAGCAGCGCACCGATCGCCGCCGAGATCCAGAGCAGCACGAGGAACAGCACGATGGCACGGGTTGCAAGGCGGCTCGCCCGCGCCGCCTCCGCCGTGGCGGCGATACCGGTGACGAGCAGCGCGACCACCAGCGGCACGATCGTCATGCGCAGAGCATTGAGCCACGCGGTGCCGATCGGCTGGGCGACGTCGACGAAATCGAGCGCGCGTTCGGGCCATGCCGCAGTGGTGGCGATACCCAGCGCCAGGCCGGCGAGAAGCGACAGAAGGATGCGGGTGGCTTGCGACATGCTCGATCTTGACTGTTTTGCGCGCTATCACGGGGCACGCGCGTTCGTACAAGGTCGCGAAGAGACAGGGCATGGCAAGAAAATATTTCGGCACCGACGGCATCCGGGGGGCCACCAATCGGAAACCGATGACCGCCGAGATGGCGATGAAGGTCGGCATGGCGGCCGGCGCGCACTTTCGCCGCGGCGATCACAAGCATCGTGTCGTGATCGGAAAGGACACGCGCCTCTCGGGCTATATGCTCGAAAATGCGATGACCGCGGGCTTCACCAGCGTGGGCATGGACGTGGTGCTGCTGGGCCCGATGCCCACGCCGGCGGTGGCGATGCTGACGACGTCGATGCGCGCGGACCTGGGCGTGATGATCTCGGCGAGCCACAATCCGTTCGCCGACAATGGCATCAAGCTGTTCGGCCCCGACGGCTACAAGCTCTCCGACGCCGACGAGCTGGCGATCGAGACGCTGATCGATAGCGAGACCGCCCTCGCGCCCTCGGCCGAGATCGGGCGTGCCCGGCGCGTGGAGGATGCGCGGGGGCGCTATATCCACTTCGCCAAATCGACCTTCCCCGATGTGCTGCGACTCGATGGAATGAAGATCGTCGTCGATTGCGCCAATGGCGCGGCCTATCAGGTGGCGCCTTCGGCTCTTTGGGAGCTGGGCGCCGAAGTGATCGCGATCGGAGTCACGCCCAACGGCAAGAACATCAATGACGGGGTTGGATCGACCGCTCCCGAAGCGCTGTGCGAGACAGTCGTTGCATCGGGCGCGCACATCGGCATCGCGCTCGATGGAGACGCGGACCGGCTGATCGTGGCAGACGAGACCGGCCGGGTGGTGGACGGCGATCAGCTGATGGCGGTGATCGCCAGCGGCTGGGCGCGGGCGGGGCGACTCCAGGGCGGCGGCCTAGTCGCGACGGTGATGTCGAACCTCGGGCTCGAGCGACATCTGGCGGCGCAGGGGCTCGGCATGATCCGCACCCAGGTCGGCGACCGGCATGTGCTCGAGAAGATGCGCGGATCGGGCTACAACGTCGGCGGCGAGCAATCGGGACACATCATCCTGAGCGACTATGCGACGACCGGCGACGGGCTGGTCGCCGCGCTGCAGGTGCTTGCCGAACTCGCGCGCGCCGGAGCGCCGGCGAGCGAAGTGCTGCACCGCTTCGACCCGCTTCCGCAAATCTTGAAGAACGTGCGGTTCGGCGGCGGCGCGCCGCTGGAGGACGCGGCGGTTCAGGAGGCGATCGCCGAAGTCGAGGCCGAGCTCGACGGGCGCGGTCGGCTGCTGATTCGCAAATCGGGCACCGAGCCGGTCATCCGGGTGATGGCCGAAGGCGACGATCGCGCGCAGGTGGAGCGGGTGGTCGACCGGGTGTGCGACGCGGTGCGGGTTGCGGCGGCGTAGCGGCGCCATCGGGCACATTGCTTCCCGCCCCGGTCACGGGGGAGGGCTGGTTGGAGCGGCTGGGATGCCTGTCGATCGTTCGGAAGGTTGGGACGCCGTCGCCGACAGGTTCATGGCCGTGCGTTCAGATGTCGGAGCCGCGACGGTGCGGTCCTGGGCACGCGAAAAGGTGCGACCTGGCGGTGCGATCGTCGATGTCGGATGCGGTTCCGGCATTCCGATCACCCGGGCGCTGGCCGAGGACGGTTTCGAGCTCTTTGGGATCGATGCGTCGCCTGCCTTGATCGCCGCGTTCGGGAGGGAGTTTCCCAATCTGCAGCACGTTTGCGAGGCTGCGCAGGAGAGCGGCTTTTTCGGAAGGCGCTTCGACGCTGCGGTCGCGATTGGGCTGATCTTCCTCCTTGCCGCCGAAGATCAGGCTCGGCTGATCGCCCGCATTGCGCATGCGCTCGTCCCCGGTGGGCGGTTCCTGTTCACCGCTCCGCGCGAGGCGTGCGAGTGGCAGGACATGCTGACGGGACGGACTTCCCGATCGCTGGGGCAAGCGGCATATGCCCGGCTGTGCGACAAGGCAGGATTGCGACTGGTCGGCGGCAGCGTCGACGAGGGCGGTAACAGCTACCATGACGCGGTGAGACCAGCCGCGTAAAGCCGCTGCCGCAGGTGCTGAGAACCGTCCGTCCCGGAGGCGGCGCTGCTTCGAACGCTCGTCGCGCCAGATGGTTATGTCTCGTCGGGCGCGGCGATGAGCGGTAGGGCGCGGCCGGTTCAGTTCATGTTCGACCGGAGGCTGGCCACATCGGCCCACCCAGGGGAGCGGGCGACCAGGACCGGAGATTTTCTGTTGATCTCGAACAGGCCGCAGGTTCTTGAGAGTCGCGAATTGCGGATCTCGTCAGCTGAGATAGAACATCCTTCCATGCTCGAGATGCGCCCCGATTGCGAACGCTGCGGCACCGATCTGCCCGCCGATGCGCATGGCGCATTCATCTGTTCGTTCGAATGCACCTTCTGCGCCGAATGTGCCGACGCGCTGGACGAGCGCTGCCCGAACTGCGGCGGCGAACTGGTCGACCGGCCGACTCGGACCGGCGAGCGGCTGAAGCGCAATCCGGGCTCGAACGAGCGGCGGTATCGCAGGTGATCGCGGCGTGAAACAGGAACAGAAATCCGATAGCCCTTATGCCCGGGCTAATCGCGTTTTGTGGGTCACCGCAGCGGCCGCGGCGGCGATCTTTTGGTGCGTTCCGCTAGGACTGGGAGCCCTTGGTTTTCCCTTCAAGGTGCTAATGCCGTTAGTCACGACGGCGGGGGTTGTGTTGGTCATCAGCTCGACCGCATGGATTATGGATTTGAAGTGTCCCCGCTGCTCTAAATCGCTATTTCAGAAGCGTTTTTACTGGGCACCTTGGGCGGAAAAGCGATGTGGCCGGTGCGGAGAGGATCTTACACAGGGCTAGCGCGCGGGCCGGGCTTGTAGAAGGCCTGCACTTTTTCCTAGCGTTGGCGCGGAAGAAGGACGGTATTTCAACACGCTCAGTAGGAGCGGATTTTCTGAACCGGAGTCAATGTGGCGACACAACGCGTTCTCATCATCGCCGGCTCGGATTCGGGCGGTGGCGCGGGCATCCAGGCGGACATCAAGACCGTCACGATGCTGGGCGGCCATGCGATGACCGCGATTACCGCAATCACTGCGCAAAGCACGACCGGTGTCGATGCCGTTCATCCGGTGCCGACCGACATGGTGTTGGCGCAGATCGACGCGTGCATCGGCGATCTCGGCGTCGACGCAGTGAAGATCGGGATGATCGGATCGCCGCGCACCGCCGCGGCGGTCGCCGAGCGGCTGGAGGAGCTCGCCGGCATTCCGATCGTGTTCGATCCGGTGATGATCGCCTCTTCGGGTGCGAAGCTGGCCGACGAAGCGACGATCGCCGCATTCGAGCGGCTGATGCGGCTTTCCACCGTGACCACTCCCAATCTGCCCGAGCTGAAAGCGCTTTCGCGGATGGCGACGGGCGATGTCGAGGCGCAGCGGAAGGCCGCGCGCGCTCTGGTCGCCGAGCGCGGCTGCGCGCTGCTGGTGAAGGGCGGGCACGCCAAGGGCACGCAGGTGACCGACCGGCTCTATTGTCCTGACGACGGCAATCCGCCCGAGATGGAATGGCGCGACGCGCGGATCGACGGCACGGAGGATCACGGCACCGGCTGCACGCTTGCCAGTGCGATCGCAGTGGAGCTCGCCAAGGACTGGCGCCTGCCCGAAGCAGTGGCGCGCGCGCGGCGCTTCGTGCGCGTGGCGATGCGCGAGGCGCCGGGGCTGGGCAAGGGGCACGGGCCGATGGGACAGCAGGGCGTGCGGCTCGACCTCAATCTCTCGCGCTTTGCACCGATGTTCAACCACGCCACGCTGCCGGCGCGCGACCATGACGCAAGCGCGCGCTTTTATCGCCTGCTCGGCCTGAAGGAGATCGTGCGCGCGGGCCCGCGCTACTCGCGCTTCGAAAGCGAAGGCGGCGCGACGCTTTCGATCGAGACGACCGATCATATCGAGGCGCCGGTGACCTTCCTCGAATGCGGCGATCTGGACGTCACCGTCGCCTTCCTCAAGCAATCGGGTATCGTCCTCGACAGCGAGCCGACCGACCAGCGTTGGGGCTGGCGCGAGGCGCGGCTCACCGATCCTTCGGGCAATGCGATCTGCCTCTATCAGGCTGGCGAGATGCGGCGCTTTCCTCCATGGCGCGTCGACGATGCCTGATCTGAAACATGAACGCCGCTATGCCCGGCTGCACAAGGGGCCGGTCGCAGGGGTTGACGAGGCGGGGCGCGGGCCGCTCGCGGGACCGGTGGTGGCGGCAGCGGTGGTCCTCGACCCGAAATGCGTGCCCGGCGGAATCGACGATTCCAAGGCGCTGACCGCGACGAAGCGCGCCGCGCTGTGCGCGGCGTTGCTCGATTGCGCGCAGGTGGGCGTCGGCATGGCCAGCGTCGAGGAGATCGACCGGCTCAACATCTTCTGGGCGAGCATGCTGGCGATGACGCGCGCGGTGGCGGCGCTGCCTGGCGCGCCCGCGTTCGTACTGGTCGACGGCAATCGCTGCCCCGACTGGGAGCACCAGAGCCAGGCAGTGGTGGGCGGTGACGCGCTTTGCCTGTCGATCGCCGCGGCGTCGATCGTGGCCAAGCACCGGCGCGACTGCATGATGGCCGAATATGACCTGCAGTATCCCGGCTACGGCTGGGCATCGAACAAGGGCTATTCGGCCAAGGCGCATCAGGAGGCGCTGAGGGTGCTTGGCCCGACGCCGCTGCATCGGCGGAGTTTTGCCCGGGTGGCGCAGGCGGAACTGGATCTCGGGCCGGTTCAGCTTGTCGCGGTGGAGTAGGCGTCGGTGCTCTTCGTCGGCAGCCATTGGCTCTTGCCGGGAGCTGCTTCACCCTGCGCCAGCGAAAAGGCGGGCTGAGCGATGGCGCGTCGGCTGAGCCACGGCTGGCCGACGATCGCGCTTTACGGCGGTGCGCTCGCGCTGGGGACGGCGGCGCTGCAATGGCTCGATTATCAGCGGATGGTGCGGAGCAATTCGGACGATGTGGTGATCTTCGTGATCGCGCTCGCATTCCTCGCACTCGGCGTGTTCGCGGGAGTGCGATTGCTGCCGCGCACCTGGCCGAGAGCATTCGACGGCAATCCGGCGGGACGCGAGGCGCTGGGGATTTCTCCGCGCGAATATGAAGTGCTGCTCGAGCTGGCGGCGGGGCGATCGAACAAGGAGATCGCGCGGGCGCTGGGCGTTTCGCCCAACACCGTGAAGACGCACGTCGCGCGGCTCTACGCGAAGCTGAAGGCGACCCGGCGGACCGACGCGGTGGCGAAGGCGCGGGCGCTGGGGATCGTGCGCTAGCTTCTGCGGCGGATCGACTGCGCTCGAATTCCGCCGCGGCACGTGCGGAGAAGGATCAATCGACGGGACAGTCGATCTCGCGTTCGGTGCAGGCGACCGTCCCGGCGCCAGCCGCGCCGGCGAGCAGCGCAACGCAGCCCGAAGTGGCGAAGGCGGTCGCCGTTAGCGCGGCCGCCACGAAAAGCTTCTTCATCCGACCGCTCCGCTTTCGTTCCGATATTACGCGTGCGTAATGCTCTTTCGGCGCGGACGTTCCCTCGGGGTGGGATTTCCATCGCCCGGCAGAAGGATTTCGCGCAAATCACCCGTTCGGGCGATTGCTCCACGCCGTGTCCCGAGGCCTGATCGGCGGACGATCCATCGCATTCAGGAGAGAAACCATGCTGAAGACCATTCTCACCTACGGCGCCATCGCGGGCCTGGTCGTGGCGATCCCGCTGTTCGGACTGAACGTGCTTCTCGACGGCCCGCCCGAAGGTGGCGTCGGCATGGCGATCGGCTATCTCACCATGCTGGTCGCCTTCACCACCATCTTCCTGGCGATCAAGCGCCGGCGCGACGCGGTGCAGGGCGGCGTGATCCGGTTCCTGCCCGCGCTGGGCCTGGGCCTCGGCATCACTCTGGTGGCGAGCGTGCTCTATGCCATCACTTGGGAAATCGTGCTCGCGACGGGCGTGGATTTCGTCGGCCAGTATCGCGCCGATACGGTCGCGCGGATGCGCGCAGCCGGTGCGTCCGAGGCCGAGATCGCCGCAACGCAGGCGGAGCTGGCCGCCTTCGCCGACCAATATGCCGATCCGCTGTTCCGCTTCGCGATCACGCTGGCGGAGATCTTCCCGATCGGGCTGCTCGTGTCGCTGGTGTCGGCCGGACTGCTCGCCAATCGGAGCTTCCTGGCCGTCGATCGTACCGCCGCCAGGTGAGTCTTTCCGGCCACACCCCACCGATCGTGCCTGTGGATAAGTGGCAGACTCAACATCTGCCACAATGCCGGAATGTTCCGGATTATTAACCAAATCTAAGGATTTGGCGTTAACCAATGATTGCTTGACGACCCGGTAACCATCCGCAGGATCGCGCGGCTCGGGCAAGGGGGCAGCAAGCATGACGGTGTTGGAAAAGGTAAAGGCGCGCAGCGCGGGAACGGCGGCGAAGGGCGTGGAAGCGCTGCCGCTCGACACGATCCTGCGGGGCGACTGCATCGAGGCGATGCGTGCACTGCCGTCCAAGTCGGTCGACATGATCTTCGCCGACCCGCCGTATAATCTCCAGCTGGGCGGCGACCTCAATCGCCCCGACGGCAGCCATGTCGACGCAGTGACCGACGCATGGGACAAGTTCGACAGCCTGGCCGCCTATGACGCGTTCACGCGTGCCTGGCTGGCCGAGGCGCGCCGCATCCTGAAGGACGACGGCACGATTTGGGTGATCGGCAGCTATCACAACATATTCAAGGTCGGCGCCGCGATCCAGGATCTGGGCTTCTGGATCCTGAACGACATCATCTGGCGCAAGGCCAATCCCATGCCCAATTTCAAGGGCACGCGCTTCACCAACGCGCACGAGACGCTGATCTGGGCCTCGACCGGCGAGAAGGCGCGCTACACCTTCAACTATCGCAGCATGAAGACGCTGAACGACGAGCTGCAGATGCGCAGCGACTGGGAATTTCCGATCTGCGGCGGGCAGGAGCGGCTGAAGAAGGACGGCGTGAAGGTGCACCCGACGCAGAAGCCCGAGGCGCTGCTGTACCGCGTGCTGCTCGCCTCGACCAAGCCGGGCGACGTCGTGCTCGATCCCTTCTTCGGCACCGGTACCACCGGCGCGGTGGCGAAGCGGCTGGGAAGGCGCTGGATCGGGATCGATCGCGAAGGCACCTATATCGAGGCCGCGCAGGCGCGGATCGATGCGGCGCTCCCGCTCGATGAAAGCGCACTGACGACGATGCAGGCGCCCAAGGCGGCGCCGCGGGTGGCGTTCGGCGTGCTGGTGGAGAACGGCTATCTGACGGCTGGCGCGGTGCTGACCGATGCGCGCCGCCGCTATCGTGCAGTGGTGCGCGCCGACGGATCGCTGGCCAGCGAGTGCGGCGCGACCGGATCGATCCACAAGGTGGGCGCGACGCTGCAGGGCGCGCCGAGCTGCAACGGCTGGACCTTCTGGCACCATGAGGGCGCGGCGGGGCTCGAGCCGATCGATGCGCTGCGCCAGACCTATCTACTGGCGACCCAGCCGTGAGCGGCGCGCCCGCTTTCCGCTGAACGAACGCCCTTCGACAGCCCCGGTGCTATCGCGGTAGAGGTGGCGAATGGAACTCCCGATCGCCGCGCGCTGCTATCTTCGCCCCGTCCAGTTCGTCGACACGCCGGTGGGGCGCGACAGTGAGGTGGCGCGGCTGGCGGGCGGGCTGCAGTGGTTCGCTGCCTATGAGCTGATCGCAGTCGTCGATGGAAAGCGGGTCGCGCAGCGATGCGTGCCGGTCAGCGATTTCGCGCGGGTCGTCGGCGGCTCCGGGCACGAGGCGGCTTTACTTGATCTTGCCGCGCGTCTTTCCGCGCCGCGCGCGCCGCTGACGCTGGGCGAGCGCGTGCTGCGGCTCGACCAGCCGGCGACGATGGGCATTCTCAACGTGACCCCGGACAGCTTTTCCGACGGCGGCGCGCATTGGGACGATCCCGCCGCAGCGGCGCAGGCGGGTTTCGACATGGCGGCGAACGGCGCTGCGGTGATCGACGTGGGCGGTGAATCGACTCGGCCCGGCGCTGAGGCGGTGTGGGAAGGCGACGAGATCGCGCGGACGAAACCGGTGATCGAGCGGCTGGCGGCCAGCGGGACGGCCGTCTCGATCGATACGCGCAAGGCCGCGGTGATGGAGGCGGCGCTCGCGGCGGGCGCGCATCTGGTCAACGACGTGGCGGCGCTGCTGCATGACGAGCGTGCGCTCGAAGTGGTGGCGGCGGCCGGATCACCGGTGGTGCTGATGCATTCGCCCGACCCGAAGAGGGAGCCGCATGGCGGCAGCGGCTATCGCGACGTGCTGATCGAAGTCTATGACTGGCTGGACCGCCGAGTGGGCGAAGTGGCGGCGGCGGGCGTCGATCGCGCGAAGATCCTGATCGATCCCGGTTTGGGCTTCGGCAAGTCGCTGCAGGATAATCTGACGCTGCTCAACGGGCTCGCGCTGTTTCACGGGATCGGCTGCCCGATCGTGCTGGGGGCCAGCCGCAAGCGGATGATTGGTGCGCTGTCGCACGAGGCGCCGGCCGATTCCCGACTCGGCGGGTCGATCGCGCTCGCGCTGAAAGGCGCGGAACTAGGCGCGCAGCTGATCCGCGTGCACGATGTGTTCGAGACCGCGCAGGCGCTGCGTGTCTGGCGCGGAATGCGCGACGCGGCGCTGGTAGCACGGTGAACGCGCGCTCATCGCACTCCGACGGGGTCCGGCTCGATCTGCAGGGTGCGCAGGACGCCCATCATCGCCGTCGTCGGCTCGCCACCCTGATGGCGCCATAGCCGCTCGACGATCAGCGTGCGATCGCCGGCGGGCAGGAAAGTCCAGCTGGAGCCCGAACCTTCGGCCCCCTGGGTGATGCGAAAGCCGCTGCGGCCGGCGAGATCGGCTTCCTCGATCCTTCCGCTCGGAAAGCGGCTGCGAAAAGTGGCCACCGGAGTATCGCTGATCGCGATCGCGAGACCGGGCTCCATGCGCGCCTCGCAGCGCTGGGTGAGGCCGGACTCGCCGTAGCTGCAATTGCGCTGGCCGAGCTGGGCCGCGCGATCCCGGCGAATGAGCTTGGTCGCATCCAGCGTCTCCTCATAGCTGGGCGGCAGCTGTATTTCGGTGTCGACCAGCGCATGCCGCTCCGGATCGTAGAGGAAGCTGGCCAGGCCGGCGCGTCCGACGAGCATCATGCTGTCGAGCGCACGCCCGGCGGTCTGCTCCCAGGGCGAGCCCGGGCGGGAGGGATGCGAGAAGCGCGCAGTGACGAGCCGCTGGTCGTCGGGACGCAACAGCAGGACGTGGACGCGCGCGCCGTCCGCATCGGTGCCGGTCGCGCGCCAGACGGCGACCCCGTCGTTCACGACCGAGACGTCCTGAAGGCCTTCGCGGACGGCGGCGACCTGCTGCTCGAAGCCGCGCCCGAACGCGTTGTTGCTGCCGAACACGCGCAACGTCGCGTCGCCGTTGCGGAACACGCGGCCGTCGTCGTTGGCCGGCGGGTCGGTGGCGACGAACCCGGGCGGCACCTCGATCGCGAAGTCGAACCGGGCGTTCCGATAATCGACCCATTCGTCGCCGGTTCGTTGGGCCTGCACGGGGTCAGGCGATGCTTCGGCGGTGGGCATGGCGCCCGGCGTGGCGCGCGGTTGCGGGTCGGACGACTGGCCCGAACAGGCCGCGAGCGCCGCGGCGGCGGTCAGCAGAGGAGGCAAAAGTCGCATGGCCCGTCAAAGCATGACGCGAGCGGGTGTTCCAGACGTGGCGGCGGCTCAGGCGGCGTTCTGGTCGATCCCCAATTCACCCAGCTTGCGGTACAGCGTCGAGCGGCCGATGCCGAGCCGACGCGCCACTTCGGTCATGCGGCCCCGGTAATGGCCGATCGCGAGACGGATCACGTCCGCTTCGATCTCCTCCAGCGGGCGCAGATTGCCGTCGGGCCGGAACAGCGTGACTCCGGCATGGCCGGTCGCAGGCTGGCTGGCGGCGCTGCTTTCGGGCTTTCCGGCTGCCAGCTGGGCGATCTGGGGGAAGTCGGTGCGGGTGAGCGCATCCCCCTCGCAGAGCACGGCGGCGCGGAAGAGCGCGTTCTGGAGCTGGCGCACGTTGCCGGGCCAGTCATAGGAGCCGAGCAGCTGCAGCGCCTCGTCGGTGATGCCGAGCGGCCGCAGCCCCGGCTGCACGGCGATGCGGCCGAGCAAATGGCGGACGAGCGCCGGAACGTCGCCGCTGCGGTCGCGCAGCGGCGGGATCGTCACCTGGACCACGTTGAGGCGATAATAGAGATCCTCGCGGAAGCGGCCGGCCTCGACCTCGGCGATCAGCGTCTTGTTGGTCGCGGCGACGACGCGGACGTCGACTTCGCGCGTGTGGCGCGCACCGAGCGGCTGGATTTCGCCCGACTGCAGTACCCGCAGCAGCTTCACTTGCGCCTCGAGCGGCATCTCGCCGATTTCGTCGAGGAACAGCGTGCCGCCATCGGCTTCCTGGAAACGGCCGATCTTGCGCTCGAATGCGCCGGTGAACGCGCCCTTTTCATGGCCGAACAGCTCGGATTCGACGAGGTTGGCGGGGATGGCGCCGCAGTTGACGCAGATCATCTCCTTCTTCGAGCGGGGGCTGGCGGCATGGATCGCCTCGGCGACGACTTCCTTGCCGACGCCGCTTTCGCCTTCGATCAGCACGGGCACGCGGGCGCGTGCCGCCTTGGCGGCGATCGCGAGCGCGGCGCGGAACTGGGGCGCGGACCCCACGATCTCGTCGAAGGCGAGCGGATGCGAGAGCTTTTCGGTGAGTGGGCGCAGTTCGCCCGAGCTGGTGCCGCCGACCGCGGTCTCGAGCGCAGCGAGCAGTCGTTCCGAGGCGAGCGGCTTGACCAGAAAATCGGTGGCGCCGGCGCGCATCGCCGAAACGGCGGCGGCGACCGACCCGTTGGCGGTGAGCATCAGGATCGGAAGCTGTGGGCGGCGCGTGCGCAGTTCGGCGATGAGCTGCCCGGAATCGCAGTCGAGTGCCCAATGATCGAGAATTACGGCATCGAGCGCCATTCCGTCGGGCGTGCCGAGGGTGGCGATCGCAGTTTCTGATTCGCCCGCGAAGATGGTGCGCCAGCCGCGGCGCGCGGCGATGGCTGCGACGAGGCGGCGCTGTGCCGGTTCGTCGTCGATCAGCATCAAGAGGCGCTGCCCGTTTCGCGTCATCCGCCGTCCTTCGTCTCTGCTGTCCCGCATTGAAGCGGAATTGATACGCAAAATGCGTAAAGGCGGGCTTAAGCGTGCCAAAGCCGCACGACTCTTGAGGAGGAACAAGAGGCCGGTTAAGGGAAGAGCAACAGCTGCGTTTAGGGGAAGTTGGCGCAATGGCCGAACAAGGCGAACTAAAAGCTCATCGGGCGACCTACGGCGGCTTTCTGTCGATGGTGAAATGGGGCTCGGTGATCGTGGCGATCCTGGCTCTTGGCGTCGTCCTGCTGATCGCGCCCTGAAGTGAAGATCGCCGTCCTCAAGGAGCTCGCAGCCGGCGAACGGCGCGTTTCGGCAACTCCGGAGACGGTCAAGAAATTCACGGGGCTCGGCGCAGAGGTCGCGGTCGAGACCGGCGCGGGCGCAAGCGCTTCGATCTCCGACGACGCCTATGCCGCGGCCGGCGCCACGCTGGGTCCGCGCGCACAGGTGATCGCCGGCGCCGATATGCTGCTCGGCGTGCAGGGCCCGGATCCCGCAAGCCTGGCCGGACTGAAGCAGGGCGCCTGGATAGTGGCCGGGCTCAATCCCTTCGGCGAGCGCGCGCGTGTCGATGGCTATGCCGCGCTCGGTGCCGAGGCGCTGGCGATGGAGTTCATGCCGCGCATCACGCGCGCGCAATCGATGGACATTCTCTCGAGCCAGTCGAATCTCGCCGGCTACAAGGCGGTGCTCGATGCGGCGGCCGAATATGGCCGCGCCTTTCCGATGATGATGACTGCCGCGGGCACCGTCTCCGCCGCGCGCGTGTTCGTAATGGGCGTGGGCGTCGCCGGGCTGCAGGCGATCGCGACCGCGCGGCGGCTGGGCGCGCAGGTGAGCGCCACCGACGTGCGCGCCGCGACCAAGGAGCAGATCCTGTCGCTCGGCGCCAAGCCGATCTTCGTCGAGCAAGTGAAAGGCATCGAGGGCGAAGGCACCGGCGGCTATGCCACCGAAATGTCCGACGAGTACAAGGCGGCGCAGGCCGAGCTGGTGTCGAGCCACATCGCCAAGCAGGACATCGTCATCACCACTGCGCTGATCCCGGGCCGGCCGGCGCCGCGCCTGATCAGCGATGCACAAGTCGCCTCGATGCGGCCGGGCAGCGTGATCATCGACCTGGCTGTCGAGCAGGGCGGTAACGTGGAAGGCGCGCTCGCGGGCGAGATCGTCGAGAAGCACGGCGTGAAGATCGTCGGACACCGCAACGTGCCGAGCCGGTTGGCGGCGGACGCATCGGCGCTGTTCGCGCGCAACCTGTTCAACTTCCTCTCCGTCTTCTGGGACAAGGAGGCCGGGCGGCCCGTGCTGCCCGACGATGACGAGATCGCGCAGGCGATCCGGCTGACGCGCGGCGGGCAAGTGGTGAACGCGCGGCTGCTCGCGCAATGATCCCGCGGCTCGCCATGACCGCAGTGGCGGCGGGCCTGGGCGGATGCGGCCATTCGAGCGACGGGGTGGCGCCGCAGGCGGTGCGCGCGTGCGAGGGCTGGATTCAGAACAATCTCGGCTATCGTTCGGACTACCGACGCAATGGCGTACGCCAGGCGCTCGGGCCGGAGCGGTCGGTCGTGCGCATCGGCTTCGAAGGCACCAACACCTTCGGCGTGCGCATCGACGGCGAGGCCTATTGCGTCTTCACGACCCAGGCGGGGCGGCTCGGCCGTTTTCTGCCGCAGGATTCCTTTCTCACCGACAGCTAGGCGGACCCATGGACTTCATCGCGATCCTGTCGATCTTCGTGCTGGCCTGCTTCGTCGGCTACTACGTCGTCTGGTCGGTGACGCCGGCGCTGCACACGCCGCTGATGGCGGTGACCAATGCGATTTCCTCGGTGATCGTCGTCGGTGCGCTGATCGCGGCGATGGCGGCGGGGCAGGAGGTCGCGAAATGGCTGGGGCTGGTCGCGGTGGCGCTCGCCAGCGTCAACATCTTCGGCGGCTTTGCCGTGACCGAGCGGATGCTGGCGATGTACAAGAAGAAGGAGCGCTGAGCCGTGGCGGGGGACAGCAGCGTGCTTCGGTCCGCGCGCAGCAGCCTGCGGGTGGCGCTTCCCGTGGCGGTCGTGTCGCTTTGCGTTCTAGGGGGATACCAGGTCGGCAAGGACATGGCGCTGCGCGATAATGCGCGCGACGCGCGTGCGGCTCAGCAAGACATTCGGGGGAACGACTGATGCACGAAGCGGCTCCCGTGAACCCCTGGGTGGCGCTGGCCTATCTGGTCGCCGGCGTCTGCTTCATCCTGGCGCTGCGCGGGCTTTCCTCGCCCGCGACCAGCCGGCGCGGCAACCGGATGGGCATGATCGGCATGGCGATCGCGATCGTCACCACGCTGGTCACGCACGAGATCGCGAGCCCCGTCGAGCTGATCGCGGCGATCGCGATCGGCGGCGCGGTGGGCTGGCTGATCGCGCAGCGGATCGCGATGACGGCGATGCCGCAGCTCGTGGCGGCGTTCCATTCGCTCGTAGGCATGGCTGCGGTGCTCGTCGCCGCGGCGGCGTTTCTCAATCCAGCGGCCTTCGGCATCGCCGATCTGGTGATCCCGATGATCGGCGAGCCGTTCCAGGCGATCAACCGCGTCAGCCGCGTCGAAATGGGTCTGGGCGTGGCGATCGGCGCGATCACCTTCTCGGGATCGGTGATCGCGTTCCTGAAGCTGAACGGCAATATGAGCGGCACGCCGATCCTGCTGCCGGCGCGGCATGCGATCAACCTGGCCCTGCTCGCCGCGATCCTGGGGCTGATCGCCTATTTCCTGCAGGACCAGAGCCCCTGGGTGTTCTGGACGATCACCGGCCTGTCGTTCCTGATCGGGTTCCTGCTGATCATTCCGATCGGCGGCGCGGACATGCCGGTCGTGGTGTCGATGCTGAACAGCTATTCGGGCTGGGCCGCCGCGGCGATGGGATTCACGCTGGGCAACACGGCGATGATCATCACCGGCGCGCTGGTGGGCAGCTCGGGCGCGATCCTTTCATACATCATGTGCCGCGCGATGAACCGCAGCTTCATCAGCGTGATCGCCGGCGGCTTCGGCGCCGACAGCGGCGGCGCGGCCGGCGGCGGCGAGAAGATCGACCGGCCGTGGAAGCGCGGATCGGCCGAGGACGCGGCCTTCCTGATGAGCCAGGCCGAACAGGTGATCATCGTTCCCGGCTACGGCATGGCGGTGGCGCAGGCGCAGCACGTGCTGCGCGAGATGACCGACAAGCTGAAGGAGGAGGGCGTGCGCGTGAAGTTCGCCATCCATCCGGTGGCGGGGCGCATGCCGGGGCACATGAACGTGCTGCTGGCCGAAGCGAACGTGCCCTACGACGACGTGTTCGAGCTGGAGGACATCAACAGCGAGTTCGCCCAGACCGATGTCGCCTTCGTGATCGGCGCCAACGACGTGACCAATCCCGCGGCGAAGACGGACAAAAGCTCGCCGATCTATGGCATGCCGGTGCTCGACGTCGAAAAGGCCAAGACCGTGCTGTTCATCAAGCGATCGATGGGTGGCGTGGGCTATGCCGGCGTCGACAATGAACTATTCTATCGTGACAACACGATGATGCTGCTCGCGGACGCAAAGAAGATGGTCGAGGAGATCGTCAAGGCGCTCGACTGACCACGGTTTCTGGGGGAAAAACGATGGTGACGGTGGGTTCGATCGTGGGCGGCGCGTTTCGATTGATCGCGCGGCGGCCCGGTGCAGTGGCGCTGTGGGGGCTGGTCTATCTCGGCGGGATCGTGCTGATCAGCATCGTCTTCATGGGAGCGCTGGGCGGTGCGATGATGGCCGGCGGCTTTGGCGCCGGGGCCAATCCGGAACAAGCGCTCGCGTCGTTCAGCGGCCAGTCGATCCTGCTCACACTGCTGATGTACCTTGCCTATTACGCGCTCGCCGCGGTGCTGATGAACGCAGTCTATCGGGCGGTGCTCCGTCCGGAAGAAAGTGGCGGCGCATCGATCCGCTTCGGCAGGGACGAACTGCGCACGCTCGGTCTGACTCTGCTGCTCGGCATCCTGATGATGGTCCTGGCCTTTTTCGGGTCGTTGATCCTCGGGCTGATCGGATCGGCGCTGGGGCTCGCGGCGGGCGGCGATCCGGTGGCGATGGACATCGCCTCGACCATCGTGTTGCTGCTGTTCATCGCCGGATGGCTGGTGCTCTGGGTGAAGCTGTCGCTGATCCTGCCCGCGAGCTTTCATTACCGGCGTTTCACGCTCGACAGCGGCTGGGAGCTTTCCTCGGGCCATTTCTGGCCGCTCCTCGGCGCGTATCTGATCATCATCGTGATCTCCATCCTGCTGGTCCTCGTCGCGAGCCTGCCGATGATCGGAACGATCGGCGCCAATTTCCCGGCGATGACCGCCGATCCTTTCGCAGCCGACGTGGCGACACAGGCGCCGGCTACCATGGCAGCCGCCGGCGGCATGCTGCTGACGCTCCTCCTGATGATGATCGCGGGCCTGATCGTGTTCGTGCTGCTGACCGGAGCGACAGCGGTTGCGGCGCGGGAGGTGCTGATCGAACGCGGTGCGTTCGCCGATCCGCACTTCGAGCCCGACTCCGACCGCGATTTCGAGGCGGATTGATCCACGGACAGGCACGTCGGCTCGCCGACCGCTCCGAAGCCGATGCAAATCCTTGCGAGCGCCGGGATGATCCGCCCGAGTTACTCCGAAACGGACCGGACTCGACTCAACCGTTTCGGAGCAATGCGGCATCAATGGAACAGAAGATGAACTCGGGGGCGAGCATGTCTGCATCCTTCTCGGCCGCTGGCGACGGATACAGTATGGCGCCCGACGCGCTTCTGATCGCCGATTCGACCCCCGCGGCGGAGGCGGCGGCCGAAGCGCTGGCGCTTTCCGGCATGCGGCTGCGCAGGCGGATCGGCTTCGCCGAGGCCGAGGCGCGGCTTGCCGAGCAGGTCGGCTTCGATGTGATCGCGATCGAAGGCCGCGGCGTGGACGCCGCACTGTTCGACGGAGCGCTCGCGGCGGCGGCGCGATCGGCGCAGGCACAGTCGGCGGCCGTGGTGGCGGCGATCGCGCCCGACCAGATCGACATCGCCGCGGCACGGCTGCTCGGTAGCGGGGCGCAACTGCTCTGCGATCCTGGCACGGCCGAGCGCGTGGCGGCGCTTCTCGCCGCCGGGCAACGTCCGTCCGCGCAGCTGCACGATGCTTCGCGCGACGGCGAGGCGGCGCGGCTTCGGCGGCTGAACGAGGAAGTCGCCCGGATCGCAGACACGCTGGCGCGGCTGACGCGAGGCGAGGATGCCGACCGGCGTGGCGGCGGGCTGCGCGAGCCCGGCAGCGACTATCGTGGGCCGGAGAATGCTGGCGAAACGGCCGGGGCGAGCGCGCAGGAAATCCGCGCCGTGATCCGAACCCGACGGATGCGGGGTCAGTTTTTCGCCGACGAGCTGTTCGCCGACCCCGCCTGGGACATGCTGCTCGACCTGTTCGCGGCGGAGCTGGAGGACCGGCGCGTGTCCGTTTCGAGCCTTTGCATCGCGGCGGCCGTGCCGCCGACGACGGCGCTGCGCTGGATCGGCACGATGCATGAGGCTGGCCTGTTTCAGCGCAATGCCGATCCGAACGACCGGCGGCGTGCGTATATCGCACTCAGCGAAAAGGGGCTGCAGGCGATGCGCGCCTATAGCGCCGCAGTGAAGCGGCAGGGGCTCTCGCTCGTCTGACCCGCGCGCGCAGCGACTTGCCAGCACGCGCGCGCTTTGGCATCGCATGCGCCGTGGGCGGTTAGCTCAGCTGGTAGAGCATCTCGTTTACACCGAGAGGGTCGGCGGTTCGAACCCGTCACCGCCCACCATTGGACGACAATCAGCGCCTCAGTCCACTCGGTGACGCGGGATGCCGTTTTCGATCCGGAGCGTGATATCCGGCTGGTTGCATAGATCGATGCCGCTGAAGACGGCGGTCCGATTGTCGGCGAAGGTGGTTCGCAGGTCGAAGCGGCAGCGGTTGCGCGGCGGGACGAAGGCGATCGTCGCGCGCGCGCCGGGGGGAATCGGAGTCACGGCACGCGGATCGCGCGGCCTCTCCCAGGCGCCGGCTTCGGCAGGGGTGAGTTCGACGATCCTGATTTCGCGTCCGGTTTCATTGGCGAGTATGAAGCCGCCGTCCTGGGCGGGCGCGATCGGCGGCGCCAGCGACGCGAGCATCATTGCAAATAGGGTCGGCATCGGCGGATCCTCCTGTCGATCCAGCGCGACCTCGCCGGAGGGTCGCCACCGACCCGGCGCGAAGCCGCGGCGTCAGATTCCCGAATAGTCGCTCATGAGCCAGAATCCTGCAACTAATACGCCGCCGCCCAGCGTCACCGCCACTGCGATCAACCAGACATAGGCGCGGGGAATCTCCTCGACTCGATGCGCACTGAGCCGCTTGAGCACTCTCCAGGCGCGATATTGCGCGCTCCAGACGATTATCACGCCAACCGCGACGAAGAAGCTGGCGACGGCGCGCGGCACCCAGGGCGGCTCGATCGAGCCGAACAGGGCGTGGAAGCCGACGCCGATGCCGACCGCGGCAAGGCCGGTACGCACCCAGCCGGCGAAGGTGCGCTCGTTGGCGAGAATGGTGCGATCCTCGGCATAGTCGGTGCGCCGATCAGCGAGATCGGTGCGATCCTCGCCCTTCCCGTTGGTGCCGTCGCTGTTGCTCACAGCGTTCGAACGAGGCGGACCGCGCTTGCGATCCATGGCGGGTTGGCGACGACCTGCTGCCGTGCTCCTGCACCGAGCGGGAGGAGGTGGAGCTTGCCATCCTCGCGCCCGATCAGCCGGCCGAACAGGAACCGCCCGGCGGGGCGGGGGACGAGCACGTCGCGGTTGAGCGCCCGGGCGAACTCCTCGGGCGGCAGCCGCTCGCACCAGATCGCGTCCCCGGCCCGATAGTCGCCGATCCCGGCGGTGACGGTCACAGCCACCATTTCGGGTTCGGCGCGGGGCGGGGCGACCGTGGCGGCGCGGCGCGGCGCCTGCGCTCCCGAACCGTCAAGCACGGCGGCAACCGCGATGTCGGGGCGATCGGGAAGGCGGACGAGATCGGCGGCGTCGACCTCCAGCGCGGCGGCGATGCGATTGAGCCAGGCCACCGAAACCGTGCGGGTGCCGGTTTCCAGCCGCCCGATCGTCTGCGCCGTAGTGGGCGGATCGCAGCGGCGCGCGACATCGTCGAGCGTCAGTCCCTTGGCGCGGCGGACTTCGCGAATGGCAGTGATCATGACCCATCCTAACCGGAGCGGTTTTTTACTGTCCTACATATTTGCCCTTGTGGCAAGTGCTTCACGACTCGGAAGCGGCGGAGGTACGGCATGCGCGAATTGGTGGAGCGGGAAATCGAGGCGGTTGGTGCGACTCCGGGCGCCCTGGCGCGGCGGGGCAGCCGGCGCACGGTGACGGTCAACGCCGCCGAATCGCCGCTCGGCTGGCTGCGCGCGCGCGGAATGGTGGATGCGCGGCAATTCGAGGCGGGCGAGCGGCTGCGAAGCGACTATGAAACGGCCGCGCTGGGGCCGCGGGTGACGATGCGGTGGGACGCGGCGCCGACGGCGCGGGGGCGGCGCGGTCCGGATGCGCCGCTCGATCCGACGCTGGCGCAGATCGCGGCCAAGCGGCGGTTCGATGCCGCGGTGGCTGCCGCAGGACCGGGGCTGAGCGACGTGCTGTGGCGGGTGATCTGCGCGGGCGAGGGGCTGCCGGCGGCGGAGAAGGCGCTCGGCTGGCCGGCGCGCGCGGGCAAGCTGGTGCTCGGCATCGCGCTCGACCGACTCGCCGATCACTATGGGCTGGGGTGATCCGTGCCGGGCTGCGCCTCGCGTCCGAGAAAGCGGCCATAGGCCCAGCCGATGCCGATAAGCGCAACGCCGAGCCCGAGGAAGGACAGGATGCGCAGCACGCCATCGAGCGCGGCGGCGTCGATCAGGAACACCTTGAAGGTGACGCCAGTGAGCAGCACGAGGCCGAACAGCCGCAGGTCGCGCGCGCCGATGGCGATGCCGCGCCAGAGCCAGAACAAGGCGAGGATGAGCAGCGCTGCCGAATAGCCGGTGTTTTCGAGCGTGGTGACCGGGCCGGTCAGGATCGTGCCATGCGTCGCCTGACGGACGGCAGCCAGAACGGAGACCAGCGTGGCGACCCCTGCCGCGGTGCGCAGGAACGGGCGCGGCGGCAGCATCCACAGCCAGAAGGCAGTGAGTGCGGTGTGCAGGACGGCGGCGTTCAGCAGCGGAAACGATCCGACAGCCTGGGCCACCCAGACAGGGTTCAGGACGAGGAGATCGAACCAGACGAACCGCGTGAAGCCGAGAGCAAGCAGTGCCGTCGCGACGCCGCGCAGACGTGTGCGGCGGTATAGCAGCCAGCCGGCGGCGAGGCAGGCGTGGGTGAGCAGTGCGCGCTCGACAAAGCCCCAGCTGCGGAAGTCAGCATCGGTGGCGATCGCCAGCGGCTGCTTCGCCAGCGCGTAGAGAAGCAGGATCGCGAGCGCGATGGCGGCGATCCCAGTGGCCCTGCGCCCGCGACCGAACTGGCGCGGATCGGCGAGGAGCAGCGCCGCGGCGACGGTGGGAAGCGCGAGCGCGCGCAGCAGCAGGCCGAGCTCGGGCAGCAGCGGATAGGGGAGGCGCGCGCCGCCGACCGACTGGACGAGGGCGTTCCCCAGCTCCCCCAGCGGTCCGACGGCAGCGAGAACTGCGGCCGCGAACGGAAGCGCAGGGAGCGCGAAGAGCGCCGGTGCTGGATTGCGGTGGGCCCAGCCGGCGAGCGCGAGCATCGCCAGCGCGAGCGGGACCGCGAGCCAGCTGGGCGGAAGCAAGGTGGCGATGGCGAGCGTCGCCAGCAGCGCGACGAGCGCGGGAGCTGCGACGCGGGCGAGCGGATCGGCCGTGTCGCGGGTGCGCCAGGCGATCCAGGCGCAGAGCGCGGCGGCGACGATCTCGACCGCGGCCCAGCCGGCCGGGGCGAGCAGAGGCGCAGCGGCGGCATGGGCGACGAGGAGCGGCCCGGCGGTGCCGCCGAGCGCGAGCAGCGCCCAGCCGGGCCGATCGACGCGCAGATGGCCGGGCAGCGCGAACAGCAGCGTTGCGACGAGCGCGGCGATCAAAGTGGCGCCGGTGGCGCCCGCTCGCATCGCGACCGCTTCGAGCAGCAGGAGCAGGGCGAGCGCAGCGGCGGCGCCGGGCAGATAGATCCGGTCGCGCCAGGCGAGCGCCAGCGCAGCGGCGGCGAGGACGAGATAGAAGCTCCAGGCGAGCACATCGAATTCGAGCGCGGGGGCGAGCGCGACAAGCTGGACGAGACCTGCCAGCAGCGGCACGAGGCGAAGCCAGCGTGCCCGGGCTCCCGCAGCCGGGAGCGCGGCACTGGCGCCGGCGGCGAGCACCACCGTGAACAGCCCCAGCGCGGCCAGATCGTCGCCTTGCAGCGCATAGATCAGGAAGTTGATCCAGGCGAAGCCCGCGGCCGCAGCCGCGATGGCGAGCCACGCCCAGCCGCGGCGGACGCCGAGGCCGAACAGCGCCGCGATGAACAGAGCCAGATAGACCAGCAGCGGACCGACGCCCGCTGCTTCGAACCCGGCCACCAGCGGCGCGAGGAATCCGCCGGCGAGCGCCATTGCCGCCGTCGGTGGCCCGTGCCGCAGTGCCAGCGCGAGCGCGAGCGCCGTGATCCCGAGCATCGCCACGGAGGCGGGCAGCGGTGCGACGAGATCGTAGAGCGCGGCCGCCATGTAGAGCGTGGCATAGCCGCTGGCCACGCCGGCGCCGGCGAGCGCCTGGCCGACGCGCCGGTCGGCGAGCGCGGCCGACAGGCGGTGCGCGGCTTCGCTCGCCGCGATCAGCAGCGCGGCGAAGAGTGCGGCGAGGATCGTCCGGGCGACGGGGCCGAGCAACCCGCTCTCGATCGAGAGGCGGACGAGATAGAAGCCGGCCAGGACCAGTGCCGCGCCGCCAATCCAGATCGGCAATCGGCCGCCGACCAGCGTTTCGAAGTTGAGCTTCGGGCGTGGCAGGCGGCGCGTCGGTGCGGGCCGAGGGCGCGAGATCCGCGGCGGCGCGGGCGCGCGCGCGGTGCCGCCGGCGAGCGCCGAACGGAGATCGGCGAGCTCGCGCTCGACTCGCCGGAGCCGGCGATGGAACGCGACCGCAGCGAGAATCGCGCCGATCAGCAGCAGGAGCGTGAGGCCGGTCACCGGGGCAGCGCAGGTGCTACGGGCATTGATACGGCCTCGAAACTAGGTTGTTTGATGCAACCGACATGGTAGATTGCCGTCGCACGTCGGAGGGGATGCACGATGATCGTCTATGGGTCCACATTGTCGCCTTTCGTGCGCAAGGTGATGGTCGTTTGCGCCGAAAAGGGGCTGGCGCCCGAGCTGAAGCCGGCAGGCATGGGCCAGGGCGGACCGGAGTTCGCCGAGGCGAGCCCGTTCGGCAAGATGCCGGCGTTCCGCGACGGCGACTTCACATTGTGCGATTCCTCCGCGATCATCCATTATCTCGAGGCCAAATATCCCGAAGCCGGGCTGATCCCTGAAGCGCCCGAAGCACGCGGACGGACGATCTGGTTCGAGGAGTTCGCCGATACGATCATCGTCGGAGCGAACACGCCGATCTTCTTCAATCGCTTCGTCGGGCCGCGCGTGCTGCGGACGACGCCCGATATCGCCGCGGCCGAATCCGCCGAGCGCGAGGCGATGCCGAAGGTGTGCGACTATCTGGAGCGCGTGGTGCCGGAAGAAGGCTTTCTCGTCGAGGATCGGCTGACGCTGGCCGACATCGCCGTGGCGAGCCCGCTCGCCAATCTGGCGCTCGTCGGATCGCCGATCGACCCGGTGCGCTATCCGCGCGTCACCCGCTATCTGAACCGGATCCTCGAGCGGCCGAGCTTCGCCACGATCCTGGAGCAGGACCGCAAGACGATCGCGGCGATGGGCGGGGCGGTTCGCGAAGCGGCGGCGGCCTGAGCCGGGATCGTTTCGCACGTGCACTCGCGCCGCACTTCGGCTATTTCGCCGCAATGCAGCTTGCCTTCGTCAAATGCCATGGATCGGGCAACGACTTTCCGCTGATCGACGCGCGCGGGCTAGCGCTCGACGACGGCCAATGGGCCCGCATCGCACGGGCGCTCGCCGACCGCGAGGGGCCGGTGGGCGGCGACGGCATCCTGCTGCTGACACAGGGCGACGCGCGCCATGATTTCGGCATGCGGATGTTCAATCCCGACGGAAGCGAAGCCGAGACCTGCCTCAACGGGCTGCGCTGCGTCGCGCGGCTGGGATTCGAGCTGCTGGGGCTCGACTCGGCGGCGGTGCGGCTGAAGACGAGCAGCGCGCAGGTCGCGCGCCAGGAAGAGCTGGCGCCGGGCGTGGTGACGGTGCGCACGGTGGCGGGACCGGCTTCGATCCGCACCGCCGACGTCGGCTTGCGAATCGACGCGGAGATGCTGGTCGATTCGCTCGTACCCGGGCTGCCGAGCGAGCGATCCTTCACTGCGGTGGCGATGCCGAACCCGCATCTGGTGGCGTTCGTCGAGTCGATCGACGAGGCGGAGCTGGTTGCGCTCGGTGACTGGTGCGAGGCCGGACCCGAGCTCGTTCCGGGACGCACGAACGTGAGTTTCGCGCAACTGAGGGGACGCGATCTCTTCGTGCGGACCTATGAGCGCGGCGTGGGGCTGACCAACGCCTGCGGCAGCGCGATGGCGGCGGCGACCTTTGCCGCCGGACTGACCGGACGAATCGCCTTTGGGAGCGAGATCATCGTCTTCAACCGAGGTGGCCTGGTGCGCGCCTGTGCCGAGAGCCCGGAGGCGGGGGGCTCGGTAGCAGTCTCGGGCAATGCCAGCTTCCTCTATGACGCGACCATCGAGGTCGATCCGGAGGCGGGGGCGATCGCGCCGCCGCTGGTCCATGCGCGGCGCGAGGATGAGGCGGCGGCATGGGAAGCGGTGATTGCCGACTTGGCCACGTAACCCATTTGGCACTTTTAGCTTGACATCGTCACGCTGATCTGGCAAGAGACAGGAACGCTGAAGAATTGCGAGTCGGGCCGGGGGCGGCAACGCCTTCCGGCCCGATTGCGTTTCGGGAGGGGACGATGGCCGGAGCGACGAAGCCGCGCAGCGCGCACAAGGGAAAGCAGCCGCCGCTGGCGGTGCGCAAGGCATGTTTCCTCGAGGTGCTGCGGCAGACGGCGAATGTTTCGCGTGCCGCGCGCGAGGCGGGGCTATCGAGCTCGACCGTCTATGGTCACCGCCTCCGCAACGCCACCTTCGCGCGAGACTGGGACGCCGCCATCGCCGAGGCACTCGACGAGCTGGAGAGCCAACTGATCGAGCGGGCGCGCTGCGGCGTCGAGCGGCCGGTCTATTATCGCGGTGAAATCGTCGGCAATGTTCGAACCTATTCGGATCAGCTGGCGATGTTCCTGCTGCGCGCGCGGCGGCCCGAGGTGTATGACCGGATCGGCGGGACGATGCAGCCGGTGCGGATGACCGAAATCGAAGCCAAGGCCGAAGTCGTGCGCCGGATCGCGCTGCTGACCGACGCCACTGCGCGCGAAGACGCCGGCGATGCGGATGGCTCCGTCTGATGCTGTCGACCGCACGGGCGGTGGGACGCGCCCCGGCGAACGAGCGGCGGCGCTTCCTGAAGCCGGAGTCGGGCTGGACCGCGCTGCTGCACGACTGGCGCTTCTGGGCCGATCCGCGCCAGCTTCCGCCCGAGGGCGACGACTGGCGGGTATGGCTGATGCTGGCGGGCCGCGGCTTTGGAAAGACTCGGGCGGGCGCCGAATGGGTACGCGCGCTGGCCGAGGCCGAGGGCGCGGCGCAGATCGCGCTCGTCGGCGCGACGCTCGCCGAAGTGCGTGCGGTGATGATCGAGGGGCCGAGCGGCATATTGGCGACGGCGCCGGAGGAGGCGCGGCCGAAGTGGGAACCGACGCGCGGGCGGCTGGCATGGCCCGGCGGCGCCCAAGCCTTCGTCCATTCGGGCGAGCGGCCGGAGGGACTCCGCGGGCCGCAGTTTCACTATGCCTGGTGTGACGAGATCGCCAAATGGGCCTATCCGAACGAGACCTGGGACAATCTGGCGATGGCGCTGCGCATGGGTGAGCGGCCGCGCGCACTGGTGACGACGACGCCGCGGCCGATCGCGCTGCTGCGGACGCTGCGCGAGCGGCCGGACACGGTGACCGTTACCGGGCGTACCGCCGACAATGTGCTGCTGCCGCAGGCGTTTCGCGACGCGATGGCCGAGCTGTACGGCGGCACCCGGCTGGGACGGCAGGAACTGGACGGCGAACTGATCGAGGACGCGGCGGGCGCGCTGTGGACGCGCGCGTTGCTGGAAGGCGCGCGCATTCGCGCGGCGCCGGGGCTCCGGCGGGTGGTGGTGGGGGTGGATCCTCCCGCCGGAGCTTCCAGCGATGCGCGCAGCAGGCGCGCCGATGCGTGCGGCATCGTGGCGGTGGCGCTGGGGCGCGATGGCGCGGCCTATGTGATCGAGGACGCGAGCGTGGCGGGCGCGAGCCCGGAGGGCTGGGCGCGCGCGGTGGCAAGCTGCGCGGTGCGCAACGGCGCCGATCGCGTGGTGGCCGAGGCGAACCAGGGCGGGGCAATGGTGCGCAGCGTGCTCGAGGCGGCGGACGCCGCGCTGCCGCTGCGGCTGGTGCACGCCAGCCGGGGCAAGTCGGCGCGCGCGGAGCCGGTGGCGGCGCTGTACGAGCGCGGCCGCGCGTTTCATGTCGGCGGCTTTCCGGCGCTGGAGGACGAACTGTGCGGGCTGGTGGCGGGCGGCGGCTATGAAGGGCCGGGACGCTCGCCCGATCGCGCCGACGCGCTGGTGTGGGCGATGACCGAGCTGATGCTGGGGCGGCGGAACGCGGCGGGAGTCCGCCTGATCTGATGCCGATCAGGCGGGGTTCGTCCCGGCCTCCATCAGTCGCGAAACGAGGATCGCGCCGAAAAGGAGCGTATTGACCGCGCCGAGGACCATCAGCGCGGCGAGCGCACGGCGGTTGATCCGCTCGGAGACCGGCTGACGCGCGCTTCGCGCCCGCCAGGCGAGAAAGAAGATCAGCATGCCCTGCACGACCAGCAACGCCGACAGCACGGTGGAATAGACGGCGGACTGCATCACGAAACCTCCCATCGGGTGGGACTGCAATCGCCGGCGAGGCGATCCGTTCCGTCGCGGCAAGGCGGAGGGCGGCGCGGGACCGGAACGAAGGAGAAGCGCATGAAATGGTTCGGCAAGGGGCGGCGCGAGGGTGCGCGGCCGGCACTGGCGCGGGCGGGCGGCGCGGGCATGCTGGGCGATTGGCCGCGCTCGTATGAAGCGCAGGTGCGCGACGCCTATCTGGCCAATCCGGTGGCGCAGCGCGCGGTGAAGCTGGTGGCGGAAGGCGTCGGCGGAGCGCCGCTCACTGCATCGGAACCGGCGCTGCTGGCGCTGGTGACGGCACGATCGGGCGGGCAGCTGCTGATCGAGACGGTGGCGGCGCATCTGCTGCTTCACGGCAATGCCTATGTCCAGATCCTGACCGACGCGGCGGGCGGCGTCGCCGAGCTCTATGCGCTGCGGCCCGAGCGGGTGAGCGTGGAACCCGATGCGAACGGCTGGCCGGTCGCCTATCGCTATCGCGTCGGCGAGCATGGCGTACGGCTGGCGGCGGAGGACGCCGCGGGGCGGCCCGCGCTGGTCCACGTAAAGGCGTTCCATCCGGTCGACGATCATTATGGGCTCGGCTGTCTGGGTGCGGCGGCGGGGGCAGTGGCGATCCACAATGCCGCAGCGCGCTGGAACAAGGCGCTGCTCGACAATGCGGCACGGCCGAGCGGCGCGCTGGTCTATGATCCGGGCGACGGCAGCGCACTGGCGGCCGACCAGTTCGAGCGGCTGAAGGCGGAGATGGAGGCGGGTTTTGCCGGTGCGGCGAATGCCGGGCGCCCGATGCTGCTGGAAGGCGGGCTGAAATGGCAGGCGATGAGCCTGACCCCCGCGGACATGGATTTCGTGGGACTGAAGGCGGCGGCGGCGCGCGAGATCGCGCTGGCGTTCGGCGTGCCGCCGATGCTGCTCGGGCTGCCCGGCGACACGGCCTATGCCAATTACCGCGAGGCGAACCGCGCGCTGTGGCGGCTGGCGATCCTGCCGCTCGCCGAGAAGATCCTGGGCGGATTGTGCCAGGGACTGGCGGGATGGTTCGACGGGGCGGCGGTGGGCGTCGACCTCGATCGAGTGACGGCGCTTTCGGAGGACCGCGAGCGGCTGTGGGCGCAGGTGAGCGCGGCCGATTTCCTTACGACCGAGGAGAAGCGCGCGGCCGTGGGGCTGGCGTGACCGGCACGATGCAGACGCGCCGCTCGGCATCCCACTGCCCCGCGTGATCGCGGCAGTCGGCGAAGCGGCGGCAACAGGAGACCGGCATGAGCGAGGATACGGGAGTGCTGGCGCAGCTCATGCGCCAGGCCGAGGAAGCGGGCACCGATCTGGCCACGCTGCGCGGCATCGCCGAGGAAGCGGGCGAGCTTGGCGCGCGGCGTGCGCTCGCCAAGCTGGGGCTCGACGATGTGGCGGCGCCGCGCGACATGGCGGAGCTGCGCGAGCTTCTGGGCGCATGGCGCGACGCGAAATCGTCGGTGTTCAAGCTGCTGCTCGGATGGGCCGGCCGGATGGGGCTGACGGTGGTGCTGGCGGGGCTGGCCGTGAAGCTGGGCTTTGCCGAATGGCTGTGAGGTTCGCCGGATATGCCGCGGTGTTCGACGCGCCCGACCGCGGCGGCGACGTAGTCCGGCGCGGCGCGTTCGGCGCCGTCGGGCCGGTGCCGCTGTTGTGGCAGCATGGCGGCGCGCCGGTGGGTGCGATCGAGCGGATCGAGGAGGATTCGCGAGGCCTGCGGGTTATCGGTCGCGTCGCCGAGCCGAAGCTGGCGGCGCTGGTGGCGGCGGGGGCGGTGACCGGCCTGTCGTTCGGCTATCGCGTGCGCGCGGCGCGACGCGGCGCGCGGCGCGAACTGCTGCGCGTGGATCTCGCCGAGGTCAGCCTGGTAGCACAGCCGATGCAGCCGCTGGCGCGGGTTCATGCGCTGGCCGCCGAGAAGATCGGCGCGGCGAAGTCGGCGTAATAGTAGAGGTAGAAGAGAGCGATTCCGGCGAGCGCGGCGGCGATCAGCGCACGCGGACGGGCGAACAGCGCCACCAGGTGCAGCGCGAGCAGGACTCCTTGGCGGCGAAATAGTGCCGCACGTTCGACCAGTGCTCCTGCGCGATCATCGCCCGCAGGAGCGGAAATTCATAGACCCAGATCAGCGCGTTGATCGCGAGCAGCATGCCGACGGTCCAGCGGCGGTGCGCAAGGAAATAGGCGTCGAGCGATGGCCAGTCGGCGGTCTCGCGCGGGACGGCGGTGCGCGCGAGCACGAAGAAGAGGATGCCGATCATCGTCGGGTTGGCCAGGCCGACCAGGTTCATCGCCACGTTCTGGAGCTTCAGCTAGGCGTCGAGAAACGTCGCCATGAGCTGGATGAACACGGTGAAGCCGAGCAGCGGCGTGAACAGTCCCAGCCTCGGCCGTGCCTTCGCACCGATCAGGTTCGCGAAGCCCGCCATCAGCTCGGCGACCGCGAGGCCGAGCAGCAGGCCGTAAAAGGTCATGAAGAATTCGAACTGGCTCATTGCCCGCTCTCCCGGCGTCGGGACAGTGTGCGCGGTGCCGGATTCCAAAGCAACCGGAAGGGCGCGGGGCCTTTCCCTCCACCGCTCCCCACCGGGGAGGGGTTTTTTGCGGGAGACGGGAATGACGGAAGTGGCGGACGGGCTCGAGGCGAGCTTCGAGGCACAGGACGGAACGGGCGCGGCGATCGCGCGGCCGATGCTCGCGGGCTCGCGGGCGCCGGGCGCGGCGGCGTTCGAGAGCTTCGTGCGATCGGGCGTAGGCGGGCTGGAAGTGAAGGCCTTCACCGGCGCAAGCGATGCCGCCGGCGGCGTGGCGGTTCCCGACGAGATCGACACGATGATCGACGCGACGCTGAAGAGCATCTCGCCGATCCGCAGCATCGCGAATGTGGTGCAGGTGGGATCGAGCGGATATCGCAAGCTGGTGACGAGCGGCGGCACGCCTTCGGGTTGGGCGAGCGAGACCGGCAGCCGCGACGAGACGGCGACGCCGGCGTTTCACGAGATCGCCCCGCCCTCGGGCGAGCTCTATGCCAATCCGGCGGCGAGCCAGGCGATGCTCGACGATGCGGCTTTCGATGTCGAGCAATGGCTGGCGGGCGAGATCGCGGCCGAGTTCGCGAAGGCGGAGGGCGCGGCCTTCGTCAATGGCGACGGGACCGACAAGCCCAAGGGCTTTCTGCAGGCAACGGTGTCGCTCGCGGGCGATGCGACGCGCAGCTTCGGCCAGCTCCAGTATCTGCCGAGCGGCGCGGCGGGCGCGTTTGGCGACGATGCCGAGGAGACGCTGATCGATCTGGTCCAGACGCTGCGGCCGCCCTATCGCCAGGGCGCGGTTTGGGTGATGAATTCGGCGACGCTCGCGCGCATCCGCAAGTTCAGGACGAGCGCCGGCGAGTTTCTGTGGCAGCCCAGCCTGGCGGCGGGGCAGCCCGCAACGCTGCTCGGCTATCCGGTGGTCGAGGCCGAGGACATGCCCGACATCGCCGCGAACAGCCTGTCGATCGCGTTCGGCAATTTCAAGGCGGGCTATCTGATCGCCGAACGCTCGGCGACGCAGATCCTGCGCGATCCCTATTCGAACAAGCCGTTCGTCCACTTCTACGCGACCAAGCGCGTCGGCGGGATGGTGAGCAATTCGGAGGCGATCAAGCTGATGCGGTTCAGCGCGAGCTGATCGCGCGCTGCGACGGCCGCCGCGCCCAGCGGGAGGCGGCGGCCGCATTTTTCATTCGCCGAGGCGCAGCCGCGCTTCGCACCTCCGTATCCGCGGGAGAATCGCACATGACAGCACCGCCGTTTCCGGCGGCGGCGATCGCCGCCGTGCGCGCCGACATCGAGAGCCATTTGCGGATCGCGGCGAGCGCCGAACCCGCGCTGACCGAGCGGGTGGCCGCGACGGCGCTTGCGCTGTGCGAGGCATTCACCGGCACCGCGCTGATCGTCCGCGAGCATGAAGAGATCGTGGCGGGAGAACGCCGCTGGCAGCGGCTGACGGCGGCGCCGGTGCTCGCCGTGACCGGCGTGGCAGCGCTCGACGCGGGCGGGCAAGAGACGGCACTAGCGCCCGAAAGCCACGCGGTCGACATCGACCCCGCCGGCTATGGCTGGATCCGAGTGACGGCGCCGGGGATCGCGCGGGTCCGCGTGCGCCACAGCGCCGGGCTCGCCGCCGGCTGGGGCGACGTGCCGCCGCCGCTGGCGCAGGGCGTGCTGTTGCTGGCGGCGCATCTGTTCGAGGCGCGCGGCGGCGATGCGGCGCCGCCGGCGGCGGTGAGCGCGCTGTGGCGGCCGTGGCGGCGGCTGCGGCTGCGCAGCCCGGAGCGAGCGGCATGATCCGGCGCGTGGAAGCTGCGGCCGAGCGGCGCGCGGCGGCAGCGGCGGAGCGGCTGGCCGAGCGGATCGCGTCGGCGCTGCCGGGAGTGCGCGCCGAACGGAGCGGTATGCGCGTAACGCTGTCCGGACGGGATCTGGCGCGGCGGGCGCTGACCGACCCCGTGCTGCGCTGGCTGGGAGGGTTGCTGCGATGAGCGTGCAGACGCTGGTGCAGGCGGCGCTCAAGGCGGCGCTCGAAGCCCATGCGCCGCTCGCCGGGGGCGTGACGGCGGTGTTCGACGCGCCGCCGGTGCGCGCGGCGCGGCCCTTTGCAGTGGTGGAGGAGGCGATCCTGACCGACTGGGGAGCCAAGGGCGCCGAGGGGCGCGAGGCGCGCGTGGCAGTCGCGCTGTTCGATGCGGGCGAGCGGCCGGTGCGGCTGCGGGTGCTTGCAGGAGCCGCCGAGGAGGCGATCGCGGCACTGCCGCGGGCGCTGGGCGAAGGCTGGGCGGTGGCGAGCCTGGTGTTGCTGCGCAGTCGGATCGCGCGCGAGGGCGACGGCCGCTGGATGGCGCTGAGCGAATTTCGCGTGCGGATGCTGCGCACCGAATTGTGAGGAGATCGACATGGCGGCGGAAAAGGGAAGCGCGTTTCTGTTGAAGGTGGGCGATGGCGGATCGCCGGCGGCGTTCACGACCGTGGCGGGGCTGCGCACCACGCAGCTTTCGGTGAACGGCGAGGCAGTGGCGATCACGAGCAAGGATTCGGGCGGGTGGCGCGAGCTGCTGTCGGGCGCGGGCGTGCGATCGGTGAGCGTTTCGGGCGCGGGCGTGTTCACCGGATCGGCGGCCGAGGCGCGGGTGAAGACCAATGCGCTGTCGGGCGTGCTCGACGACTATCGCCTGAGCTTCGAGAGCGGCGAGAGCATGACCGGGAAATTCCTGGTCACCCGGCTCGACTATGCCGGCGATTTCAACGGCGAGCGCAGCTACACGCTGAGCCTGGAAAGCTCGGGCCCGGTGGTGAGCGCATGAGCGCGGCCGCCAATCCGGTGCGCGGCGAAGCGAGCCTGCGAGTCGCGGGCGAGACGCTGGTGCTGCGGCCGAGCTTCACCGCGCTGGTGGCGGCGGAGGCCGAACTGGGGCCGCTGTTCGCGCTGGTCGAGCGGGCCGCCGAGGGGCGGCTGGGACTGGGCGAGATGGCTGCCCTGTTCTGGCACTGCCTGCGCGAGCGGCCCGAGGGGTTGACGCGTGCGGCGTTCGGCGAGGGGCTGGCCGCAGCGGGGCTGGCGGCGGCGACGCCGGCGCTGAAGACGCTGCTGGGACAGATATTGGCGGGGCGATGACGCCGAGCTTCGCGGCGGCGGCGCGTCGACTGGCGGGGCTGGCCGGAGTCGCCTTCGGCTGGGCGCCGGAGACGTTCTGGCAGGCGACGCCGGCCGAGCTGGAGGCGCTGGTGCGGGCGCTTTCGGGCGAGGAGGCTGCGCCGCCCGATGCCGCGCTGCTGGCGAGACTGAAGGAGCAGTTTCCCGATGGATGAGGAAATCGAGCGGCTGGTGGTGAGCGTGCGCGCCGACACAAAAGGCCTCGCGCGGGACCTGGCGGCGATACGCACCGAGATGGAGGGGCCGCTCACGACAGGGGCCGAACGGGCGGGACGGGCGATCGAAGGCGCGCTCGCCCGCGCCGTGCGAACCGGCAAGTTCGGTTTCGAGGAGCTGCGCGCACTGGCGCTGAACGTGCTGGGCGACATTGCGGCGAACGCGATCCGCGGCGGCATCGGTGCGCTGGGCGGCGGCACCGGCGCCGCCGGACTGGGCGGGCTGATCGCGGGCCTGCTCGGAGCGCCGGGGCGGGCGACGGGTGGGCCAGTGAGCCCCGGGCGCCCCTATTGGGTGGGCGAGCGCGGGCCCGAACTGTTCGTGCCGACCAGCGCGGGCAGCGTCGCGGCGGCAGCGCCCGGCAGCGCGGCGGCGCGCGAAGTGCGCGTCGCGATCACGGTGAACGCAGGCGCGGGCGAAGCGCCGCGCGCGCTGGCGCAGTCGAGCCGCCAGGTGGCGCGCGCAGTGAAGGCGGCACTGGCGCAGGTGGAGTGAGTCACAGGCTGCCGAGGAAGGTGAGAACGCGCTCCAGCAGCCACACCGCGGTGGGCGCGAGCAGCCACCAGAGCAGGAAGAACAGCACGATCAACACAAAGGCATTCCCGCAACCGGCGCGCAGCAGCTTTTCCACAGCGTCTCTCCAGAATGCCGATGCGGCTCGCCCCTTTTGTGCGGACACCCATCGCGCGGCTCGCCGCGCGATACAAGGCAATCACATCGCACATCCTCCGCGCCGCGCCGGGCCGAGCGAGAAGAGAAGGGAAGCACCATGGGCTATTGGCTGGCGTCGGAGCGGCGCGGGCAGGCGGAGGGCGTGCTCACGCGCTTCGACCCCGCCTTTTGGACAGTGAATTTTCCCCGGCCGATGATGGCGGCGGTGACGACGACGGCGTCCGATGCGCTGCGCGTGGATGCGGTCTTCTATCGCGCCGACGACCTGTGCGGGCTGATCTGGGAGTCCGAGGACCGGCACGATCACCCGCTGCTCGCCTATGCGACTCGGCGCGACTATCGCGACTGCCGACTATCGTTCCGCTGGCGCGCGTCTGGCGTGCGGGCGCTCGACGCCGTCAACGGGCCGGTGCTGACGATCGAGGGGCGGGATGCAGCGGGGAACGCGCGCGCCTGGTATGTCCGGCTGTGGAACTATGCGGTCGGCACCCCCGAGGATGCCGTGGTGTCGCTCGACTTCGCGGCGCTCGTCGGCGGCTTCATGCTGCCCCATGAGGCCGATCCGGTGTTCGCGGGCGACATCGACCGTATGTTCGTTTCGCTGGTCGCGCCCGGCTATACCGGCACCGACGCGGCGCTCGATGCTCCCTCGGAGGGGTGGGTCGAGCTGTCGCGGATCGCCTGCGAAGGGCCGGGATCGGTGCTGGCGATCGGCGACGTGGTGGTGCCCGAGCACGGGCTGTCGATCGCGAGCGGCTATGACGACAGCTATCACCTGACGCCCGCGCGGCTGCTGCGCAACGCGATGCACCTCGGCTATCGCGGGAGCATCGTCCATTATGTGGGGATGAGCCATTATTTCCGGCTCGAGCCGCTGGGCGGCGGCTATTACGTCAGCCTGGCGGGGGGCGTGCTGAACGCACCCTGCGCCGCCTGGCACCACAATTTCGCGGTGCGGGCGAAGGCGCTGGGATATACCGTCATTTGGTCGCTCAGCTACGAGCTGTTCGACGCGCATTGTTGGAACGACTGGAAGCAGCGAGCGGCCGACGGATCGCCGGCGCTGACCGGATGGGAGCCGCCATCGGCGCTGCTCTCGCCCGCGCATGCGGGTGCGATGGGTTATCTGAAGCAGGTGGCCGCGGCATTCGTCGGCTTCGCGGGCGCCGCCGGAATGCCGGTACGGTTCCAGATCGGCGAGCCGTGGTGGTGGGTGATGGCCGACGGCCGCCTGTGCATCCACGACGCGGCGGCGCGGGCGGCGCTGGGCGATCCGCCCGAGCAGAATGTGCGCGGCGCGCCCGACCCCGAGGTGCTCGACGCCGCCGGGGCCGTGCTGGCGGCATCGACACTGGCGCTGCGCGACACGGTGCGCGCGGCGGCGCCGGGGGCGGAGATCCTGCTGCTCGCCTATCTGCCGACGGTGCTCGACCCGCTCGCGCCCCAGCTCAAGCGCGCGAACCTGCCGGTCGGCTGGGCACGACCCGCGTTCGACGTGCTTCAGCTCGAGGATTACGACTGGGCTGCGACCGGACGCACCGCGCTGACCGCGCGCGGGATCGCGCAGGCGGAGGCGCGGCTCGGCTATCCAACGGCGGAACAGCATTATTTCGCAGGATTCGTGCTGCGGCCCGACGATCGGCGGCAGTGGCGCGCGATCGATTCGGCAGCCGAAGCGGCGCGGGCGCGCGGCGTGGCGGAGACCTTCGTCTGGGCGCTGCCGCAGGTGCTGCGCGACGGCTATCTTCATTTCGATCAGGAGGACGATGTGCAGGCGTTCGACGACGTGGCCTTCCCCCTGGCGCTGGGCCGCGAGGCCGAAGTGGCGCCGCAGCTTTCCACTGCCATCGTGACGAGCGCGGGCGGACATGAAAAGCGCAACGCCGACTGGGCGGAGGCGCGGACATCCTATGACGTGGGGCCGGGGGTGCGCTCGGAACGCGACATCGCCGAACTGCTCGCCTTCTTCCGAGCGCGAATGGGCCCGGCGCGAGGATTTCGGCTGCGCGACCTCTTCGACGATCGCTCGCGCGAAGACGGCGGCGAGCCCACGCCGATCGATCAGCGGATCGGGACGGGCGACGGCGCCATGGTGCGCTTCGCCCTAGTGAAACATTATGGCCAGCAGATCCGGCGGATCACTCGGCCGGTGAACGGCAGCGTGCGCGTGGCAATCGATGGAGCGGAGACCGGCGGCTTCACGCTCGAGCCAGGCGGCTGGGTGACTCTCGACGCCGCGCCCGCGCAGGATGCGACCGTCACGGCCGGCTATTATTTCGACGTGCTGGTGCGCTTTGCCGAGGACCAGCTGCGGGTGAGCCGGGCGACATTCCTGGCCGGGGAGGCGCCGTCGGTGCCGCTTATCGAAATTCGCGAGGGCTGAATGGCGGACTGGCTGGCAGGCGACTGCACGACGATCGCACTGTGCTGGCGGCTCGCGCGGCGCGACGGCGTCACGATCGGGTTGACCTCGCACGATCGCGACATCGAAGTGGACGGGCTCGTCTATCGTGCGGCGCCCGGAATGACGCCATCGGCGATCGAGCGCAGTGCGGGGCTGGACGCGGACAGCATGGATGTGAGCGGAGCGCTGACCAGCACGGCGATCACCGAGGCCGATCTGCTCGCGGGGCGCTGGGACGGAGCCGATGTCGCGATCCTCGCGGTCGACTGGAGCGCGCCGGGCGAGACGGTGTCGCTCGGCGGAGGGACGATTGGCGCAGTCGAGACGCGAAACGGCGCACTGACCGCGGAGTTGCGCGGTGCCTCCGCCCTCCTGGAACGGCCGGTGGTGGAGACGACGTCGCCCGATTGCCGCGCCGAGCTGGGCGACGCACGCTGCCGAGTGGCGATGGCCGGACGGCGGCGGTTCGCCCGCGTGGTTTCGGCGGACGCCGAGGTGCTGACACTGAACGCTCCCGAGCCGAGCGCCGATGCCTATGGCCATGGCCGATTGCGCTGGTTCGGTGGCGGGAATTGCGGTCTGGAGGATGCCGTCGCCCGTTCCGACGGCGCGACGGTCACGCTGCGAGCGCCACCGCGCTTCGACCCCGTCGGCGCGCTAGTGGAGCTAAGCGAGGGGTGCGATAAGCGCCTCGCCACCTGCGCCGGACGGTTCGGCAATGCCGTCAACTTCCGCGGCGAACCCTATCTGCCGGGGATCGACCTGCTGACGCGCTACCCCGGCGGATGAAACCGGGAGCACGCGCCGTGGAAGCGGCGCGGCGCGCACTGGGCGCGAGATTCCGGCTGCACGGGCGCGATCCGGCGACGGGGCTCGACTGCGTCGGGCTGGCGGCGCTGGCGCTGCGCGCGGAAGGGTTCGCCGGGGAGGTGCCGAGCGGATATGCATTGCGACGCAGCGACATAGGCAAGATCGTTCGACAGCTGGCCGGATCGGAGCTGACGCGGTGCTACGATTCCCGCCCGGGCGACCTGCTGCTGTGCGCCGTCGATGCCGGGCAGCTCCACATGGCGATCGCGAGCGAGACCGGCATCATCCATGCCGATGCAATGCTGCGCCGTGTGGTCGAACGGCCCGGGGAAGTGCCCTGGCCGGTGCTGGGACGCTGGCGCGTCCAATCATAGGAGAGGTGAATGGCGACGCTGGTGCTGACGGCGGTGGGCAGCGCAGTGGGCGGGCCGATCGGCGGCGCGCTTGGCGCGGCGCTGGGTGGCGCGATCGACCGGACGGTGCTTTTCCGCCCCCCGGGACGCGAAGGGCCGCGGCTCAAGGAGCTGGCGCTCCAGACCTCTTCCTATGGGACCGAGATCCCGAAGCTATACGGCAGGATACGCGTTGCCGGATCGGTGATCTGGGCGACCGACCTGATCGAGCATCGCAGCACCGGAAGCAGCGGCAAGGGACAGCCGAGCACGACGCGCTACAGCTATACGGCGAGCTTCGCAGTGGCCCTTTCCGCTCGACCGATCCAGGGGGTGCGGCGGATCTGGGCGGAAGGCAAGCTGCTGCGCGGCGCGGCGGGCGATCTCAAGAGCCGGACGGGCTTTCGGCTGCACCGCGGCGGCGAGGACCAGCTCGCCGACCCGCTGATCGGCGCGGCCGAAGGCGCGGGACTGGCGCCGGCGCACCGCGGAACCGCCTATGCCGTCTTCGAGAACATGGATCTGGAGCCGTTCGGCAATCGGATTCCGGCGCTGACGTTCGAAGTCGAGGCGGATGCGGGGGCGGTGGGCATCGGCGTCATCCTCGACGAGCTGGCTCCCGAGGTGCTGGCGAGCGATGCTGAGCTGCCGGAGCTGCTGGGGTTTTCCGCACACGGCGCCAGTGTGCGCGCAGTGGCCGAAGTGCTCGCGGGCGCAGCGAACGGCTGGTTCCGCGAAGGCGATCGTACGATGGTCCTGACCCGTGGCGGCGGACCTGCGAGCGTGGTCGCGGACGGAGCGGCGGGCGAACGCGCCGCGCGCGCGATCGCGGCGGCGGACAAAGCGCCGCGCAGCCTGACGCTCACCCATTATGATCCCGCGCGGGATTTCCAGATCGGAGTGCAGCGGGCGCAGCGCCCCGGCGCCGGCACCCGCGAGAGCCGTGTCGAGCTTCCCGCCGTGCTCGATGCCGGTGCGGCGCGCACGCTGGCGAGCGAGGCGCTGGCCCGCATGGAACTGGAGCGCGAGCGGCGGCGCGTGACGTTGGGGTGGGACGCACTAGCGCTTGCACCGGGCGGGCGCGTGCGGATCGCCGGCGTGCCGGGGCTGTGGCGGATCGAACGCTGGACGCTGGAAGCGATGCGCGTGCGGCTGGGGTGCGTGCGCGTGGCGCCTGCCGCGCTGCCGATGGCGGCGAGCGGCGGCCGCGTGGCGGCGGCGCCCGATGACGAGATCGGCGTGACGGTTCTCCAGGCGTTCGAGCTGCCGCCGCTGGAAGATGCGCCGGCGAGCGGACCGCTGCTGGCGATCGCGGCGGCAGGCACCGGAGCGGGATGGCGCAGTGCAGCATTATTGACGAGCATCGACGGTGGCGCGCGCTGGGACAGCGCAGGCTCGACCGGCCTTACCGCGCTGCTCGGCACGATCACCGTCCCGCCGGGAGGCGCGTCTGCGATGCTGGAGGATCGGACGAACATCCTCGAAGTGACACTGATGGCCGCAGGCATGACGCTCGGCGATGCCGATGCCGCCGCGCTGGACGCAGGCGCCAATCTGGCGATCGCGGGAAGCGAGCTGCTGCAATTCGCCCGCGCCGAACCCCTGGGAGGCGCGCGGTGGCGGCTGAGCGGCCTGTGGCGCGGACGCCGCGGCACCGAATATGCGATCGCCACCCAGGCGGTGGGAGATCCGTTCGTCTGCATCGCCGCCGATGCGCTCAGAGTGGTCTCACTGGGGCCCGAAACGATCGGCGGCGCGCTGCAGGTGCTGGCGCAAGGGCCTGGCGACGCCGTGGCTGTCGCAGCATCGGCGCCCATCGATGGGCGCTCGATCCTGCCCCCCGCGCCCGCGCACCTCCGAGTCGAGCCGCTGCCGGACGGCAGCGTCCGGTTGCGCTGGATACGGCGAAGCCGGACGGGCTGGCGCTGGGTGGATGGAGTCGATGCGCCGCTCGCCGAGGAGCGCGAGCGCTATCGCGTCACAGTGGCGCCGAGCGCGGCGCCCGCTCGAATCGAAGAGACGGATCAGCCGACACTGATGCTGAGCGCAGCCGACTGCAGCGCCGGGTGCCATGTCAGTGTCCGGCAAGTCGGCACGCACGGGCTCTCGCGGCCTGCCGAGCGACTGGTGCAAGCGACGGGAGAAGGAAGGTGAGCGCAGAATCGACACCGCGGCTGACGTTGCCGCTGCTGGCTGCGGGCCAGGCGCAGAAGGAGATGTTTCACAATGAGGCGCTCGCGCGGCTAGACCTGCTGGTGCAGGGAAGCGCCGAGGACATGGGCGCGGAAATCCCGCCCGAGGATCCCGAGCCGGGGCAGGCATGGGTGCTGGGCGCCGACCCGACCGGCGCTTGGGCCGGACACGCGCATGCTCTCGCCGGATGGACCGAAGGCGGCTGGCGCTTTGCGGCGCCGCGCGAAGGCACGCGCGTCTGGGTCGCCCAGGAAGGCGCCTTCGCGCTGTTTTCAGGCGGGAGCTGGACGATCGGTGAAGTGCGCGGCAGGGTTGTCGTCGAAGGCCATCAGGTGGTTGGCCGCCGCGGCGCAGCGATCGGCGATCCGGCCGGTGGAACGACCGTGGACGTCGAAGCACGTATCGCTCTGTCGGCGGTGCTCGCGGCGATGCGCGCGCATGGGCTGATCGATCCGCCCGACCTGTGACGTTCCTGCAACAGTCGGCGTATTCTTGCGCTTGCGCGGAAACCAAGCTTTCGCTAGGGAGTTGGCGCTGTCCGAAGTGACATCAATGAAAGGGGATTAAGATGCGGAAGCTTGCCGTCACTCTGGCACTTGCGTCGACCGCGCTCAGCACTCCCGCCCTGGCCCGCGACGACGCGTGGTATGTGGGTGTCGAAGGCGGCGCGATGCTCGTCGAGGATATCGATTACGACATCGGCGCATCGCCGCGCGCCGCGACCGTCGATCACGACAATGGTTTCGATGTCGATGGCATCATCGGCTACGATTTCGGTGCGTTCCGCGCAGAAGCGGAAGTCGGCTATCGCCGTGCGACCGTGTCGAGCTATCGTTCGGCTCTCACGACGCCTGTTTACCTGCCCACCGGTGCGCTGGTGAGCGGGCCGTCCGGCGTCTATGATTACGCGGGCGGCTCGACCTCGGCGCTCAGCTTCATGGTCAATGGTCTGCTCGACTTCGGTGAAGACGCGCTCGGCGGCTTCGTCGGCGGCGGTGTGGGTGTTGCCCGCGTCAGCCAGGAAGTCGGCCTCACCACCGACGGCCCGTTCATCGACGACTCCGACACGGTGTTCGCATGGCAGGCAATCGCCGGCCTGCGCGCGGCGATCAGCGAGAACGTCGACGTCACGCTGAAGTATCGCTTCTTCAATGCGGACGACGTCCGGCTGGTCGATGTGACCGGTCGCGAGTTCGACGGTCGTTTCCGGTCGCACAGCCTCCTCGGTGGCGTGACGTTCAACTTCGGTGCGCCGGAGCCCGTGATCGTCCCGACGCCGGCGCCGACTCCGATCTACACGCCGACGCCGACTCCGACGCCCACGCCGACCCCCACCGTCGTCTGCACGCCGGGGCCGTACATCGTGTTCTTCGAGTGGGATCGCTCCGACATCACGCCGGAAGCCGGAACCATCCTGAACAACGCGATCAACAACTATCGCAACTGCGGCAATGCTCAGGTGATGCTGGCAGGCCACGCCGACCGTTCGGGCCCGGCGAGCTACAACGTTGGTCTGTCGCAGCGTCGTGCGAACTCGGTGCGCGACTATATGACGAGCCGCGGCATCCCTGCCGGCGCGATCTCGACGGAAGCCTTCGGCGAGAGCCGTCCGCGCGTCGCGACCGCCGACGGTGTGCGCGAGCTGCAGAACCGCCGCGTGGAAATCACCTACGGTCCGGGTTCGGGCATGTAAGCCACGCGGGTTCTTCGGAACTCGAAAGAATGGGGAGGCCGGGAAACCGGCCTCCCTTTTTCGTTGCGCGAGCGTGTCTCCTGGGCCGGCAGGTCCGCGCGCTCGCGCGCTCGCATGCCGCCAAGAACAGCGGCGCGACGCACGGCCGTGATGCGGCTCGCGCTCCGGCTCTACGGTGCCGCTGTCGCCAGCGCGGCCTCAAGCCACGCAGGCCGAAGCGCGTCGCCCAAATCCTCGACCCGGCGGTTCTCGACCATGAGCCCCAGCTCCGGATATGTCGCGCGGGTCCGCGGGCCCGGCTCGGCGAGGGGGGCGACGACGAGGCGACGGCTCACCTTTGCGCGATAGTGCATCCGGGCAGTATTCTCCTGACCCACGAAGCACCCCTTGGTGTAGCTGGCTCCGTTCAGCTCCTCGGCGTTACACTCGAGCCAAAGCGTCTTGTCCTGCCCGAGCTCGGCTGCGCCTTCGGCGACTCCCAGCTGGAGGCGGTGCTCGAGCCAGCCGTTCGCAACCGCGCCGCTGTCAGCTCCCAGCCAGCGCCGGCCGAGCTCCGGAAGACGCGGGTCGGCCAGCCCGTGCTCGCCGCTGGCCGCCCAATGCACACCGCCGTCAACCGGCTCGATCGAAATCGCGCGGCGCAGCCGGTAGAGCGAAAGCCGTTTTGCGAGCGCCTCCCGCTGAGCCGCTTCGCAATCGATCAGGATCGAGTCGCCATCATCCCAGAGGATGAAGTCGAAAAGCGCCTTGCCCTGAGGCGTCAGCAGCCCCGACCAGCGCGGGCTTATGGGCGAAACGGTGCGGACATCCTGTGTCACGAGCCCCTGGAGGAAGCCGCGCACGTCCTCGCCGGACAGCCGCAGCAAGCCGCGGTCGGCCAGCAATGTCCCCGGGGTGGTATCGATCATAACGAACAGGTAGGAGGTCGCAGGGCAGCACGAAAGGCTTTGCGATGGCGCCAGTCGACCTCAAGCTCGCGAACGGGCGCGTATATCTGCCCGGCGGACCGGCCGATGTGGATGTGGGCGTGCGCGACGGCCGCATCGTCGCTGTGGGCAGCGTCGGTGACGCCGGCGAGACGATCGACTGCACCGGCCTCGATATTCTCCCCGGCGTGATCGACACGCAGGTCCATTTTCGCGAACCCGGGCTCGAATATAAGGAAGACCTGGAGAGCGGCAGCCGTGCCGCGGTGCTGGGCGGCGTGACTGCGGTGTTCGAGATGCCGAACACCAAGCCGAACACCGACAGCGCCGATGCCGTCGCGGACAAGCTGCGCCGGGCCGAAGGCCGGATGTGGTGCGATCACGCGTTTTACGTGGGCGCCACTTCCGCCAATGCCGAAGCGCTTGCAGAGCTCGAGCGCCTGCCCGGTACGGCCGGGGTCAAGATCTTCATGGGCTCGTCGACCGGCGACCTGCTGGTATCCGAGGATTCGGAACTGGCACGGGTGCTGCGTTCCGGCCATCGGCGCGTCGCGGTGCATTGCGAGGATGAGGACCGGATGAACGCACGCGCCGGTGAGCGCGTGACCGGCGATCCCGCTTCGCACCCGGTGTGGCGGGACGATGAAAGCGCGATCCTGGCGACTCGCCGAATCCTGCGTCTGGCGCGCGAGGCGCGGCGGCGCGTGCACGTGCTCCACGTCACGACACCGGCCGAGCTCGAGCTGCTGGGGCAGAACAAGGACATTGCCACCTGCGAAGTGACGCCGCAGCATCTGACGCTTGCGGGCGAGGACGCCTATCCGCGGCTCGGCAGCCTTGCGCAGATGAATCCGCCGATCCGATCCGCCGCGCATCGCGACGGGCTGTGGCGCTGGATGGCGCAGGGTGTGCCCGACGTGATCGGTTCGGACCATGCGCCCCACAGCCGGGAGGAAAAGGCGCAGCAATACCCCCGAAGCCCGAGCGGCATGCCCGGCGTGCAGACATTGCTGCCGCTGATGCTGAACCATGTCGCCGAGGGCCGCCTGACGCTGCAGCGGCTGATCGACCTGACCAGCGCCGGCCCGCAGCGCGTATTCGGGCTAGTGGGCAAGGGGCGCATCGTGCCCGGCTATGACGCCGACTTCACCGTCGTCGATCTGAAGGCGCGCTGGACGATCGAGGAAGCGTGGCTCGCGTCGAAGTGCGGCTGGTCGCCGTTCACCGGGATGGAGCTCACCGGCAAGCCGATCGGAACGATTATCCGCGGCAATCGCGTGATGTGGGACGGCGCGCTGGCGGACGCCGCGATCGGCGAGCCGGTGAAATTCGAAAGCGTCGCGTTCGGCTGAAAGCGGCTCGCGCCAGGAAGCCGCGCTGCTGTTCCGCGATCGGCCACCGTTGGACCTAGAGCATCACCAGCGCTGGTCGCGCGCCTGCCCTGTTCCGCCTATCGGCCGAACCGCAGCGCACTGCCCCGGCGCAGCATCAAAGCGGGTGGCTTAGAACGGCAGCCAGCGCTGTTCCTCGGAGAACTTCATATAGCCGACATTGGCGCCGAGCCGCCACCCGACGCCCAACCGGACGGGGATGAGCACCGTGTCGCCGCTGCGCAGATACGCCGCCGAGAAGCCGCCGACGAAATAGGCGCGACCTTCGCCCGCCGGGAAACGCTTGTAGAGCTCCTGGCTGTCGTAAAGATTGTAGACCAGCACGAAGACCTTATTGGCGTCGCCGCCGACGTCGAAGCCGACCGAGGGCCCGGTCCAATAGACCGGGCGCTGGCCCTCGACCCGGTGAAAGAGCGTGCCCGAGCCATAGCGCAGCCCGACGATGAAGGCGCCGCCCGCTTCGCGCCCCGCGATATAGGCATTGGGTTCGCCCTGCTCGCGCAGAATGTTCTCGATGATGCCCGCGAGACCCTCGGCGCCGCGTCCGAACACGCCTTCGGCGGCGCCGATAAGATCGTCGCGGGCATAGGTGTCGCGCGTCTCGATTCGATTGGCGTCGAGCGTCGGTTGCCCATTCTGCGGAGTCGCGGGCGGAGCCGCATAGGGATTGACCGCGGGATCCACGGAGGCCGGCGGTTCGGCCGGCACCTGCTGATATTGATCCTGTTGGTAATAGGGATCGGGCGTCGCGCTCGGCGTCGGCGTGCTCTGCGGCTGCGGATCGTTTAGATCGGCGTCGATCGCGGAATTCGGATCGATCGTTTGCACCTGCGCCGCCGCCGGAACCGTTCCCAGACCCAGCACGGCAGCCGCCGCCCATAGCATCACCGACTTCAAACGCATCGCTTCACCCCAAACCCGATCGCGGCGAGCCTAGGCGGCGGCTACTGACGCTGCAATGAACAGGCGGCAGCCCGAGTCGAAATCGCGCCCGATCGTCTGCGCCAAAGCGCAGTTGATCGGACGGGAGAGCGCAGCTATAGGCCGCGGTTCAGGCGCTGTCCGGAGACGTGGGTGAGTGGCTGAAACCAGCGGTTTGCTAAACCGCCGTATGGGTAAATCCCGTACCGAGGGTTCGAATCCCTCCGTCTCCGCCATCTTTCGAATCAGCCGATACAGACCCGCCCCGCCGGGGGGGCAGCGACGCTCACAGGCCGATCCGCTGCTCGAGCCAGCGTGCTGCCTCCGCGGGGCTAACCTTTTCCTCGTCGCGATCGACCATGTAGTTCGCTTCGCGCATCGCCTCGACCGGGATGGCACCGATCAGCGGGCGCAGCGCTTCGACGAAGCGATCATCGTCGGCATGTTCCGGAGCGATCAGCAGGATCGCGTCATAGCCGGGGATGGCGCCGCGATTGTCCTCGAGCACCTTGAGATCCTGCGCGGCGATGCGCCCGTCCGAGGAGAAGGCCGGGATCACGTCGGCGCGGCCGCTGGCGAGCGCGCGATACATGAAGGTGGGATTGAACGCGCGCGTCGATTCGAACGCGATGCCATAGGCGCGTTGGACCGCCGCCCATTCGGGCCGCTCGAGAAACTCGACGTCGGTCGCGAGGCTCATCCGCGGCGCATGTGGCACCAGATCCTCGATCGTCGCAATTCCGAGCCGCTCGGCCTGATCGCCGCGCATCGCGAAGGCATAGGCGTTCTCGAACCCGAGCGTGCCGAGCAGCCGAACGCCGCTCGTTCGGCGGGTCCATTCGCCAACCCCTTCGACGATCGCCTCGCGCCCGGGAACCGTCTGACGACCCATCTGATTGGTCCAGAGTGTACCCGAATAGTCGACATAGACATCGACATCCCCCGAGGCGAGCGCACCATAGACCACGGCCGAGCCCAGCCCCTCGCGATATTCGACCGTATAGCCCGCTTCCTCCAGCTGGCGGCCGATCACCCGTGCCAGGATGAACTGCTCGGAGAATCCCTTGGCGCCGACCACCACTGTACGCTGGCCGGTGGGCAGCATCGGAGCCGAGGCCAGCAGCACTCCGGCCAGCAGGATGCCGAGGCTGCCGAACACGAGACCGCGCCGGCGTTGGCGGAGACCGGTTTCGGCGAGCCCGAGAAGCTGATCGACCGCCAGCGCGAGACCCGCCGCGGCGATGCATCCGGCGAGTACCAGCGCCCAGTTCTGCGTCTGGAGGCCCGCGAAGATCAGATCGCCGAGGCTCGGCTGGCCAACTGTGGTCGAAAGCGTCGCGGCGCCGATCACCCACACCGCTGCGGTGCGGATGCCCGCCATGAGAACCGGCAGCACCAGTGGCGCCTCGACGAGCAGCAGCTTCTGCCGCGCCGTCATCCCGACGCCGTCTGCCGCCTCGAGCACCGCCGGATCGAGATTGAGCAGCCCGGTAACTCCGTTCCGCAGGATCGGCAGGATGGCGTAGAGCGACAGCGCGAGCAGCGCCGGCAGAAAGCCGAGCGCAGGCAGCCATTCGCCGAAGATCGTGCGCAGCGAGAGCAGCAGCGGGTAGAAGAGCGCGAGCAGCGCCAGCGACGGGATCGTCTGAACGAGGCTGGCGAAGCCCAGTGAGACCCGCGCGACCGTGCGGCTGCGCGCCGACCAGATGGTGAGCGGGATGCTGATCGCGAGGCCGAGCAGCAGCGCCGCCATCGCGAGCAGAAGATGCTGAGCGAGAAGTTCCGGGACCCGGGTCCAGGCGGCGGTCATCGCCCGCTCTCCAGCGCCGCCAGCCGATGCGCCTGTTCGCGGGGAACGGCGACGAGCGCATCCGCCGCGGGTCCGCCTTCGCCGGCGATCAGCGCGCCGGGAGTCGCGTCGGCGACGATGTTGCCCGATTCCATCACCAGCACTCGGTCAGCGAGCAGCAGCGCCTCGGCCATGTCATGGGTCACCATGATGGTGGTGAGCCCGAGCCGGTCGTGGATCGCGCGCACGGCTGTTCCGAGCGTATCGCGCGTGATGGGGTCGAGCGCGCCGAACGGCTCGTCCATCAACATCAGGCCCGGTTGAGTCGCCAGGGCACGCGCGACTCCGACTCGCTGGCGCTGGCCTCCGGAAAGCGCATCGGGGAGCCGCTTGGCCATCGCGGGCGTGAGCTCGACCAGTTCGAGCAGCTCGGCGACGCGCTTCGCGTTTTCGCGCTCGCCTTTCAGCCTGAGACCGATACCGACATTTTCTCCTACCGTCAGATGCGGGAAGAGGCCGGTGTTCTGGAAGACGTAGCCGATCCGGCGACGGAGCAAATGGGGCGATTCCGAGTCGACGGGATCGCCGCCGATCAGCACCCGCCCGTCGCTCGGCTCGATCAGCCGGTTGACCGTCTTGAGAAGGGTCGACTTGCCCGATCCCGAAGCGCCGACCAGCGCGACGAAGCTGCCTGCCGCGATGTCGAGCGATACGGAGTTCACTGCGATCACGCCGCCTGCATAGCGCTTGGCAAGGCATTCGAAGGAGACCGAAGGCCCGAGGGTGCGCGATTGCTCTGGCATCCGGGGCACTTGTGCGGGATGAAGCGGGAAAGGTCAAAAAAGAGGAGAGGGGCAGATGGGGGACGGCGCCAAGGCGATTTTCATTTCTGGCGGGGCTTCAGGCATCGGTCTTGCGACCGCGCGCCTTTTTGCCGAGCGCGGCTGGCGCGTGGGGCTCGCCGACATCAATGCAGCCGGACTGGAGGCGGCGAAGGCGGCGCTTCCCACCGACCGGGTTTGGACTCATGTGATGGACGTTCGCGAGCGCGACCAATGGGAGGAGGCGCTGACTGGCTTTGTCGAGGCAAGCGGCGGACGCCTCGACGTCTTGTTCAACAATGCTGGGATTCCGGTGGGCGGTCCATTCGTGGAGACCGATGCGGTGACGCTGGACCGATGTATCGCGATCAACCTGAGCGGCGTCGTGAACGGCGCGCACATCGGCTTTCGTTTGCTCAAGGCCACTCCAGGCAGCTGTATGCTGATCACAAGCTCGGCGGCGGGGATCTATGGCACTGCGGGCGGTGCGATCTATTCGGCGACGAAGTTCGCAGTGCGCGGGCTGGCGGAGGCGCTCGACGGCGAATGGGCTCCCGAGGGCATCAAGGTGCGCACGATCATGCCGAGCTTCATCGAAACGCCGCTGCTGGATCAGCCGCTAGCGAACAGCAACCGCACCGTGCGCGAAAGCGTAACCGAAGGCGGGCTCGAGATCACGCCGGTGGCCGAGGTGGCCGAGGCGGCCTGGCAGGCAGTGCACGGCGAGAAGCTGCACACGATTGTGGGAAAGACTGCGCAGCGGCTGCGCTTTGCCACGCGATGGATGCCGAAAAAGGTCCGGCAGATGTCGCAAAGGCGCTCGCGCCAGCTCGGCTGAGGCGCCTCAGGCCAGGAGCAGCGCGAGCTGCACGCGCGCCGTGCCGCGCTGGAGCATGCCGAGTTCGCGCGCGGCGGCTTCGGACAGATCGATCACGCGGCGGCCGTGATAGGGCCCGCGATCGTTGATCCGGACGACGACGCTGCGGCCCGAGTTCGGCTCGGTGACGCGTACGCGCGAGCCGAGCGGCAGCGTGCGGTGCGCCGCCGTCATCAGCGCCGGATCGAAGATCTCGCCACTGGCAGTGGAGCGGCCGGCGAACGCATCGCCATAATAGCTCGCTTCGCCGAGGCCGACGATCCGGCTGGCGTTGCGGAAGGTGTGATCGACGACGTCGCGCGTCGCGGAGGGAAGCGGCGAGGGTTCGGCCGTTTCGAAGGCGGCGAGCTCGCTATCGACGCCGGCGAGACCCTTGCCGAGCGAAATGCGTTCGCGCGGCTCGGGCACGGTGGCCAGCGAGACGGAGAGGAGGGCGGTGGCGACCAGCGCCGCGATCAGCCCCAGGCGGAGCCAGCGATTCTCCAGCTTGAGCCGGACAAAGGCACGGAGCCGATCGCTCCGCGTCGGGAGCGTATGGGCTTCGGTCATAGTCCCCTACCAGTGAACGAACGCGCGAGTTGGTTCCGATAATTCGGGAGCCTAGACCAGCGGCGCGTCGTCCCGTTCGCGATAGAAGTCGCGCACGATCTCCCACCCTTCCTCGGCAGTCTCGACGAAATGGAAGAGCTTGAGGTCGCGCGGGCTGATTACGCCTTCTTCGCAGAGCGCTTCGAAATTGACGACGCGCTCCCAGAATTCGCGGCCATAGAACAGCACCGGCATCGGCTCGATCTTGCCGGTCTGGATCAGCGTGAGCAGTTCGAACGATTCGTCGAAGGTGCCGAAGCCGCCGGGGAAGACCGCCACCGCGCGCGCGCGCAGGAGGAAGTGCATCTTGCGCAGCGCGAAATAGTGAAACTGAAAGCTGAGCGACGGGGTGACATATTCGTTCGGCGCCTGTTCGTGCGGAAGCACGATGTTGAGTCCGACCGATTCGCAGCCTGCGTCCGCCGCGCCCCGATTGGCCGCTTCCATGATCGAGGGGCCGCCGCCCGAACAGACGACGAAGTGCCGCTTGCCGTCGGCGTCGCGCGCGAAGCAGCTCGCGGTGCGCGCCAGCTCGCGCGCGACGTCGTAATATTTCGACTTGGCGACCAGCCGCTCGGCGATGCGCCGCGACTCGGGGGTGTCGGCGAGTTCGAGCATCGCCTCGGCCTTGGCCGGCTCGGGAATGCGCGCCGAGCCGTAGAAGACGAACAGCGATGCGATGTTCGCCTCGTCGAGCAGCAGGGTGGGCTTCAGCAGCTCGAGCTGGAAGCGCACCGGGCGCAGATCCTCGCGCAGCAGGAACTCCATGTCCTGAAAGGCGAGGCGATAGGCCGGATGCGCGGTCTGAGGCGTGTCGTGGCCGCTGGTACGGGCGGTCTCGGCATCCTGATCTGCGCGGCGGAAGACGCGGGAAGGAACGCGGGTGTCACTCATGATGACCGCGCGTTAGTCGATCCGGGCGCCGCTGCAAATGGGGCGGCTGCTCAACTGCAGAAGGGCCCGCGCCCCATGTCGAGATGGAAGTGATCGTGGTGCGCGGCGTTATAGTCGGGGCTGAGCACGGTCTTGAAGCGGCGACATGCCGAACGCCGAACGACCTGCAGAAACTCGCGCACCCTGGGATCGGAGCTGTTCCAATCGTCCTTCAGCGTGATTCGGCGCCCGTCGGCCAGGCGAAAACCCGAAATGTCGACTGCATTGGCGAGGCCATGTTCCGACACCCGGCGCGCGGCGCTGGCGCCCGCGCCGATGATCCCGCGGCACGAATAGGTGCCGAAGCTTTCGACTCGCACGAGTTCGCTGCCGAGGATCTCGCGTGCGGCGGGAGCGACGCCGTGGCGCACCCAGGCGGAAAAGGTCTGCGCGAGCGGGCAACGCATCGACTTGAGCCCGGTGACCGGAACGCCGATGTCGAGCAGCTGGACTGCGCCGATCACCAGGCATCCGCCGCCGAAATCCTGATCCGGCAGCGGGCGATAGCTGACGTTCTGACGCTCCAGATCGGCAAGGCATTGCCGCGTCTCGCGATCAGGCGCGCCCGGCAGCGCGATCGGGCCGCTGGCGCGTGGTTCGATCGGGCCGGGGCGCGGCACGCGCGGACTGTCACTTCCGCCGCCGCCGAAAATGCATCCGGTGAGCAGGAGCGGCAGCAAAAGGGCGAGGACGTGGCGAGTCATCATCGTGCGGCGAGTTTGACGAACCATGGTTACCGGAGAGTTAAGCGCCGGCTGGCACCGTGATTTTTGCAAGTGATTCCAATCCGACTCTGCTCCGATCCCGCTGCGGCGCAGCAAGGACGGTTGACTTCGCTCCGCATGCCGCTAGGCCCGTCGACGGGCCACGCGGTCCCAACGCCGCGCGTGCTCTCTGCAAGGAGAGACTGACATGACCGATACGATTCGTTCCGACTCCACCCGTGCGTCCGCCGCACCCGCCACCAAGCCGGCGCGCCCCCATTTCTCTTCCGGTCCCTGCGCCAAGCCGCCCGGCTGGTCGCCCGACAAGCTCGCGACTGCGGTGCTCGGGCGCTCGCACCGCTCGAAGCTGGGCAAGGCGCGACTGCAGCATGCGATCGACCTGACGCGCGAGCTGCTCAAGGTTCCCGACACGCATCGTATCGGTATCGTTCCCGCGTCCGACACCGGGGCCGTGGAGATGGCGATGTGGTCGATGCTCGGCGCGCGGCCGGTGCAGTTGCTCGCCTGGGAGAGCTTCGGTGAGGGCTGGGTCACCGATGCCGTCAAGCAGCTCAGGATCGATCCCGAAGTGCTCAAGGCGCCGTATGGCGAGATCGTCGACCTGACGCAGGTGAAGCCGAGCCATGACGTGATCTTCACCTGGAACGGCACGACTTCGGGCGTGCGCGTGCCGAACGGCGACTGGATCGCCGAGGACCGCGAGGGGCTGACCTTCGCCGACGCCACCTCGGCCGTGTTCGCCATGGACATGCCGTGGGACAAGCTCGATGTCACCACCTTCAGCTGGCAGAAGGTGATGGGCGGCGAGGGCGGCCATGGCGTGCTGATCCTGGGTCCGCGCGCGGTCGAGCGCCTCGAAAGCTATACCCCCGCCTGGCCGCTGCCCAAGATCTTCCGCATGACCAAGGGCGGCAAGCTGATCGAAGGCATCTTCAAGGGCGAGACGATCAACACGCCGTCGATGCTGGCGGTGGAGGACTATATCTTCGCGCTCGAATGGGCGCAGTCGATCGGCGGTCTCGATGCGCTGATCGCGCGCTCGACCGCCAATGCCAGTGCGTTGGGAAGGATCGTCGCCGAACGCGAGTGGCTCGATCACTTGCCCGCCGATCCGGCGATCCGATCGAACACGAGTGTGTGCCTCAAGCTCGTCACAGACGCCGACGCCGAGGCGCAGTCCGCGATGGTGAAGAAGATGGCGGCGCTGCTCGAGGCGGAGGATGCGGCGTATGACATCGCCGGCTATCGCGACGCCCCGCCGGGGCTGCGCATCTGGTGCGGCGCGACGGTCGACACGGCCGATATCGAAGCGCTCGGCCCGTGGCTCGACTGGGCTTGGGAGCAGGTTGCGGCCGCGTAACTGCGTCGCCCCTGCGCAGGCAGGGGCCCATATCTCTCGAATTCCGCGCGGGGCGGACACAGGCCAGAAGCCAAACGTGCCCGCCGATTGCAGCACTCAACAGCGATAGGCCCCTGCCTGCGCAGGGGCGACGAAAGGGATAACGATGCCCAAGGTTCTGATTTCCGACAAAATGGATCCCAAGGCCGCCGAGATCTTCCGCGCACGCGGAGTCGAAGTGGACGAAATCACCGGCAAGACCCCCGACGAGCTGAAGGCGATCATCGGACAGTATGATGGGCTTGCGATCCGCAGCTCAACCAAGGTGACCAAAGACATCCTCCAAGCCGCGACCAATCTGAAGGTGATCGGCCGCGCCGGCATCGGCGTCGACAATGTCGATATCCCCGCGGCTTCGGCGCAGGGCGTGGTCGTGATGAACACGCCGTTCGGCAATTCGATCACTACCGCCGAACATGCGATCGCCCTCATGTTCGCGCTCGCCCGCCAGCTGCCCGAGGCCGATGCCTCGACCCAGGCGGGCAAGTGGGAGAAGAACCGGTTCATGGGCGTGGAAGTCACGTCCAAGACGCTCGGCCTGATCGGCGCGGGCAACATCGGCTCGATCGTCGCCGATCGCGCGCTGGGGCTGCGGATGAAGGTGATCGCCTATGATCCGTTCCTTACTCCCGAGCGCGCAGTGGAGATGGGTGTCGAGAAGGTCGATCTCGATACGCTGCTCGGCCGTGCCGATTTCATCACGCTGCACACGCCGCTGACCGATCAGACGCGCAACATCCTTTCCGCCGAAAACCTCCGGAAGACGAAGAAGGGTGTGCGCATCGTCAACTGTGCGCGCGGCGGGCTGATCGACGAGGCGGCGCTGAAGGAGCTGCTCGACAGCGGCCATATCGCCGGCGCCGCGCTCGACGTGTTCGTCACCGAGCCCGCCAAGGAGCATCCGCTGTTCGGCACGGCGAACTTCATCTCGACGCCGCACCTCGGCGCCTCCACCAGCGAGGCTCAGGTGAATGTGGCGATTCAGGTGGCCGAGCAGATGGCGGATTATCTGGTTTCGGGCGGCGTCACCAATGCGCTCAACATGCCGTCGCTCTCGGCCGAGGAAGCGCCGCGCCTGAAGCCCTATATGGCGCTGGCCGAAAAGCTCGGCTCGCTCGTCGGCCAGCTCGCCCATGGCGCGCTCGACGAGATCGCGATCGAGACCGAGGGCCATGCCGCCGAGTTGAACCAGAAGCCGATCACCGGCGCGGTGCTCGCCGGGCTGATGCGGGTGCATTCGGACACGGTGAACATGGTCAACGCGCCCTTCCTCGCGCGCGAACGCGGGCTGGACGTGCGCGAAGTGCGCCATGATCGCGAGGGCGACTATCACACGCTGGTGCGCGTGACGGTCGGCACCGACGAGGGCGACAAGTCGGTGGCGGGCACGTTGTTCGGCGATTCGGCGCCGCGGCTGGTCGAGCTGTTCGGGATCAAGGTCGAGGCCGATCTGGCGGGCGACATGCTCTACATCGTGAACGAGGACGCGCCGGGATTCATCGGCCGGCTCGGCACCACGCTCGGCGAAGCGGGGGTGAACATCGGCACCTTCCATCTCGGCCGCCGCGAGGCTGGCGGCGAGGCGGTGCTGCTGCTGTCGGTCGACACGACGGTGACGCCCGAGCTGGTATCGCGGCTCCGCGAGCTTCCCGGCGTGAAGACGGCGATGTCGCTGCGGTTCTGAGATGCGGTGAGGCGGGGTGGCTCTGCCGCTCCGCCTGCCGCTTGTCGCAGCACTATGCATCCTTTAGCGCAGCGGCATGACCGGACTGCTACCCGAAGGATTCCACGATCGCCTGCCGCCGCAGGCCGATACGGCCGATGCGCTGGAGCACCATGTGCTGCGCACTGCGCGCGCTTACGGCTATGAGCGCGTCGATCCGCCGCTCGCCGAATTCGCCGAAGCGCTGGGATCGCGACTGAAGGCAGGCGGGATGGAGCAGGCGGTGCGCTTCGTCGATCCGGTCTCGCAACGCACGCTGGCGATCCGCCCCGACATCACCGCGCAGATCGGCCGTATCGCCGCGACGCGGATGGCGCACCACCCGCGCCCGGTGCGCCTGTCCTATGCCGGCCCCGTGCTCAAGCTGCGCGCCAGCGAGCTGCGTCCCGAGCGCGCGATGCGCCAGCTGGGGGCCGAGCTGATCGGGCTCGACAGCGTGGCGGCGGCGACCGAGATCGTGCGCGTCGCGGTGGAGGCGCTGCAGGCGGCGGGGATCGAGGGGATCGCGATCGATTTCACGCTGCCCGATCTGGTCGACACGCTGGCGGGCGATGCGCTCGCGCCCGAGGCGCTGGCGCGGTTGCGCGACCGGCTGGACGGCAAGGACGCCGCGGGCGTGGCCGAGATCGACGCCCGCTACTTGCCGCTGATCGCGGCGGCGGGGCCGTTCGACGCCGCGCTGGAGCGGCTGCGCGGGATCGACGCGGGCAATGCGCTGGCGAGCCGGATCGACGGGCTGGCGGCGATCGCCGCGAGCGTCGAAGGCGATGTCGCGCTGACGCTCGACCCGACCGAGCGGCATGGCTTCGAATATCAGAGCTGGCTCGGCTTTTCGATCTTCGCGCGCGGCGTGCGCGGCGAGATCGGCCGCGGCGGCACGTATATGGTCATGCACGAAACCGGCGCGGAAGAGCCCGCGGTGGGCTTTTCGCTCTACGCCGATCCGGTGCTCGACGCGGGGCTGGGCACGCGCACGCGGCGGCGGCTGTTCCTGCCCTATGGTACCGACCCCGAGCGCGGTCGCGCGCTGCGGGCGGAAGGTTGGGTGACGGTGGCGGCGCTGACGGCTGAGGACACGCCTGAGGCGCAGCTGTGCAGCCATCTGCTGGGAGATGCGGGGCCGGAGGCGGTTTGACGCCGAGATTGCTCCGTATCGGAGCCAAAACGGTGTTTGACTTGTAGGAAAATGTTGCTCAAATGTTCTCGCCCTCACGAGTCGGGGGTGATGCATGCAGATATCTTCGGAGCTGCGACAACAGGCATTTTCCGTGTGGCTGCGGACGGGATGGTTGCCGAGTCCGGGCGGGCGTGGCGGGCTCGAACTCATGTTCAATCCCTGGCACGATCCTGAGAACGGCAGGTTCACCTTTGCCGGTCATGGGCGATACTATGGCCGCGGCGGCCGATCGCAGGATGGTGTCGACGATCGGGCTGCCGGGTGGCGTGTCCAGTATGTCGACGATCCCGACAAGCCACCGATACGCAGCGTTGCGGAAGCTGGCGCGTGGCGAGCCAAAGAACTGGCGTTGCATGGCGGAGATCCAGAATATTCTGAAGCGGTTGAGGCGCGCTATCGCTTGTACTTGGCGGCGCTTTCGCAAATCAAGCGCGCAGCTCCTGCTAGCAAGCAAGCCAGTGCCAGTCCGAAGGATCGGATTGGATCGAATCTACCCCAAACCTCCGAGATCTTTACTGGGGGCGGCGGGAGTTTTGGTGCTGGAGGCAACTGGCAGGTGGGTGCCTTCGACGGAGAGGGTGAAGACCCCGCTCTTCGAGGAGGATATCACCGGCAAACCGGCCGCGCCGCGTCAGAATACTGCCGTCACCAGCATTCTACCAGAGTCAGGACGAGCGAGCGAGGACGAGACCAGAAGGAAAGTCAGCCGCAACGGTTACTTGTTTGAGATTGACGCGCTCGATCGGATGCGGCGCGTGACCGGACAACTGAGGCTGAATCAGGAGCAAAAGCGAGACAAGAAGGTTCAGCTGAACGCCGGGGGAGGCGATCGGCGAACAAGCGATCAGGGAGGTCATTACATCGCCCGCAGGTTCGATGGGCCTACCGACGCGTTCAACCATTTCGCGCAAGATGCCAACTTCAATCGCAGCAGCTATCTTGCGCTCGAAAACCGATGGGCGAAGGCAATGCAGAGCGGGAGCAATGTTCGCGTGGCGATCGTCCCGGTCTTCGGCGGGCAATCAGAACGTCCAACGAGCTTGAACGTCCGCTTCTGGATCAATGGATCGAGCGAATTTTTGGATCTCCCCAACGAGGCTGGAAGGAAAAGCGATGTCGAACGAGGCAGATGAACACTGGCTCAATCGTATAGGTGAGGTGCTGGCCAGAGACAGCGACTATCCGCTCGACAATACGCTGTTGTACGCTCGGATCGAGCGAAACGTCGTCGCACTGTCGATCTTCAAGAATCTCGGAAACCATATCTTGTATCGCGATCGGGATATGAACGCGCTTTGTGACGCGCTGCGCGCGCTATGGGAGTCGCAGTCCACTGAGCCGAGATGGGCAGAAATCGAGTATGTGATCCGCGACGGTCATTTCGATGCATCCTTCACTTATCCGGACGAAATCGACCCGGAGGAAGACGAGTTCGTTCGAAGGGATCGAGTCGTTGCCCGCCATTTTGGGCACAGGCCGATCCTTTATCCGCCGCCACCGGATGACGATGACGATGTTTTCACCCTTTGAGGCACGTTGGGAGGTGCCGAATGAGCCCAGCGAAGAGTCACTTTAAAGTTTTTTGAGAAACTTGGGATAGAAAACATAGAGGTAAAGGTGGTCAAGCATGGTGCCTCTTGAAGTGGTGAACGCCCTAGCGAACTTGGCTATCGCCATAGATTTCTCTACTGGGGAGCAGATGGACGAAGACTGGGCGGTTCAGGTGCTTGAGCAGATGGCAGGCGATCTGCAAATGCTTGGCCCCGAGGACCTTGCTAGTCTGTCGGAAGGCTTCCGCAAGGTGTCCGAAAGCTATCGGGAAGCGGAAGTCCGCCAGTTCGTTTGGGAGCTTCCCTCGGCGCTGGGGCTCGAAGACGACGAAGACGGAGAGAACACCGACCTCGACTGAAGAAGCCTCAATCCTCGCGCATCGCCTCCGCCGCCAGCGCCTCGGCCTCGATCAGCAGCTCGTCGTCGGCGCTGCCCTGGACGATGCGCTCGCGGCCGATCATCACCAGCACCGGCACCGCGAGCGGGCTGACTCGCTCCAGGTCGATGTGGAGCATCGTGTCGGCGGCGCGGTCGAGCAGGTCGGCGAGTCGGCCGACGTCGGTCATGCGCGCGCGCGCGTCCTCCCAGGCGGCTTTCAGCAGGAGGTGGTCGGGCTCGTATTTGCGCAACACGTCGTAGATGAGGTCGGTCGAGAAAGTGACCTGCCGCCCGGTCTTCTTCTTGCCGGGATGCTGGCGCTCGACGAGCCCGCCGATGATCGCCACCTCGCGAAACGCGCGCTTGAGCAGCGCCGACCCCTGCACCCAGTCGACGAACTCGTGCTCGAGGATGTCGGACGAGAAGAGGCTCGCCGGGTCGTCGATCTTCTCCAGGCCATAGACCGCGAGCGCATAGTCGTTGGCGACGAAGCCGATGGGCTTGAGCCCCTGCGCCTCCATCCGCCGCGTCACCAGCATGCCGAGCGACTGGTGCGCGTTCCAGCCTTCGAAGCTGTAGGCGACGAGATGGTGCCGCCCCTCGTGCGGGAAGGTCTCGACGAGCAGCTGGCCGGGGCGGGGGAGCGCGGAACGGCGCGCCTGCACCTCGAGCCACTCGCGCACGTCGCCGGGGAGGCGCGCCCATTCGCCCGGCTCGGCAAGGAAATGGCGGACGCGATTGGCGAGGTTCGTCGACATGGGCAGGCGCAGCCCCATGTAGCTGGGCACGCGCGCCTGTTTCGCGGTGGCGCGCACGATCAGGTCGGTGTCCTTCACTCCGATCGTTTCCAGCGCGACACCCGCGAAGAAGAAGGTATCGCCCGGGGACAGGCTGGCGGCGAAGCCTTCCTCCACCTTGCCGAGGCTGCGACCATTCTTGAAGCGGACGGTGAGCATCGGCGCTTCGACGATGATCCCGGCGTTGAGGCGATGCTGCGCGACGAACTTCGGATGCGCGACTCGCCAGAGGCCGTCGGGGCCATGCGTAAGGCGCTTGAACTTGTCATAGGCCCGCAGCGCATAGCCGCCGTCGGCGATGAAGTTCAGCACGCGCTCGAACTCCTCGGGCGTCAGCGCCGAATAGGGTAGCGCGGATTGCACCTCGCCGAGCAGTTCGGCGGCGTCGAACGGGCGCGCGCAGGCGAGCGCCATGATGTGCTGCGCGAGCACGTCGAGCGCGCCGGGGCGGAATATGTCGGTGTCGAGCTCGCCCTGTTCGACCGCGTCGAGCGCGGCGCGCGCCTCAAGATATTCGAAGCGGTTGCCGGGGACGAGCACTGCCTCGCTGGGCTCGTCGAGCCGGTGGTTGGCGCGGCCGATGCGCTGGAGCAGCCGCGAGCTGCCCTTGGGCGCGCCCATCTGGATCACGCAGTCGACGTCGCCCCAATCGACGCCGAGGTCGAGGCTGGCAGTGGCGACCAGCGCGCGCAGCCGCCCGTCGGCCATCGCCGCCTCCGCGCGCCGCCTCGCCTCGATGCTGAGGCTGCCGTGATGGACCGCGATCGGCAGCGACAGATCGTTCACTTTCCAGAGATCCTGGAAGATGAGTTCGGCGAGCCCGCGCGTGTTGCAGAAGACGATCGTCGTCTTGTGCGTCTCGATTTCCGCCATCACCTGTTTGGCGGCGTAGCGGCCGGAGTGGCCCGACCAGGGCACGCGGTCCTCGGGCAGCAGGATCGCGATGTCGGGATCGGCGCCCTTCTCGCCCTGCACCAGCGCGACCGCGTCTATGTCGCCATCCGGCGCGAGCCACGCGCGATAGCCGTCCGGATCGGCGACGGTGGCGGACAGCGCGACCCGGCGCAGCCCGGGCGAAATCGTCTGCAACCGCGCGAGGCAGAGCGACAGCAGGTCGCCGCGCTTGCCGGTGGCGAAGGCGTGGACCTCGTCGATCACCACTGTTTTCAGATCGGAGAACAGCAGGAAACTGTCCTCATAGCTCAGCAGCAAGCTGAGGCTTTCGGGCGTGGTGAGCAAAATCTGCGGCGGGCGGACGCGCTGGCGCACCTTGCGGTCGTGCGGCGTGTCACCGCTGCGCGTTTCGACGCGAATGTCGAGCCCCATCTCCGCGACCGGCGTGAGCAGGTTGCGCTGCACGTCGGTGGCGAGCGCCTTCAATGGCGAGATGTAGAGCGTGTGGAGCCGGTCGGTCGGCGCGTCGATCAGCTCGGCCAGGCTGGGCAGGAACCCCGCGAGCGTCTTTCCCGCGCCGGTGGGGGCGACGAGTAGCGCATGGCTGCGTGCTCGCGCGGCGGCGAGCATCTCCAGCTGGTGGCGGCGAGGCGCCCAGCCGCGCTCCCCGAACCAGCCGCGCAGCGATTCGGGGAGGGATGGTTCGGGAGGGGTCACCGGCCGCTGCTCCGGGCCGGCCCTGTTCTGGCTCTGTCGATCACGCAGGCGAAAGGTAGGGAAGGCGCCCCTCGTTCGGCAAGCTCAGCCCCACGCGAAGGGCGAAATCAGCTCCGCTCCTCGCGCAGCTGATCCTCGCGATTCTGCTCGTCATACATGCGGTGCGTCGCGTCTTCGGTCCGCTCGCGCTGACGACGCGAGCTGCGATTGTGGAGGATGGCCCAGATGATGGCCGCGGCCAGCACGATCGGGCCGAGGATCGTGAGCAAGGCCCATTGGCTTCCAAGATCAATCATCGGTGCACCTCGAATTCAGTTTCAGCGGTTCGTTTCGTCAACGTGTGCGGTGCGCAATTCGATCCCATTGGACGCCGGGCACTGCGTCGCCATATCGCCCTCCATGGGACTGGGACGCTGGATCGAGCCGCATCCGCACGGGCTCTATATTTCCGCCGCCGACGCCTGGGTCGATCCGTCGCGGCCGGTGGCGCGCGCGCTGGTGACGCACGGCCACGCAGATCACGCGCGCGGGGGCCATGGCGAGGTTTGGGCGACTGCCGAGACGCTCGCGATCATGGAGGCGCGCTACGGGCCGCAGACGGGCCGGCCGGTCGCCTATGGCGAGTCGATGCGACTTGGCGCCGTCGAGATCGGCTTCGTGCCTGCCGGCCATGTGCTCGGCTCGGCGCAGATCGTGCTCGATCACGGCGGCGAGCGGATCGTCGTGTCGGGAGACTATAAGCGGCGCGAGGATCCCACCTGTGCGCCGTTCGAGCCGGTGCCGTGCGACGTCTTCATCACCGAAGCGACTTTCGCGCTGCCGGTTTTCCGGCATCCCGAGACGCATGACGAGCTCGACAAGCTGCTGGCGCGGCTCCGCGCCGAGCCTGAACGCTGCGTGGTGATCGGCGCCTATGCGCTGGGCAAGGCGCAGCGGCTGATCGCCGAACTGCGCGTGATGGGCTTTGACGATCCGATCTATATCCATGGCGCCTTGCAGCGGCTGTGCGACTTGTACGTCGAGCACGGCATCGCGCTGGGCGAGCTGCGGCCGGCGACGGGCGTGCCGAAAGCGGAATTGCAGGGCCGGATCATCCTCTGCCCGCCCGGCGCGCTCAACGATCGCTGGTCGCGGCGGCTGCCCGATCCGATCACCGCAATGGCGAGCGGCTGGATGCGCGTGCGCCAGCGGGCGCGGCAGCGGAATGTGGAGCTGCCGATCATCCTGTCCGATCACGCCGATTGGGACGAGCTGACCCGGACGATCCGCGAAGTCGCTCCGCGCGAGCTGTGGGTTACGCACGGCCGCGAGGATGCGCTCCTCCATTGGTGCCGCCAGCGTCAGATAAAGGCGCGGGCGCTCGATCTCGTCGGCTATGAGGACGAGGACGATTAGCCGGGCGGCGCAGCGGCGGCGGGTGCCGGCGTGTCGAGGAAGCGGCGGGCGAGGCCCGAGTAGAGCCGCTCGCGCGACACTTGCGCACTGACGAAATCGGCGATCAGCGCGGTAGCGAACATCGGCAGGATCATTCCGCGGCTGGCGGTGATTTCGCTGATGATGATAACCGCCGTGAACGGCGCACGGATCACCCCGACGAAATAGGCGGTCATGCCGAGCAGCACGACCGCGCCTGCGGGTTCGCCGGGGAAAAGCGTCTTGAGGAGATTGCCCAGCCCGGCGCCGATCGCAAGCGACGGTGCGAAAATGCCTCCCGGGGCTCCGCTCAGCGTGGTGGCAAGCGTCGCGACGAGCTTGGCCGGGCCGAACCACAACGATTGCTCGCCGCCCTCGACGAGCGCGCGCGTGGCGGCATAGCCGGTGCCCCAGGTGGCACCCGAAGTGACGATGCCCAGCACCGCCACGACGAGGCCGCAGCCCACGGCGAACAGCGCGGGCCGAGCGCGGATCGGCCGCAGCAGCGCGCTCCCCGGCGCGGTGGCGCGCAGAACGATGCGGCTGAACGCGCCGCCCGCGAGCCCGCCGAGCACCCCGGCCAGCGGAGCCAGGAGCAACACGGTCGCCAGCGGCAGCGTGGCGTGCATCGCGCCGAAATAGACGTAATCGCCGGCCACTCCCAAGCTGACCAGGCCGGCGATCATCACCGCGCCCATCACCAGCACCGCGACTCGCTGCTCATAGGCGGCGGCGAGTTCCTCGATCGCGAAGGCGACCCCCGCGAGCGGCGTGTTGAACGCGGCGGCGACGCCGGCCGCGCCTCCGGCGATCAATACGCCGGCGGTGATCGGCACGCGCAGCATGCGATGCATCGCGACCATGATACCGGCGCTCACCTGCACCGTCGGGCCCTCGCGTCCCACCGATCCGCCGACGAGCAGCATCACCACCGTCAGCACCAGCTTCTTGGCGGCGGTGGCGAGCGAGACGAGGTGCAGCGCAACTGCGGAATTCTTGCTGCGTCCGGCGGCGATCACCTGGGGAATGCCCGATCCCGCGGCATCCGGCGCCCAGCGCCGGGTGACCCATACCACCAGGCCGAATACCCCCGGAGTGACGAACAGCGGCGCGAGCGGCCACCGCGCGACAAGGGCAACGAACAGTTCGTGCGCGCCATCGCTGACCGCGGCGAAGGCGAGCGCAACGAGGCCGAGCAGGACGGCGCCGACGACGGTGGCAATGCGCCGCCGCACCAGCGACAGCTGCGCGGTCGCGTGCCGCTGCGCACGGCGGCGCCAGAGAACCCGTAGGCGACGGCGAATTCGGTCGGCAGCGCGCATGGCGCTGCTTAGACTCGCCTCCAGCCGCGAGGAAACCGTTGCGGCGGGATTTTCGTGTGGAGGAGCCGAATTTCGACGGTAGGCGAAGCGCAGGCGCTCAGCCGGCGCGCTGGAGCCCTGCCGAATCGGCAAACAGCCACGCCTGGGCCGCGTCAGGGGTCGAGAAGCAAGCGACGTCGCTGCGGCCGTGCACGGCGCGCTCCAGCTGCATTCGCGCCAGCGTCGGCCCCGTCACGAAGGCGAGTCGCCGCGAGCGATAGGCAGGATCGGCGAGCATCGCGCGAAACGCATCGACCATCTCCTGCGACTGTATCTTCATTCCGCGCAGGTCGTTCATCGTGAGATGCTGGTTGCGCCCGCATAGCAGCCGCGCATGCGCTGCGCGCCTGGCCTCGACGAAGCGGGCGAGATCGGCCGGCTCGAAAAACCCAGCCATCACGATGCGCACCAGGCTGCGGGGAACATCGACATCTATTTCGAAATGCGCGCTCATAGGCCAACGCCTATCGCCGCAGCTCCTGACAATTCGCTAACGAATGCGGGTGCTTAGCGTCAATCGGTCGCCTCGAGCGCCTTCTGCCGCCGACGCTGCACCGAGCTGCCGATGCCCAGCGACTCGCGGTATTTGGCGACTGTGCGGCGGGCGATATCGAACCCCTTCTCGCGCAGCAGATCGACCAGCGTGTCGTCCGAGAGAATCTTCTTGGGATCTTCGGCGGCGATCAGCGCCTTGATCGCGCTCTTCACTGCTTCGGCGGAGACGGCGTCGCCGCCATCGGCCGACTGAATCGCGCTGGTGAAGAAATATTTGAGTTCGAACAGGCCGCGGGCGCAGCTCAGATATTTGTTCGACGTGACTCGGCTGACGGTCGATTCGTGCATTTCGATCGCTTCGGCCACCTGGCGCAGCGTCAATGGCTTCAGATGCGCGACACCCTTCAAAAAGAAGGCTTCCTGCTGCTTCACGATTTCGCTCGACACCTTGATGATCGTGCGCTGGCGCTGATCGAGCGCCTTCACCAGCCAATTCGCGCTGGCAAGGCAATCCGAAAGCCAGGTCTTCGAGGCCTTGTCCTGCTTGCCGCCTGAAAGCTCGACATAATAGGCGCGGTTGACGAGCAGCCGCGGCAGCGTGGCGGAATTGATCTCCACTGCCCAGCCGTCGCCGCGCCGGGCGACGAAGATGTCGGGGACGACGGCGGCGGCCGGCTCGCCGCCGTAACGGCAGCCGGGCTTGGGATCATAGTCGCGCAGTTCGCGGATCATGTCGGTCAGATCTTCGTCGTCGACTCCGCAGATCCGCTTCAGCCGCGCGCGATCGCCCTTGGCGACGAGATCGAGATTGTCGATCAGCCGCGCCATCGCCGGATCGTAGCGATCCGCCTCCTTCGCCTGGAGCGCGATGCATTCGGCGAGGTTGCGTGCGCCGACTCCGGTCGGATCAAAGGTCTGGATCGTCGCGAGCACCGCCTCGACTCGGGCGAGCGGCACGCCCAGCCTGTCCGCGACGTCGAGCAGCGGAATGGTGAGATATCCCGTCTCGTCGATCTGATCGATCAGATGCTGCGCGATGAAGAGATCGGGGCCGGCGATCGCGGTGCCCGCCTGGGCCGACAGATGGTCGGCGAGCGAAACGCTGCTCTGCGTGAAATTCTCGAAGTCGGGGCCGTCCTCGGATCCGGTGCCGGCGGCGCCGGTCGCAGCGAGCGTTCCGTCGAGCCCGCCGATCCCGTCGGCCGCGCTGTCGTGGTGGAAGGTGTCGCTCGCGAAATCGACGTCGAGCGCGGCCTCGCCCGAACCGGCGCCGTCCCTGAGCAGTTCGCCGGCGTCGGCCGGTCCGTCGCGGACGGTTTCGATCTCCGGCGGTTCGAGTGGCGCATCGGACGGCTCCTCGCCGCCGGCATCGAGCAGCGGATTCTTCTCCAGCTCCTCGGCGATGAACGTTTCGATTTCCAGGTTCGAGAGCGCCAGCAGCTTGATCGCCTGCTGGAGCTGCGGCGTCATGACCAGCGACTGCGACTGGCGCAGGTCGAGGCGTGGCGCGAGGCTCATGAACCGGCTCCGGCAGCCGTCATTCCGGCACGAACGGAGGGAGCGGAACGCGCCATGGCCTAGAGCGAGAACCCCTCGCCGAGATACAGCCGGCGCACGTTCGCATCCGCCACCAGCTCGGCCGGCGAGCCTGCGAACAGCACGCGCCCGTCGTAGATGATGTAGGCGCGATCGACGATGTCGAGCGTTTCGCGGACATTGTGGTCGGTAATCAATACGCCGATGTCGCGCTGCTTGAGCTGAATGACGAGATCGCGGATGTCCGAGATCGAAATCGGATCGATCCCGGCGAACGGCTCGTCGAGCAGCATGATCTTGGGATTGGCCGCCAGCGCGCGCGCGATCTCGGCGCGGCGCCGCTCGCCGCCCGAAAGCGCCATCGCCGGGGCATCGCGCAGCCGCGTCAGCCCGAATTCGTCGAGCAGCTGATCGAGCCGCTCCTTGCGTGCCGCCTTGTCCGGCTCGGCCAGTTCGAGCACCGCCAGAATGTTCTTTTCGACGGTGAGGCCGCGGAAGATCGAGGTTTCCTGCGGCAGATAGCCCAGGCCGAGGATCGCCCGCCGATACATCGGCAGCGGCGTGATGTCCTCGTTGTCGAGCATGATCCGGCCCGAATCGGGCTTCACCAGCCCCATCACCGAATAGAAGCAGGTCGTCTTGCCCGCGCCGTTCGGACCGAGCAGCCCGACCACTTCGCCGCGCGCCACCGAGAGCGATACGTCGGTCAACACCGTACGCTTGTCATAGGCCTTGGCGATCGAGACGACCGCCAGGCCCTGATCAGGCACCGGCGCCGGATCGGCGACGGGCTTCTCGAGAGTGGTGACATCGTTCATGATCAAGCCTCTTGCAGCGATCCGATCGCCGTCGCCCTCTCGGCTACGGCGATTGGCAGGGTTCATGCATGTCCCTGCGGGGACGAGTCCTGCATGACTAAGGCGCCCATGAAAAGGGGCCGTGCGGCGACTCGTCGGAAAAAGCCGCTTACTGGCTGTCGCGCTGCGGCACCGAAAAGCGCCCCGTCACGCGGCCGCCCTCGCGTTGCGTTCCGTCCTGGCGAGTCGATCCGCCTACGCCCGAGCCGTCGATCGTCGCCCGCCCCGTGTCCAGATTGATCGACAGCCGGCCACCCTGCACCGTGTTGCCGTTCTGGTTCAACGTGACCCCGCCGATTAGCGTGATGATGCGGCGGTCGAGATCATAAACGGCATATTGCGCGCGCGCGCTCTGATCGGGTCGACGGACGGTGACGCCGCCAGTGGCGTCGAGCCGTGACACCTGCGGCGAGCCCTGCGCGATCTCGCCGGTGTAGGAAACGACAAGTCGCGACGCAGTGAGCGTCATATTCGCCTGCTGGATGTTGACGTTGCCGGTCAGGATCGCGCGATTGGCGCGATCCTGCAGTTCGATATGCTGCGCGGCAAAATCGATCGGCGCGTTTGAGTCATGGCGAGTCTGTGCCTGGGCAGGGGCGGAAGTGCCGAGCGCCAGCGCAACGCCGAGCGGCAACAGGGAGCGGAGCCGAGTCATCACTGCCTATTTGCGCGCGCCGGCACAATCCGCAAGCGGGCATTGCCCTCAAGCGAGACAGTCCGGTTCTGGAGATCGGCAGTCATCTTGTTGCCGCTGAACGTTCCGAGGGGCGTGGTGCCCGTGACGGCGCCGCCGCTTTCCATGGTGCGTTCGCGCAGGTCCACGGTCGCATCATGGGTGGTGAGATTATAGCCGTCGCTCGTGCGGAAGCGCAGCGGCCCGTCGATCGCGACTTCCTCCTCCGCCATGTCGTAGCGGCCGCGATTGGCGACGAGCTGTGCCACGCCCTCTTCGAGCCGGATGCGCGCTGCTAGATCGCGCAGCTGCACGATCGGCTCCAGCGAGCTTTTCTGAATCGCCGAACCTGCCGTCAGCACAAAGGCGCGGCCGCGCGCATCCTGGCCACGGTACGTCGCGGATTCGATTCGGAGCCGCTCGCCGGCGACATCCACCTTGTTCTTGTCGAGCACGAAGCTCACGTCGCCGCCGACGGTGAGCGGCGCCATCACCAGAAAGGCGCCGAGCACGCCGATTCCGACCGGCAATGCGACGAGCGCCGTCTTGACCACGCGATCATGGCTGCTGCCGGGATGCGCCCATGCGCGCCGCTTGCGGCGTAGGCGGCGGGCTTCCCTAGACATGAAGCGTCCGTGCGAGGAAGCGGCGACTCTCAGACATGCGCAAAGATGTCGATATCCGGCCAGCCAGCGAGGTCCAGTTCGGCGCGGCTGGGCAGGAAGTCGAAACAGGCCTGGGCGAGGGGCATGCGTCCTTCACGCTCGAGCCGGCGGTCGAGTTCCGTCTTGAGCGCATGGAGATGGCGCACGTCGGACGCGGCATAGTCGCGCTGCGCGTCGCTGAGCTCGGGCCCGCCCCAGTCGGACGACTGCTGCACCTTCGACAGTTCCTGGCCGAGCAGCTCGCGCACGAGCTCTTTCAGGCCGTGACGATCGGTGTAGGTGCGCACGAGCCGCGACGCGGTCTTGGTGCAATATACCGGCGCCGCCATCACGCCGAGATAGAAGCGGATCGCGGCAAGATCGAACCGGGCATAATGATAGAGCTTGAGCCGTTCCGAATCGCTCAGCAACGCCCGCAGATTGGGCGCGTCGTACAGGCTGCGCGGACCGAAACGGACGAGATGCTCGTCGCCGCCGCCATCGGAAAGCTGCACCACGCACAGCCGGTCGCGAGGAGTGACGAGGCCCATCGTCTCGGTGTCGACCGCGATCGAGGCGCCGGGCGCGAACAGGCCCTCGGGAAGGTCTTCTTCGTGGAAATGAACTGCCATCCCGCGCGCATAGGCGGGATGGCTCCGCACCTCAATGGGGGGCGGACGGCGCTCCCTCGCCGCGCGCCGCCGCAGCAGCCGCTTCGTTGCGTTCCTTGCTCCGCCGCGACCAGATGTTGAGCATCTCGACTCCGGCCGAGAAGGCCATCGCCGCGTAGATATAGCCCTTGGGGATGTGCGCGCCGAAGCCCTCGGCGATCAGCACCATGCCGATCATCAGCAGGAAGCCGAGCGCCAGCATCACCACCGTGGGATTGGCGTTGATGAAATTGGCGAGCGGAGTCGCCGCGAGCAGCATCACCGTCACTGCCACGATCACCGCGACATACATGATCTCGACATGCTCGGTCATGCCGACGGCGGTGAGGATCGAATCGATCGAGAAGACGATATCGAGCAGCAGGATCTGGACGATCGCCGAGCCGAAGTTCATCGCCACCGCCTGCTTCTTGTCGAGCAGGTCGTCGCTCTGGTGGACGTCCACCGAATGGTGGATCTCCTTCGTCGCCTTCCACACCAGGAACAGGCCGCCGGCGATCAGGATCAGGTCGCGCCACGAGAACGCCGTTTCGAACGCCGGTTCGCCATGTTCGCCCAGCGGCCCGGTGATGCCGAGATCGAAGACCGGCGCCACCAGCCCGACGATCCAGGCGATCATCGTCAGCAGCGCAAGCCGCATCACCAGCGCCAGGCCGATGCCGATCTTCCGCGCCTTTTCGCGCTGATTCTCGGGAAGCTTGTTGGAAAGAATCGAGATGAAGATCAGGTTGTCGATGCCGAGCACGACCTCCATCACGATGAGTGTGACAAGCGCGGCCCATGCGGCCGGGCTGGCGAGCAGCTCGAGAATCCCTTCCATGATTCGCCTCTGCCGCGAGACTGCGCGTGGTGCAAGCGCCTGACGCAGCGGGGGCTTGCCTAAATCAAGTCGGAATTCGTTCGCGCCATGTCCGAAAATGGGCTATGGGGACTCCTAAGGCACTTTTGGATTCGGTGCTCGGAGACCTGCGTTTTTCGTCCGGCGCTTGGGTTTTTGTTGGTGCAAGGGACGAAACCGGGAAGACGAACAGGGCAATGAGTTTTGATCGAGGGCGCCGCGGGGATCGCGGCGGGCGCGGCAGGGACAAGCGCGACAGTTTCGGCGACGACGGCGGTTTCGGTGGTGGCTTCGGCGACCGTGGTGATCGCGGCGGCTTCGGAGGCGGCGATCGCTTCGGCGGCGGCGGTGGTGGCTTCGGCGATCGCGGCGGTTTCGGCGGCGGTGGCGGCGGCTTTCGTGGCGGCGGCGGCGGTTTCGGTGGCGGCGGCGGCGGTGGTCGCGGCATGCCGCCCCAAGTCGTCGGCGAAGCCACGGGCGTCGTCAAATTCTTCAATGGCCAGAAGGGCTTCGGCTTCATCGTTCGCGATGACGGCGGCGAGGACGTGTTTGTGCACATCTCGGCGGTCGAACAGGCGGGCCTTACCGGCCTTGCCGAAGGCCAGCCGCTCGGCTTCACGCTGGTCGACCGCGGTGGCCGCATCTCGGCGACCGATCTCAAGATCGACGGCGAACCGATGCCGGTCGAGGATCGCGGTCCTCCGCCCGGCGGCGGCTTCGGCGGCGCGCCCCGTGGCGGCCCCCAGCGGCAGCTGACCGGCGAGAAGGCGACCGGAACGGTCAAGTTCTTCAACGCGATGAAAGGCTTTGGTTTCATCCAGCGCGATGACGGCCAGCCCGATGCGTTCGTCCACATCAGCGCGGTCGAGCGTGCGGGCATGCCGACGCTCAACGAAGGCGACCGGCTCGAGTTCGAGCTCGAAGTGGATCGGCGCGGCAAATATGCCGCGGTGAACCTGCAGCCCAAGCAGGACTGAGCCGAACGGCGGTAATCGAGAAAGGGGCGGTTCTGCGAAGGAACCGCCCCTTTTTTGCATGGGCGCTCCCGAAAGTGGATTTAGCTCGGTGTTCGCCGCTCGATCAGCGTCACGATCAGGTGCGAGCACAGCGCGGAGGCGGTGGCGCTCGCGATCACGAGCAGTGCAAGCAGCGCGCCCGTCACTGCGCGATCGGCGATATAGTCTCCCAAGGGGCTGATGCCGAAGAGCCAACCCAGCAGCACGACGCTAGCGACACTTCCCCCCAAGGCGCCCGCAAGCGCCCAGCGCAGGCGCGAACCCCGCGAATCGCGCAGGCACCAGAGCGCCACCGGGCCGCCGACAACGAGCGCGGCCGGAACCGCCCACAGCAGGAACACGCCGAGCAGCCTCGGCAGCCCGACAAGCGAACCGCCGGTCAGCGCGAGCAGCAGCACGGCGATGAAGGGAGCCGCAGCGACCGGCCCCAGTCCCACGGCGGCGAGCAGGGGCAAGCGGCGGTAGCGATGATCGGCGGCTGGTCTCATCGTTTCGCAATAGCATCGCCGCCGCGCAGCGCGAGCGGCATCACGTCACCAGCCGGCGCAATCCTGCCAGCGTCTCCGCCTCGGCGGCCGGCTTGTCGGTGCGGATTCGCGCGATTCGTGGAAAGCGCATCGCCAGTCCCGACTTGTGCCGCTTCGATTCGTGGATCGAATCGAACGCCACCTCGAGCACAAGTGTCTTCTCGACCTCGCGCACGGGGCCGAACCGGTTCAGCGTGTGATTGCGCACGAATCGGTCGAGCCACTTCAGCTCCTCGTCGGTGAAGCCGAAATAGGCCTTGCCGACCGGCAGCAGCGCGCCCTCCTCACCCCAGGCGCCGAAGGTGTAGTCGGAGTAGAAGCTCGATCGCTTGCCGCTACCGCGCTGCGCATACATCAGCACACAGTCGGCGGTCAGCGGATCGCGCTTCCATTTGTACCACAGGCCCGCGCGACGACCCGCGACGTAAGGCGAGTCGCGGCGCTTGAGCATCACGCCCTCGATCGCAGCGCTGCGCGCGCCGGCGCGGATGTTCTCCAGCGCGGCGAAATCGGATGCTTCGATGAGTGCCGAGACGTCGAATCGCTCCGGATCGAGCGCCGTGGCGAATGCCTCCAGCCGCGCCCGCCGCGTGGTCCAGGGCTGCTCGCGCAGATCCTCCGCGCCGTCGAAGAGAATGTCGTAGAGGCGGACGAAAGCGGGAAATTCAGCGAGCGTCTTCGCCGGCACCGTCTTTCGCCCCAGCCGCTGCTGCAACGCGTTGAAGCTTGCCGCGCCGCCGCCTTCACCGAGAGTCGCGGCGCCCTGCGCCTCGCCCTTCACCAGCAGCTCGCCGTCGAGCACGCCGGGCGTCACGAAGGCCTGTGCGACCTCCGGGAAGCTGGCGGTGATATCGTCGCCAGCGCGGCTGTAGAGCCGGGTTTCGCCATCGACATGGACGAGCTGGACGCGAATGCCGTCCCATTTCCACTCGGCGGCATAGGCGTCGAGCGACAGCCTATCTTCTTCCAAGGGGTGTGCGAGCATGAACGGGCGGAACACCGGCAGGTGCTCGGCAGTCGGCTGCGCGCCGCGTCCCTCGGCCCAGTCGAACAGGGGCGCATAGGGTGGCGCGAGCCCATGCCACACTTCCTCGACGGCATCGACGTCGAGCCCGAAGGCCTGGGCGAGCGCGGTCTTGGCGAGCCGCGCCGAAACGCCGACTCGCAAGGCCCCGGTCGCGAGCTTCAGCAGCGCGAACCGCTCGTCGGCGTCGAGCCGGTCGAGCATCGCGGCGAGCACCGCCGGAGCTTCCGCACGGCCGAGCGAAGCCAGCCGCGTCACGGCTTCGCCGAGCGGCAGCGGCGTGCCGCTCCCGTCGCCGCGCACCGGCCCCGGCCACAGCAGGGCGACGGTCTCGGCCGTGTCCCCCACGAAATCCCGGCTGATCGCGAAAAGCACCGGATCGCAGCGTTCCGCGATCAGCGCACGGATCAGCGCGGGTTTGACCGCCGGCAGATCGAGCCCGCCGGTAAGCGCCGCCATCGCCCAGCCGCGATCTGGATCGGGCGTGGCTTTGAGATACTCGGCGATGTGCCGCAGCTTCGCATTGCGCGAGCGCGTGTAGATCAGGCTGTCGAGCAGGTCGGCGAAGGCACGCATCGCATTTAGATGGGCGCACCCCTCGGCTTTCGCTACGTCCGCTCCGCGCAGGGGGAGGGCGACAGTTCGATGGTGAAGCGAGTCACGCTTGGTGTGTTGCTCCTTGCCGGGTTCGGTGTGGCGGTTCTGCTTTTCGCTTTAACCGAGGCGCGCAGCGGTCCAGTGGTTCGCGAAGCGCGCATCGCCCTGCGCGACTGGCCCGAGGGCGCACCGCCGCTACGGCTGGTGCTCGTCTCCGACATTCATCTCGGCAGCCCGGCAATGGATGGCGCGCGGCTGGATCGGATCGTCACACAGATCAATGCGCTGGACCCGGATCTGGTGGTGATCGCCGGCGACTTCATCTTCGGGCACGAACCCGGCAGCGCAGCGATGCTGGGCGCCGGTCTGCCGGCGTCGCTGGCACGGCTGGATGCCCCGCTCGGCACGGTCGCCGCGCTGGGCAATCACGATCACTGGACCGGGGTTGCGGCGGTGCGCGAGCAGCTGGAACGCGCTGGGGTGGCCGTCGTGGAAAATGGCGCGATCCGCCGGGGACCGATCGTTCTCGGCGTAGTGGGGGACGATTTCACTCGGCACGATGATATTCCGGCGACGCTGGCGGCGATGGCGGAGTTCGAAGGTCCGCAGGTCGTGCTCAGTCACTCGCCTGACATCGCGCCCGAACTGCCGCCTGAGGTCGCGTTGGTGCTCGCCGGGCACACCCATTGCGGGCAGGTCGTGCCGCCGCTGATCGGGCCGCTGGTGAGCGTGTCGCGCTATGGCGAGCGCTATCGCTGCGGCGTGCGGCGCGAAGGCGACCGTTTGGTCGTCGTGACTGCCGGGCTCGGTACGAGCGGGCCGCCGCTGCGGATGGGTGCTCCGCCGGATCTGTGGCTGATTACGCTTGTGGGGGCTCAGTCGCGGGCCCGGCGATAACGGAACGGCGCCTCGAAGCTGGTTCCGTCCTCGCGCGCGATGCGCACCGTCACCACTAGGCCGTCTTCCCCCTCGCGGGCCAGGGTCAGGCCATCGAAATAGGCCGCATCCGGCTCGATCGCGACCAGCCGGAACTGCTCGGCCTCTCCGCTGGCATCCTCCCAACCCGTCAGGTCCGAATTGAAGTGACGCAGCCTGTAGACGAGCGAGCCGCCCTCGCTCGCGATTTGCAGCAGCTCGTAGAAACGGATGCCGCCTGTGCCGTCTTCCATCAGGAAATGGCCAGCGATCTGGCCGCCGCGCGGGCGCGAATAGACTTCGACGGCGGGCGCGCCGAGACCTTCTCCCACCCATTCGCCGGCGATCCAGGCGAGCGCGCCAATCTCGGCGGGCGGAGAAACACCGTCCGGAGGCATCGTTCGCGTCGCCTGCGCAAGTGCCGGGGAGCCCGCTACGATCGAAAACAGCAGCGCCGCCGCCCACCAGATCCGGATCATGCTTCCACTCCAATAAGGAAGCCTGATCTGTACCCCGGCGCGACGGCGGCGCAATTGCCGATCTTGCGCTATTGCGCGTGGTCAGGTCATTTTCTTGCCCGCGATCAGCCCGAGGATCAGGAAGATCACAAACAGCGCCAGCGCGATGAAGAACAGGATTTTCGCGATCTCGACGAATGCACCGCCGATGCCGCCGAAGCCGAGAACGGCGAGTACGAGACCGATCACGAGAAAGATGATTGCCCAACGAAGCATGTAGCGTCTCCCACCTGTGAGGTGGAAGAAGCGCATGGAGCAGCACGGGGTTCCGTCTCGCGCGCAGCGAGCTTTGCCGCTACAAGAGCCGGCGCGCGACTTTGGGCGCGGCAGCCGAGCGGCTCCGACGTGGCGTGTACCCTTGCCCGGAAGTTCCGGCACGACGAAAGGTCAGACGATGAAGCTCATGATTTCGGCGGCACTGCTGCTCGCCGCCACGATCTCACCCGCCGTGGCGCAGGATGCTCCGGCGAATGCGAACACCAGCCCGCCTGCGGCCGATACGCTGGCGCAGTTCACGCTCGACACGCCGGTCGAACAGATCGTCGCCGACGAGCGCGCGAAGGCAGTGCTCGACGCGAACATCCCCGGCGTTTCGACTCATGAATCCTACGACATGTTCAAATCCATGTCGCTCCGGCAGCTCCAGCCCTATTCCGGCGGCCAGATCACCGACGAGATGCTGGCGAAGACCGAGGCCGAGTTCGCGGCCATCAACTAAGCCGCCTTCGACGAAAACGGCCGGCCGGAGCGGGACTCCGGCCGGCCCGTGTCGGTTTGGGACAGCGTCTCAGCCTTTCCGGCCGGCCTCGAACAGGAACCAGGCGCGCTCCTCGGCCTGATCGGTCCATTCGTCGATCACGGCGCTCGTGGCATTGTCCTTCGCCTCGTCGGCGATGTCCTTCGCCTCGCGCAGCGCCTCGACCAGCTTCAGATTGTCGTCGCGCAGCTCGGCGAGCATGTCGCCTGCGGTGACGAAATCCTTGTCATTGTCCTTGATCGTCTGACGGCGCGCGATGTCGCCGATCGAGCGGAGCGTGGTGTTGCCCGTCTTGCGCACGCGCTCGGCGATCTGATCGGTGGTTCCCAGGATCTGCGCCGCCTGCTCGTCGAGCATCAGGTGATAGTCGCGGAAGTGCGGGCCGGAGACGTGCCAGTGGAAGTTCTTCGTCTTCAGATACAGCGTATAGCTGTCGGCGAGGATGCCGTTCAGCGCCTCCGCGACGGTCTTGGTGGCGTTGCTGCTGAGATCGGTGGGGGTTTTCAGCGCGGGATTGTCGGCCATCGGGTCCTCCTGAAAAAAACGTGAATTCGATTCGTTCAGGCAACGAACCTCTACGCATTTCGCTCCGACGCGGTACACGGGATTCTCCCGATCACGGCAATCGACTGCACCGCGCTCAAAGGAGCCGCAGCGCACCCAGGCCGACGATGGCCCCTGCTACCAGGAAGAGCAGCCCGGTTAGCACACGGAAGCCGCGGAAGGATATTCGTCGCCACGCGCGCTCGCCCAGTGCAGCCGCGACGAACGCCACGGCGAGTGCTCCGAATGCGGCACCGACAGCGGCGAACCAGGGCATGCTCCGCGCCCCGATCGCGAAGGTGAGGAATTGCGTCCGTTCGCCGAACGCGAGGATGAAGATGCCGAGGAGCGGGACCAGCAGCGGACCGAGTCGCCACGTGTCGAGCCGCTCGGGCGCGCGCTCCGGAACCAGCGCGAACAGGCCGCCGTAGAGCAGCGCCACTGCAAGCAGCAGCGCGCGCGCCTCGGGCGTGAGCATGGGCGCGATCCACAGCGCGCCAAGCGCAGCGAGCGCATTGCCTGCCGCGTGCCCGAGACCCGCCGCAAGCGCGACCAAAAGCGGTCGCCCGAATCGGTCGGCGAGAATCGCAGTGAGCCAGGCAGGGCGATCGCCGAGCTGAGTCAGCACGGCTACGAGGAACGCGGGGACCAACGCTTCCATCTGCCGTCAGCCTGCCGATCGCGGCGGCCGCGCCACCTGGAAGGGGAAGCGGCCGAAGCGGCCATGCACGAAGGAAAGGGCCCGATGCACTGCTGCCATGCCACTCCCTCTGATAGCGCCTCGCGCAGCGTGCGCGAACAGGGTTAACGCCTCGTGAAGCGCGCGGAGCCTTGACTTTCGTCCGCAGCTGTCGCATCCGCCCGCGTCTGTCAGCGGCCGCCCGAAGGCGCGCCGCCTTTTTCGTTTCAGTATTCGAGGGTTTCGGGTCATGGCCAAGCCGACCACTGTCAAGATCAAGCTCGTCAGCTCGGCGGACACGGGCTTCTTCTACGTCACCAAGAAGAATCCGCGCACTCAGACCGAGAAGCTCAGCTTCCGCAAATATGATCCCGTCGTGCGCAAGCACGTCGAGTTCAAGGAAGCCAAGATCAAGTAAGCCGGGCGCGGCGCATCCGCTTGCACAGCGCCGCCGTGGATCCTTGGTCCAGGGCGGCGTTCGCACGCCCGCGATTCGTCCGGACGAGGCTCAGGCGAGCGCGCGCACTTCCTCGATGAAGCGCGCCAGCGAAATCGGCTTCGAGACATAGGCGTCCGCGCCTGCCGCGCGAATCCGCTCCTCGTCCTCACGGCCGGCATAGGCAGTCACTGCCATCACAGGAATCGTCTTCAGCTTCGCGTCCCGCTTCATCTGCTGGATCAGCTCAAGCCCGCTGACATGCGGCATCTGGATGTCCATGACGACCAGATCGGGCTGAAACTCACGGGCTCGAGCCACGGCCTCACGCCCGTCGCGCACCGGCTCCGCGGCGAAGTCGTGCGCGCGCAGCAGATCACAGAACAGCTTCAGATTGAGTTCGTTGTCCTCGACAACGAGCACTCGTTTTGCCACGCGCTCACCCATGAAGTTCGGGATACCGCTCTAGGCCATGGCCGCGACGCTGACAAATGAGACGGCGGTTGCGCTGGCGCTCGGTGCGCTCGGCTGGACCGTGACCGAGCCGGCGCGCGCGCAGCGGCTGCTCGCTGTCACTGGCCTGGAGCCATCGGATCTGCGCGCGCGCGCGAGCGAGCCGGAGGTGCTTGCCGCCGTGCTCGCCTTTCTTGAGGCGCACGAACCCGATTTGATCGCCTGTGCCGAAGCGATCGAAACCGTGCCTGCGAATCTGGTCGCCGCACGGAGGCTCCTGGAGAGATCATGAAACCGCTGCTGATCTGCGACTGCGACGAAGTGCTGCTACATATGGTGCGCCATTTCGGCAGCTGGCTCGACGAAGCGCATGCGATCGACTTTTCGATGGCGGGCGGCGATTTCGCCAGTTCGATGCGTCGTCGCGCTGACGGCAGCACGCTGGCGCCCGAGGAGATGCGCACGATGCTCGATGGGTTCTTCCCGGACGAAATGGCGCGACAGACGCTGGTGCCGCATGCGCGCGAAGCCCTGGCGGCGCTCGCCGAAACCGCGGAGATCGTGATCCTCACCAATCTGCGCGACCATTGCCGCGAACATCGAGTCGCGCAGCTCTCCACGCATGGCATCGCGCATCGAGTCGATTGCAATCAGGGAGGTAAGGGCGCGCCCGTCGCGGCGCTGGTGGCGGAGTTCGCGCCGCCGGTGACGGTGTTCGTCGACGATCTGGCGGTCCATCATGCCTCTGTCGCACAGCATGCGCCCGAGGTGTATCGGCTGCACATGGTCGCCGAGCCCGATCTCGCGCGACACGTTCCGGCGGCGGCGGATGCCCATGCCCGGATCGACGACTGGCGCGAGGCGCGCGACTGGATCTCCGATCGCTTCGCGCAAGGGGTGCCCGCCGGGGCTTGACCCGCCCGGCACCGCCATGGTTCAGCAGGATCATGACCGCCGCCATTCACGCGAAGCTGGCCGAGCTCGGCCTCCAACTCCCCGAAGCGGCGGCGCCCGTCGCTGCCTATGTTCCCGCCGTCGAGGCCGGAGGGCTGCTGCATATTTCCGGGCAGCTGCCGTTTCGCGACGGCGCGCTGATGACGGGCCGGCTCGGCGAGGATCGCGACCTCGAGTTCGGGCGCCAGGCGGCCGAGCGGTGCGCGCTGATGCTCGTCGCGCAGATGCAGAAGGCGCTGGGCGATCTTGGTAAGGTCGAGCGGATCGTGAAGCTCGGCGTCTTTGTGAACAGCGCGGGCGCGTTCACCGATCAGCCGAAGGTCGCCAACGGCGCGTCAGAGCTGATGCAGGCGCTGTTCGGCGAAGCCGGGCGCCACGCGCGCAGCGCAGTCGGCGTGCCGATACTGCCGCTGGGCGCCGCGGTCGAAGTCGATGCGATCGTGGCAGTGCGCCAGAGCTGAGGCCCCTGTCTGTTGCTGCAGTGCAACAGGTCGCGACAATCCCGAGTCCATCGCGGCGAAGGAAGTTGTGCGCCGCGGCGTTATTCGGCAATCTTATGTCGTCAGCCGAATACTCGCGCCTGCAGAAATGGCGGAGATGCGAGACGCGGCGGCCGCAGGTGGAATGGGCAATCGTCAAGGAAAGGGTTACGATGCGCTATTCTCACCTCACATTCGCTGCACTGATGCTGGCCGGCGCGACTCCGGCCTTCGCTCAGGACGTCACGGATCCGGCCCCGCCGATCACCATTTCGGGCGGCGCGGCGGTCGTCAGCGATTATCGCTTCCGCGGCTTCAGCCAGTCGAATGAGGAAGCGGCGATCCAGGGTTCGATCGGTATCGAGCATGAAAGCGGCTTCTATCTCGGCACCTGGGGCTCGAGCATCGGCTTCGCCAACGGAACCGAAATCGATTTCTTCGGCGGCTATGCGACCGAAGTCGCGCCCGGCATCGGCTTCGACATCGGCGCGACCTATTACGCCTATCCGGGCGGCGGCGCCGATGTGGACATCATCGAGCCCTATGTCGCGCTGACCGGCGAACTCGGCCCGGTGTCGACCAAGCTCGGCCTCGCCTATGCGCCCGCTCAGGAATCGCTGGGCGACGAGAGCAGCGTCTATATCTACACCGATCTCGGCACGGCGCTTCCGGGCACTCCGATCGCGCTGAGCGCGCATCTCGGCTATGCTGAAAGCGACAGCTTCCTGGGCGGACCGGATGGCGACGTGTTCGATTATTCGATCGGCGCTTCAGTGACCTATTCGGCGCTGACGCTGGGTGTCGCCTATGTGAACACCGATGTCGACGAAAGCCTCGGCAAGGAAGCACTCGGCGCCGACGGCGGCGTCGTCTTCAGCCTCAGCGCCAGCTTCTGAGCCGCGCGCGCGGGCGGGAAGGGGGAGCCCGTTCCCGCGCGCCGCCTCGGAAGGCCGAGGCGTCTGCTGCCTTTAGAGGAATGGGGCTGAGCCGCGCTTTTCCGCGCGGCGGCCAATTCCAGCCGACTCCACTCGCGTATCGTGGAAAGGGAGCCAGGCCGCGCGACTTGTGCGGGACGGCGTGCAGCGGCGCTTCGGCGCGGCGGTCGGGAGAAGCGTGGCGAAGCGCGTCTTTCCGGCCGCCGCCGTTGCAAGAAAGCGCCGTAAGGTCCGGAGCCGGCGGTGGCCGGCCCGACATTCCAGTTCGGACTAGTTCGGAGTGCTGGCGCTCGCGTCCTGACCATCGCCCTCGGGGGCGGCGACGATGTCGCGCGTCGTGCTGCCCTTGTCCAACACCTCGGTTTCCGCGCTGCCCACTTCGGAGCGGACGCCCGGCTGAGATACGTCGCGGCCCGCGGCCTGAAGCGCGGCCTGTTCCGCAGCGCTGCGCGGGGCCGATCCACCGAACATCGCATCGAGCGCCTGATCCGAGGCGGCGGCCGTCTGCGGACGCGGCGCGCCCGGCTGCGGCGGAACCAGCGAATAATCGGGCGGGATCACCAGCGGCGCCTGGCGCGCCACGGCGAATTCATCGGGCCGGTCGCGATTCAGCCCGGTAGCGCCACAGCCGGCGAGAAGGCCCGCGGCGGCAAGCGATGCGGCGATCGGCAGGAACTTACGCATTGACGTTCTTCTCCACTTGGGGCCGCGGCTCGCGGGGCTGGTCGCGCACGAACAGCGCGCGCGCCAGCAGGATCACGACGCCGATGGTAATCGCGGCGTCGGCGACATTGAAGACCAAAAAGGGGCGCCACTCGCCGATATGGAAATCGGCGAAGTCGACGACGAAACCGAGCCGCGAGCGATCGAGGATATTGCCCAGCGCACCGCCGAGCACCAGCCCGAGCGCCAGGATGTCGCCCAGCTTGCGCTCGCGCCACATCCAGACGGCGACGCCGGCGGCGATCGCGGCGGTGAGCGCCACCAGCGCCCAGCGCATCGTATCGCTGCTCGCCTCGAGAAAGCCGAGCGAGACGCCGCGATTCTCGACATAGCGCAGGTCGAAAAAGGGCAGCAGCTCCATCTCCGCGCCGGGATAATAGAGGTTCAGCCCCGACGTGACCCAGATCTTCGTCCCCTGGTCCACCAGGAACACCAGCAGGGCCACCATCAGGCCGATCGAGCGGTTCATCGTCATTCGGCAATCACCTCGGCACAGCGGTGGCACAGCGCACCGTCTTCGGCAACGTCGGGCAGGTGCCGCCAGCACCGGCCGCATTTGTCCCACTCGGTGCGCGAAACGGTCACCGCGTCGCTATCGCCCTTCGATACCGACGCCACGATGAACAGCTCGGCGAGCTGGTCGGCCGGCAGCGGCAGATCGGGGACGGTGACGTCGGCTTCCAGGCTGGACCGGATCGTCTTCTCGCGGCGCAGCGGCTCGATCGCTTCGGTGACTCGCTCGCGCAGGATGCGCACCGCCTGCCAATCGGCAGTCAGCGAATCGCCCGTAAGATCGGGCAGCTCCGGCCATTCGAGGAAATGCACCGAGCCGTCTTCGCTGGGGAAACGCGCCTGCCACACTTCCTCCGCCGTGAACGACAGGATCGGCGCGGCATAGCGCACCAGCGCGTGGAACAGGGTGTCCAACACGGTGCGGTATGCCCGCCGCTTGGGATCGTCCGCAGCGTCGCAATAGAGCGAATCCTTGCGGATATCGAAGAAGAAGGCCGACAGGTCCTCGTTCGCAAAATCGATCAGCGCGCGGCTGTAGCGATCGAACTCATAATCGTTCGCCGCCTTGCGCAGCGTCTCGTCGAGCTCGGCGAGCAAGTGGAGGACGTAGCGCTCGAGCTCGGGCATGTCGGCGACCGCCACCTTTTCGGCGTCGCTGAATCCGTCGAGCGCACCGAGCATGTAGCGATAGGTGTTGCGCAGCTTGCGATAGGCGTCGCCGGTGCCCGAGAGCACTTCCTTGCCGATGCGCACATCCTCGGAATAATCGGTCTGCGCGACCCACAGGCGCAGGATGTCCGCGCCGCTTTCGCCGATGATCTTGAGCGGATCGACGACGTTGCCGAGGCTCTTGGACATTTTCCGGCCGTTGCCGTCGAGCGCGAAGCCGTGGGTGAGCACGGCGTCATAGGGCGCGCGGCCGCGGGTGCCCGCCGATTCGAGCAGCGACGACTGGAACCAGCCGCGATGCTGGTCGGACCCCTCGAGATAGAGGTTGGCGCGCACGCCCGCGCCATAGCGCTGCTCGATGACGAAGCTGTGCGTCGATCCGCTGTCGAACCACACGTCGAGGATGTCGGTGACGACCTCGAAATCCTCGAGCCGGTAGTCTGGCCCGAGCAACGCCTGATGATCCGCCCGGAACCACGCGTCCGCTCCGCCCTCGCGGAAGGCGGCGAGGATGCGTTCGTTGACCGCCGGATCGCGCAGATAGTCGCCGGTGGCGCGATCGACGTAGAGCGTGATCGGCACGCCCCAGGCGCGCTGACGGCTGATCACCCAGTCGGGGCGACCCGCGACCATCGATCGAATGCGGTTCTCCGCGCGCGCGGGCACCCAGCGGGTGCGCTCGATCGCGTCGAGCGCGATCTGGCGTAGGGTGGCATCATTCCCCCTCCCGCTTGCGGGAGGGGCTAGGGGTGGGCTCCCGGCCTCCGCAGGCGCCTCGTCCGTGGTGAGCGCGTGCCCACCCCCGGCCCCTCCCGCAAGCGGTAGGGGAGAGGCGCGGTCCATCGGGATGAACCACTGCGGCGTTGCGCGGAAGATGATTTTCGCCTTCGAACGCCAGCTATGCGGATAGCTGTGGGTGAAATCGTCGCTGGCCGACAGCAGCGCGCCCGCTTCGCGCAGGTCGTTGCAGATCGGGCCGTCGCTGGCGACGAACTTCTTGTTGATCACGCTGCCCTGGCCGCCGAGCCACGCCCAGTCGTCGCGATACTTGCCGTCGCCTTCGACCGCGAACACCGGGTCGATGCCGTTCGCCTTGCACAGCAGGAAATCGTCCTCGCCATGATCGGGCGCCATATGGACGAGGCCGGTGCCCGCGTCAGTCGTGACGAAATGTGAGCCGTCAAGGAACGGGCGCGGCTTGGCGAAGAAGGCGAGCGCCTTCTCATCCACAGTGTCGCCCCGGACCTGATCCGGGGCAGGGCTGCCTTCTCCATGCTCGGAAGAAGAAGCCCGACCCCGGCTTTCGCCGGGGTGACGAAGGAAGTTGTAGATCGGGTGGCGGGCCTTGGCGCCGGCGAGATCGCTGCCTTTGACTGTCCCCTGCACGTGGAAAGTGCGATTGATTCGCTCTTCAAAGGCGGCGATCAACGATGTTGCCACCACGTACAAGCCGCGTTCCTTAATGAGCGGCATCGGCTGTCCGGGCTCCATAAAGCCCGCTTCACCCTCGAATACCTTGCCGATCGAATACTCAATCTCCGCCCCGTACGCGAGCGCCTGGTTCACCGGGATCGTCCACGGCGTCGTCGTCCAGATCACCGCATGCGCGCCGACCAGTTCCGGCGCGTTCGGCGCCTCGGTGATTTCGAACGCCACGTCGATCTGGGTCGAGACAATGTCCTCATATTCGACCTCGGCCTCGGCGAGCGCGGTCTTTTCGACCGGCGACCACATCACCGGCTTGGCGCCGCGATAGAGCTGGCCCGACTCCGCGAACTTCAGCAGCTCGCCGGCGATGATTGCCTCGCTCTCGAAATTCATCGTGAGATAGGGGTCGTCCCAGTCACCCATCACGCCCAGCCGCTCGAACTGCGCGCGCTGCACGCCCACCCATTTGGCGGCATAGTCGCGGCATTCCTGGCGGAATTCGGCGGGGGGAACCTCGTCCTTGTTGCGCTTCTTCGCGCGATAGGCTTCCTCGATCTTCCATTCGATCGGCAGGCCGTGGCAGTCCCAGCCCGGCACATAGGGCGCGTCCTTGCCCATCAGGCTCTGGCTGCGGGTGACGATGTCCTTCAGGATCTTGTTGAGCGCATGGCCCATGTGGATGTCGCCATTGGCATAGGGCGGACCATCGTGCAGCAGGAAGCGCTCGCGCCCGGCGCGCTGCTCGCGCAGCCGATCGTACACGCCGATTCGCGCCCAGCGCTCGAGGATGCCGGGTTCCTTGGCGGCAAGCCCGGCCTTCATCGGGAAATCGGTCTTCGGCAGGAAGACGGTGTCGCGCCAGTCGCGCTTGGTGTCGGATGCGTCAGTCATGGGTGCGCGCCGATTAAAGGATGCGCGCGCGCTTTCAAAGCGGATGTTGCCCGATCAGCCCGCCGCCAGCCGACGGCGAGCCTCGGCGGCATCGGCTTCGATCTGGTCGCGCAGCGCGTCCATCGTCTCGAACTTCGCCTCCGGGCGCAGATAGTCGATCAGCGCCACTTCGATCGTCTGGCCGTAGAGATCGCCCGAGAAATCGAAGAAATGCGGTTCGAGCAGCTCGATCGGCGGCTCGATGCTCGGCCGGATGCCGAGGTTCGCCACGCCGTCGAGCACGCGTCCGTCGGCTAGCCGACCGCGCACGGCGTAGATGCCATAGGCGGGACGCAGATAGTTGCCGAGCACGAGGTTCGCGGTCGGCCAGCCGAGCTCGCGCCCCAGCTTCGCACCGGGCTGCACCGTCGCTTCGATCGCGAAGGGGCGCGTCAGCAGCGCCGCCGCCTCGCGCGGATGCCCCTGGCGCAGCAGCGTGCGGATGCGGCTCGACGAGACCGGCTCGCCGTCTTGGAGCACCGGCGCGACTGTTTCGACGGTGAAGCCGAGTTCCGCGCCGAGCGCCTCGAGCACGCCGACATTGCCGTCGCGCCCCTTGCCGAAAGTGAAATCGCTGCCGGTGACGACTCCGGCCGCGCCGACCGAATCGACCAGCCGCCGGCGCGCGAACTCGGCGGCGGACAGCCCGGCGAGCGCGGCATCGAAACGGAACACCAGCATCGCATCGGCGCCCGCCGCCGCGAACAGCCGCTCGCGCTGATCGAGACTGGTGAGGCGGAAGGGGGGGACGTCCGGCCGGAAGAAGCGCACCGGGTGCGGATCGAAGGTGGCGACGATCGCAGGACGGCCGGCCGCCTTCGCCTGCGCGATCGCGCGGCCCGCGACAGCCTGATGCCCGAGGTGAAATCCGTCGAAATTGCCCAGCGCGACGATTCCGCCGCGAAGCCGGGCCGGAACCGCCGAGCCGCCGTCCAGCCGCTCCATGGCAGCGGCTATAGCTGGCGCGTGGCCCCTTTCAAATGCTTCGCGCGTCGGTGCGGGCTTCAGCGCATCGGCTGGATGCCGGCACGCAGCACGCGGAGCACATTGCCGCCCATCACCTTGCGGATGTCGGCCTCGCTGAACCCGGCGTTCACCAGCGCCTGGGTGAGCACGGCGAGTTGGCTGGTATCGAAACCGGTCGTGACCGCGCCGTCGAAGTCCGAGCCGAGGCCGACGTGATCGATGCCGACGAGGTCGCGGACATGGACCATGGCGCGGGCGATGTCTTCGGGCCTGGTCGAGCACACCGCGCCGTCCCAATAGCCGATGCCGATCACGCCGCCCGTCGCCGCGACGCCGCGAATCTCCGCATCGGTCAGATTGCGGTTGACGTTGCACGTCGCCTGGACGCCGCCATGGCTGGAGACCACCGGGCGCCGCGCCATCGCGAGGATCTCGGCAACGGCGGCGTGGCTCGAATGGGCGATGTCGACGACCATCCCGATTTCCTCCATCCGCCGCAGCACGTCGCGGCCGAGCGGCGTGAGCCCGCCCTTCGCTTCGCCGTGCATCGATCCGCCGACTTCATTGTCGAAGAAATGCGTGAGCCCCGCCATGCGGAATCCGGCTTCGTAGAGTCGGTCGAGGTTGGCGGCGTCGCCTTCGAGATTTTGCAGTCCCTCGATCGAAAGCATGCCTCCGGTGACTTCGGCACCGGCCGCGCGCGCGGCGAGCAGCCGATCGAGATCGGTCGGAGTGCGGATCACCCGCAACCGCCCGCCACTGTCGGCGGCGGCGCGCTCGAGCTTGGTGGCATGCCACAGCGAACGCTCGAGCAGCGAGCTCCAGGTCCGTGCCGGCTGGAGCTGCGCGATCGCGAGCGGCGTGATGTTGTCGCTCTCGGCGCTATTCGCGTCGTAATTCTGCCCGGTCGGCGTCTTCGTGACCGAAGAGAAGACCTGGAGCGCGACATTGCCCGCTTCGAGCCGCGGCAGATCGATCTGGCCGCGGCCGGCGCGCGAAAGGAGATTGCGCCGCCAGAGCAGCGTGTCGCCATGCATGTCGGCGATGACGAGGCTTTCGTGCAGCGCGCGGGTTTCGTCGGACACCGCCGGCAGCGGCGTCTTCGCCACACGATTCATGCTCGATTCGATGAACACCGGGCCCAGCCCGAAAAACAGCAGCGCCCCCACCGCGACGAGCGCGAGCCCGCCCAACAGCCATTTCCTCATCGTACACGCTCCAGCGTCACGAAGCTGTAGGCCGGTCGCCCCGCTTCCTGCCCGTGATCCTCGCGGAAGGCCTCGCGCCATTCAAGCGGAGAGAAGGGGGGCATGACGGTTTCGCCTTCGGCCGCTGCGTGAACTTCGGTGAGTTCGATGCGATCCGCGTCGGGGAGGTAGAGAGCGAAAATCTCCGCGCCGCCGATGACGGCCACTTCGGCGGCGTCGGCCAGCGCCAACGCCTCTGCCGGATCGTGCGCCACTTCGGCGCCCTCCGCTCGCCACTGCCGGTCGCGCGTGAGGACGATGTGGCGGCGGCCGGGAAGCGGGCTGGGGAAGCTCTCGAAGGTCTTGCGGCCCATGATCATCGGCTTGCCCATCGTCTGCGCCTTGAACCGCTTGAGGTCGGCGGGCAGGTGCCACGGCAGTCTCCCGTCGCGACCGATCACGCCATTGTCGGCGCGGGCGAGGTGAAACGTCAGGACCATGCGTCAGACCGCGACCGGTGCCTTGATGTGCGGCTGCGCGACATAGTCGTGGATCGCGAAGTCCTCATATGCATAGCCATCGATCGACGGCGCCCTGCGGAGGATTTCCAGCGTGGGCAGCGGGCCCGGCTCGCGCGCGAGCTGCTCGCGGGCCTGATCGAGATGGTTCGAGTACAGGTGGCAGTCGCCGCCCGTCCAGATGAAGTCGCCCGGTTCCAGATCGCATTGCTGCGCCAGCAGGTGCGTGAGCAGCGCATAGCTGGCGATGTTGAACGGCACGCCGAGGAAGATGTCGGCCGACCGCTGGTAGAGCTGGAGCGAGAGCCGCCCGTTGGCGACATGAGTCTGGAACAGACAGTGGCACGGGGCCAGCGCCATCGCGTGAAGCTCGCCGGGGTTCCAGGCGCTCACGATCTGACGGCGCGATCCGGGATTGGTGCGGATCATGTCGATCAGTTCGGCGATCTGATCGATCTCGCGCCCGTCGGCGGTTTCCCAGCGACGCCATTGCTTGCCGTAGACCGGGCCGAGATCGCCGGTTTCCGGGTCGGCCCACTCGTCCCAGATGCTCACCTTGCGATCCTGCAGCCATCGCGCGTTGGTGTCGCCACGCAGGAACCAGAGCAGCTCGATGATGATCGAGCGGATGTGCAGCTTCTTGGTCGTGAGCAGCGGAAAGCCTTCGGCCAGATCGAAGCGCATCTGATGGCCGAAGACGCTGCGCGTTCCGGTGCCGGTGCGATCCATCGTTTCGGCGCCGTCGTTGAGCGCGCGGGCCATCAGGTCGAGATATTGGCGCATGGATGCGGCTTAGCGCGTGCCCACGGACAGGCCAAGCGGCACCGACCGCTCCGAAGCGGAGCGAAGCCGGACCGATACGGAGACGGATGCGCTTCGCCGGCACCGGGACTCGATGGCAGCTAGGGGCATGACGCTACGCCTGGAGCTGCAACCCGGCCTGCCCGCACCGACGCAGGATTGCGTCCCGGATCGTGTGCGCGACGCCGGCGACGTCTGCGCTCTGTTCGCGACGCTTGTCCGCGAGCGGGAGGAAGTCGCGGCGTTCGCCTATCTGGACGCGGCCGGGAGACTGCTGGGGCTGCGCCATGCCCGTTCGGGTGCGCGCGACATGCTCGACATTCGGGTGCGCGACGTGGCGGCGGATGCGCTCGCCTTCGATGCCGCAGCCGTGGTGATGGCGCACAACCACCCGAGCGGCGATCCCACGCCCAGCGCCGCCGATCGCGAGGCGACGCGCCAGCTCGCCCGCGCACTCGGCGCGCTCGGCGTGCGGCTGTTGGATCATCTCGTGCTCAGCGAGCGCGGGCTCACGAGCTTTCGCGCGCTAGGATTGCTGTAGCCGGCGGTCTAGCCGTCGGTCGGCGCGTCGGGCGCAGGGCAGGCCTCGATGTCTTCGGGCTCGGGCCGCTCGCCCTCCGCGCGAAAGATCGCGAGATAGCCGCCGGCCGACGGCATCGGCTCCATCCGCTCGAGCCGGTATCCCACCGCCGCGAATTCGCAGCGCAGCAGTTCGGGCGGGGTGCCATGGTTCTGAGTAGGACGGTCGGCGTCAACCACGATCACTTCGCCGCCGGGACGCAGCGAGGGCCGCATCCGCCACAGGAATTCATAGGGCGATTCGATCTCGTGATACATGTGGACCATGAACACCCGGTCGAAACTGTCCTCGGGAAGCTTGGGGTCGTCGGGGTCGCCCAGCCGCACGCTGACATTGTCGAGCCGCTCGCGTGCGACGCGCGTGGCGAGTGCGTCCCGCACCTCGGGTACGATATCCTCCGCCAGCACGCGGCCGCTTTCGCCGACGCGCTGGGCGAGACGGATCGTGTAATAGCCTTCGCCCGCGCCGATGTCGGCCACGGTCATGCCGGGGTGGATGCCGGCGCGATTCATCACTTCCTCGGCCTCGTTCAGCCGATCCCGTGCCTCTTCGTTAGACCAGCGGCTCGAGACGATGCTGGCGACGGGCCGGTCAGGCGCGGGAAAGCCGTCGGGGCCACGCTGGCTCGAATCCGACGCGCCGTTGCACGCCGCGAGTAGAAGCGCCCCCAGCCACAGCGGTGCCGAGACGCGGCGTGGCGTCAATCGACGTCCTCCACATCGACTGACTCGCCCGTCACGCGCTGTGACAGCGCCGCGGCCATGAACGAGTCGAGATCGCCGTCGAGCACGTCGGACGGCGCAGTGGAGGTGACGCCGGTGCGCAGGTCCTTCACCAGCTGATAGGGCTGAAGGACATAGCTGCGGATCTGGTGGCCCCAGCCGATGTCCGATTTGGCGGCATGCGTCGCCATCGCCTCGGCCTCGCGCTTCTGCAGCTCGGCCTCGTACATCCTGGCGCGCAGCATGCTCATGGCTTCTGCACGGTTCTTGTGCTGCGAACGCTGCGTCTGGCAGGCAACGATGATGCCGGTCGGCACATGGGTTATGCGCACCGCCGAATCGGTGGTGTTGACGTGCTGCCCGCCCGCACCCGATGCGCGATAGGTATCGATCTTGAGATCGCTCTCGTTGATCTCGATGTCGATGTTGTCGTCGATCACCGGATAGACCCACACCGACGAGAAGCTGGTGTGGCGGCGCGCGGAGCTGTCATAAGGCGAGATGCGCACGAGCCGGTGCACGCCGCTTTCGGTCTTGGCATAGCCATAGGCGTTCTCGCCCTTCAGCAGCAGCGTCGCCGATTTGATGCCGGCCTGCTCGCCCGCGTGATAGTCGATCAGCTCCACCTTCATGCCGCGGCGCTCGGCCCAGCGCGTGTACATGCGCTGGAGCATCTCGGCCCAATCCTGGCTCTCGGTGCCGCCCGCGCCTGCGTTGATCTCGAGATAGGTGTCATTGCCGTCGGCCTCGCCCGAGAGCAGCGCCTGCACCTTGTCGCGCTCGGCGCGCTGCGCGAGCGCGGCGAGCGCGGCGGTGCCCTCGCTCGCCATCTCCTCGTCGCCCTCGGCCTCGGCCATCTCGATCAGCTCGGCGGTGTCACGCAGCTCCTGGTCGATCGCGCGCGTCGCAGTGATCGCGGAGTCGAGCCGCTGGCGCTCGCGCATCACGTCCTGCGCCTGCTTGGGATCATCCCAAAGGCTCTGGTCCTCGACGCGCGCATTCAGCTCGTCGAGCCGCCGCAGCGCACGATCCCAGTCGAGAAAGCGGCGCAGCAGCGCGAGCGCGTCGTTGATCTTGTCGACATATGCCTGCGCTTCGGCGCGCATGGTCTCTTAACTCCGGTCAAATTCCGCGTTCACCGGCGGCTGCGGGATCTCGTTCGGCAAGCCTGTGCTTGGGGAAGAGGAGACCCCGGCGGTCGCCGGACAAACGATATAGTGGTTGGGGGCGCTAGTAGATACCGCCCTCGCGTTGCAAGAACTCGCTGTCGCGTGGCGCCTCGGACGGCCGGGTCGCCTTCCGCTCCGGTGCGCGTCGCTGCTGCTGATCCTCTTCTTCCTCGCGATCGATGCGCCGCGGCTCGCTCTCGGGCTTGAACGCTTCCCAGATCACGCTCGCGAGGGGCTCGTCGCTCGGCCAGGCGCCCTGAACCGGCTTGCCCGTGCGCCGGTCGACTCGCACCATTCGGATACCGGCCGGCGCGCGGAACGGAACCACTTCCATTCCTTCGAACGCCCGCTCCGCGAACTCCTTGAAGATGGGGGCCGCGATCGAGCCGCCCTGCGCATAGCCGCCGAGGTTCGAGGGCGTGTCGTAGCCGAGATAGAGGCCCGCCATCATCTGCGGCGCGCCGCCGACGAACCACACATCGGTCGGGCCGGAGGTCGTGCCGGTCTTGCCCATAAGCGGCCGCTCAAGGCTGCGCAGCACCGTTGCCGTACCGCGCTGCACCACGCCTTCGGCAATGTGCACCATCTGATAGGCGCTCATTGCGTCGAGCACCTGACGCGCGCGAATCTGCGGCCGGGGCATCGCCCCGCCGTCCCAGTCGGGCGCGTTGCAGCGTTCGCAGGGACGCCAGTTCTCAGGATAGATCACATTGCCGTGGCGATCCTGCACATAGTCGATCAGCGACGGATTGAGCGCGCGGCCGTGGTTCACGAGGATCGAATAGGCATTCACCATCCGCATCACGGTCGTCTCGCCCGCGCCGAGGGCATAGGCGAGGTAGGGCTCATAGGGCTGCTGGCTCACGCCGATCCGCTGCATCAGATCGACGATATGCTCCATTCCCACTTCGGATGCGGTGCGCACCGTCATCAGGTTGCGCGACTGCTCGATGCCCCAGCGCATGGTGCGCGGACCCGCGCCGCGGCTGTTGCCGAAATTGCGGAAGCATTTGTTGCCGAGCTGCGCTCCCTGCCAGACGCAGAAGGGGCCATCGACGATGATCGAGGCGGGTGTCATGCCCTGCTCGAGTGCGGCCGAATAGACGATCGGCTTGATCGTCGACCCCGGCTGGCGCTGTGCCTGCGTCGCTCGGTTGAACGCCTGAATCCGCGAATCGAATCCGCCCTGCATGGCGAGGACGCGGCCGGTGCGCGGATCCTCGACCACCATTCCGCCCGAAATGCGCGGAATGCTCCGCAGCGCCCAGCGGCCGCCTTCGGGCGCGACGGCGATGATGTCGCCGCGCTTGAGTGCCGCGAATGCTTCGCCGCCCTGGCCGCGCACCGGCATGCTGGCGTTGCTGCGCGGCAGCGTTCCCGTTTCGCCGTCCTCGAAGCCGATGGTGATCGGTTCGCTGCCGTCCTTTTCGACTACGATCGCCGCGCGCCAATCACTGTAGTCGATGCCGATGTTGGTGTTGAGCAGCGCCTGCTGCCAGCGGTCGTCCTCGAACTCGACTTCGCGGATCGGGCCGGTCCAGCCGCGGCCGCGCTCGAACCGGACGAGGCCGGCACGCAGCGCGTCCTGCGCATAGCGCTGGATGTCAGGGTCGAGCGAGGTCCGCACCCAGAGGCCGCCGTTATAGACGCTGTAGGGTCCGTCTTCGTCGGTGGTGCCGAACTTGTCGATCAACTGGCGGCGCACTTCCTCGACGAAATAGCCGCCGACGCGTTCGAAGCTCGGCGTCTGGCGCGGCACCGTGCCGAGCGGCGCATCCACCGCGGCTGCATATTGCGCTTCGGTGATGAAGTCGTTGCGCAGCATCTCGCTGAGCACCCAGTTGCGCCGCTCCAGCGCGCGTTCGCTGTGCCGTTCGGGCGTATAGTTGGCCGGGCCTTTCGGCAGAATCGCGAGATAGGCGAATTGCGGCAGAGTCAGTTCCTCGAGCGGCTTTCCGAAATAGGCATGCGAAGCCGCCTCGACGCCGCCGGCGTTCCGGCCCAGCTCGATCGAATTGAGATAGAGCTCTAGAATCTGCGGCTTCGTAAGCGTCTCTTCGATTCGCCAGGCGAGGATCGCTTCCTTGAGCTTGCGTGTGTAGCTTACTTCGTTGCCGACCAGCAGGTTCTTGGCGACCTGCTGCGTGATGGTCGATGTGCCGCGCGGCGTCTCGCCACGGGTCAGGCCCTGGAAGGCGGCACGGACCAGGCCCGGATAATCGAGCCCGCTGTGTTCGAAGAAGGTGCGGTCCTCGGCGGCGAGGAACGCCTTCACCAGCAGATCGGGATATTCCTCGAAGCTGAGCTGCACGCGCCGCTCGCGCGCATAGCTGTGAATCGGCTCGCCTTCGATCGAGCGGACATAGGTGGGCAGCGGCGGCTCGTAGTTCCGCAGCGTGTCGACCGAGGGCAGGTTCCGCGCGAACAGGAACCACAGCGCGAGCATGCCGAGCCCGGCCAGCAGCGCCAGCACCGCGAGCACGCGGAACCACCAGCGGTGCCGGATGCGCTCGAACGCGCCTGCGATGCCGCCGATTTCCCGGCGTAGCCGGAGCTTGATGCTGGTAGGTTCGGAATCCGCCATTTCGTGCGCGGTTTAGCAAGTTTCCCACGCGACGCCAGCCTCGGAGAACTACCGTCAGCGCGCGGCGAGCCGGGTCGCGAAGTGAATCTCCACCGCCTGCCGGACGCTCTGCGCGATGCGTTCCTGCCCCGCTTCGGACGCCAGGAAGCGTGCGTTTTCGGCATTCGAGATATAGCCCGTCTCGAACAGCACGGAGGGCATGTCCGGCGCCTTCAGGACGACGAGCGATGCCATGCGATGGAAATTGGTGCGCGTCGGGATCAGGGGCTCCGCTTCGCGCCCGAGAAGCCTCGCGAATCGCGCGGAAATATTCATCGTTTCCCGCTGCGTGAGATCGATCAGGATCGAGGAAATGTCCGGGTTCTGGTCGCGCAGATCGACTCCGGAGATGATGTCGGCGCGATTCTCGCGCGCCGCCAGCCGCGCCGCCTCGCGATCGGAGGCGACTTCGGAAAGCGTGTAGGCCGTCGCTCCGCTCGCATCGTGATTGCCTGCGCTGTCGCAGTGAACGGAGATGAAAAGATCCGCGCCCAGCCGTCGCGCGATGCCGTAGCGCTCCTGGAGGATCAGGAACCGGTCGTCCTCGCGCGTCATCGCCACGCGGACCCGGCCCGAAGCGAGCAGCGCGTCCTTGATCGCGTGCGCGACTTCGAGCGTGAGCACCTTTTCCTGATGCGCGCCGTCGGGCGAAATCGCTCCGGGGTCATGGCCGCCGTGACCCGCGTCGATCACCACCAGCGGGCGCGTATCGTCATTTCCGTAGACGCGCGGCAGTTCGGCAGCGGGCCGCGGCGGCGGGACGCGCATCGTCTCCCGATAGCTGCTGCGGCTGTTCGCCTGGACATAGTTGAAGGGAGGCAGGATCTGCATCCGCCCTTCGGCGGCGGCGCGCGCGAAGCGAGAGGCGTCGACCGTGCGCAGTTCGAGCGTCAAGGTTCGTCCGTCGCTGCCGAAACTGCCTTCGGTGACGATCGCGGGACGAGCCAGATCGAGCACGACCCGGGCGCCCGTCTCGTGCCGGCCCTGGCGGACGCCGGCCACTGCACCGCCCGCCGCACTGCGCCCGCCGGGACGTGCGCCCTGCACGTCGAGTGCGATCCGCTGCGGCCCGCCGAGCAGAAAGGCGCTAGCCTGTCCGGCCGGAGCATCGAAGCGGACAATCACGCGATCGCCCTGTACGCGGACGTCCTCGATCACTTGCGCCCAGCTCGGTGCCCCGGAAAGCCATCCGGAGAGAAAGGCGAGAAAAAGCAGCACCCGCGCGATATGCCGCGCCGGGCCGTGGGGGGTCCAGCCCAAATACATACGTAGATACTCGTGTACGCGTCGATTTACCCTGACATTCGCGAGGCTAGCCGATGGCCCTCAAGCCGCGGTCAACGGGCGCGGTTAACGCCGCATCGACCATGAAGCGCCTCTTGCGGCATTCTCGCGGCGGCGGTTGCCGCCTGCGCACGGCGGTGCTAGGCACGTAACCGGTACCGGAGCATGTTCGTCGTGTTTCGGGAAACCGCCGCAGCCGGCTTTCCGGCGCGGCAATTCAGGTTGACGCTGCATGAGGCAATTTTCCCTTCGTCCCGACCGCAGTGCCGTTACGGCGCCGCGCGCGGCGAAGGTGGAGCATCCGAGCCGCCGGTTCGGACGTGCCCGGGCAGCAACGGCATCTCATTTAACCAGCACCGCCGGGCATCTTCGCCCGGCACGCCTTTTTGACGGCGCGCGACACGGGCCAGGGGGCCGGCGCGCCCGGAGACACGTACATGACCATGCGTATGTTGATCGACGCACGCCACCGGGAAGAGACCCGCGTGGCGGTCGTCAAGGGAAACCGGATCGAGGAGTTTGATTTCGAATCTGCCGAGCGCAAGCAGCTCAAGGGCAATATCTATCTCGCCAAGGTGACACGAGTCGAACCGTCGCTGCAGGCGGCGTTCGTCGATTACGGCGGCAATCGCCACGGCTTTCTGGCGTTCAGCGAAATCCACCCCGATTATTATCAGATCCCGAAGGAGGATCGCGACGCGCTGCTCGCCGAAGAAGCCGAGCATGCCGCCGAGGAAGCCGCGCTCCGCGCCGAGGAAGAGGCCGATGAGGACGCCGCCGCCGACGGTGACGTCGAAGTGGTCGAGCGGCGTTCGGACGACGATGAAGGCGAGGATGCCGAAACCGGCGACGAGGAGTCGCCGCGGCGCAAGCGGCGTGGCGGCAATGGCGAGGACAGCCCGGCCGAGGCGCTTCGCCAGCGTCGCATGAGCCTGCGCAAGCGCTACAAGATCCAGGACGTGATCCGCCGCCGCCAGGTGCTGCTCGTCCAGGTCGTCAAGGAAGAGCGCGGCAACAAGGGCGCGGCGCTCACCACCTATCTGAGCCTCGCCGGCCGCTATTGCGTGCTGATGCCCAACACCGCGCACGGCGGCGGCATCTCGCGCAAGATCTCCAATGCCGGTGACCGCAAGCGGCTGAAGTCGATCATGGCGGACCTCAAGCTGCCGCCGACGATGGGCTGCATCGTCCGCACCGCCGGCCTCCAGCGCACCAAGACCGAGATCAAGCGCGACTTCGACTATCTCGCCCGGCTGTGGGACGAGATCCGCGAGGCCACGCTCAAGTCGACCGCGCCGGCGCTGGTCTATGGCGACAGCGACCTCATCAAGCGCGCGATCCGCGACATCTATAATCGCGACATCGACGAAGTGATCGTCGAGGGCGAGGAGGGCTATCGCCAGGCCAAGGACTTCATGAAGCTCCTGATGCCGAGCCACGCGCGCAAGGTGAAGCAATATGCCGATGCGGTGCCGCTGTATCAGCGCCACCATGTCGAGGATCAGCTGGCGGCGATGTACCATCCGGTCGTCCAGCTGAAATCGGGCGGCTATCTGGTCATCAACCCGACCGAGGCACTGGTGTCGATCGACATCAACTCGGGCCGCTCGACGCGCGAGCACAACATCGAGCAGACCGCGACTCAGACCAACCTCGAAGCCGCGCAGGAGATCGCACGCCAGCTCCGCCTGCGCGACATGGCAGGCCTCGTCGTCATCGACTTCATCGACATGGATCATTCGTCCAACGTCCGGAAGGTCGAGAAGGCGATGAAGGAGGCGCTGAAGAACGATCGCGCCCGCATCCAGGTCGGCCGCATCTCCGCCTTCGGGCTGATGGAGATGAGCCGCCAGCGGCTGCGCACCGGCGTGCTCGAAGCGTCGACCGTCCAGTGCCCGCATTGCGAAGGCACCGGGCTGGTGCGCACCGCTTCGTCAGCGGGTCTGTCCGCGCTGCGCCTGATCGAGGACGAGGCGGCGCGTGGCCGCGGTTCGCAGCTCACGTTGCGTTGCAGCCAGGAAGCCGCCTTCTATGTGCTCAACAAGAAGCGCGCCGACATTGCCGAGATCGAGGACCGCTATGGCGTCTCGGTCGAAGTCGCGTCGGACGGCGAGCTCGAGGGCGCGCGCATGTCGGTCGAGGCCTCCGGCCCGCCGCCGGCCCACGCGCCGCGGATCGAGCCGCTGATCGAAGAGCCCGAGGACGATCTGCCGGAAGAGATCGAGGACGAGGAAGACGAGGTCGAAGCCGAGGCCGAGGCCGAGGCCGAGCCGCGCGAGCGCAACCGCCAAGAGGGACGCGACGCGGAAGGCGAGGGCGAAGGCGGGCGCAAGCGCCGCCGCCGCCGCCGTGGGCGCCGTGGGCGCGGTCGCGACGAGGATCGGGAGGAGCAGTCCGGCGAGGAGCGGGACGAATCCGCGACCGATGAAGAGGAAGCTACCGGATCGGAGGAGTCCGAGGCGGGCCAAGCCGAGGGCGCGCAGGAAGATCGCGACGAAGGCGAGGGAGGCCGCAAGCGCCGCCGTCGCGGTCGGCGCGGTGGCCGTCGCGGCACGCCGGTCGCTGAAGAGGCTGTCGCGCAGGCGGCCGACGCCGTCGAACCGGAGGAGACGAGCACCGAGACTCCGGTGAGCGACGTCGCCGAGATCGGCGAAGCCGAGCAGCCGGCACCTGTCGAAGCCGCCGAGCCGGCGGCTGCGGCCGAGGAGGCGCCCAAGCCGCGCCGTCGCCCGCGCGCACGCAAGGCCGACGCCCCCTCCGAGGCTGCCGCGCCGGCAGTCGAGGCCGCTGCGACCGAAGGCGAAGCCGCGGCGGCCGCTGCGAAGCCCAAGCGGACGCGCCGCAAGAAGGCGGCTCCCGAAGGCGATGCGGGCGAAGCGCTGGCAGCTGCCAGCGAGGCGCTCGAGGCGCTGCCCGGACCGTCTGCCGAGGCTGAGGCGGAATCGAAGCCGCGTCGCCGCGGGGGTCGCCGCAAGGCTGCCGAAGCGGAAGTTCCGGCCGAAGATGCGCCCGAGCCGGAGCCGGTGACCCAGGACGGGGCCTCCGATGCGCAGGAAGCCGACAGCTCCGAAGCGGCTGAGCAGCAATCCGAGACCGCGGACGCGGGCGAATCCTCCGCGGGTCCGCGTCGCGGCTGGTGGCAGCGCACCTTCGGCGCATGATGACTCGTGACGGCGCCGCGCCTTTCCCGCGCGGCGCCGCTTCACGCGACATTCAGACCGTTCGCCCGAGAAGGCCGCGCGCGCGAACGTTGCCGAGAGCGGAGTTGAAGACGATATGACAGCCATGAAGCGCTTCGTTGCCCTTCTGGCGCTGGTCTGCCTGATTGGCTTCGCTGCCCGTCCGGCCGCCGCGCAGTCGATCCTGCGCGACGCCGAAACCGAGGCGCTGTTCGCCGACATGTCCCGCCCGATCATCGAGGCGGCGGGGCTGGAGCCCGACAATGTCCGTGTCGTCCTGATCCAGGATCCCTCGATCAACGCGTTCGTGGCGGGCGGCCAGACCGTTTACATCCACAGCGGCCTTCTCGACGCCGCCACCAACGTCAACGAAGTCCAGGGCGTCATCGCGCACGAGCTGGGCCATATCGTGGCCGGGCATGTGCCGCTGCGCAACAGCGGCGGGGCCGGCGCGATCTCGATCCTTTCGATGGTGCTGGGGGTCGTCGCCGTCGCGGCGGGCGCGCCCGAAGCCGGCACCGGAATTCTGATGGCGGGCAGTCGCGCCGCGATCGGCAAGTATCTCGCCTATTCGCGCAGCCAGGAAGCGACCGCCGACGCTGCGGGAGTGCGCTTCCTAAACACTGCGGGCGTCAACGGCCGCGGGATGCTGGAGTTCTTCAAGAAGCTCCAGAACCTCGAATATCGCCTCGCGGTGCCGCAGGAGGACAGCTACGAGCGCAGCCATCCGCTCAGCGGCGAGCGGATTTCCGCGCTGACCGCCGATCTGGAGGGCGCGCCGAGCTGGAACCGGGCGACCGATCCCGAGCTCGAGCAGCGGTTTCAGCGTGTCCAGGCCAAGCTGCGCGGCTATGTGAACGATCCGCAGGCGACGCTGCGGCTCTATCCGACCAGCAACCAGTCGATCCCGGCGCATTATGCGCGCGCCTATGCCTATCACAAGTCCGGCTATCCCAGCCAGGCTGCGGCCGAAGCGGCGGCGCTGGTCCAGGCGGCTCCGGACGACGCATATTTTCTGGAGCTGGAGGGGCAGATCCTGCTCGAATCCGGCCATGCCGAGGAAGCGCTCGAGCCGCTCCGAATCGCTGTCGAGAAGACCAGCTATCAGCCGCTGATCGCCACGCTGTTCGGTCACGCGCTGATCGCGACCGAGGACCCGGCGAACCTGCGCGAGGCAGAGCAGGTGCTGCGCCAGGCAGTCGCCCGCGACCGCGAGAATCCCTCGGCCTGGTATAATCTCGCCATCGTCTACGAACGCACCGGGGACCGCGCGCGTACCGCGCTTGCGATGGCCGAGCGCGCCAGCCTGATCGGCGACTCCGCCGTTGCGGCGGCGAGCGCACGCACGGCAATGGCGGGGCTCGAGGAAGGGTCGCCTGACTGGATCCGCGCGCAGGACGTTCTGATGGTTTCGCGCAACGCACTGCAAGAGGAACGCGGCGACCGCAGCCGCACGCCGGAGGACCTGCAATGATCGAGCGGCTCACGCGCAGTCCCTGGTTGTTCGCGGCTTCGTTCGTGCTCGCGGCGGTCCTAGGCGCGGGCATCTTCGCGGCGGCGCAGGCAGTGGTTCCGGCCGCGGGCGCCGATGCCGATCGGGCACGGATCGAGTTGGTGGTTCGCGATTATCTGCTCGAGAATCCGGAAATCCTTCCCGAAGCGATGGAGCGGCTGCGCGCGCGCGAGACCGCCGGCGCCGTGGAGGCGAACCGGAACGCGATCGTCGATCCCTATCCCGGCGCGTGGGCGGGGAACCCCGACGGCGACGTCACCGTCGCGGTCTATATGGATTATGCATGCGGCTTCTGCCGCGCGAGTCTGCCCGCGATCGAGGAACTGCTGACGAAGGACCGCAACGTTCGCGTGGTCTATCGCGAATTTCCGATCCTGAGCGAACAGAGCGTCACCGCCGCCCGCTGGGCGCTCGCGGCGGCCGAGCAGGGCAAATATTCCAGCTTCCACGACGCGCTGTTCGCGCAAGGCCAGCTCAGCGAGGCGTCGATCCGTCGCGCCGCGGCGACGGCTGGCCTGAACATCGAGAAGGTCCGCGAGACCGTCGGCACACCGCGCGTCCAGCGCGAACTGGCGACCAACCACACCACTGCCCAGGCGCTCGGCATCAGCGGGACTCCCGCCTGGGTGATCGGCGATCGCGTGCTCCCCGGCGCCGTCTCCTATCGCCAACTCGCCGACGCGGTGGCCGCTGCCCGCCGCTGAGCCGCCGCGCCGTCTATAAGTCCTTCAGGGGAGCGCACAGGGACGCTCCGATTGGAGGATATCATGGCGCCGGGAGTTTTCATCGAACCGGACCCCGAGCTGGCGGAGCTTGCGGATCCCAACAGCAAGCTGGGAATCGAGATCTTCAGCGGCCATCGTGCCTGGCTGAAGGGTGATCTTGTCGCCGGTCGCAATCGCTTTTTCGATTCGATCGCAGAGCGTCTGCACGCGACCAAGCTGACCTATGAGGATCAGTGCACCGCGCTTTATTATTTCGACCTCGTCCGAACGCTGCGCGACCTGGCTGGCGAATTCGACCGCGTCGTCGAGGTCGGCGTCTATATGGGTGGCGCTTCCGCCGTTTTCGGCGGCTGCATCGAGCGGTTCGACTTCGATCTCGACCTCGTCGATATCAATGCGCGTTTCCTGCTCTTCTCCTACGAGCGTATCCGCCGCGCATTCCCGGAATCGGCGCATCGCGTTCGCCTCTTCCACGGCGACGTTCCTTCCTATGTGAAGAATGTTCTGACGGTGGAGAATCCCGGCAAGTGCATCGTCCATCACGATGGCGCGCATGACTTCAACCAGGTGGTGAAGGATCTCTCGGCGCTTTCCTTCGTCCGCGAAAAGCTTCACGCGATCATCGCCCAGGATACCCACCTGCGGGGCACGATCAAGCACATGAACTTCGTAGACATGGCGCTCTATGCCGTCTTCGGCACCGAACTCGCCTATGCGCCGATCGGCACCAGTTATGAGGTGGGGGACGGCCGCACGGCGCCCAATGAATATCAGGGCAATTACTTCCTCCCCGGCGTGCCGGAGGGAATCGTTCTGCCGATCGCCGCCAATGCGTTTCGCTATCCCCATCCGTCGATGACGCTCGACGCCTTTCTCTGAATGCCAAGGGCGGCCGCCGTTACGGTGTGCCGCCCGCCACCCATTGCCGCGCGGCTTCGCGCCTCCCATCTAGCCTCCGTAGAAGGGGGCTTCATGCAGATTCTATCCGTTTCCGGCGTCAGCAAGACCTATGGCTCGGGGCACAAGGCGCTCGACTCGGTCGACCTCGAAATCCGGCGCGGCGAAATTTTCGCGCTGCTCGGGCCGAACGGCGCGGGCAAGACAACGCTCATCAACATCGTCTGCGGCATCGTCGTGCCGAGCTCCGGGACCATCTTGGTCGATGGACATGACGCGCTGCGTGAGCCGCGCGAGGCGCGATCGCGCATCGGTCTCGTCCCGCAGGAGCTGTCGGTCGACATGTTCGAGACGGTGATGGCCACGGTGCGGTTCAGCCGAGGCCTGTTCGGCAAGGCGCCCGACAAGGCCTATTGCGAGCGCGTGCTCAAGGATCTGTCACTGTGGGACAAGCGCAACGAGAAGATCAAGGATCTCTCGGGCGGCATGAAGCGGCGCGTGCTGATCGCCAAGGCGCTGGCGCACGAGCCGGAGCTGCTGTTCCTCGACGAGCCCACCGCGGGCGTCGACGTCTCGCTGCGGCGCGACATGTGGAAGCTGGTGCTGGGGCTGCGCGAGCGCGGCACGACCATCATTCTGACCACCCACTATATCGAGGAAGCCGAAGAAATGGCCGATCGGGTGGGCGTGATCGACAAGGGCAGGCTGTTGCTCGTCGAGGAAAAGACCGCGCTGATGAAGAAGCTGGGCAAGCGCGAGATGACGCTGGTGCTGATGGAGCCGATGCACGCGATCCCGCCCGAACTCGCCGAATGGGAACTGACGCTCGCCGACGAGGGACATGCGCTGCGCTACGTATTCGATGCGCAGGCGGAGCGGACGGGCATTCCCTCGCTGCTGCGCAGGCTCGGCGATCTCGGGATCGGCTTCAAGGATCTGGACACCTCGAAATCCAGCCTCGAGGACATTTTCGTCGATCTGGTGGAGCAGCGCTGATGCACGGGTTCAACGCACAGGGCGTCTGGTCGATCTATCGCTTCGAAATGGCGCGTGCGCTGCGCACGCTGTGGCAGAGCCTGGCCGCACCGGTGATCACCACGTCGCTCTACTTCGTCGTGTTCGGCGGCGCGCTCGGCAGCCGGATCGAGAATGTCGACGGCGTGAACTACGGTGCGTTCATCGTGCCGGGGCTCATCATGCTGTCGCTCTTGCAGCAGAGCATCTCGAACGCCTCGATCGGCATCTACTTTCCCAAGTTTACCGGCACCGTCTACGAGCTGCTGTCGGCGCCGATCTCGGCGATGGAGATGGTGCTCGGCTATGTCGGCGCCGCCGCCACCAAATCGATCGTGATCGGCCTGATCATCCTGGTCACGGCCAGCTTCTTCGTCGACCTCGATATCCGCCACCCGTTCGCGATGGCGGCGTTCCTGATCCTCACCAGCCTGGCGTTCAGCCTGTTCGGATTCATCATCGGCATCTGGGCAAAGGGCTTCGAGCAGCTCAATTTCGTGCCCGTGCTGCTGGTGACGCCGCTCACCTTCCTGGGCGGTGCCTTTTATTCGATCGACATGCTGCCCGAGCCGTGGCGCACCGTGAGCCTGTTCAACCCGGTGGTCTATCTGGTGAGCGGTTTCCGCTGGAGCTTCTTCGGCGAGGGCGATGTCGATATCTGGGTGAGCCTGGGCTTCACCGGCGGTTTCCTCGCGCTGTGCCTGTTCGTCGTGTGGCTGATCTTCAGGACGGGCTGGCGCCTGAAGAGCTGAGCCGCCGACGGCGCATCAGCAGCGCGGGCTGGAGCACCAGTCCGTTCAGATCGATCAGCACATGGAGCAGGATCGGCAGCAACAGGCTGCCGGTGACGAGGTAGATCAGCACGAAGACCAGCCCCATTACGCTGGTGCCGATCACGCCGGCGGCGCCCTGATAGAGATGCATCAGCCCGAACACGAGCGCGGCGGCGACCAGCGCCAGCACCGCGCCGCCACCCGCGAGCACGATGAGCAGCGGCAGATAGAGGCGGAAGAACAGCTCCTCGGTGATACCCGCGTTGGCCGAGAGCAGCGCGCCATAGGGCAGCTCGGCGCGGTTGCGCGGCAGTAGCGCACCGATGTCGCCGACAACGCGGACCTCTTCGCCCTCCTTCGGCGGGCGCAGCAAGGCGAGCGCACTGACGAGGATCAGCCCGCCGACCAGTCCGAAGAGCGTGCCGGTGATGAGGCCGCGAACGTCGTCCAACTCGCCCAACAGGGCAGTCGCGGGCAGGAACTCGACGGGAAAGGCGACGATCTCGCCCAGCCGACCCACCAGCGCGAGCCCGATAAGCGCGCCACCGCCGAACAGCAGCATCGCCTGAACGACCCAGCGCCCGAAGATGCGCTTGCGCTCGCGCGTGTCGTCGATCGTCTTGAACCGCGCATAGGAGCGCGCATCGAAAATGGTGAAGACCGCCAGTACGACGAGCGTGACCGCGAGCAGCAGCTGCGCCGCGGTGGCGGTCTCCAGGATCACAGCCGGTGTTCGCCCTTCACCCAGCGGACCGTGCCCGAGCTTGCGCGCATCACCACGCTTTCGGTGTGCATCTTGCGGCCATAGCGCTTCACTCCGTCGAGCAGCGAACCGTCGGTCACGCCGGTCGCGGCGAAGATGCAGTCGCCCTTCGCGAGATCGGTGAGCGTATAGATGCGATCGAGATCCTCGATCCCCCATTTGGCGGCGCGGCTGCGCTCGTCATCGTTGCGGAAGACGAGGCGCCCCTGGAACTGGCCGCCGACGCACCGCAGCGCCGCCGCCGCCAGCACGCCCTCCGGCGCGCCGCCCTGGCCCATATAGACGTCGACCGTCGTCTCGGGGTCGGTCGTCGCGATCACGCCTGCGACATCGCCGTCGGGGATCAGCATGATGCCGCAGCCGCAGCTACGCAGCTCGGCGATCAGCTTCTCGTGGCGCGGCCGGTCGAGCACGCAGGCGATGATCTCGTTGGGGGCACAGCCCTTCGCCTTGGCGATCGCCTGGATATTCTCGGTCGGGCTCTTGGCGAGGTCGATCACGCCTTCGGGATAGCCGGGGCCGACCGCCAGCTTGTCCATATAGACGTCGGGCGCATTGAGCAGGCAGCCCTCCTCGGCGATCGCCAGCACCGCCAGCGCGTTGGGACCGGCCTTGGCCGTAATCGTCGTGCCTTCCAGCGGATCGAGCGCGATATCGATCTTCGGGCCGCTGCCCTGCGCCGCGCCGACCTTCTCGCCGATATAGAGCATCGGTGCCTCGTCGCGCTCGCCTTCGCCGATCACCACGGTGCCGTCGAAATCGAGCTGGTTCAGCGCGTCGCGCATCGCCTCCACGGCGGCCTGGTCCGCGGCCTTTTCGTCGCCGCGGCCGACCAAAGTCGAAGCCGCGATCGCCGCGGCTTCGGTGACTCGCACCATTTCGAGCACCAGGACGCGGTCGAGAACTTTGCTTGCAGTCGGCATGGAATCGGGCACCCCTCGAATGTGATCGCCAAGCCGATAGGCGAGCGCCTCTGCCGGGGCAACTGAGGAGCGTCCGGGCGCGTGCCGCGGCAACTTCGTGCCTGCCCCGGCGTTGAGAAAAGCGGGGGGCACGAAGGAGCACGCCCGATGTTGTCACTTCTCCTGCTGCTGCCGATCGTTCCGATGCAGGATGCACCGGCGCCCGGGCAAATCGAGCTTCTTCGCGATGCGCAGACCTGCGCGGCGGGCGAAGCCGACTGCACCGAGCGGCGTAGCCGCTTCCGATTGCCGCTCGATCCCGCCGAGACCGAGGATCGCGTTGCGCGGGCGATGGAGCAGGAGCCGATGCGGTGTGGTCTTTCGGGCGCGCCGGTCTGCCCCAGCGACGGCACCGTCATCATCGATACCGGTTCCGACGACTGACCTCAGTCGGAGAGGATCGGCATCCACATCGGCTCGCTCTTGAGGCTCGGCGAGCCCCGCAGTTTTTCGAGCGCCTGAGCGACACAGCGCTCCGGGCCCTCGTGCGTCACGATTGCCACGAGCACGCTTCCATCGGCCATCGCACCGCGCTGCATCAGGCTTTCGATCGAAACGCCGGCATCGCGCATCGCCGCGGCGATCTCGGCGAGCACGCCCACCTTGTCGGCCACGGTGAAGCGCAGATAGTCCCGCCCGCGGCGCTCGCCGCTGTCCGCCGGCGGGAGCGCCGCCAGCGCTTCGACCGGCATCGCATAGGGCGGCCCGAATTCGCCGCGCGCGATGTCGATCAGGTCGGCCACGACAGCGGAGGCGGTCGGACCGTCGCCCGCGCCTGCGCCCTGGAAGAAGAGCCGTCCGACGAAATTGCCTTCGGCGACGACCGCATTGGTCGAATGAAGTACATGCGCGAGCGGATGATCGAGCGGCACCAGCATCGGCTGGACGCGCTGGAACAGGCCCTTGCCGTCGGCGTCGGCCATGCCCAGCAGGCGTACACGATAGCCGAGTGCGGCTGCTTCGGCGATATCGGCGGCGATCACGTTGCGAATGCCCGTGACGACCACGTCGGCGAACGCAGGTTGCGCGCCGAAGGCGAGGCTGGCGAGGATCGACAGCTTGTGTGCTGCGTCGACCCCGTCGATATCGGTCGAGGGATCGGCTTCGGCATAGCCGAGCCGCTGCGCTTCGGCGAGGATGTCGGCGAAGTCGCGGCCCTCGGCTTCCATCTTGGTGAGGACGAAATTGCAGGTGCCGTTGAGGATCCCGTAGACGCGGTCGATCACATTGGCGGCAGCGCCTTCGCGCAGCCCCTTGATCACCGGAATGCCGCCGGCGACCGCAGCCTCGTACTTGAGCGCCACCCCGCCGCTTTCGGCCGCGCGGGCGAGCTCGAGTCCGTGGTGTGCAACCATCGCCTTGTTGGCAGTGACGAAGCTCTTGCCGGCGCCCAGCGCGGCGCGAGCCAGCGCGAGCGCGGGTCCGTCGGCACCACCGACCAGCTCGACCACTGCATCCGCCCCGGGGTGCCGTGCCAGCTCGGCGGGGTCATCGACCCAGTCGAAGCGGTCGAGATCGATCCCGCGGTCCTTGCTGCGGTCGCGGGCGGACACGGCGACGACTTCGATCGGGCGGCCCGCGCGCCGCGCAATCAATTCGCCGTTCGCGTCGATGAGCCGAACGACGCCTGCTCCGACGGTGCCGAGTCCGGCAAGGGCGACGCGCAGCGGTTCAGTCATTCGGTGCTCCTGTGGTTCAGCGCGACAGCGCCTAACCCAAGTGACCGGCGGTTGGAACGGCAGCGCTGCTACTGATCGGCAAAGGGATCGCAACTGCCGAAGCTCCAGACATTGCCTTCGGGATCGCGTGCGCCATAGCCGCGCCCGCCATAGGACTGGTCGGCCGGCTCCATGAAGATTTCGGCACCGGCGTGCCGCGCGCGCTCGGCGTGCGCATCGACGTCGGCTACGACGAGGTACAAGGTCACGGTCGCGGCGCCTGCCTCGGCCGCCGTCTTCATTCCTGCCGCGGCGGCATAGTCGGTTGGTTTCGCCGAGGAAATCATGATCATGCGGTCGTGCCAGAGCAGCTGGGCATGATCGATGATCTGCGGATCCTGTGCGTTTGCATAGACTGCGTGCCGTTCGAATCCGAACGCATCGCAGAGGAACGCGATCGCCGCAGGCGCATCCGCATAGCGCAGATTGGGAATGATCTCGTGTCGCATCCGACTCTCTCCCTGGTGGTTTGCACTCGCTGCCATGCCGCGCGGGGAGACGATTGGACGAAAGGCACCTCAGCGCTCGATCAGCCCTCCGCCACCGGGCACCAGCCGCGCGGCGAACGCGCGCGGCGTGAGACCAGCGAATTCTTGGAACTCGCGAATGAGGTGCGACTGGTCGCAATATCCGCATTCGGCAGCGATGCCCGCCCAGTCGCGATCACCGCTTTCCGCAAGCCCCACCGCGCGCTCGAACCGGCGCAGCCGTCGCCAGCTGCGCGGGCCTACCCCCACCAGATCGGTGATCCGGCTTGCAAGATGCTTGCGGCTCCAGCCGATGTCGCGGGCGATCTCGGCAAGCTCGACGCCGGCGAGCGTTTCGGTCTGGCGCAGGGCATAGAGGTCGACTGCGCGCAGATCGGCGGTGCGCGCCAGTCGTGCCTCAAGCGCGGCTTCGATCAGCCTGACGCGCTCCGCGCGATCCGCCGCCTCGCCCAGCGCCGCGCCCAGCGTGGCAGCGGCAACACCGAACAGCGCCTCCAGCGGCACCACGCGGTCGCGCAGTTCGTGCATCGGCACGCCGGTCAGCCGCCGCAGCGCCACGGGCGACAGGAAAACATGCACGCCGCGTTGCGCGCCGGTCGATTGCGATAGTGCCGGTCGCAGATGGGTTCCCGCGACGAATGCCTCGCCGGCGCCGAGCCGCAACGTGCCCCCATCGCCGCCCACCAGCGCGATCGGCTCGCCGAGATTGACGAGCAGCACCGCCTGGGTGTTCGGCAGCTCGCGCCGGACGGTGAAGCCGCCGGTGCGCTCTTCATAGTCGCAATAGCCGCCGATCCAGCCGGCGAGCTGCTGCCCCGGCGCGAAATGCGCCATGCTCCAGGCATTGACGCCGTCGTCGTGCGCGTCGACGCGCAGCAGGCGCGCCGACGGCCGGATCACGGCTTGATGAGGCCGATCTCGATCAGCCGTTCGCGCAGATAGTCGTTCGCCGTGATCGGCTGCGGATAGCGGTTCGGATTGTCCTCCGAGATGCAGCTCTCGAGCGTCTCGATCGTGAAATCGGGCGCGAGGTGCAGGAAGAAAGGCATCGAGTAGCGCGCATTGCCCCGGCGCTCGGGCGGCGGATTGACCACGCGGTGGCTGGTCGAAGGCAGCACATGGTTGGTCAGCCGCTGAAGCATGTCGCCGACATTGACCACCATCGCTCCTTCGGGCGGCTTCACCGGGAGCCAGCGACCGTCGCGGTCGAGCAGCTCCAGCCCCGCCTCCTCGGCTCCGAGGAGCAGGGTGATGAGGTTGATGTCCTCGTGTGCGCCTGCGCGCACGCCGGGCGCATCGGGCGACACCGGCGGATAATGGAGCAGGCGGAGCACCGAATTGCCGTCAGCCACCGGCTTTTCGAACCAGTCGGGGGCTAGCCCCAGATGCCGGGCGATCGCCGACAGCAGCCGCAGCCCGGCGGTGTCGAATGCCGCGAACAGCGCGCCGAAGGTTTCGCGAAACCCTTCCGGCCGATCAGGCCAGATATTGTCGGGCATGGCCTCGGCATAGCGGTGCCCGGCCGGAAGATCGCGGCCGATATGGTAGAATTCCTTGAGGTCGTTCTCGCTCGCGTCCTTGGCGATCTCGATGCCGAAGGGCGTGTAGCCGCGCTGGCCGCCGCCGCCGGTAACATGATAGCGGCGTTTCTCGTCCTCCGGCAGCTCGAAGAATGCGCGGGTAGTGGCCCAGGCGCGATCGACCAACTGCGGATCAATCCCGTGATCGCAGACCATCGCGAAGCCGAACCGCTCGAACGACTGCCCCAACTCGGCGGCGAACGCCTCGGGCTCGCGATCCGCGCGCGCTAGGCTGACGAGCGGAACCTGGTCGAGAAGGGTGTCGGTCACGAATCGGGACTCCGGTTGAACTGAGCTCCGCAGATAGCGGCTCGGGCGGCGCCCGAACAGCGGCGCGTGCGTTACTCGCCGATCGTCAGCGTGCCCCGCGTCTGGTCGCCTTGGCCGCCGAGTTCGAGGCGGAAGCGGTCGCCCTCGGCTGTCGTGCCGGCAAAACCGGCTGCATCTGCCTGAAACTCGAAGTCGTTCGCGGCAAGCTGTTCGCGGAACCACTCCTGCACGGTCGCCGCATCGGCGGGGCTGGTGAATCGGAAGGTCGCCTTCGCCTGATCGCGCTGGCCCATTCGGTCATCGGCCTCGGCATTGAAGCCCGTCACCGTCGATCCCGGATAGAGCCGCATCCCGTTCACGTCGAAATCGGCGGCGTCGATCTGGATCGGAGGCAGCTTCAGCGACCCTTCGAACCCCGGCGCCTTGATCGTGAAGCGGCCGTCGGCGTCGGAGGTGATGCTCGCATTCCCGCCGTCCGAAATGGCGTCGATCGACATCGCCGTGCCGTTGCCTTCCCCATCTCCGCAAGCGGCGAGCGGCAGGGCGAGCAACAACAGGGCGGCGGCGCGGTTCATGGGCTTGGTCTCCAGCGTGTTATACTCACAATACACTAGGGATTTGCCCGGGCCAGGTCAAGCAAAGCAGGTGACGCGACCGGCGCGATCCGCCAAAGGCTCCCGCATGGATCAGCAGACCGCACCGCCGCACGCCGAATCGGCGGATCGCGCGCCGCTCGGCTTCGGGGAATTCGTCGCGATCGTCGCGGCACTGATGTCGCTGACGGCGCTCGGTATCGATTCGATGCTGCCGGCACTGCCCGCGATCGGCGACAGCCTCGGCGTGGTCGAGGACAACCGGCGCCAGTTGGTGATCACGGCCTTCCTGCTGGGCTTTTCTTTTGCGCAGCTCGTCTACGGGCCGCTCTCGGATCGGTTCGGGCGCAAGCCGGTGCTGCTCGCCGGACTGTGCGGATATGTCGTCGCCAATGCGCTTGCCGCCGTGTCCGGCAGCTTCGAGCTGCTGCTGCTGGCGCGGTTTGCGAGCGGCGCCGGAGTGGCCGCAGCCCGGGTGGTGACGATCGCGATCGTGCGCGACTGTTTTGCCGGACGGGCGATGGCGCGCGTTATGAGCCTCGCCTTCATCGTCTTCATGGCGGCACCGGTGCTTGCGCCTGCTTTCGGCCAAATCGTGCTGCTGTTCGGATCGTGGCGGCTGATCTTCGGCGGCATCGGCGGAGTCGCCGCGCTGATCGCGATCTGGTTCTGGGTGCGGATGCCCGAGACTCTGCCGTCCGAGCGCAAGCTGTCGCTCGATCCGCGGCGCATCGGACGGGGCTATATGACAGTGCTGCGCGATCGCTGCGCCGTCGGCTACACGCTTGCGGCGGCGGCGCTTTCGGGCGCGCTATTCGGCTTCATCGGTTCGGTGCAGCAGATCGTCGCCGATATCTTCGAGGTGCCACATCTGCTCACGCTGGTGTTCGCTTGCGTGGCGGGAACCATGGCGCTCGCATCGTTCATCAATGCACGGATCGTGATGCGGCTGGGCACCCGGCGCATCTCGCATTTCGCGCTGGCTGGGCTGATCGGCATCTCCGCCGTGCATCTGGCGGTCGTGTGGTTCGGCGGCGAATCGCTGGTGAGCTTCATCATTCTCCAGGCTCTGATGATGGCGTGCTTCGGGCTCGCCACTTCGAATTTCTCGGCGATGGCGATGGAGAATATGGGCGAGGTCGCCGGCACGGCGTCGAGCTTTCAGGGCTTTGTCACGACGCTGGGCGGCGCGGTGCTGGGAGCGGTGATCGGCCAATCCTACGACGGAACGACCGTGCCGCTCTATGCGGGTTTCCTGTTGTGCGGAACGGCGGCGTTCATCGTCATCGCGATCGCCGAGCGCGGGCGGATGTTTCGCCCGAGCTGACATAAGCGAGGCGGCGCGGCGGAACGCGTGCGCGGTCCTTCCGTTGACGTCCGGCCCGGGCATTCCGCCCGCGGCCGAGACGATGAGGACGATATGGGCGGCCATCAGATTCCCGAGCAGGGCCCCAACGACGACGGGTACGACGAGAGCCAGCGCGCCGAGGTTTTCGAAGCGACGCGCGGCGGCCCGAACGACGGCACGGTGCAGACCGACATGGACCCGGACCTCGGCGAGGAGCTCGACGACGTCGAAGGCGAGGACGATCTCGCGATGCGCGACCGCGAGATCGGCGAAGAGGATCCCGATGCGCGGCTCGACCGCGACGATCGCGATGAAGACGATCTGCAGGCGGACTATGACAACGACGCCGTCGACCAGGCCGCGCTCGACGCGGAGGGCGACGACGGCGACGACGCGGCGCTCGCCCCCTGAACCTGCCTGCGCTTGACCCCGTCCGCGCGGCTGCGCAGCATGGCGCACTCCCCGCTTCGGAGTGCGCCATGCTCACCGACCTGCGAGTCGACCACTATATCGTGCGCCAGGCAGATTTCGCTCGGCCGCAGGCCGCGGAGTCGATCAAATGGAGCGTGCTTTCGTTCGAAGGCCGCTGGCGAACATGGCCGCTTTCAAGGCGCGTGCGGCGTTCGGCTTCTGGGCGGGCGATGTCCTGGAAACCGCCGAGGGGGCGCAGTTGGAAATGCGGGAAGTGCTGAGCCGTACGCGTGCGCCCGGAACGGGGGCCGCGCGGCGGCGTTCGCAGCTGCGGCCCGTTTCCGCGGGTTCGGGTCCTGGAGGAGAGCATCGTATGCGGCTTGCCGTCGCCCTGATCGCCCTTTGCGCGCTCGCTGCGTGCAGCGAAGGCGAGGACGCCGACATCGTAACCGACATCGAGACCCGGCTGCCGGCTGATGTTCAGCCTGCGACCTCCGCGCAATCCGCCGAGGCCGCGCCGCCCGAGCCGGCTCCTGCTCCGCAGGCCGAAGCATCGTCTGCGCCGAGCGCTCCGGTTGAGCCCGTGGCCGAAGCGGCGATCGAGGATTCGAACGGCCGGCAGGCCGCCGCAGACCTCGTCACGCACTATTATCGCCTGCTCTCGCGCGGCGCCTATCGCCGTGCCTATGGACTGTGGGAGCGCGATGGCACCGCGTCCGGTCTCTCGAGCGAGGAGTTCGCGCAGACGTTCGAGGAATTCAGCGAACTCCGCGCCGAAGTCGGCCTGCCCGACCGCATCGACGCGGGCGCAGGCAATCGCTGGGCGCGGGTTCCGGTGCGCGTCACTGGCCGGCTGGCGGCAGGAAACCGGCCGTTCGTCATGCGCGGTTTCGTGACGGTGCATCGCAATGGCGCCATTCCGGGCACGACTGCCGAGGAGCGCAGCTGGCGGATTCACGAGATCGACGTGACGCCGCGCCCTGCGGAAGCCGAGCCGGAGCCGTCGCCTGTTCCCACGACGGCCGCGACAGGGGAGCTGACGCCGCTTGCTACGCCGGTCGCCCGGGCCAGTCCCACGCCGATCCCGAGCCCGACCACAAGCCCCGCGCCCACTGCACCGGCTTCGCCAACGCCAGAGGCGCAGACGGAGACGCGCTCCCTTTCCCGCTATCGCTGCGTCGATGGTACGCAGCTCGTCGTCCGCTTCGCTTCCGATCGGGAAAGGGTGGCGGTCTCGCGCGAGGGCGAGACGGTCGCGACGCTTGCGCGGCAGGAGGTGGGCTCGGGCATGCTCTACACCAGCGAGGGCTACACGCTGCAGGCGCGTGGCGACGCGCTGACCTTCACCGCGCGCGGCGAGCCGCCGATCCCGTGCACCCTGACCGAGTGACGCCGCTTCCCAGCCTCTCTGCCGCGCACTAGGGACAAGGCATGGCCCGCTTCACCACGCGCATCACCGCCGGTTCCGGCGACATCGACGAGCTGGGCCATGTCAACAATGCGGTCTGGGTGAAGTGGATCCAGGACGTGGCGATCGCCCATTGGGATGCGGTCGCGCCGCCGGAGCATCGCCGGGCCTATGTCTGGGTCGTGACGCGCCACGAGATCGACTATCGCGGCAATGTGCGCGACGGCGAGGCCGTGACGGCGGAAACCTGGGTTTCGGAGCCGCCGCGCGGCGCGCGGTTCGACCGACACATGCGGTTCACCGGGGAGGACGGCAAGGTGAAGGTCGAGGCGAAGACGACCTGGGCGCTTCTCGATCGTGCGACCGGGCGGCTGATGCGCGTCCGCGACGACATCGCCGCGCCGTTTCTGGACGACTGACGCGCCAGCGGCGGCCGACGCGCTAGCCGCTGTTGCGCAGCGCCGTCGCAATCGCGTTGATCGAGAGGAGAATACCCTCGCCGATCCGGCTGTCCTGCTCGCCCGCGCGGTGGCGCTTCAGCAGCTCGATCTGCAGCAGATTGAGCGGTTCGATATAGGGGAGCCGTAGCCGGATAGACGTTTCCAGTCGCGGGTGTTTCTCCAGCAGCCGCGTCTGGCGCGTCACGGTCAGCAGTCCGTCGTGCGTGGCATCCCAGCCTTCGCGAATGCGCCCGAAGATCCGGTCGCGCAGCGTATCGTCCTCGACCAGCGCCGCATACCGCCTGGCGATCCCCATGTCGGATTTGGCGAGCACTTGTTCCATATTGTCGAGCGTGGCGGCGAACAGCGGCCAGCCGGCCGCCATCTCGCGCAGCAGCCCCTTGTCGTCGAAGTCACGGATCGCCTGGCCGACGCCATACCAGCCGGGGAGCATGACCCGCGCCTGCGCCCAGCTGAACACCCAGGGGATGGCGCGCAGATCCTCGATCGCGTCGGACTTCTTGCGGCTCGCCGGCCGCGATCCGATCTTCAGCCCACTAATCTCGGCGATCGGAGTCATCTGGCGGAAGAAGGTGGTGAAGCCCTCCGTCTCGTACACCAGCCCCCGATAGGCGCGGAACGCCGTCTCCGAGAGCCGGTCCATCGCCGCGGAGAAGCGGTCATAGTCGCGCGCGCTCAGCTTTTCGGGTTCGAGCGTCGCGAGCAGCGTGGCCGATGCCATTGCTTCGAGGTTGGTCGTCGCGCTTTCCGGCGTCCCGTATTTCGCCGCGATCACTTCACCTTGCTCGGTGATCCGGATGCGCCCCTGCACCGTGCCGGGCGGCTGTGCACGAATCGCCGCGAACGCCGATCCGCCGCCACGGCCCACCGCGCCGCCGCGGCCGTGGAAAAGCTGCATCGACACGCCGGCCTTCTCGAACACCGGCTGCAGCGCCGTGGATCCGCGCGACAGCTGCCAGGTCGAGGTCAGATAGCCACCGTCCTTGTTCGAGTCGGAATAGCCGATCATCACTTCCTGATGCCCGCGCGCGGCGCTGATCGCGGCAACTTCGGGCAGCGCGAACCAGGCTTCCATGATCGACGGCGCCGCTTCGAGATCGGCGACCGTCTCGAACAGCGGCACGGCCATCACATGCGCCTGCGGCGTCTCTCCCGGAACGTAGAGCCCGGCTTCCTTCAGCAGCACATGGACTTCGAGCAGGTCAGAAACCGACTCCGCCATCGAGACGATGTAGTTGGTGATGCACCTGCGCCCATAGCGCGCATGCGCTTCGGCCGCCGCGCGGACGATGGCGAGTTCGGACGCGGTTTCGTCCGAATAGTTCGCATAGGGGCTGGTCAGGGGCCGGGGACTCGCCAGCTCGCGCCGAAGCAAGGCGATCCGCTCGTCCTCGCGCAGCGCCGCATAATCGTCGCAGACGTTTGCCGACTTCAGCAGCTCGGCAACGACGCGCTCGTGGACGGCGCTGTTCTGGCGCATGTCGAGCGTGGCGAGATGAAAGCCGAAGGTCTCGACGGCGCGAATCAGCCGCCCCAGCTTGCCGCCGGAGGCGAGCGGGCTATCGCCGCCGCCCGCAAGCCCATGTGCGATCGCGGCGAGATCGTCGCGAAGCGCGCGGGGATCGGGATAGGGTTCGCCGGTCAGCGTGCCGGGGCGCGGCGGCGCCTTTCCGACGAGCTTCAGATGGGTGGCGGCGAGCCGCGCATAGATCCCGGAAATGGCGCGGCGATAGGGCTCGTCGGCGCGGCTCGCAGCGGTGTCGCCGCTCGCCTCCGCCAGCGCCACGACAGCGGGATCGGCATCGGCGTGCAGCGTCGAGATCGACAGCTCGGCGCCCAGCGCGTGGAGCGAATCGAGATAATGGACCAGCACCGTCTCGGCGGCGCGCGCCAGCGCGAGCCGAAGCGATTCGGCCGTGACGAAGGGGTTGCCGTCGCGGTCGCCGCCGATCCAGCTCCCCGGCTTGAGAAAGCTCGGGCTGCGCTCGCCGAGCGCCCGATCCCAGCGTGCATAAAGCGCCGGCAGCGTCGGCAGGAAAACGTCGCGAAAATAGCTGAGTGCGGTTTCCACTTCGTCGGCCACGCCAAGCTTTTCCCGACGCAGCACGCGCGTCTGCCACAGCAGCGCGATCTGGCGCAGGATCGCCTCGTCGACTCGATCGCCGTCCGGCGTCTCCTGGAGCCCGCGATCCTTCAGCGCCATCAGTTCGGCGATCCGGTTCTTGTGATCGATCATGCTCTTGCGCCGCACCTCGGTCGGGTGGGCCGTGAGCACGGGCACGATCAGCGCCTGGTCGAGCAGCGCAGCGACGGCGCTGCGATCGACACCGTGTTCGGCAAGTCTTGCAAGTGCGCTCTCGACATCCGCCTCGTCTTCGGCGGTCACGCCCTGCCGATCCTCCGCGAGATTGGCGAGCATCGAAAACAGCATGAACCCGCGCGTGAAATCCAGCGTCTCGTCGAGTGTCAACCGGTCGAGCCCGGGATCGATCGCATCGGCGCCGGCGATACCGCGATGCCGGTCGACCGAAGTCGAGCGGATATATTCGATCCGCTTGAACAAGTCCTCGCCGCCATGCCGGCGAATCACGTCGCCGAGCAGGCGCCCCAGAAAGCGGATGTCCGGATTGTTGGTGATCGGAGGAAGCGTGGCCATGGCGCCTTTGCTGCATTGCGGTACTGGCCCGGTCAACCGGTGATCGGGACGATTGCGGAACCGATGGAGGGGTTCATTCTTTCCCTAAGGAAAAGGAGACCCGTTTTTCATGAGCTTAGCATCGCATCTTTCCCTGTCGTCGCTCCTGCTTGCTGCCGCTTCAGTCGCCGCGCCAGCCGCGACCATGGCGTCCGAGGCCGCTCCACCGGCGCACGAAGCGACGCAGGAGCGCGGAGTCGATGCATTTTATGCGGAACGAGGCGGCCAGCCCTTCTGGTTCGGCCCGCGCGGCGCAGGGCCGCATGCAGGGGTACTGCTGGAGCGCCTCTCCAATGCCGCGAGCGAGGGACTTGATCCGGCGGACTATGATCCGCAGCAGCTGGCGGAGGCGATCCGCGACGCCGAGGCGCAGCGCACCGATTGGCGTGCTGTGGAGCGGCGCCTGTCGCAGACGATGGTGCGGTATCTGAGCGATTTGCGCTACGGCCGGGTCGAGAACAAGATCGACTTCACCGAGCCCGGCATGGCTCCCGAGCCACCGGCCCCCGCGGACGTGCTGGCGTCGGCTGCATCGGCGAGCAGCTTCGAGCAATGGTTCGCGCAGCAGCATCGGCTGAACCCGGTCTATGACGGCCTGCGCGACGCGCTGGCGCAGGTGCGCAACGGCAACGGAGCAGACGCGCAGCCGCTGATCGGCGAGGGCGACTTGCTCCGCCAGGGCGACCGGAGCCCGCGCGTCGAGAGGTTGCGCGAGCGGCTCGGCCTTCCCGTGCCGCAGAGCGGCGCCAATCGCTACGATTCGCAAGTCGCCGCCGCCGTCGAGTCGTTTCAGCGGGAGCACGGGCTGAGCGCGGATGGCGTGCTCGGGCCGAACACGCGCGCGATGCTCAACCAGCCGCCGGGAGAGCAGGAGCGCACGCTGATCGCGAACATGGAGCGTGCCCGCTGGCTGCCGGATGCGCTCGGCGACCGCTATGTGATGGTCAACATCCCGGGATACACGGTGCGCATGTATGAAGGCGACCGGGCGGTGCAGGAAATGGCCGTGGTCGTCGGCACCGAATATGATCGCACGCCGCTGATGGCGGATCGCATGGAATATCTGGAGATCAATCCCTACTGGAACATCCCCAATTCGATCACCAGCGAAGAGATCGCGCCAGCGGTTCGGGCGAACGGCGTCGGCTATCTGCAAAGCCGCAACATGGAAGTGGTCCGCAGCTTCACCCCGAGTGCCGATGTGCTCAACCCGGGCGCCATGAATTGGGCGAGCGCCGCGGCGGGCGATCCCAATCTCCTCGTGCGCCAGCGGCCGGGGCCCGACAATGCGCTGGGCCGCATCAAGTTCATGTTCCCCAACCCGCATGCCATCTATCTGCATGATACGCCGGCGGACCAGCTGTTCGAGAATTCCAGCCGGTCGGAAAGCCATGGCTGTGTCCGGGTCGAGCGGCCGATCGATCTTGCGATGTGGGCGCTGACTCAGGACGGCTGGGATCGCGCGCGACTGCGCCAGGCGATCGATTCGGGCGACAATCAGCAGGTCCAGCTGCAACGGGAAATCCCGGTGTATCTGACCTACTTCACTGCATGGCCGCAGCCGGACGGGAGCATCAGCTATCGCCCGGACATCTATGACCGGGACTCTGCGCTGATCTCCGAGCTCGGCTGAGGCGGGGCGCCGGGGGGCTGGTACTCCCGCACCCGTCTTCAGCGGTCGACCAGAGCGAGCGTCACCGGAGCGATGCCGCGCCGGACGAGGCCAAGCTCGGCGGCCGCGGCATAGGAGAGGTCAATCACGCGCCCCGGACGGAAGGGGCCGCGGTCGTTGATCCGCACGGTCACGCTACGGCCTGTCGCAGGATCGGTGACGCGCACGATCGTTCCGAAGGGAAGCGTGCGGTGCGCTGCGGTCATTGCCCCGGGATCATAGCGTTCTCCGCTCGCCGTCGGGCGTCCGGCATATTCGTCGCCATAATAGCTGGCGACGCCATCGTTCAGGGCTGCAGGAGGCGCGGCGCCCATGCGCGGGCCGGGCACGGCCGAGCAGGCGGAGAGCGCCGCCGCGCCTGCAATCGCGAACAGCGCGCCTGCTGTCCGTGACGGTGAAGAATCACGTTGCCGCATTCCGCGGCGTTAGCACGACCCGGTTGCGGAAGCGTGAAGCATCAGCTCTGCGCGCTTTCGACGCCCGCTTCCTCGACTAGCCTGAGTTCGACGTGACCGACGCCGCGCCGGATCAGGCCGAGCTCCTCTGCGGCTGCACGGGAGAGATCGACCACACGGCCGGCAAGATGCGGGCCACGGTCGTTGATCCGCACTACGACACTTCGACCATTGGCGGGATCGGTGACGCGGACGCGGGCGCCGAAGGGCAGCGTGCGATGCGCCGCGGTCAGCTCGCGCGGGTCATAACGTTCGCCATTTGCGGTCCGCCCGCCGGCGAAGCGATCAGCGTAGTAGCTCGCCCGGCCGGCATCGACCGGCGGCGCCTCGCTGGTTGTCGCGACGGAGGACCCGGCTTCGTCGCGTGCTGCGGCAGGAGCGGCAAGCGCGATGCACGCGGTGAGCACCAGCAATCGCCCGAAACGAACCGTCGCCATGAAAGCCCCGTCTTCTGCCTCGGCGAGGCGGTGCCTCATTATGCCGAGCGGCGCAATCCGCGGGCGTTTCGAGCTGCGCCCGGCGGTGGCGAAGCGGCGACGGATCGCTTGCGCCGTGCCGCAGACGTGTTGAGCGGCGCCGTCTGCGGCACGGCGAGCCGAGCGAGATCGCGAGATCGGGCGGAGCGCGGCTGCGCCCGACGCTGCCGAGTCGCGCGCCGATGCCGCGCCCGTTCTAGGCCGACGGGCGGCAGAGGCACTCACTCAGACGTCCAGATTGGCGACGCTCAGCGCATTCTCCTGGATGAACTCGCGCCGCGGTTCGACCACGTCGCCCATCAGCCGAGTGAAAATCTCGTCGGCGACATCGGCCTGGTCGACCGCCACTCGAAGCATCGAGCGGTTCTGCGGATCGAGCGTGGTCTCCCACAGCTGCTCGGCATTCATCTCGCCGAGACCCTTGTAGCGCTGGATCGCCAGCCCCTTGCGGCCCGCCGCCAGGATCGCGTCGAGCAACTCGCTGGGTCGCGCCACCAGCGTCTCGCCCTTGGAGGCAGTGACGGGCGCCTCTTCGTCGGGCGTCTCGGTGTCGATCGTGCCTTCGGGCGCCTCATCGTTCTGCGCGGCGTTCTTCGCCGGCACCAGCTTGGCGGTGCCCAAATAGCTCTCCGCCTGCTCCTGCGCGAGGCCGTGGAGCTTGCGCCCCTCTGCCGAAGCCAGGAACGCTGCCTCGATGATGTGATGATCGGTCACGCCGCGCCACGAGCGCTCGAAGTGCAGGGCGCCGTCTTCGGTGATGCGCGCCGACCAGCGGGCATCCGCGTCGGTGCGGTCGAGATGGCTCGCGACCGAATCGAGCCGTGCCGCGCGCTGCTCGCGCGTCGCGGCCGGATCGAGCACGCCACCGAGCGCGAGCACCTCGACGATCGCCGAGTCATAGCGTCGTGGAACATAGCGCATCAGCGTGCGCATCCGTCGGGCATGCTCGACCAGTGCGCGCAGGTCCTCGCCCGAGCGCGTGCCCTGGGGTGTTTCGAGCACCGTGGCGCCGACGCCGCCTTCGACCAGATACTGATCGAGCGCAGTATCGTCCTTCAGATAGACTTCGCTGCGGCCCTTGGTCGCTTTGTAGAGCGGCGGCTGGGCAATGTAGAGGTGCCCCGCCTCGATGATCTCGGGCATCTGGCGATAGAAGAAGGTCAGCAGCAGCGTGCGGATGTGCGCGCCGTCGACATCGGCGTCGGTCATGATGACGATCTTGTGGTAGCGCAGCTTTTCCAGCTTGAAGTCGTCGCGGCCGATGCCGGTGCCCATCGCCTGGATCAGCGTGCCGATCTCCTTCGAGCTCAGCATCCGGTCGAACCGCGCGCGCTCAACGTTCAGGATCTTGCCGCGCAACGGCAGAATCGCCTGGAAGTGGCGGTCGCGGCCCTGCTTGGCCGATCCGCCCGCCGAATCACCTTCGACCAGGAACAGCTCGGATTTGGCGGGATCGCGCTCCTGGCAATCGGCCAGCTTGCCGGGCAGGCTGGCGATGTCCATCACGCCCTTGCGCCGCGTGAGCTCGCGCGCCTTCTTGGCGGCCTCGCGCGCGGCGGCGGCGTCGATCACCTTCTGGATGATCTGCCGCGCCTCGGCGGGATGCTCCTCGAGCCATTCGGACATCTTTTCCGACATCAGGCTTTCGAGCGGCTGGCGCACTTCGGACGAGACGAGCTTGTCCTTGGTCTGGCTGCTGAACTTGGGATCGGGCAGCTTGACCGAGACGATCGCGGTCAGTCCTTCGCGCATGTCATCGCCGGTGAGGCTCACCTTCTCCTTCTTGAGGAGGCCCGACTTGTCGGCATAGCCATTGAGCGTGCGAGTCAGCGCTGCGCGGAACGCCGCCAGATGCGTGCCGCCATCGCGCTGCGGGATGTTGTTGGTGAAGCAGAGGACGTTCTCGTAATAGCTGTCGTTCCACTCCAGCGCGACGTCGATACCGATATCGTCCTTCAGCCCGACCACCGCGATCGGCTCGGGGATCAGTGCGGACTTGTTACGGTCGAGCCATTTCACGAACGCCGCGATGCCGCCTTCGTAGAACAGCTCGACTTCCTTGACGTCCTCGTGGCGCCGGTCGCGCACGACGATCCGGACGCCCGAGTTGAGGAAGGCGAGCTCGCGATAGCGATGCTCGAGCTTGTCGAAATCGAACTCGGTGATCTTGAAGGTGGCGGGCGAGGGCAGGAAGGTCACGCGCGTGCCCTTGCGGCCCTCGGCGGGGCCGGTAACCGCCAGCGGCGCTTCGGCATCGCCGTGGCGGAAGCGCATGAAATGCTCCTGCCCGTCGCGCCAGATCGTCAGATCGAGCCATTCGCTGAGTGCGTTCACCACGCTGACGCCCACGCCGTGCAAGCCGCCCGAGACCTTATAGGCATTGCCTTCGGACGTGTTCTCGAACTTTCCGCCGGCGTGCAGCTGCGTCATGATGACTTCCGCCGCCGAAACGCCCTCGCCCTTGTGGATGCCGGTGGGAATGCCGCGGCCGTTGTCTTCCACCGACACCGAGCCATCGGCGTTCAGCTCGATCAGCACACGATCGCAATGGCCGGCCAGCGCCTCGTCGATTGCATTGTCGGAAACCTCGAACACCATGTGGTGGAGGCCGGAGCCGTCATCGGTGTCGCCGATGTACATGCCGGGGCGCTTGCGCACCGCATCGAGGCCCTTGAGCACCTTGATGGATTCGGCGCCATATTCGTTCGGTTCGGGAGGAGTTGCCATGCCGAGGATATAGGGATTCGCGGCCCGGAGGGGAAGCGAAATGCCCCCGCCGCACCTGCCTGGACCGAGACAAGGAAAGGGGAGGCGGCGAAGTATTCGCTAACATTAAGTTGCGCAAAACAAGAGGTTCATCCACCTGTAATTTTGCAGCCGCTACGCAAATGGGGCCATTTCGGCTGTGAAATGAAAGGGGACAGACGATGATGATCAGAACAACACTCGCAGCAATGCTGCTCGTCGGCACAGCGACGCCTGCGCTGGCGCAGAATGTCGGCGCCGACCCGAACTATGGCGAGCGTTCGCTGTCTTCCGGCTTCACGCCCGATCCTTATACGGTGCGGATGACGTCGGGCGGATCGGTCTCCGCCAGCAATGCCGCTGGCGGCTGCTCGGGCTATATCACCGATGCTCCGGACCTGCGGCTCCGCTTCGACGCCGGGAGCCTGCCGCTGATCATCTCGACTCAGTCGCAGGACGACGTGACGCTGGTGGTCAACGCGCCCGACGGCCGATGGTATTGCGACGACGACAGCGGCCACGGTCTCAATGCGCTTGTCCGCTTCAATTCGCCGCGCTCGGGCCGCTACGAGATCTGGGTCGGCTCTTACGATGAGGATGTACGGTCCTCGACCACGCTGCAAATCTCGGAGCTCGAGAGCGACGGCAGGCGGCAGGATGCGCGGAGCGGCGACCGGCCCGATGTCGGCGCCGACCCGAACTATCGCGAAATCTCGCTGGAGAGCGGCTTCCTGCCGGACCCCTACACGCTTTCGCTTCGAGCGGGGGGCAGTCTCTCTGCGGACGTCATTTCCGGGTGCCGGGGGTACGTCACGCAGGCGCCCGACGTGCGGCTGCGGTATACGAACGACGACATGGGCGACATGCCGCTGATCGTTTCCGTCGATTCGTCGTCGGACACCACGCTGATGGTGAATGCACCCGACGGGAATTGGTATTGCGACGACGATGGTGGGGAAGGCAGCAACCCCAGCGTGCGGTTCGACAGTCCGTTGGAGGGGCGTTACGAGATCTGGGTCGGCACCTATAGCTCGGGTTCGACACAGCAGGCGACGCTCCACATTTCGGAACTCGAGAGTCAGTGACGGTTCGGCTCCGGATGGCGCGTGCCATCCGGAGCCTCTCACCTGCCGCGATGCCGCCTGCGGCTGGCCCCCATCAGGGGCCGCTGGCGTTGCCGATCCTTGCGTCGCCGCCGCCTACATTCTGTTCCCTCGCCGAGTCCTCGGGGCCGAACGCCACGCTCTCTTCCTCCGGGGCATCGGGCGTCAGGCTGACGATGCCATCGGCGATCAGCCGCGCCGTATCGCCCGAAGCAGGGCCGAATTCGCCCCAGACGAACACGCGCTCGCCGGCCTCGATCCTCTGATAGCCTTCCTCGTCGAGCGGGTCGTAGCTCATTCGCGAGGTATCGACCGTGAAGCGGGCGTTGTCGGTGCCCATCACGAAAGCGCGACCGTCGATCTCGCGCACGCGGCCAGTGAAATTCACGTTCGTGGCGCCCGCGGCGGTCCCGAGCCTGCTGAGGCCGAAATCCTCCTCGTCGGCGCCCGCGGCGAAGAAAGTGGTGTTGAGATCCTCGACGAACACGCTGCGCGCTTCGATGCTGCGGCTGGTGAGGAAGCTGCCGTCGACCAGTCCGGTCACGATAACGCGGTCGCCGGGATTGATGAGAGTCGCTTCACCAAAACTGTCCCAGTCGTCGACTTCGACAGTGATCTCCCCGCTGCCGTAATCCAGCAGCAATTGCGAGGGAGTCGTCGAGATGACGGTTCCGTCGAGCGTCACGCGATCGCGCGGAAAGCTCGTGGCGAGCTCGCTCGCGTCGGGCCCGGTGGGCGTGGGCTCGGGCGCGACCACTTCGTCAAGGATTGGCTCGGGCTCGGTTTCGCCGCAGGCACCCAGGGAAAGGGCGAACATCGCGGCGGCGGCAGGCAGAATTCTCGGCATCGATCTCCTCCTCGCGAACGAAACCGGGGAACGGCAGTGCCGTTCCCCGATGCATGTGTCAGTTCACGGTGTAGAGGCGGTCGACGACCTGGGGATTCTCGATCACGCGCGCCTGCGCGTCCTGGAGAAATTCCTCGCCCCGTGTGCTCAGCAACAGCGAGCTGCCTTCGCGGAACAGAAGAATGTCATCGAGCGGAACGCCGACGTTGTCGCGCTCCATATCCGTGGGCTGATAGATCGGCCGACCCTCGAGGTCGATCATCGCATAATAGCGATTCGCATCTTCAGTGCGGACGATCCGGGAAATCTTGCCGACCTCTTCCCGATTCATGTTGTAGACCGAGCGGCCTTCAAACGCGTCGGTATCGACCGGAGTGACGGTGAGATAATAGGTGACCGTCACATATTCGGGGCTCCAGTCCCAATATTCGTCGGCAGCCGTCCCCTGGGTGGCGGCGTTCCCCGTCGCATTTGACATGGCGACCACATAGGCGCCGGTTCCGACGTTCGCGAACTCGGTCAGTGAAATGCTGCCGTTGTTGTCTCGATCGAGCGTCTGGAAGCTCAGATCGATCACCGAATCGCGTTCGGCGTCCATGTCGCCGCGATAGTTGCGCACCCAGCGCGAATCGACGGTGTTCATCCGCAGAGCGCGGAATTCGGCGCGCGAAAGCCGGTCATTGTTGTTCCGGTCGGCTACGTTGAACCACACGGCCCGGTCTTCGATGCTGGCGCCCTGCGGGGAGTCCATATTTTGGGCGGCGGCGGGTGCGGCGGCGAGCATGGTCGCGCTCGCGGCGGCAAGCAGATGCTTCTTCATGCGAGGCTCCTTTCGGTGTTGGTTGCAGTTGGGGGCGCGCGCTCGGGCGCGGCCGCTCCGTTCATCGAATCAATGGATGAGCCGCCGCGTCCGTTCCGGTTTTTCCGGAAATTGCCGCCGCCGGCGGGGGAAGGCCATCAGCCGCCGCCGGGTCCCTTGTGCTCGACGGTGGGCCCGCGTGGCTGCTGCTGCCCGCCGCGGGGGGATTGCGTCCAGTCGATGCGATACAGATCGAACCGCCGGTCGGTGAGGTTGCGCACGGTGCCTTCGGCGCGTGCCCAGGTGAGGTCGGCAAGGTTCACGTCGGCAATCGTCAGTGTTTCGATATTCTCGCTGGCCTCTGCCGCGATTCCGTCGCGTGCGAAGGGAAAGTCGCACGGTGTGAGGATGCAGCTCTGGGCGTATTGGATGTCCATGTTCTCGACGCCGGGCAGATTGCCGACATTGCCCGACATGACGACGAAACACTGATTCTCGATCGCCCGCGCCTGTGCGCAATAGCGCACGCGCATATAGCCCTGGCGATTGTCGGTGCAGAAGGGGACGAAGATGATCCGCGCCCCTTCGTCGACCAGTCGGCGGGCGAGCTCGGGGAACTCGCTGTCGTAGCAGATGAGCACGCCGATCGGTCCGATGTCGGTCTGAATCACTTCGACTGCGTCGCCGCCCTTGATCTTCCACCAATAGGCTTCGTTGGGTGTCGGGTGGATCTTCTCCTGCGCATGGATCGATCCGTCGCGCAGGCAGACATAGGCGACGTTCTGGATGTCGCCGTCGTCGGTGCGGGTGGGATGCGATCCGCCGACGATGTTGATGTTGTAGCTCAGCGCCAGCCGGCTGAGCGCCGCGACCAGCGGCTTACGATGATCGGTCAGCTTGTCGATCGCCTCCATCGGCGTCAGCCCCTTGCGCTCGAACGAGAGCAGGCTGAGCGAGAACAGCTCAGGAAAGACGATGAAGTCACACTGATAGCTCGATGCGACATCGACGAAATACTCGACGTTGCGGACGAACTCGTCGAAATCCTCCACCGGCCGGGCCTGAAGCTGGCACGTCGCCAGGCGCACGCTTTCGATGTCGCGCGGCACCCGATGCTGCGGCGGCTCGTCCGGATCGACATAGGGATTGCGCCACACCATGTGCGCGGCATGGGTGCCCGATGCCTTGTCCTCGGGCAGATAATCGTGAAGCACGCCGATCGGCGTGAAGCCGTTGGCGAGCTGGAAGCCGATCACCGGATCGCGCAGCTTTCCGTCGACCACCTGCTGCAGATAATCGTCCGGGCTCTCGACCTTGCGGATCGAGCGCCGATAGTTCGGCATGCGCCCGCCGAAGACGATTCCCTTCAGCTCCAGCCGCTCGACCAGCGCGCGGCGCGCCTCGTACAGCCGCTTGCCGATGCGCAGGCCGCGCTGGCGCGAATCGACTGCCATCTCATAGCCGTAGAGCCAGTCGCCGGTCGGATCGTGCCGGCTGCCGAAGCCGTTGCCGGTGATCGATTCCCAGTCGTGCGGCGCCAGCGCCACTTCCTCGTCGATCCGGCTCGCGGCGCAATAGCCCACGACGCGGCCGTTATAGAGCGCGACGAACTGGCCCTCGGGAAAGTTGTTGATTTGCCCCCGGACCATGCCGGGCGTGTAGTTCTCGATTCCCGTATAGACCCGGCCGATCAGCGACAGGATCCCGGGGATGTCTTCAGTCGTGGCGCTGCGGACTTCCAGTTTGGCGGGCGTTCTGCGGCTCATCATTGCTCCCGGTTTGGTGTGCCCCATGAACGCGCTCTGCCGGAACCGGTTCAGCCGCGAAACCATCTTGTGGCTGCTCCAGGGGTACCGCGCAGCTCCTGATCCGGCTTGGCAACACCGAATGGCGCAACGCGTCCGCTGCCGGGGCGATACTCGCGCCGCTGCGGGATGCAATCGCGCGCCAGTGCCTGGCGCCGGGCGACTACGCCGCGCTGATGGGTGAGCTGACGCTCGCCGCCCGAGGGGCAGACGCGCGACAGGACCGGAGGAAACCGGCCGCGTGCCTCATTTTGCCCGGATCACTCCGTCGGCGACTTCGAACCGGGTCACACGATCGGGCACTGCATCGAACAGTGCCGCTTCGGTACCGGTCATCCACACCTGGCCGCGGCCGGCCAGTCGCTCGAACAGAGCGGTGCGGCGTAGCGGATCGAGATGCGCCGCCACTTCGTCGAGCAGCAGGGTCGGGGCGCGGCCGGTGCGGTCGGCCACCAGCTCGGCATGGGCGAGCACGAGCCCCAGCAGCAGCGCCTTTTGTTCGCCGGTCGAGCACAGCTGCGCCGGCTGCGCCTTGGCGCAGTGAGTGACGAGCAGGTCCGCCCGGTGGGGCCCGGCAAGCGTCCGGCCGGCCGCGGCATCGCGCTGGCGCCCTTCGGCGAGCGTCCGCGCGAGCGACGCGGCATCGCCTTCCCAGCCGTCGAGTTCCAGTGCCGCCCGTGCGAACGGGCCTTCCGGCGCGGCGGCAAGCCGATCGCCCAATGCGGCGACCGTGTCGCGTCGCGCCTGATCCACCGCCGTGCCATGCTCGGCCATGCGCGCTTCGAGCGCGCTGAGCCAGCTTCGGTCGGGTGCCGCGTCCTCTGCGAGGATGCGGTTGCGCTCGCGCATGGCGGCTTCGTAGCGCGACGTCTGGCGCGCGTGGCCGGGCACCAGCGCCAGAGTGAGCCGGTCGAGGAACCGCCGCCGCTCGCCCGCGGCCTCGACGAACAGCCGGTCCATCGCGGGCGTGAGCCAAAGCACCGTCAGTCGCTCGGCGAGCGCGGTGGCGGGTGCGGAGGCGCCGTTGATCCGGACGAGTCGGCGCTCGGGCGCGGACGGCTGGGTTCCGGTGCCGATCTCCGTGTCGCCGTCGACCACCCCCGCCACGCCGAAACCGCCGCTGCCGCCCTGCCGCGCCATCTCGCTCAGCGCCGCCCGGCGGAGCCCCCGGCCGGGCGCTAGCAGCGACAGCGCCTCCAGCACATTGGTCTTGCCGGCACCATTGTCTCCGGTCAGCAGGACGAAACCGGGTCCGGGCGCGAGCACGGCATCGGCATGATTGCGGAAATCGCTGAGCACCAGGCGAGTGAGGGCCATGGCTTCCCCTAGGGCACGGACTTGCCCGGGTACAACGGCTGCGCGCCGGCGCCTGCCGATCCGCGGCGCCCGCCAACCGGTGCGTGGCGCTTCGAATGCGCCGCGGCCGCCGATCAGAGTGCGGAGATGCCGGCTTCCGCCAAACGTGCCTGGGCCGCCCGATAGCGGACTGGCTCCGCGATGTTCAGCCGCTCCCGCGCCGCCTCGAGCGGCTCGTGCAGCAACGCCTCATAATCCTCGCCGTGCAGCCATGCCGCGCGCCTGCCGTGGCGATAGCCCTCGCGGATCGCTCGGACGACTGTGGCGTCGCCGGTGACGCGAAGGCTCTTGAGTCCGCCGCCGGCGGCGATAAACGCCCAGCCGAGCCCGCCTGTCTGGGCATAGCTGAAGGCGACCAGGCACAGCTCGCCGAGATGCTCGTCGGCCTTGTAGCCGGTCAGCACGTGCCAGATGTCGTGGATGTCGCGCTCGCGGCGGCCCATCCAGGCATAGGGATGCTCGATATCGCCGTCCTGAAACGCGCCCTCGGCGCGGCTGACTTCGGCGAGACCCTGCGCGGTATAGCCGGTTGCGTTCAGAAAGGCGCGATAGGCGGCGCCGACGCTTCCCGCGGGCAGCGAGTCGATGAAGCCGCGATCCGAGAGGAGTTCGGCCAGCTCCAGCCGGCGATAGGCGAGGCGCCCGCCGTGCGGCAGCGTCAGCAGCTTGCGATAGTTCTTCTGAGTGACGTCGCCGTTCAGCGCGCGCATGATGCGGAACACCTGCGTCGTGTCGTCGCCATTCGCGAGCAGGCGGCGCAGTGCTCCCAGCGCAGTGCCCCACTCACGCTTCATCGGGATGCCGGGATTGATCGGCTGAGTCGCCATGCTTCGCCTCGCTGTATTGACAATGATGTTAATAGGCGACTTCGGCGGAAGCTTCAATAACGCAGGCAGATTTCTGGACAGGCCTTACCGTTCGGACTAGCGGCCGCATTCACGAGAGGAGCCGTCCAAAACATGGGTTCATCGCTTTTCTGGAGGGCTGTCTTCGCTGCCGCGCTTTGCTTTGCGGTGGTCATGGCGAGCCTTCCCCATCCTCCCGCGCTGCCTGGTGAACCGCAGGACAAGCTCCAGCACATCGCGGCATTTGCGGTGTTGACGTTGCTCGCCACGCTGGGCTGGCCCCGGCAACGCGCGTGGCGGATCGCGCTCGCCCTGTCGCTGGTCGGTGTCGCCATCGAGCTCATCCAGATGATCCCGGCGCTGCATCGCGACGCCGAGTTCGCCGACTGGGCGGCCGACACCGCCGCGATCCTCGTCACGCTGCTGCTGATGCAAGGATGGCGGCGCATAAGCGCCGGTGTCCAGAGCTCTTGACAAAGACTGCGAATCAGTCAAGAACGCTTGTCATTAAGACCAGAGCTCTTGACGTGGTCGTTGAGATACGGAGCGCCCAGCCGTGAAGAACCGTTTGCGGATCCTGCGTGCCGAACGCGGGATGAGCCAGGGCGTCCTGGCGCAGCGGCTCGGCGTGTCCCGCCAGACGATCAACGCGGTCGAGACCGACAAATATGACCCCAGCCTGCCGCTCGCTCTGCGGATGGCAAAGCTGTTCGGAGTGCCTGTCGATGCGATCTTCCTCGATGACTGGGAGCCACCCCATGACGCCTGACGCCTCCTCCCGGCCCGGCCGCCGCCTGCTCAAGAATTTCGCTCTCGGGCTGCCTGCGGGCGCGTTGATCGGATTCCTGCTGGCCCGGTTCGACCTCATCGAGTGGATCGAGAGCTGGAGGGTCGAGAATGTGGCGGCGCTGGTGCTCGCCGCGATGCTGGCGTTCACTGCGCTGGTCATCGCCTGGGCGACAACCAGCGAGAAGCGGATGCGGCGGCTCGCCGGGCCTCGCGATCCGGCCGAGCCGCTCGACGCTGGCGTGATCTCGTCGGCGCGCAGCCAGGCCGGGCTGCTGCTGGTGGCCGCGGCGACGCTGGTGATACCGCCTGTCGCGGCGGAACTGGGTTGGGCGATCAGTCTGCGGCAGGCCGCGATGGCGGCGATCGTTCTGCTTACGCTGTTCTGCGCCTGGCAGAGCTGGCGAGTCTATCGGCTCGGCGATGAGCTCATGCGGGCGGCGATCGTCAGCTCCGCCGCCGTGGCCTATTTCGTAGGATCGACGTTTGTCTTTGTCTGGGCAAGCGCGGTGAAGCTGGGACTGCTGCCGGAAATCGGCAGCTGGACGATCGTGCTGGTGCTCACCTGCGTGTCGCTGGTCTGCTCGACGGTCGTGCAGCTTCGCCGAGGATTGGTGCCCGACTGACTCTGGAAGGGGTGCGCCCGGCGAGCGCTTGCCGGGCGCTCCGCCTCAAACCCGCATCGGCATCAGCACGTACAGCGCGGGCGACTTGTCGTTCTCGCGGATCAGAGTGGGCGCCGAGGCGTCGGCGAGATGGACCTCTACCGTATCCCCTTCGATCTGGCCGAGAATGTCCATCAGATAGCGGCTGTTGAAGCCGATCTCGAACGGCGATGCGGCATAGTCGCCGGGGACTTCCTCGGCGGCGGCGCCATTTTCCGGGCTGGTAACCGAAAGCACGACCTTGTCGCGCTCAAGCGCCATCTTCACGGCGCGGGTTTTCTCGGTGGCGATCGTCGAGACGCGATCGACGCCTGCCATCAGCGCCTTGGGATCGAGCTTGAGCAGCTTGTCGTTCCCCGTGGGGATGACGCGGCTGTAATCGGGGAAGGTGCCGTCGATCAGCTTGGACGTGAGGATCGCCTGGCCGAGATCGAACCGGATCTTCGATCCCGAAAGCGAGACGCCCACCGACCCGTCGACATCCTCGAGCAGCTTGCGCAGTTCGGCCACGCATTTGCGCGGCACGATCACGTCGGGCATCGCTTCGGCGCCGTCGGGGCGGGCGACGGTGACGCGCGCCAGCCGGTGTCCGTCGGTCGCGGCCGCGCGCAGCAGCGGAGTCGCGTCGTCGGAGACGTGGAAGAAGATGCCGTTCAGATAGTAGCGGGTCTCTTCGGTCGAGATGGCGAAGCGCGTCTTGTCGATGATCTGCTTCAGGATCTCGGCCGATAGTTCGAAGGTCGTCGGCAGTTCGCCCTCGGCGATCACGGGAAAATCGTCGCGCGGCAGTGTCGCCAGGCTGAACTTGGCGCGGCCGGCGGTCACGTGGATGCGCCCTTCGGCGGCGGAAAGCTCGACCTGCGCGCCCTCCGGCAGCTTGCGGACGATATCGAACAGCGTGTGCGCCGAGACGGTGATCGCGCCGGGCTGATCGACCGCGGCAGGAATGGTTTCATCGATCTGCAAATCGAGGTCGGTCGCCATCAGCCGCATCGCGCCCGAGGCCTGCGCCTCGATCAGCACGTTGGACAAAATGGGTATCGTGTTGCGCCGCTCGACCACCGACTGGACGTGGGAGAGCCCCCTCAAGAGCGTTGCACGTTCGATCGTCGCCTTCATTTCACAACCCCCGGGCCGCCGCCCTCAAACCCCCACCAAGCACCTTCGTTCGCGGCCGGTGGCAATGCGCCGTTCAGCATCTCTAGCGCGAAAAAGGGCCGGAGCAAGCGCTCCGGCCCTTCCTGCTCCGCAAAATTGCGGAAACGTGCCTCAGAAGCGGAAGCCGACGCCCGCAACGACCTGGTGCCGGTCCGTATCGACTTCGAACGCGCTCGTGGTCGAGCCGTCGAAGAACTCGAAATCGGCTTCGGTGTAGTTCGAGTAGCGATACTCGAGCTTCGCGAAGGTATTGGTGCCGAAGGTCCGCTCCACACCCGCGCCGACGCGCCAGCCGTCCAGCTCGAAATTCTCGTCGAGCTCGGTCGTGCCGTCGGTGGCGAGCACGTTCAGTCGTGCATTCGTATAGCCGCCCTTGGCGTAGAGCAGCGTGCCCGGGGCGACGATGCCGCCGATGCGGACGCCGGCATAGATGTCGCGGTCGGTCGCTACTTCGCCGTAGCCGAAGTAGCTGGGGTCGGTGCTGTCCATCTCGACCTTACCGGTCGAATCGGTCAGCTCGACCTCGGCACCGGCAACGACGCCGCCGAGGTTGAAGTCGTAGCCGGCCTCGAGGCCATAGAGGAAGCCGTCGACGGTCTGATCGTCGCCGTCGAGATCCGAATCCTCGGTGCTGCCGGGGCGGATGCCGTCATAGCCGCCGAGCACGCTGATCCGCGGACCGGTGAAAGTCGGATCATAGGACTGGGCCGCGGCGGGAGCGGCAAGCGCCGTGGTGCTGACGAGCGCGGCGGCGAGAATTGCGTTACGCATGTACGGTACTCCAAAGAAAACGCGTTACGGTACTGGCTCGCGAAATTTGCGAGCGGGGCGATGAATCGTTTGCGAGCGGCGGATGTTGCATGAACGCCAGATAAACGATGGAATCCGTTGCTTTCGTGCAACACATGCGCGCCCGATGATCGGCTCCTCAGCGAGCCGTTGCGGCCTCTCCGGCGGCAGTCGTGCCGCGCCGCGCGGTGAGAAGGTGCATGCGCATTTTCGTACTCCCTGTGGACTGTCATTGCGGACCTGAACGGCCGCTGCTGTGCTACTCGCCTGAGGCACCTGTTTGTTTCCTGAACGAAACGAGGCAGAAAAAAGGCGTTGCTATCGGCAGCGAGCCTGGAGACTAGAGGGGCATGACTGATGCCGCTGCTCGCAAAGGCCGTGACTTCATCGCCCGCCACGGCGAAACCGTGTTCAATGCCGCGCGCCGGATGCAGGGGGACCACGTCCATACGCCGCTCACCCGTGCGGGATTCGAGCAGGCGAACGCGATGGGGGCCGCGCTGCGCAACCTGCTGGGCGTGCGGCCCGCGATCACGCTCTGGGCTTCGCCGGCTGGCAGGGCGCTGCAGACACTCGCAGTGATCGCAGAGCATCTCGAGCTCGACTGGCACGGGGCGCGTACCGACTCGCGACTCGTGGAGATCGGCATGGGCGCGTGGAGCGGTCGCTATTATGCCGATCTGGCGCAGGAGAGCGGCAGCGTGCTCGATCCCGAGCACAATCTCTACGTCCGCCAGCCGCCGGGGGGCGAATGGTATGATGCGATCGCGGCGCGAGTCGGCGCCTGGGCCGCGGATACGGCGGATGATCCGGGCGACCGGCTGGTCATCATGCACGGCATGTCGAGCCGTGTGCTGCGGGGAGTGCTCACCGGAGCGGATGTGTTGCCGCGTTTCGCTGCGCCGGTCGCGCCCGATCTGCCGCAGGGCTCGATCGTGCGAATCGAGGCTGGCGTGGAAACCGTGGCCCACCTCGGCGGCGGGCGAGGCGGCGCGCCAGCGTGATGCTGTCTCTGCTGCTGGGGGGCGCGATTGCGCTCCAGGCTGTCCCGCAAGGGCGTGAAGCGCTGGGCGTGTTCGAGAGCTGGGGCGCATTTCGTGATCCCTCGCCGCTGCGCTGTTTTGCGATTGCCGAGCCGGTGCGCAGCCGCGCGCGCGATCCCCGTCCCTTCGCCAGCATCGCCAACTGGCCGGGCGAGGGCGTCCGAAACCAGCTCCACATCCGTCTCAGCCGACAGCGCCATCCGCGCGCGCAAGTGACGCTTACGGTTGGCGAGCGGCGATTCGAACTCGTCTCGGGCGAGCGGGACGCCTGGGCGCCGGACCGGCGGACCGACGCAGCGATCGTCTCCGCGATGCGCGGGGCGCGCAGCATGAGCGTCGAATCGACCGGGATGAACGGCCGCCCGTTCGTCGACGTCTATGCGCTGCAGGGCGCCGCCACTGCGATCGATGCGGCGGCTCTGGGGTGCGTGGGCCGCTGACTTCCCGCAGCCGCTGGTCGGGGAGTGGAATTTCGCCCCGGAACCGCTTATATGCCGCCGATGCAGACAGCGCAGCCGCTTTCGATCCCCATCCCGGGGCACATTGATCCCGTGCCCGTTCCGCGTGCGCCCGCTGCCCGCGCGGATGGTCGAGTCGATCTGATCGGTCTTTCGAAGGATGGTCTTCGCGAAGCGCTGAGCGCCGCCGGCATGGAGCCGAAGCAGGCGAAGCTGCGCGCGAAGCAGCTCTGGCACTGGATCTACAATCGCGGCGCCACCGAATTCGCGGCGATGACCGATATTGCCAAGGCGCAGCACCCCTGGCTGGCCGAACGGTTCGTGATCGGCCGTCCCGAGGTGATCGAGGCGCAGGTCTCGACCGACGGAACGCGCAAGTGGCTGCTGCGCTCGCCCGATGGCCAGGATTACGAGATGGTGTTTATCCCCGATGCGGACCGGGGAACGCTGTGCGTGTCGAGCCAGGTGGGCTGCACGCTCAATTGCCGTTTCTGCCACACCGGAACGATGCGGCTGGTGCGGAATCTCACTGCCGGCGAGATCGTGGGTCAGGTGATGCTGGCGCGCGATTCGCTGGGCGAATGGCCGAGCCAGCCCGAGGGGCGGATGCTGACCAACATCGTCATGATGGGGATGGGCGAGCCGCTCTATAACTTCGACAACGTCCGCGACGCGCTCAAGCTGGTGATGGATGGCGACGGACTGGCGCTCTCCAAGCGCCGGATCACGCTGTCGACCAGCGGCGTCGTGCCGATGATGGCACGCTGCGGCGAGGAAATCGGAGTCAACCTAGCCGTGTCGCTGCATGCCGTGACCAAGGAAGTGCGTGACGAGATCGTCCCCCTCAATCGCAAATACGGCATCGAAGAACTGTTGCAGGCCTGCGCCGACTATCCGGGCGCGAACAATGCGCGGCGGATCACCTTCGAATATGTCATGCTGAAGGACAAGAACGACAGCGACGCCGACGCGCGCGAGCTCGTTCGGCTGATCCGCAAGTACAAGCTGCCCGCCAAGGTGAACCTCATCCCGTTCAATCCCTGGCCCGGCGCACCCTATGACACTTCGACTCCCGAGCGGATCCGCTCCTTCTCAAACATCGTGTTCGAAGCGGGCATTTCCGCTCCGGTGCGGACGCCGCGCGGCCGGGACATCGACGCCGCCTGCGGCCAGCTGAAGACCGCGGCGGAGAAGAAGTCGCGCGCCGAGCTCGACCGGCTGGCGGAAGAAAAGCAGGTGGCGCTCGGATAGGGGCGGCGATCGTTCCGCCTCCTCTCACGCCGCAGCAGAAGGAGGCAATCGCGTGCGCGGACGTGTGAAACGCAAGGCGGCGCTTGCTGCGCTCGACGTCGCGGCGCGGCCCGCGGAGCCGCAAATGTGCACGCTGTGCGACCGGCCACTCGGAGCCCGTGTCGAGTGGCACCATGCGGTTCCGAAGAGCGAGGGCGGCCGCGAGACCGTTCCGCTTCATCCGATCTGCCACAGCACCGTCCATGCCGCCCTCACCAATTCCGAGCTGGCCGCGCTGTGCAGCGACGGCGCGCTCGACGCGGTGCGAGGTCATCCCGAGGTGGCGCGCTTCCTGCGCTGGGTGGCGGACAAGCCGCGCGACTTCCATGCACCGACCCGTCGAAGCCGGACACGCGACGATGGCTGGGCGCGGCGGAAGCGATAGCGCGGGCTCGATTCGGTGGCAGCTTCGCACGTGCGCACACGCCCAGAGCCGAAGTCGCCAACAAAAAGGGCCGGAGGCTTGCGCCCCCGGCCCCTCGTTCGCGTGATGCGCAGCGGGACTTAGAAGTCCATGCCGCCCATGCCGCCCATGCCACCGGGCATGCCGCCGGCGCCGCCGCCGTTCTTGTCCTCGGGCAGCTCGGCGACCGTGGCTTCGGTCGTGATGAGCAGGCCTGCGACCGAGGCCGCGTTCTGCAGCGCAGTGCGGACGACCTTGGTCGGGTCGATCACGCCGGCCGCCACCAGGTTCTCGTAGGTGTCGGTCGAGGCGTTGAAGCCGAACGAGGTGTCGTTCTGGTCGAGCAGCTTGCCCGAAACGACCGCGCCGTCATGGCCCGCGTTCGACGCGATCTGACGCACCAGCGCGGTCAGCGAGCGGCGAACGATGTCGATGCCGCGGGTCTGGTCCTCGTTGCCGCCGGTGACGCCGTCGAGCGCCTTGGTGGCGTAGAGCAGCGCCGTGCCGCCGCCGGGGACGATGCCCTCTTCAACGGCTGCGCGCGTGGCGTGCAGCGCGTCGTCGACGCGGTCCTTGCGCTCCTTCACCTCGACTTCGGTCGCGCCGCCGACCTTGATCACGGCAACGCCGCCGGCGAGCTTGGCGAGACGCTCCTGGAGCTTCTCGCGGTCGTAATCGCTGGTGGTCGCTTCGATCTGCTGGCGGATCTGCTCGGTGCGCGCCTTGATCGAATCGGCATCACCCGCGCCATCGACGATGGTGGTGTTGTCCTTGTCGATCGTGACGGTCTTCGCCGTGCCGAGCATGTTCAGCGTGACGTTCTCGAGCTTGATGCCCAGATCCTCGCTGACGACTTCGCCCTTGGTGAGGACGGCGATGTCCTCGAGCATCGCCTTGCGGCGATCGCCGAAGCCCGGTGCCTTGACCGCTGCGACCTTCAGGCCGCCGCGCAGCTTGTTGACGACCAGCGTGGCGAGCGCCTCGCCCTCGATGTCCTCGGCGATGATCAGCAGCGGACGACCCGACTGCACGACCGCTTCGAGCACCGGCAGCAGCGACTGGAGGTTGCTGAGCTTCTTCTCGTGGATGAGGATGTACGGGTCGTTGAGCTCGACCTGCATCTTCTCGGGATTGGTGACGAAATAGGGGCTGAGATAGCCGCGATCGAACTGCATGCCCTCGACGACGTCGAGCTCGAAATCGAGACCCTTCGCCTCTTCGACGGTGATCACGCCTTCCTTGCCGACCTTTTCCATCGCTTCGGCGATCTTCTCGCCGACTTCCTTGTCGCCGTTCGCCGAGATGGTGCCGACCTGCGCGACTTCGCTGGTGCCCGAAACGGGCTTCGAGCGGGCCTGGATGTCCTCGACCACCTTGGTGGTGGCGAGATCGATGCCGCGCTTGAGGTCCATCGGGTTCATGCCGGCCGCGACCGACTTCATGCCTTCCCGGACGATCGCCTGCGCCAGAACGGTCGCGGTGGTCGTGCCGTCGCCGGCGACGTCGTTGGTCTTCGAGGCCACTTCGCGCACCATCTGCGCGCCCATGTTCTCGAATTTGTCCTTGAGCTCGATTTCCTTGGCGACGGTGACGCCGTCCTTGGTGATGCGCGGCGCGCCGAAGCTCTTTTCGATCACGACGTTGCGGCCCTTCGGGCCCAGCGTGACCTTCACGGCATCGGCGAGAATGTCGACGCCCTTGAGGATGCGCTCGCGCGCGTCGCGCGAGAATTTAACGTCCTTGGCTGCCATGTGCAGTTCCTTCCTGTTCGTCGCCCCTGCGCGGGCAGGGGCCTATCTCTGGTCAATCTGCGATGCGCCGGATCGGCTCACGCGACAGACATGGGTCCCTGCCTCCGCAGGGACGACGGCGGCGAAATCAGCCCTCGACGATGCCGAGGATGTCGCTTTCCTTCATGATCAGCAGGTCTTCGCCGTTCACCTTCACTTCGGTGCCCGACCACTTGCCGAACAGGATGCGATCGCCGGCCTTCACGTCGAGCGGCGTGACCTTGCCGTCGTCGGCCTTGGCACCCGCACCGGCGGCGACGACTTCGCCTTCCTGCGGCTTTTCCTTGGCGGTGTCGGGAATGATGATGCCGCCGGCAGTCTTCTCTTCGGCTTCGACGCGGCGAACGAGCACGCGATCGTGCAGCGGACGAAAGTTCATGCGCCTGATCCCTCTTGTTACGGTTGTGAGTCTTAGCACTCAGCTGACCCGAGTGCTAACGCTCGGGATATGCGTGCGACCCCTGCGACCGTCAAGGGGGCGAAAGGGGCGAAATCATCTGTATTGTGCGGCTAATACGGGCGTTTACTCGCCCTCGCGCGTGCAGTAGGCAGCGGGGCAGCATTTCGCAGAGGAATCGGCACCGTGAAGCTCGTTAAAGGCGCCTGGAAGATATTGGTGGCGATCAAGGACGGGCTCGTCCTGATCTTCATGCTCCTGTTCTTCTCCACGCTGTTCGCGCTGCTTTCGGCCCGGCCGAATGTGGCGGCGATCCACGATGGGGCACTGGTGATGGCACTGGACGGCGCCCTCGTCGAGCAGCCCGAGGCGCCCGATCCGCTGGCGGGACTCGGCGGGCCTGGAGAGATTCTGAAACAGCATCGGGTGCGCGACGTGGTGCGGGCACTGGACGCGGCGCAGGACGACGGACGCGTGAAGGCGGTCGTCCTCGATCTCGATCGCTTCACCGGCGGCTATCCGGCCGCCGTCGAGGAAGTCTCCGACGCGGTTGCGCGGCTGCGCGCCAGCGGCAAGCCGGTGCTCGCCTATGCCACTGCTTACACCGATGACGCGTATCTGGTGGCAGCGAGCGCGAGCGAGGTCTGGGTCCACCCGATGGGGGGAACGCTGTTCGCGGGCCCGGGCGGATCGACGCTTTATTACAAGGGGCTGCTCGACTGGCTGGGCGTGAACATGCACGTCTATCGCGTCGGCACTTACAAGTCGGCAGTCGAACCCTATACGCGCACCGAGATGTCGCCGGCGGCGCGTGAGGCGAACGAAGCGCTTTACGGCGGCATCCTGTCCCAGTGGCGCGATTCCGTGAGCAGGGCGCGACCGAAAGCGCGAATCGCCGAATTCCTCGCCCGGCCGGCCGAGGTGGTCACCGGCGCGCGAGGCGATGTCTCGCAAGCGAACCTCGATTACGGGCTGGTCGACAAGACGGGTGATCGGCTGGCGTTCGGGCGTCGGGTCGCCGAGCTGGTCGGGGCGCCGGCGGATGCTGCCGCGGGAAATTTCCATGCGATCGCAATGCGCGACTGGCTGGAGGCCAACCCGGTCGACGAGGCGGGTGACGCGATCGGAATCATCACCGTTGCCGGCGAGATCATCGATGGCGAGGCGGGGCCGGGCACGGCGGGCGGCGACACGGTTTCCAGGCTGCTGCTCAAGGGCCTGGCCGAGCACCGCCTGCGCGCGTTGGTGGTCCGGATCGACTCGCCCGGCGGGTCGGCGCTCGCTTCCGAGCAGATTCGCCAGGCCGTGCTCCACGCCAAGGCGCAGGGACTGCCGGTGGTCGTTTCGATGGGCTCGGTCGCCGCGAGCGGCGGCTATTGGATCGCGACGGCAGGCGACGTGATCTTTGCCGAGCCGAACACGATCACGGGCTCGATCGGCATTTTCGGCCTGTTGCCCACGTTCGAGAACACGCTCGAGAAGATCGGCGTCACCACCAGCAGCGTGCGCACCACACCGCTTGCGGGTCAGCCCGACTTGCTCGCCGGCACCAATGAAGCGACCGACACGATCCTCCAGTCAGTGATCGAAAATGGCTATCGCCGCTTCATCGGACTGGTCGCCGAGGCGCGCAACATGCCGATCGAGCGAGTCGATGCGATCGCTCAGGGCCGGGTCTGGCTGGGCGGCACCGCGCGACAGCTCGGTCTTGTCGACCGGTTCGGCGATCTCGACGCCGCGATCGAGGAAGCCGCGCGCCGCGCCGAAATCGAGCCCGAGGATGCATATCCCGTCTATCTCGAGGAGCCGCCAAGCGAATGGCTGCAATTCCTGGCAAGTCTCACGCGGGAGGAGGATCAGGACGAGTGGATTGATTCTCCCAGCGGCGCCGACCTCGCGGCGCGCATCGCCGCCGATCGCCGCACGGTGCTGACGCAGGCACTTGCCGACGCCGAGCGGGTCGGCCGCGGTGCGGCGATGCAGGCGCGCTGCATCGAATGTGCGGCACTGGGGCCGATGGCCTCTGGCCGGGAAACCGAGCCGAGCCTGGTGCGGATGCTGTTCGCGCGTTTGCTGCGATGATCGACATTCGCGCCGCGGCAGCGGGAGATTCGGCCGCGATCGCGGCGATCTACGCGCCGCACGTGATCGCAGGGACCGTCTCGTTCGAAACCGACCCGCCGGACGCGCGCGCGATGCGCAAGCGGATCGAAGCAAGCGGCGGCCTCTATCCCTGGCTGGTCATGACAGATGGGGAAGCGGGCGACCAGCCGGTGGTCGGCTATGCCTATGCCACTCGGTTCCGCGACCGCCCCGCCTATCGCCATGTCGTCGAGACGTCGATCTATGTCGCGGGCCCGGCGCAGCGGCGCGGTGCGGGTCGGCTGCTGTACGAGGCGCTGATCGACACGCTGCGCGCCCAGGGCTTCACGCAAGCAATCGGTGCGATCGCGCTGCCGAACGATGCCTCGATCCGCGTACACGAGGCAGTCGGATTTCGACGCGCCGGCGTGCTGCGCGAAGTCGGCTACAAGCACGGCCAGTGGATCGACGTCGGCTTCTGGCAATGCGAGCTCAACGCACCGGCGATTCCGCCTGCCGAGCCCCGCCCCTTCAGCGAAGTGGGACTGGCGCGCCTATAGCGGATCGCGCGCCGGAATCTGACAATCGCTTGGGGCAAGGAGGCCGAGTTGGAGGCGTGATTCCCCGGCTCAGCGCTTCCCCCGGTAGGACGGCAGCGCCAGCTTCCACTGGATCGCCGCCGCGCGCAGCGAGAAACCAGCAGCTGCGGCGATCAGGCCCGCGGCGAACGGGCGCAGATCGGTGAACGACAGCGCGACATAGGTCGCCGAAGCAAGCGCCGCGGCGGTAACGTAGAGTTCCGGCCGCATCAGAATCGACGGTTCTCCAGCCATCATGTCGCGAATGATACCCCCCGCGCAGGCCGTTACCACGCCCATCACCATCGCCGGCACCGGCGGGATGCCGAAGCCGAGCGACTTCGCCGCGCCGAAAACGGCATAGGCGGCAAGACCCATCGCATCGAGCCAGTCGAACCCCTTGCCATGCCAAAGGCGCTCGGGCGTGATCCAGATGACTAGTGCCGCGCCGAGGCAGATCGCGGCGACGGTTCGATCATGGACCCAGAAGACCGGGGCTCCGATCAGCAAATCGCGGATCGTGCCGCCGCCCACACCCGTCACGAGCGCGAAAAAGGCGGCAGTGACGAAGGTTTGCCCGCGCATCGCCGCCGCCAGCGCGCCGGTCGCCGCGAACACGGCGATGCCGAAAAGATCGAGCCAGGGAAGGATCGGGCCGATATGGCCTGGGACGGGATATTCCATGGCCGATCGCCATAGAGCGCGCGGCGGGCGCGGGAAAGCGGTGGCTCGGGGGTGGAACCCGCACGCGCGCTGGTCCATTAGGCGCGCATGCAACGGACCGACCCGCAATTCGTCGCGCTGGCCATCGCCCTGGCTGCGCTCGCCGGCTTCGTCGATGCACTTGCCTATACGACGCTCGGCGGCTTTTTCGCATCGTTCATGAGCGGCAACTCGACCCGGCTCGGGGTGGGCCTCGGCAGTGGCGTGACGACCGATGCAGTCACCGCCGGGGCGCTGATCCTTTCCTTTGTCGCGGGCGTGATCGTGGCGAGCGTGCTCGTACGCGCCTTTGCCCGCCACGCTATGTCGGCGGTGATGGCCGCCGTCACGCTGCTGTTGCTACTCGCCGCGCTGCTCGCGCTGGTGATGCCGGGGCCGCTGGTGCTGCTGCTGCTGGCCGCGGCGATGGGCGCGGAGAACGGCGTCTTCAATCGCGAGGGCGAAGTCTCGCTCGGGCTGACCTACATGACCGGAACGCTGGTGCGCATGGGGCAGAAGCTCGCGATGGCGCTGATGGGAGACAAGGATCGCTGGGGCTGGATCCCCTGGCTGCTGCTCTGGACCGGCTTCACGTCGGGCGTGGTGGCCGGGGCGGTGCTGCACGACGATTATGCCTGGCACGCGCTGTGGTTTGCCGTGGGAGCGGCCGCGCTGCTGACGGTAATCGTCTATGGCATCACTCGGCCGGCCAAGGCGGCGCGCGAGGCGTTTCACGAGACCGGACCGGACGGGAGCAGCGACGTGGCATGACGCCGGGGCGGCCGGCGACTGCCGGCCGCCGGTCCTTCAGACGTGGATGGGTTTCCCCTGCACCGCCATTGCGGCTTCCTTGATCGCCTCGCTGTGCGTCGGGTGCGCGTGGCAGGTATAGGCGATGTCCTCGCTCGTCGCGCCGAATTCCATCGCCTGGGTCGCCTGCGCGATCATCGTGCCGGCGACCGAAGTGATGATCCATACACCGAGCACGCGGTCCGACTTCGCATCGGCGATCACCTTCACGAATCCCTCGGGCTCATGGTTGGTCTTGGCGCGGCTGTTGCCCGCCATCGGGAACTTGCCGACCTTGATCTCGCCCTTTTCCTTCGCCGCTTCCTCGGTGAGGCCGACGCCGGCGATTTCCGGCCAGGTATAGACGACGCTGGGGATCAGGTCGTGGTTCACGATGCCGGTGTGGCCGGCGATATTCTCGGCCACCGCAATGCCTTCGTCCTCGGCCTTGTGCGCCAGCATCGGGCCGGGGATGACGTCGCCGATCGCCCAGACGCCGTCGATCTTGGTCTTGAAGCGGTGGTCGGTCTCGATCTGGCCGCGCTGGTTCACTTCGAGCCCGATCTTGTCGAGGCCGAGCCCGTCGGTGTTCGGCTTGCGGCCGATCGAGACGAGCACGACATCGGCTTCGATCTGCTCGGCGTCGCCGCCCTTGGCGGGTTCGACGCTGACGGTCGCCTTGCCGCCGTTCACGGTCACGGCGGTCACCTTGGTGCCGGTCTTGAAGGCGATGCCCTGCTTCTTGAAGATCTTCGCCGCTTCCTTGCGGACGTCGCCGTCGAAGCCGGGGAGGATCTGGTCGAGATATTCGACCACGGTGACTTCGGCGCCCAGCCGGCGCCACACGCTGCCGAGCTCGAGCCCGATCACGCCGCCACCGATGACGACCATCTTGCCCGGCACCTTGGGCAGTTCGAGCGCGCCCGTGCTATCGACCACCACCTTCTGGTCGATCTCGACGCCGGGGAGCGGCGTCACCGACGATCCGGTGGCGATGACGATGTTCTTCGCCGTCACCTTCTCGCCGTTCACGGTGACGCTGTGCGCGTCCTCGAAGCTGGCGCGGCCCTTCAGCCAGGTGACCTTGTTCTTCTTGAACAGGAACTCGATGCCGCCGGTCAGCCCCTTCACCGCATCGAGCCGCTGGCCGTGCATCGCGTCGAGATCGAGCTCCGGCGTGACCTTGATTCCCATCTTGGCCATCATGCCGTTCTTCGCAGCGTCGAAATATTCGGAGGCATGGAGCATCGCCTTGGACGGAATGCAGCCGACGTTGAGGCAGGTGCCGCCCAGCGTCTCGCGGCTTTCCGCGCACGCCACCTTCAGGCCCAGCTGCGCCGCGCGGATCGCCGCGACATAGCCGCCCGGGCCGGCACCGATGATCAGGACGTCATAGTCGTATTCAGCCATCTTCCACCTTCCGTGCTCCGGTGAAGGCCGGAGCGCTGGGTTATGCAGCGCCAGTGCCGCCAAAGCTCCGGCCTGCGCCGGAGCACGTTGTCAAACAAGCTTGTGGTACAAGTCGCTCCAGTCCGGATTTCGCTCCTCGATAAGGCGCAACTTCCAGGCCCGTTTCCATTTCTTCATCCGATATTCGCAGGCACGGGCCTCCTGCAGATCATCGAAATATTCGTACCAGACCAGCAGGACGCAACCCTTGTCCTTCGAATGGCCTTCGATCACGCCGGTTCGGTGCTGCCACGCGCGCTGCGGCAAGTTGCTGGTTACTCCGAGATAGGTCTGCCCCCGACGATGGTTCGCCATCAGATAGACCCAGCCGGGTTTCACTGGACCGCCAGGGCTCCGGCCTTCGCCGGAGCACTAGCGCGCTTCTGTGCTCCGGCGAAGGCCGGAGCCCTGGCCAAGTGCACCGCACAGGACTCACAGGTCGATCAGCAGCCGCGTCGGATCCTCGATCGCGTTCTTGAGCGCCACCAGGAACGTCACTGCCTCGCGGCCATCGATCAGGCGGTGGTCGTAGCTGAGCGCCAGATACATCATCGGGCGCACCACCACCTGGCCGTCGCGGACGACCGGGCGGTCCTCGATGCGGTGGAGGCCGAGCACCGCCGACTGCGGCGGATTGATGATCGGCGTGGACATCAGCGAACCGAACACGCCGCCGTTCGAGATGGTGAAGGTGCCGCCCTTCATCTCGTCCATCTTGAGGCTGCCGTCCTTGGCGCGCTTGCCGAAGTCGCCGATGGTGCGCTCGATCTGCGCGACGCTCATCTGGTCTGCCGAGCGGATCACCGGCACGACCAGACCCTGCGGCGCGGAGACCGCGACCGAGATGTCGGCATAGTCGTGGTAGACGATCTCGTCGCCCTGGATCTGGGCGTTGACGGCCGGAACGTCCTTCAGCGCTTGGCAGGCGGCCTTCACGAAGAAGCCCATGAAGCCGAGGCGGACGCCGTGCTTCTTCTCGAACAGGTCCTTGTACTTGGCGCGCGCCTCCATCACCGCCGTCATGTCGACGTCGTTGAAGGTGGTGAGGAGCGCGGCGGTGTCCTGCGCTTCCTTCAGCCGCTTGGCGATCGTCTGGCGCAGCCGCGTCATCCGCACGCGCTCCTCGCGGCGCTCGCCACCACCGGCCGATGCGGCGGCGGGCGCTGCCGCGGGAGCAGGGCTCGGCGCGGGAGCGGGTGCGCCCTTGCCGGCCGCAGCCGCTTCGACGTCTTCCTTGGTCAACCGGCCGTCCTTGCCGGTGCCCTGGATGGTCGAAGGATCCACGCCATGTTCGAGGATCGCACGGCGCACCGAAGGCGACAACGCCGCGGCATCGACCTCCTGTGCGCGCTCGCGGGGCTGCTCGCCGGGTCCGGGGCCGGTGCCCTGCTTGGCTTCGGCGGACTGATCCGCGTTGCCGCGCGTCTCGCCGGCCGCTGGCGCGGCCGCCGCGGGCGCGCCGCTGCCGGCCTCGACACTGGCGATCACTGCGCCGACTTCGACGGTGTCACCCGGCTGGACCTGGTGCGCGCCCATCGTGCCCGCGACCGGCGACGGCACTTCGACCGACACCTTGTCGGTCTCGAGGCTCGCGATCGGCTCGTCGGCCGCCACCGGATCGCCCGGCTGCTTCAGCCACTCGCCGAGCGTCGCCTCGGTGATCGATTCGCCCAGTGTGGGCACCTTCACATCGGTTGCCATGTCTCTGTCAGCTCCGGTTCGGCAAAAGCCTAGTTGGTCGTCCGGCGATATTCTTCGCGCACGCTGTGGCCCAGCGCGTCGGCGACGAGCGCCGCCTGCTCGAGTTGGTGACGCTTCATCAGGCCGGTCGCAGGCGAGGCTGCGGCGGCACGGCCCGCGTAGCGCGGGCGAGTGGTCTTGCAGCCCGCATCTATCAGCGATGCTTCGATCAGCGGCTCGACGAACGACCAGCCGCCGTTGTTCTTCGGCTCTTCCTGCGCCCAGACCACATCCTCGAGCGCCGTCATGCGCTTGAGCCGCACCGTCAGCGGCTCGCCGGGGAAGGGATAGAGCTGCTCGATGCGGACGATCTGCGTGTCGGTATCGCCCGCAGCGTCGCGCGCTTCGATCAGGTCATAGGCGACCTTGCCCGAGCAGAGTACCAGCCGCTTCGTCTTTGCATCCTGGGCGCCGTTGGTATCCGACAGGATACGCATGAAGTGACTCTGGCCCTGGAACTCGTCCGCAGTCGATACCGCCATCTTGTGCCGCAGCAGCGACTTGGGCGTCATGACGACCAGCGGCTTGCGGAAATTGCGATGCATCTGCCGGCGCAGCAGGTGGAAGTAGTTCGCCGGCGTGGTGCAATTCGCGACCTGGATATTGTCCTGCGCGCAGAGCTGGAGGAAGCGCTCGAGCCGCGCCGAGCTGTGTTCGGGGCCCTGGCCCTCATAGCCGTGCGGCAGCAGCATCACGAGCCCGTTGGCGCGCAGCCACTTGGCCTCGCCCGATGCGATGAACTGGTCGATCATGATCTGCGCGCCGTTGGCGAAATCGCCGAACTGCGCTTCCCAGAGCACCAGAGTCTTCGGATCGGCAAGGGCATAGCCATATTCGAAGCCGAGCACGCCATATTCGGACAGCGGACTATCGAGCACTTCGAACCGCCCGTGCGGAATCTCGTTCAGCGGGACGTATTTGCGTTCCTCGGCCTGATCGACCCACACGGCATGCCGCTGACTGAAGGTTCCGCGGCCGGAATCCTGGCCCGAAAGGCGCACGCCATAGCCTTCGGAAAGCAGTGAGCCGAACGCCAGCGCCTCGCCGGTCGCCCAGTCGAAGCCTTCGCCCGATTTGAACATCTGGCGCTTGGCGTCGAGCACGCGCCCCAGCGTCTTGTGGATGGCAAGCCCCTCGGGAACTTCCGTGAGCGTGCGGCCGAGCGAATCGAACAGCTTGCGGTCGATTCCGGTCTCGACATTACGCCGCGTGTGTTCGGCATCGATGGGCGCCGACAGGCCCGTCCAGCGGCCGGCGAACCAATCCGCCTTGTTGGGCAGATAGCTTTTGCCCGCCTCGAACGCATCATCGAGCAGGGACGTGAACTGTTCGACCTTTTCCGTGACGAAGCCCTCGTCGATCACGCCTTCGGCAACCAGCCGCTTGGCATAGATCTCGCTGACCGGCGGGTGCTGCTTGATCGCGGCATACATCAGCGGCTGGGTAAAGCTCGGCTCGTCTCCTTCATTGTGGCCGAAGCGGCGGTAGCACCACATGTCGATCACGATATCGCGCTTGAACTGCTGGCGATATTCGATCGCCAGCTTGCAGGCGAAGGTCACGGCTTCGGGATCGTCGCCGTTCACATGAAGGATCGGCGCCTGGACTCCCTTCGCCACGTCCGAAGGATAGGGCGAGGAGCGCGCGAATTGCGGGCTCGTGGTGAAGCCGATCTGATTGTTGATGACGAAATGAATGCAGCCGCCGGTGTTGTAGCCGCGCACACCCGAGAAGCCGAGGCATTCCCAGACGACACCCTGACCGGCGAAGGCCGCGTCGCCGTGAATCAGCACCGGCAGCACCTGCGCATGCTCGCCGAGATCGCTGCGGAAGGTCTGCAGCGCGCGCGTCTTGCCGAGCACGACGGGATCGACGGCTTCGAGGTGCGACGGGTTGGCGACGAGCGACATGTGAACGCTGACGCCGTCGAACTCGCGGTCGGTGCTGGTGCCCAGATGATATTTGACGTCGCCGGACCCGCCGACATCCTCGGGATTGGACGATCCGCCGGCGAATTCATGAAATATCGCCCGATAGGGCTTGGCCATCACATTCGCGAGCACGTTGAGCCGGCCGCGGTGCGCCATGCCGTACACGATTTCGCGCACGCCGGTCTGGCCGCCATATTTGATGACCGCCTCGAGCGCCGGGATCATCGATTCGCCGCCGTCGAGGCCGAAGCGCTTGGTGCCGACATATTTGCGGCCCAGGAACTTCTCCCACTGCTCGGCCTCGATCACTTTCGAGAGGATCGCGCGCTTCCCGTCGACGGTGAATTGGATCGCCTTGTCGCGACCTTCCATCCGCTCCTGGAGGAAGCGCCGCTCCTCGACGTCGGCGATGTGCATATATTCAAGGCCGACGTTGCCGCAGTAATTCGCGCGCAGGACGTTCACCAGCTCGCGCAGGGTCGCGGTCTCGAAACCCAGCGCGCCGCCAAGATAGACCGGACGATCGACTTCGCTGTCGGGGAAGCCGTGATATTCGGTCTTGAGATCTTCGGGCAGGTCACGGCGGGACAGGCCGAGCGGATCGAGATTGGCGGCGAGATGCCCGCGTACCCGATAGGTGCGGATCAGCATCATCGCGCGGATCGAGTCTCCGGCCGCCTTGGCGATTGCATCGGCGGAAGGCGCAACTGCGGAAGCCGCTGCCGGCGGCTTGCCGCCCTTCGCGGGCCTGGGGGCGGGTTCCATCTGCGTCGGATCGAGCGCCGCAGTGAGCGCATCGGTATCGGATAGCGGCCAGTTGGCGCGTTGCCAGCTGGGCCCCGACGCGGTGCTCTCCAGCCCCTCGAACCAGTCGCGCCAGCCAGCTTCCACCGAGCCGGGATCGCTCTTGTAGCGCTTGTACAGGGTCTCGACGAAGGCGGGGCTCACGCCGCCGGCGATTTCGTCGAAGTCCAGGCCCTCATAGCCCATGTGCAATTCCAACCGTCCGTTCGTCCCGAGCGATGTCGAGGGACGAGTGCGCGCCCCAGCGTGTCTCGACTTCGCTCGACACCAACGGGGGAGTGGGGCGCTTGCTCCGTATTATCCCTTGAGCACCTCGACGAGCGTGGTGCCGAGCTCGCTCGGGCTGTCGGCAACACGGATTCCCGCTTCCTCCATCGCCGCGATCTTGTCCTCGGCGCCGCCCTGGCCGCCCGAAACGATCGCGCCCGCGTGGCCCATGCGGCGGCCCGGAGGCGCCGTGCGGCCCGCAATGAAGCCCGCCATCGGCTTCTTGCGACCGCGCTTCGCCTCGTCCTTCAGGAACTGCGCGGCTTCTTCTTCGGCGCTGCCGCCGATTTCGCCGATCATGATGATCGACTTGGTCTCGTCGTCGGCCAGGAACATCTCGAGCACGTCGATGAAGTTGGTGCCGTTCACCGGATCGCCGCCGATGCCGACGGCGGTCGTCTGGCCGAGGCCCGCGTTGGTCGTCTGGAACACGGCTTCATAGGTAAGCGTGCCCGAGCGCGAAACAACGCCCACCGACCCCTTGGAGAAGATGCTGCCGGGCATGATGCCGATCTTGCACTCGCCGGGCGTCAGCACGCCCGGGCAGTTCGGACCGATCAGCCGCGATTTGCTGCCCGAAAGCGCGCGCTTCACCTTCACCATGTCGAGCACCGGAATGCCCTCGGTGATCGTTACGATCAGCGGCACTTCAGCGTCGATCGCCTCGAGAATCGAGTCCGCCGCAAAGGGGGGCGGAACGTAGATCACGCTGGCAGTCGCTCCGGTCTTCTCGACGGCTTCGGCGACGGTGTTGAACACCGGCAGGCCGATATGGTCGGTGCCGCCCTTACCGGGCGTGACGCCGCCCACCATCTGAGTGCCATATTCCAGCGCCTGTTTGGTGTGGAAGGTGCCGGTTTCGCCGGTCATCCCCTGTGTGATGACCTTGGTGTTCTTGTCGACGAGGATGCTCATCAGGGTTCCTTTTCGTCATCCCGGCACGGGCCGCCGGGAACCTCTATTGGATGGATGCGCGCTGCGGCGCGCGATCCCGGGCCAGGCCGGGACGACCGAAGTCAGTTCAGGCTCTCGTCGATACCCTTGCAGGCAGTGACCAGTTCCTTGACCGCATCCACCGACACGTCGAAATTCTTGCGCGCGTCTTCCTTGAGCTCGATCTCGACGATCCGCTCGACGCCGTTCGCGCCGATGATGATCGGCACGCCGACGTAGAGGTCGTCGACGCCATACTGGCCCGTAAGATGCGCCGCGCAGGGCAGGAGGCGCTTCTTGTCCTTCAGGTAGCTCTCCGCCATCGTGATCGCGCTGGTCGCGGGGGCATAGAAGGCAGAACCGGTCTTGAGCAGGCCGACGATCTCGCCGCCGCCGGAGCGCGTGCGCTGCACGATCGCGTCGATCCGCTCCTGCGTCGACCAGCCCATCTTGATGAGATCGGGGATCGGGATGCCCGCGACAGTGGAATATTCGACCACCGGCACCATCGTGTCGCCATGGCCGCCAAGCACGAATGCCGTCACGTCCTCTACCGAGACCTGGAATTCTTCCGCGAGGAAGTGGCGGAAGCGCGCGCTGTCGAGCACGCCGGCCATGCCCACGACTTTCTGGTGCGAAAGCCCGGAGAATTCGCGCAGCGCCCAGACCATCGCATCGAGCGGGTTGGTGATGCAGATCACGAAGGCGTCGGGCGCATATTGCGCGATGCCTTCGCCGACGGCCTTCATCACGCCGAGATTGGTCTTGAGCAGATCGTCGCGGCTCATGCCCGGCTTGCGCGGGATGCCGGCAGTGACGATGCACACGTCGGCACCTTCGATCGCGCTATAGTCGTTGGCGCCGCTGAGGTTCGAATCAAAGCCTTCGACGGGGCCCGACTGAGCGAGGTCGAGCGCCTTGCCCTGCGGCATGCCTTCGGCGATGTCGAAGAGGACGACGTCGCCCAGTTCTTTCATCGCGGCGAGGTGCGCGAGCGTGCCACCGATCATGCCGGAGCCGATCAGCGCGATCTTCTTGCGGGCCATGGAATCTCCTTGTTCTCTCTGGCCCAATCTGTCGCGGGCGCAGGCTCGGACGCATCCGCGCGCCCGAAAACGTGCGGGGCTTAGGCGCTTTATAGGAACGCCGCAACCCGCGATGCGGGCTCACCACGATTATCTTTGCAATTCATTCGCAAGAGCAATAAAGCGTCGGAACGCTTGGGTCGCGCTGCGCCGAGTGTGCGGGCGCAGGTGGTTCACTCGAGCGGCGGCGGCGCACCCATCGACGGCGGCGGGGTTGCGGCGCTGGGGTTCAGCCACACGCGCCCGCGGGCAAGATCAAGCGTCACGGCCCAGTCGCGCAGGAACGGCATCCCGAGATTCCCGTCGATCACGAGTTCTGGGGTGAACATCACGCCGCGCGCTTCGACGCCCTCGGCAATCGGAAATGCGCCCCGCTGCGGGCCAGGCGCCGCAGGGTCGAGCCCCAGCGCAGCAGCATAGGGTTTGGAGACGAGGATGGTGCCGCCGTTGCCGCTGTCCAGCTCCATCGCCAGCGAGCCCCGCGCGCTGGGCACGTCGATATACACCGCCAAGGCCCGGCCGCCGACTTCGCGCGCGAGCCGCGCCGGCAGCTCGATCGCACCGGAGACGCGTTCGGCCAGGCTTTCCGGCGTCTCGATGATGAGAGACAGCGCAGCGAAATCGATCGTGATGGTCTGCCCGTCGAACACGTCGAGCGCCAGCAACCCGTCGATCGGAGCGGCGTCGACGGCCATCAAGGACGTGGCATCGAGCACGCCCGCCACCGGAGCCTCGAGCCTGACGCCGTCCCACTCAATCGCGACGCGCTCGCAGCGGGGAAGCGTCAGGCGATCACCTGTCATGCGATGCCCGACGAGCGCTCCCCAAGGCTCGCACCCGGCGGCGCGCGCAATCTCGGGGGCGAGCACCGAGATGCCGCCCGCGGTGTCGAACACCAGGAGCCGCTCGACACCGCCCAGCCGAACACGTGCCGCGACTCCCTTGCGATAGGGCTCGAGGCGCAGGACCTGTGGCTCGGCGAAGGTTGGTTGCGGTTGCGCCAGCGACGGCGTGGCGAGAAGCGTCAGAAAGAGCGAAGCGAGGCAAAGGCGCAGGGACTGTCTCCGATCCGCCTGCGACTACAGTTGTAGTCGGCTCAATTCAAGCCGCCCCGTGCCCCTGCGCCAGATAGGAGTCCGATGTCATCTCGTGCAGCCGGCTCACCGTGCGCTGGAACTCGAAGGCACCGTCGCCGGCTCGATAGAGTTGCTCCGGCTCGGCGTCGGCTGCAGCGAGCAGCTTCACCTTGTGCTCGTATAGTGCGTCGATGAGGGTGACGAAGCGGGCTGCCTCATTGCGGTTTTCGGGCCCCAGCTGCGGGATGCCCACCAGAATGACCGTGTGGAAGCGCCGGGCGATCGCCAGGTAATCGGCAGCGCCGCGCGGTTCGCCGCACAGCCGCTTGAACGAGAAGACTGCAACGCCCTTCAGGCATTTCGGCACGTGTAGCAGGCGCCCACCCTGGACTTCGATTTCCCCGGAGGGGACATGCTCGCGATCCTCCACCGGATAGTCGGTGAGACGGAAAAAAGCTGATGAGAGCTTTCGCGTCGATTCTGGGCCGTTCGGCACCAGCCAGGTATCCATCGGCCCGAGCCGGTCGAGCCGATAATCCACCGGACCGTTGAGCGCCAGCACGTCCATCCTCGCTTCAATCAGCTCGATGAAGGGCATGAACAGCTGGCGGTTGATGCCATGTTTGTAGAGGTCGTGCGGCGGCCGGTTCGACGTGGCGACGACAGTGACATCGTGGCCCATCAGCTCGGTGAAGAGCCGCGAGAGGATCATCGCGTCCGCCGGATTGTTGACCACCATTTCGTCAAAGGCGAGCAGCCGCACATCGGCGGCGAGCGCGGCTGCGACTCGCTCGACCGGCTTGTCGGCCGCACGTTTGCGCTCCTCGTTGAGGCGCGCATGCACGTCGAGCATGAATTCGTGGAAATGGACGCGGCGCTTGCGCTTCACTGCGACACAGTCGGTGAACAGATCCATCAGCATCGATTTGCCGCGGCCGACATCGCCCCACAGATAGACGCCGCGTGGCGGTTCGCCGTTGCCCCCGCCGGTAAGCCGCCACAGGATGCTGCCCTTGCGCGGGCCGCGCTCGAGTTCGTGGGCGAGGGCATCGAGCCGGTGCGCGGCGACGGCCTGCTCGGCGTCGGGGCGGAGCTCGCCGGCGGCGATCAGGGCTTCATAGCGCTCGAGGACGCGGGTCATGCCGGCTTGCGCGACGGCTTGCGGATCAGCGCCGAAAAGCTCGCCACGCTCTCCTCGCCCTGGACGACGAGACCTCGCAGGAAAAGGAAGCGGCCGGTCTCGCGAGTCAGCTCGACGCGCGCCTCGACGACATGCTCGATGGGTGCGCCGGCGAGGAAATGCGTGGTCAGATCGACCGTCGAGGCGGGACCGCTTTCCAGCACGTCGAGCCCGCGCGCCGCCGCGAACAGGCAGATGTCGAGAAAGCCGAGCAGCGCGCCGCCATGGACATGGCCGCGAAGATTGGCGTGCCGTTCCTCCGCCTGCCAGCGAACCCGAGCGACACCTACTTCGACGCGGACGCGCACCGGGCCGATGAAGCTGTTGAACAGCGACGACGCGGGAAGTTCCCACCGCTTCCAGCCCGGTGCGTCGGGATCGTCCTCGTAGCGGAAGCTGAACGGCTCGGTCATGGCGCAGCCGTTCGCCACACGCGAACCACGCAGGATGCCAAGATCAAAGCGCCCGCTCGGCTTCCAGCTTCTTGATCTCGGCGATCGCCTTGGCGGGGTTGAGGCCCTTGGGGCAGACGTTCGCGCAGTTCATGATCGTGTGGCAGCGATAGAGGCGGAACGGATCCTCGAGCGCGTCGAGCCGCTCGCCGGTCATCTCGTCGCGGCTGTCGGCGAGCCAGCGATAGGCCTGGAGCAGGATCGCCGGTCCGAGGAACCGGTCGGAGTTCCACCAGTAGCTGGGGCAGGCGGTCGAGCAGCAGGCGCACAGGATGCACTCGTACAATCCGTCCAGCTTCTCGCGCTGTTCGGGGCTCTGCAGCCGCTCCTTGCCCGACGGCGTGGTCGAAACCGTCTTCAGCCAGGGCTGGATCGAGGCGTATTGCGCATAGAAATGGGTGAAATCGGGGACGAGATCCTTGATCACTTCCATGTGCGGCAGCGGCGTGATGCGGATCTCGCCGGAAATGTCCTCGATTGCGGTAGTGCAGGCGAGGCCGTTCTTGCCGTCCATGTTCATCGAACAGGAGCCGCAGATGCCTTCGCGGCACGAGCGGCGGAAGGTGAGGCTCGGATCCTGCTCCGACTTGATCTTGATGAGCGCGTCCAGGACCATCGGGCCGCAATCGTCGAGATCGACGTGAAACGTGTCGTATCGCGGGTTTGCGCCGCTGTCGGGATCGTAGCGGTAGATCTTGAACTTCTTGATCCGGCCGCCGGTGGTCGGCCCGTCGAACTTCTTGCCTGCCTTGATCTTGCTGTTCTTGGGCAGGAAAAAATCGGCCATGATGCGTCCCGTTGCTGATGGGCGCCGCATGGGCGTCGCCCGGATTCACATGGCCGATACATGAGCGCGGCATCAGTTTCAAACAAGGAGCGACAGTTGCGCGCTATCGCTCCTTGCCCTGTCCCTGTCCGTCGGCGTTCCGCCCGCATTCGAGGTTGCGCGCGAATGATGTGCCGCTCAGGTTCGATGAAGCAGGATCAGCGCGAGCATCGCCGACGCCCCCGCGACGAATCCTGCCGCATGGGCGGCCTTTCTCGTGCGTGAGGTAACCGGCGCACGCAGGGCCTCGCGAAAACCCGCGCGCAGCTGTGCCGACCGGGACGGCGGATCACGCTCCACACCAACTCCTTTTCAGATCACGTCGAGCACGAGACCCTTTTCGCGCGCTTCCTCTGCCGAGATGTACCAGTTCTCCGGCGCACGGCTGCGCACTTCGTCGAAATCGATCTTCGATCCGCGCACCAGATCGCGGAACCCCTCTTCCTCGATTCGCACGCTGTGCTCGATCTCGTGGAGCTTGGCGCGCAGCGTCGCGGTGAGCGTCTTGAGCGGGCCCGACAGGTTGATCGTGCTGGTCATGACCCGCTCGTGGATCATGATCCGGGTGCCCTTGGTGAGGAAGCGCTTCTCGACCGGGAAGGCGGCCATGAAGGTCGCACCCGCCGAATAGACCGCGACCTTGCCCAGGAACAGGATCTCGCGCCCGCTATATTCGCGCAGCAGCCGCACTTCGTCGCCCATCAGCCGCGCCACTTCGGGATCGCCGCCCAGCGTGGAGATGGCGATCACCAGCGTGCCCTCGTCGGGTGCCGCCTGCAGCTGCTCGCGAAAGCTGCCGTACATGGCGTGATCGACCGTTCCCGAGAGATGGATGTGCGGCTCGGCGAGCAACGGATACTCGCGGGCGCGACTGTCTTCGCCGGCTTCCTGTCCGGCGGCGGGAGCGGGGGGCGGCGGGGGCGTGCCGCCGGAGGGCGCGGGCGTCTGATCCGTGTTCATGGCAGTCGCAACTGCTCCTGTGCGGGAGAGTTCCAAGGAAGCGGCCGGGGAAGGCGGCTGTGCGGCAAGCGCTTCGGGTGGGCGGCTGCGCTCGATCGCGCGGCGCTCCGCACGGCGCTCCTCGCGCCGTTGCAGCATTCGCCGGACCACGAACGCGAAGCCGACCGCGATCAGCAGCGCGAGCCCGGCCTGGACGAAGCGGTTGCGCAATCCGCCGGGCAGCGCGCGCCGCATCGCCGCCGGGACGGTGCGTTCGAGATCGCCGGGGATCAACCGTGCGACGAGCGATTGCTGCTGCTCCGCCATGCCGCCGCCTCAGTGCCCGGCCGCCGCGGGCAGCGATTCGATTGCCGGCCGGCCGACCGATTCGCTCGCGGCGGAAGGCATGCGAGCTTCGAGTGGAGCGAGCCAGGCAGCGACGCCGCTGCCGATGCTCAGCTGGGGCTTCGACGCTTCGAGACCGGCGTCGGCCTCCCATTGCGCGATCGTCCGCCGGGCGGTCTCGGCGGCCTCGCCGAGCGGCTGGGGTTCGCGCAATGCGCGATTGATCGCCGCGTCGCCGAAGAAGGTCCAGTCATTCTCGGCCAGGCAGCCGAACGACGGGCGCTGCGACGAGGCGGCGGTGAGGATCGCAGTCGTGTCGCTCGCCAGCGCGGGGACGAAGATGCCCGAATAGCAGGCGCTGAGGATCAGCAGCCGGTTGCGGATGCCGAGCTCGTCTAGCAGCGCCCGGAGCCGCAACGGCGACACGAAGCCATAGCCTTGGTCGCCATCGTGATAGGCTAGGCCGAAGCGCGCGCCATGGCTGGTGGTGTAGAGGACCAGCACGTCCTCGGCCGGGTCCATGCGCTCGGCAATGGTGGCGAGCGCCAGCGCCAGTGCCTGGGGCGTGCCCATCGGCAGCGCGTCGGCGGTGCGCCCGTCGCTGCCGGCGAGCAACACCGTGCGCCCTTCGGCGTCGTACCGCCGGGCGAGCACGCGCGCCGCCTCGCGCGCCTCGCGCCCGAACACGGGATCGCTGTCGAGCCCGGCGACGAGGACATAGGCGTCGACCGTGCCGCGCCGCTGGGGCGCGACCGCGGCGAGCGCGGAGTCGAGCCGGCGATGCTGATCGAGCAGCCATTGCGCCGAGCGCCCGCGCTCGAAGTGCGGCCCGGCATCGACACTCGCCTGGATTTCGGTTCGGCTGCCCTCCGCGAGCAGCCTGGGCCAGTCGAGCCGGTGCTCGGGCGCGGCCTGGGCGCCCGCCGGCGGCGCGGGCTGGGCCGCCACGGGAAACTGGAGCGCGAGCAGCGCCACCGACGCCGCCATCCATCCGATCAGCCGTCGCATCGCGCAGCCCCCCTGTGCCGAGTCCCCGGGAAGCTGGAGTGTTGCGCTGACGCCCGCCGAGTCAAGCGGCGCGCGAATCGGCGGGCGCTCGATTCGGGACCGGCACTCGGCGGCAGGCAAACCCGCGGTTTTCCGCCGAAGGTCGCACTAAAGTCGCACCTCAACGCGCGCGTGCGAGGGACGGAGCAGGAAGCAGCGGTGCGGCGGGGGAAGGGAAGAGGCGCAGAGTGGGCCACGTGCGAAGCTTGGCACGAATCGATAGCTGTAGGACAGCGCCGACTTCGCGGCGGAGCGGAATCGACCGAAGCCGCTCGTCTGCGATCCTGCCTTCCAATCCTCCAGCCGCCAATGAAAAGGGGCGCGAAGCCGTGCTTCGCGCCCCCGGATTTCCGCCGCTGACGCAGCCTCAGTACACCCGCTTCTTCGGCTCGATATACTGGACGTCGTCGGTCAGCGTGTATTCGTGGACCGGGCGATAATCGATCGCGGTGGTGCCGCTCTTGCCGCCCCAGCCGTCGAACGTCGCGATCGTGTGCTTCATCCAGTTGGCGTCGTCGCGCTCGGGGAAGTCCTCGTGCATGTGCGCACCGCGGCTTTCCTTGCGGTTTTCGGCCGAGCGGATCGTCACCAGCGCCTGGGCGAGCAGATTGTCCAGCTCGAGCGTTTCGACCAGATCGGTGTTCCAGATCAGGCTGCGGTCGGTGACGTGGACGTCCTGCATCCGCGCATAGACCTGTTCCATCAGCGTCACGCCTTCGCTGAGCAGCGCCGAATCGCGGAAGACGGCGGCGTGGCGCTGCATCGTCTTCTGCATGTCGGCGCGGATCGCCGCAGTGGGCGAGCCGCCGTTGGCGTTGCGGAAGCCGTCGAGCCGCGTGAGCGCGACTTCCTCCGACCCCTTGGGCAGCGCATCGTGCGCGGTGCCGGGCTTCAGCGTCTCCTTGAGGCGCAGGCCGGTCGCGCGGCCGAACACGACGAGGTCGATCAGCGAGTTCGAGCCGAGGCGATTGGCGCCATGGACCGACACGCACGCGGCTTCGCCGACCGCGAAGAGGCCGGGGACAATTGCGTCGGGGTTGCCGTCGCGCGGGGCGACGACTTCGCCGTGATAGTTCGTCGGGATGCCGCCCATATTGTAGTGAACGGTCGGCACCACCGGCAGCGGCTGGCGGGTCAGGTCGACACCGGCGAAGATCTTGCCGGTTTCGGTGATGCCGGGCAGCCGCTCGGCCAGGATCTTGGGATCGATGTGGTTCAAGTGAAGGAAGATATGATCCTTCTCCTTGCCCACGCCGCGGCCTTCGCGGATTTCCATCGCCATCGAGCGCGAGACGACGTCGCGGCTGGCGAGATCCTTGGCCGAGGGGGCATAGCGCTCCATGAAGCGCTCGCCCTCGGAATTGGTGAGATAGCCGCCCTCGCCACGGGCGCCTTCGGTGATCAGCACGCCCGCGCCGTAGATGCCGGTGGGGTGGAACTGGACGAACTCCATGTCCTGGAGCGGCAGGCCGGCGCGCAGCACCATGGCGTTGCCGTCACCGGTGCAGGTGTGCGCCGAGGTGGCCGAATGATAGACGCGGCCGTAGCCGCCGGTCGCGAGGACGACGGCGTGGCTGCGGAAGCGGTGGATCGATCCGTCCTCGAGGCACAGCGCGATCACGCCGCGGCACGCGCCGTTTTCCATGATCAGATCGAGCGCGAAATACTCGATGAAGAAGTCCGCGTCATACTTCAGGCTCTGCTGGTAGAGCGCGTGGAGCATGGCGTGGCCGGTGCGGTCGGCGGCGGCGCAGGTGCGCTGCACCGGCGGGCCGGCGCCCATGTTCTGCATGTGGCCGCCGAACGGACGCTGATAGATCGTCCCGTTCTCGTTGCGGCTGAACGGCACGCCGGCGTGCTCGAGCTCGTAGACCGCCTGAGGCGCCTCGCGGCAGAGATATTCGATCGCGTCCTGGTCGCCCAGCCAGTCGGAGCCCTTGACCGTGTCGTACATGTGCCACGACCAGTGATCGGGCGTGTTGTTGCCCAGGCTGGCGGCGATGCCGCCCTGCGCCGCCACGGTGTGGCTGCGGGTGGGGAACACCTTGGTGATGCACGCCGTCTTGAGCCCCGCCTCGGCGCTGCCCATGGTCGCGCGCAGGCCCGATCCGCCCGCGCCCACCACGACCGTGTCGTAGGTGTGGTCGATGATCTTGTACGCTTCGGGCATCAGGCGACGGCTCCGGCCGTGAAGGCGATCTTGAGGATCGAGAAGATCGCGAGCGCCGCGGCTGCGATCACGAAGAAGTTGAGCGCGACCATCAGCACGATCCGCGTCGCATCGTGCTGATAATCCTCGATCACCACCTGGAGGCCCAGGCGGAAGTGATAGAAGGTGCTGACGATCAGCAGGATCATCGGCACCGCCGCGAACGGCTGTGCCAGCCAGGCGGAAAGCGTGATCCAGCTATAATCCGGCAGCATCAGGATCGACGCGAGGAACCACAGCATCAGCAGCAGGTTCGACCCCGCGGTGAGCCGCTGGTGCCACCAGTGGCCGGTGCCTTCGTGCGACGCGCCGAGGCCGCGGACGCGGCCGATGCTCGTTCCGTCACCCATCGATCATCTTCTCCAGGAGCACGATCCAGAAGGCCACCGTCAGCGTCACCGAGGCGACGAAGGTGAGCAGGGCCGTCAGCTTATTGGACTTGAGTTCGAAATTGGCGCCCTGATCGAGGAACAGGTGGCGCACGCCCGAGGCCATGTGCTGGAAGAAGGACAGGGTCAAGCCGATGCCGACGACATAGCCGATCATGTTGAGCCCACCCGATTCGACCGTGAAGACGTCGCGGAAGCCGGCATAGACGGCTTCGCCGCTCGCCAGCGCGACCAGCCACCAGACGAGCAGGAGCGTGCCGACGGTGGCCATGCCGCTGCCGGTGACGCGGTGAACGATCGAGACCGCCATGTGCGGCCCCCACTTCCAGATGCCGAGATGCGGCGAGAGCGGACGCGAGGGTTTGGGGGCGTGAGCCAAATCCGGGTTCCTTTCGGGTCGACGCGCCTACTTAGACGGCAGGCGAGCGGATGCAAGCCGGATCGGCGCCCCGCTGGATAACGCGGCCTTAACCAGTGCGCGCCTAGGCCGTGTCGTGGCGCCGCATGCGTTCCGGCGAATGCCGCGCCTTCTGGGAGACCGACGTTCCGTGACCAAGATGCCCGCTTCAAAGGACCTGCCGCCCGCCGGCACGATGAGCAGCCGGATCGATATCCGCGCGCGGCTGCGCGTGTTCGACTTCGATGGATCGCTGATCGCCCGCGCGCGCGATGTGTGGGAGGTGCTGGAGCCCGAGATCCGCGACGTTTCCGAAGCCTATTGGCAGCAATGGCTGCGCTGCTTCGCCGACCAGCGCGACTGGGCGCCGCACGAAACCGAGAAGATGATCGAGCTGGGCAGCGTCTTCCTGCGCCATCGCTTCCTCGACACATCGGGTGCGGCATGGATCGAATCGATCGAACGGTCGGTCGCCGCCGCCTATGCCGAGGACGTGCCGCCGATGGCGCTGCTTTCGATGATCAACGCCAGCGATCGCGCCGCGCTCGAGATCCTGATGCGGCGGATGGAAGCGGGCGAACCGGAGCTGCTTCAGCGAATCGACACGCTGATGCGCCTCTCCGCGCTGGAGAGCGACATCACCGTCGAGATCTACAACATGTATCGCGAGCACAGCGCGCAGGTGGCGCGCGACCGGCTCGCGTCCGAATTCCGCGATTCGATCGGGCTGACGGTGGAGCGCGCCTCTCGCGAAGGCGATGCGCTGCGCGAGCAGGCAGTGCACACCTCCGCGTCGGCGCGGGGGATGCTGGGCAAGACGAGCGAAGTGGCGGCGGCGGCGGAACAGTCGGCGGTGGCGATGCGCGAGGCGGCGCAGACCGCGGCGGGGCTGATCCGCGCGATCGAGGATGCGCGCGGCGAAGTCGAAGCGGCCGCCGAGATCGCGACCCGGGCGGCCGGGCAGGCGGGCGAGGCGGTCGGCATGTCCGAAACGCTGAGCGACCACGCCAAGTCGATCGAATCGATCCTGGGGCTGATCCGCGACATCGCGGGACAGACCAATTTGCTGGCGCTCAACGCGACGATCGAAGCGGCGCGAGCCGGCGACGCCGGCCGCGGCTTCGCCGTGGTCGCGCAGGAAGTGAAGAGCCTGGCCAGTCAGACGGCGCGCGCCACCGACGACATCGCGGCGAAGATCGCGGCGATCCAGTCGGCGACGAAGTCGACGGTCGACAAGAACGCGTCGATCCGGGCGACCGTTTCGGAAGTGCAGGAGAGCGCATTGCGCATCCGCACGGCAATGGAAGTGCAGGCGCAGACGGTGACCGCAATCACCGCGGCGGTCGACGAGACCGCGCTTGCAGCGGATTCGATGTCGGCGACGATCGGCGCGATTCGCGAGGATACTGAATCGGTCGCCAGCGAGATCGACCGAGTGGGCCAGGGCTTCGCCACGCTCGACGGACAACTCGGCAGCCTGAAGGGCAGCGCGGGCGACTTCGTCGCGAAGGTGGCCGCCTGAACGGAGAGGAACGGACATGGCACGCCAGAGCTATCAGCTGGGGCGCTGGAGCGGCGACAGCCGCGCGCACGAGGCGCATCTGCGCGATTATGACTGGGACGGACGGCTCAGCGCCGGTTGCGCGGAGATCGCCGAGCTTCTGCACGGCCATTATGGAGACATCGCCAGCAGCTTCTGGGGACATTATCTTTCGCTGCCGATGACGGCGCGCGTGAAGAGCTGGTTCGACGAAGCGCGGTTGGCGGAGCAGATCGCCGACAGCTCGCGCTACACCAAGGCGAAATTCGAAAAGCCCTATGCACCCGAATGGGCGGAAATCGCATCGCGCCACGCCGAGATGACGCATCGCGCGCGGGTGCCGCTCGCGGCGATCCTCGCCGCCTTCGCCGCCTCCCACAGCCGCACCGTCAATCTGCTCGCGGAGAAATTGCCCGACGATCCGGTGCGGCTCGCCCGGCTGTGCGACGTGGTCCAGCGGCTCGCGATGGCCGAGGCCGATCTGATGGCCTCGCATCTGGGCAAGCGCGACGCCGACCAGGCTGACGAGGAACGGCGGCAGCGCTCGGGGGAGTTCCGCGCGAGCATCGCCGAATCGATCGAAGGGACGACCGGGCTGGGGAAACGCATCCGAGTGCAGGCACAGGGCGCTTCGGCCTCGGCTCAGGGGATGCTGGGCAAGGCCAGCGAAGTCGCGGCGGCGGCGGAACAGTCGGCGGTGGCGATGCGCGAGGCGGCGCAGACCGCGGCGGGGCTGATCCGCGCGATCGATGATGCGCGCGGCGAAGTCGAGGCGGCCGCCGAAATCGCGACGCGGGCGGCCGGGCAGGCGACCGAAGCGGTCGGCATGTCCGAAACGCTGAGCGACCACGCCAAATCGATCGAATCGATCCTGGGGCTGATCCGCGACATCGCGGGACAGACCAATTTGCTGGCGCTCAACGCGACGATCGAAGCGGCGCGAGCCGGCGACGCCGGCCGCGGCTTCGCGGTGGTGGCACAGGAAGTGAAGAGCCTCGCCAGTCAGACGGCGCGCGCGACCGACGACATCGCGGCCCAGATCGCGGCGATTCAGTCGGCGACAAAGTCGACGGTCGACACCAATGCGTCGATCCGCTCGACCGTCCACGAGGTGCAGGAAAGCGCCCACCGGATCCGCGCGGCAATGGAAATGCAGGCGCAGACCGTGACCGCCATCACCGCCGCCGTCGACGAGACCGCGCTGGCGGCGGATTCGATGTCCGACACGATCGGCGCGATCCGCGAGGACACCAAGAACGTGACCGGCGAGATCGATATGCTGCAGCGCGAGTTCGCCGAAGTGGACGACCGGCTGACTCGACTGCGCGAGGCGGCGGAGAGTTTCTCGAACTCGGTCGCGGCCTGAGCCTCGCATCGCGCGCCCGCACCCGCTAGGGGTGGCGCATGTCCGACACTCACATCCTGCTGACCGGCAGCAGCCGCGGCATCGGCGCCGCCATCGCGACAGCGCTGAAAGAGCGCAGCGTTCGCCTGATCGGCCATGGCACACGAAGCGGCGTGCCCGCCGATTTCACCGATCCGGCCGCGCCGCAGGCGCTGTGGCGCACGGCGCTCGATGCACTCGACGGGCGCATCGACGTGCTGGTGAACAACGCCGGGATCTTCGAGGCGACGCCGCTCGACATCGAGCACGACGACTGGGTCGCTTCCTGGGAGCGCACGATGCGTGTCAACCTGACCGCTTCAGCCGAGCTGTGCCGCCTGGCGGTGCGCCACTGGCAGGCCGAAGGGCGCCCCGGCCGGATCGTGAACATCGCCAGCCGCGCCGCCTATCGCGGCGACAGCCCGGCGCACTGGCATTATGCCGCGTCCAAGGCGGGGATGGTGGCGATGACCAAGACGATCGCGCGCGGATATGCGGGACGGGGCATCCTCGCCTTCGCGATCTGCCCTGGCTTCACCATGACCGGCATGGCCGAGGATTATGTCGAGAGCCGCGGCGGGCCGAAGCTGCTGGCGGACATTCCGCTCGGGCGCGTCGCCGATCCGGCCGAAGTGGCCGAAGTCGCGCGTTTCTGCGCGCTCGACGCGCCGCCGTCGATGACCGGTGCGGTGCTCGACGTGAACGGGGCGAGCTATGTCCGCTGAGGGACGCGGCGCATGACCAGCTGGAAGATCACGCTGCCGTGCACGCGGGCGGAAGCCGAAGCGGTGGGGCTCGACGACGAGGCGCTGGCGATGCTCGATCCGCTGCCGGTGCTGATGACGCGCGAGCGCGTGCCAGACGATCCCGAGGCGTGGCAGCTCGACGCCTATTTCGACGGTGAGCCGGACGCGCAGACCGTGGCGGCGCTGCAGGCGTTGGTGCCGAGCGCGAAGGGAATGCCGCTTCCGCCGATCGAGCAGGTTCCCGACGAGGATTGGCTGACGCTGAGCCAGCAGGGGCTGGAGCCGGTGCATGCCGGCCGCTTCTATGTCCATACCAGCACCAACAAGGGCGATGTGCCGCCGGGCGCGCGCGCCTTCCGGATCGAAGCGAGCCGCGCCTTCGGCACCGGACAGCATGAGACGACCACCGGCTGCCTGTTGATGCTCGACCGGCTGAAGCGACGCGGCACCCGGGTGCACAATCTGCTCGACCTGGGCACCGGCACGGGATTGCTCGCCTTTGCGGCGATGCACCTGTGGCCGCAGGCCTATGCGACCGCATCCGATATCGACCCGATGGCGGTCGAGGTGACGCGCGAGAACGCGCTCGCGAACGATGTTCGGCTGGGCGAGGGCGCGGGCGCATTGGCGCTGGCGGCGGCAGCGGGGCTCGATCATCCGGCGCTGGTCGGGCGCGCGCCCTATGACCTGATCGTCGCGAACGTGCTGGCCGGGCCGCTGATCGAGCTGGCGCCGACGGTGGGCATGGCGCTCGCCGACGGCGGCTCGCTGGTGCTGGCGGGGCTGCTCGACGGGCAGGCCGAGCGCGTCGCCCGTGCCTATCGGCGGCAGGGGCTGCGGCTGGCCGGCCGAATCGATCGCGGCGAATGGCCGACGCTGCATCTGCGCAAGCGACCGCGCCACGGCGCGGCGCGCGTGACGCGCCTGGCGGCGGGCGCCGGCGAGAGCCCCGGCTACGGCAGCTGGTAGGCGGTCAGGCCGGCTCCGCCCGCGCCTTCGCTTCCGCCGCCTTGCTCCGGGCATATTCCTGAGTGCCGTGGGTGATCACATCGTCGTCGGCGAGGATCGTGGCGATCGGAATGTCGGGCAGCGGCAGGATCTTTTCGTAGAGCGGCGCGAAATCGGTTTCGACGGTGATCCGAAGCAGCTCGTCGAAGCTGGGAATGACGAAATAATTCTGCTGGAAATCGTCGATCCGATAGTCGGTGCGCATGACGCGCGGCAAATCGAAGCGGATGCGATTGGGGCTGTCGCTTTCGAGCGAGAAGCGGCTTTCGGCCGGGCTCGACACGATGCCCGCGCCATAGATGCGCAGATCCTCGTCTTCCTCGATCAGGCCGAATTCGACCGTGTACCAATAGAGCCGGCCGAGCTGCTTGAGCGCGCCGAGCTCGAGCGCACGCAGGCCGCCGCGGCCATAGGCCTCCAGATAGTCGGCGAAGCGCGGATCGGCGAGCAGCGGGACATGGCCGAACACGTCGTGGAAGACGTCGGGCTCCTGGATATAGTCGAGCTGGTCGGGACGGCGGATGAAATTGCCCGCCACGAACCGCCGGTTCGCCATGTGATCGAAGAAGACTTCGTCGGGGACGAGGCCGGGAACGGCGACCACCTGCCAGCCGGTGAGCTTCATCAGCCGTTCCGACAGCTCCTCGAAATCGGGAATGCCCGCTTCGGAAAGGCGCAGCGCATCGAGCCCCTTCAGATAGGCCTTGCTCGCGCGGCCGGGGAGCAGCTTCACCTGGCGCTCGAACAGCGTGTCCCAGGTGGCATGTTCCTCGGCAGTGTAGTTTTCCCAGCCCTGGGGGATCGTCCAGTCGGCGGCGGCGCCCTCCGGGGGGCGGTCCAGTACATGCGTATCGTTTGCCATGGCGATAGCATATCATGGCTGTCCTATGTGGGGAAATGACGTGCGGATGGTGGCGCGCAGGATCATGCGCGGCGTTGCGTGGCTGGTGCTGGCGGCGGCGGCGCTGGTCGCGGCCTATGGCGTCGCGGCGCTCGCGGGGACGCTGATCCCCGCCAATCCAGGCTGGGACGAGCCCGAGCGCGGAATCCGCATCTATATCGAGGACAATGGCGTCCACACCGGCATCGTGCTTCCCAAGCGCGCCGCGGGCGTGACATGGGACGATCTGGTGCAGCCGGGCGATATCGCCGACCCGCGCCATGCCGTGGCCGAATGGCTCGCCTTCGGTTGGGGCGACCGCAACTTCTACGTCAACACGCCGAGCTGGGCCGATCTCGATCCGCTGATTGCGATCGGGGCGCTCGTCGGGACCGAGGATACGGTGCTGCTGGTCGAGCATATCGGCGAACCGCGGCGGTCGGAAGGCGTGCGATCGATCCTGCTGCGGCCCGAGGAATATCGGCGGCTGGCGGCGTTCATCCGCGCAACCTTCGACCGTGAGGGACCAGCGGTGATCCGCGGCTATGGGCCGCACGACGCCTTCTATCCTGCGAACGGAAGCTATAGCGGCGTGGTGACGTGCAACGAATGGGTGGGGCGCGCGCTGCGCACGGCTGGCGTGCGGACCGGCGCCTGGACGCCGCTCGCCGCGTCGGTGATGTTCTGGGCCCGGCAGTGAGCCACGGCCCGCCGGCGACTCGCCTGCTGCTCGCCGAGCCGGTCCGCGCATTGGGCACGCTGGCGAAGCTGGCGCGGCGCTGGCCCGAACTGCAGGCCGCCCCGCGCGGCGACGGGCGCCCGCTGCTGCTGCTGCCGGGGCTGTTCAACGGCGACGGCGCGATGTTCGTGATGCGGCGCTATCTGAGCGCGCTCGGCTATCGCGCCGTCGGCTGGGAGCTGGGGCGCAATTTCGGGCCGCGTGCGATCGGGCCGCAGGGCGAGCGGCTGCTGGCGCGCGTGGAGACGGTCGCGCGCGAGGCGGGCGCTCCGGTGACGCTGATCGGCGTATCGCTGGGCGGGATCATGGCGCGGATCGCCGCGCATCGGCAGCCGGGGCTGGTGCGCGAGGTCATCACGGTCAGCGCTCCCTTCGCCGGGTCACCGACCGCGACCAATGTGTGGCGCGCCTATCAGTGGCTGAGCGGCGAGCGAATCGACGATCCGGTGGTGGCGGCGCTGCTCGCCGAGGCCGCCGCGCCGCTGCCGGTGCCGGCGAGTGCGATCTGGAGCCGCAGCGACGGGCTGGTGAACGGGCGTGCCTGTCACACTCCGAACTGCCGGGCGATCGAAGTCGAGAGCGGTCATTTGTGGGTGCAGATGCACCCGCAGGTGCTGCGCGCGATCGCGGAGGTGCTGGGCGGGGCGCCCGGCTAGCTCAGTCGCAGTCGCGGCGGCGCTCGCGTTCGCAGCGCTCGCGCTCCTCGCGTTCCTGTGCACGGCGCTCGCGGCCTTCGCGCGCTTCCTGCTCGCGGACCCGGCGGCCATAGTTGCGGTCCGATTCCTCCTGGCTCGTCGTGGTCCAGTCGACCACTTGCGAGCCGGCGCGCACCGGCAGAGTCGCCACATCCCACGCCGCCTTGGCGACGCAGCCCCCGCTCGCGAGCGGCAGCGCCAGCAGCACGGGAATCATCAGTTTGCGCATCGAAAGCTCCTATCGCGCCGGCGCCGCAGCGCGTGCCTGGACACCCTGATACGGAAAATCCGTGAAGAAACCATCGACGCCGAGTTCGAGGAAACGCGCGATCTCCGCCTGAAGATCGCCGGGCGCGGCGGGATCGGAACCGCTGCGGAGCGGCGCGGGCAGGAACAGATTCTCGGCGCGGAAGGTCCAGGGATGGACTTCGAGCCCGGCGGCATGCGCATGATCGACGAAGGCGGTGGGCGCATCCCATTCAGGCAGGATCAGCGCCTTTTCCGGGCCGACTCCATCGGCATAGGCGGCAATGGCGCGCAGCCCCTCGGGCGTGGCCATCGCGGCATAGCTGGCGGCGGGATCGTCCGCCGGGCCGCCCGCGCGCGCCATCAGTTGGACCAGCCGTACCTCGCTGATTTCGTTGAGCGCTACGAGATTGCCGATTTCGAACGACTGGATGAACACCGGCGCATCGGCGCGGTCCCAGCCGGCATCGCGCAGCACGGCGAGCAGCTTTTCCTCGAGCGGGAGGCCGATGCGCGCGAAATAGCTCGGGTGCTTGGTTTCGGGATAGACGCCGATCGTCCGGCCGAGCTCGGCCGAGCGCCGCTGCGCCAGCGCGACGACTTCGGCGAACGTGGGGATCACGGCCTGACCGTCATAAGCGGTGTTGCCGGGGCGCAGCTGGGGCAGCCGCTCGCGGGCGCGCAGCGTGCGTAGCTCGGCGAGCGTGAAATCCTCGGTGAACCAGCCGGTCTGGGGCGTGCCGTCGATTTCCTTCGTCGTGCGCCGGTCGGCGAATTCGGGATGATCGGCGACATCGGTGGTGTCGGCGATATTGTTCTCGTGCCGCGCGACCAGCACGCCGTCCCTGGTCGCGACCAGATCGGGCTCGATGAAGTCGGCGCCCTGATCGATCGCCAGTTCATAGGCGAGCAGCGTGTGCTCGGGCCGCTCGCCGCTCGCGCCGCGATGGGCGATGACGAGGGGGCGCTGGTCGGGCATGGTCGCAGTCATCGGCCGCTCCTGCACGCTCTGGCATCCCGATGCCAGCAACACCGCCAGCCCGGCGACCGCCAGCCGCGACACGATCGATCTCGCCATTCCGTCCTCCACCCGATAGCAGGGGCGGCAGTAGCCGCGGTGGATGACGGAAACGAGGCAGTCTTGGCAGAAAACGATAGCGTCCTTGCCGCCGCCCGCGACTGGGCGGGCGCGCCCATGGCGCTGGCGACGGTGGTTTCGACCTGGGGATCGGCGCCGCGGCCGCGGGGAAGCCACTTGCTGGTCCACGCCGACGGCCGGTTCGAGGGATCGGTGTCGGGCGGCTGCGTCGAAGGCGACATCCTCCAGACCGCCGCCGAGGTGATCGCCGGCGCACCGGCGGTGGTGAAGCGCTATGGCGTCGCCGATGCCGATGCCTGGGAAGTCGGGCTGCCCTGCGGCGGCGAGATCGCGGTGCTCGTGCAGCCGGTTTCGCCGACGGGCTTTCCCCCCGCGCTGTTCGACGACATCGCGCGGGCGCGGGCGGCCGGACAGGCGTTCGAGGTGGCGACCGACCTCGCCAGCGGGCGCAGCGCGGCAGGCAGCGAAGGCGCATTCGTCAACCGCTATGCGCCGCCGCGCCGGCTGCTGATCGTCGGGGCCGTGCAGATCGCGCAGGCGCTGACCGGACTGGCGCGCGAACTCGGCATCCGCACCGTCGTGATCGATCCGCGCGGCCGGTTCCTCACGCGCGAGCGGTTTCCGGGCGCGGAGCTCGACGATCGCTGGCCCGACGAGGCAGTCGCCGCGCTGGCGCCCGATCCGGCGACGGCGGTCGTCACGCTGAGCCACGATCCGAAGATCGACGATGCCGCGCTGATCGCGGCGCTGGCCGCGCCCGCCGGCTATGTCGCCGCGCTGGGATCGCGCAAAAGCCATGCCGCGCGGCTCGAACGGCTCTCGGCGGTCGGCGTGGCGCAGGACGATCTCGCGCGAGTCGAGGGGCCGGCGGGGCTTGCGCTCGGCGCGATCGGCCCGGCCGAGATCGCGCTTTCGATCGCCGCGTCGATGGTGAAGCGCTTTCGTGATCCGCGCTGAGAGCGTCGCGTTGGTGCTGCTCGCGGCGGGGCGCTCGCGGCGGTTCGGCGACGGCGACAAGCTGGCGCATCCGCTGGGCGGCACGCCGCTGGCGCTGCACGTCGTGGAGGCGCTGGCGCCGATGCCGTTCGGCGCGCGGATCGCAGTCGTTTGCGACACGAAGGTCGATTTCGCGGCGCGGGGCTTCAGCGTCGTGCGCAATGCTGCGCCCGAGGCAGGGCAGGCGCGCTCGCTGGCGCTGGGCGTGGCGGCGGCGCGCGCGGCGGGCGTCGAGGCGGTGCTGGTCGCGCTCGCCGACATGCCGCGCGTGACGCGCCATCATGTGCTGCGGATGCTGGACGAGGCGCGCGGAAGCGGGACGCTTCTGGCGTCGAGCGAAGGCGATGCGCCGCGCCCGCCCGCGCTGTTCGGCCGCGATCATTTCGATGCGCTCGAAGCGCTGGAGGGGGATCGGGGCGCACGCGACCTGATCCGCCGCGGCCGGCTGCTGCTGGCCCCGCCCGGCACGCTGATCGACGTCGATACGCCCGAGGACCTGGCGCAGCTGCCCCATGTCTGACGCGGCGCTGGCCGTCGTGCTTGGGCTCTGCTCGGCAGTGACGCTGGCGTTCGCCAACCTCGCGGTGAAGATGGGCACCGACATTCTGGTCGGCCGCGCGATCCTTTCGGCGAGCGCGGCGCTGCTGATCCTCCCCGCCGCCTTCTTCGTCGCGCCGCCCGATGCGGCGACATGGCAGGCGCTGGCGCGCGCGATACCGGCGCACCTCCTCTACCAATTCTGCCTCGTCCAGGCGATGCAGCGCGGCGATCTGTCGCTCGTCTTTCCGATCATGCGCGGCGGCGCGCCGTTGCTGACCGCGATCGCCGGAGTGGCGCTGCTCGGCGAGCATCTGAGCCTTGCCGGCTGGGCGGGGCTGGTGCTCGCGACCGGAGCGGTCGCGCTGTTCGTGCGTCCCACCGGCGGAGACTCGCTCGCGCAGCATCCCGATGCGGCGGCGATCCTGTGGGCGCTCGGCACGGCGGTGGGCGTCGCGCTGTACAATATCGCCGATGCGCATGGCGTGCGCACTGCGCCGCAGCCGTCGACCTATATCGTCTGGCTGTTCCTGCTCGACTGGATCGGCGTGTCGATCGCGGCGCTGGCACTGCGGCGGCGGGCATTGGGTGCGGCGATTGCGACCAAATGGCGTTACGGCGTGACGGCGGGGGCGCTGTCGATCCTGTCGTTCGGCGCCGCGCTCTATGCGATGTCGCTGATCGAGGCGGCGAAGGTCTCCGCACTGCGCGAAACGGCAGTGGTATGGGCGGCGCTGTTCGGCAGCCGGTTCCTCGCCGAAGGCTTCGGCGGGCGGCGGCTGGCGGCGGCGCTGGTGCTCGCCGCCGGGCTGGTGCTGCTGCAGATCGCCGGCTGAGCAGCGACCCTCCCTATTCGTGGCGGAGCGCGTCGATCGGATTGAGCCGCGCCGCGCGCCGCGCCGGGAAATAGCCGAACACCACGCCGATCAGCGCCGAGATGGCGAAGCTGAGGATGTTGATCGTCGGATCGAAGACGAACGGCAGGTCGAGCACGTTCGACAGCCCCCAGGAGGCGAAGAAGGCGATCACGATGCCGATCAGCCCGCCCAGGCACGACAGCGCGACCGCTTCGACGAGGAACTGGAGCAGCACTTCCTTGCCGAGCGCGCCGATAGCGAGCCGGATGCCGATCTCGCGCGTGCGCTCGGTGACCGACACCAGCATGATGTTCATGATACCGATGCCGCCGACGAGCAGGCTGACCGCGGCGATGGCCGCGACGAACATCGTCATCTGCTGCGTCTGCTGGGTGAGCGTGGCCGAGAATTGCGCGGTATCGAAGATGCGGAAATTATCGGGCTGGCCGGGAGCGAGCCGTCGCCGCTCGCGCATCAGCTCGGTGATCGACTGCTGGACGGCCGCGGTGTCGAAGCCTTCCTCGACGGCGACGATGATCGCGCGGACCTGCTGGTTGCCGGTGAAGCGGCGCTGCACCGCCTTGATCGGCATCACGACCGTGTTGTTGGGATCGCCGCCGAACCCTGCCGCGTCCTTTTCCTCGAGCACGCCGACGACTTCGCAGCTGACGCTGCCCAGCCGAAAGCGTTCGCCCACGGCGGAGGGCACGTCCTGGAACAGCGTGTTCTTCAGCTCGCTGCCGATCACGCAGACCGCCTTGCCCGCGCTTTCCTCGGCCGGCGTGAAGCTGCGGCCATCGGCGACGGTCAGATTCTCGGCCGCGAAATATTCGTTGCTCGTGCCCGTGATCGTCGTCTGCCAGTTCTGCGCGTTGCGCACGGCCAGCGCGGAGGACGAAGCCTGCCCCGCGACCGAGGAGACGCCGCCGATCTGTTCGCGGATCGCAGTGATGTCGTCCTGCTCGAACTGCGGCGGCGGCGCTCCGCCGCCACGACCCAGGCCCGAGCTGGGGAAGATGGTGAGCGTGTTCGTGCCCAGCGAGCTGATCGATTCCTGCACCGAGGCCGAAATGCCGTTGCCCAGCGTGACCATGGTGATCACGGCGAAAACGCCGATGATGATCCCGAGCGTCGTCAGGAACGAGCGCATCAGATGGCGGCGAATCTCGCGAAGCGACAGGATGAGCGTGGTGAAGAACATTCAGCGCGCCTCGGCGTGGGCCGGCGCGCGGCCGGGCGTGCGCTCGACCCGCTCGACCAGACCGTCCTTGAAATGGACGATGGTGCGCGCGAATTCGGCCATCTCGGGCTCGTGCGTGACCATCAGCACGGTGATGCCGCTGTCGCGATTGAGCCCGGAGAGCAGCTCCATGATCTCCACCGAGCGTTCGCTGTCGAGATTGCCGGTCGGCTCGTCGGCGAGCAGCACATCGGGCTCGGTGACGATCGCGCGGGCGATCGCGACGCGCTGCTGCTGGCCGCCCGACAGCTCGGCGGGAGTGTGATCGGCCCAGGGTGCGAGCCCCACCTTGTCGAGCGCGGCCATCGCCATGCGGTTGCGCTCCGCGCGGCTCTCGCCGCGATAGATGAGCGGCAGCTCGACATTCTCCAGCGCGCTGGTGCGGGCGAGCAGATTGAAGCCCTGGAACACGAAGCCGAGATAGCGGCGGCGAAGCAGCGCGCGCTGGTCGCGGCCAAGCCGTTCGACGCTGACGCCGCGGAAGCGGTAGGATCCACCGGTCGGCACGTCCAGGCAGCCGAGGATGTTCATCGTCGTCGACTTGCCCGAACCCGAGGCTCCCATCACCGCCACGAAGTCACCGCGCTCGATCTCGAGATCGACTCCCTTCAGCGCCTGAAAGGCAGTCGGCCCCTCGCCGAAGGTCTTGGTGACCCGATCGAGCCGGATCAGCGGCTCAGCCATTCGGGTCTTCCGCCGCCGCCGCCGCTGCGCCCGAACGGACGCCGACGATCACTTGCATCCCGGCGCGCAGTTCCTCGCCGCGCACTTCGGTGCGGCTGCCGTCGCTGGCGCCGGTCACGACCTGCACCGGCTGCGGCTGTCCGTCCTCGCCGAGAACGTAGATGGTCTGTCGGCTGCCCTCGCCGATGCCCTTCTGCTGCTCGGCCTGATCGGGGCCGAACTGCATCTTGAAGCCGCCGCCCTTGGCTTCGCCGCCGCCTGCGGCGGGCGGGGTGAAGCGCAACGCGCCGTTCGGAACCAGCAGCGCCTGCTCGCGCTCGTCGACGTTGATCGTCGCGGTGGCCGTCATGCCCGGGCGGAGGATGCCGTCCGGATTCGCGACGCTCAGCGTCGCGGCATAGGAGACGACCTGCGACCCGGTCGCGCTCGAGGCAGTGCTGCTGGTCGCGCTCTGCGCGGACAGATTGGAGCCGAGATCGACTCGCTCGATCGTCGCGGGGAAGGTGCGGCCGGGGAAGGCGTCGACGGTGAAGGTGGCGCGCTGGCCCTCCTTCACTTCGCCGACGTCCGCCTCGTCGATGGCGACCTGCAGCTCCATCGTGTTGAGGTCTTCGGCGATCACGAACAGAGTCGGCGTGTTGAACGACGCGGCAACGGTCTGGCCCTCGTCGATCTGGCGCGCAAGGACGACGCCGTTCACCGGCGAACGGATGATCGCCTTGTAGCGCTGAGTCTGGTTCGAAGAGAGCGAGGCGCGCGCCGAGACGACATTCGCCTGCGCCGCGCGCAAATTGGCGCGCGCGCGCGCGACCGCCGCCTCCGCCGCCTGCATCTCGGTGTCCGACGGGACGCGCCCGCCGGAGAGCCGCTCGACCTCCTGGAGCCGGGCGAGCTGGGCCTGCGCCTCTTCGAGCGTCGCCTGCGCCTGCGCCACTTGCGCGATATTGGCGTTGAGGCTCGCCTGGCTCTGAGTGATGGCATCATCAAGCCGCGACGTATCGAGCACTGCGAGCGGCTGGCCGCGCGTGACCCGATCATTCACTTCGACGAGCACGCGCTCGACGAGGCCCGACAGTTCGGATCCGACCTGCACCTGGTTGGTCGGCGCGAGCTTGCCGGTCGCCGAGACCGTGACATTGAGCGTGCCGCGCGTGACCTCCGCCGTGGCGTAGCTGGGCGGCGGTGCGGGCGCGAAACAGCGCGACAGCAGCAGCCCGAGCACCACCACCACGGCGCCGATGATGATCCATTTGAAATACCGCCGCCACCACGGACGCTTCTTCGCGCCGAGGAACTCGTCGAGATTTTCGTCGTGCGGGTCGGCCATCAGCGGTCCTGACTGGTTGGGGGAGGAGGCGGCAGTTCCTCCGGCGCCACGGGAACGACGCCGGCATCCCAGCCGCCGCCCATCGCGAGATAGAGCTGGACGAGCGCGGTCGCCTGATCGGCGCGCGCCTGGGCGAGGCTGTTGCCGGCCGAGAGCAGCTGCGCTTCGGCCTGGTTGAGTGTGAAGAAGTCGGTCAGGCCGGTGCGATACTGGCTGCGCGAGAGGATCGCGGTATTCTCCGCCGCTTCGAGCGCGATGCGGAACTGGCGCTCGCGCTCCTGCGCTGTGCGCAGCGCGACCAGGGCGGTCTCCACTTCCTCCAGCGCCTGCAGAATGGTCTGGCGATAGCCGAGGAAAGCGGCTTGAGTCGCGGCCTCGGCCGAGCGGACCTGCGCGCGCGTGCGGCCGGCGTCGAAGATCGTCTGCGCGATGTTGGCGAACAGCCGGCCAGTGATCGTGTCGCCGATCGCATCAAGCGCATCGGCGCCGCTCGTGATGCTGCCGCCGATCGCGAGCGCGGGGTAGAGCTGGGCCTGGGCGACGCCGATCTGCGCGGTTGCGGCGGCGAGGCTGCGCTCGGCGCTCAGCACGTCGGGGCGCTGGCGCAGCGTCTCGGCGGGGATGCCGACCGCGACCGTCTCGGGCCCTTCGGGAATCGGCTGCTGCTCCGCAAGCTCGTCCTTGAGTGCACCGGGCGGCAGGCCGAGCAGCACCGCGAGACGCGAGACCGCCGCATTGTAGCTCGCTTCGAGCGAGGGGAGGATCGCCGCCGTCTGCGCGCGCTGGGCCCGCGCCTGTTCGGAATCGAGCGAGGAGACGAGGCCCGCCTGCACGCGGAAGCCGGCGATTTCGAGATTGTCGTCCTGAAGCACCAGCGACCGGCGGGCATTGTCGATCTGGCGCTGGATCAGCCGGAGCTGGACATAGTTGCGCGCGATCTCCGCTTCGATCGAACGCTGCACGGTCGCCAGGTCGAAGCCGGCGGCGGCATATTGCGCGCGCGCGGCTTCAACGCTGCGGATCGTGCCGCCGAAGATCGGCACCTGATAGCTGGCGTCGGCGCCGAGCGAGAAGCTGGTGCTGCCGCCCTGGGAGAAGGAAGTGACGGTGCCGTCGGGCAGAGTGACCGTGGTCGAGCCGCCCGCGAGCGACTCGCTGCGCGAGCTGCCGGCCGACGCGGAAACCGTGGGAAACAGCGCCGCGCGGTTCTGGACCAGCGCCTCGCGCGCCTGCACCAGCCGGAACAAGGCCTGACCGATATCGAGATTGGAGAGCAGACCGCGCTCGATAAGGCTCGCGAGCACCGGATCGTCGAAACTGGTCCACCACCGGACGACATCGGCGCGCGCCGCTTCGGTGGCGGGAACCGAATAGCTTTCGGGAACGCCGAGCTGCGAAGGCGGAACCGGGCGATAGTCCGGTCCCTGCACGCAGCCGGCGAGCGGCAGTGCGCAGAACAGCAGGAGCGTGGATCGGAACGAGGCCATGAGTGGCTTACATAGATAGTACAGCGGCGGGGTAAACCCGAAAAGTGTCGCAATCTGTATCGACGAGTCGCTTGCGGGAGTATTCCGTAGCGTTTTGCGCGTTCGCCGCTTGCATCGCCCCCCGCCGGTTCGGCATGGAGTTGGCGGATCGCATGGGAGGGCCGAGCATGAGCGAGAGCGTCTATCGGGTACCGGAGGAATGGGCGCGGCGCGCGCGAGTCGATGCGGCGGGATACGAGACCCTCTACGGCCGCTCGATCGCGGACCCCGGCAGCTTCTGGCTCGAGCAGGCGCGGCGGCTCGACTGGATCAAGCGGCCCGAACTGGCCGGCGACTGGTCGTTCGACGAAGAGGATTTTCACATCAGCTGGTTCGCCGACGGCAAGCTGAACGTCGCCGCCAATTGCATCGACCGCCATCTCGCCGAGCGCTCGGCCGCACCTGCGATCATCTGGGAGCCGGACGATCCCGCCGAGCCGGCCAGGCGCTACGCCTATCTCGAGCTGCACCGCGAAGTCTGCCGCTTCGCCAATGTACTCAAGGCACAGGGAGTACAGAAAGGCGATCGCGTGACGATCTACATGCCGATGATCCCCGAGGCGGCGTTCGCGGTGCTCGCCTGCGCCCGGATCGGCGCGATCCACTCGGTGGTGTTCGGCGGTTTCTCACCCGAGGCGCTGGCGGGACGGATCACCGACTGCGACAGCGCCTTCTGCATCACCGCCGACGAGGGCCGGCGCGGCGGCAAGCGGATTCCGCTGAAGGCGAACGTCGATGCGGCCGCCGAGCGCGCGCCCGCACTGAAGACCGTGATCGTGGTGAAGGCGACTGGCGCCGACGTGCCCATGCAGACGGGCCGCGACATCTGGTACCACGAAGCGGCCGCGGAGGTTTCCGACGACTGCCCGGCCGAGCCGATGCGGGCCGAGGATCCGCTGTTCATCCTCTACACTAGTGGCTCGACCGGCAAGCCCAAGGGCGTGCTGCACACCTCCGGCGGGTACCTGCTCTGGGCCAGCCTGACCCACGAGCTGTGCTTCGACTATCGCCAGGGTGAGGTTTTCTGGTGCGCGGCCGACATCGGCTGGGTGACCGGCCACAGCTATATCCTCTACGGTCCGCTCGCCAACGGCGCGACGACGGTGATGTACGAAGGCGTGCCCAACTGGCCCGATGCGAGCCGCATCTGGCAGGTGGTCGACAAGCACCGGGTCAACACGCTGTTCACTGCGCCGACTGCGTTGCGTGCGCTGATGGCCGAGGGCGATGCGCCGGTGAGAGCGACGAGCCGGGCCTCGCTGCGGCTGCTCGGTACGGTGGGCGAGCCGATCAATCCCGAGGCATGGCGCTGGTATCACGACGTGGTGGGCGAGCGCCGCTGCCCGATCATCGACACCTGGTGGCAGACCGAAACCGGCGGCGCGATGATCGCTCCGCTTCCCGGCGCGACCGACCTGAAGCCGGGCAGCGCGACCCGGCCGATGCCGGGAGTCGACCCGCAGATCGTCGATGCCGAAGGCAATGTCCTGCACGGGGCGACCGAGGGCAATCTGGTGATCGCGCGCAGCTGGCCGGGGCAGATGCGCACGGTGTGGAACGACCATGCGCGCTTCTTCGAGACCTATTTCACCACCTATCCCGGCAAGTATTTCACCAGCGACGGCTGCCGCCGGGACGAGGACGGCTATTACTGGATCACCGGCCGCGTCGATGATGTGATCAACGTTTCCGGCCATCGCATGGGGACGGCCGAAGTCGAATCCGCGCTGGTGCTGCACCCCAAGGTCGCCGAGGCCGCGGTCGTCGGCATGCCGCACGAAGTGAAGGGGCAGGGCATCTATGCCTATGTGACGCTGAACGCCGGCACCGAGGCGAGCGAGGAGCTGCGCAGCGAACTCCGCCAATGGGTGCGAACCGAGATCGGACCGGTCGCGACGCCCGACGCGGTGCAGTTCGCGCCGGGACTGCCGAAGACGCGCTCGGGCAAGATCATGCGCCGCATCCTGCGCAAGATCGCCGAGGGCGACACGTCGAACCTGGGCGACACGTCGACTCTCGCCGATCCGGCGGTGGTCGACGATCTGGTCGCGAACAGAGTGGTCTGAACCGGCGGACGCAACCGGACGCGCCCGCTGTCGTTGACCCGGCGATGACCGAATTGCCCGACTCCCGATCCGCCGCTTCCGGCGCGCGCGTGCGCGAAACGGGCACGCTGGTTCGGGAGACCGGCGGCTTCGTGCTGCGGTGCGACCATGGCGGGAAGCTGGCGCTGCTGCTGGGGCGCACGCCGGTCGATCAGGTCGAGAAGCGCGTCGTCCTGACGGGCAGGTTGCTGGAATGCGGGACGCTGGAGGTCGAGGCGATCGCCGATGCGGCGCAGGTTCGCGGCGGCTAGCCCAGCCAGCGCCAGATGCCGGCTTCCCAACCGCTGAGCGGAATATGCGCCCAGGTGGCAGCGAGCCACAGTGCGAGGCCGCCGAGCGTGGCGACCGCACCCGGCCAAGCGGCGGCGGATTGCGCGCGGCCGCGGCTGATCGCGACGAACGGCCAGAAGGACGTCACGCTTTGCCAGCGCGGCCAGAATTCGGGCTGAAGGCGACGCTTCTTCGAATCCTGGAGCGCGGCACCGACCAGCGCGAGAATCAGGATCGCCGCGGTGAGCACGAGATTGGCCGCGATCGGAAACACCGCGGCATGCGCCAGCGCCCAGAGTGCGAAGCTCCACATCATCGGGTGCCGGGTGATCGCGAAGACGCCGCGCGGCTTCGGCACCGCTCGTGAGCGGCCCGTCGGATCGGGGAGCGCGGGATTGCCGCGCAGCGAGCCGACGAACAGGATCGCGGCGAGCAGCATCACGGCGGAGACGATCGCCCACAGCACGTCGCCGACCGGCCAGAGCGGCGGCTGCGGCTCCACCGTCGCATAGGCATGCGCCATCCAGCCGAGAGTGGCGAACGCGACAAGCGAGTAGAGGCCGAGGAACGGCCCCTCGCCGATCCGCCCGACGATCGGCCCTCGCAGCGGGTGCGAGAGGAGGAAATGGGATCCGACGAACGCGATACTGGCGGCGATCAGCGACTCCATTTCCCCCTCCCGGTCAGGCTCAGTGGCGCGTGCCCCGCGTCTCTTCGTCCATGTCGGATGCATCGCCCACGCCGGCGGCGGCGGGCTCGCCCAGCTCGCGCTGGCCTTCCATCGCATGGTCGACGTCGTCGGTCAGCGTGTCGAGGTGCATCAGCTTCTTGACCAGCGGCGAGACGAGCAGGACGAGCACGCCGACGCCGACCGCGAACCAGCCGATGTTGCTGTACACCGAGAGCGTCATCTCGCGAGTCATCTCGCCTTCCTCGCCGCCGGTCGCCGCGCCGATCATGCCGGCGACGAAATTGCCGCCCGCGGTGGCGAAGAACCATGCGCCCATGATGAGCCCGGCGAGCTGCGCCGGCGCGAGCCGGTTCATTGCCGAGAGGCCGACCGGCGACAGGCAGAGCTCGCCGGTGGTGTGGAGGAAATAGATCGCGAACACGAGGAACACCGGCACCAGCACGCCCGGACCGACGGCGTTCGCGCCCCAGACGAACACGAGGAAGCCGAGCCCGACCTGAATGATCGCGAGGCCGAACTTGAACGGAGTCGACGGCTCCATCCCCCGCTTGCCGAGGAAGATCCAGAGTGCCGCGAACACCGGGCCCATGAGCATGATGAAGATCGCGTTGATCGACTGGAACAGCGATGCGGGAACGCCCTCGCGATCGACGAACCGATCGGTGAACAGGTTGAGCGAGCCGCCCGCCTGTTCGAACAGACCCCAGAACACCGGCTGGAGCACGAGCAGGAAGATGATCGCGAAGATGCGGTCGCGCGCATGCCTGTCGAGCTTGGTCGCCTCATAGCCGACATAGGCGAGCAGCCCTGCGCCCGCGATCAGCATCAGCCAGCCGACGACCGACTGATACTGGATCAGCACCCACATCAGCGCCACCGCCGCGAAGGCGATCACATAGAGCAACAGCTCGAAATTGATGCCGGCCACCTTCTGCTTCAGCTTTGCCGCGCTCGGCGGCTCGCTCGCCCTGCTGAGCAGCGGCTTGCCGAAATAGAAGACGATCAGGCCGAGCAGCATGCCGACGCCCGCCGCGCCGAAGCCGTAGCTCCAGCCCACCGTCTGGCCGAGATAGCCGGCCAGAATCACGCCGATCGCCGCGCCCAGGTTAATGCCGATGTAGAAGATCGTGTAGGCGCCGTCGCGGCGCACGTCGGTGCGCGGATAGAGCTGGCCGACCATCACCGAGATATTGGCCTTCAGAAAGCCGGTGCCGACGATGATGAAGCTGAGCGCCAGCCAGAAGACGTTGATCGTCGCGTCGTCCTGCCCGCCGGTACCCTCGATCGTCATCAGCGCGTGGCCGATGGTGATCAGCACCGCGCCGAACAGCACCGCCTTGCGATGGCCGAGATAGCGGTCGGCCAGATAGCCGCCCAGCACCGGAGTGATGTACACCAGGCTGACATAGGCGCCGTAGATCAGGTTGGATCGGCTGTCGTCGAACAGCCAATGCTGGGTAAGATAGAAAATCAGCAGCGCGCGCATGCCGTAGTAGGAGAAGCGCTCCCACATTTCGGCGAAGAACAGGACGTAGAGGCCCTTGGGATGCCCGCCGACTTCCGCCTGGGGCCGCGTGACGGCGAAGGCGCCGCCGATGAGGAATATCGCGAGGACCGTGGCGCCGATCGCCGCGATCCAGTCGCCCTCCTGCCAGAGCGCTACATCCTTGAACCCCATGCAACTCCCCTCTTCGCCTTCAGGCGCATTCCGTGGCGGGCCATGGCCCGAAAGCGCGCAGCCTAGCGCCGAAATTCGCGGTGTGAAGCCGGTTGTTGCGTCGTCCCTCGCTTGCTAGGCCGCGCCAATGGCATTCAACGATCGCAGTTCGCCGCTCGCGCTGCTCGCCACGCGCCGTTCGGGCAAGCCGCGCGAGCTGGTGGAGCCCGGCCCCGATCTGCTGCAGCTTCGCGCGATGACTGCGCTGGCGGCGCGCACGCCCGATCATGGCAAGCTGGCTCCGTGGCGTTTCGTGATCGTGCCGCAGGAAGCGCGTGCCGCGCTTGCCGAGCGGATGGCCGAGGCGCTCGCCGCCGACAAGCCGGAGGCAAGCGACCGCGAACTGGCCGCGGCGCGCGAATTCGCCGAACAGGCGCCGGCGCTGGTCGTGGTGCTTTCCGCGCCCGATCCGGAACATAAGATCCCGCTGTGGGAGCAGGAGCTTTCGGCCGGGGCGGCGTGCATGAACCTGCTCCACGCCGGCCACGCGCTGGGCTTCGCCGGGGGATGGCTGACCGGCTGGGAGGCCTATTCCGAGCGCGTGCGCGACCTTTTCGGCGCGGCGCCGGAGCGGATCGCGGGCTTCCTCTTCTTCGGCACGCCCGCGCGGCCGCTGCAGGAACGGCCGCGAGGCATCACCGAGCGCACATTTTCCGTATGGGAGCCTTGATCCCGCTCGGGCCATTGGGACTGGACTGTCCGAACGGTTGCTGTATTAAGGCAGCATGACAGCGCTCGAGCACGACGATTCTCCGGTTTATCTGAAGCTGCGGGCGAGCATCGCCGCGGCGATCCTGCGCGGCGAATATCGCGCGGGTGACCAGCTGCCTTCGGTTCGCGCGCTTGCGGCCGAGCATGGCGCCAATCCCCTGACGGTGGCGAAAGCCTATCAGAGCTTTCAGGACGACGGCTATGTCGAGGTGCGTCGCGGCGTTGGCATGTTCGTGCTCCCCGGCGCGGTCGAGCGGCTGCGCATCGCCGAGCGCGAGCGGTTCCTCAACGGCTATTGGCCGCGGATTCGCGACCACATTGCGCTGCTGGGGCTCGACGCGCGCGAGCTGATCGAGAGCGATCGCGAAACCGCCTGAGGCGCGCGCGGGCGGTAGCAATCCTTTCTCCGCAGTTTCGATAAGGCTGAAGCACATTCTTCGCGGTCGCGCCGTATCGGTGCAGTCGTCGCTGGCGCTCATCGGAGAATCCGAGTATTCTCGCAGGCAACCTTGGGGGGAGGTTGTCATGAAACAGCAGCGTGCACTTCTTGCGGGTACGGCAGCTTTGGCAGGCAGCAGTGCGTTGTTCGCACTCGCGGCATGCATGCACCGTCCGGCATCTTCGGCAAGCCAAGTCACGTCCGACATGTCGGTGTGCGTCGATCCGCTCGCGATGCCGTCCGGCTATGGCTATCCGGCGCGTGAAGCGACGGTGGCCGGCTGGGTGGAACGGCGCGACACACGCGCGATCCGCGAGCACGGCTGGAGCCTCTTCGCGGCGATGAACACCGCGCCCGACCCGGACGGCGAGGCGGTGTGGCGCAGCTGGTGCACCTCCACCCAGGCATTTGCCGGTGCGACTGCGCCCACGCCCGCGCCGGTGGGCGCCGCGCCCGCCACCGCCACACGCGCCGCGACCGGTCAGGTCCGCTCGCTCAATGCGATCCGGGCGAAACACGGCGAACCGATTAATTTCAAAGCGACTCCGCAATATCAGCTGCCCGCCGCGATCCTGAACGATCCCGCCTATCGCCAGTGCATCGTGCCCGCGCAGGGCGAAACCCCCGCCGGGCTGACCGACGGAGCGGTGTTTCAGAGCAACGGCGACATCATGATCGCGGGCGTGATCTACAATCGCGACGCCTATGACTGGATTCGCTCGCGCGGCTTGTACAGGACGGCGACGCTGCGCGGACTTCAGCCGGCGAGCGCGACGGGGCAGGCCGAGATGCCCGAGATGCCGGCCGGATCGATCGTGCTCAAGCCGATGATGTGGCCGGTGCCGCAGGACGGCGTGAGCGCGCTGCCGATCTGGGACGGCCCGGACAGCGACCATGATCGCTATGCCGGGTTCGAAGTGCACGACATGTGGCCACGCGCAGTGGCGGTGACGACCGATCCCGCAAGCGAGGGGAGGCGTATCTCGGGTGCGCTGCAGCTCAACGACGTGACGCTGAACGGCGCCGCGATGGGCCCCAGCCGTTATCCCGACATGCCGGTGGTCGGCACCGGCCGCTTCTATCGCTACACCCCCGATCTGGCGGCGCTTGGCGCGTGCGATCGCGCGCTGCTCGATGCCTCCGCCTGGTGGGCCTATGGCAAGCGCTTTCGCCAGGGCGACCAGCTGGTGCTGATCGCGATGCATGCGATGACCAAGGAGCAGCGCGCCTGGACCTTCCAGTCCTTTTGGTGGCACGACCGGCCCGACGCAGGGCCCTATGCCGCCGATCGCCCGGCGCTGCCGAACGCGCAGGGACCGTGGCGCCACTATCTGATGACCGAAACCTACGGCACTACAACGGCACCGGGCGGCACCCAGTGGCCGGTCGCCTACAATCCATACATCGAGCTCGCGGCGGCGCACCCGATCGAGACCAATTGCATGAACTGCCACCATCGCGCCGCCTGGTCCGATATTCGCGCGGATCGCGTGAGCTATCAGCTGGAGGGGGGACCCGATGCGCTGGCGGTGTTCGACCAGCGCAACGCGATCTTCGACGGGATCGTAAAGGTGGATTCGATGTGGGCGATTTCCTCGCGCGTGCCCAATCCGCGCCCCACGCCCGGGCCGGTCGGCACGCAGTGAACCCCGGCGCGGCGGCGGCGCAATTCCCGCTGCCGCCGCATCGAAAGCGTCAGGCGGCGAATGCCTCCGCGCCGATCGAATAAAGCACCTGCGCACGCGCGCTCGCCGCGGCTTTCAGTCCCAGCGCCTCCGGTACGATCTGGCCGAGGTAGAAAGCGACCGCTGCGCGCTTCATCGCCGCGAACGCCCCATCGCCCTCGACGGCGCGGTCCTGCCGCTCGAGCAGCCAGCCGCATACCGCGACCGACAGCATCGTGAGGAAGGGGTAGCTCGCCGCCAGCCGATCGTCGGCGTCTGCGTCCAGCAGCTTGCGGCCGATTTCCTCGCACGCGTCGATCAGTGCGAGCAGCCCCTCGTCCTGCGTCTCGCCGCGCATGTCGTCGATCAGCGCGAACAGAGTCGCGCCGCCGTCCATCGAGAGCTTGCGGCCGACGAGATCGGCGGCCTGAATGCCGTTGGTGCCTTCGTAGATGCGGAACACGCGGCTGTCGCGATAATGCTGCGCCGCGCCGGTTTCCTCTACAAAGCCCATTCCGCCATGCACTTGGATGCCGAGGTCGGAGACCTCGCTGCCGATATCGGTGCCGTGCGCCTTGGCCAGCGGCGTGAGCAGGTCGAGCCGCTTCTTCGCGTCGCCGTCGCCCAACCCCGCGCGGTCGAGCTGGCCGAAGGCGTAATAGACCAGCGCGCGCGCCGCCATCGTCTGCGCCTTCATCCGCATCAGCATGCGGCGCACGTCGGGATGCTCGACGATCGCGACCGCTTCCTTGTTGCGCGCGCCCTGCATCCGGTCGCGCGCATAGTCGACCGCGCGCTGAGTCGCGCGCTCGGCGGCCTGCACGCCTTCCAGCCCCACGTTGAGCCGCGCGTTGTTCATCATCGTGAACATCGCCGCGATCCCGCCGAACTCGGGCCCGATCAGCTCGCCGACGCACTCGCCCTCGTCGCCGAAGCTCAGCACGCAGGTGGGCGAGGCGTGCAGCCCCATCTTGTGCTCGATCGAAACGACCTTCACGTCGTTCGCCTCGCCGATGCTGCCGTCCTCGTTCACGCGGAACTTGGGGACGAGGAACAGCGACAGCCCCTTGGTGCCCGGCGGCGCATCGGGCGTGCGCGCCAGCACGAGGTGGACGATGTTGTCGGTCAGGTCGTGGTCGCCGAAGCTGATGTAGATCTTGGTGCCGCTGATCGACCACTTTCCGTCGCCGCGCGGTTCGGCCTTGGTCTTCACCGCGCCGACGTCGCTGCCCGCCTGCGGCTCGGTGAGGTTCATCGTGCCGGTCCATTCGCCGGTCGCGAGCTTTGGAAGATACTTCGCCTGCTGCTCGGGGCTGCCGTGGTGCATCAGCGCCTCGATCGCGCCGACGGTCAGGATCGGCGCGAGCGCGAACCCCAGGTTCGCCGCGCCCAGCGTCTCGAGCACCGCCGCGGTGAGGCTCACCGGCAGTCCCTGTCCGCCAAATTCGGTGGGCGAGCTGATCGTGCCCCAGCCATTGTCGACATAGGCCTGATAGGCCTCGCGGAAGCCCTCGGGCATCACCACGCCGTCTTCGGTCCACTTCGCGCCCACTTCGTCGCCGCGCCGGTCGAGCGGCGCCCATTCGCCTGCCGCGAACGCGCCGATGCCTTCGAGCACCGCGTCGATCAGGTCGGGCGTGGCGTCGGCAAAGCGCGCGTTCTCGGCGAGGTCGCCGATCCGGGCGATATGATCGAGCACGAAGCGCTGCTCGGAGACGGGGGGCGTGAAGCTCATCGGTCCTCTCTTGTCGGCGGTTTCGCGCGGCTATAGCCCCAGCAGGGTGAGCACGACAAATTCCGGAACGGTGACCCGCACCTTACCCTACGGCAGCGCGGCGGTTGCCGAAGCCGCCGAAGTGATCCTCGCGGGCGGCTGCGTCGCGGTGCCGACCGAGACCGTCTATGGACTTGCCGCGGACGCGACCGAATCGCATGCGGTCGCACAAGTCTATGCGGCGAAGGGCAGGCCGGCGTTCAACCCGCTGATCGTCCATGTCGCGGATCGCGAGGCGGCCGAACGGCTGGCGCGGTTCGACGATCGCGCGCGTGCGCTCGCCGATGCCTTTTGGCCGGGGCCGCTCACGCTCGTGCTGCCGCTGCGCCCCGAAGCGGGGCTGAGCACGCTGGTGACCGCGGGGTTGCAGAGCGTGGCGATCCGCGTTCCCGCGCACCGTGCGATGCAGGCATTGCTCGAAGCCACCGCGCGCCCGCTCGCCGCGCCTTCGGCCAATGCAAGCGGGCGGATCAGCCCGACCCGCGCCGAGCATGTGGTGGCCAGCCTCGGCGGGCGCATTCCGGTCGTGATCGACGACGGAGCGACGCCGCGCGGCGTGGAATCAACGATCGTCACGCTGCTCGACGGCATGGCGCTGCTGCGCGAGGGGCCAGTGACGGCAGCGGAGATCGTCGCCGCCGCCGGACCGTTCGACACGGCGGTCGCGAAGGGCGCTCCCGTGGCGCCGGGGCAGCTCGCCAGCCACTACGCGCCGGCCAAGCCGCTGCGGCTCGAAGCGACCGAGCGGCGCGAGGGCGAGTGGCTGATCGGCTTTGGTTCGATCGCAGGCGACGAGACTCTCTCCGGCGCGGGCGATCCGATCGAGGCGGCGGCACGGCTGTTCGACCTGCTTCACCGCGCCGACGCCAGCCCGGCACCTGCGATCGCCGTCGCGCCGGTGCCGGAGGCGGGCATCGGCGCCGCGATCAACGATCGGCTGCGGCGGGCCGCGCATCGCGACTGACCCGCCCCGGCCGCGGCTTCAGGCGGCTGCGCCTTCCTTCACCCGATTGGCGAAGCTCTTGCGCAGCTTCTGGAGCTTGGGCGGGATCACCGCGAGGCAATAGGGATTCCGCTGGCCTTCGCCTTCCCAATATTCCTGGTGATCGTCCTCGGCCTTGTACCATTCGCCGAGCGGTTCGATCTTGGTCACGATCGGCGCGGTCCAGGTGAGCTGGTTGCGCTCGATCCCGCGCATCGCCGCCTGCGCCTGCTCGGGCGAGGCGGGGAAGATCGCCGAACGATATTGCGTGCCGACATCGTTGCCCTGACGATTGAGCTGCGTCGGATCGTGCGTCGCGAAGAAAATGTCGAGCAGCTCGTCATAGCTGATCTTCTCGGGATCATAGGTGATCTGGACCGCCTCGGCATGGCCGGTGTCGCCGCTGCACACCTGCTTGTACGTCGGATCGGCCACCGTGCCGCCGGTATAACCGCTCTCGACCTTTTCCACGCCGATTACATCGTTGAACACCGCCTCGGTGCACCAGAAGCAGCCCCCTGCCAGGGTCGCAGTTTCACGCGTCATCAGTATCTCCTTACCCACGCTAGATAGGGTGGGACTGGCGCGGCGCAATCGTGGCGGCTAGGCGAGCGGCGAACGGGAGGGCGGCAATGCGCGACGAAACGATCCTGGTGACCGGTGGCGCCGGCTATATCGGCAGTCACGCGGTGCTCGCGCTGCTCGACGCCGGATGGCGGGTGCTGGTGGTCGACAATCTGGTCACCGGATTCGCCTGGGCGGTCGATCCGCGCGCGACGCTGGTACGGGCCGATATCGCCGACGACGACGCCGTTCGCGGGGCGATGCGCGCGCATGACGTGCGCGCGGTGATGCACTTCGCCGGATCGGTGGTGGTGCCCGAATCGGTGGCCGATCCACTCAAATATTATCGCAACAACACCGCCGCGAGCCGCGCGCTGATCGAAAGCGCCGTGGCATGCGGCGTGCCGCATTTCCTCTTTTCCTCGACCGCCGCGACCTATGGCATTCCCGAGCGCGTGCCGGTGGCGGAGGACAGCGCGACGCGGCCGATCAATCCCTATGGCATGTCCAAGCTGATGACCGAGATCATGCTGAAGGACATCGCTGCCGCGCATCCGCTCAACTATTGCGCGCTGCGCTATTTCAACGTCGCCGGCGCCGACCCGCGGGGGCGCAGCGGCCAGTCGACCGCAGGCGCGACTCACTTGATCAAGGTGGCCGTCGAGGCCGCGACGGGAAAGCGCGGGAGCGTTTCGGTGTTCGGCACCGATTTCGCCACCCCCGATGGAACGGGAGTGCGCGACTATATCCATGTCAGCGATCTCGCCGCCGCGCATGTCGACGCGCTCGAGCTGCTGATCGCGAGGCCGCAGGAGAGCCATGTGCTCAACGCCGGCTATGGCCGCGGCTATTCGGTGCTCGAAGTGCTCGATGCGGTGGATCGCGTCACCAATGTGAAGATCGAGCGACGGCTCGAAGGGCGGCGGGCGGGCGATCCCGACGCGCTGGTCGCGGACAATCGGGCGATCCTCGCGGCGCTGCCTTGGCGCCCCAAGCACGACGACCTCGACCGCATCGTTTCCGATGCGCTCGCCTGGGAGCGGAAGCTGTCCGAGCGTGGGTGAGGTGGTGAGCCGTGCTGGGTTCGAACCAGCGACCTACTGATTAAAAGTCAGTTGCTCTACCGACTGAGCTAACGGCCCACGCCGCCGCACCTAGGGGCGAGGGCGCATATGGTCAACTGCGTCGCGGTTTGCACTGCCGCTCGGCGAGCTGGCGGATGCTGAGACCGGTCAGCGGGTCGCGCCAATCCGGTGCGATTCGTACCGCCGGCCGCAACACGAAGTCGCGCTCTCGAAACGCCGGATGCGGTACGGTGAGCCCGGGGCCCGACCACGCCCCCTCCGACCATAGGATGATGTCGAGATCGAGTACCCGCTGGGCCCAGCGCCGCGCGCCGCGTCGCCCGAAATCGCGCTCGATCGCCTTGAGCCGTGCCAGCAGCCGGGGCGGGCTCTCGTCGGTGGCGATGATCGCGGCGGCATTGGCGAAGCGCCGCCGCGAGGGTCCGAGCGGCGGGGTTCGCAGGACCGGAGCGGCATGGACGATGCCGCCAATCGCATCTAGCGCGGCGCGCAGTTCGCGCTCGGGCGGGCCGTGGCGGCCCCATCGGTTCGAACCGAGCGCGATCAGATAGCTTGTCGTCGCCATGCCGGCGCGCCTATCCCGCCCCCATGTTCGCGCCAAGCCCCATCCCCGCCACCGAGCCGCCGCTCGATTGTCCGCGCTGCCCCCGGCTGGTCGAATTCCGCGAGGAGCTGCGCGCCGAATATCCCGATTGGTGGAATGCGCCGGTGCCGGCGTTCGGCGATCCCGATGCATGGCTCGGCATCATCGGTCTGGCGCCGGGCAAGCATGGGGCGAATCGCACCGGCCGACCGTTCACCGGCGATTATGCGGGCGACCTGCTGTTCGCCACGCTCAGGAAGTTCGGACTGGCCGAGGGCGACTATGACGCGCGTCCCGATGACGGGTTGGCGCTGCGCGGCGCGATCGTCATCAATTCGGTCAAATGCCTGCCGCCGCAGAACAAGCCGACTCCGGAAGAGATCCGTACCTGCCGTCCGTTCCTCGAGGGGCAGGTGGACATTCTGCCGAATGCGCGGATCTTCATCGCGCTCGGCCAGATCGCGCACCAGTCGGCGGTCAAGACGCTCGGCGGCAGGCTGCCCAAGGCGAAGTTCGGGCACCTGGCCGAACATCGCATGCCCGACGGCCGCATCCTGATCGATAGCTATCACTGCAGCCGCTACAACACGAACACCGGACGGCTGACGGCCGACATGTTCGAGGCGGTGTTCGCGCGGGCGCTGGCGCTGCGGGCGGAGCAGGGCTGATGCTCGCGCTAGGCTGTCTCGTGCCGGTGGTGACGCTGTTCGGCGGCGCCTGGGCGGGGAGCGCACTGGCCGGGCAGCAGGGGCTGATCTGGGGCGCGGTGGCGGGGTTGGTCGTCGGGCTAGCCGTTCCCGCGCTCATGCTTCGCGGGCTGCTGGCGGCTCGGCGGCACCGCTGAGCGCGGGTCAGACGTCCTCGACCATGCGGCGGTAGAGTTCGGGCCGGCGATCGCGGAAGAAGCCCATTCCCGCACGGTGCTTGCGCGCGCGATCGAGATCGAGCGTTGCGACCAGCGCGCCGGTCTCCTCCGCGCCGAATTCGGCGACGATGTCGCCCCATTCGTCGCAGATGAAGCTGTGGCCGTAGAAGCTCTGGCCGCCGTCGGGTCCGATGCCTTCGGTGCCGATGCGGTTGGCGGCGATCACCGGCACCACATTGGACACCGCATGGCCGATCATCGCGCGGCGCCACATGCGGCTGGTGTCGAGATCGGCGTCATAGGGCTCGCTGCCGATCGCGGTGGGATAGAAGAGCAGCTCGGCGCCCATCAGCATCATCGTGCGCGCGGTTTCGGGATACCATTGGTCCCAGCAGACGCCGACGCCGAGCTTTGCGTCGGGTGCCGGACCATCCCACACCCGGAAGCCGGTGTTGCCGGGCCGAAAATAATATTTCTCCTCATAGCCGGGACCGTCGGGGATGTGGCTCTTGCGATAGACGCCGCGCACTTCGCCGTCGGGGCCGATCATCGCGAGGCTGTTGTAATAATGCGGTCCGTCCTTCTCGAAGAAGCTGGTCGGGATGTGGATGCGCAGCGCCTCGGCCAGCGCCTGCATCGCGAGCACTGCCTTGTGCGCGCCGACCGGAGCGGCGCTTGCGAACAGCTCCTCCTCCTCGGTGCGGCAGAAATACTCGCCTTCGAACAGTTCGGGCGGCAACACCACCTGCGCGCCCTTGCCTGCGGCCTCGCGCACGAGTTCGGAGACATTGGCGATGTTCGCATCGATATCGTTCGAAAAGGCGAGCTGCAGCGCGGCGACAGTGATCTGGGTCATGCGCTTGTCCTTAGACTCGATCGGCGCACAGTGGCACCCGCCGCGTGCGAGTCGCGGGCGTGAGGAGACAGGGCGGCGATGGAACGCGCGTTCGAACGGCTGATCGCGCGCCGCTGAGCATCCGCATGCGGAAAGCCGAGGGCATGCGCCTCGGCCCTATCCCCGGGCTACATAGCCGTAGCGGCGGTTCGACGGCGTGGTTCCGCGCGCGACATAGGCGCGCTTGAGCGAAGCGAACCGGTCGCGTTCCAGCACCGCCGCCGTCTCGACCGGCTCCACTCCGTACAGCCGCGCATTGTTGCCGCCGAAGATCGCGGTCTTCACCGGCCCGTCGGCGCCGCCCAGCGGCGCGAAGCCATGGGCACGCTGCATGTCCTCGGGTATCTCCAGCCGCCGCAGCCCTTCGATCTGCCATTGCGGCGACCCGGTCCACACCGCGTCGGTGCCCCAGCAGACGTGATCGGCGCCGAGGCCCTTCACCAGCTGTCCCATGATCGCGGCGCAGATGCGCGGCTGGGCCACCAGCGTCTGCGCGAAGATCTGGCCCAGGTCGGCATAGACGTTGCTGACGCCGTGCTTCTCCGGGATCTCGGCCAGGTCGGTCACCCAGTCGATGCGGCCGGTGCGCTCGAATTCGGCGAGCGCCCATTCGGGATCGTCTAGGCGATATGCGGCGTGATAGATGACGAAGTTGAGCTGCGGCCAGTCCTTCGCCGCCTGCGCCACGTCGTCGACGCGGGCATAGGGCGCGAGGATCGGGAAGCGCTCGTCGAGCCCGCGGCCCCACAGCCCCTTATGGACGCAGATGTTGGTGACGCCGGCCGCCAGCGCCTTTTCATAGCCGCGATAGGTCTCGCGACTGTCCATCCGCCAGGGATGCCGCGCCAGTTCCTTGTGGGTGTTGTCGCCCACCGTATAGCCCTTCAGCGAATCGGGCCGCAGTTCGAGCGCCGCGTCGAGGTCGTCGAGCCAGCCGGGGCTCTCGGGCGTGATGATCGCATGAGTCATCATCCGCTTCGATCCGGCCTGGCCGTTCACCGTCGCGCGCGCCGCCGCCATCTGCCGGTTGGTGAGGAACCAGTCCTCGGGGATCTCGGAGGGGGCGGAGGAGATGAGCGCGATCTTGGTGTCGCTGTCGAGGAACACTTCCTTGAAGTAGTTTTCGAACTTCAGGGCTTCGATCGTCTGCGCGCCCTCTTCGAGCTGCGGGTTCCATCCCTGCGCCGCGACCGACTCGCGCATTCGCACGAAATGGGTGAGGCGCGTGTCGTCGCGCAGAAAATGCGTGTGCATGTCCATGATGAACTGGCCCGCGAGGGCCTGCGCGCGTTCTTCGGCCAGCTCGGGCGTGTTCGCTTCCGCCTCGCCGACGGCGAAGATCGGGCCGAACGCGCCGTTCAACGCGGCGAACCCGGCCGCCATTCCGGCCGATGTCTGGAAGAAGCGGCGTCGGCTCAACCCAAGCTTCGGCGCGATGCCGTCGGCGATTTCGTAAAGCCGCGCCTCGGTTTCGCGCTGCTTGGCACTCTGCGGGACAGGGCGATACTCCTCGCTCGACACCATCCGCACCGGTAGCGGCGTGCGCGGCTCAACCTGCTCCGCGGGCTTCAGCCGCTCGAGATCCTCATCGGATAGACCACGCATCGCACGACTCCTCGCATCGTTCGACCCCGCCGGGGTTCAGCGTGCGGGAATCTGCTGGCTGATGCAATGGAAGCTGCCGCCGCCGGTCAGGATGTGGTCGGCGCGGATGCCGACGGCGGTGTGCCGCGGAAAGATCTCCTGGATCGCCTCGACCGCCGCATCGTCGTTGGGCCGGCCATAGAGCGGGATCACTACGGCGGCATTGCCGATGTAGAAGTTCATATAGCTCGCCGGGACGATCGCGCCGCTCTCGTCGAGCACGCGCCCGGGCGAGGGGATGCGCACCAGCTCGACGCCGAAGGCGCGCGCACGCTTCGCCGCGTCCTGATAGACGACCCAGTTGGGATCGTCCTCGCCGTCCGGTTCGGGCAGCGCCAGCCGCCCGGGCGCCACGAACCGGGCCAGATTGTCGACATGGCCGTCGGTATGGTCGTTGAGCAGCCCGTCGCGCAGCCAGAGGATGCGCGTGAGACCCAGCTGGTCGCGCAGCCGCCGCTCGATATCGGCGCGGGTCAGCTCCGGATTGCGGTTCGGGTTGAGCAGGCACTGTTCGGTGGTGACGGCGAGCCCGGTGCCGTCGAAATCGATCGCGCCGCCTTCCAGCACCCAATCGTGCGTCACCGGCGCGAGCCCGCGGCGACGTGCCAGCCGGTCGCCGACATCCTCGTCGCCCGGATACTCGTATTTCCTGCCCCAGCCGTTGAAATCGAAGCGGTGCGCGGTGCCGTCGCCGCCCAGTATTGGCCCGGTGTCGCGCAGCCACACGTCGCCGAACCGTTCGACCACCACCTCGGCGAAATCGCCCACCAGCGCGCGGGCTGCGGCTCCGACCTCCTCGTTCGCCGCCACAAGCAGCACGCGCTCTCCGCGCCCGCGGGCATGCACCGCGCGCACGAAACCCGCGACTTCGGCCTGCGCGGGGCCGCAATCGCCGCCCCACAGTTCGGGGTGGCTGGGAAAGCCGATCCAGACGGCGTCGTGCGGCGCCCATTCGGGGGGAGGAGGCGTGATCATGCGGCTCCCCCTAAAGGCTGGCGTGGCTCAGGAAAAGCCGCTCACCGGCCGGCGCGGCTTGCATCGCGGATGGCGCGGAACTCGTCGCCCTCGACCCAGTTGGGCCATTCGTCGCTATCCGCCAGCTCGCGGCCGATGCGATAATAGAGCGCGAGATCCTGCATCACGCCGCCCCAATTCCAGGCGGGATCATATTCGTCCTGCGGGCCGTGATAGCGGTTCTCGGTATAGTCGGCCTGCGCCGCCTCGCCCGCCGCAGTGCCGCCTTCGATCAGATCGGCGCCGCTGTCGACATAGAGCATCGGCACGCCTTGCTTGGCCAGGCTGAAATGATCCGAGCGGTAATAATAGCCCGCTTCGGGCGTCGGCTCCATCGATGCGGTGCGCCCCTGTGTGGCGAGCGCACGCTCCAGATACGCGTCGAGCTGCGACTTGCCCTTGCCGATCACCACCACGTCGCGCGCCGGGGCGGTCATCATCGGCGCGTCGATATTGAGCCCGCCCACGGTCTGCGCGAGCGGATAGATCGGGTTCTCGCCATAATATTTCGAGCCGAGCAGCCCCGATTCCTCGGCGGTCACTGCGAGGAAGACCAGACTGCGCGCGGGCGCGCCGGCATCGGCATGCGCCTCGGCCAACGCGACCAGTGCGGCGGTGCCCACCGCATTGTCGATCGCGCCGTTGCAGATGTCGTCCCCATCGGGCGCCGCCTCGCAGCGGCCCAGATGATCCCAATGCGCGGTGTGCAGGACATATTCGTCGGGGCGCGTGGCGCCCGGCAGGATGCCGATCACATTCTTCGATGCATGCCGCCGCACGGCATTGTTGAACGAGACCGACGCGGCGACTCGCTCCAGCGGAACCGCAGTGAAGCCGGGACGCTTCGCGGCCTCCGCCATCCGGTCGAAATCCTGCCCCGCCGCAGCGAACAGCCGCCGCGCCGCGTCGAGCTGGATCCAGCCGTTCGCCTTGGTCTCGCCCATATGGCCGTCGGCGGCGTCGGCAACCTGCTGCGGACCCGACCAGCTCGACTGGACGACGTTCCAGCCATAGGATGCCGGCTCGGCCTGGTGGACGATCAGCGCCGCGGCCGCGCCCTGCCGCGCGGCTTCTTCATATTTGTAGGTCCAGCGGCCGTAATAGGTCATCGCCCGCCCGCCGAACGGGCCTTCCAGGCTCTGCGTCTGCCAGTCGGGATCGTTGACGAGGATGACGACCGTCTTGCCGCGCACGTCGACGCCGGCATAGTCGTTCCAGCCGCGCTCGGGCGCGTTGATGCCATAGCCGACGAACACGACGTCGCTGTCGTTCACGTCGATCCGCGGCGTCACGCGATTGGTGGTAACGACCATGTCGGCGCCATAGACGAGGCTGAGCGCGCCCTGCGGCGTATCGAACGTGAGACCCGAAACGTCGCGCGGCGTGATCTCGACCAGCGGCACATCCTGGAACCAGCTGCCGTTGTTGCCCGGCTGCAGCCCGGCGGCGGCGAATTGCTCGGCCAGATAGGCGAGTGTCTTCTCCTCGCCCGCGGTGCCGGGCGCGCGGCCTTCGAACTCATCCGACGCCAGCGTGCGGGTGACGGTCCGCATCGTCTCGAGCGACAGTCCCGGATCGCCGGTACGGCCCCCGGTGCCGGTGCCCCCGCTCGTCGCGGTGCACGCCCCAAGGGGCAGCAGGAGAGTGGCTAGCAGCAAGCGCATGGGAACTCCTCGGATAAGCAGCGTCGGACGATTGTGCCAGCCGCTCGCGGGGGCGGCAAGGCGGGGGACCTTTTCGGCGCAGCCGGACATTCCTCCACCTAAGCGCGACCGAGGGAGAGCGGCATTGGCACATCACATTGAAGCGAAGGAGCCCATCTGGTTGGTGCAGGGCTGCGGGCTTGTCGGCATGATCGGCTGCGCGGCCGCGCTGATCGCCGATCTGCTCGGAGTCCGCCTGTCCGATCATATCGGGCTCGTCAGCGATACGATCAGCAATCTCGCCGCCGGGGGGCGGTGGGACTGGCTGATGGACTATGGCCTGTACGCATTCGTGCTCGCGGTGCTGGCGGTGGCGCTGGGCACTTCGCGCTGGCGGTTCGATTCCGATTGGCAATGGGCGGCGGGGCAGGTGCTGCTGATCGTCATCGCCGCCGATATCTTCGCGATCGCCGCCTATGAAGCCTACAGCAATCCGCAGGCCGGGCCGCAGCTGCACTATAAGTTCGTCTATCTGCTCGGGATCGCCTTTCCGCTGATGGCGTGGCTGACCTCCGGCGGGCTCGGCAGCGTGAGCGGCCGGATGCGCACGCCGCTGCGCGTGTTCGCGGTCGGCTGGGCGCTCGCCGGTCCGGTGCTGTTCGTGATGCCGACTGCTTGGGACGGGCTGTACGAGCGCGTGCTTGCGCTCCTGATGCTCGCTTGGTTCGCCCTCGTCGCATGGCTGCTCTGGCAGCACAGCCGCTCACACGCCTGAACGAAAAAGGGCGGCCCCGCAGGACCGCCCCGTTTCGTTCGGCGATGCCGCCCGATCAGCGCGAGTAGAACTCGACGACCAGGTTCGGTTCCATCTTCACCGGATAGGGAACTTCGTCCAGCGTCGGCACGCGCGTGAAGGTGATCTTCGATGCGCCTTCGGGAGCGACATAGTCGGGAATGTCGCGCTCGGCGAGGCTCTGCGCCTCCATCACCAGCGCCATTTCCTGCGCCTTCGACGAAAGCGAAACCTCGTCGCCCGGCTTGATGCGGCGCGAGCCGATGTTGCACTTTTCGCCGTTCACGCGGACGTGGCCGTGGTTCACCAGCTGGCGCGCGGACCAGATCGTCGGTGCGAACTTGGCGCGATAGACCACCATGTCGAGACGCTGCTCGAGAAGGCCGATGAGGTTCTGCGACGTATCGCCCTTCATCTTCGACGCTTCTTCGTAGGTGCGCTTAAACTGCTTCTCGGTGACGTCGCCGTAATAGCCCTTCAGCTTCTGCTTGGCGCGCAGCTGAATGCCGAAGTCGGACATCTTGCCCTTGCGGCGCTGGCCGTGCTGGCCGGGGCCATATTCGCGCTTGTTGACGGGCGACTTGGGGCGACCCCAAATGTTCTCGCCCATCCGGCGGTCGAGCTTGTACTTGGCGCTGGAGCGCTTCGACATTCCAAATTCCTTACAATTGCCAACGACGTTGACCCGGACGCGCCTCGCAGCGAGGAATGCGCCCTGATCGCGATCCCGGTTTCGCCTGCTATTCTCGGATGTTGAGAGGCAGGGCCGCCGCTTCACCGGGGTGCGGGGCCGATTGCGAAGGCGCGCGGGTACGCGCGGGCGAGGGGAAAGTCAAGCGCGGGGGCGCTTCTTGCCCTCCAACGCCGAGAGCACGCCGCGCAGCGTGCGGATCTCCTGCGCGGTCCAGCCCGGCTTGGTCAGTAGCGTGCGCAGCGTGCGGCGCGTGGCGGGCGTGCGCTCGGGCGGATGATAGAAGCCGCTTGCCACCAGCATCGCGTCGAGCTGGCCGATCAGGCCGTCCAGCTCGTGCTGCGGCGCCGGCGGGTCGAGTTCCTCCTCGGTCGGCTGGACGAGCGCCGCGCCTTTCGACCATTCATAGGCGGTCAGGATCACGGCCTGGGCGAGATTGAGCGACCCGAACTCGGGATTGATCGGCACGGTGAGGATGGTGCGCGCGACGGCCACGTCGTCGGTCTCCAGCCCGGAACGCTCGGGTCCGAAGAGCAGCGCGGAGCGGCCCGCTTCGGTGCGGATCGCGCGCGCCGCCTCCTCAGGCGTGACGACCGGCTTGGTGACGCCGCGCTTGCGCACCGTAGTGGCATAGACATGCGCGCAATCGGCGACCGCTTCGGCAACGCTCTCGAAGACCTGCGCCTGCTCGAGGACGATGTCGGCACCGCTCGCGGCGGGCCCGGCGGAGGGATTGGGCCAGCCGTCGCGCGGGCTGACGAGACGCATCTCGGCGAGCCCGAAATTCAGCATCGCGCGCGCGGCCTTGCCGATATTCTCGCCCAGCTGTGGTCGGACGAGGACGATGACGGGGGGAGGGGCGGGGGCGATCACGGCTGGTTCAACTCTCGACGAGTGCGATGGGAGCTGCGCAGTACGGCGTCAACTCTCCCCCTTCGCTCGGCACGAACGGAGGAAGGATAGTTCGAACGGCGCGGTGGTTCCCCTCACCCTTTCCCGACTTCGCTGACCGTCCCCGCGAACTCTTCGAAATCGCGGGCCTCGCGGAAATCCTTGTAGACGCTGGCGAAGCGGATGTAGGCGACCGAATCGAGGCCCTTGAGCCCCTCCATCACCAGTTCGCCGATCCGCTGGGCGGGGATGTCGGTCTCGCCGCCGGTTTCCAGCTGGCGCTGGATTCCGCTGACCAGCTTTTCGATCTGCGCGCCCGTGATCGGGCGCTTGCGACAGGCGATCGATACTGAACGGACCAGCTTGTCGCGCTCGAACGGCTCGCGGCGGTCGGCGCTTTTGACGACCGTCAGGTCGCGCAGCTGGATGCGCTCGAAGGTGGTGAAGCGCGCGGCGCATGCCTCGCACTGGCGCCGCCGCCGGATCGCCGCCCCGTCCTCGGTGGGGCGGCTGTCCTTAACCTGGCTGTCTTCATGGCCGCAAAAGGGGCAGCGCATTGTCGGTCAAATCCGTTCGTGCTGAGGAGGGGCTGAGCCCAGGCGAAGACCCGTCTCGACGCACCCTTCGATACGGTGATCAGAAGCCTCGTCGAGTCCTTACGCCTCCGGATAGATCGGGAAGCGCTCGCATAGCGCACGCACGCGGCCCTTCACCTCCGCCTCGACCTGCGGGTCGCCGGTTTCGCCCTTCTCGCGCAGTCCGTCGAGCACGTCGGCGATCATGTTGCCGATCTCGCGGAACTCGGCCGGGCCGAAGCCGCGCGTGGTGCCCGCCGGGCTGCCCACGCGGATGCCGCTGGTCTTCATCGGCGGCAGCGGATCATTGGGGATGCCGTTCTTGTTGCAGGTGATCGCGGCGCGCTCCAGCGCCTCGTCGGCATCCTTGCCGGTGACGCCCAGCGGGGTGAGATCGACCAGCGCGAGATGCGTGTCGGTGCCGCCCGAAACGAGATCGGCGCCGCGTTCCTTGAGCGTAGCCGCCAGCACCTTGGCATTCTCGACCACCGCCGCGGCATAGCTCTTGAATTCCGGCCGCAGCGCTTCGCCGAACGCCACCGCCTTGGCGGCGATGACATGCATCAGCGGTCCGCCCTGCAGCCCCGGGAACACCGCCGAATTGATCTTCTTGGCGATCGCCTCGTCATCGGTCAGCACCATGCCGCCACGCGGGCCGCGCAGCGTCTTGTGCGTGGTGGTGGTCACCACATGCGCGTGTCCGAACGGCGAGGGATGCGCGCCGCCCGCGACCAGCCCGGCGAAATGCGCCATATCGACCATGAACAGCGCACCCACTTCGTCGGCGATCGCACGGAACCTGGCGAAGTCGATCTGCCGCGGATATGCCGAGCCACCCGCGATGATCAGCTGCGGCTTGTGCTCCTTGGCCAGCCGTTCGACCTGATCGAAGTCGATCAGATGATCGTCCTCGCGCACGCCATATTGCACCGCGTTGAACCATTTGCCGCTCATCGCTGCGCGCGCGCCATGGGTCAGGTGGCCCCCGGCGTCGAGGCTGAGGCCCATGATCGTGTCGCCGGGCTTGGCCAGCGCCAGCATCACCGCGCCGTTCGCCTGCGCGCCCGAATGCGGCTGGACGTTGACGAAGTTGCAGCCGAACAGCTTCTTGGCGCGCTCGATCGCCAGCGTCTCGACTTCGTCGGACGGGTGGCAGCCCTGATAATAGCGCTTGCCGGGATAGCCCTCGGCATATTTGTTGGTGAACACGCTGCCCTGTGCGGCGAGCACCGCCTTCGACACGATGTTCTCGCTCGCGATCAGTTCGATCTGGTGCTGCTCGCGGTCGAGTTCATGGGCGATGCCCGCAAAGATCTCGGGATCGGCTTCGGAAAGGCTGCGCGTGAAGAAACCGTCGGGCTGAACGCCCGCATCGACGGGATTGGTGCTCATGCGGAGGTCCTTTCGAAGGAGGGGGCGTTCAGTTTGGCGACGCGCCCGGTGTGGCGGCCCTCGCCGAAATGGCCGCTCAGAAAGCTCTTGAGACAGGCTACGGCCATGTCGGGGCCGATCAGCCGCGCGCCCATCGCGATCACGTTCGCATTGTTATGCTCGCGCGCAAGCGCCGCCGAATAGGGCTCGGAGACCAGTGCGCAGCGGCAAGCCGGATGGCGGTTCACTGCCATCGAGATTCCGATGCCCGAACCGCACAGGGCCACGCCGCGCTCCGCCTGACCGCTCGCGACCGCTTCGGCCAGCCTGTACCCGAAGTCCGGATAATCGACTCGATCCGGCCCGTTCGTGCCGAGATCGAGCACGTCATGCCCCTGATCGCGCAGCCAGTCGGCGAGCATCGTTTTCAGGTCGACTGCCGCGTGGTCGGCGGCGAGGGCAATACGCATGAAGGCAGCGCGCTCCCGGGTTGGCGATGTTGCGTGGCGGCTATCTAGGCGCTCTCGCCGGCGAACGCCACACCCGATCGCAACGCGGCCGGCGCCTAGAGCAGCAGCCGCTCGGCCGTGTCGCGGCCGACATAGCCGCCGCCGCGCCGCCGCTCGAATTCCTGCTCGGCAGTGTAGCGCACGTCGGGATCGCGATCGCCGAGGAAATTCTCGAGCACCTCGTCCTCGATCTCCTGCCATTCCTTGCCCCGATCCGGCCCGCTGCGAACTCGGGGCAGCAGGCCCGGCAGGTTCGACCATTCGAGAAGCTGCGCAAGGCTGGCTTCATTGAGCATGTCGCGCAGGTGATGCGCAGTCACATAGGCGTCGGGAAAGGCGCGGTGCACGGGCAGGCCGCGCTCGTGGACCAATCCCTCGGGCTTGCGCCAGTAGCGCAGGATCTGGTTCGAGAAGCCGGGCGAATCGGGCCACAGCCGCATCGCGCATTTCCAGGTGCACACCCAGTCGGCGCCGTGGGTGAGGCGCGGCGAGCAATATTGCTGCTCGAAATCGGCGCGGTGCGCCGCCAGCGCGAGGCGCTTGGGATAGGGATCGAGCACCTGGCGGGCGACATCATGCCACCAGGGGGCGTCCGCCACCTGTTCCTCGAGAATGTGATGCACCGCCTGCGTGATCGGCGGGATCGGGCGGCCGGGATTGACGAGAATCGCTCCGCCGTCGCCGTGCAGCTCCCATCGCCCATCCTCGCCGAGCATCACGTCCTGCCAGCCGATCTCCAGAACGGCATGGGCGGGCGGCGAAGAGCCGGTGGTTTCGAGGTCGATGACGCGAATGATCTGCGAGGAAGCAGGGGAAGCCATGGCTCTCAAGTGGCGTTTCGCGCGCGCAATTGCCAGCCCCTTTGGTCGTCGCGACCGGCCCCTCCCGCGAGGAGGAGGGGCCGAGTCGGCCTCAATGTCCCGCCTGGGGCCCCCGTTCGACACCGCTCTTCGCGAGCTGCGCGTCGATCATCGCCATCAGGCGGTCGAGCCCCGCCTGGTCCTTCGCCTCGGCGCGGGCGACGAGCACATCCTGGGTGTTCGAAGCGCGGAGCAGCCACCATCCGTCGGGCGTGTTGACTCGGGCGCCGTCGGTCCGGTTGACGTCGGCGCCTTCCTGTTCGAGCCGGTCGAGGACTTCCTCGACGACCGCGAACTTGCGGCTCTCGTCGACCTGGAAGCGCATCTCGGGCGTGTTGACGAGCTGCGGCATCGCACTCTTCAGATCGGTCAGCGACCTGCCGATCATGTGCAGCGCGCGGATCAGGCGGACGGCGGCATATTGCGCGTCGTCGAAGCCGTAATAATCGTGCGCGAAGAAGATGTGGCCGCTCATCTCGCCCGCGAGCGGCGCACCGGTCTCCTTCATCTTCGTCTTCACCAGGCTGTGGCCGGTCTTCCACATCAGCGGCTCGCCGCCCAGCTCGGCGACTCGATCGAACAGCATCTGGCTGGCCTTCACATCGGCGATGATCGTCGCGCCGGGCTGTTCGCGCAGAACCGGTTCGGCCAGAATGGAGAGAAGCTGATCCCCCCAGACGACGCGGCCTTGCCCATCGACCGCGCCGATCCGGTCTCCGTCGCCATCGAACGCCAGTCCGAAATCGAGCTGCTTCTCGGCGACCAGCGCCTTCAGATCGGCGAGGTTCTTCTCTTCGGTGGGATCGGGATGATGATTGGGGAAACGGCCGTCCACATCGGTGAAGAGCGTATGGTGCTCACCGGGGAGCAGCTTCACCAGCTTTTCGACCACCGGGCCGGCGGCGCCGTTGCCCGTATCCCATCCGACGCGATAGGCGCCGCCGGCATAGCCCGCCATCAGTCGCCCGACATAGAGGTCGACGACATCGGCCTCCGTCACCGTGCCCTGGCCCTCCTCCCAGTCGCCTTCCGCCGCCAGCTTGCCGAGCTCCTGAATGTCGGAGCCGAAAAACGAGCGGTGCTGGAACACCATCTTGAAGCCGTTGTACTCGGCGGGATTGTGGCTGCCGGTTATCTGAATGCCGCCGTCCACTTCTAGCGTGGCTTCGGCATAATAGAGCATTGGCGTGGGGCCGAGGCCGATCTTCACCACGTCGCAGCCCGACGCCGTCAGCCCCGCGACGAGCGCCGCCTCCAGTTCGAGCGACGAGGCGCGGCCGTCGCGGCCCACGGCGACGCGATGGCCGCCGGCGCGGCGCAGCAGCGTCGCGAATCCGCGGCCGATCGCCCGGGCATCGTCCGTCCCCAGGGTTTTCCCGACGATCCCGCGAATGTCGTATTCGCGCAGCGAAGTCGGATCGAAGCGGTGCGTCATGAGTCCTCCCGGCGTTTCTCGTGCGGGCCTAATCCGCGAATCGATCGGAAAGTTCAATCGCGACTCGGTTCCGACGCTGCTCCGCGGCTGCGCTTGAGCAGCGTGTCTCGCGCCGCGTTGATGCGGCGGGCAGCCTCGGCCGAGCCGCCGCGATCCGGATGCACCTGCGCCACCAGGCGGCGGTGGGCGGCGCGGATCTCCGCCTCGCCGGCATCGGGGCCAAGGCCAAGGATGCTCCGTGCCTCTGCCTCGGCGGCGTCGGGCGCGGCAACGGGCCGAGGCGCTGGCTTGCCCGTCCGAACGGGACGGAATCCGTGCCACAGCCGCCAGCCGAGCCACGCCACCGCAAGGGCGGCGACGAGCTTCCAGATCATGCGAAGAGAGGCATCGCAGGCTCGGGCAGCGCCAGCCCCGCCATCATCTCGCGCAGTTCCTGTCGCGCCGCGACATGGGCGAGACCCATTTCGCCGAACTCGCGGCTGTCGAGCATCGTCAGCCCCTGCGGGAACAGCTCGCGGTAGATGACGCGCTCGGAAAGGCCGGAAATCACGCGGAAGCCAACCCGCTTCGACAACTGGTCGATCGCCTGCGAAACGCGCTTCATGTTGCGTGCCTCGATGTGCTGCATGCGATTGCGCAGCACGACCCAGTCGATCGTCGCGCCATCGGCCTTCGCACGCCGCTTGCGCGATTCCCAGATCAGTTCGGAATAGAAGCTGGGGCGGATGACGCGGTAGGTTTCGGGATCGACCTGACCGATGAGGTCGAAATCGACGAAGCTGTCGTTCATCGGCGTGACCAGCGTGTCGGCATTGGTGACCGCGATGCGCGCGAAGCGATCGTCGCGGCCCGGCGTGTCGATCACCAGGAAGTCGGCGCCGGCGCTCAGGCGCTCGAGCGATTCCGAAAAGCGCGCGACCGTTTCGCCGTCATGTGTCTCGTAGCGCGGCATCGGCAATTCACGGCCGGTGCGCTGGATCGTGGCCTGACGATTGTCGAGATACCGGCCCATCGTCCGCTGCCGGTGATCCAGGTCGAAACAGGCGACCTTGGCGCCCTTCGCGGCGAGCGCGATCGCCACGTGAACGGCGGTGGTGGACTTGCCGGTCCCGCCCTTCTCGTTCGCGAACACGATCACGTGCAATCGATTCGAGTCGCTGCTCAAGCCCGCTCACTTCCTTTATTGATCGGTCGGGCCCGTCCCCATAGAAGGCCGCCCTTCGTCTGTATCTGAGGGTGTTACCACGTGCAAACCATCCGTCAGCTCGAGGCGCTGCGCGAGCAGCTGCAGGGCTTTCGCGCCGCCGGCGAGCGAATCGCACTGGTGCCCACCATGGGTGCGCTCCATGCCGGGCATCTTGCGCTGGTCGATGCCGCGCGGCGCCAGGCCAAGCGAGTCGTGGTTTCGATCTTCGTCAATCCGAAGCAGTTTGGGCCGAACGAGGACTTCGGCCGCTATCCCCGCCACGAACAGCGCGATTCGCGGATGCTCTCCGAAGCGGGCGTCGACCTGCTCTGGATGCCGCCGGTCGAGGTCATGTATCCTGAGGGATTCGCGACCAACATCGCGGTTTCGGGGGTGAGCGAGGGGCTCGACGGGGCACATCGGCCGGGCCATTTCGACGGCGTCGCGACTGTCGTCACCAAGCTCTTCAACCAGGTGCAGCCCGATGCCGCGCTGTTCGGCGAGAAGGACTTTCAGCAGCTGGCGGTCATCCGCCGCCTCGTCGCGGATCTCGACCTGCCGGTGGAAATCGTGAGCGTGCCGACCCAGCGCGAGGATGATGGGCTCGCGATGTCGTCGCGCAACGGCTATCTCGTCGAGGAGGATCGCAAGACCGCGACCGTGCTGCCGAGGGCGCTCGGGGTGGCGGAGCGGGCGATCGCCGGGGGGGGCGACGCCGAGGTCGCGCTGGCGCAGGCTCGCGAAACTCTGACCGCCGCAGGGTTCGAGGTCGACTATGTCGCGCTGGTCGATGCCGAGACGCTGGGCGAGCCTTCGCCGGACCGTCCGCGCCGGCTGCTGGCTGCGGCGACGCTGCACGGCACGCGGCTGATCGACAACGTGCCCGTAAACGGAGACGGTTAACGCCGTTAACCATTTCTTTGCATTCGTTCGCCAATACCCGAAGCACGAGGGATCGTGGAAAAGGGGTAGCGGCGATGGGCAACAGCCTGAAGAGCGCGCGTTTCCTGATCGAAAGCCGGCTGCGCGATGCGGCGGACGGGAACGCTCAAGCGTGTTACGATCTGGGTGTCGTCTTCTCGAGCGGCGCCGGTGGCGTCGATATCGACCTGATCGAAGCGCATAAATGGTTCAATCTGGCGGCGATGTCGGGCAGCGAACGGGCGCAGCAAAGCCGCGCCGAAATCGCCGAGGACATGAGCGCCCGCGAGATCATCGAAGCGCAGAAGGCGGCACGCGCCTTTCTTCAGGCGGGGCAGATCCGGGCGGCCTGACTCCGCAGCCGGGGCAGGCAGCGCTGCCCCGGAACGGTGCGGCTCAGTCTCCTGCGACCTTCTTCGCCGCTTTCTTGGCCGGCGCCTTTTTCGCTGCCGGCTTCTTCTTTGCCGACGCCTTCTTCTTGCCCTTGGCCGGACCCTTGGCGGCGCGCTCGTCGATCAGCTTGGCGGCTTCCTCGGCGGTCAGCGTTGCCGGATCGGCGGTCTTGGGTAGCGTCGCGTTGGTCGTGCCGTCGGTGACGTACGGGCCGTAGCGGCCCTCCATCAGCTTCATCTCGCCGCCGCTCGTTGGGTGGGTCCCGAACGTCTTCAGCGGTTCGCGTGCCGCGCCGCGACCCCGTCCGCCTTTGTCGGCGGCTTCGGCGAGCTTCACCACCGCCGCGTTCATGCCGGTTTCGAACACCTCCATCGTGCTGCCCAGCCGCGCATATTTGCCGTCATGCTTCAGATAGGGGCCGTAGCGGCCGATCGCGGCCTCGATCGGCTGTCCCGTCTCAGGATGGTTGCCGATCGTGCGCGGCAGGCTGAGCAGCTTGAGCGCCATTTCCAGATCGAGTTCGCCCGGCAGATCCTTCGGGATCGACGCGCGCTTGGCTTCCTTGCCTTCGCCGAGCTGTATATAGGGACCGAAGCGGCCTGACTTGCGCTCGACCTCGAGGCCGGTCTCGGGATCCTTCCCCAGCGATTCAGGGCCGCTGTCCTCGCTGCCTTCGCCACCCGGCTGGGCGAAGCGACGCGTGAACTTGCATTCGGGATAATTGGAGCAGGCGACGAAGGCGCCAAAGCGCCCGCCGCGCAGCGCCAGCCGCCCGTCGCCGCATGCCGGGCAGCGCCGCGGATCGCTGCCGTCGGCCTGTTTGGGGAAGAGATAGGGTTCGAGGAACTTGTCGAGCTCGGCGGTGATGTCCGACGGCTTCTGCTCCATCACTTCGTCGGTCCGCGGGCGAAAATCCTTCCAGAATGCGTCGAGCACCGCCTGCCAGGCCGCGCGCCCGCCCGAGACGTCGTCGAGCTCCTCCTCAAGCCCCGCGGTGAAGTCATAGCTGACATATCGCTCGAAGAATCGCTCGAGAAAGGCAGTCAGCAGCCGCCCGCTTTCTTCGGCGAAGAAGCGGTTCTTTTCGACGCGCACATAGGCGCGGTCCTTGAGCACCTGGATGATCGAGGCATAGGTCGACGGGCGGCCGATGCCGAGCTCCTCGAGCCGCTTCACCAGCGAGGCTTCGGAGAAGCGCGGCGGCGGCTGAGTGAAATGCTGTTCGGCATTCACTGCCTTTTTCGCGGGAGTCGCGCCTTCGCTCATCTTCGGCAGGCGGCGCGCGTCCTCGTCTTCCGAATCGTCGCGGCCTTCCTCGTAGAGCGCGAGATAGCCGGGGAAGAGCACCACCTGGCCGGTGGCGCGCAGCCCGTGCTGGCCGGTGGCATCCTCCAGCTCGATCGTGGTGCGCTCCATCCGCGCCGACGCCATCTGGCTCGCCAACGCGCGCTTGAAGATCAGATCGTAAAGGCGGGCGTGGTCGCCCGAGCCCGCGCGGTCCTTCGAGAAGTCGGTGGGGCGGATCGCCTCATGCGCTTCCTGCGCGTTCTTCGCCTTGGTCTGATACATGCGCGGCTTGTCGGGCACGTACGACCCGTCATAGCGCTCGGCGACCGCGCGGCGCGCGTCCTGGATCGCGCCGCCGTCCATCTGGACGCCGTCGGTACGCATATAGGTGATCGCGCCATCCTCGTAGAGCGCCTGCGCGATGCGCATCGTGTGGCTCGCCGAGAAGCCGAGCTTGCGCGCCGCCTCCTGCTGCAACGTCGAGGTGGTGAAGGGCGGCGGCGGGTTGCGCGTCGCGGGCTTGGTCTCGACCGAGACGACCGAGAAGCGGCCTTCCTCGACCGCTTTCTTCGCGGCCATCGCATCGCCTTCGTTGCCGATCGAGAGGCGGTCGAGCTTGTCGCCCTTCCACTTCACCAGCCGCGCCTGAAAGCCGGTGCCGTCCTGCTCCAGATCGGCCGTCACCGACCAATATTCCTGCGCAGTGAAGCCTTCGATCTCGCGCTCGCGCTCGACGATCAGGCGCAGCGCGACCGACTGGACGCGTCCCGCCGACTTGGCGCCGGGCAGCTTGCGCCAGAGCACCGGCGACAGCGTGAAGCCGACCAGATAATCGAGCGCGCGGCGGGCGCGATAGGCGTCGATGAGGTCAGTGTCGAGCTGGCGGGGCTTGCCCATCGCCTCGGTCACCGCGGCCTTGGTGATCGCGTTGAAGGTAACGCGCTGAACGTCCTTGGGCAGCGCCTTGCGCTTGGTGAGCACTTCCTGGACGTGCCACGAAATCGCTTCGCCCTCGCGATCGGGGTCGGTGGCGAGAATCAGCCGGTCCGCCTTCTTCGCCTCGTCGGCGATCGCCTTCAGCTGCTTGGCCTTGTCGGCATAGGGCTCCCACTCCATCGCGAACCCCTCGTCGGGGTTCACCGACCCGTCCTTGGGCGGAAGATCGCGGACATGGCCGTAAGAGGCGAGGACGCGATAATCCTTGCCGAGATATTTCTCGATGGTTTTCGCCTTGGCGGGCGATTCGACGATGACGAGCTGCATGGGGAGGAGGTGGTTCCTTACGTGTACACGCGCGAGGATGGGGAGCCACTTCGCCCTCCGTCAAGCGGCCTTGGCGAAGCAATCGATCAGAAAATCGTCGGAAGCATCTTCGGCTGCTGCGCGGGCGGGGGAACAACCGGCGCCGCCTTGCATTTCCTGATCGCGCTGCGCCAGTGCCCTGCGTAGCGCCGCTCCGGGCGCGTTCCTGTCCGAAGCACCCGCATGTTCGCCGCGACAGGAGACCGGCTCTTGGCTCTCGATTTCGACCGACACCGCGCGCCAGCGCTGCACCCGCTGCACGCGGTGCTGCTGGCAGGCGCGCTGCCGTTGTTCCTGGGCGCGCTGCTCAGCGACTATGCCTATGCAGCCAGCTATCAGGTCCAATGGACCAATTTCGCGTCCTGGCTGATCATCGGCGGGATGTTCTTCAGCGGATTCGCGCTGCTCTGGGCACTGATCGACCTGATCCGCACGCGTGAAGGCTGGCACCTCCTCTATTTCGTTGTGCTGCTCGCCGCATGGGTGCTCGGCTTCATCAACGCGCTCGTCCATGCGAAGGACGTTTGGGCCGCGATGCCCGACGGGCTGATCCTGTCCGCGATCGTCGCCCTGCTTACCATCGTCGCGGTCTGGATCGGCTTTTCGACGCTGCGCGCGGGAGGCGCCAAATGAACCGCGCCCTGCTTCTAACTGCCGCGATCCTGCCGGCCCTGCTCGCCGGATGCGGCGGCAATCCGCCCGCACAGGATTATGGCGAGCAGCCGACTCTGCCCGACCGCGAGCGCGGGCTGCTGCCCAGCATGGACATCGCCAACCCCGTCCAATGGGGTGACCAGCGCCCGACGGTTCCCGAGGGCTATTCGATCACCCCGATCGCGACGGGCCTCAAGATTCCGCGCCAGACGATCGTGCTGCCCAACGGCGACATCCTCGTCGCCGAGGGCAAGGGCGGCAACGCGCCCAAGCTGACTCCGAAGGATTTCATCGCCGGCTATATCAAATCCAAGGGCGTGAGCTCGGTCGAAGGCGGCGACCGGCTGACTCTGCTTCGCGACGCCGACGGGGACGGCAATTATGAAGGCCGAACGGTGTTCGCCGATGGTCTGAACGCCCCCTATGGCCTCGCGCTGGTCGGCAGCGACCTTTATGTCGCCAATCAGGATTCGCTGGTCCGCTTCGACTATGCGCCTGGGCAGACGCGGGCGAGCGGCCCGCCCGAGCTGGTCACGCAGCTCCCCTCGGTAATTAACCACCATTGGACCAAGGCGCTGACCGCCAGCCCCGACGGCCGCTACCTCTATGTCGGCATCGGATCGAACAGCAACATCACCGAACGCGGCATGATCGCCGAAGTCGACCGCGCGGTTGTCTGGGAAGTCGATGCCGAGACCGGCGCGCATCGGCCCTATGCCACCGGGCTGCGCAACCCGACCGCGCTCGCTTTTCGTCCGGGCACCAACGAGCTGTGGGCAGTGGTGAACGAGCGCGACGAACTCGGCCCCAATCTCGTCCCCGATTATCTCACTTCGGTGCGCGAGGGCGGCTTCTACGGCTGGCCGTACAGCTATTGGGGATCGAACGTCGATCCGCGCGTGCGGCCGCAGGATCCACAGAAGGTCGCCGCGGCGATCCGGCCCGATTATGCGCTCGGGTCGCATGTCGCCGCGCTCGGAGTCGATTTCTCGTCGCCCGCGATGGGCAGTTCCTTTGCAGAGGGCGTGTTCGTCGGCGAGCACGGCAGCTGGAATCGCAGCGAGCCGGTCGGCTACAAGGTCGTGTTCGTGCCGTTCCGCGGCGGCCGGCCGGCGGGCGTGCCGATCGATTTCGTGACCGGCTTCATGGGCGAGGACGGCAAGACGCGCGGGCGGCCGGTGGGAGTCACCGTCGATCCGCGCGGCGCGCTGATTGTGGCCGACGACCTGTCGAACACGATCTGGCGCGTTGCGCCCTCGCGACCGACCACGTCTGCGCGGCTGGTCGTGCAGCCGGTGGAATGAACACAGGGGCGGCAAGCCCCTTTCCCTCGCGCGGCGCGGGCTGCTACAGCGCCCGCGCCCATGCTCAATCTCAACGACATCACCGTGCGCCTTGGCGGACGCACGATCCTCGACGCCGCTTCGGCCGCGGTGCCGCCGCGCGGACGCGTCGGGCTGATCGGGCGCAACGGCGCGGGAAAATCGACTCTGGTCAAGGTGATCGCCGGCGAGCTGGAGCCCGACACCGGAACGGTGGAAATGCCGCGCGCCGCCCGACTCGGCTACGTCGCGCAGGAAGCGCCGGCCGGCAGCACGACTCCGTTCGAGACGGTGCTCGCCGCCGACGAAGAGCGCGCCGCGTTGATGACCGAGAGCGAGACCGCAAGCGATCCGGCGCGCATCGCCGACATCCATGACCGACTGAACGCGATCCAGGCGCATTCGGCGCCGGCACGCGCGGCGCGCATCCTCAACGGCCTCGGCTTCGACGAGGAGGCGCAGCATCGTCCGCTGGAGAGCTTTTCGGGCGGGTGGCGGATGCGCGTCGCGCTCGCTGCCTTGCTGTTCTCGGCGCCCGACGTGCTGCTGCTCGACGAGCCTTCGAACCACCTCGACCTCGAGGCCGTGCTGTGGCTCGAGGACTTTCTGAAGACGTATCCGGCGACGATCCTGCTGGTCAGCCATGAGCGCGACTTCCTGAACAACGTCTGCGATCACATGCTTCACCTCGAACGGGGCAGAGTGACGCTCTATCCGGGCGGGTATGACGCGTTCGAGAAGCAGCGCGCCGAGCGGCAGGCCCAGCTGGAGGCGGCGCGTGCCAAGCAGGAGGCGCAGCGCGCCAAGCTGCAGGACTATGTTGCGCGCAATTCGGCCCGCGCCTCCACTGCGAAACAGGCGCAGAGCCGCGCCAAGGCACTCGCCCGGATGCAGCCGATCGCAGCGCTGGTCGACGACCCCTCGCTAAGCTTCGACTTCCCCGATCCCGATGCGCTGCGTCCGCCGCTGATCACGCTCGACATGGCGAGCGTGGGCTATGGCGAGACCCCGGTGCTTCAGCGCCTCAACCTGCGGATCGATCCCGACGATCGCATCGCGCTGCTCGGCCGCAACGGCAATGGCAAGACGACGCTCGCGCGGCTGCTGGCGGCGCAGCTCGCGCCGATGGACGGCGAAATGAACGCCTCGGGCAAGATGCGCGTCGGCTATTTCACGCAATATCAGGTCGAGGAGCTGCGCCACGGCGACACTCCGCTCGATCATCTCCAGCGGCTGATGCCCGGCGAGAAGCCGGCGGCGGTGCGCGCGCAGCTCGGCCGGTTCGGCTTCGCCGGCGAAAAGGCGCTGACGCAGGTCGGCAAGCTTTCGGGCGGCGAGCGGGCGCGGCTGGCGCTGGCGCTGATCACGCGCGACGCGCCGCACATGCTGATCCTCGACGAGCCGACCAACCATCTCGACGTCGACGCGCGCGAAGCGCTGATCCAGGCGCTCAACGCCTATTCGGGCGCGGTACTGATCGTCAGCCACGACCGCCACATGATCGAGACGACCGCCGATCGGCTCGTGCTGGTAAATGAAGGAACGGCGGCGGAGTTCGACGGCTCGGTCGACGATTACATCGCGTTCGTGCTTGCGAAAGAGCCCGCGGGCGGCAGCAAGGCCGAGCCCAAGGTCAGCAAGAAGGATGCGCGCAAGGCCGCCGCCGACGCGCGCGAGAAGAACCAGGCGCTGCGCAAGGCGGCAAAGGCCGCGGAAACCGCGCTGGAGAAGCTCACTGCCGAGCGCAGCGCGATCGACCGGGCGATGTTCGATCCCTCGACCGCCGAGCCTGCGCTGGCGAAGCTGACGATGACCGACCTGATGAAGCGCCGCGCCGAGCTGGAAAGCCGGATCGAGGCGGCCGAGGCGAGCTGGCTGGAAGCGAGCGAGGCGCTGGAGACCGAAGCGGCCTGACGCGCAAGGCGCAGGCGAAAGCGGGAGGAGCGACGCGATGACGGCGGAGGAGCTGGAAGCCGGCGTCGGCGCGGCCCGCGCGCTCGCCTTTTACGATTCGCTGCCATCGGTCGCCGAGGCGGCGATGCTCGGCAGCTGGCGTGGCAGCGAAGTGCCTAGCGGCCATTCGCTCGACGGACTGCTCGCGCGGAGCGGATGGCACGGCAAGCGCTTCGACAATGCCGAGGCGGTGCATCCGCTGGTATTCGCAAAGGCCGACGGAAGCCGCTTCTGCGTCGATCCTGCGCGCTTGCCGCTGGCGCTGCTGGTGCGGCGCCCGGGGCTTGCCGGCCGCGTGACGTCGCCGCGGCTTCTGGCGCTCGCGGCCCCGCTGCTGGCGACGACGCGCCCCGCCGCACGGCTCCGCCGCCTCGAGTATCGCGGTGTCGTCACTGCAACCATGCTCTACGACGCACAGCCGATCCACGACGCTTTTCGCGCGATCGACGCCGACACGATGCTGGGCGCAATGGACATGCGGGGATTTTCCGCGCCCTACCTTTTCCTGCTGCGGCGGGAGGAGGCGGGGTGATGCCGGCGGGGAGTGTGCCCCTCCTCGCCAGCTATCCACGCCGCCTGAGCGTGCCTCCAGATCGAGCGCGCCAGGACCAAGCATGGCCACTTTGCCGCACCGTCGTCGCCCGGAACGTAGGCGGCTGCGGCTGGTTGCAATGTTTCCGGTCCAGCGAGGGAAGAGAGCGTTTTATGAGAGCTCGTGTTTCTGCCGTCCTGCTCCTCGCGAGCATGGCGGCGCCTGCGCGTGCGCAGGACATCGAGGCTCCACTCGGGGACGAAAGGCCGCCCGAGGCGACGCTGCTGGACGAAGTGGAAGCGGACCGGCCGGCCGAGCCAGGCCGCGTGACTGTGAGCGCCGGGGCGACGTTCGTGGGGCAGTATATCTCGCGCGGCATCGCTTTTTCCGACAAGCCGAGCCTTCAGCCGTATCTGTCCGTGCGCGTGGCGCTTCCGGAGCTGGCCGGCGGGATCGTTACCGACGCCGGGCTGTTTGCAGGAACCTGGAACAGTATCCAGTTCACCGAGCCGGGCCTCGGCCAGCCCAGTTCAGGCGATCTGGCCGGGTGGTACGAAGCCGATCTCTATGCCGGAGCGGCCGTGGAGCTGAGCGACCGGTGGATCGTGTCGGCCGCCTACTACCGCTACGAATCCCCCGGAAACTCGTTCAGGGCCTATGACGATTTCGAACTGATCGTGCGCTTCGACGATGGGGAGGCCTGGGCGGACCTGGTGCCGCTGCCCGACTTCACTCTCTCTCCGACGCTGCGCCTCGTGCAGGAATCGAACCGGCCCGGGCGGCCCGATGCGCTGTACGTCCAGCCGTCGCTCACGCCGTCCTTCTCCCTGTCCGACGCCGAGCGGCCGGTGCGGGTGAGCATCCCGCTGGTGGTGGGACTTTCCGACGAATATTACGACGGCATCGATGGCGGACAGCAGACGTTCGGCTTTTTCCGCACCGGCCTGATCTTCGCCGCCAATCCGTTCGGCGGACAGGCGAGCGCGCTGGAGCTGAACGGCGGCTTCGATCTCTGGCTGCTGAACGAGCGCGTCGCCAACGGGCTCGACAATGCAGAGCTGGTCGGACGCGCAGGAGTGAGCTGGAGCTTCTGAGCCCCGGCCCGGCTGGCCTTCGCGCCGCCGGCGAGACCAGGCTTCCAGAACGAGCTACCGGACCGGTACGGTAGCCTCAGCTTCTCTCGTTCCTGCTTGAAGCCCTTTCACTCAGCGGGGACCGGCCAGCCGTCGGCACCCCAGGACAGCGGCAGGATGCGCAGGGTCGGCACTCCGTTCCTGTCCTTGTCGTATGCATGATACACCACGTAATCGGTGCTGTCCGCGTCGCGGAAATGGCCCGGATGGCCAGGGCCGCGGAAGCGCTCCTGCTCCTGAAGGTCGGCGCGCAACAGGATCGTGCCGCCGCCCTCGAGCATCGAACTGCCATCCTTGCCAAGATACGGCCCCGTCACATCTTCGGCGCGCCCGACAACGGTGTAGTAGGTGCTGTTCACACCCTTGCAGCAATAGTCGTAGCTGGCGAGCAGCCAATAGGAGCCGTCGCGCTCGAAAATATACGGCGCCTCGACGATGGAGGGCGCGCCGGCGGGCACGGGGCGGGAAGCGATCGTCACGGGCCCGGCGGCAGGATCGAGAAGCTTGCCCGTCTGCGGGTTCAGTTCGAACAGCTTGAGGCCGCTCCAGAAACTGCCGAGCGAGAGCCAGTGCCGCCCGTCGCCGTCGGCAAGGAAGGCGGGATCGATCGCGTTGAAATCATCTGCCGGGTTCGAGGTGACTACCATCCCTTCATCCCGCCAGCCATAGTCGGGGCTCGCAGGATCCAGCGTTGCCGACGTGGCGACGCCGATGGCCGAGCGATTGGAGCCGAAGGTGGAAGCCGAATAGTAAAGACGATAGCGGCCGTTCACATAGCTGATGTCGGGCGCCCAGAGGTTTCTGACGCCCGGGACGGCGCCCACCACCCACTCGGGCAAGCTGGTGAACGGCGGCGGCGCCAACTCCCACTGAATGAGGTCCGGAGAGGTTCGATGCGAGATCAGGCCCTGCCCATCCGGGCCGATGCCGGTCGAGAAGACGTGATAGGTGTCGCCCTCGCGAATGATCACCGGATCGTGCACCGGGGCAATCGCACCGCTCGCCCGCTCGTTGATGCTCGGCGACGTGGGTTGCGCTGCGGCGGGGATGACCGGCGCCGCCGACAAGGCCGAAACAACAGCGATTTCGCGTAGGAACTTGGCGAAAGGCATTCTTCACTCCGGTCGTGGTCGCAGGCTCGAACGCCCGAGCGCAAAGGCCAGGGTCTGGGCCTTCTCCTATGGCAGCAGGGCGCCAGGGACCACCCCCCGGGTCTGATCGGCCCGGGGGGGGGCGGCCGAGCTCTTGCTAGCGACCGGCCCCGCTCGCCCGCCTCAGCTTCCCTGCACCTCCAGCATGTCCTGCCGCCGTGTTTCGAAGTCGCTGGCGGCATGGCGTTCGCGCAGTTGCTCGTGCGTCGGGCCGAAGCTGCGATTGACCATCCGGCCGCGCTGCACCGCCGGGCGCTCGCCGATCTGCGCTACCCAGCGTTGAACGTTGGCATATTCCTTGAGGTTCAGGAATTCGGCGGCGTCGCCATAGACCTCGCCACGCACCAGCGCGCCATACCAGGGCCAGATCGCCATATCGGCGATGCTGTAATTTTCGCCCGCCATATATTCGTGCTTCGCCAGATGGGTGTCGAGCACATGATATTGGCGCTTCACTTCCATCGCATAGCGGTCGATCGGGTACTGCATCTTGAACGGCGCATAGGCGTAGAAATGGCCGAAGCCGCCGCCCAGGAAGGGGGCGGCGCCCATCTGCCACATCAGCCAGTTCATCGCCGCGGTGCGCGCCGCCCCCTCGGGCGCCAGGAACGCGCCGAACTTTTCGGCAAGATAGAACAGGATGGATCCGCTCTCGAAGACCTTCGTCTCTGGATCGGTCGAACGATCGACCAGCGCGGGGATCTTCGAATTGGGGTTCACGTCCACGAAGCCGCTGCCGAACTGGTCGCCCGCGCCGATGTCGATCAGCCAGGCGTCATATTCGGCACCCGAATGACCTGCGGCGAGCAGTTCCTCGAGCAGGATCGTCACCTTCACGCCGTTGGGCGTCGCCAGCGAGTAGAGCTGAAGCGGATGCTCGCCGACCGGCCGCTCCTTTTCGTGCGTCGCGCCGGAGGTGGGCCGATTGATGCTGGCGAACTTGCCGCCATTGCCCGGCTCCCACTGCCACACTTTGGGAGGCACATAGCCGGCGGGCTGGTTGTTGGCGGGATCGTTCTGGTCGGCCATGCTGCTCTCCCTGGTTCGGTTGACCCGCATGTAGGTGGCGGCGGCGCGGTTGCCAGGGCGCCTCAGACCTCCGTCGCCGCCCGCAGCCGCAGATAAACCGCGACCGCCGCATACCAGCAGAGCGTCAGGCCGATGCCGTAGAGCAGATTGGCGGGTAGGGCGGCGGCGAGCGCGACCGGCCCGTAGGGCGGATAGACGAACAGGAAGATCAGCAGCGCCGCCGCGAGCGGGGCGATCGCCAGCGCCACGATGCCCATCAACGCGGCTGTGCTCGGGCGTGTCCAGCGCCAGCTCGTGCGCAGCGCCGCCTGCACGCTACGTCCCTCGCCGATCACGAGCGGCATTGCGATCAGCCAGCGCGCGAACAGGAACAGGCCCGGTACGATCAGACACAGCATGCCGACGCCGATCGCCACGCTGCTGACGATACTCACACCGACAAAGCGCGCGGCTCGGCCGGGGGCGCCCCAGGCGGCATGTGCCCCGGCGCCGCGCAGCAGCGCGCTCGTGACGAGATACTGCGCCGCGAGGGCGACGACGCCGACAAGGAACGCGGCGCCGTAGAGATCGGCCGCAAGGCCCGACGCCACAAGTGCGGCGACTGCGAGTGCGCCAGGAAGCGGCTGTGCGACGACCAGTGCGGCGATGTTGCGCAGCGTGGCGGAAAAGGAAAGCGCATAGCCCATCGTCGTGCGTCTCACAGCCTCATCGACACGCGCCCGCCCGCATGGCGCTCCAGCCGGCCGGCGAGTTCGAGTTCGAGCAGCACCGTCTGCACCACCGCCGGGGCGAGTCCGGCCTGGCGGATCAATTCGTCGATCGCGACGGGCACCGGACCGAGCAGACCGGTGATTCGGCTCCGTTCCGAGTCGCTTGCATCTTCCGGCGGCGGAGCCTGCCAGCCGCTCGCGGGCGCGCGAACGGCGCGGAGGTCGATCGGACGGATCATCTCGAGGATATCATCGACGGTCTGAACGAGCGTTGCCCCCTCGCGGATGAGGAGGTTGCAGCCCTGCGCGCGGGGATCGAGGGGACTGCCGGGCACCGCCATCACTTCGCGGCCCGCCTCGGTCGCCAGCCGCGCGGTGATGAGGCTGCCCGAACGCGGCGCCGCCTCGACCACCACCGTGCCGAGCGCCAGGCCCGCGATGATGCGGTTGCGCGCAGGGAAATAGCGGGCGAGCGGCTCGGTGCCCGGCGGCTGTTCGGTGAGGAGCAGCCCTTCGTTGGCGACTCGCTCCTGCAGCTCCGCGTTCTCAGGCGGGAAGGCGATGTCCATGCCGCTGGCGATCACGCCGATCGTGCCGGATTCGATGGAACCGGCGTGCACCGAAGTGTCGATGCCGCGCGCGAGCCCCGAGGCAGTCGTCACTCCCGCCTCGCCTAACCCATGCGCGAGCTGGCGGGCGAAGCGGCAGGCCGCGGCCGAGGCATTGCGCGCGCCGACCAGTGCGACGACCGGGCGCTCGGCAAGTGCCATCTCGCCGCGCAGGATCAAGGCGGGCGGGGCGTTCTCCAGCTCGGCGAGAAGGGGCGGGTAGGCGGGTTCGTCGACGAAACAGTAGCGGGCACCGAGCCGCTCGACGGCGGCGATCTCGCGCTGCACCGCACCGGCATCGGCGATGCGCGGTCCGCGGCCGCCGCCGCGTGCGGCGAGCATCGGCAGCGCTTCGAGCGCGCGTTCGGCATCGCCGAAACGGGCGACGAGCTGGCGCCAGGTGATGGGGCCGATGGTGGCGGTGCGGAGCAGGCGTAGCCGGGCGAGCCGGCCGGCGTCGCCGCTCACTTGGAGGCGCCGACCCTGGGCTCGGTGCCCGACAGCAGTCGATCGATGTTGGTGCGGTGTTTCCACAACACCAGCAGCGCGAGCCCCAGGAGCGGGAGCACCAGCTCGAACCGGCCGAAATAGGCGGCGCTGACCGGCGCGCTCGCAGCGGCTGCCATTCCGGCGAGCGACGAGAGGCGAAGCGCGAGGATCAGGCCGATCCACAGCAGCGCATAGACGAGCCCCGACGGCCAGTGGAGCGCGAGCAGGATGCCCATCAGCGTCGCAACGCCCTTGCCGCCGCGAAACCTGAGCCACACCGGATAGCAATGGCCGAGGAAGGCGCCGACGGCGCCCAGCACCGCGGCGCCGGGAAAGACGGCAGCGGCGAGCGCGACGCCCGCCCAGCCCTTGCCCATGTCGAGCAGCAAGGTCGCCGCCGCGATGCCCTTGCGGCCCGTGCGCAGCACGTTGGTGGCGCCGATGTTGCCCGAGCCGATCGTGCGCAGATCGCCCGCCCCGGCGGCCCGGGTGAGGAGGACGCCAAAGGGGATCGAACCGAGAAGATATCCCAGCAGAAGCGCCCCCAACGCCTCCGGCCACATGAATTCGGTCACACTCGCTGCCCCCTCGCTTGCGTGCACGCTAGGCGCTCCCCTAAGCGGGCGCAATAATCCTGGTTGTCTGGTTCCGTATCTGCCGATGCCCGACTTGCGTCCCCTGTTGTTTTTCGATTCCGGTATCGGCGGGCTTTCCGTGCTGGCCCCCACTCGCGCGCTGCTGCCGCAAGCGCCGCTAGTCTATGTCGCCGACAATGGCGGCTTTCCCTACGGAACGCGGAGCGAAGCGGAGATCGCGGCGCGGGTACCGGCGCTGCTCGGGCGGCTCGCCGAGCGGTACGATCCGCGGCTGATCGTGATCGCGTGCAACACCGCGTCGACCATCGCACTCTCGGCGGTGCGCGCTGCGCTCGACCTGCCGGTCGTGGGCACGGTGCCTGCGATCAAGCCGGCGGCGGCGCTCAGCCGCACGCGCACGATCGGCGTGCTGGGGACGGAGGCGACCGTGCGCCAGCCCTATGTCGACGATCTGGCAGCGCGATATGCGGGCGATTGCACCGTGCTGCGCCATGGATCGGCCGAGCTGGTGACCCTGGCGGAGGCCGCGCTGCGCGGCGCGACTCCCGACCGGAAGCGGCTGCGCGCGGTGCTGAGGGGATTGTTCGAGCAGCCGGGGGGTGAGCAGATCGACGTAATCGTCAATGCCTGCACGCATTTCCCGCTGCTGGCACCGGAACTGGCGGCGGCGGCACTCCAACCGGTGCAATTCGTCGACGGCGGGGAGGGAATCGCCCGGCGTGTCGCGCATCTGACGAACGCGACGCAATGGCCTTCAGCGGCGGGGCCTGGCCTGGCCGTGTTCACCAGCGGCGACGGCGAATTCGCTTCGCTGGCGCCGGCGCTGGCGCGCCACGGGCTTCGAACGATCGAAACCCTGTGACGCGATCAGGCCTGCGTAGCCGCCGGAACTAGCGCCGTTTCACGCAGCATCGCCGAATAGCGATCAGCCATCTCGAGATGGACGCGGCGCGCGGTCTGGTCTTCGGTACGGTCCGCACGGTCGCGCTCCTGTCGTTCGCGGCGGACGTAATATTCCTGGTCGGAGTTCGACATGAGCTTGCTCCTTGGGTGCCCACGGGAGCTCGGGGAGTCTCTCAGCCGCAGGCGGCTTGTGGAAAGTGATTCGCCCGCGATGCACGTCTTTTACCATGGCTCGCCCGATTGACTCCTAACCTCGCTCAACTCTGCTGCATGATTGTTATGTGCGGATTTTCAGGTGCTTACAGGCTGCGCTTGTCCGGCAAGGATGAAGCTGCGACAGGAGCCGCGATGCGGAGATGAAGGCTGGCGGGCCGAAACCGGCGAGTCGGGGCGATTCGGTGTTCTCCTGCTCGCCGATGCGCTGGTGATGTTCATCGCGTTCGCCAGCTTCTAGACGGTCGCCACCGGCGTGAACGAGCCGATGTGCCGCAACCCCGAGCGGGACTGGAAAATGTCTGCACAATCCGGATGCCATCGATATGGCGCAGCGCTGGCGCGTGCCGACGATCAACGGCTGTTCGACGTTCGCCCCGCTCGAATGGCGGTTCACCGCGCCGCGCGCCGCCGATTACGAAGCGCGCGTTGCCGCCCATGCATCGAACCCCCGGGGAATCTCTGTCGGCTGAGCGTTCGGGACGCGTAGCCCCGGCAAATTCGCTGACCGTCATTGGGACAATTGCGGATACGGACCCGCTGGAAATCCGCCGATCGAGCCGCTACGGGAGAAAGCATGGGCATCGAGCAAAATGCGCCGACAGCGATCGACTATTCGCGCGTCTTCAGCCAGGCGATCGATCGGCTGCACGAGGAAGGTCGCTATCGCGTCTTCATCGACATCCTGCGCAACAAGGGGAATTACCCCAGTGCGCGCTGCTTCGCGGGACATAACGGACCAAAGCCGATCACCGTGTGGTGCTCGAACGACTATCTGGCGATGGGGCAGCATCCGAGCGTGATCGCGGCGATGGAAGAGGCGCTGCACGACGTGGGCGCCGGATCGGGCGGCACGCGCAACATCGGCGGCAACACCCATTACCACATCGAGCTGGAGCATGAGCTCGCGGACCTGCACGGCAAGGAAGGAGCGCTGCTCTTCACGTCGGGCTATGTTTCGAACGAAGCGACGCTTTCCACGCTGGCGCGGGTTCTGCCCGGCTGCATCATCTATTCGGACGAACTCAACCACGCGTCGATGATTGCCGGCATCCGGCATTCGGGATGCGAAAAGCGCGTGTTCCGTCATAACGACGTCGCGCATCTCGAAGCGCTGCTGGCGGCGGACGACCCCGCCGCTCCCAAGCTGATCGCGTTCGAGAGCGTCTATTCGATGGATGGCGACGTGGCGCCGATCCATGCGATCTGCGATCTCGCGGACAAATACAATGCGCTGACCTACCTCGACGAAGTCCATGCCGTCGGCATGTATGGCGAGCGCGGCGGCGGCATTTCTGAGCGCGACGACGCGGCGAAGCGGCTGACGATCATCGAAGGCACGCTCGGCAAGGCATTCGGCGTGATGGGCGGGTATATCGCCGCCGAGCGCAAGGTGATCGATGTGATCCGGAGCTACGCGCCCGGCTTCATCTTCACCACCTCGCTCTCGCCGGTGCTGGTGGCGGGTGCACTCGCCAGCGTGAAGCATCTCAAGGCATCGCGCGCGGAGCGCGATGGCCAGCAGGCTTCTGCCGCGCGCCTCAAGGCGATGATGGCCGAGGCCGGTTTGCCCGTGATGGACACGACGACGCACATCGTTCCGCTGATGGTCGGCGACCCGGTGAAGGCCAAGAAGATCAGCGACATCCTGCTCGCCGAATATGGCGTGTACGTGCAGCCGATCAATTATCCGACGGTGCCGCGCGGCACCGAGCGGCTGCGCTTCACGCCGGGACCGGCGCATGACGAGGCGATGATGCGCGAGCTGACTCAGGCGCTCGTCGAGATCTGGGGCCGTCTGGAGTTGCGCAAGGCCGCCTGATACACTTGGCCTTCAGGGGGAAGGCCATGGCGGAAACGGGCGGGCAAGCGGGGCTGCTGCAGCGGATCGGATTGCCGCCGGAACGGCTGCCAGAGGTGTCGCCGCGCTGGCGATGGCCGCTGCGGATGCTGTGGGGGCTGCTGCTGCTGGTCGCGCTGGTGAGCCTCGCTGGCGGGCTGTGGCGCAGTCACGTCACCGCGACAATCACCGATCCATCCTTCGCGACCTATGGCATCTACCCCTATGAGCCCGAGCCCGAGGACGGCGTCGACGCGCGCTATGTCGCCGTGCCGCTTACCGAACCGGTCGAGGCGATGGGGTTCGTCCCGGGCCCGGTGGTCGCAGTCGACGGCGCGGCACTGAGCGGCGAAGATCCCGAGGCAGTCGCGCGCCTCCTCCGCACCAAGACCGGGCCTGTCCGCGTGACCACGCGGGATGCCGAGGGCGCGACTCACACCTTCATGCTCCCGCGGACGCCCGAGGCGCTTTCCGAGATCAGCGATTTCGGGCCCTCCGTCGACTTTCTGATCCTGAACGTACCGCCAGCACTGGCGGCGGCGCTGCTGATGGTCGCGGCGATCCTGCTCGTCCGCCGCCGGCCGGACGATCCCGTTTCGCTGCTCCTCTCCTTTTCCTTCCTGAGCCTGGCTTCGGTCCTGCCGGGGGAGGCGCTCTGGTATTGGCTGGGGCTCGAGACGCTAGATCAGGGGTTTTCCGCGCTTTTTTTCGGCCTGTTCGCTGTGGCGCTGCCTGCTTTCCCCGACGGGCGATTCCGGCCGCGCTGGGGCGGGTGGATCGCCGTTGCCGCAGTGCCGGTCACGGTGGCTGTCGCCCTGCCGTCGATTCCCGATCTGCTCGGACTGGTGCTTGCGCTCGGGCTCGGTCTTGCAGCGGCGCTTGCTTCGATTGCCCGCTTCCGGCGTACGCCGCCCGGGATCGAGCGACAGCAGCTGAAATGGGTGGCGTTCGGGTTCGTTTCGAGCATGGCGCTGCTGGGAACGGTGCTGCTCCTGGTCGAGGGAATGTGGCTCGGCGTGCTGCCGGATGTGGACGCGCTCTGGTTTCGTATGGCGTTGCTGGCGGCATTCAACGCAAGTCTGCTCCTGATGGCTGGCGGCGTGCTGGTGGCGATGCTCCGCTACCGTCTGTGGGACGCCGACGCAGCGATCGGGCGCTCGATCGGCTATGCCGCGATCACACTGGTGATCGGCGGTATCTGGGCGGCGTCGATGACGATTCTCAACGAGTTTCTGGCGGGCACCCTAGGCGCGAACCGGCCGCTGGTCGCGGCGGTGAGCGCCGTCATCGCGGCGATGGTGCTGGGCCCGGCACGTGAGCGCGTGAACAACTGGGTGGAAAAGCGCTTCCAGGCCGGCGTGCTGGCGCTGCGCAAGCTACCCGAGCGGCTGCAGCTCTGGCAGCATGACGATCATCCCGAGGATCTTGGCGGGCGTGTCGTCCATGCCGTGATCGAGGGGCTGCACGCGCGGCAGGTGGCGGTGCTGCTCTATACCGAGGCCGGCTATCGCATCGTCGGGGCCGAAGGCGCGACCGATCGCGACGTCGCCGAATGGATGGACGCGCACGGCGGCACTCAGGCGCTCGCGGTCGACAATCTCAATCGGCGCGACCCGGTATTTCCACTGCGCATCACGCTGGACGACGAGGGGCGGCCGATCGGAGTGCTGCTGCTCGGCCCGCGTAGCGACGGCAACATCTATTCGAAGGACGAGCGGAAGGCGCTGGAGGCGATCGAAAACGCGCTTGCGGCGGCGCTGCGGCAGGCGCAGCTACGCCGAAAGCGCGATCTTCGCACGCAGGAGCTGATCCGGACGCTGGAAACGCGGCTGTCGGAGCTGGAGCGTGGCGCGGTGGGGGCCGGATCAGGCGCTTGAGCGCTCAGCCCCGACGCGTGAGCGTCGCGCGCCAGACATAGCCACGCAGCCGCGAGCGGAAATCGAGTTCGAGTCCGTTCGCCTCCGCCACGCGCCGCAATACCGCCGGCAGCTCGCGGCGGGGATAGACGTGAAAGTCGTTCAGCGATTTGAAGTGCAGCTTCTTGGCGAGCTTCGGCAGGCGCTCATATTGGCCGAAGTCGACGATATGCAGGCTGCCGCCCGGCGCGAGCGAGGCGACGGCGCGCTCGATCGCTTCCTGCCAGGGCGGAATCATCGAAAGCGTATAGCTCATGAAGATGCGATCCACCGAGGGGATGCCGAAAAGTCGCTCGGTATCGAAGCTGCCGGCATCGGCCTGGGCCAGTTCGACTCGGTTCGCGAGACCCTTGCGCGAGAGTGAGGTGCGCGCCGTATCGAGCATCGCCTCGCTGATGTCGAAGCCATAGAAACGTGCCTCGGGCCAATGGCGGGCGGCAACGATCAGGTTTCGTGCCGTGCCGCAGCCGACTTCGAGCACGGTGCCGCCCGGCGGGGGCGCCAGATCGCGGATCAGCGCGTCGCGGCCGAGCAGGTAGAATTTGCGCGTGGCGTCGTAGATGTGGCGATGGAAGCCGTAGACGCTGTCCATCAACCCCTTCTGGTCGGCGGCGCCGCTGTCCGTGCCCGCCCCGTTCATCCGTGCGGCTTCAGCGTCCAGAGATGGACCATGCCATAGACCGAGGAACGGTCCCGCCGCGTCCAGTCGTCGAGCTTGTCCTGCGGGGCATATTCCCACTGAGACATCAGCTCTTCGGGAATGTGCCCCTTCACGACGTCCGGCTTTGCGGCGGTGCGATAAAGCACGCGGGCGCCAGGCTTTGCCGTGCGCGTGATCGCCGCCCACAGGCGCGTGAGCTGCTCGTCCGTCATCCAGTCCTGCGCATCGAGCAGGATGAACCGGTCGAGCGACTGTGCGGGCATCGATTCGAGATATTCGGCCATGTTCTGGTGCCGGATCTCGATCCGATCGGCGCGGGTACGCACCGCATCCCAGTTTTCGCGCTGAAGATAGGGCGGCAGGGGGGCGTCTTCGGTGCGGCCATAGCCGCGACCGAACGCCTGCCAGGCGAAATAATTTTCCTTGATGTCGAAATCACAGGCCAGCTTGCGCAGCCGGCTGCGCAGCGCGCCGGTGATCCCCTCGGGATCGTCGGCCTTCAGCAGGTCGTATTGCGCCGGAGGAATGCCGAGCCCGAACAGCGAGGCGGGGTTGTCGACGATCCACCGCAGCAGCTTCTTGTCGAAGAAGGGGGCGAAGTTCCGATCGAAAATCTCGCACTGCTCTTCGCGGCTCTTGGCGCGCAGGATCTCGCTCGGATCGATCCTGTAGCGGTGGGCGAGCCAATGCACGAAGCCGATCAGCCGGCCGAGCAGCCCGTAGCGATAGAAATTCGCCTTGAACGCGCTGATCCGACGCACGCCATTGGGACTGCGCTGCTCCCAATAGGCGCGCGACGCGGAGTCGAGATGCGGCCGGATGTGCTCGTAATAGGCGTCGATGTTCGCCTCGCGGTCGGCCAGGCCGAAGAAGCGATGGAAGCTCTCATAGTCGGGCAGGTGGAGCGCTGCCTGCTGCTTGAGATTGTTGAGCGCGACGTGCGCCGTGTTGAGATCGACCGCCGTGATCTTCCTGGGATCGGCGGTCAGATAGGACTGCACATTGCAGCCGCCCGACGCGATCGTCACCAGATGGTGGTCGGGCCCGAGTTCCAGCGCCTCCATGTCGACGATCGGGTCTTCCCAGATCTGCGCATAGACGAGGCCGCGGAAGGCGAAGGTGAAGGCGCGCTCGAGCAGCCCCTGCTTGGTCAGATGCTCGTGCCGGTGCACGGCACCGCGCACTGCGACATTCTTCGGCGACTTCGCCATCGATCCCATTGCAGACTCCTGGAGGGGTTCCGCGCCTCGGGCGGAAGCGCGCGAGCACTAGGCTCGCATTGTGACGGTTTGGCGTCTCACATGTGACACGGCCTGCCCGAAATCAATCCCTCCCACCCGACGGGAGAAGCATGCCGCCCCGGCCGAGGCACGGAACATCCGCCTCGGCGGCAGCGCCGCCGGCTCCGGGGAGCCGACGGCACTGGTTGCAGCTGGTGAAGGGATCAATAAGCGATCCGCTCCGCGTTCAGCGCGCGTTGGGCCAGGAAGTGCTGGAGGCTGTCCTCGCCGGCAAGGTGCCCCGCTCCGACGGCGACGAAGGCGGTGCCCGGCTGATCCAGTCGCGCGTCGATCCACTCGGCCCAGCGGGCGTTGCGATCGGCCAGAAGGCGCCGCGCGAGTTCGGGCTCGTCGCGCAGTTCCTCGTTGAGCAGCGCGCCCAGCGCATCGGGATCGCCGTTCGCCCAGAGCACGACCATATTGTCGAGCATCGGCCCCATCTCATCGACCTGATCGAGCACGCTGACGAAGTAGCGCGTCTGGAGATCGGCGGGCATGTTGTCGAAGATCATCAGCTGCTCTTCGGCCGTTTCGAGGCCGCTGACCGGCTTGCCGGCTTCCTCGGCGGCGGCGCTGATCATGCGCTCGGCGCCGGTGTTGGGATCGAAGCCGAGCTTCTGGAGCTTGACCGCCGTGATCGTGAGGCCGGCGAGCCAGGGGTCGAAGCGATCGAGGGCGGCGACCGGCAGGCCCGTCTCGGCGGCGGCTGCGGAGAGCGCGGCGCGCTTGTCCTCGGGAAGCTGCTCGGTGAGCGTGGGTCCGGACATGTTCATGCCGGTGCGCATCACCAGCGCCTGCATCTCCGTCTCGTCGGGCTCGACCATTTCCAGCACGATTTCGTCGCTGGCGTCGAACGCGTTCTTCACCGCTTCGTCGAACCAGCTCAGGCCCGGCTTGAGCACATGGACGGTGCCGAACAGGTAGATTGTCGTGTCCTCGTCCTTGACAACCCACAGCGCGGGATCGGCGTCTTGCACGGGCGCAGCCTGCGCTTGCGCCTGCGTCTCCACCTGAGCCTGACCCGCGGCGGGGGCGAGTACCAGCGCCATCGCGGCACCGGCACGAAGGAAGGTCTTCAACATGTTCGTGTCTCCTCGAGAGTGACCGCACCGGTCAGGGATGGAACTTCTTCCAGGAATAGGTTGCGATCAGTGCGAAATAAGTGGCGCCAAAGAGAATCTCGTGGTGCGGCTCGGGCGTGATTCCGCCCTTCCAGAGCAGCCACCAGCTCATGTACGTCAGAAAGTAGAAGTTCAGCGTCAGCATGCCGCTCCACAGGCAGGCGTTGCGCTCCAGCTCGTCGATCCGTCGCCAGTAGATCACGCTTCCGGCCGTCACCGTGACGACCGTGACGAGTGCCGCCGCCACCGCAGCTGCGGGCGGAAGCGCGCTGACCATCCGCTCGGTGCCCCCCTCCAGCGCCGCCAACACGAACCCCAGGATGCCGCCGATCACGCCGGTGGCGATAATGGGGCGCATGACGCGCCGGCGCCTCAGCACGGTAGCACGCTCGCCTTCGCCCATCCGATCAATCACAAGCCTGCTCCCCGCCATTCTCGCCATCATCGAAAATCTCCTCGATCCGCATGCCGAACACTCGGCCGATCCTGAACGCGAGCGGGAGCGAGGGATCGTATTTCCCTGTCTCGATCGCGTTCACCGCCTGGCGCGACACGCCCAGCCGTCCACCGAGTTCTGCCTGGCTCCAGTCGCGCTCCGCACGCAGCACCTTCAGCCGGTTCTTCATGCGGCGCATCGTCTCCTTCTGGCCGACCCCCAGAGTGTCAGGCGTCCCTGACTTTGTGACAGCGAGTCCTGACGGTGTCAACAACACCTGACTAAAAGCGCTCTGTAGTTGACAAACGGGCTCTGCTATCGGGATGCTGCGAAAAAGACAGGGAGGGCGCGATGCCGAGCCAGGCGATTGAATTCCAAGGCTCTTCTGGGCAGAGCCTCGCGGCGCGGCTGGAGCTCCCGGTCGGACCGATCCGTGCAGTGGCGCTGTTCGCGCATTGCTTCACCTGCACGATGAACAGCCATGCCGCGAATCGAATCACGACTGCGCTGGCAGGCGCCGGGATCGCGACGATGCGATTTGACTTCACGGGCCTTGGCGGCAGTGAGGGCGACTTCGCCAATGCGCATTTCCTCGGCGATGTGGCCGACATCGTCGCGGCGGCCGATCATCTGAGGGCGTCGATCGCAGCGCCCGCACTGTTGATCGGGCACAGTCTGGGCGGCGCGGCCGTGTTGGCAGCGGCGGAACGGATTCCCGAAGCGCGCGGCGTGGTGACGATCGGGGCGCCGTTCGATCCCGCGCATGTGCTCGAGGCGATCCGCGGCGATCTGGCGGCGATCGAACGTGAAGGCGCCGGCGCGGTGACGATCGGCGGCCGCAGCTTCCGCATCGGCGCGCAATTCTTGCATTCGCTGCGCGCGCAGGATCCGGCGATCCGGATCGGCGCGATCGGCCGTGCGCTGCTGGTGCTGCACGCCCCGGGCGACGAAGTGGTGGGAATCGACAACGCCCGGCTGATCTTCGACGCGGCACGGCACCCGAAGAGCTTCGTCACGCTCGACGATGCCGACCATCTGCTCACGCGGCGCAGCGACGCGGGCTATGTCGCCGCGCTGATCGCCGCCTGGGCGGAACGCTATCTGGCGCCCGCCGAAGCGGCGCCGATGGTGGCGGAAGGCGAAGTGTTCGCCGGCAATGCGGGCGGCAAGTTCGGCACGACCGTGCGGACGCATCTTCACAGTCTGGTCGCCGACGAGCCGGTGGCGGTGGGCGGCGAGGACGCGGGGCCGGGCCCGTACGACCTGCTGCTGGGCGCGCTGGGCGCATGCACTTCGATGACGCTCAAGCTCTATGCGGCGCGCAAGGACATTCCGCTCGAGGACGTTGCGATCCGGCTGACGCATGACCGCAACCATGGCGTGGATTGCGACCATTGCACCGATCCGGCTTCAAAGATCGAAGCGATCGAGCGGACGATCCGAATGACCGGCCCGCTGAGCGAGTCGCAGCGCGCCGATCTGATGCGGATCGCCGACAAATGCCCCGTGCACCGGACGCTTACCGGCGAGCTGCACGTGCACACGCGCGAGGAGGCGCAGTCGGCCGACGAGGCTGATCGCTAGCCCAGCAGTTGCTTGAGCGGAACGCTCGTGTCGGCGAGCCGCTCCGGATCGACGACCGCTCCCGCCTCGACCAGCTTGCGTCCCTGAACATAGTCCTTGACCATGTTCACGCAGTCGAGCGCGATTACCCGGCCCGAGCGCAGATAGACGAGCGAGAAGCTGCGGTCCGCCGGATCGCCGCGAACGACTGCGGTGTCATGGCCGGTCGACAGCCCGACGGTCTGCAGCTTCAGGTCATATTGGTTGGACCAGAACCAGGGGACGGCCTGATAAATCGCGTCGATCCCGCAGATCGTCTTCGCGGCCACCGTGGCCTGATCGTTCGCGTTCTGCACCGATTCGAGGCGGATAGGCCCGTCCTCCGCGAAGCGACTGGCGTGCAGCGCACAGTCACCGACGGCATAGATGTCGGGAAGCGTCGTGCGGCACTGCGCGTCGACCAGCACGCCGTTCTCACCCTGCGCGCCGACGGCGTAGAGCGGATCGGTCGCGGGGAGGATGCCGATGCCGACGATCACCATTTCGGCAGGAACGCTGCTGCCGTCACCGAGCCGTACGCCGCAGGCGGCGCCGTCCCGATCCTCGATGCAGCCGACCTGGACGCCCAGCCGGATGTCCACGCCATGGGCGCGATGCTCGTCCTCGAAGAAGCGCGACAGCGGCGTGCCCGCGACCCGGGCAAGAACGCGATCCTGCGCCTCGAGAACGCAAACCTTCTTGCCGAGCTTGGTGAGCACCGCGGCTGCCTCAAGACCGATGTACCCGCCTCCGATCACCGCCACACGAGTCACGTCCGGCAGTTCGGCGATCATTGCGTCGACGTCGGCGCGACTGCGCACGGTGTGAACGCCCTTCAGCGCCGCGCCCGAGCAGGTGAGCCGCCGCGCGCGCCCGCCGGTCGCCCAGACGAGCGCTCCATAGCCGAATGTCTCACCCGCTTCGGTGGTAACTTCATGCGCGCCGGGATCGACGCGGACCACACGGCGGCCAGGCAGCATCGCCACGTCGCGCTCCGCCCAGAAAGCGGGGGGGCGGATCAACAGGCGCTCAAACGGTTTCTCCCCGGCGAGATACTCCTTGGAAAGCGGCGGGCGCTCGTAGGGCAGCTCGGGCTCGTCGCCGGCGATTCCGATCGTACCGGTGAAGCCGTTCTGCCGCAGTGCGATCGCCGTCTGTGCACCGCCATGGCCGGCGCCGACGATCAGCACGTCGAATCGGCTCATGTGTTCAGCCTCTCGGCGTGCCACGCGACATGATCGGCGAGGAAGGTTGAGATGAAATAATAGCTGTGGTCGTATCCCGGCTGCATCCGCAGCGTGAGATCGATGCCCGCTTCGCGGCATGCGGCCTCGAGCAGCTCGGGCTTGAGCTCATCGACGAGGAACTGGTCGGCATCGCCCTGATCGACCAGCAGCTCGGGAAGCCGCGCGCCATCGGCGATCAGCGCGCAGGCGTCGTAGCGCCGCCACGCGGCCTTGTCCGCACTGCCCAGATAGCCGCCCAGCGCCTTTTCGCCCCAGGGACAGGCCAGCGGCGAGGCGATCGGCGCGAAGGCGGAGACGCTGGCGAAGCGGCCGGGGTTGCGCAGCGCGATGGTCAGCGCGCCGTGGCCGCCCATCGAATGGCCGGTGATCGACTGGCGGGTGAGGTCGGCCACCGGGAACTGCGCGGCGATCAGCGCGGGAAGCTCCTCCTCGACATAGCTGCGCATCCGGTAATTGGTCGCCCAGGGTTCCTCCGTCGCATCGACGTAGAAGCCCGCGCCCTTGCCGAAATCATAGCCGTCCACATCGGGCACATCGTCGCCGCGCGGGCTGGTGTCGGGCGCGATGAAGATCACGCCATGCTCTGCGCAAGCGGCGCGATACTCGCCCTTTTCGGTGACGTTGGCGTGGGTGCAGGTGAGGCCGGAGAGATACCAGAGCACCGGCAGCTTCGCGCCATCCGCGTGCGGCGGGACATAGACCGAGAAGGTCATGTCGGTGCCGGTGACGGTGGAGGCATGGCGATGGACGCCCTGCGTTCCGCCATGCGCCATGTTCGTCGAAAGCGTTTCCAACTCTCTCTCCCGGGAACTCGACTCGCGGAAATCCGCCGAAGGTCACTGAAAAGTCGCACCTCCGCGCGCGGGCGTGCGCGCACGCCCGCGCGCAAAGACCGATTCTAATTCCAGCGTGCGCCCAGCATTTCAGCGCAAATCCTATTATGGAAGCCCAAATCGTGTCTCAGGCTGCGACGGGCGGCCGCTGGGGCGAACCCTCGCCGACATTGTTGGTGCCGCGCGGTTCGAGATTCAGGATCCGCACCTCGCCGCGCCGCGCGACCGGCCGGTGCTCGACTCCGCGGGGAACGACATAGAGGTCTCCCGGGCCGAGCGTGATCGTGCGGTCGCGCAGTTCGATATCGAGCTCGCCGTCGAGGACGAGGAAGAAATCATCGGTGTCCTCATGGACGTGCCAGATGAATTCGCCCTGCGCCCGGATCAGGCGGACGTCGTTGCCATTGTAGCTGCCGACGATGCGCGGCCCCCAATGGTCGGAAAAGCCGGCGAATTTCTGGGGCAGATTGACCTTGTCGTCCACGCGGTCAGCCCGACTTGCGCGGGCGATACATGCCGCACAGCTTGTTGCCGTCCGGATCGCGGACATAGGAGAGATGGACGTCGCCGAAGCTGGTCGCGCGCGGGCCGGGCGGATCCTCGATCGAGGTGCCGCCATGGGCGACGCCCGCGTCATGAAACGCCTTCACCTGCTCGGGCGAGCTGCACTTGAACCCGATCGTGCCGCCGTTCGCCGGGGTGGCGGGCGCGCCGTCGATCGGCTCGCTGACGCAGAAGCTGTTGCCCTCGTGCCGCCAGAACAGCCGCGTGACGCCGTCCTTGACGTCGCGGATCGGCTCGCCTTCAAACCCCAGCGTGCCGAGCACCGCGTTGTAGAACAGCCGCGCCTTTTCGACGTCGTTGGTGCCGACCACGATGTGGTTGAACATCGCTTCCTCTCCGTTCGTGTCGTATCAGTAGACCACGACGCTGCGGATGCTTTCGCCCGCATGCATCAGATCGAACCCCTTGTTGATCTCGTCGAGGCTGAGGACATGCGTGATCATCGGATCGATCGCGATCTTGCCGTCCATGTACCAGTCGACGATCCTGGGCGTGTCGGTGCGCCCGCGCGCGCCGCCGAACGCCGTGCCCTTCCAGACGCGGCCAGTGACGAGCTGGAACGGGCGCGTCGCGATTTCCTTGCCCGCTTCGGCCACGCCGATGATGATCGATTCGCCCCAGCCGCGATGCGCGCATTCCAGCGCGGTACGCATCACCTCGACATTGCCGGTCGCGTCGAAGCTGTAGTCCGCGCCGCCGTCGGTGAGTTCGAGGATCTTCGCGATCGTCTCCTCGCGGCTCATGCCCTTCGAATTGAGGAAGTGGGTCATGCCGAACTTGCGGCCCCATTCCTCGCGATCGGGGTTGATGTCCACGCCGATGATGCGGCCCGCGCCGACCATCTTCGCGCCCTGGATGACGTTGAGGCCGATGCCGCCGAGGCCGAAGACGACGACGTTCGCGCCCGGCTCCACCTTGGCGGTGTTGACCACCGCGCCGACGCCGGTGGTGACGCCGCAGCCGATGTAGCAGCTGGTGTTGAACGGCGCGTCCTCGCGGATCTTCGCGACAGCGATTTCGGGCAGCACGGTGAAGTTCGAGAAAGTCGAGCAGCCCATATAATGGTAGATCGGCTGGCCCTTGTAGCTGAAGCGCGTGGTGCCATCGGGCATCAGCCCTTTCCCTTGCGTCGCGCGGATCGCGGTGCAGAGGTTCGTCTTGCCCGACAGGCACGACTTACACTGGCGGCATTCGGGGGTGTAGAGGGGGATGACATGGTCGCCGGGCACGACACTGGTGACGCCCGCGCCTACCTCGCGCACGATCCCTGCGCCTTCATGGCCGAGCACGCTGGGGAAGATGCCTTCGCTGTCGAACCCGTCGAGCGTATAGGCATCGGTGTGGCAGATGCCGGTCGCCATGATCTCGACCAGCACTTCGCCGGGCTTCGGCCCTTCGAGATCGAGTTCGACGATCTCCAGAGGCTGTTTGGCTTCGAAGGCGACGGCGGCGCGGGTCTTCATCACGATCTCCCAGGGGCTGTTGGCGACCCTAATCGGGATCGCCGGCCGCGATGGCAACCAGGAGATGTCAGAAAATGGTGCTGCCGGTGAGGATTGAACTCACGACCTCAGCCTTACCAAGGATGCGCTCTACCACTGAGCTACGGCAGCACGCCGCGCGGGGGTCGCCCGAGCGGGAGGGGCCTATGTGCTTGGATGCCCCCGATTGTCAACCCGAAGCCCGGCGGTTTATCGGCATGCCATGAACGACGACGAGAAGAAGGCGCGACTGGCGCAGGCGCTGCGCGAGAACCTGCGCAAGCGCAAGGCGCAGGCGCGCGAAGGGCGGGCGTCAGAGAATGCCGCTGGCGAACAGGATCGCCAGCGCGAGGACGGTGACCACGCCTAGCGTCAGGCCGGATTTCCTCTGCATTTCGACTCTCCTTGGACTCCGCTTACTGCGCCGAAAGCTTGGCCCCCCGCTTTCGCGGGGGCACCGGTGATTACACGATCGGCGCGCATTTGGCTTCGAGCCAGGCCTTGTCTTCGCCGTCCACCTGCGGGCCGACGATTTCCAGCACCTTCGCGTGATAGCCGTCGAGCCACTCGCGCTCGTGCGGCGTCAATAGCGCGGGGTCGATCAGCGTGCGTTCGATGGGGACGAAGGTGAGCGTTTCGAAGCCGAGCATCGTCTGCTCCGCGCCCGCGATCTCCTGTTCGACGATCAGCACGAGGTTTTCGATGCGGATGCCGTATTCGCCTGCCTTGTAATAGCCCGGCTCGTTCGAGCAGATCATGCCCGCGCGCAGCGGCTCCGACGGGCCGCCGCCGGGATAGTTGGGTGCGGCGATGCGCTGCGGCCCCTCGTGCACCGATAGATAGGCGCCGACGCCGTGGCCGGTGCCGTGCGGATAATCGAGCCCCGCCTGCCAGAGGAACTGGCGCGCGAAGGCGTCGATCTGGCTGCCCGCGGTGCCGTCCGGGAACACGGCATGAGTGAGCGCGATCATGCCCTTGAGCACGCGGGTGAAGCGGTCCTTCATCTCCGCGGTCGGTTCGCCGACGGGCATCACGCGCGTGATGTCGGTGGTGCCGTCTTCATATTGCCCGCCCGAATCGACGAGATAGAGGCTGCCGGGTTCGAGGAGCAGGCTCGATTCCTCGGTGACGCGATAGTGCGGGATCGCGCCGTGCCTGCCATAGCCCGAGATGGTGTCGAACGACGTGTCCTTGAGCACGCCGAGGGCCTGGCGGAATTCGAGCAGCTTGCGCACCGCCGACATCTCGGTGACGCTGCCCTTGGGCGCCTCCTCCTCGATCCAGCGCAGGAAGCGGACCATCGCGACGGCGTCGCGCGCCTGCGCGGCACGGTGGCCGGAGACTTCGGCGGGGTTCTTGAGCGCCTTGGCGAGCACCGCGGGATCGCGCACCGGGAGGACGTGCGCGCCGCCTGCGTCGAGCAGGTCGAAGATCGCGGCGACGGCGCGCTCGGGATCGGCGGCGACTCGCTTGCCCGACAGCGCCTTCAGCGCAGGCGCGAAGGCGTCGCGCGGCTGGACGCGCACGGCATTGCCGAGGTGCTGGCGCACCGCGTCGTTCACCTTTTCGGGCGCGACGAACAGCTCGGCGGTGCCGTCGGAGTGGACCAGCGCATAGGAGAGCGCGACGGGCGTGTGGATCACGTCCTCCCCACGGATGTTGAACGTCCAGGCGATCGAGTCGAGCGCCGAGAGCACCACCGCGTCGGCACGGCGCGTCTCGAGCCATTCGGCGATTACGGCGCGCTTTTCGGCCGAGGTCTTGCCTGCCGCGGCATCGCTCTGGGCGCTGAGCGTCGCAGGCGAGGGGGCGGGACGATCGGACCAGATCGCATCGACCGGATTGGCCGCGACCGGCACCAGCTCGGCGCCGCGCTCCGCCAGCGCCTTGCTCGCCTCGGCCACCCAGGCGCGGGTGTGGAGCCACGGATCATAGCCGATGCGACCGCCCTCGGGCGCGTGCTCACCCAGCCAGTCCGACATGCTCGTGTCGGGCACCTTCACATATTGATAGTGATCGGCATCGACCTGTTCGCGCACCTGCAGCGTGTATCGCCCGTCGACGAACATCGCGGCTTCGGCAGGGAGGATCACCGCGGCGCCCGCCGAGCCCTGAAAGCCGGTGAGCCACGCGAGGCGCTGGGCATAATCGCCTACATATTCGCTCATATGCTCGTCGGTGAGCGGTACGACGAAGCCGTCGAGGCGCTCCGAACGGAGCTGTTCGCGAAGGGCGGTGAGGCGGTCTGCGTAGGTGGACATTGGCGTCGACTTCCTGCGCCTTGTGCGAGTGGCGCGCTGGTGATGAATCCTGCGCCTCAGCTAGGCAGCTGCGTGCGGTTGCGCAAATATCGCCTTTGGCCGGCTGCCCGATCGATCACCCTCAATCGATTCTTTCACTCTGTCTGAGCAAGCTTCCTCGCTTTCCTTCGCCTCACGCATCCGTACCTTGTCCGTAGTATTCAAGATCCGAGGAGATAGACGATGGACGCGAAGACGAGCGGAGATCCGCTGAGCGGCTGCCCGATGAAGGAAGGCAAGGCGATGCGCTCGCTGCTGGGCCGCACCAACCGGGATTGGTGGCCCAACCAGCTTTCGATCGAGATCCTGCATCAGCACGGGCTCCACGGGAATCCGATGGGCGACGACTTCGACTATCGCAAGGAGTTCGAGTCGCTCGACTATGAAGCAGTGAAGCGCGACCTCACCGCACTGATGACCGACAGCCAGCCCTGGTGGCCGGCGGATTATGGGCATTACGGCCCCTTCTTCATCCGCATGGCGTGGCACTCGGCCGGCACCTATCGGACCGGCGACGGCCGCGGCGGCTCCTCCTCGGGCAACCAGCGCTTCGCCCCGCTCAACAGCTGGCCGGATAACGCGAATCTCGACAAGGCGCGCCGTCTGCTCTGGCCGATCAAGGCGAAGTACGGCCGCAAACTCAGCTGGGCCGATCTGATGATCATGGCCGGCAACGTCGCGATCGAATCGATGGGTGGCCCGATCTTCGGTTTCGGCGGCGGCCGCGAGGACATCTTCGAGCCCGAGAAGGACGTCTATTGGGGCACCGAGGAAGAGTGGGTCGGTTCGGAGGGGAGCCTCACCCGTATCCACGAGGAAGAGGGGCGTGCGCTCGAAAACCCGCTCGCCGCGATCCAGATGGGCCTCATCTACGTCAATCCCGAGGGTCCGGGCGGCAATCCCGATCCGATGCAGTCCGGGCGGGACATCCGCGAAACCTTCGCCCGCATGGGTATGAACGACGAGGAGACCGTTGCGCTTACCGCGGGCGGCCACACTTTCGGCAAGTGCCACGGCGCCGGGGACGCATCCAAGGTGGGCGCCGAGCCCGAAGGCGCGGACATCGCACAGATGGGTCTGGGCTGGCAGTCAGGCCATGAGAGCGGCGTCGGCGACCATACCATCACCTCGGGCCTCGAGGGTTCGTGGACTCCCACGCCGACCAAGTGGGACATGAGCTATTTCGACATGCTGCTCGACCACGAATATGAGCTGGTGCGCAGTCCCGCGGGCGCCAAGCAGTGGCAGCCGGTGGGCAGCCCCGAGGAAACGCTCGCGCCCAAGGCGCACAGCCCCGGCGCCAAGGTGCCGACGATGATGACCACCGCCGACATGGCGATGAAGGTGGACCCGGAATACCGCAAGATCATGGACAAGTTCCGCGCGGATCCGGCCCATTTCGCCGACGCCTTCGCCCGCGCCTGGTTCAAGCTCACGCACCGCGACATGGGCCCCAAGGCCCGCTACCTCGGTCCAGAAGTGCCCGAAGAGGATCTGATCTGGCAGGATCCGATTCCCAAGGCCGATTACGCGCCGATCAACGGCGACGACGTCGTGTCGCTCAAGAACAAGATCCGCGATTCGGGGCTCACCGTCTCCCAGCTGGTGAAGACCGCCTGGGCGTCTGCGTCCACTTTCCGCACGTCGGACAAGCGCGGCGGCGCCAATGGTGCGCGGATCCGGCTGGAGCCGCAGCGCAGCTGGGCAGTCAACGAACCCGACAAGCTCGCCAAGGTGCTCGCGGTCTATGAGAGCATCAAGGCGGAGTTCGACGGTGCGGCGAGCGGCGGAAAGAAGGTGAGCATCGCCGATCTCATCGTCCTCGGCGGTTCGGTCGGGATCGAAAAGGCGGCGCGCGACGCCGGCTATGACATTGCCGTGCCGTTCACGCCGGGCCGTACCGACGCGACGCAGGAGATCACCGATGCCGAAAGCTTCGAGGTGCTGGAGCCCAAGGTGGATGGGTTCCGCAACTATCTGTCGGTTTCGTTCAGCGTCCCGACCGAGGAGCTGCTGATCGATCGAGCGCAGCTGCTGAACCTCAGCGCACCCGAGATGACGGTGCTCGTCGGTGGTCTGCGCGTGCTGGGCGCCAATCACAACGATCGGCCCGAAGGCGTGCTCACCGACCGGCCCGGGCAGCTCACCAACGATTTCTTCGTCAACCTGCTCGACATGGGCACGGCGTGGAAGGAAGTGGACGAGGCCGGGGACGAGGAGTTCGTCGGCACCTGCCGCAAGACCGACGAGGAGAAGTGGCGTGCCACGCGGACCGATCTGGTCTTCGGCTCGAACTCGCAGCTGCGGGCGCTGTCGGAAGTCTATGCGTCGAGCGACGCCGGCGAGAAGTTCGCGAAGGACTTCGTCGCCGCATGGACCAAGGTGATGAACGCCGACCGCTTCGATCTGGCAGAATAGCCGAAAGGTCGAGCACCACACAGGCCCCTTGCCTCCGCTTCCAGTGACGCGGCGGCAAGGGGCCTCTTCGTGTCCGACCGTTCGGGCGCAGGCTTTCGCAGCGCGTGCCCGCTGCGCTAAAGGGCCGAAATGAACGACCTTCCCAAGCCTCCACTCGCCGCCACGCGGCCTCATCGCAGCGAATATCACGGAACCGCCATCGACGATCCATGGGCTTGGCTGCGCGACCCCGGCTATCCGACCGTGACCGACAAGGACGTGCTCGCCTATCTCGAGGAGGAGAACGCCTTTTTCGAAAAGGTGATGGCGCCGCTGAAGCCGTTGGCCGAGACGCTGTTCGAGGAGATGCGCGGCCGGATCAAGGAAGACGATGCCACCGTTCCGCAGAAGGACGGCGACTGGCTCTACTGGACCGATTTCGAGATGGGCGGCGAATACCGCCGCTGGTGGCGCCGCCCGGTCGGCGCGCCTGACGACGGCAGTGCGGACCAGCTGATCCTCGACGAGCCGATGTTGGCCAGGGGGAAGGAGTATTTCCGGCTGGGCGCGATCAGCGTAAGTCCGGACGGGCGGCTGCTCGCCTATGCCGTCGACGACGATGGCTCGGAGCGGTTCGAGGTCCGGGTAAAGGACCTGGAAAGCGACCGGATGCTGCCGGACGTGATCCCCGGCACGCTTTCCGAACTCGTCTGGACCGCGGATTCGAACGGCTTTCTCTATGCGCTGGTGAACGAGCATTGGCGTACCGATCGTATCCGCTGGCACAGGCTGGGAAAGCCGGTGGAGCAAGACGTCGAACTCTATCATGAAGAGGACGAAGGCTATCGCGTCGGCGTCGGTGAGACTCAGTCGCGGCGGTTCCTGATCCTGTCGACCGGCGATCATGTGACCAGCGAGGTGCGGTTGCTGCCGGCCGACGATCCCACCGCCGAGCCGGTTCTGGTGCGGCCACGGCAGACCGGCGTCGAATATGACGTCGAGGAGCATGACGGCACGCTCTTCATCCACACCAACGATACTCACACCAACTGGCGGCTGGTGAAGGCGCCGGTGGAGGCGCCGGGCGACTGGCGCGAGGTGATCGCGCCGTCCGATTGCTTCTACATGACCGGGGTTACCACCTTCGCCGACTTCTTCGTGGTCGAAGGGCGCGCGGACGGGCTCGATCAGATCGAGCTCCACTGGTACGACGGGCGCCCGCCGCGCCGGCTGGAGTTCCCCGAAGCCAGCTATGTCGCCGGTGCCGGCGACAATCCCGAATATGCGATCGAGGTGCTGCGGCTCGGCTATGAATCGATGGTCACGCCCGGCACGGTGTTCGACTATCACCTGGCCGACGACCGGCTCGAGACGCTGAAGGTCCAGGAGATCCCCAGCGGATATGATCCGGCGAAATATGCCACCGAGCGGCTGAAGATCACGGCGCGGGATGGCACGCCAGTGCCGGTATCGATCGTCTATCCGGCCGACTTTCCCAAGGACGGCAGCGGCAAGCTCTATCTCTACGGCTATGGCGCCTATGGCCACGCCATCCCGCCCGGCTTTTCCACCAGCCGCATGTCGTTCCTCGATCGCGGCATGGCGTTTGCCATTGCCCATATCCGCGGCGGCGACGATCTGGGCCAGCAATGGTATCACGACGGCAAGCTCGAGAAGCGGACCAACACGTTCAACGACTTTGTGGACGTCGCGAAAGGGCTGATCGACCTCGGCTTCACCAGCGCCGGCAACATCGCCATCGCCGGCCGCTCGGCGGGCGGCGAGCTGATGGGCGCAGTCGTCAATTCGGATCCCGAGCTGTGGGGCGCGGTGATTGCCGACGTGCCGTTCGTCGACGTGCTGAACACGATGCTCGATCCCAGCCTCCCGCTGACGCCGGGCGAATGGCCGGAGTGGGGCAATCCGATCGAGGACAAGGCGGCGTTCGAGCTGATCCGCTCCTATTCGCCCTACGACAATGTGCGGCCGCAGGCCTATCCGCCGCTGTTCATTTCCGGCGGGCTCAACGATCCGCGAGTGACCTATTGGGAGCCGGCCAAATGGGCGGCGAAGCTGCGGGCGACGAAGACCGACGACAATGTGCTGCTGTTGAAGACGAACATGGGCGCGGGCCATGGTGGAAAATCGGGCCGCTGGGAGAGCCTGCGCGAGGCCGCCGACGAAATGGCGTTCGTGCTGTGGCAGCTCGGGCTGGCCGACGGGGTTCGGGCCGGTCCCGCCTAGCGGCGGTTCCGGGTAGCCGGTCGTTCGACGAGCCGCGTGTCGCGGTGGCATTCGTGGCAATGGGCATAGTCGAACACCGCCGACAGCACCCAGGCCTGGGCCGCCACATCCCATTCGGCCCAGGCGTCGCGCGTGACTGCCGTGCCGCCGCAGCGTTCGCAGGCATATTCCAGAGCCACGGGCGGTCCTTTCAAGCGACACCGTGCGCCGGAATATAGCCGGTCGCGTCCGAATCGGAGCCGAACCCGATCCGAAACGGACGCAGATTAGGGCGTCATTCGAAGCCGGCGCCTCCCTCGCGCGGCGCGGTGCGGATCAGCCGCGAGGTGGCAACCGCCGCCTGGCGATGCACGACGGCGCGGCGATAGTCGGGATCCGTCACCATTTCGAGAAAGGCGTGGGCGCTGGGATAGCGGGCGACGAATGCCGTATCCCATGCCTCGTCCGCCGGGCCGGTGAGCACCAGTTCGGGCGCCGCCGACCAGACGATCGTGCCGCCCACGCGGCGGAAGATCGGCCCGCTTCCGGCGCCATAGCGGGCATAGGCCTCGGCGCCGCTCAGCCCCTCGGCAGCCTGTGGATGCTCCTCCGGATAGGCGGCGCGGGCGCGGAAGCGGATGAGGTTGAGCATCTCGATCGGCTGGTCGCGGGGCAGCGCCTTGAAGGCATCGAACTGCGGCCGGCTGGGGTCGATGTGATCGGTCATGGCGCGGTTCTCCTGATCGTTTCGCAGCTGGATAGCGCGGCGCACGCGGCCGATTCCACCCCCTTGAATCGCGCCAACCGGTTGCATTTCCAACGAAAGCTGACTCGTCCATTCAGGAGTCTGCAACTACGCGGCTCCCACAAGGCGTCCTGAATCGGGACAGCGGAGGCACGTCCGCAGAGTCCCTGAATGCAGATGCCCGGAGTTGCCGGAGCGCAGCCGCAGCGGCGAAACGCGTTGCGACGGAGGATGTTAACCATGATCGACTGCATGAAGCGGCGGCTGCTCTACGCCGCGTCGCAGGCCTATCACCCGCAGATGGAAACGGTGCGCCGCAGCGTCGGCTGGACCGCGCCGCCGCTGGTGGTGCAGCGGCGAATCGAGCTGTGGCAGCAGCCGATCGACCTCGCGCTGGTCGGCGCCGTGCCCGACGGCGTGATCGTGGCGTTTCGCGGTTCGCTTCCTCCCTTTTTCGGCGGGCGGCACGACGGCTGGACCGTGCTGCTCGACTGGCTGAACGGCGGGCTTTCGGTGTGCCGTGCCGATCCGGACTATTGCGGCGCCGGCGTCCATTGGGGGTTCGCCGAATCGATGGCCCGGCTGTGGAACGACAGCGACGAGGGACCGGGCGTGAAATCCGCCGTCCAGACGCTGCTCGATCGCGGCGCGCGCCGCCACCTGTTCGTCACCGGCCACAGCAAGGGCGGCGCGCTCGCCAATCTGGCCGCCTATCGTGCCGCGCGCCTCGCCGGATGGCGCGACATGCCGATCAGCGTCGCCACCATCGCCTCCGCCCGCGCCGGCAACGCCGCCTTCGCCAAGGCCTATGCCGCCGAGCGGATCGCGTGCCTGCGCTACGAACTGCCCGGCGACCCGATCCCGCACCTGCCGATCGGCCCGGCCAGCCCGCGCTGGGCGCGGCAGCTCGCCCGGCAAGTATGGCCCGGGCTTGCCGACAGCGACTATCACTCGGTCGGCGAGCGTGTCGCCCCGGCCGACGGCAGCGGCGTGAACCCGCGCGACTGGAGGACGGCGCTTGCCGGGATCAACCTCGCGCGGTTCACTCCTTCGGCCATTGCTTCGCACGCGATCTGCCCCGATTCGGGCTATGACCGGCTGATCTGCCTGGGCGAGACCGGCTGCACCCATGGCGCCGCGCCGCCGCCGCCGCGCCGTCACGATCGCGAAGGCACGCGATCGACCGTACCCGCCCGCTGGCGCGAGCACCGCCGCCGCAGCGAACCGCCAGAACTACCCGATCCGGGCCGCGAGCGGCGGACCTCCCGCCTTTCCTGATCCGCGTCATGCTCAGCCGCGCCGGAAGGCGTAGCGATCGCGGATGTGATCGTGAAAGAAGCGGCCGTGCGACGGCGCGGCGAGCAACGCCTCGAACACGTCGCGCGGCACGCCCGCATACCAGTACCAGCCGCCGGAAATGAAGCGGATCCCGAGGCGCCGGCGGGCGGCGTCATAGTCCACCGCATCCATCATTTCGGAATCGACCGCGATCATTGCGCGACCTCCTGCCGCCGGAACCGCAGCGTAGAACGGGCGGACGGCGGCCGGGTTGCCGTGGTGGCTTGCGCGCCGCGATCGGCGGTTTTCCGTCGAAGGTCGCACTAAGGTCGCACCTCAACGCGCGCGCGAGCGCCCGCGCGCACGCGGGAGGGCTATTCCACATCATAGGCCTCCACATCGAACACGCCGGGCACGTCGACCGGCTCGCCCACCATGTCGAACGCGGGCTGCACTCCCTCGACGAAATCCTCGCGGCGCAGGCGCTCGGCGGGCGAGTCGCTGTCGGTCAGCGCTCGGGTGAGCGCAGGGAGCGCGGCGCGGGCGGCGGCGCGCGGATCGGGAATGTCGACTTCGATCAGCCCCGAGAGATTGCCGTAGCGCATCGCGTCGAAATGCTTGAGCAGGAAGATGAGCAGCCGATCCGACGGCACGCGCTCCTCGCCGACGCACTCGCCGCGATGCCACACCTGGCGCAGCGCGCCGTTGACGGCGCGCTCGAAGGCGAGGGTGGTGAGCCGCTGGCTGGCGATGACGAGCGCCGCGTCCCAGGCGCGGTGGAACGCATCGGCATCGGCCCGCGCGCGCAGCCGATAGGCCGATCGCGGAGTGAGGCCGACGGCGGCAGCGGCATCGGACACGCAGCCGGTTTCGGCGAGGGTCTCGAGGAACAGCCGCTGCCGCTCGGCGGTCCAGCCGTCGCGGCGGACCCGGCGCGGAGTGGTGGGGAAATCATGGGACTGATCGGTCATGGCTTGGCTCCTTGGTCGCTGAAGGGGCGCGGGAGCCGGGGTATATAACCATATCGGTTCGTGTAGGACAGCGGAAATCGGAGGGACGGGTCGGCGGGGCTGGAGCTGGAGCTGGGCCGGAATGGAGCTGGGGCAAATTTGACGTCGCCCCTGCGCAGGCAGGGGCCTATCGCTGCCGCTGACTCTGTGGTGCCGCCTGCGATTGTGCGCCAACGCGCCCGCCGGCGAGCGCCGCAACCAGACATGGGCCCCTGCCTTCGCAGGGGCGACGGGAGGTGCGGCGGCGTTCCCCTATCTCCGTCGCCCCTGCGCAGGTCGGGGCCTATCGCTGCTGCTGACTCTGTGGTGCCGCCTGCGATTGTGCGCCAACGCGCCCGCCGGCGAGCGCCGCAACCAGACATGGGCCCCTGCCTTCGCAGGGGCGACGGGAGGTGCGGCGGGCGTTCCCCTGTCTTCGTCGCCCCTGCGCAGGTCGGGGCCTATCGCTGCTGCTGACTCTGTGGTGCCGCCTGCGATTGTGCGCCAACGCGCCCGCCGGCGAGCGCCGCAACCAGACATGGGCCCCTGCCTGCGCAGGGGCGACGGAGTTGTGGGGTGGGTGTTCCGCTGTCTTCGTCACCCCTGCGCAGGTCGGGGCCTATCGTTGCCGCTGACTCTGCGATGCGGCCCGCGATTGTGCGCCAACCCGCCCGCCGGCGAGCGCCGCAACCAGACATGGGCCCCTGCCTTCGCAGGGGCGACGGAGTGGTGCGGCGGGCGTTCCCCTGTCTTCGTCGCCCCTGCGCAGGCAGGGGCCTATCGCTGGCAATTACTCTGCGAAGCGGTCAGCGATCCTTCGTCCCCGGCGGTGCGATCACCGGTTGATCTCGTCCCACAAGTCGCGCCAGTCCGGGTTCGCCTTGCCGATGAGGTTGAGCTTCCAGCCGCGCTTCCATTTCTTGATCGCCTTCTCGCGCGCGATGGCGGCGTCGATCCGCTCGTGCGTCTCGACATAGACCAGGCGGGTGAGGCCCTTCTTGCGGCAGAAGTCCGATCCGGTGCCGCTGCGGTGCTGGTGCACGCGCGCGGCGAGGTTCGCGGTGACGCCGGTGTAGAGCGTTCCGCTCGGTCCGTTCGTCATGATGTAGACATAGCCGCGCTTTTCCATGCCCGTCCCCCGTCGCTCCTGCGCAGGCAGGAGCCCATGTCTGCCGGATATCGCGCGGGGATCAAGCGGGGACGTGCGATTGTCGAGGGCAGCGTGCGCGGCGCGAGCCATGGGCCCCTGCCTGCGCAGGGCCACGGGGGGCAGGGTTATTCCCTCACTTCCGAATTGCATCCTCAAGCCGAACTTCGCGAAGCGTCGTTTCCCTCTCGCAACTGTGGCAGAAGGAATAATCATACGCAGCTCCGAGCGCCCATTGCTGTGCGGCTTCGTCCCACTCCGCCCAAGCGTCGCGCGTCACGAGTTTGCTGCCGCATTTCTCGCAGACATAGGTTAGTCCCATCGTCGCCTCCCGTGCGTTCCGACGGTACGCCGGAGCGTGGGAGAGCGAGTGGCGATTTGCTCGACTTTGGATGAAGTCCCGTCGACTCCGGAGGAGCCTGCCGGCTGACCGGGTGACGATCCGATTGGTCGGACCCAGCGATAACACTGAGATGCAGGTACAACGCGCCTGGCGTTGCGCTCCGTCGCTCCTGCGTAGGCAGGAGCCCATGTCTGGCAATTATTGTCCGGAAATCATGCGGAGCGCACAACTGCCGAAGGCAGCGTGCGCGGCGCGAGCGATAGGCCTCTGCCTGCACAGGGGCGACGGGCGGGATGTAGTACTGTCCGCGGAGTTTCACCAAGCGAAGAACCGCATTCTCGATCAACGAGCACCGCTGTCCTTTTGATCAAATATCATAGACAATCCGAATGCCTGAACCGCCTCTTCCGCATACCTCCGCGAGAACTTTCCGTATCCCATCAAGGAAATGCCATACGCGCCGTAAAGAACTACTACCCGTAACAAGGGGTTGCCAGGTCCGCTTTGGTCTACAAAACCAATTCCACCCAATCTCCACCAATAAAATAACTCAAACCAAATCGAAACCAAAAACACAAGCGAAAGAGAGCGAAACAGGCCGTATATTACCAGGTAATTATACATTTTAGCACTGGCAACAGCATGGTCGTTTGCACACGCGTACTCAACCACTTTAAACCAGCGTTTGTCATTTATTATATCGTACTCCAAGTCGAAATACATCCGGAGCCTGCCGAACACCCTAAGGACAACGGATGGACTTATTTTACACTGATAAAAACCAAAGAAGCCAAAGACGTATATTGCCGTATAGATCGGGAGTACGGGGGCATTGGCTATCAATCTCACAATATCTGCGTTAGTCCGGGAATCGCGATATGACGAAGCTATTCTGTTCCTAATGAGCCTGCGAAAGCTAAAGCTTCCTGCGGATGGAATGCAGGTTCTCGAAATAACGTGAGAGGGGGGTCCCACTATTCTATAAATAAACTGCTCAATTAGAAAGGAGGACATTAGAGATATGGCATGACCAAGTATATATACGCCAAATGCAAGAGCAACCAGGGAAACGGCCAAGTTTATACTGCCGTCTGAGTAAGCTCCGAATATGGGTGGAAAGCTTACATCACGTCCTAGAAGCGAATATCTACTGACAAGAGGAAGGGAAAAGATGCCCACGCCAAAGTAAACAACCACATCATAATTTGCAAACGGTAGCCTATTTACCTTGTCTATCATTTATGAAGCGCCCTGTTGCTTCGGCGTTTAATCTCACTCCGCCGCCACCCCGCTCTTCGAGAACATGTCCTCGCCGCTTTCGTCCTCGTTGGCGGGCTTGTCGGCCTTCGCCTTCTGGCGCTTGTCGAAGCTGTCCCACACTTCGTTCCACTGGCCGCGGGTCGCGCCCTTCGAATATTCGGTCGCGCGGGTTTCGAAGAAGTTCGCGTGCTCGACGCCGTTGAGCAGCGGCGTGAGCCACGGCAGCGGGTGTTCGTCGATCATGTAGATCGGTTTGAGGCCGAGCTGGCCGAGCCGCCAGTCGGCGATGTAGCGGATGTACTTCTTGATCTCCTTGGGCGTCATGCCGGGGACCGGGCCCATTTCGAAGGCGAGATCGATGAACGCGTCCTCGAGCCGCACCGTCGTCTGGCAGACGTCCATAATGTCTTCCTTCACCGATTTGGTGAGGCAGTCGCGCTCCTTGCAGAAGGCGTGGAACAGCCGGGTGATGCCTTCGCAGTGGAGGCTTTCGTCGCGCACGCTCCAGCTGACGATCTGGCCCATGCCCTTCATCTTGTTGAAGCGCGGGAAGTTCATCAGCATCGCGAAGCTGGCGAAGAGCTGAAGTCCTTCGGTGAAGCCGCCGAACATCGCCAGCGTCTTGGCGATGTCCTCGTCGGTGTCGACGCCGAACTTCTGCAGATAATCGTGCTTGTCCTTCATCTCGGCATATTCGAGGAACATGCCATATTCGCTTTCGGGCATGCCGATCGTGTCGAGCAAATGGCTGTAAGCGGCGATGTGGATCGTCTCCATGTTACTGAACGCGGCCAGCATCATCTTGACTTCGGTCGGCTTGAACACGCGGCCGTATTTCTCGTGGTAGCAATCCTGCACCTCGACATCGGCCTGCGTGAAGAAGCGGAAGATCTGCGTGAGCAGGTTGCGCTCGTGATCGGTCAGCTTCTGCGCCCAGTCGCGGCAATCCTCGCCCAGCGGCACTTCCTCGGGCATCCAGTGCACCTGCTGCTGGCGCTTCCAGAATTCATAGGCCCAGGGATATTCGAAGGGCTTGTAGGTCTTGCGGGCTTCGAGAAGAGACATGGGGTACTCCCTGGGAACTTACTGGCTGGACAGGACGAACATGGTGGCGAAGCCGGCGCAGAAGAGCGCGGCGGCGAAGAGCATCGCGCCGGCGATGCGCAGGGCATAGCCGGCCGCCTCGCCGTCGCCGGTGCGCAGCAGGCGGCGCGCGACGGCGGGGCGGACGAGGAGCGTGAGGCCGACCGCGCCGACGACCGCGGCGACGCCGTTGGCGATGAGCAGCCCGCGAGTCACAACAGCCCCTCCTCGATCAGGCGGAAGGCGAGCAGCAGCGCGAGCGCGAGCGCGATCGACGTGCCGATCAGCAGCCAGCGGCTCGACCGGGGAGACTCGCCCGGCGCGCGCAGCACCGCGACCAGCCCGACGAGCGTGGCGACCGCGGCGAGCGCGAAGAGGAACAGCGTCGGGCTCATTCGTGATCGATCACCTGGCCGCGCCGCGCGGGGCGATCGCGATAGACGGTGCGGGTGCGATAGATGACCCGGCTGCCGCCGCCCGAGCCTACGCCGAGAAAGACGATGCCGATGAAATAGCCGAAATCATACCAGCCGCCGTTGTTCGGCACGGCATAGACCGCATAGTCGGGCACGAAGAGCGAGAGCACCCAGGCGACCGGGAAGATGAAGCCGTGCCACAGGCCGAGCAGGAAGCCGGGGGCGCCGGGCTGAACCGCGCTTTCGATCTGGCTCGCGCAGGCGGCGAGGGAGAGGAGCGGCGCGAGTGCCGCGAGCGCGGCGGCGCGGGAGCGAACCGCCCGGTCAGGGATGCTCCGGATTTTCGCTGACGATGACTTCATTGGCTGCGCCCTCCCAGCCGATCCATTGCACGGCGATCGCGCCGATCCAGCCGAGATTGAAGAGGATCAGCATCGCGATGACCGCGCCGCGCGAGGCGCGCCTGCGACCGGGGCCGGGCACGATCTCCGTCCGGCCGCGGAAGAGCGCGGCGACCGAGCGGGCGTTGAGCATCAGCCAGATGCCGCTCACCGCCGTCACGACGATGCAGAGCGCGAGCAGGAGCGGAAAGGTTGCGAGCGGCATGGGCGCGGTTCTCCAGCGATACGGAAAACCAATGGTTCCGCAACGCGCGGGGTTCCGCGTTGACCTGAGTCAAGCGCATGCCGGCGGCCGCGCGCGGACGCGCCCGCGGGGCGCCGGCGGCGATGGGCTCACTGACAGGCGAGGCATTCGTCATAGTCGGTGCTCTCGCCGATCTCGTATTTGGCGAGTTCGGCGGTGTTGTCCGCCTCCACCCCGCCCGCGAAGCCGGCGCGCTGCACCGATTTCGACCGCAGATAATAGAGCGACTTGATGCCCAGCTCCCAGGCGCGGAAATGGAGCATCAGCAGATCCCATTTCTCGACATCCGCCGGGATGAACAGGTTGAGCGACTGCGCCTGGTCGATGAAGGGCGCGCGATCGCCGGCGAGTTCGAGCAGCCAACGCTGATCGATCTCGAAGCTCGTCTTGTAGGCGTCCTTTTCCTCCTGGCTGAGGAAATCGAGATGCTGGACCGAGCCGCCCTTTTCGAGGATCGAGTTCCACACCGCGTCCGAGTTCTTCGACTTCTCGATCAGGAGCTTCTCGAGATAGGGATTGCGGACCACGAAGCTGCCCGACAGCGTCTTGTGGGTGTAGATGTTGGCCGGGATCGGCTCGATGCAGGCGCTCGTACCGCCGCAGATGATCGAGATCGACGCGGTGGGCGCGATCGCCATCTTGCACGAAAAACGCTCCATCACGCCCATGTCGGCCGCATCGGGGCAGGGCCCGCGTTCGACCGCGAGCTGCATCGACGCTTCGTTCACCTGGGCGTTGATGTGCTTGAAGATGCGCAGGTTCCAGCTCTTGGCCATCGCCCCTTCGAAGGGAAGGCCGCGCGCCTGGAGGAAGCTGTGGAAGCCCATCACGCCAAGGCCCACCGAACGCTCGCGCATCGCCGAATAGCGCGCACGGGCCATCTCGTCGGGTGCGCGCTCGATATAGTCGGTGAGGACATTGTCGAGGAAGCGCATCACGTCTTCGATGAAGCGCTTGTCCTGGCTCCACTCGTCCCAGGTTTCGAGGTTGAGCGACGAGAGGCAGCAGACCGCGGTGCGATCGTTGCCGAGATGATCGGTGCCGGTGGGCAGCGTGATCTCGCTGCACAGGTTCGAGGTCGAGACCTTGAGCCCAAGCTCCCGATGATGCTTCGGCATGTTCGAATTCACATGGTCCGAGAACACGATATAGGGCTCGCCGGTCGCGAGCCGGGTCTCGACCAGCTTCTGGAACAGCGCGCGCGCATCGACCGTGTTGCGGACGCTGCCGTCCTTCGGCGACTTCAGCTCCCATTCGGTGCCGTCGCGCACTGCCTCCATGAAGGCATCGGGGATCAGCACGCCGTGGTGGAGGTTCAACGCCTTGCGGTTGAAGTCGCCCGAGGGCTTGCGAATTTCGAGGAACTCCTCGATCTCGGGGTGCGAGATGTCGAGATAGCAGGCGGCCGAGCCGCGGCGCAGCGAGCCCTGCGAAATCGCGAGCGTAAGGCTGTCCATCACGCGGACGAAGGGAATGATGCCGCTGGTCTTGCCGTTGAGGCCCACCGGCTCGCCGATGCCGCGCACGCTGCCCCAATAGGTGCCGATGCCGCCGCCGCGCGAGGCGAGCCAGACATTCTCGTTCCACGTCTCGACAATGCCTTCGAGGCTGTCGGGCACCGAGTTGAGATAGCAGCTGATCGGCAGTCCGCGCCCGGTGCCGCCGTTCGACAGAACGGGCGTGGCGGGCATGAACCAGAGCTTCGAGATATAGTCGTAGAGCCGCTGGGCATGCTCGGCATCGTCGGCATAGGCCGAGGCGACGCGCACGAACAGGTCCTGGAAGCTTTCGCCGGGAAGCAGATAGCGGTCCTTCAGCGTCTCCTTGCCGAAATCGGTGAGCAGCGCGTCGCGCGAATGATCGACTTCGACCGGAAAGGACTGCGGATCGACGCTGTGCGAATCGCGCGCCTTGCCCTTCCGCTTCGCGACGGGCTTCTCGTCTGCCTGGGCGGGGGCGGCTTGGGTGGCGGTTTCGTTCACGCTGGTTTCCGTGTCCCTGAATTCCATGACGCTGTACCCCTCATACTGCCTTCGATCGGCGTCGTTTCGACTCGGGGGCGGCTTGCGGATGCTAGACCATCGGCCGTGCCGCAGGCGAGAACAAAAAGTGTCCACACGCCATCCACAGGGCACGAACAGGGTTATCCCGCGATATAGGGTCGCGGTGAACATCCTACCAGTGCTTGAGCCTGCCCCTCAGTGCAACCACTAGAGCTTGTGTCAGATCGAGTCCGACATCAAGACCGTAAATGAATGCTTACCGACTCGGTTCGCCGCTAAAATGACTCGGTTCATGGCGCCTCGAGCACTTGTCCACAGGCGCGACGCGCGGACCTTCCACGGCTTCGGACTCCGTCAAGAGAACGAACGCCGAACGAAAATATTTCGTGGTGGAAAGTCGTTTCGAAGCCGGACCGGATTCCAAGATGTTGGGCGGTTCGTCCGTTCCGGCCCCCAATCCCTGGGTCAGCGATCGAAGGCGATCCGCACGCTGCTGTTCGGCAGAGTGGGAAAGCGATCGAGCGGCACGCGCAGATCCTGTTCGGGCAGGTGGCCAGGCATGATTCGCAGCAGGGCGAGCGCCCGGCGCAGGACCGCGATCGTCATCCATTCGCCCGGGCAGCGATGATCGGGGAGATACTCACCCGCCCCCTGCGGAATCAGATCATAGCCGCTGCCCTGCCAGCGCAGGAAACGTGCGGGATCGAAACGCTGCGGCTCTGGCCAGAGCCGTGCGTCGTGATTGGTGGCATGCAAGCCGAGCAGCACCCAGTCGCCATCCGCAAATTCGTTGCCACGCCATTCGAACGCCGAGCGGACCCGGCCGCCGATCACCGGGAAGAAGGGATAGAAGCGGCGCACTTCCTGCACGAAGGCAAGCTGGCGTTCGCGCACCTCGCCCGGGCCGGATTCGAGCCATTCGGCAGCATCGCCGTGTTCGTGCAGCGCTAGCGCGGCGAAGGTGACGAAGCGGGCGATCGCGACGATCGGGCGCAGCAGGTTGAGCAACTCGACTCCGGCCTCCTCACGCGTGAGCGGCGCGCCGTCGAGGTCGCGAAATTCGGCGATTCGGGCGAGCGGCGAGTCCGGGCGAGCGGGCAGCCCGCGGCGGACACGATCGATCTGGTCGCGCGCCCAATGTTCGGCGCGGCGGCGCAGCCACAGGCCGCGGGCCAGCTTCGGCCCGACCGCTCCAGCGCCCGCGACCATCGCCGCCAGCTCCTCGGCGCGATCCGGCACATCGCGCTCGGCGACCGCGATGCCGCACCATTCGAGCGCCGCTTCGCACAGCAGCCGCACCGCCGCTTCGTGCAGCGTGATCTCGCTGCGCCCCCGCCATTCGGGCAGCGCGGCGCGCCAGCGGCGCTCGAAAATGTCGGCGAACGACTCGGGCGCGTCGCCGGCCAGCAGATCGAGGAACAGCTGTTTGCGATGGGCGTGCGCGGCGCCGTCGAGCGCCTGGACGCTACCCTTGTCCTGAAGGAGGCGCAGCGTGGTGGGCGGCATCGCACCCACGCGCGACAAGCTCTTGCCGTCGTAGAAGCGTCGCGCCGCCTCTTCGCCCATCATGCAAAGGACGCGCCGACCCATCAGCCGCGTTTCGAACATGTCGCTGCCGAGGTCGCGACAGCGGTTGCCGAGCCAGGGATAGCCTTCGCGCAGGAAGGCGGGCGTGCTGTCGAGCGCGGCAACGCGGGGAATCGATGTCATGGGCAGCAAACCGGGAAGCGGCGTGAGCGTTCCCCCTGCGTCGCTGGCCCCGCCGCGCAGCGTTCCTGCTGGCGCCTATCGGATCAGGGCGCGACCAGAAGGAAGATCGCACGCGAAGCGGCCGGCGTTGCTTCGCCGCAGCGCGAAGCAGGGTTGAGCCCCATATCAGGGCTGATAGGCTGCCGGCGACGAAGGGGAGACTGCATGGCGAAAACGGGTGTGCTGGCCGGGCTGGCGCTGGTGATGGGCGCGAGCGTTCCGGCGCTGGCTCAGGATGCGACGGCGCCCGCGCAAGCGGCGACGCGGGCCGATGGTTCCGCGGATCGGCGCGTTGCCGGCCGGGTGCGGGTCGAGGAAGCATCGATCGCCGAATTGCAGGCGCTGATGGAGTCGGGGGCGGCGACGAGCGAAGCCCTGACCGCAGCCTATCTGGAGCGAATCGCTGCGATGGACCGGCAGGGGCCCACGCTGCGCGCAGTCATCGCGCTCACCCCCGATGCACTCGAACAGGCGCGGCTGCTCGACGCGGAGCGGGCGGCCGGGCGCGTGCGCGGGCCGCTCCACGGCGTTCCCGTGCTCCTCAAGGACAATATCGAGAGCCGCGAGCTGCCGACGACGGCGGGCAGCCTGGCGCTCAAGGATAATCTCACGCGCCGCGACGCGCCGGTGGTGGCGCGGCTGCGCGAAGCGGGCGCGGTGATCCTGGGCAAGACCAATCTCTCGGAATGGGCGAACATCCGCTCGACCGCCTCGATGAGCGGGTGGAGCGCAATCGGCGGACTGGTGCGCAATCCCTATGCGCTCGATCGCACCTCGTGCGGCTCCTCCAGCGGATCGGGCGCGGCGGTGGCGGCGAGTTTCGCCGCGGGCGCGCTGGGCACCGAGACGGACGGATCGGTGGTGTGCCCGGCGGCGATGAACGGGCTCGTGGGGCTGAAGCCGACGATCGGCCTCGTCAGCCGGACGCACATCGTACCGATCAGCCACAGCCAGGACACTGCCGGGCCGATGACGCGCAGCGTGCGCGATGCGGCGATCCTGCTCTCAGCAATGATCGGCAGCGATCCGGCGGACGAGGCGACCCTCGGGGCGGATGCGCACGCGCGCGACTATGCCGCGGGGCTCGACGCCGGTGCGCTCTCCGGGATGCGAATCGGCGTATTGCGCCCGCAGATGCCGGCCGAGCTGGAGGCGAAATACGACGCCGCGCTCGAGGTGCTGCGGGCGCAGGGCGCGGTGCTGGTCGAGGTGGAGCAGCCCGAGCTGGAGGGGCTCGACGAAGCCGAGTTCTTCGTACTGCAGACCGAGTTGAAGAGCGACCTGGCGGACTATCTCGCGAGCTCGCCCGCGCCGCTGCCGGCGCGGACGCTGGCCGAGCTGATCGCGTTCAACGCGGCGAATGCCGAGGCCGAAATGCCGTATTTTGCGCAGGAGATTTTCGAAATGGCCGAGGCGACCGGCGGAGTCGACGATCCCGGCTATGCCGAGGCGCGGGCGAAATCGCTGCGCCTGGCGGGCGCCGAGGGGATCGACGCGATGCTCGCCGAGGGCGACGTGCGGCTGCTCGTCTCGCCTACCTATGGCCTGCCGTGGCTGAGCGATCCGGTGCACGGCGATCAGTTCAGCGGGCCCTCCGCCAGCCAGTTGCCGGCGGTGGCGGGAACGCCGCATCTCACCGTGCCGATGGGGCTGGTCGACGGGCTGCCGGTGGGGCTTTCGTTCATGGGGCCGGCGTACAGCGAGGCGCTGCTGCTCGACGCCGGCCATGGCTATGAGCAGGCGGCCGAAGCGCGCGTGCCGCCGAGCTATGTGCCGAGCGTGGACGCCGGGCCGGGGCTGGAGGGCATCGCGCGGTAGCGCCGCGCGACGCGCGCCTGCCAGAGCAGGAGCAGCGGCACGACGCCGAGCTCGATGCCCAGGCCCGCGAGATGGGCGGCCGAGGGCGGGCCGAGATCGACGAGCGACAGCGCGCGCGCGAGTCCGCCGGCGACGACCATTGCGCCGAGCAGCCGGAATCGGGGGCCCATCGTTTCGATCCGAGGGATGCAACTCGCGAAGCCGAGGCCGAGCATGAGGAAGATGCCCGAAAGATAGCGGAAATGGCTGTCGAGATCGACGCGTGCCGGATCGGCGCCGAGCCATTGCGCTCCGAGCAGGATGCCGGTGCCGGCGGCAAAGATCGGCACCAGCACCGTGAGCGCGACGGCGGCCTGAAGCAGGTGGCGCTCGGCGGAGGGGCTCATTTGCCCTCGTGCTCCAGCAGTTCCTTGCGGACGTGAATCGCCGCGAGCGACATGCGGACTTCGAACAGGAAGAAGACGAGTCCCGACATCAGCAGCAGCATCGAAAGAATGAAGGCGATCGCGACGACGACTCCGAAATGCAGGTCGATCAGCTCCGACACGAACATCAATGCGACGACGAGGCAGATCGCCAGCGCGCTGGCGACGCACAGGAAGATCGCCGAGTTGATGACCGAGATGCGCCGGTCGATCAGGCGGAGCTCCCAGACGTGGCGATCATGCTCCGGGCCGGTGCTGCGCGGATGGAGCTGCTCGAGCTGGCGCGCGCGATCGACGATGCGCGCAAGCCGGCCGACCATGACGTTGAGGATCGCGCCGATGCCGGCGAGCAGGAAGACGGGCGCGATCGCCACCTGGATCGTGGCGGCGACGGTGGAGACGAACGGCGAGCTTTCCATGGCGCCTCTTCTATGCGGGCGGCGCGCGTGAGCCAAACGCAATGGTAACCGCTGGGCAGTAGAGCGGAGGCCATGACGAAGCCGATGCCGCTCGCCGATTTCCCGCGCCTGCCGCCCGCACTGACGGTGGAGGCGGTCGTCGGCCTGTCCGGAACGATCGACGCGGCGGCCGAGGCGGCGCTGCCGAGCCACCGTTTCCTGCGCTATGGCTGGTTCGCCGCGGCGCTGGCCGCCTATGGCGGCCATGCGCGGACGCTGACGGTGTGCCGCGACGGCGCGCCGGTGCTGGCGCTGCCCACTGTGCGGATGGGGCCGGCGGCGCTGGGAATGGCGGCGGTGCCGGGATGCTACTGGCCGTTCCGCAGCTTCCCCGTGCGCGGCGACGCGGGAATCGAAGTGTTCGAGGCGCTGCTGCCCCGGCTCGCGCGCGAAGCGACGGCGCTGCGGATCGGCCCGGTCTATGACGGCGATCCGGCGGTGGAGGGACTGCGCGCGGCGGCCGGGGCGGCGGGCTGGGCCGTGCTCGACCGATTCGTCGCGGAGAGCTTCCTGCTCGACATGGCCGCGTTGTGCGCCGAGGGCGGTTGGCCGCGCAATTCGACGCTGCGCAAGAACCGGTTCCACGAGAAGCATCTGGCGAGCCATGGCGCGCTCGACTGGTCGTTCGTATCCGGGGCGGAGTGGACGCCCGAGGCGTTCGATTCGCTCGCGGCGGTCGAGGAGGCGAGCTGGATCGCGGCGAAGACCGACGGCAGCGACGCGAAATTCACGACGACGGGACACGGCGCCTTCTGGCGCGCGGCGGTGGCCGATCCGGCGCTGGCGGAGATGCTGTGGGCGGCGGTGCTCCGGGTGGACGGTGCGCCGGCGGCCTTTTCGTTCGATCTCAATGCCGGCGAGCTCAAATATGCGATCGCCAACAGCTATGATCCGCAGTTCGCGAAACACTCGCCGGGCAAGCTGCTCTATTACCGCAATTTGGTTCGGGCGCTGGACGACGGCATGACGCACGTCGACTGGGGCGCGGGCGACAGCGGCTACAAGCGCACGATCGGCGCCGAGCCGGGGCCGGCGATACGCGACTGGCTGTTCGTGCGGCCCGGCGCGCCTGCGCTGGCGGCGAAGCTGCTCGGCGGCCTCTGGCGGCGAAGCGGGCAGGCGCCGAGCGCGGCAGCTTCAGCGAGTCAGATCCGCCGGTAGCGGAAATACCAGACTTCGTGGTCCTTGCGGCGGGCCTTCCGTTCGTAGCGGGTTTCGGGCCAGTCGGTGGGGCGCGTAAGGAAATCGTGCGCGCTCGCGGCCTGCCATTCGAAGTCGCGGCGCTGGTTCATCACCATCATCGACCAGCGGCAATAGGTGGGATCGTCGGTGCCGAGCCGGAATTCGGCGCCCGGCTTCAGCTTCGCCGCGATCAGATCGAGCGGGCCGTGGTTCACCATGCGGCGCTTGGCGTGGCGCGCCTTGGGCCAGGGATCGGGATGGAGCAGGTAGAGCCGCTCCAGGCTGGCGTCGGGAAGACGCTCGAGCACCTCGAGCGCGTCGCCCATGTGCAGGCGGACATTGTCCAGCGCGGCGTCACGGATGTGGTTGAGCGCCCCGACCACGCCGTTGAGGAAGGGCTCGCAGCCGATGAAGCCATGATCCGGGCGGGCGGCGGCCTGACCGGCGAGGTGTTCGCCGCCGCCGAAGCCGATTTCGAACTCGAGCGGGCGGCAGTCACCGAACAGCGCCAGCGCGTCGAGCGGCCCGGATTCGGGCACCGCCACGCGCGGCAGCAGTTCCTCGACGAGGGCGGATTGGCCGGCGCGGAGCTTGTGCCCCTGGCGGCGGCCATAGAGACGGCGGATGGTGGCGGGATCGTTCATCGGCTGCGCCGCCTAGCGCAGCCTTGCGCTACAGGAAAGCGGCCGTGGTCAGGCGAGTATCGCAAGCTCCTCGGCGACTGCGAGCTGCGCCGGGGCGCGGGCGGGGCGCTGGTGGTGCTGAAGGCGGCGGTGCGTGGCCGGGAGCTCGCGGCGTGCGAGCACCGCATGCCGGCGGCGAAGCGGCGCCTGGACGATGTCCGCTTCGGCTGCCGAGCGGGGCATGGTGAGTGTGGCAGAGGCGGGGGCGATCCAGTCTCCCTGGACCAGGCGCAGGCCGAGGCCGTGCAGCGTGGCGAGTTCGGCGGCGGTGCGAATCGCAGGCGCGACCAGCGGTGCGCCGGTGCGCCGGGCGAGCCGCAGCACGCCGGCGACGACGAGGCGGCGCGCGGCGCTTGTCTCGAGATTGCGGACGAGCGCCGGATCGAGCGCGACGAAGTGCGGCGTGTGGCGCGCGAGCAGCTGGACGCCGACCGGCCCGGCGGAGAAATCGGTGAAGGCGACCGCGAGCCCCTGTTCGCCGCACGCCCCCACGAGCCGCGCCGCGGCGCCGGGGGCGCCATATTCGTCGGCACTGACGAGGATGACGAGCCGGTGCGCCGGGAGGCGCTGCGCGAACGCTTCGCGCAACAACGCCGCGAGGAGCGTGCGGGCGGGCGCGTCGAGCGCGAGCGGAATGGCGAGCAGCGCACCGCTTTCCGCCAGCCCAGCCGCCACTGCGCTGCGAAGGACCGCGACGGCCGCCGCGGGATCGGCAACGGGGCGGCGAGTCAGCGCCTGATAGGCGAAGGGCTGCGCCGTCTCGGCATCGACGATCGGCTGGAAGGTGACGACATCGGCGGCGAAGACGAGGTCGGGGCGGGCGAGACGGTCGAGCATGTGATTCCTCCTGCTGACCGTTGATTAATGGTTAACGCGCCCGTGGCGGAACTACGGGCGGTGCCGCATTGGAGTCTTCCGCATGGTGGATTCTTCGTAGTGTCCGACTGGCAAAGCCGCTGTTGCCGCGAGTCGCGCGCGTAGGCGGTGCGATCAGCGCAGCGCGGCGCGGCGCACCGAACGCTGTTCGATCAGCGGCAGCGCGCCGATTGCGGGCCGGCCGAAATGATAGCCCTGGAGATAACGGACGCCGAGGCCGCGCAGCGTTGCCGCTTCGGCCGCGGTCTCGATGCCTTCGGCGATTACCGTGACGCCCATGCCGTGGGCCATGCGCAACACGCCTTCGACGATCAGTCGGCGGGGCAGGCTGGATTCGATGCCGCGCACCAGCTCCATATCGAGCTTGATCAGATCCGGCGTGAATCGTGCGAGCAGCCCGAGCCCGGCATGGCCCGCGCCGAAATCGTCGAGCGCAGTGGTGAATCCCATCTCGCGATAGGCAGCGATGATGCCGCCGACATGCGCCACGTCGAGCTGCTGATTCTCGGTGAATTCGAACATCAGCCGTTCGGTCGGGAAACCCGTCGCCCGCGCGGTGCGCAGCGTGAGCTGGATACAGGCGACCGGCGAATAGACTGCGTTGGGCAGGAAATTGATCGAGAGCCGGGCCGGCGTGTCCAGGATACCGGCCTTCACCGCCTGTTCGATCGCGGCCTTGCGGCACGCCTGATCGAAGGCGTAGCGCGTATCCTCGGTAAGCTCCCCGAGCAGCGTGGCTGCGGATGCGCCGTCCGCTCCGCGCACCAGCGCCTCATAGGCGAAGACCGTGTCGGTCTCGATATCGACGATCGGCTGAAAGGCCATTGCGAGCGCGAAATCGGACTCCGCGCCGCGGCATCCCTTGCACCCGCCAGCCTGTCGTGAAAACGCCATCGGACAACACTCCTTGTCGTCCGATGGCGTCGTAATTCGCAATGCCTAAGAAGTGCTTAGGATTGTCTTGATTCGGATCAGGCGAGCGCCGCCTTCAGATCCTCGACCAGATCGGTCTTCTCCCAAGGGAAGAAATCGCCCTCGGCGGCGCGGCCGAAATGGCCATAGGCGGCGGTTTTCGCATAGATCGGCTTGTTGAGGCCGAGATGGGTGCGGATCGCGCGCGGGGTGAGGCCGCCCAGCTTCTCGATCTTGCCGAGCGCCTGTTCGATCCTGTCGTCGCCGACGGTGCCGGTGCCGTGCGTATCGACATAGAGCGACAACGGCTTGGAGACGCCGATCGCATAGGCGAGCTGGATCGTGCAGCGCTTGGCAAGGCCGGCAGCGACGATGTTCTTGGCGAGGTAGCGCGTGATGTACGCCGCCGAGCGATCGACCTTGGTCGGATCCTTGCCGCTGAACGCGCCGCCGCCATGCGGGGCCGCGCCGCCATAGGTGTCGACGATGATCTTGCGGCCGGTGAGGCCGGCGTCGCCGTCCGGTCCGCCGATCACGAAGCTGCCGGTGGGGTTGATGTGATATTCGGTCGCGTCCGACAGCAGCTCGGCCGGGATTACGTCGGCGACGACCTTCTTCACATAGGCCTTGAGCTCGGCTTCCTTGTCGCCCGCGTCATAGCCTTCTGCGTGCTGGGTCGACACGACGATCGCGGTGCAGGCGACCGGCTTGCCGTTCGAATAGCGGAGCGTGACCTGGCTCTTGGCGTCGGGCTCGAGGAACGGGGCCGCGCCCGAATGGCGGTCGGCGGCCATGCGCTCGAGGATCTTGTGGCTGTAATAGAGCGTCGCCGGCATCAGCTCGGGCGTGTCGTCGATCGCATAGCCGAACATGATGCCCTGGTCGCCGGCGCCTTCGTCCTTGTTGCCGCTGGCGTCGACGCCCTGCGCGATGTGGGCCGACTGGCCGTGCAGACGGTTCTCGAAGGTGAGCGTCTTCCAGTGGAAGCCTTCCTGCTCATAGCCGATGCGCTTCACGGTATCGCGCACCGTCTTCTCGATTTCGTCAAGCGCGCCCGGAGCCCAGTCGCCATTCTCGTACACGCCCTTGCAGCGGATCTCGCCGGCGAGCGCGACGAACTGAGTCGTGGTCAGCGTTTCGCAGGCGACGCGCGCTTCGGGGTCCTTCGACAGGAACAGATCAACAATGGCGTCGGAGATCTGGTCGGAAACCTTGTCGGGATGACCCTCGGACACCGATTCGGACGTGAAGAGAAAGTCGGAACGCATGGATTTCCTCTGGCTTCGGGTAGGCATCCGGCCGGATCGCCGGATATAAAGCTTTCGTTATATGGGCCTAGCGAGCGAACCGGCGGATGGCAATGGCCCCACCCGCGAACAGCAGGGCGACGAGCAAGGCGAGCCAGTTGCCGAGCCGGGCGAACAGCGTTGGCGGATGCGGGCGCGGCAGCGGCACTTCGACTGCGTCGGCGGTGCCCGGCGCGATCGACGCGAGAAGGCGTCCATCGGCATCGATCACCGCGGAGATGCCGGTCGGCGTGGCGCGCAGGATCGGCAGCCCTTCCTCGAGCGCGCGCATCCGCGCCTGGGCGAGATGCTGGGGCGGGCCCCAGCTGCCGAACCAGGCATCGTTGGAGGGATTGAAGAGCAGAGCGGGACGGTTGCCGGGATCGACGACCTGGCCCGAGAAGATGATCTCGTAGCAGATCTGCATGCCGACGGTGCCAAAGCCCGGCACCGCAAGTCCCTGCGGCCCCGGGCCGGGAATGAAATCGATATCCCCCATCACCAACCGGGCAAGGCCGAGCGGGCCGAGGAAGGCGCGCAGCGGCAGATATTCGCCATAGGGAACGAGGTGCGCCTTGTCGTAGCGGCCGGCGAGTTGCGCATCGGGCGTGACGACGAACACCGAATTGCTGGCTCCGGTGACCGTCCTGGCCTCGTCGAAGAGAAGGGCGTTGCCGCCGACGAGCGCACGGTCGCGGGGGCCGAGCAGCGCGGCGATGCGGCGGCGGACCATTTCGGCCGAGCCCTGCCAATACCATTGCTGCGGATAGCCGCTTTCGATGTAGTAATTGACCATCCCCTCCGGCCAGACGACAAGCCGTGGCGCCGGCCCGGGGCCGCCGCTGAGACCGATCAGTGCTGCGAACACCCGCTCGGCATAGTCGGGGTCGCTGACGCCTTCCTGGCCGATGTTCGGCTGGACGACGCGCACGCGCGGATGATCGGCCGGATAATCGGGCGGCGCGCCGGGCGAGAGGAAGACGAGCGCCAGCGCGAACACGCCGGCGAGCGCGGCGGGCAGCTTCCAGTCGCGGCGCACGAGCAGGAGGAGCGCGCCCGCGGCGAGGATCGTCACGCCCGACAGCGCATAGGTGCCGACCAGCTGGGCGAGCTGGGCGATGCCGAGCAGCGGCAGCCAGGCGACGCCGAGCGGATTCCAGCTGTAGCCGGTGAACATCGTCGCGCGCAGCCACTCGGTGACGATCCAGCCAGCCGCGAAGATCAGTACATAGGGCGCGTCGGGAGTGGTTCCCCTGCGGCCGTATTTCCAAGCGAGACCCGCGGCCATCGCCGGATAGACCGCGAGATAGAGCGCCAGCAGCACTACCGCGAAATAGCCGAGCACGGGCGGCATCTTGTCCTGATAGTCGAAAGCGTGCTGAATCCAGTTGTTGCCGATGGTGAAATGGCCGACGCCGAACACCCAGCCGCGCAGCAGCGCCGATCGGAGGGTGGGCGCGGCGAACACCAGCCAGAGCAACACCGCAAGGCAGGCGAGCAGCACCGGCCAGAGCGAGAGCGGCGCGAAGCCGGCGGCGGAGGCCGTGCCTGCCACGAGGAGCGTGAGGAGCGGGCGACGAAGCATGGGTGGGGCCTAGCCGATCCGCACGAGCAACGGGAGAGCCAAACGCCGCAGTACTCGCGTGCATCCTCGCGGTGTCCGTGCCGGTCTGGTAGCGCTGCCGAGGCAACGCCCGCGCGGAGTGGGCGTTCGCCAGGAAGCCGTTGCCAATGAAGGAAGCGCCGATGCCCGAGCCAATCACCGTCGAGATTCCCCATGGCCTCGGCCGCGACGCGGCGAAGGAACGGATCGACAAGGGGATCGGCAAGCTGGCCGACATGTTCCCGGGCGGCGGAACGGTGGAACATCGCTGGGAAGGCGACACCATGGCGTTCACCGTTGAGGCCATGGATCAGCGCATCGCGTGCCGCCTCGACGTGGAGGAAGACAAGGTGCGCGCGCAGATCGATCTGCCGCCGTTCCTCGCACTATTCGCCGAGAAGATCCGCGCCAAGCTCACGCGCGAAGGGCCCAAATTGCTCGAATGAGCGGAACAGGAAGGCAGGATCGGGATTTGTCGAGAGCATGTCGTTGTCCCCGCGATACGAGGCCTGGCTCCGCCGCCGCAGATTTCGTCGGACGCTGGCGATCGGCGCCGCGGGTACGCTGGTGCTCGGCGCTTGCGGGGGAGCGATGCTCGCGCAGTTCACGCGGTCGGGAATGAACGACTATTATCTCTATGCCCGGCCGGCGCAGCATGCCGTTGCGCAATCGCTGCCGCGCCCCGAAAGCGCCTGGGCGCGCGAGTTCGGCCAGGAATTCAGGCCCGCCGAGCCAATCTGGTCCGAAGCGCGCAACCGCGACTATCAGCCAGTGCGGTACGAGGCGCCCTGACGGCGCCGCCGGTCAGCGCGGCGCGGCGCTGACCCGCCAGATGACGTTGCCGACGTCATCCGCCACCAGGAGCGCGCCGCCGCTATCCGCGGCGACCCCGACGGGGCGCCCCTGCGCCTCGCCTTCCGCGTTGAGAAATCCGGTGAGCACGTCGACGGGCTTTGCGCCGGGAACGGGGAAGCCATTGTCGCCGAACGGCACGAAGACGACCTTGTAGCCCGACGGCGGGACACGGTTCCACGAGCCGTGCAGCCCGACGAAGGCGCCTTGGGCGAAGCGATCGCCCAGGCGAGTCTCGCCGGAAAAGGCGAGGCCGAGCGGCGCCGTGTGCGCCCCCAATGCATAGTCCGGGCGCTTGGTATATTCGAGCAGATCGGGCCGGCCGGGACGGACGCGCTTGTCCTCATAGCCGCCCCAATAGCTCCAGGGCCAACCGTAGAAGGCGCCGAAATCAACTTGCGTCAGATAATCGGGCGGCATGTCCGATCCCATCATGTCGCGCTCGTTGACCACGGCCCACAGCCGTTGCGTCACCGGCTCGAACGCCATGCCGACCGGATTGCGCAGCCCCCAGGCATAGAGGCGCGAGCTGCCGTTCTCGGGATTCACCTGGATGATGCGGGCGCGGCCCTCCTCCGCCTCCAGGCCATTCTCGGCGATGTTCGAGGCCGAGCCGATGCTGACGAAGAGCGATCGGCCATCGGGAGCAGCGACGACGTCGCGGGTCCAGTGGTTGCCGCCGCCGGGCAGATCGACGACCTTTTCGGGGGCGCCGGTGATCCGTGTCTGGCCGACGCGGAAGGGGTAGCGCACGAGCGCATCGGTATTGGCGATGTAGAGCCAGTCGCCGAGCAGCGCCATTCCGAACGGCGAGTTCAGCCCCTGTTCCGCCGTCAGCAGCGGCGATCGCGCATCCGCGGCGCCGTCGCCGTCGGTATCGCGCAGCAGCGTGATGCGGTTTGCCGAAGGGACGCCGGCGCCTGCCCGGTCCATCATCCACTCCATCACCAGGCCGGTGATGCCGCCGCCTTCGCGCGGAGGCGAATTGGTTTCGGCGACCAGCACGTCGCCGTTGGGGAGACGATGCAGCCAGCGCGGATGATCGAGGCCGCTCGCGAACGGCGCGACCGCAAGCCCCTCGGCGGCCTGTGGCGACGCACCATCGGGCCAGCCGACCGCCTCGGCGATCTCCATCGTCGGGAAATCCTCGGTCCGCGGCGGCGTGATTTCCGGCTGGCGTCCGCTCACCGCATCGACGGAAAGCCGCGCCACGTCCGGGCGGCTGATCCAGAACCAGACCGCGGCGATGAGCGCGACGAAGATGGCGAGAACGATCAGGAAGGACTTGCGCATGCCGCCAGAATAGGCCGCACGCGGCCCGGCGGCTAGGGCGTTTCGCGCGTTCGCAGGCGGTCGGGCGGAGGAGCCCCGGACGGTCAGTCGGTCGCTTCGGCTTCACTGGGCGGGTGGAGGCGCAGGCGGCTTACCCGGCGTGTGTCGGCGTCGAGAATCTCGAGCGTCCAGCCGCTGTCATGCGCGAGGCATTCGCCCTGCTGCGGCACATGGCCGGCGAGGACGAAGGCGAGGCCGCCGAGCGTCTCGACATCCTCTTCCACATCGGCGAGCCGCGCGTCGATCGCCTCCGCCACGTCCTCGAGCTCGGCACGGGCGTCGGCTTCCCAGATGCCATCGTCGAGCGGCACCAGCAGCGCCTGCGGCGCCTCATCATGCTCGTCCTCGATCTCGCCGACGATCTCCTCGATCAGATCCTCGATCGTGATGAGACCCTCGGTGCCCGAATATTCGTCGAGCACGATCGCAAGATGCGTCCGCCGCAGCCGCATCTGCGCGAGCAGATCGAGCGCGCCCATCGACTGGGGGACATAGAGCGGCTGGCGCAGAAGCCCGGAGAGCGACGCCGGCGGCTCGGCGCCGGTCGCGAGGATCGCGAACACGTCCTTCACGTGGATCATGCCGACGACGGTATCGAGCTTCTCGCGATAGACCGGCAGGCGGCTGTGCCCTGCCTCGGCGAAAATCGCGACCAGCTCGGCAAAGGGAGTCGATTCCTCGATGGCGATGATGTCGGCGCGCGGCACGCCCACGTCACCGGCGTCGCGTTCGCCGAAATGAAGCAGATTGCGCAGCATCTGCCGCTCGATCGGCGCGAGATCCCCGGCCTGGGGGAGACCCGCCTCGCGCTCATGCTCGGCGATCGCCTCCTCGATGCGATCCCGCAATGTTTCGGCCTGTTCGTCGCCGAACAGCAGGGTACGAAGCCCGCGCCATATTCCGCCGCTGTCGGAGCTACTGTCGCCGTTTCCGGTACTACTGGGGCCTTCGGCCATCGTCGGTGTCAGTCCTCGTGCATCGGATAAGGGTCGTGCAGGCCCATGTCCCTGAGCGCGGCACGTTCCATCGCTTCCATCGCCTCGGCCTCGGCAGTCCCCTGTTCGTGATCATAGCCTAGCAGATGCAGCATGCCGTGGACAATCAGGTGCGTGGCATGATCCTCGATCGCGATGGATTTCTCGGCCGCTTCCGCCGCGCAGACGCCGTGGGCGAGGACGATGTCGCCCAACAGCACCTCGCCGTCATCGCTGTTCAGCGTCACCGTCTGCAGCAGATCCTGCTGAACCATTGGAAAGGACAGCACGTTGGTGGGCTTGTCCTTCCCGCGATAGTCGCGGTTGAGCGCATGGACTTCAGCGTCGGTGGTCAGGCGTACCGAAACCTCGATCAGCGTCGGCAGTTTCGGCCACTCCGCGAAGGGCGTCTCGGCAAGCGCGGCAGTGGCGGCGCGCGCGGCGAGTGCATCCCAGTCGCGGTCGGGCCATGGCGCTTCATGCTGGGCAGCAACGTCGAGCATTCAAACCTTCCTGTCAGGCGAAATCGCCGGGGGCGAGACCCCCGCCCATTGTGCGTAACGCGGCGGCGCCGGTTTTGCCGCAGCCACGGGCGAAACAATCGCGAAATCCAGTGCGGCCGCGCGGCATCCCGTTGCCGGGGATGAGCGCACATTCCGAATATCGGCCGCCGCTCCCTCGCTTCAATCCCCGCCTTCATAGGCATCGACGATACGGCCGACGATCGGATGACGGACGACGTCGGCGGCGGTGAAGCGGACCATCTCCATGCCCTCGATCCCGTCCAGCCGGGTGACGGCGTCGTTCAGGCCCGAGGCGCGCGGACCGCCGGGAAGATCGGTCTGGTTCGGATCGCCGCAGACCACCATCCGGCTGTTCTGGCCGAAGCGGGTGAGGAACATCTTCATCTGCATCGGCGTGGTATTCTGCGCCTCGTCGAGGATGACGAAGGCGTCCGCCAGCGTGCGGCCGCGCATGAAGGCGATCGGCGCGATCTCGATCTCGCCCGAGGCGATGCGCCGCTCGACCTGCTCGGCGGGAAGGCAGTCGTAGAGCGCGTCGTAGAGCGGGCGCAGATAGGGATCGACCTTCTCCTTCATGTCGCCGGGCAGGAAGCCGATCCGCTCGCCCGCCTCCACCGCAGGGCGCGAGAGGATGAGCCGCTGGACGCTGCCGGTGATGAGCTGCGCCACCGCCTGCGCGACCGCGAGATAGGTCTTGCCGGTGCCGGCCGGTCCGAGCGCGAAGATGATGTCGTTCGAGACGAGCGCATGCATGTAGCGCGTCTGGGTGACCGAGCGGGGAACGATCGTCTTCTTGCGGGTGCGGATCATGATCGACGGGGGCGGCGCGCCGGTTTCCGCCGAGATGATGCCGGTGAGCGTCGGCTCGGATGCCATGGCGATGACGGCATCGATCAGCCCGGTGTCGATCTCTTCGCCGCGCATGACGCGGCCGTGGAGTTCCTGCAGCACCTCGCGGGCATGGCCGACAGCTTCCGCCGAGCCTTCGATCACCACGCGCTGGCCGCGGGCGTGGATATAGACGCCGAGCCGCTCCTCGAGCGCCAGAATGTTGCTGTCATACTCGCCGAAGAGCTGGGGCAGGAGCTGCGGCTTGTCGAACGTCACCTCGACCCGGCTGCGTTCGCCGGACCGGGCGGGGACGGGCTTGCGACTCATGCGGTCCTTTCAGGCCGGGGTGCGCCGATGCGGAAGGCAGCGGCGAAGGCCCGGCGATAGCGGAGGAGGGAAAGGCCATGCAGGCGGAAGGTTCCGACGCGGGGATGCGGGCGGGCATGCATTGCAGGCGCGAGGATGGCACGGATGAGGCGAGCAGGACAGGGGCTTTGTGCATGCGAGGCGCACATCGGTCGCCTTTCGCCGGCCCAGCGGCTAGGGCGGGGCGATGCCGCGGCTGATCCTGTTCAACAAGCCCTATGGCGTGCTCTCGCAGTTCAGCGGCGGCCCGGAGGGCGTGGCGCGGGCGACGCTGGCGGCATGGATCGACGTGCCCGGCGTCTATCCGGCCGGACGGCTCGACAAGGACAGCGAGGGGCTGTTGCTGCTGACCGACGACGGGCGATTGCAGGCGCGGATTGCCGAGCCGCGGCACAAGATGCCCAAGACCTATCTGGCGCAGGTGGAGGGCGTGCCCGGTGCGGACGCGCTCGATCGGCTGCGCCGGGGCGTGACGCTGAACGACGGCATGACACGGCCGGCGGAAGCGGCGGTGATCGAGCCGCCGCCGCTGTGGGGGCGCGATCCTCCGATCCGCTATCGCAAGAACGTGCCCGACAGCTGGATCGCGCTCACCATCACCGAAGGGCGCAATCGCCAGGTGCGGCGGATGACCGCGGCGGTGGGCCATCCGACGTTGCGGCTGGTGCGCTGGCGGGTGGGCGACTGGACGGTCGAGGGGCTCGCGCCGGGGGAGTGGCGCGACGCGGGCTAGAAGAGCGCGAAGAGGAGCAGCGCCACCGCCAGGCCGATCACCGGCACAGCGACCGTGAGCGCGCCGACCGGCCCATAGGCGGCCTGATGCGTTTCGCCGCAGATCGCGCGGATGGTGGTGACGACATAGCCATTGTGCGGCAGGCTATCGAGCGCGCCCGAGGCGATGGCGACGGTGCGGTGGAGCTCCGCAGGATCCGCGCCGGCGCCGAGATAGTGCGGCGCGATCAGCGGGAGCGCGATCGTCTGGCCGCCCGACGCGGAACCGGTGAGGCCCGCGATGACGGTGACGGCGATCGCGGCGCCGATCAGCGGGTCGCCGGGCAGATCGCGCACCATCTCCAGCGCCTGCTGGAATGCGGGCGAGAGGGTGGCGACCGCGCCGAAGCCGACGACGGCGCAGGTGTTGGTGATCGCCACCACCGCGCCGGTCGCGCCGACCGAAAAAGCGCCCGGCATGCGCGCGCGCTCGCGCAGGCCGATCAGCATCGCGATCACCGTGCCCGCGCTGAGCGCCACGACCAGCGCCCATTTGTCGAGCGACTGCGCCGGCAGCATCGCCGAAAGCGCGCCAAGGCTCTGCGGATATTGGAACGCCATGAACACAGCCAGCACTGCGGCCAGCGGCAGCAGGCAGAGCAGCGGGTGGGGGAGCGGGCGCTCGTCGGCCTCGGCGCCCTCGACCTGCTCGTCGCTCGGGCGGCTCTCGAACCGCTCGCCGCGCGCGACCGCGCGGCGCACCATGCGCTGGAGCCACCAATAGCCGAGACTCGCCATCAGAATTGCGACGATCAGGCTCACCTGCCAGCCGGCATAGGCAGTAGTGCCGAGATACTGCATCGGGATGAGGTTCTGGATCTCGGGCGATCCGGCGCTCGTCATGGTGAAGGTGACCGAGCCGAACGCGAGCGCCGCGGGGATGAACCGACGCGGTAGATCGGCCTGGCGGAACAGGGGCACGGCAAGCGGATAGACCGAGAAGGCGACGATGAAGACCGAAACGCCGCCATAGGTGAGCAGCGCGCAGGCGCCGACCACCGCGAGTACGGCATGGCGAATGCCGATGGTGCCGACGATCCACCGCGCCACGCTTTCCGCCGCGCCCGACACGCGCATCACTTCGCCGAAGATCGCGCCGAGCAGGAACATGAAGAACCAGTCGGCGAAGAAGCCGGTGAAGCCGGCCATATAGGTGGTGGCGTAATCGGGCGCGCCGCCGCTGGCGAGCGGGGGAAGCCAGGCGATGCCGCTCGTCAGCGCCACCACCGCCGCGGCCACCGGGCCGGCGATCAGGATGTTCACGCCGCGCACGGTCATGAAGATGAGCAGCGCGAGCGCGCCGATCAGGCCGATTGCCGCGATCATGGTCGCAGTGTCCTCCCCAGGTTACAGGGCGACCCTGCCACAGGCGCACGTGCTGTGCGAGGCCCGGGCGACTCCGGCTGCGTCTAGGCCGACCGCCCCGGCAGTGTCACGCCGCTTGCTTCACGCGCGCCACGCCAGCCAGCGAATTGGGGCCGGCGCTGACGAGATCGACCTCGACCATGTCGCCGATCGCGGCATCGGTTTCCAGATGCACCGACTGGAGCCACGGCGACTTGCCGATCATCTGGCCGGGGTGGCGGCCGGCGCGTTCGAGGAGAACGGCGCAACTGCTGCCGACGCTGGCGTCGTTGAACGCGAGCTGATGCCGGTTGAGCGCGGCCTGGAGGCGCTGGAGCCGCTCGTCGGCGACTGCATCGGGGACGAAGGCGTCCTCCATTTCGGCTGCCGGGGTGCCGGGCCGCGGGCTGTATTTGAAGCTGAAGCACTGGGCATAGCCGACTTCGTCGACCAGCCGCAGCGTATCCTCGAACTCGGCATCGGTTTCGCCGGGGAAGCCGACGATGAAGTCGCCCGACAGCGCGATGTCCGGCCGCGCGGCGCGCACGCGATCGAGGATGCGCAGATAGCTGTCGCGCGTGTGGCTGCGGTTCATCGCCTTGAGCACGCGGTCGCTGCCGGACTGTACCGGCAGATGGAGGAACGGCATCAGCTTTTCGACGTCGCGATGCGCGTCGATCAGCCCCTGCGTCATGTCGTTGGGGTGGCTTGTCGTATAGCGGATGCGGGCGAGGCCGGGGATGCGATCGAGCGCGACGATCAGATCGTGCAGCCCGCGCTCGCCCTCGGACCAGGCGTTCACATTCTGCCCCAGCAGCGTGATCTCGCGGGCGCCGGCATCGACCAGCGCCTTCGCCTCGTCGATCAGCGAGTCGAAGCCGCGGCTGACTTCGGCGCCGCGCGTATAGGGCACGACGCAATAGGTGCAGAATTTGTCGCAGCCTTCCTGCACGGTGAGGAAGGCGGTGGGGCCGACCCTGCGCCGGGCGGGGAGCGCGCCGAACTTGGCGATCGCCGGCATGTCGGTATCGAGGCTGGCGGTGCCGCGCGCCGCGTCCGCCACCAGCCGGGGGAGGTTGTGATAGGCCTGTGGGCCGACCACCACGTCCACCTTGGCGCGGCGAATGATCTCTTCGCCCTCGGCCTGCGCGACGCAGCCGGCGACGGCGATCATCGGCGCGCGCCGACCGTGCTCGCCCGCGTTCTTCCGCAGCCGGCCGATTTCCGAATAGACCTTTTCGGTCGCCTTTTCGCGGATGTGGCAGGTGTTGAGCACCACCAGATCGGCGGCGCCCGCATCGTCGGTCGCGGTGAGCCCTTGCGCCGCCATCAGCTCGGCCATGCGCTCGCCGTCATAGACGTTCATCTGACAGCCGTAGGATTTGACGTGATAGGTTTTCGGATCGGTCATTTGCCCCGCGCTATAGCGGGTCGGAGCGCGTGATGCATCCCCCGGAGGGGCACACCCGCAGCGCCAATCCTGGTGTTCCGGCGAAGGCCGGAGCGTTGGCGCACAGCTGAACTCCTCCCAGCGCTCCGGCCTTCGCCGGAGCACTGCGCTGGGGGTCCGGCCGATGGCATCTATTCTGCGTCGCCGCCCGCAGCTGTGTCTGCCGTCGGCTGCGGACGCTTCCCCGCCCACCAGTCGTGGCCGATGAATTCCTGCGGCGGGCTGCCGGTGCGTTCCTCGAAGGCAGCGCTGATGCGGCGCTTGGCTTCGGCGGCGAGGAGCTTGCGCGTCGGAAAGTCGCGCGGGTGGAAGGGGTCGAGGAACACGCAGCGCACCGAGAAGCTGCCGCGGTTGGAGAGGACACGGATCGCATTGTCCTTGCCGCTCTCCTCGCCGATCCACGAGAGGTTGCGGCCGCGCGCGTCGAACACCAGCAGGATCGGCTGGACCATCACGCCGGGCGGGGGCGGCTCGAGCACCTTGAGCAGCGGCGACTTGAACGGCAGCAGCGAAGCGCCGTCCGTCGTCGTGCCTTCGGGGAACACGGTAACCGCCCAATTGTCGTGAAACGCCTCGCGCAGCTGGTTGATCTGGTCGGCGACGCGCAGCCGCTCGTTGCGGGCGACATAGACGGTGCGGTTGAGGCTCGCGAGCCAGCCGACCAGCGGTGCCTTCTGAAGCTCGGCCTTGGCGACGAACGCGCTGCCGCTGGCGCCGCCGATCGCGAGAATGTCGATCCAGCTGACGTGATTGGAAATATAGAAGACGTCGCGCTTCAGCGGCACGCCGATCCGCTTCACGCGCGCGCCGGCGATACGGGCGACCCAACCGAGGAACAGCCGCGGCCAGGGCGAGGGAAGACGGAAGATGCGGAACAGATAGTGCAGCGGGATCGCGACCAGCGCTGCCAGCAGCATCAGGCAGACCCGCAGCCAGAGCCTACACCAGCCGATGAAGCCGACCTTCGGCGGCCGGCCCTGCGCGGCCGCGTGATGCCGTTCTTCGGGAGTTTCGACCACCGAGCCTCAGCTCTTTCGGTCGAGCGATACGCCGTAGAGTTCCATGCGATGGTCAACGAGGCGGAAGCCGAGCCGTTCCGCGATCTGCTTCTGCAACAGCTCGAGCTCGGGATCGACGAATTCGATCACCTTGCCCGTTTCGACGTCGATCAGATGATCGTGGTGCGCCTCGGGAGCCGGCTCGTAGCGGGCACGGCCGTCGCCGAAATCGTGCCGGTCGAGAATGCCCGCCTCTTCGAACAGGCGGACCGTGCGATAGACGGTCGCGATCGAAATGCCGGGATCCACCGCCGAGGCGCGCTCATACACCTTCTCGACGTCGGGATGGTCCTCCGCCTCGGACAGCACGCGCGCGATCACGCGCCGCTGCTCGGTGATGCGCAGCCCCTTTTCCTGGCAGAGTGCTTCGAGATCGATCTTGCGGCCCATGAGACTTCCAACTGGTGCCTCACCGCTCTACCGCCAAGCGGCACGTGGGGGCAAGAGCGTGCTCCGCGAGCGGACCGAATTCCGCGACGTCGCCTGCACGAGCCCGCACGGCGACGTCGCGGCGAGATCTCAGCGCTTGCGGCGCTTGGTGCCGAGGCCGATCTTCTTGGCGAGCGTCCGGCGCTGTTCGGCATAGTTGGGCGCGACCATCGGGTAGTCCGCGGGCAGATTCCACTTCGCGCGATACTGCTCGGGAGTCATCTGATAGTGCGTCATCAGGTGACGCTTCAGCATCTTGAGCTTCTTTCCGTCCTCGAGGCAGACGATATAGTCCGGCTTGATCGACGAACGGATCGAGACCGCCGGCTCCTGCTTCACTTCGGGCTCAGATGCTTTCCCGTCGAGGCCGGAGAGCGCACCATGAACATTCTGAATAAGAAGCGGAAGGTCGGAAACGGCCACACTATTGTTGGATACATGCGCGGCCACGATATCCGCAGTCAAGGTGACTAGCGTTTCCTGCATGTCGTTTTGCGAATCCATTATAATTCCTTTCGACCCGATATAACGCGACTATCCTGTCGCTGGCGGCGCGCTTATCCGGTCATTTTGGATCGAAGGCAAGAGCCGCCACCATGGGTGAAGAAAAAATCATCCGATCTTTCGCGAAAATGTCTCGCCGTCGAACAGTTGTCCGTTCCTACCTCTATAATAGCCGCGCCGCTCACCAACTTTGGTAAATCCTTCGCGCTGGTATAGACGCGCAGCAGCGTTGCCCGCGCGTACCTCCAGGTGCAGGTCGAGGACGCGACGCTCGCGGGCCTCTTCGACCACCGCGCGCAGCAATGCTCCACCGACACCGCGACCGCGACTTGCCGGCCGAGTAGCGAGCAACAACAGTTCGGCCTCGGGACCTGCCGAGCGCGCCAGGGCGAAGCCCGCAGCCTCTCCGTTCAGTTCGGCCAGAGTGAGCCAGGCGCCGGGAAGCGACAGCATTCCCATGCACTGCGGCGTCGTCCATGCTTCGCCGTAGCGGGGGTCGAAGGCCTCCTGCATGATCGAATTGACGAGCGCGAGGTCGTGAGCGCCGCCCGGCCGCAGCGCCACGAGATTCACGGTCGTGCTCACGCGCGTGCTCCGGGGATCTTCGCATCCGGCGCGCGCCCGTAGATCGGCCGCGGCGGCAGCGCGGCGGCATCGGGGGGCAGCAGCACGGCATCGGCTGCGTCGGGCAGTGTTGCGTGGAGCCTCAGCGCCGGATCGAGCGCTGCGAGATGCCGGACACCGCTGCCGAACGCGGCGCGGCCGGCGAGCGCGGCGCAGGCGAGATCGGGCACGAGCGAGCGGAGCGGCCCTTCCGGCGCCGGCGGCGAAGCAGTGAACCCCTGCATGAAGACTTCACCATGTCCGCCTTCCAGAACGACCGCAAGCGCCCGCAGGGCGGGGTCGGCGGCGAACGCGGCGGCGGCGACCAGCGCAGTCGAGGAATAGCCGAAGACGGGCACTCCCCAGCCGATGCCGAGTGCACGCGCTGCCGCCAGGCCGACGCGGACGCCGGTGAAGCTGCCGGGGCCGCAGTCGACGAGTAGCCGTTCCGCACGGCCCTGGCCCGGAAGCTCTGCGATCATCGGCACCAGCCGCTCGGCATGGCCGCGGCCCACGACTTCATGGAGCGCCGCCACCCGCTCGCCGCCTTCGATCAGCGCGACCGAGCAAGCGGCGGTCGCGGTTTCGATGACGAGCGTGCGCCGATCAGCCGACGCGATTGAACCGCTCGAATTCGGGCCGGGGGCTGCGGTCGAAGATGGTGGAGGGGTCGCCATGGCCCAGCGTGGAAATGAAGTTGGATTTCACATGGGGCTGGCCGGGGAAGAAGGCTTCGTCAACCTTGGCGTTGTCGAATCCCGACATGGGACCGGTATCGAACCCCAGCGCACGCGCGGCGATGATGAAATAGGCGCCCTGGAGCGAGGAATTGCGAAAGGCATGTTCCTTGCGCTTTTCGAGCGCGCCTTCGCCTTCGAACCAGCTTTTGGCGTCGGTATGCGGGAAGAGGTCGGGCAGATGCTCGTGAAAATTCCAGTCCATGCCGATGACGACCGCGGCGGGAGCCTTGCGGATCTTGTCGGGATTGGTGCCGGTGGCGCAATCGGCGAGCTTGTTCTTGCCTTCCTGGCTGAGCAGCCAGACGAAGCGGGCGGGGTGCTGGTTGGCCGATGTGGGGCCCATCTTCAGCAGATTGTAGATGGCACGGATGTCGGCTTCGGTGACGGGGGCGTCGGTATAGCCGTTGTAGGTCCGCGCGGTGCGAAAGATCGTGTCGAGCCCCGCCTCGCTGAGAGGTTCGCCCATGGTGCTTCTCCTATTCGTCGATATCGAGGAGGCGCGCAGTGTCAGACGGCGCGGACCTCGGTCACTTCGGGAACATAGTGGCGCAGCAGCTGCTCGATGCCGTTCTTGAGCGTGGCCGTGGAAGAGGGGCAGCCCGCGCAGGCGCCCTGCATCTGGAGATACACCTTCCCCTTGTCGAACCCGCGATAGATGATGTCGCCGCCATCATTGGCGACGGCCGGGCGAACGCGGGTGTCGATCAATTCGCGGATCTGCGCCACGATGTCGGCATCCTCGGGATCGTCGCCGAACTCGGCGCCCTCGGGCGGCACGGCGATGCCGGCTGCCGTGCCGGGGCGGAACAGCGGCATGTTACCCGAGAAATGATCGAGCAGGATGCCCAGCACGTCGGGCTTGAGCTGGCTCCATTCGACGCCGGGCGCGGCGCTGACCGAGATGAAGTCGCGGCCGAAGAAGACTCCGGTGACGTCGCCGAGCGAGAAGAGCGCCTCGGCGAGCGGCGAGGCTTCGGCTTCCTCGGGCGTGGCGAAATCGCGCGTGCCCGCTTCCATCACCGTGCGGCCGGGAAGGAACTTCAGAGTCGCGGGATTGGGCGTGGCTTCGGTTTCGATCAGCATGTCCGCCATGTGGCGGCGCGGCCGCCCCGGATCAAGGCGCACGGCGGCAACACAGCGTTGCGATCCCCGCCCGCTGGCGGTGATCAGCTGTCCATTGGCTTGTGCGCCGCATTCCAGCGCAGCACGTTCGCGCGCGCTTCCTGAACGAAGGCGGAGCGCTTCACGATGCCGAGGAACAGTTCGGCGATCCACTTGCCGGGATTGCGCAACGGCCGCTTGGTCTGGATCAGCAGGACCACGCGCGTGCCCGACGTGTCGTTCCACACCTCGTGGTCATAGGTGTCGTCGAACACCAGCGTCTCGCCCTCGGCCCAGCGCAGGACGCGGTCTTCCAGGCGCATCCGCACGTCGCCGTCCCGGGGAATGACCAGGCCGAGATGGCAGGTGACCAGCCCCTTGGTCACGCCACGATGCGGCGGAATATGCGTGCCCGGTGCGAGGATGGAGAAGAAGGCGCTGTTGAGATCGGGGATCTGCGCCACCAGCGCATTGGTTATCGGGCATTGTGCGATATTCTCGTCGATCCGATAGCCATAACCCCACAGGAAAAAGCTGCGCCAGCGGTTCATCGGCGCGATCGCGCGGTGATCGGGCGAGATGCTGGCGAGCGAAGGCACTTCGCGCGCGAGGCCGGCGCGGATCGCCTCTTCCCGGATCGCTTCCCAGTTTTCGCGCAGCGACGCCGTCCACGGGAAGTTTCGCACGTCGAGCACCGGATCGTTCGGGATCAGCGACGAGCGCGCGATGATCCGGTCGAACAGGCCGCGCAGATGCTTGCCGACACGGATGACGAGCGGCCTGCCGCGCTGGGCCTTCAGCGGCGCCTGCGGGATCGGGGCGCCGGAGACGAGGTTGAGATCGGGAACGCGAACCGGCGCCGGCCAAGCATCGGGCTCGACAGAATTATGCCACATTTTCCGCTGTTCCGTACCCTGGCCGATCGTCACATCGCTCCCCGTCGATCCGTTCGCCGCACGATGCGACTCGGTGCTGGAGATCGTGTGAGGCGGTCCAGCCCGGCCTTTGCTGATGTTCGGCTGTCCGTCCGGATAGCGTCCAGTTTCGTCGAAAACATGGCGCGCAAGCCGCGTTCTGTGCTGGCGGGGCGGGAGGCGCGCGGTTAGGATCGGGTCATGTTCATGCTTGCCCGCGGTTTCCGCATCGCCGCCGCCGCGCTCGCCCTTGCCGGCGCCGCCGTTCCCGCCCTCGCCCAGCAGACCGCGCCCAGCGTCGCGCCGGCGGCACAGCCCGACACGACGCCGTGGATCTATCGCGGCAGCGACATTCCGCGCGACCCGCAATGGCACTTCGGAACGCTGGACAACGGCCTGCGCTATGCCGTCCGCCGCAACGGCGTTCCGCCCGGTCAGGTCTCGGTGCGCGTGCGGATCGATGCCGGATCGCTGATGGAGCGGGATTCGGAACGCGGCTTCGCCCATCTGCTCGAGCATCTCGCCTTCCGCGGGTCGGAGCATGTGCCGGACGGCGAATCGCGCCGCATCTGGCAGCGGCTGGGCGTGACCTTCGGATCGGACAGCAACGCGTCCACCACCTTTACGCAAACCGTCTATCAGCTCGACCTGCCGAGCGCGGACCGGGAGGGGCTGAGCGAAAGCCTGAAGATCCTGGCCGGAATGATGGAGAATCCGACGATCACCCAGGAAGCGCTCGATGCCGAGCGGCCGGTCGTGTTGGCCGAGGCGCGCGAGCAGCCCGGCCCGCAGGTGCGGCTGGAGGACGCGATGCTGCGGCTGGTGTTCGCCGGCCAGCCGCTTGCCGAGCGCAAGCCGATCGGCACGACCGAGGCGCTGACCGCCGCCACTCCAGAGGCAGTGCAAGCGTTTCAACGCCGCTGGTACCGCCCCGAGCGGGCCGTGGTCGTGATCGCCGGCGATGCGGATCCGGCGGTGCTAGAGCAGCTGGTGGTCGAGCATTTCGCCGACTGGCAAGGCACGGGCCCGGCGCCCGAGACACCGGACTTCGGCACGCCGGGCGATGGCCATCCCGTGAGTGCGACGCTGGTGGAGCCTGCGCTGCCGACGTTGGTCAGCTTCAACGTCCTGCGGCCGTGGACAGTGACGTTCGACACGATGCGCTTCAATCAGGAGCGAATGGTCGACCTGGTGGCGGTGCGGATCATCAATCGCCGACTCGAATCGATCGCGCGTTCCGGCGGAAGTTTCCTCGCGGCGGGCGCGAATCTCGACGATGTCGCCCGATCGGCGAATGTGACGACGGTGCAGGTTCTGCCGGTGGGCGATGATTGGGAGCGTGCACTCCGCGAGGTGCGCGGCGTGATCGCCGATGCGGTCGCGACTCCGCCGACGCAGGCGGAGATCGATCGCGAAGTGGCCGAGATCGACGCGGCGATGCGCAATGCGATCGCCACCGAGCCTGTGGAGCCCGGATCGCAGATCGCCGATACGCTCGTCGAGGCGGTCGACATCAACGAGGCAGTGACCAACGCCGAGGGAAGCTACATTATCTTTCGCGGCGCGGTGGATGGCGGCATGTTCACGCCCGAGGCGGTGCAGGCCGCCTCTGCCCGCGTGTTCGACGGAGTGGCGATGCGCGCGATCGTCAACACGCGCGTCGCCGACGATACGGCGACGACGCGGCTCGCGGCGGCAGTGGAAGCCGACGTCGGCGGCGGCGAGCGGCGCGATACTGTCGGCGCAGTGGACATCGACGATTTGCCGGTGCTCGGAACGCCGGGCGCGGTGGTGCGCCGGACGGTGGCGCTCGACGATCCGACGATCGAGCAGATCGCGTTCGACAATGGCGTCGAGCTGCTGCTCCACCAGAATGATTCGGAAGTGAACAAAGTGTATGTGCGTGTACGCTTCGGCGGCGGCATCAACGCGCTGCCGGCCGACCGGCCCGCCCCCGGCTGGGCCGGGGAGATGGCCCTGATGGCGAGCGGCATCGGCGATTTCGGCCAGGAGGAGCTCGATGCGCTGACCGGCGACCGTCAGATCGAGCTGGGCTTCGGCGTCGGCGAGGACGCCTTCATCCTGGCGGGGCAGACAACGCGCGAGGATCTTGCCGACCAGCTTCGGCTGTTCGCCACCAAGCTGGCGGCGCCGGGCTGGGATCCCAATCCGGTCGAGCGGGCCCGGGCAGTGTTGCTGGCCGGCTATGCCGGGCTTTCCGCCTCGCCCGACGGCGTGCTGTCGCGCGACCTCGATTCGCTGCTGCACGCCGGCGATCCGCGCTGGGGCGTCCCGCCGATCGAGGAGATCGAAGCGTTGACGCCCGAGCGCTTCCGCGCCTTCTGGGAGCCGCTGCTGGCGCAGGGGCCGATCGAAGTGCTCGTGTTCGGCGATCTCGAGAGCGAGACGGCAATCGAAGCGGTCGCCGCCACTTTCGGCGCGCTGGCCCCGCGTGAGGCGATGACCCAGCCGGTGCCGCCGGTGCGATTCCCCGAGCATGTCGCGACACCGGTGGTGCGCACCCACGAAGGCCAGCCCGATCAGGCCGCGGCGGCGATCGCGTGGCCCACCGGCAGCGGCAGCGCCGACATTCCGGAAAGCCGCAAGCTCGAAGTGCTGGCCGCGATCTTCCGCGACCGACTGCTCGAGGAACTGCGCAGCCAGGCGGGGGTGAGCTATTCGCCCAACATCGTCAGCCAATGGCCGGTCGGCTTGCCGGGCGGCGGCAGCCTGGTGGCGCTCGGCATGGTGCCCCCGGACAAGACGGGGTTTTTCTTCACGCTGGCGCGCGGGATCGCCGCCGATCTGGTGGCTCGTCCGGTAGAAGCCGACGAGCTGCAACGCGCGATCGTGCCGTTGATCGAAGGACTGCGGCGGCGATCGACCGCCAATCCCTTCTGGATGGCATTGGTCGAAGGCGGCACGCGCGATCCGGCGCGGCTCGCGGCCGTGCGCAGCATCGCCGACGATGTGGTCGGGACCACGCCGGCCGAGTTGCAGGCGCTCGCCGCGAAATATCTCCAGCCGTCGAAGGACTGGACGATGGTGGTGGTGCCCGAGGGCAGCGCCGCGGCCGAAGCCGCGCCGACGAACGCCGCGGCCGTAGGGCGCTGACCGCCGTTCCGCCGCGCGAGAGCGCGAGTCAGGTCCAGTGAACGCCGGCGGTGCGGTTGCCCGGCGCCGCACTGGCCCTGCCGGCGAGCGCCCGCTCGGTGAGGCTATCCTCGGTAGAGCGCATCCAACCGCTCGCCATAGACCTTGCGGAGCACGTGGCGGCGAATCTTGAGGCTCGGGGTCAGCTGCTCGTTCTCGATCTGGAAGGGCGCGTCGGCCAGGATGAAGCGGCGGACGCGCTCGATCTGCGACAGATCGTGATTGACGCGCTCGACTGCCTTCCCCAGCGCCGCGCGATAGTCGAGATCCTGCGCCAGTTTCTCGAAGTCGCAGGGATTGCCGCTCTTGGCGCACCATTCCTGCGTCCATTCTGGATCCGGGACGAGCACCGCGGTCATATAGGGCTTGCGGTCGCCATAGATCATCGCCTGGACGATCTCGGGCTGGAGCGTCAGCATGCCCTCGATCTTCTGCGGGGCGACGTTGTCGCCCTTGTCGTTGACGATGATGTCCTTCTTGCGGTCGGTGATCCGGATCCGGCCCTTGGCGTCGATCTCGCCGATGTCGCCGGTATGGAGCCAGCCGTCCTTGAGGACGCGGTCGGTCTCGTCCTCGTTGCGCCAATAGCCGTGCATCACGAGCTCGCCGCGCACCAATATCTCGCCGTCCTCGGCGATCCGCACTTCGACGCCTTCGAGCGGCGGGCCGACCGTGTCGTGCTTGAGACCCGCCTTGGGACGGTTGCACGAGATCACCGGCGCGGCCTCGGTCTGGCCATAGCCTTGTAGGAAGGTGAGGCCGAGCGAATCGAAGAAGATCCCGATCTCAGGATTGAGCGGCGCCCCGCCCGAGACCATCGCCTTCATCCGCCCGCCGAAGCGCTTGGCGATCTTGGGTTTGAGCGTGGCCTTGAGGAACAGGTTCATCGGTTGATCCTGCACCGGCACGCCGCCCGCGCTCCGCTTGGAGCCGATCTTCACCGCGCGGTCGAGCAGATAGGCGGAGAACTTGCCCTGTTTCTCGATCGCCTTGCTGATGCGGGTGCGGAGCACTTCGAACAGGCGCGGCACGACGACCATGATCGTCGGCCGGACCTCCTCAATGTTCGAGGCAAGCTTCTCGAGCCCCTCGGCATAATAGATCTGGGCGCCGAGGCCGATCGGGAAATGCTGCCCGCCGGTATGCTCATAGGCGTGCGAAAGCGGCAGGAACGAGAGGAAAATCTCGTCGTCCCAGCCGAAATCCTCGGAGATCAGCGCGGTGCATCCTTCGACATTGTGGAGGATCGCGCCGTGATGCTGGCACACGCCGCGCGGTGCGCCGCCGGTGCCGCTCGTATAGATGATGCAGGCGAGGTCGGAGCGCTTGAAGGTGGCGCGTGCCGCCACGGCTTCGGGATCGGCGGGGTGCGCCTCGATCAGGCTGCGCCACTGATGATATTCCATGCTGCCCGACTGGCTGGCGCGCATCTCGTCGATCGCGATCACCATCCGGACGGTGTTCGAGCGGACCGCCGCCGGCATCAGGTTGCGCGCGAGCTTGGCGTTCGAGACGATAATCGCGCAGGCGCCCGAATTCTCAATGATATGGGCGTGATCGCGCTCGGTATTGGTGGTGTAGGTCGGCACCGTCACGCAACCCGCCGCCATGATCGCGAGATCGCTTATGCACCATTCGGGGCGATTGTCCGAAACGAGCATCACGCGGTCGCCGCGGCGCAGTCCCATCGATTCCAGCGCGGTGGCGAGCCCCGCGACTTGGCGGGCGGCCTCGGACCAGCTCGTCGCCTTCCATTCGCCGTCCGCCTTTGCCCAGAGAAAGGGCGCGTCGCCCTTCTCCTTCGCGCGTGCGAAGAACATGCTGACGAGGTTTTCGAACCGTTCGAGCCTGCGCATCCTGTCTCCCGTCTTCGTTACGGTTGTATTCAACCGCGTTGTTCTTATTCGGTTGCGGCGGTGCCGACGCTGCGCGGATCGGCGGCGCCGCGCCAGCCCTCCGGCGTGCGTTCGACGGCAGTGACCTTCGACCCCTGATCGGCAGCGCGGACGGCGCCGAGCGGCGCGATTTCCCGGGCAAGTTCGGTGCCGAGCGGAGTCGCTTCGATCAGCAAATCCGCGTCGTCGTAGTAAAGATTGGGCAGCGCCATCGCCTCGGCGACGGGCAGATCCCAGTCGAGCACGCCGATCAGTGTCTTGGCGACGTGCATGATGATCCGCCGTCCGCCCGCCGAGCCGAGCGCCAGCACCGGCCGGCCGTCGGGATCGTACACGATGGTCGGCGACATCGATGACAGCGGGCGCTTGCCCGGCGCGACGGCATTGGCCACCGGCGCGCCGGCTTCCTCGGGCGCGAAGCTGAAATCGGTGAGCTCGTTGTTGAGGACATAGCCGTTGGCGAGCAGCTGGCTTCCGAACGGCCCCTCGACGGTCGAGGTCATCGAGACGACACTGCCCGCCCGATCGACCGCGACGAAATGCGTGGTGCCGGGTACGTCGGGCTGTACCGCATCGGTCCGCGGCTGCGCGCCGGGCGGGGTGCCGGGCTGATAGCGTTCCAAGGCGCGATCGGGCGCGATCAGCCGCGCACGATGCGCGAGATAGCCGGGATCGACGAGTCCCGCGACCGGCACGGAGACAAAGTCCGGATCGCCGAGATACTTGCCGCGGTCGGCATAGGCGAGCCGCATCGCCTGGCCGATCAAATGCCATGCAGTGGGCGAACGCGCGCCCATCTCGCCGATGTCGAACCGTTCGAGCATGCCGAGGATCTGGAGCACGGTGGTGGCGCCCGAGGAGGGCGGGCCCATGCCGCAGACGGTGTAGTCGCGATAGCCGCCGCACACCGCCGGGCGCTCGACCGCGCGATAGGCGGCGAGATCGCCGAGCGTCATGTCCCCCGGGCTGTTCGGGCTTTGCGCGACCCTGTTGACGATCGCTTCGGCATTCTCGCCGGTGTAGAAGGCATCGGCGCCTTCGGCGGCGAGGCGGCGGAGGAAGGCGGCGAGCGCCGGATTGCGGATATGATCGCCGACTTCGAGCGGCTCGCCGTCGTTCAGATACAGCGCCGCGGTCTCGGGAAAGTCGGCCCAGCGCGGTGCCAGCATTCGCGTATAGGCGGCGAGCGGGGCAGTGACGTCATAGCCCTGTTCGGCAAGGCGGATCGCAGGCTGGAAGAGAGCCGCCCAGTCGAGCCGCCCCCATTTTGCATGCGCCATCGCCATCAGCCGGAGATTACCCGGAACGCCCACCGAGCGACCCCCCGGCACGGCTTCGAGGAACGGCATCGGCGCGCCGTCGGCAGTGAGGAACCGGTCCGGGCGGGCCGCCGCAGGCGCGGTCTCGCGACCGTCGATGGTGGTCAGGACGCGCGTTTCGGCGTCGTGGTGCAGCAGAAAGCCGCCGCCGCCAATGCCGCTCGACTGGGGCTCGACGACCGTGAGTGCGACGAGCATCGCGAGCGCGGCGTCGGTGGCGCTGCCGCCCTGGCGCAGCATCTCGCGGCCCGCCTCGGTCGCGCGCGGATCGGCGGAGGCGACCACTCCCTGGGCGCATGCGGCTGCCGGGAGGAGGAGGGCGATGAACGCAACGAGCAGCCTTTTCATGCGCCTGCCGTAGCGGTGTTTTCGTGCCAGCGCAAAGCGGCTCAGCCGCGCTTTCGTGCGGCGAGAGCGGCCAGGATCGCGTGGATCAGTCCGGGTCCGCGGTAGACGAGACCGGAATAGAGCTGGATCAGGCTCGCCCCCGCGTCGAGCCGCGCCAGCGCCTCGTCCGCGCTGTCGATCCCGCCGGCGGAGACCACCGGCAGCGCGCCATTCGCCGCCGCGAGCGCTTCGACGAGCTTGGCGCGGGCGAGAGCCGCGAGCGGTGCGCCGGAGAGGCCACCGGTTTCGCCGACGTGCGAGGAGCGCAGTCCGTCCGGGCGCGAGATGGTCGTGTTTCCCACGATCAGCGCGTCAACTCGATTGTCGATCGCCGCGCGTACGGCTCCCTCGATGCCGGCACGATCGAGATCGGGCGCGATCTTCAGGAACAGCGGCCGGAGGCGCGCATCCGGCAGCACGCGCGCGGCATCGCAGGCGGCAAGGAGATCGTCGAGCGCCGGTCGCGACTGAAGATCGCGCAGGCCCGGCGTGTTGGGCGAGCTGACATTGACCGTGATGTAATCGGCAAGCGGCGCGGCGCGCGCCACGCCCTGGGCATAATCGGCGATCCGATCCGCCGAATCCTTGTTCGCGCCGACATTGATGCCGAGCACGCCGCTGCGGTCGCGCCGCTTGGCGATCCGCGCCAGTGCCGCGTCGAGACCGCCGTTGTTGAAGCCCATGCGGTTGATCACGGCTTCGTCTTCGGCAAGCCGGAACAGGCGCGGCCGAGGATTGCCCGGCTGCGGGCGCGGGGTGAGCGTACCGACTTCGACCGAGCCGAAGCCGAGTGCGAACAGCCCGGGCACGGCCACTGCATCCTTGTCGTATCCCGCTGCGAGGCCGAGCGGATTGGGGAAGACGATGCCGGCTACTTCGGTCTGCAGCGACATATCCGTTCCGGAGGCGTTGAACGGCGTTCCTGCGGTGATCCAGAGGCGCAGCGCGGCGAGCGAAGCGCCGTGCGCCTGCTCGGCATCGAGCGCGAACAGCAGGGGGCGGAGCGGATAGGCCATGCGCCGGTGTTTGCACCGGAGCGGAGCAACGTCAAAGCGGCCGCGTGCCGGAATGTCGTTTGGGTTCAATACCGCAGCAGGTCTCGGTGCTAGTACGGAGCTGCGACCCGAGGGGTTCCGCCAACAGGGGGACCCTTTCTAACTGGCCCGGCCGATTCGTTGGCCGGGCCGTCTTTTATCGCCGCCACCTGAACGATATAGTCCTGCCTTCGGTCATCTGAGGTGGGGTACTCAGGCCAATGCAGCACGCCGGAACCGACCGCGGAGGCAAGGCTTCCGTGGCGAAAGCCGTCCGCACGACCGATGCCGCAGGCGAGGGCAAGGGTGTCGTGCTGCGCTCCGCCCCAGGCGGGCCTGCGCTACGCTTCATCGATACCGAAGGGCCGCTGAAGCCGCTCGTCGAAACCTATTATCTGTATCGCTGGGATGCGCGCGAAGTGGAGGGCGTCGAACGAGTCGACGTCGGCCAGATCCGCTTCATGCTGAAAGGCGAGGGAGTGCTCCTGTTTCCCGACGGCCGCGAAGAACATTCGCGCCCGGTGATGATCAACGCGCCGGGGACCGCGGCTGCGCGCTACCGCGTCGAAGGACCGTTTCACTGTTTCGGCGTTTCGCTGCGGCCGATCGGCTGGCGTTCCCTGGTGAGGCTTCCGGCGCATCAGGTCGCCGATCGGGTGATCGACGGAGCCGAGGTGTTTGGACCCGAGGTGATTGCGCTGCTGGCGGAGCTGCGGCGCCTGGAGACGCTGGAGGAAATGATCGCAGCCGTCGAGCCGTTCCTGCAGGCGCGGCGGCAATCCGTGCCTGTTTCCCATCTGGCGCTGGCGCAGGCAGTGCGGGAATGGTCGGCGTCCGAGACGCTCGACGTACAGGCGCTCTACGATGCCGTTCCCGGCATGACGCCGCGCCAGGTAATGCGGCTGTGCAACGAATATTTCGGCGGATCGCCGACTCACCTGCGCCGCAAGTTCCGTGCGCTGCTGGCGGCGCTGCGCCTCTATCGCGGCGAGCGGGCTGCCGATGTCGCCGCACCCTTTTCCGATCAGTCGCACATGATCAACGAAGTTAAGCACTATACCGGCCACACGCCCACCAGCCTGCGCGAGCGGATCGATCCGGTGCTGGCGGCGACGCTGGACAAGGAAACCTTCTACATGTTGCCCGAGGCAGTGCCGGAAACGCTTGACCCACACGACGATTGACCCCAGATGCCAATCGGAACGAGTTGGTCCGATTGATGATGCGCCTGTCCTCCCTTGCCGATTATGCGGTGGTGATGCTCACCGCCGCCGCACGCCATTGCGGCGGGGCGGGGCGGCTGAACGCAACGCTGCTCGCCGAGGAAACCGGGCTGCCGCTTCCGACGGTGCAGAAGCTGGTCAGCCGGCTGTCCGCAGCCGGGCTGGTGGAGAGCGCGCGCGGGACCGGCGGCGGATTCCGCCTCGCGCGACCGCCGGCGGCGATCACGCTGGCCGATATCGTCGAAGCGATCGACGGGCCGATCGCGATGACCGCCTGTGTCGATGAAAAGGGCCGCGACTGCGCGGTTGAAGAGAATTGCCGCGTGAAGCCGCACTGGAACCAAGTGAACGGCGCCGTGCGCGGCGCGTTGGCCAGTGTGACACTGGCGTCCCTGAACACAAATCCGGTGCGCGAAGCCGCTCCGATTGGAAGCTGAACCATGGCCACGAAAAACGCCGAGGCGCTTGCCGCCGCGAACAAGAAATATGAATGGGGCTTCGCGTCCGAGGTCGAGCAGGACTTTGCGCCCAAGGGGCTGACCGAGGACACGGTGCGCTTCATCTCCGCCAAGAAGGGCGAGCCCGAATGGATGCTCGACTGGCGGCTGAAGGCGTTTCGGATGTGGCAGGAGATGACGGCGCCCGACTGGGCCAAGCTGAACATCGCGCCGATCGACTATCAGGACGCCTATTATTACGCCGAGCCCAAGCAGAAGAAGACGATCGCCTCGCTCGACGAGCTCGATCCCGAGATCCGGCGGACCTATGAAAAGCTGGGCATCCCGATCGAGGAGCAGAAGGTGCTCGCGGGCGTCGAGGGCGCGCGCAAGGTGGCTGTCGATGCGGTGTTCGACAGCGTCTCGGTCGCGACGACCTTTCGCGAGGAGCTGAAGGCCGCCGGCGTGATCTTCCTCTCGATCAGCGAGGCGATCCGCGAGCATCCCGAGTTGGTCAAGAAGTGGCTCGGCAAGGTGGTGCCCCAGCGCGACAACTATTTCGCGACGCTCAACAGCGCGGTCTTTTCCGACGGCACCTTCGTCTATGTGCCCGAGGGCGTCCGCTGCCCGATGGAGCTGTCGACCTATTTCCGCATCAACGCCGAGAATACGGGTCAGTTCGAACGGACGCTGATCGTCGCCGACAAGGGCGCATTCGTCAGCTACCTCGAAGGCTGTACCGCGCCGATGCGTGACGAGAACCAGCTGCACGCCGCGGTAGTCGAGCTCGTCGCGCTCGACGATGCGGAAATCAAATACTCGACGGTGCAGAACTGGTATCCGGGCGACGAGAACGGCAAGGGCGGCATCTATAACTTCGTCACCAAGCGCGCGCTGTGCCAGGGGAAGAATTCCAAGGTCAGCTGGACCCAGGTCGAAACCGGCAGCGCGATCACCTGGAAATATCCCAGCTGCGTGCTGAACGGCGAGAACAGCGTCGGCGAATTCTATTCGGTCGCAGTGACCAACGGCCGGCAGCAGGCCGATACCGGCACCAAGATGATTCACAACGGCAAGAACAGCCGATCAACGATTATCTCGAAGGGGATCAGCGCGGGCCGCAGCGACAACACCTATCGCGGGCTGGTGCGCGTCGGGCCGAATGCGGAGAATGTCCGCAACTTCACGCAATGTGACAGCCTGCTGCTCGGCGACCGGTGCGGCGCGCACACGGTGCCCTATATCGAAGTGAAGAACCCGTCCGCGCAGATCGAGCATGAGGCGACGACCAGCAAGATCAGCGACGATCAGCTCTTCTATGCGATGCAGCGCGGGCTCGACACCGAAAGTGCGGTGGCGCTGATCGTCAACGGCTTCGCCAAGGAAGTGCTGCAGCAGCTGCCGATGGAATTCGCAGTCGAGGCGCAGAAGCTGCTCGGCATCAGCCTTGAAGGTTCGGTGGGGTGATCTCGCCGCTGCTCCTCCTCGCCGCTGTCGCGATGCAGGACGTGCCTGCGCAGGACGCCGTCTTCGAAGAGGAAGCGGAGGCGATCGTCGTGCAGGCGACGGTGGGGCGCGTGGCGCTCCTCTTCGATCGCGCTGCCGACGGCCGGCTGGAGAATTGCCGAGTCTTCATCTCGAGCGGTGTCGACTCGCTCGATGCGGAAGCCTGTGCAACCGTGCCTGACTGCGCCGCGGACGTGGCCGAGGCCGGTGCGTGCATCGACGTGTCGCTGGTTACGCTGGCCCCGCGGCGCGCGGCTGCGGCGGAAGCCGCGCCCGCGATGGCGCTCACGCTGCCGAAGCTGGTCGAGCCGCGCACCGCCGCAGAGATGCCTGCGGTCGGCCCTGCCGTACGCGGCGCGGCGGAGGACGATCCGAACCGGCTTCCCGACCTGCCCCCGCCGCCGCGTGACATGACCAGCGCACCGGCGATCACCTTCGGGCCCGGTCCCGACACGATGCCCTGATTGGAACAGAGACACGCATGTTGAAGATCGAAAACCTCCACGCCGAAATCGACGGCAAGGAAATCCTCAAGGGGCTCGACCTCGAAGTCCGCGCGGGCGAGATCCACGCGATCATGGGGCCGAACGGCGCGGGCAAGTCGACGCTGGGCTATGTGCTCGGCGGGCGCGACGCTTATGAAGTGACGGCCGGTTCGGTCACCTTCCTGGGCGAGGATCTGCTGGAGATGGAGCCGCACGAGCGCGCGGCGGCCGGGCTGTTCCTCGGTTTTCAGTATCCGGTCGAAATTCCCGGCATCTCGAACGTCCAGTTCCTGCGCGAGGCGTTGAACAGCCAGCGACGCGCGCGCGGCGAAAATCCGCTTTCCGGCGCGGAGTTCCTGAAGCTTGCCCGCGGCCAGGCCGATGCGCTTGGGATGGACCAGGAGATGCTCAAACGGCCGGTGAACGTCGGCTTTTCGGGCGGCGAGAAGAAGCGCAACGAGATGGTGCAGATGGGTATCCTCGGCCCGAAGTTCGCGATCCTCGACGAGACGGATTCGGGCCTGGACATCGATGCGCTGAAGACCGTGGGCGACGGTATCAACCGCATCCTGCGTGCACCGGACAAGGGCGTGCTGCTGATAACCCATTACCAGCGGCTGCTCGACTATGTCCGGCCGGACAAGGTGCATGTGCTCGCCGATGGGCGGATCGTGCGCTCGGGCGGGCCGGAACTGGCCGAGGCGCTGGAGCGCGAAGGCTATGCGGCGGTGGCGGCGTGAGCGCGGCCGACACCTTGGAACGGGCGCCTGGCCCACCGGAGGACGTCCAGCGGCAGGAGGATCTGCGCTGGTTCGATACCGGCAGGCTGGCCCGTTACGAGACGGAAGCGCCGAGCGGTGCGCTGCCCACCCTCGATGATTGGTGGATCGATCTGCCCGGCCCGCGGCTCGTGTTCGTCGATGGGGTCTTTCGCGCGGAGCTGAGCGCGCCGGGCGAGGTTCGCGTGACGAACGGCGGCACGGAGCTTGCCGGCAATCCGCTCGCCGATCGCGCGGTGCGCGAGGCGCGCGCGGGGTTCGCGATTGTGGTCGGCAAGCGCGGCGTGATCGGGACGGTGCAGATCGTCTACGTCTCGACGGGCGGCAGCGCGCACTATGCCAACAAGATCGTGCTCGAGGAGGATGCCCAGGCATCGATCGTCGAGACACACCTCGGCTCCGGCTGGGCGAATGTCGCCAACTGGTATGAGGCGAAGCGCGGGGCGCGGCTCATGCGTGCCGTGCGCGCGGTGAAGACCGGCGGCGCCTTCACCGATCATGCCGCGTCCTGTGTCCCCGAGGCGGCGAGTTTCATTTCGACGGCGCTGGTGCTCGGTTGCGACACTGCGCGGCTGGAAACCGGCAACATCGCCAGCATGCCCGGTGCCTATGTCGAAGTGGGCGGCGCGCTGCTGGCGTGCGGAGAGCAGATGCTCGGCACGTTCAATCTGGTCGACCATGCGGGCGAGGAAGGTACCAGCCGGCAGACCTGGCGCGCGGTGGCGAGCGAGCGGGCTACTGCAAGCATCGCGGCTCGGGTGGTGGTTCGCCGCGGCGCGCAAAAGACCGACGGCGAACAGTCGCTGCGGGGACTGCTGCTCGACCGCACGGCGACGATCAATCTGAAGCCCGAGCTGGAAATTTTCGCCGACGACGTGAAGTGCGCCCATGGCGCCACAGTGGGCGAGCTCGACCGGCGCGCGCTTTTCTATCTCCAGAGCCGCGGACTGGCTGAAGGCGCCGCCAAGGCGCTGCTGACCCGCGCCTTCGTTGCCGATGCGCTCGACCGGATCGGCCAGGAACCGGTGCGCGAGGCGTTCGCGGCCGATGCGGAGAAGTGGCTGGGGGAGGCGCTGTGACACCTCTTTCCTGCGCGAATCCGCTTGTGTCGAGCAAAGTCGAGACACGATGCGCGTCAGGTGCGGCGCGTCCCGCGACCGCGCCCGGGACGCGCGGAGAGGGTGCGACATGCAAGTGACGGCCGACATGCGCCCGCTCGACGTGCTCGCCGACTTTCCGGCGATCCCTTCGGGCTGGGCGTATCTCGATACCGCCGCGACCGCGCAGAAGCCGCGCCCGGTGATCGATGCGATCACGCGCGGCTATGGCGAGACCTATGCCACCGTCCACCGCGGCGTCTATCAGCGGTCGGCGGACATGACGCTCGCCTATGAGGCGGCGCGGGCGCGGGCGGCGAGATTCCTGGGGGCAGGTTCGGCCGACGAGATCGTATTCGTGCGCGGAGCGACCGAAGGCATCAATCTGGTGGCGCAGAGCTGGGCCGTGTCGCAGCTGCGCGCGGGCGACCGGATCCTGCTGAGCCAACTCGAGCATCATTCGAATATCGTGCCGTGGCAGCTGGCGGCCGAGCGGATCGGTGCGCACATTGACGTGCTGCCGCTGACCGAAGACCAGCGGATCGATCTCGATGCGATGGCCGAGATGCTGACCTCGCGGCATCGGTTGGTCGCGCTGGCGCATGTCTCGAACGTCACCGGATCGGTGCTCGACGCGCGGCGGGCGGCGGAACTGGCGCATGGCGTGGGCGCGAAGCTGCTGCTGGACGGCTGCCAGGCGGTGCCGCGGATGCCGGTCGACGTCGGTGCGCTCGACTGCGACTTCTATGTCTTTTCCGGGCACAAGCTCTACGGTCCCACTGGTGTCGGCGTGCTGTGGGGCCGCGCCGAGCTGCTCGACGCGATGCCGCCGTGGCAGGGCGGCGGATCGATGATCGACAAGGTCTCGTTCGAGCGCACGACCTATGCCCCGCCGCCGGGTCGATTCGAAGCGGGAACGCCGCACATCGTCGGTGCGCTGGGGCTGCACGCGGCGATCGATTACGTCGAGGCGATCGGGCTCGACCGGATCGATGCGCATGAGGCGGCACTGGTCGCCGAAGCGCGCGCACGACTGTCGGAGATCAACAGCGTGCGCCTGTTCGGGCCGGAGAATTCGGCGGGGATCGTCAGCTTCGGCGTCGAGGGGGTGCATCCGCACGACATCGCCACCATCTTGGACGAGAGCCGGGTGGCGATCCGCGCGGGGCATCACTGCGCGCAGCCGCTGATGGAGGCGCTGGGCGTCGAAGCGACGGCGCGCGCGAGCTTCGGAGTGTATAATTCGGCGGCCGACGTCGCGGCGCTGGTGCAGGGCGTCGAGCGCGTCACGCGGATTTTCGGGTGAAGATGATGAACGAGGAAAGCAAGATCGTGGCCGAGGAAGTCGAGCGGGTCGACGCGCCGCCGCGCGCCCGGGTGGAGGACGCGCGCGACACCTATGAGCGTAAGCGCGATTATCTCACCGGCTTCCTTGCACAGAAGCCCGAGCCGGCGAACAGCGGGGAGCCGGGCGGCGCGCTCTACGATGCGATCGTCGAGGCGCTGAAGGAAATCTACGATCCGGAAATCCCGGTGAACATCTATGACCTGGGGCTGATCTATGGCGTCGAGGTCACCAACGACGGCCATGCCGTCGTGACGATGACGCTGACGACGCCGCATTGCCCGGTCGCCGAATCGATGCCCGCCGAAGTCGAGCTGCGGGTCGGATCGGTGCCGGGTGTGGGCCATTCCGAAGTGAACCTCGTCTGGGATCCGCCGTGGGATCCGGGCAAGATGAGCGACGAAGCGAAGCTCGAGCTGGGAATGCTCTGACCCCGGACGAGCGCAACAGAACCGTTGGTGTCGAGCGAAAACGGGACACGCTGATGTGGCGCAACGCTTGTCGACTGCGCTCGAAGCGAACGGGAAAGGTAAGTGAGACATGGCAACCACCACCCGCGAACGCCCCGCCGTGCTGAACCTGACGCACGCTGCCGAGGCGCGGATCGCCGCGCTGATGGCGCGGGCGCCGGAGGGGACGATCGGCGTTAAGCTCTCCACGCCCCGCCGCGGCTGTTCCGGCCTCGCCTATTCGGTGGATTATGTCGCCGAGGCGAATCCGATGGACGAACGGATCGACACACCGGGCGGCGCCTTCTTCGTCGATGGCGCTTCGGTGCTCTATCTGATCGGATCGACGATGGACTGGGTGGAAGACGATTTCACCGCGGGGTTCGTATTCGAGAATCCCAATGCCAAGGGTGCCTGCGGCTGCGGCGAGAGCTTCACGGTTTAGCCGTAGCCCAGCGTTCGAGGCGGGCACGCATCCGGCGCACGTGGCTGCCCGGCCAATAGCTGCGGCCGCATGCGGGGCAGGTGCGAAAGGGGCCGGAAAGGCTGCGAGCCGAATCCGGAATATCCGGGAGCCTGTCCGGCTCAACTGTCCGCAGCGGTTGATTGTCGACCAGGCAGCGCGTGAATGGCGCTTCCAGCCAGTCGAGATCGGCCCCGCCGACAAGCGCAGCCGCCTGTTCGTCGAGCGTATCGCCGGTGAGGAGAATTGCGCCCGCATTACACTCGGCGAGCGCGCGAGCCCGCGTTACCAGCCTGCGGCGCTCTGACGCGGCGCGCGCCAGAACCGCCGGATCCTGGGCCTCGGACTCCACCACTGCGGTGTCGTGCCCGGCAGCGCGCGTCCAACGGGCGAGACCGAGCAGCATGCGGTCACATAGCAGGCGCATCGACGCCGCTCAGGCGTAGAAAGCAAGCCGCGCGAGGATCGCAAGCACCGCCAGTCCGACCAGCCCGGCGATGAAGATCAATCGCCGTCGGCGCGTTCGCAGAATGACGTCGCCGCCGCGCGCGTCCTGCGCCGAGATGTGCCGCGGAGTTTCCTGATTCGGGTCCATGCCACTCCAAATGCGGGTATGCGGCGGATGGTTGCGACGCGGGACGAACCTTTCGCGGTGCCGCACGTTTGCCCGAGCGTGCCTCCCGGTCTCTGCTTCGAAGGAATGCCATGCCTGCCGAACGGCGCGGCCTGACTCGTTCGCTCGCCTACGGCTTCCGCCTCGCCCTAGGGACGGTGCGGCGGCTCGGGCGGTTGGCGGTATTCGGTTTCGAGATTCTCGTCCTGTCGCGGCTGTTCGAGCGGCGCGGAGCGTCCGCCGATGCGATGACGACCACTCTGCTCGCCGCCAAGGATATCGAGCGCCTGCCTCCGGAGTTGGAGGTGACGGATTCGCACGGGCGCTCGCTGGCGAGTTGGCGGCACGGCTTTGCCGGAGTGAACGCCTCGCTGTTCCTCAACCTCCAGACGCCGAACCGGCTGAGCGATCTGCGCCATGCGCATCCGGGGCCGCCGTTTCGCGGCGTCTATCTGTGGGATTCGGCCTTCATCGCACAGGTCTGGAAGGGCTGGGATCCGCAGGTCGCCTGGGAGGTGCTGGCGGCGGTGATCCGGCTGCGCGACGGCGACCGGCTGCAGCATTTCGCATCCGAATATACCCGGTCCAAATTCACGCAGCCGCCGCTGATCGCCTGGTCGCTGGTGCGACTGGCGCGCGAGGTGCCCGAGGCGCGCGCGCGCAGTTGGATCGCCGAGGCCTATCCTGCGCTTGCCGCATATAAGCGCTGGCTCGACGCGCATCGGCGGCTGTCGAACGGCCTCTATCACTGGGCACATCCCTATGAATCCGGCGTCGAGAACGCGCCGCGCTTCAGCACGACCGACGAGCGACGACTGGAGGACATCCGCACCTGGGCGGCGCCCGACCTGTGCAGCTATATGGTGCTCCAGAGCGAGGCACTGGCCGAAATGGCCGCGACGCTCGGCAGGGATGCCGAAGCGGCTGCCCATGGGCACGAGGCGGATCGCATTCGGGCGCTGGTGAACGCCCATCTGTGGGACCCGGGAGAAGGCCTGTATTTCGATCTCGACACGACGCGGGGCCGGCTGGTGCGCAGCCGCACCATCGCCTCGCTGTTGCCGCTGTGGGCGGGGATTCCCGGCGCCGCACGGGCCGAGCGGATGCACGGCCGGATCGTGGACCCGCAGGGATTCGGCACGCTGATCCCGCTGCCGTCTGTGGCGCTCGACGATCCGGATTTCGAGCGGGACATGTGGCGCGGCCCGGTGTGGCTCAACACGGCCTATGGAGTGGTGGAAGGGCTGCGCCGCGCGGGCTGGCACGAAACCGCGTCGGACATGGCGTTCCGCCTCGCCGACGGCGTCTATCGTACCTATCAGCATCACGGGCATTTCTACGAGTTCTACGATCCCACTGTGCATCGCATCGATGCGCTGCATCGAAAGCGCGGCAATCGCTGGAAAAAGATCACGCTCGGATCCGGGCCGGTGGCCGACTTCGTCGGCTGGACCGGGCTGGTGAATATGCTAGTGGCCGAGCATCTGTTCGGCCTTCAGGGCCGCCCCGGCGCGCGTGCGCTCCGGCCGCGCTTTCCGCGACGTGCCGAAGGGATGCGCTTCACGCTTCTGCTGGCGGCGGAGGAAGGCGAAGTCGAATTGCGCGTCGGGCCGGAGGGCCGCACGCGCGGTGAATTGCGGATGGCATGGGGCACGCGGCCGTTCGAAGCGGCGTTCGGAGAACCGGTGTTGTTGGCACAAGAGGCGGAAGGCAGCGCATGAAATTCTGTGACGTGACGCTGGCGTATAACGAGCACAGCGGCGGAATCCGCACCTACATCGATCAGAAACGCCGCTTCCTCGCCGAATCGACGCAGCACACGCATCTGCTGATCGTCCCGGGTGCGGAAGACCGGGTGCGTGAGGATGCGCATGGCACGATCGTGGAGATCGACAGCCCGCGCTTTCCCGGCCAGCAGGATTATCGCTTCTTCATCAATCCGCGTTCGATCCGGAAGGCGCTGGATGCGCATGCGCCCGACATCGTCGAACTCGGCAGCTATTATATCTCGCCCTGGGCCGCCTTTTCCTATCGCAAGCACCGGCACCGCGCAGGCGAGCGCTGCCTGGTTGGGGGCTTCTTTCACACCGACGTCGCCGACGCCTATGTCGGTGCCCCGCTGCGCGCGCTGGCGCACGACTGGATCGACGAGATCAGCGACACGCTCGGGCATATGGTGGAGAAGCTGGCGGACACCGCCGAAAAGGGGGCGGAGCGCTATATGCGCAACGTCTTCGAGCATTGCGACCTGCGCTTCGCCTCGACGCCGGCGCAGGCGGAGCGCCTCCGCGACTATGGCGTCGAGGACGTGCGAATCGTGCCGCTGGGAGTCGATCTCGAGCTGTTTCGGCCCGACAAGGCCGATCCGGCGGTGCGGGCGCGCACCGGGGCAGGGCCTGCCACAATGGTTCTGGTCTATGCCGGACGGCTCGGCACCGAGAAGCAGGTGCCGAAGCTGATCGAAGCCTATGCTCAGTTGCCCGACCGCTTCGATGCGCAGCTCTGGATCGTGGGCGAGGGGCCGCTGCACGACGAAATCGCGCAGCTGGCGGGAGAGCATCCGGGCGTCCACCTCCTGTCTTATGAAACCGATCGCGAGCGATTTGCGGCGCTGCTTGCCTCCGCCGACATCTATGTGACTGCCGGCCCGCACGAGACCTTCGGGCTCGCCGTGATCGAGGCGCAGGCCGCGGGCCTGCCGGTGGTCGGCGTGGCGGGTGGGGCGCTTCGCGAGCGGGTGCCCGAGGGGCTCGGCTATCTGGCGCCGGTGGGCGATGCGGCTGCGATGGCAGCGGGCATCGTGCGCGTCGCGGCCGAGCGGGAGCAGATCGCGCAGCGCGCCCGTGCGCATGTCGAGCGGAACTTCGCCTGGACGCGGACCTTCACCGAACTGCTCGCCGACTATGAGGAAGCGGCGCGCTGATCCTTCGGGGCCGACCGGCTGATGCGGAGCAGCTGGTCGTGGAGATCGCCGAGCTGGCGTGTTGCCGCCTCCGTCACCGCCGCACCGGCTTCGCTGCGCTTTCGAGCGCCGTCGGCAGTGAAGAGATTGTCCGGCGCTTTCGCGTCATGCGCACTCGCTTGCGCGATCCGGCGTTGCTCGGCGGCAGTGAGCCGCAGGCCGAAATGCGGCGCGATGCGATCGAAGAAAGCGGCGGGGAGCGTGGCATAGTCGATGGCGATGCCGCTCGTTGCCAGCCCTTCGACCGCCGCTGCGTGATAGTGGGCGAAGATCCGCGCGCAGAGGATCTCCGGTTGGGTGGTCCGCTCCGTGTCGGCATCGTAGAGCCCGGGCGGCACCAGCGCCGGGACGGTCTGATAGCCGCGCTGCCGCATCTGCGACACGAGCACTTCAACCGGATCGCGAAAAAGGTAGATCCAGGGAACGTCGGGAAAGGCGTCGCGGAGCAGCGGCAAGGCGAGGATATGCCAGCTGTCCAGCTTCAGGAAGCAGCGGCTTTCCCCGCTGCGACTCCGCGCGAGCGCCGCCATCATCGCGCGCAGCAGCGCGATCCGGCGGGCATGCGGCAGCTCAGGGTGCCGGAGCACATAGCGGATCGCGGAGTCGAGCGGCCCCGGCTCGGAGAGCGAAATCGCCGCGGGAAGCGCAGCCAGCATTTGCGCGACCAGAGTCGATCCGCAGCGCGACATGTGGAAGATCATGCCCTTCAGCGGCGCCGATGCGTCGAGCGGCGCCCGATCGATGAACGCGTCGAGCCGCGTGCCGTGCCTGAACAGGCGGTTGAACGGTCTGGCCGCCGCGTGAGCGACCGAGTCCTGATAGAAGCTCTCGGTGAGCGGCCTCGCGCCGAAGCGCGCCCAATCGATCCAGGCGCCCTGCGCGTCCTCGACGATCGCGGTCGGCAGCCATCCCTCAGGTGCCCATGCGTCGTCCGGGGCAACGGCATTCGCGCGCCGGCTGGCGCGTAGCGCCTCGTGGTCGAGCGGCAAACCGGCGGATCGGGCGAGCTGTTGCGCGCGCGCTGCGAAGTCGTCGGGGTACGTTGCTTCGTCCAGAAAGGCCTGCGCCGCCGGATCGGCCATCACATGTGCGCGATACACTTCTCGATCGCTCTTCATGTTCCGCCTCAATTGCTCAGGACCGCGGCAGGGCCGGTTTTGCATGTTGGAAGACCCTTGCTAGGCAAGGGCGGCGGGAGAACGACGGATGATCGCACAGGAAGCGCGCTACCCGGACAGGGTCCGGCTGCCGATGGCGTTCGATCCCGCACTGCTGGAAGCGGACCTGGAGCGGCTGGAGGCGGCGGACTGGACGCCGCACTTCGTGACCCGCAACTATTCGGGCGATTGGAGCGCGATGCCCTTGCGCGCGCCGGCGGGTGCCGAGCATCCGATCCTGATGCTGAGCGCGCATCCGGGAGTAGCTGCGTTCGCGGACGCACCGGCGCTTCGGGGCGCTCCCTATCTGCGCGATGTGCTCGCTCGGCTGGAGTGCCCGCTGCAGACGGTGCGGCTGATGCGGCTGGGAGCCGGATCGTCGATCCTCGAGCACAAGGATCCGGGATTGTGCGCCGAGGAAGGGACGGTTCGGCTCCACATCCCGATCCGCACCAATCCCCAGGTGCGCTTTTGCGTGAATCGCCGCCCGGTTGCGATGCGTCCGGGCGAGCTCTGGTACCTGCGCCTGTCGGATGTCCACAGCGTGGAGAACGGCGGGGCCACCGATCGCGTGCATCTGGTGATCGACGCCGCGATGAACCCGTGGCTCGCCGCCGAACTCGCGCGCGGGCAGGGGTGAGCGATCTGGGACCTTCACAGCAGCGGCAATCCTCGGCACTGTAGCGCTCGGGAGCCACAGGGGCGGCATTAGGGGGAATTCGCATGCGCTTGCTCGCACCGGAAGATTTCGAACCCTGGGTTGGCCGCAAGGTGCGAGTCAACACGCTGCCCAAGCCGGTCGAAGTGACGCTGGAGCGTATCGAGCGGCGGCCGCCGCTGCCCGAGGAACTCGACTTTCGCGAGCCCTTTTCGTTGTTCTTCGAATCCGAGTTCGACGTCTATCTGCTCGACACCGCCTATGAGTTCGATTGCGGCCGCGGCGGACCGTACAGCTTCGTGATCTCGCAGCTCGTACCATCGAAGACGCGCCGCTATTATCAGGCGGTGTTCGCCTGAGAGCGCACGGCCGCCCCGCTCAGAGCGGAGCGGCCGCCGAAGCCGCGGTCGCGAAAATCAGTTCCGCGAGGGGAAGATGCCCTCGACGCAGATGATCGCGTTGACCACCGTGTACGGCTGCATGTTGTTGATGGGGACATTGTTGCCGGCGATGCTGGTCGACCCATTGAGGCTGACTCCGCCGAGCGGGACCGTTGTGCCGGTGGCTCCGGCGGGGACGTAGATCACGACGCTGTCGCCGCTCGTGTCGTGGGGGGTGCCGAGATGCGCATTCGCTTCGGGTTCGCTGACCTCCTCAAGGGCAGACACTCCGGCCATCGCGTTCAGCGTCACGCCTCCGGGGGCGAGGGTGTGATTGTGCGCCGGCATGTTCGGCAGGATGAGGGTCGTTGTCTCCGTGCCTGCCATCTGGCCCAGCGCGTAGTTGCTCGTTCCCGGACCCTGGCCCTGCCCGAGAAAGGCGCGTCCCCGCGCATCGGGCAGAGCGAACGTCGTCTGGCCATTGCCGCCATAGGTGGTGCCGAGCAGGGAGAAGAGCGCCGTATGCTGTGCAATCGACATGATCTGCCCTTGGCAGAACATGAAAGAACGCGGTGCGAAATTCGCGCCGAAGAACAGAATTTGCGTGAGATAGAATTCCATCGAGCCTACTCCCTTTGCGTGTCACGTTCCGGCTTTCGTCTGAGCGTGTTGGCGGATGCCGAAAAGGCTCCGCGACTTCGTAGCACTGTCTTACGGGAACTCCGCCCAGCCGCGACTGACGTTCGGGCGCGAAGGAGAGGCTAAAGACCGATTCGCGCCATAGCAATAGCAACTCGCGCTACAACAGCGGGCAAAATCCATCTGCTGCACAACTGTTGGCGCTGGAAAGCGTTGGGTCGAACTTGCCCAAAGCTAAAATATCAGTAAGTAAAGCGCTTAGAAGCACGTTCGGGGGTGTACTGTGATGCGGGTGGGGGCAAGCCTGGCGCAGGGCCTGTGGCGAGTCGCGGGGCGACTCGGGGACTGGGCGAAGGGCAAAACCGATTCGGCTGTCTCCGGATCGGATCTTTCCGGCCGCGCTGTCCGGCGCGCGGTGGCGGCTGCGCCCCTCCTGTGCCTGGCGGCGATGCCGACGGTCGCGTCGGCGCAGAGTTCTGCCTGCAGCGCCATTCAGAGCGGCATTCTCGATTTCACCGCCACCGCTACCTATGGCGGTTCCACGACTTGGTCGGGCGGACGTTTTTCATTTGCAACGGGAACCGGAACGGCGATCCGGAACTCTGCGTGGAGCAACACGTCGCAGTTCAGCGACACCATCTATGCGCCCGACGCGACGGCTTCGTACAGCTTCGCGGCGGGCGAGACCGTGACGGTCACGTTCAACGTCACCAGCTATTCCTCGGCGAACAGCAACACGATCAACCTTCGCCTCGAGACAGGTAGCGGCAGCAGCTCCTTTGCTCCAGTCGTTCAGAATATCTCGGCTGACGGCACGTACACGCTCACCTACACCTTCGCGAGCGACACGGCGATGGTCGGCGTCACCACTCGCGAGACGAACAACGGGCCGGCGGCGACGATCTTGATCGATGCATCCTGCTCCGGCGGAGCGCCGACCGTCTCCTCCGTCTCACCGGATTCCGGCCCGGCCAGTGGGAACGCGCTGGTTACGGTGAACGGCTCGAATCTCACCGGCGCCACTTCCGTGACCTTCGGCGGCACACCGGGGACGGGCATCACCGTCGCCGGCGACGGCAATTCGCTCAGCGTGACCACTCCTGCGCATGCCGCGGGTGCAGTCGCGGTGGCGGTGACCACCCCGGGCGGAAGCGATTCGCTGGCGAACGGCTACACCTATCTCGCCGCGCCGACAGCGACCTCGATATCACCGACGAGTGGCCCGGCCTCCGGCGGCACCATCGCTACGATCACCGGCACCGGGTTCGTCGCGGGCGCGACCAGCGTGACGATCGGGGGAACGACGCTTCCCGCCGGCAGCGTCACCGTCGCCGGTGCGACATCGCTGAGCTTTACGACTCCCGCTCAATCGGCCGGCAATGTGGCCGTCACCGTGACGACCGGCGGCGGCACCAGCGGCGCCGTGCCGGGCGGATTCACCTATATTCCGGCGCCGACCGTCACGGGTCTTAGCCCCGCCTTCGGTTCGACGGCGGGCGAGAACACGGTCACCATCACCGGCACCGATCTCAGCGGCGCAACCGGCGTGCAGTTCGGCGGAGCCGCCGCGAGCGGCTTCACCGTTGATTCCGCCACGCAGATCACGGCCACCGTGCCGGGGCCGGCCAGCGCAGGCACGGTCAACGTCACGGTCACCACGCCGGGCGGGACCAGCGGCACCGGCGCGGCGTCGCAGTATGAATATCGCGCACCGCCTGCTGTCGCGGTGAGTTCGCCGGCCGATGGCGGCACTGCATCGAGCACCAGCCCGACCTATTCGGGAACGGTCGCCAGCGGATCGACCGTCGAAGTCCATGTCGATGGCGCCAGCATCGGTGCCGCCACGGTCGCCGGGTCGAGCTGGAGCCTGGCGCAGCCGACGCCGCTCGCGCCGGGTTCGCATACCGTCTACGCGGTGGCGACGCTCAACGGAGTGCCCAACACTTCGCCGACCAGCAGCTTCACGGTGAAGCAGGACCAGACGATCGCGTTCAATTCGACCGCGCCGACGGCTGCCCAGTACAACACCGGCAACTATACGGTCACTGCGACGGCGACGTCCGGCCTGCCGGTGACGCTGACGATCGATCCCGCCGCGACGAGCTATTGCTCGATCGCAGGCAATGTCGTCACCTACACCGGCGTCGGCACTTGCGTGATCAATGCCAATCAGTCTGGAGACGCCTCCTATTATGCCGCGCCACAGGCCCAGCAGAGCTTCGCGATCGCGCCGGCGTCTCAGACGATCACCTTCGGAGCGGCGCCAGCAAGTCCGACCGTAGGCGGCAGCTATGCGCCGAGCGCGACCGCCACTTCCGGCCTGCCGGTGACATTCGCGATCGACGCCGGCTCGACGAGTGGCGCCTGCTCGATCGCGGGAGGGACGGTGAGCTTCACCGGTGCGGGCACCTGCATCGTCAATGGCAATCAGTCGGGCAACACCAACTATGCGGCCGCGCCGCAGGTCCAGCAGTCGTTCACGATCGCCGCGACGGCTCCCGGCGCGCCGACGATCGGGACTGCGACGGCGGGCGACGGCCAGGCGACAGTGAGCTTCGCCGCCCCGGCCTCGAACGGCGGCGCGGCGATTACCGGCTACACCGTGACAGCCTCTCCGGGGGGCGCGACCGCCAGCGGCAGCGGTTCGCCGATCACCGTGACCGGGCTGACCAACGGCCAAGCCTATACCTTCACCGTCACCGCAACCAATGCGCAGGGCACCGGTCCGGCGTCGGCCGCGTCGAACGCAGTCACGCCGCAGCCTGCTCCGCCGATCGCCGGCGCCTACAGCACCACTGCGCCCTATAATTCGGGGTCGGCGGCCCCGCAGTCGTTCAGCCTGTCCGCGCAAGTGACCGGCGGCTCGCCGACCGGCTATGCGGTCGGCTCCGCGACAACGTCCGGCGGCGGCTCGGTGAGCATCGATAGCAGCGGTCAGGTGAGCTACACGCCGCCGGCCGGCTACCGCGGCAACGACAGCTTCACCTACACCGCCAGCAATGGCGGAGGCACCTCCGCCCCGGCAACGGTGACTGTCCTCGTCGGCGATCCGACGCTCACGATCGGGCTGGCCGGAAGCGGCACGGTGGACACGGCGCTCACCGGCGTGACGGTGACAGCCAGCGGCGGTACTGCGCCCTATAGCTGTGCGCTCGCGGGCGGTACGCTTCCCGGCCTGACACTGAATTCGAACTGCACCATCACTGGAACGCCGAGCACAGCCGGAAATCATGCATTCACCGTGACGGTGACCGACAGCAGCGCCGGCCCCGCAGGCGCGTTCAGCCAGCTCAGCAACACGCTGACTCTCAGCATCGCTGCCCGTGCGAGCTCGGTGAGCCTGGCAAGTGCTCCGAACCCCTCGACCTTCGGCCAGACCGTCACCGCGACGGCCACTATCACGGGCACTTCGCCCAGCGGCAGCGTGACGTTCAGCATCGGCGGCTCGCCGATCGCGGGGTGCGCGAGCGTTGCAGTGGCAGGCAGCTCCGCAAGCTGCAGCTACACACCGGCAACGGCCGGAACCTTCGCAGTCGATGCCGCCTATTCGGGAGACGCGAACAACGCACCGAGCAGCGGTTCCGCGAACCAGTCGGTCACTCAGGCAAGCCAGACGGTCTCGTTCACGTCGACGCCGCCCGCGCCGGCCGTCTTCGGCGGCACCTATACGCCGAGCGCGACTGCCACGTCAGGTCTGGCGGTGAGCTTTGCCATCGATGCCACGTCCGGCGCAGTTTGCACGATCGCGGGAGGCACGGTGAGCTTCACCGGCGCCGGCACGTGCACGATCAACGCCAATCAGCCTGGCAACGTGAATTACAGCGCCGCGCCGCAGGCACAGCAGACCGTCACCGTGACTCAGGCGAACCAGACGATCGGCTTCACCTCGACGCCTCCTTCGCCCGCGAGCTTCGGCGGGACCTATACGCCAACTGCGACGGCGACTTCGGGCCTGGCAGTGAGCTTCACCATCGATCCCGCCGCCGGCGCGGTCTGCGCCATCGCAGGCGGTACGGTGAGCTTCACTGGCGTCGGCACGTGCACCATCAACGCCAATCAGGCGGGGAACGCGAATTTCAGCGCCGCGCCGCAAGTGCAGCAGACCGTCACGGTAGCTCAGGCGAGCCAGACGATCGGCTTCACTTCGACGCCTCCGTCCCCGGCGAACTTCGGCGGCACCTATACGCCGGCCGCGACGGCCACCTCGGGACTCGCAGTGACCTTCACGATCGATCCGGCCGCGAGCGGCGTATGTTCGATCGCGGGCGGCACTGTGACCTTCACGGGCGCAGGCACTTGCACCATCAACGCCAATCAGGCGGGTAATGCGAACTATGGCGCTGCGCCGCAGGCCCAGCAGAGCTTCGCCGTCGGGCAAACGGGCCAGACCATCGCCTTCACTTCGACCCCTCCTGCGCCGGCGGCATTCGGCGGGACCTATACGCCGAGCGCGACTGCGACCTCTGGCCTCGCAGTGAGCTTCACGATCGATCCCGCCTCGGGCGGCGTGTGCACGATCGCCGGCGGAACGGTGACCTTCACCGGCGCAGGAGCCTGCACGATCAACGCGAACCAGGCGGGCAACGCGAATTACAGTGCCGCGCCGCAGGTACAGCAGACCGTCACGGTGGCCCAGGCCAGCCAGACGATCAGCTTCACCTCGACACCTCCGTCGCCTGCGCTCTTCGGCGGCACCTATGCACCGAGCGCGACGGCCACTTCGGGCCTGGCGGTGAGCTTCACGATCGATCCGGCCGCGAGCGGCGTGTGCACCATTGCCGGTGGAACGGTGAGCTTCACGGGCGCGGGCACTTGCACGATCAACGCCAACCAGCCTGGCAATGCGAATTATGGCGCGGCGCCGCAGGCACAGCAGAGCTTTGCGGTAGGCGAGGCGAGCCAGACCATCGCCTTCACCTCGGCGCCTCCGTCGGCGGCGGTATTCGGCGGAACCTATGCGCCGACCGCGACCGCGACCTCCGGGCTTGCCGTGACTTTCACAATCGACCCGGCCGCGAGCGGCGTATGCTCGATCGCAGGCGGGACGGTGAGCTTCACTGGAACCGGCACGTGCACGGTCAACGCGGATCAGGCCGGCAACTCGAACTATACCGCGGCGCCGCGGGTCCAGCAGAGCTTCGCGGTCGGGCAAGCAAGTCAGACCCTCAGCTTCACATCGACGCCGCCTTCCTCCGCCACGCCGGGCAGCACCTATGTGCCCGCCGCAACTGCGACTTCGGGGCTGGCCGTGGTCTTCACGATCGATCCCGCTTCGAGCGCGGTCTGCACCATCTCCGGCGGGACGGTGCGCTTCACAGATGCCGGCACCTGCACGGTGAATGCCGATCAGCCCGGCAACGCCAACTATGGCGCCGCACCGCGGGTGCAGCAGGCCATCACCGTCGGCTATCCGGCGCCCGTAGTCGCGGGGGCGAGCGCGACGGTGCCCTACAACAGCTCGGGTACGGCGATCGACCTGTCGGCTTCGATCAGCGGCGTCCACAGCAGCATCGCGGTGGCGAGCGCGCCTGCGCACGGCACGGCGAGCGTGTCGGGCAATATTGTCACCTATACGCCCACCGCGGGCTATTATGGTGCGGACAGCTTCACCTATACCGCGACCGGCCCGGGCGGCACCTCGGCTCCGGCGACGGTGAGCATCACCGTGGCGACGCCGGCTGCGCCGAGCGTCGTCGATGCGAGCGCCAACGTGCCCTACAACAGCTCGGGTACGGCGATCGACCTGTCGGCTTCGATCAGCGGCGTCCACAGCAGCATCGCGGTGGCGAGCGCTCCTGCGCACGGGACGGCGAGCGTGTCGGGCAATATCGTCACCTATACGCCCACCGCGGGCTATTATGGTGCGGACAGCTTCACCTATACTGCGACCGGCCCGGGCGGCACCTCGGCTCCGGCGACGGTGACGCTGACCGTGGCGGTGCCTGCGCCGCCAACGGTTGCGGATCGCAGCGACGTGGCAGTCGAATACAATAGCGCGGGTACCACGATCGACCTCACCAGTTCGATTTCGGGTGTCTACACCAGCGTCGCCATTGCATCCGCGCCGGCGCACGGAACGGCGACGATCACGGGTACTGTGGTCACCTATGTGCCCACGGCGGGTCACTGGGGTGCGGACAGCTTCACCTATACCGCCACCGGCCCCGGCGGGACCTCGGCAGCGGCTACGGTCGGATTGACGGTGGCAGCGCCGCCCCCGCCGGTGGCACAGCCGGGCAGCGAGACAGTGACTGGCAACACGCCGGTCGATCCGAACGGCAGTGTCCAGATCGATCTGTCCGCGCTCGTGTCGGGCCAATATGACACGATCCGCATCGACACGCCGCCCGCGCACGGCACGGTGACGTTGCAGAGCACCGGCGCCGGTAGTGCCGGCTCGGGAACCCGGGCGCTTGCCGTCGCGACCGTAATCGCCACCTACACGCCGGCGGTCGGCTATGTGGGAACCGACAGCTTCACCTTCGTGGCGGTCGGGCCAGGCGGGACTTCCTCGCCGGCTGCCGTGACGGTCGAGGTCGTCGGTGCAGCGCCGGTGGCGAGCCCCCACAGCGCAGCGACCGGCGATGGCCAGACGGTATCGGTGGACCTCACCGCGGGGGCCGCAAACGGGCCGTTCACTGCGGCGAACATTGTTGCCGTCACCCCGGCAGCGGCGGCGACCGCTACGATCGTGACGACCGGATCCGGCTCGACCCAGGGCTATCGCCTCGACGTCACCGCCGCCAATCGCTTCGGAGGCACGATCAGCGTGCAGTATACGCTGAGCAACGCCTATGGGACTTCGGCTCCCGCAACGGTGACGGTGACGGTGACGGCGCGGCCCGATCCGACCACCGATCCGAACGTCCGCGGAATCAGTGACGCGCAGGCGGAGGCGACTCGGCGTTTCGCCCGCAGCCAGGTCTCGAATTTCATGCGGCGCACCGAGCAGTTGCACAACGGCGGCGGCTCGGGCGGCTCAGCGATGGGCGTGACGCTCAATTCCCGCGACGGAGGGGCTTTCCCCCAGGCGATGCCCGGCACCGACGATTCCGCGCTCGCCATCACGCAGCGAATGCGGATGAGCGAGGAGGATCCGGCAATCGGCGCCTATCTGAACAGTCCCGCCGGCCGCTACGATCGAGGCGGAATGCTCAACCGACCGGACAGTCTTCTGGGCACATCCTCGGTGGGTGTCGCTCCAGCGAAATCGAACGGCCAAGCGGGCGAGGAGCCTGGCTATGGCGCCGATGCAGCCCCCGGCGACGGGCGGCGCCAGCCGGGTTCGGTCGCGGTGTGGAGCGGCGGAGCCATCGACATCGGAACGCAGGATGCGACTCGCGACCGCTCGAAGATCACGGCGACCACGACGGGATTGAGCGGCGGCGCCGATATCGTGCTGGCCGAGGGAGCGGTGCTCGGCATCGGCGGCGGCTATGGCAATGATGTCAGCTGGATCGGCGGATCGGCGGCGCGCGTGCGCAGCCAGAGCAGCCTGTTCGCGGCCTATGCCAGCCTGACGCCGTTCGAGGGCGCATTCGTGGACGGCATGGCCGGCGTGGGCGATCTCAGCTTCTCGACCCGGCGGACGGTCGAGGAGACGCGCGGCGTGGCGCTCGGCAGCCGCGACGGTGCGTTCACGGTGGCGGCGCTCGCACTGGGAATCGACCGCGGGGGCGGTTCGATCCGCTGGTCGATCTATGGCCGGGGCGAGATCATGAACGCGGATCTGGACGCCTATGTTGAATCGGGCGCGGGCCGGTACGACCTCCGCTTCGACGCGCGGAGCCTCGACTCGCTGACGGGCACGCTCGGCGCGCGGATCGAGGCCGAACAGCGCTTTGGAGACGTGTCCGTCCAGCCGCGGCTGCGGTTCGAATGGAGCCACGAGTTCCAGGATGCGGACCCGCAATGGCTCGACTATGCCGATATCCCCGGAGCGGCATTCTACAGCCTGGCGACGCGCAACTGGACCCGCGACCAATATCAGCTGACCGTCGGCAGCAGGTTCCTTCTCCTTTCCGGCTGGGGCCTCGACTTCGAAACGGGCGCCCGGTTCGGCAGCGGGATGACGGCAGGCACCTTGCGAATGCTGCTTTCGAAGCGGTTCTGACGTAATACCGGGCGGGCGATCGGCGACCTTCGGGGATGATCAGACAGGTTCCGATCCCGCGACCGAACGCGCCCCCAGCGGCGCGGGGATTCACCAGAAGTTGGAGCGGTCCACCCGGTATAGGTCCAGAAGCCGCTCCGGCCCGCCTTGTCAGGGCCGCACGCGTCGATCCACCGAAGCGCGAGTTCCCGGCCTTCGCGCCGCGTGGACGCGGTTAGAGGAGCCCGGAATTGGCTCGTTCCGAAGTGGTCGTGCTTTGTTGTGGAGGGGGATGGTGCGCCACAAAGTCTTCAGCGAACCCGTCTCGCTTTCTCGCTTTCTCGCTTTCTCGCTTTCTCGCTTTCTCGCTTTCTCGCTTTCTCGCTTTCTCGCTTTCTCGCTCTCCAGCTCCTTCAGTCGCCGGACCTCGGAGACCTCCAGCCCCATAGTTCGGCTTCCGGTTGAAGATGTCAGCGTCCGTAGCGCCCTGGTGCGGAGACTCGTGCGCTATAGCGATCGGCCGATCACTTCTTTCATGATCTCGTTCGTACCGCCGTAGATGCGGCTGACGCGGGCATCGCGCCAGAAGCGGGCGATCGGGTATTCGTTCATATAGCCGGCCCCGCCATGGAGTTGCAGCGCGGCGTCGCACACCTCGCCCTGCAATTCGGTGTGCCACAGCTTTGCCGCCGATGCCTCGGCGGTCGTCAGCTTGCCCTCGACATGGCGTTTCAACGCCCAGTCGATATGCGCCCAGCCGACCTGAAGCTTGGTCGCGAGATCGGCGAGGACGAATCGCGTATTCTGGAAGTCGAACACGGTTTTCCCGAACGCCTTGCGCTCCTTCACATAGGCGAGGCCTTCGTCGAACGCGCGCTGGGCAGCCGCCTGTGCGCCGATCGCGATTGACAGGCGCTCCTGGGGAAGCTGGCTCATCAGATAGACGAAGCCCTTGCCTTCGTCGCCCAGGCAGTTGGTGATCGGAACGCGCACGTCGTTGAAGAACAGTTCCGATGTGTCGCCCGAATGCTGGCCGATCTTATCAAGGTTGCGCCCACGCGCGAAGCCCTCGCGCGTCGCTTCCACCAGGATCAGTGAGATCCCCTTGGCGCCCAGTTCGGGATCGGTCTTCGCGACGACGATGACGAGGTCGGCATTCTGGCCGTTGGTAATGTAGGTCTTCGACCCGTTGATCACGTAATGGTTACCATCCGTACGCGCGGTGGTCTTTACGCCCTGGAGGTCGGAGCCGGTGCCCGGCTCGGTCATGGCGATGGCAGTGATCGCCTCGCCGGAGATCATCTTGGGCAGCCACTCGCGCTTTTGCTCTTCCGAGCCGTAGTGAAGGACGTAGTCGGCGACGATATCGGACTGAAGCGTGATGCCGACTGCGGAGCCCGTATAGGCCAGCTCCTCGCCGATGACGGCATTGTAGCCGAAGTCGAGGCCCAGCCCGCCATATTCCTCCGGAAGCGTGGGACAGAGCAGGCCGGTCTCGCCGGCAGCGCGCCAGAATTCGCGATCGACAATTCCGGCCTCTTCCCAGCGTTCGAGATTGGGAATCAGCTTCGCCTCGAAGAACTTGCGCACCTGTTCACGGAACAGCTCGTGATTCTCGTCGTAGCCGGTGCGATCGGCGGTGTTCAGCATGTCTCTCTCCTCTCCGGTCAGTCAGCCAGCGTTGCGGACTTGGTGCAGCGGCTGGCCCTTCTCGGCAAGCTCGACAAGCAGTGGGGCCGGTGTCCGGCCGGTCTCCCGAAGACCAGCGATGACTCGGTCGAGACCGACAGTATCCGCCCAGAACAGCGGACCGCCCGTGTAGACCGGCCAGCCATAGCCATAGACGAGCGCGATATCGACGTCGGATGCGCGGATCGGGATGCCTTCGCCGAGCAGCTTCGCGCCCTCGTTCACAACCGGGAACAGCAGTCGCTCGACAATCTCCTGCGCCGCGAATCTGCGGGGTGCCGAACCGGATTTCGCCTGGAAATCCCGGATCACATTTTCGGCGACCTCCGAAGGAGTCGCGCGGCGCTGCTCGTCATAATCGTAGAAGCCGCCCTGCTTCTTCTGCCCCCAGCGGCCCATCTCGCAGAGCACTTCGACGACCGTCGATCCGCTGCTGGTCGCCGCGTCCCAACCGATGACGTCGAGGCCGACAAGGTCAAGCATCGCGAAAGGCCCCATCGCGAAGCCATAGTCGACGATCGCGGCATCGACATCCCAGGGCATCGGTCCTTCGAGCAGCAGCGCCTCGGCCGCGGCCATGCGCGGGGCCATCATGCGATTGGCGATGAAGCCGTCGCAGACGCGACTCAGCACCGCAACCTTGCCGATGCGGCGGCCGATTCCCATCGCGGTGGCCACGACCTCGGGCGCTGTCAGCTTGCCCCGCACGACCTCGAGCAGTTTCATCACGTTCGCGGGCGAGAAGAAGTGCATGCCGACGACATGGTCGGGACGCTTCGTAGACGCCGCGATCGCATCGACGTCGAGGAAGCTCGTATTGGTCGCCAAGATGGCATCCGGCTTGGCGATCCCGTCGAGCTTGCCGAAAATCTCCTGCTTCAGCTCGAGCTTTTCGAACACGGCCTCGATGATCAGATCGGCGTCGCCCAGATCCTTCATCGCCAGGGTCGGCGTCAGCAGCGCCATGCAGCGTTCCAGCTGCTCCGGCTTCATCCGCCCCTTGTCGACGGTGACCTGGTAGTTGCGCCGGATTGTCGCGACACCGAGATCGAGCGCATCCTGCCTCGCCTCGACCAGCGTCACCGGCATGCCGGCATTGAGGAAATTCATCGCGATGCCACCGCCCATCGTGCCGGCGCCGATCACGCCGACGGTGCGGACGTCGATCTGCCGGGTATCCCTGGGGATATCCGGCACCTTCGCCGCTTCGCGCTCGGCGAAGAAGAGGTAGCGTTGCGCCGCTGCTTCCCGGCTGGAGAACAGTTCGGCGAACAGCGCCGCCTCGCGCTTCATGCCTTCGTCGAACGACAGCGTGACCGCCGCCTCGATCGTCCGGATGATGTTTTCGGGCGCCTTGAGGCCGCGAAAGGCGCGCGCGTGTTTCTGCCTGAATGCGGCGAAGAGCTCGGGCCCCGATTCCAGCTCCAGCCCCTCCGTCCGGTCGCGTACCCGGATGAGCGGGCGATTTTCGTCGGCCGCAGCGCGCGCAAATGCCACTGCCTGTTCGACCAGGGTACCCTCTGCGACGATCTCGTCGACCAGCCCGGTTGCATGGGCCTTCGATGCGGAGACGGGGCGACCGAGCGCGATCATGTCGAGCGCGGTCGCCGCGCCGGTGATCCGGGGCAGCCGCTGCGTACCGCCGGCGCCGGGCAGGAGGCCAAGCGCGACTTCGGGCAGGCCCAGCTTCGCGGACGGCACGGCGACCCGGAAATGACAGACTAGTGCTACCTCCAGCCCGCCACCCAGCGCGGTTCCATGGAGCGCGGCGACGGTGGGTTTCGGGGACGACTCGATCAGGGCCTGGACCTGGTGAAGGTTGGGGCCGCGCGGAGAGGGATCGTCGAACTCGCGAATGTCGGCGCCGGCGATGAACGTGCGCCCCGCGCAGGCTAGGACGATGGCACGCACCTGGGGATCGGCGAGCGCCGATTCAAAGCCGAGCTGAAGTCCTTCGCGGACATCGGCAGACAGCGCATTTACGGGTGGCGAATCGAGCGTCAGGACCGCGACGCCGTCGTCGATCTCCAGTCTTGCCACCGGATTGAGTTCCATCCCTGTCTCTCCGTCCATCTTTGCGCTAGGGCGCTATCGGACTAACTACTCAATTAATCAAGGAGGTGGTGGTGGAGAGATTGGAAGGCCGCGTGGCACTGGTGACCGGAGCATCCTCCGGCTTGGGCGCGCGTTTTGCGCGGATATTGGCCGGGCAGGGTGCACGGGTGGTGCTGGCTGCGCGACGTACGGCAATGCTCGACCAGCTCTGCTCGGAAATCCGGTCGGATGGCGGCACGGCAGTCGCGGTGGCGATGGACGTGACCGACGAAGCCTCCGTCCAGGCGGCTTATGCGGCGGCGGAGACGGAATTCGGTGCAGTGGATACGGTGATCGCCAATGCCGGGATGAACCTTGAAGGTCCGGCGCTGAACGTGCCCGTCGATGCGCTCGATCAGGTGATGGCCGTCAACGTGCGCGGCGCATTTCTGACCGCACGGGAAGGTGCACGCCGGATGATCGCCGCCGGCGGCTCGAATGGCCGGATCGTGCTGATCTCGTCGATCACGGCGCAGTCGGTTTCTCCCGGTCTCGCGCTGTACAGCGCGTCCAAGGCGGCGGTGCTGCAACTCGGGCGCGTGCTGGCGCGTGACTGGGCAAACAAGGGGGTCAACCTGAACATCCTCTGCCCCGGTTACATCCGCACCGAGCTCAACTCCGACTGGTTCGATACCGAAGGGGGGAAGCGGCAGATCGCCAAATGGCCCCGGCGGCGCCTGATGGGCAATGATGCGCTCGATTCGATCCTGGTCTACCTCGCCTCGGATGCCAGCAGGTACAGCACGGGCGGGGTCTTCACGATCGACGACGGACAGACACTCTAGACTTAACTGTGCAAATAACTAATAGCATCCACCGTGAGCCGTGCCGGGAGAGGATGATGCTGAGAACCCGCTTTACCGAGGCATTCGGGATCGACCATCCCATCGTCCAGGGCGGAATGATGTGGGTGGGCACGGCTGAACTGGTTGCGGCCGTTGCCAATTCGGGCGCGCTGGGTTTCCTCACTGCGCTGACCCAGCCGACGCCCGAGGCACTGGCGAAGGAGATCGTCCGGACGCGCGACAGCACCGACCGGCCGTTCGGCGTCAACCTGACGATCCTGCCGTCGATCAGCCCGCCCCCTTATGCCGAATATCGTGCGGCGATCATCGAAAGCGGGATCGGGATCGTCGAGACGGCAGGATACAAGCCGCAGGAGCATGTCGATCATTTCAAGGCGCACGGCGTGAAGGTGATCCACAAATGCACTGCCGTTCGTCATGCGCTGTCGGCGGAGCGGATGGGAGTCGATGCGGTTTCGATCGACGGGTTCGAATGTGCGGGCCATCCGGGGGAGGACGACATCCCGGGCCTGATCCTCATCCCCGCGGCGGCGGACAGGGTGTCGGTCCCGATGCTCGCCTCGGGCGGGTTCGGCGACGGGCGCGGACTGGCCGCGGCGCTCGCGCTCGGTGCGGACGGGATCAATATGGGCACCCGTTTCTGCGCGACGAAGGAGGCGCCGATTCACGAGAATTTCAAGGCAGCGATGGTTGCGAACGACGAACGGGCAACGGCGCTGATCTTCCGCAGCTTTCGCAACACCGCGCGGGTGGCGCGCAACGCGATCGCCGAATCGGTGTTGGCGGCGGAAGCGGAAGGCAAGCCGTTCGAGGAGATCGCGCACCTGGTGAAGGGCGCGCGCGGCAAGCAGGGGCTGGATAGCGGCGACCTCGATCACGGCATCTGGACCGCCGGGCAAGTGCAGGGCCTGATTCACGATATTCCGAGCGTGCGCGACCTGGTCGCCCGGATCGTTGCCGACGCCGAGGCGATCATAGCTCGGCGGCTCCGCGCCATGGTGGCGGACGAAGCCGTGGCGGCACTCTGACATGCACCTGAATTGGAGCCCCGAGGAACTGGCGTTTCGCGACGAAGTCCGCGCCTTCATCGCTGACGAACTGACGCCGGAACTGGCGCAGGCCGGGCGCATGGCGACCAGCGTCTATCCTGACCACAAAGCGAGCATGGAATGGCAGCGCCGCCTCCACGCGCGCGGGTGGGCAGCGCCGCACTGGGCCCCAGAACATGGCGGGCAGGACTGGAGCGTTGCGCAGCATTACCTGTTCGATCGCGAGATGATAGAGGCGGGAGCCCCGTCGCTGTCGCCGATGGGCATCCACATGGTGGCGCACGTTATTATGCGGTTCGGCACCCCCGAACAGCAGGCATTCTTCCTGCCCCGCATCCTCACCGGCGAAGTGTTCTTCTGCCAAGGCTATTCGGAACCGGGTGCGGGGTCGGATCTCGCCTCGCTCCAAATGGCTGCGGTCGCGGACGGCGATGATTTCGTGCTGAACGGATCGAAAATCTGGACGACTCACGCGGCCGAGGCGAACTGGATGTTCGCGCTGGTCCGCACGTCGAAGCTCGATCGCCCTCAGCAGGGGATCACGTTCCTCCTCATCGAAATGGACGATCCGGGGATCGAAGTGCGTCCTCTGCTCATGACGTCGGGCGAGGAAGTGCAGGCGCAGGTGTTCTTCACCAATGTCCACGTGCCGCAATCCAACGTGCTTGGCGCGGTGGACCAGGGCTGGGGCGTCGCCAAATACCTGCTGGAATTCGAACGTGGCGGAAGTGCCTATGCGCCTGCGCTTCACGCGCGTGCGGACCGGATCGCCACCGAGGCCGCAGAAATGCACACGGGCGAAGGCGGGACTCTGATCGACAATCCGGCATTCGCGCACAAGCTCGCGGCAGCGCGCGCGCGCGTAGATACGCTCGAAATCCTCGAAATGCGGCTGCTCTCCCAGGCGTCCCGGGGCGGCAGTGTCGGTGCCCTGTCGTCGATGATGAAAGTGCTCGGCACCGAACTGGCCCAGCATCTGAGCGAGCTTGCGCTGGAGGCGGCCGGTCCGGCGGGAAGCGTCTATCAGCCGCATGCTGCGATGCCGGGTGGACCGACGCCGTACTTCACTCCACCGAAGGACGGCCATGTCGTCGGGGCGGCATGGCAGGCGCTGGCGCCGTTGCGCTATCTCAACGAGCGGGCGGGATCGATCTACGCCGGATCGAACGAAATCCAGCGCAACATTCTCGCCAAGATGGTGCTCGGCCTCTGACCTTCTCGTTCAGGCGGCTTTCGAACGGCCGAGCGACGAGTAGCGGGCGAGGTGATGATCGACGGTGCCGAACTGCTGTTCGATTACGGTCGCGCGCTTGAAATAATGGCCGACGGCCAGCTCCTCGGTCATCCCCATCGCCCCGTGAAGCTGGACCGCATTCTGCCCCACGAAACGGAGCGATTCGCCGAGTGTCGCCTTCGCGGCGGAAACGGCGCGGGTGCGCTCCGCATCGGGTGCGCTCAGGTTCAGCGTAGCGAGAAAGCTTGCCGAGACTGCCTGCTCCAGCGCCATGTACATGTCGACCATGCGGTGTTGCAGCGCCTGGAAACTCGCCAGCGGCTGGCCGAATTGGCGCCGCTGCCGGGTATAGTCGACCGTGTCCGCCATCATCCGGCGCATCACGCCGACGCCCTCGGCGCACACGCCGGCGGTGCCCGCATCGATCGCGCGTTCGATATGCGGCAGCGCGTCGCCTTCGCCGGTCAGCAACGCATCGCCAGGCAGGCACAGGTCGGTGAGGACAAGGTCGGCGGCGGGGCGTTCGTCGATCAGGCGATAGTCATGGCGGGTGATGCCATCGGCCCCAGCGTCGGCAAGGAACAGGGCAATGCCCTCGCGATCCCCCGCCGACCCGCCGGTGCGGGCCGAAATCAGCAGCTGATCGGCATCGGGCGCGCCGACGACGACGCTCTTGGTGCCGTTCAACAGCCAGCCATCGCCATCCGCCGCCGCCGTCGTATCGACATGGGCCAGCGTATAGCGGCTCCGCGGCTCGCCATGAGCAAGCGCGACCTGAGCCGAACCGGCGGCGATCCGCGCGAGCAGTGCGTCCGCCGTCTCGCCGCCGACACCGGAGAGCAGGCCACCCGATATCACCACCGTTTCCAAATAGGGCGCAAAGACCAGCGCTTCGCCGAGCGCTTCCATCACGACCATCGCTTCCACCGGGCCGCCGCCCATGCCGCCCACCCGTTCGGGCAGCGGCGCGGCGAGGATGCCGAGCGTTTCGGCGAAGTCGCGCCACAGCGCCGCATCGGCACCACCCGCGCGAAGCCGCTTGCCGCGCGTTTCGAAACTATAGCTGTCGCGCAGGTACCGCTCCAGCATCTCCTTCAGGATCGCTTGTTCGTCGCTCAGCCCGAAATCCACGCCCCGGCGCCCCTTCCTGTTGCATCGGCCATGATCCGCGTTATGCATTCAATTAACTAATTAAGCAAGAAGAGGATGGCATGACCGCCCTTGGTGCCACCGCCGAAGCGCTGCGCCATGAAGTGCGCAACTTCCTCGCCCATGAGTTTCCGCAGGACGTGCTGGCGAAAACGCGCGCCGGTACGGTGCCGGACCGGGACGACCACATCCGAATGCAGCGGGCGCTTCATGCGCGCGGCTGGCTGGCGCCCGCTTGGCCCAAGGAGCATGGCGGCCCAGGCTGGACTCCTGCCGAACGCTATGTGTTCGAACAGGAGATGGAGCGGGCGGGGGCGCCGCCGATCATCCCGATGGGAATCATCTATGTCGGCCCGGTGATCTACACCTTCGGGACGCCGGACCAGCAGCGCCGCTGGCTGCCCGATATCCTCGAGAGCCGATCGATCTGGGCACAGGGCTATTCGGAGCCCGAGGCAGGTTCGGATCTCGCCTCGCTGTCGATGCGCGCGGAGCGGGCGGGCGACCGGTATCGCGTGACCGGCACCAAGATATGGACGACACAGGCGCATTGGGCGGACTGGATCTTCTGCCTCGTCCGCACCTCGCGCGAGGCGCGGCGCCAAGGCGGGATCAGCTTCCTGTGCATCGAAATGGACAGCCCTGGCGTCACCGTCCACCCGATCGTGACGCTCGACGGCGTGCACCACCTCAACCGGGTCGAGTTTCGCGATGTGGAAGTGCCGCTCGACCAGCGGATCGGCGAGGAGGGCGCGGGATGGCGTTATGCCAATGCGCTGCTGCGCAACGAGCGGATTTCCTACGCGCACGTCGCCCGCAAGCGTGCGGACCTCGATCTTCTGGAGGGCTGGGCGCAGCGCATGGCGCTGGGCGGCGAGGCTTCGGCGATCGCGCAGGAGGCGGCGGCGTGCCGGGTGGCGGTGGACATGCTCGAAGTGCGGGTCCTCCGGCTGCTGGGGTTGGGTGACGACGCCGCGCTGGCCGATGCCGCGTCGCTCAAGATAGAAGCGACCGAGCTTGCCCAGCGGATCGCCACGCTCGGCCTGCGGCTCGCCGGCCCCGCCGCGGGCGCGTTCGTGCCGCGCCTCGACGGGAGATGGGCGGAACGGCTTGCCACCCTACCACCCGAGGCCGTGCTGTGGACCGCCAACTATCTCTTCGAGCGCGCGGGAGGCATCTACGGGGGAACGACCGAGATACAGAAGAACATTCTGTGGCGGATGATCGAAGGTAGTCGATAGCCGGGACTTGCGGGCGCGGTCACTTACCCCCGGCCTGACGCCAACCAATCTCCGCCAATTCCGGAAGCGTCGCAACCATCCGTTCGGCGTCCGCCGACGCCGCCGTGCCGCGGATCATCCGTCCCTTGATCCCATGCAGGATCGCGGCGAAGCGGAACATGTTGAACGCCGCGTAGAAGTCGAGCGCCGGAATGCTCTCGCGCCCCGTGCGGCGGCAGTAGGCGGCGACATAGTCGGCCTCGCACGGTACGCCCAGCGCGTCGAGGTCGGCGCCGACAAGACCGGCGAGCATGTGGCTGGGCAGCCGGTACATCAGCAGGTGATAGGTGAAGTCGGCCAGAGGGTCGCCGAGCGTCGACAATTCCCAGTCGAGCACCGCCAGCACGCGGGGCTCGCTGGGGTGAAAGATCATGTTGTCGGCGCGGAAATCGCCGTGAATGACGCGGGTTTCCTGTTCGGGCGGGAGGTTTTCCGGTAGCCAGTCGGCAAGCCGGTCCATTGCGTCGATCCGGCCCGCGGCCTCGTCTTCGCGATACTGGCGGGTCCAGCGGGCGATCTGTCGCTCGATATACTGGCCTTTGCGCCCATAATCGCCCAGGCCCGCATCGTCGGGATCGATCGAATGAAGCTGCGCCAGCGTAACGTTCATCGCGTTGAAGTACGCGTCCCGCTCCTCGCGCGGCACGTCCGGAAAGGTCGAGTCCCAGAAGATTCGCCCGTCGACCAGCTCCATCACGAAGAACCAGGTGCCGATGACATCTTCATCGGTGCACAGGCCGAAAATGCGCGGCACCGGAAAACCCTTACCGCCCAGCGCCGCCATCACCCGCGCCTCGCGCTCGACGGCATGTGCACCCTTTAGCAACTGCCCCGGCGGCTTGCGGCGCAGCACATAGGCGCGGGCGGGCGTGTCGAGCCGGTACGTCGGGTTGGACTGCCCGCCCCTGAACTGCGTGACGGTCAGCGGTCCCGCATAGCCTTCCACATTCGCCGCCATCCACCCGGCCAGTCGCGCCTCGTCGAAGCGATGCGCTTCGCGGACTTCGCGCGTTCCGGTGAAGCTGTCGGCAGCGCTGCTCACGCCTGTTCCTGCGCCGCGAGGGTCTCGCGCTTGATCTTCTTGGCGAGGCTCCATTTGTGCACCTCGGTCGGGCCGTCATAAATGCGGAAGGCGCGGATTTCGCGGAACACCTGCTCGACGATGGTGTCGCCCGAGACGCCGGTGCCGCCCATCACCTGAACACAGCGATCGGCGACGGCGAACAGCAGGTCGGCGACCGCCACCTTGGTCATCGAGCTTTCGGTGGTGCCGGGCGCGCCCGAATCTAGCACATTGGCGCACCAGTCTATCATCAGCTCGGCCTGTTTCAGCGCGATCCGGTTTTCGGCGAGCATGAAGCCGACGCCTTCATGGTCGATCAGCATCCTGCCGAATGCGTGGCGCTTCACCGCATAGGCGCAGGCGATTTCGTGCGCACGGGACGCCGCGCCGTGCCAGCGCATGCAGTGCGTAAGGCGGGCGGGGGCGAGCCGTACCTGCGCATAGCGAAATCCTTCGCCGACTTCGCCGAGTATCTGATCGGCCGGCACGCGCAATTTGTCGATAGTGACGATGCTGTGCCCGCCGGGCATCGAACTGTCGATCGTGTCGAGCACGCGTTCGATTCGGATCGCGGGGTCGGGCAGGTTGGCGAGGAACAGCGTCGCGCCTTCCTCGGTCTTCGCCATCACGATGCCCACCGTCGCGCCGTCGGCGCCGGTGATGAACGCCTTGCGCCCTTCGATCACCCAATGATTGCCGTCGCGCCGCGCGGTCGTTTGCAGCATCGAGGGGTCGGAGCCAGCCCCGCCATCCTCTGCCGGTTCGGTCATGAAGAAGGCCGAACGCGCCTCGCCGGTCAGCATGGGGGCGAGGAAACGCGCTTTCTGCTCCTCGCTCGCGACCTTGCCGAGCAGGAACATATTGCCCTCGTCAGGCGCGGCGCCGTTCACTGCCACCGGGCCGAGCGGCGACAGCCCCGCCGCGCGGAACACCATGGCAGTCTCGCGATGTGTCAGGTGGGTGCCATCGTCCAGGATGTGCGGCGTCATCAGACCCGCCTGCCTCGCCAGATCGCGCAGTTCCGCGACCAGCTCCTCGCTCGGTCCGTGCGGCCCGCACCGCGGATCGCGTTCATAGGGAGCCACCGTTTCGCGGACGAAGACGGCGACACGCTCCGCGATAGCCGGGGCGCGGCTGCTGTTGCCGGTCGGTTCGGTCATTCGGGGGCGCTCCGGTTAGTATGGGCGGCGAGCCGGTTGGCACCGCCGAGCTCGACTGCACGCGCATGGGCGGGGCGTGCCTCGATCCGCTCCAGCCAATGCGCGATGGCCGGATAGTCGCCGCTCAGCGGCATCGCGCGTACCATTTCCCCGATGAAGCTCATCTGGATGTCGGCTGCGGTGAAGTCGCTGCCGACAAGATAGTCGGTCGTTGCCAGCTGTGTCTCGATATACCCCAGGTGCCGGGCAAGCTCGCTGTCGATCCGCCAGCGCAGAATGTCGGTCTCCCCTCCGAGCGCCGTGACATAGAGGTTGAGCATCAGCGGCAGCATCGCCGACCCTTCGGCATAGTGAAGCCACATCTCATAGGCGTCATACTCCGCGCTGCCGACGGGCGGCGTCAGCCGGCCCTCGCCATATCGGCGCAGGACGAAGGCGATGATTGCGCCGGACTCGAATACCGTTTGCCCGTCCGCGACCAGCACCGGCGACTTGCCGAGCGGATGCACCGCCTCGAGCGACGGCGGGGCAAGGCGGGTGGCGGGATCGCGAGCATGCTCGACCAGTTCGTAGGCCAGGCCCAGCTCTTCGAGCAGCCACAGGATACGCAGCGACCGGGAATGGTTCAGGTGGTGGACGGTGATCATGTCGGTCGGATCCTCAGCGATATTCGGGTTCGTCCCACCAGGGGAAGAAATCGGGCATGTCGGCCGAAACGCGGTTCGGGAAATTCGCCTCGCGCTTCTGAAGGAACGCCGTCACGCCCTCGATCGCATCGGCGCTGCGACCGCGGGCGAGCACGCCGCGGCTGTCGATCCGGTGCCCCTCCATCGGATGCGCCATGCCCAGGCCCCGCCACAGCATCTGCCGAGTGAGGGCGACCGAGACCGGCGCGGCGTTCGCGGCGATCTCGGTCGCGATCGCCTGCGCGGTATCGAGCAGCGCGTCGGCTGGGACGACGTCGCGGACCAGCCCGCCGCCCAGCGCCTCGTCCGCCGGAAAGATGCGCCCGCTGAGTGTCCAGTCGAGCGCCTGCGCGATTCCGACGATCCGTGGCAGGAACCACATCGAGGCGCCTTCGGGCACAATCCCTCGCCGGGCGAAGACGAAGCTGAATTTCGCGCGGTCGCTGGCAATGCGAATGTCCATCGGCAGCAGCATCGTCGCGCCGATGCCGACGGCGGCGCCGTTGATCGCGCCGATAACGGGCTTCAGACATTCGAAGATGCGCAGCGTCAGCCGCCCGCCATAGTCACGCGCGCTTTCGGTGGCATAGTCGATCGTTCCGTCTGCGCGGATCGGGGACCCTGGTTGGCCCGCCGCATCGAACACCTTTGCCCCCATTTCCAGGTCCGCCCCGGCGCAGAATGCGCGCCCCGATCCGATGACGATGATCGCGCGAACATCGTCGTCGGCATCGGCGCGATCGAATGCGTCGATCATCTCCTCCATCATCCGGACGGAGTAGACGTTCATCTTGTCCGGGCGATCAAGCGTCAGCGTGGCGACATGATCCGCGACTTCGTAGCGGATTTGCTCGTAGGTCATGGCCGCGGTCCGGGCGGTGGTTTCCGCAGTCATTCCGCCGTCTCCGCGGCCGGTGCGGCCTCGGCGTTTTCGGCGATGATCGGCTTGCGGGCGGTGATGGTCTGCGGGGCGGTGAATTCGAGCAGGCCGTCAATGCCATGCTCCACGCCGATGCCCGACTGCTTGTGCCCGGCAAAGGGCGTCCAGGGCATCACGTAGAGCGTCTCGTTGATCCAGACGGTTCCGGTTTCGAGCCGCTCGGCGACCGTGACCGCCGCCTCCATGTCGTTCGACCAGACCGATCCGGCCAGCCCATAGTCCGAAGCGTTGGCGCGCGCGATCGCCTCGTCCAGATCAGCGTATTTGAGCAGCGGGACGAACGGACCGAACGCCTCCTCCTGCACCGTGCGGCTGTCCTCCGGCGGATTGTCGACAATGGTGACCGGAATGAAATAGCCGTCGCCCTCCGCCGGCTCGCCGCCGGTCAGGAAGCGTTCGCCGTTCGCCCGGGCATCGGCGATCAGCGTCTTCACCCGGTCGAATTGCTGCCGGTTTTGAATGGGGCCAAGCATGTTGCCCTCTGCCATGCCGTCGCCCATCGGCACGCGCTGCGCCACGGCGACGAGCGCGCGGGCGAGCTCGTCATAGATGTCGGCATGGACATAGATGCGCTTGGCGGCGGTGCAGACCTGGCCCGAATTGGCAAAGGCCGCCCAGAAGAGCGGCTCGGCCACTGTCTCGACATCGACATCGGGCAGGACGATCGCCGCATCGTTGCCGCCCAGTTCGAGCGTCACGCGCTTCAGCGTCGAGGCGGCGCTTTCCATCACTCGCTTGCCGGTCGCGGTCGACCCGGTGAAGCTGATCTTGTCGATATCGGGGTGCGCGGTCATCCACGGACCCAGATCGTCGCCACCGCTCACCACGTTGAACACGCCGGGCGGAAGATGTTCTCGCATCGCTTCTCCCAGCTTCAGCATCGTGAGAGGCGTGAAGGGCGACGGCTTGATCACCAGCGCGTTGCCGGTGAGCAGTGCGCCGCAGATTTTCCAGATGCCGATCATCAGCGGGAAATTCCACGGCACGATCGCGCCGACCACGCCCAGCGGCACGTGCCGGGTTTCGGACCGGCGTTCGGGCGTTTCTTCGTTCACCGTCACCGGCAGTTCCTGCTGCGCCACCGTCTGCGCCCAGAATGCCGCACCGCCGACTTCCGGGCCGGTCATGGCGAGCGGGCGTCCCTGTTCGAGTGTGAAGAGTCGCGACATCGCGTCCATATTTGCGCCGATCACTTCGCCGATCTTCGCGACTGCCGCGCGGCGTTCGGCTAGCGGCGTCGCACGCCATTTAGGGAAGGCGGCGCGTGCGGCGGCAACGGCATCGTCAAGCTGCGTGCGGGTGCAGTCGGGCGCCTTGGCCACCAGTCCCTCGGTCGCTGGGTTGAGAACGTCGATCGTTGCATCACCCGGCACGCCTGCGCCGTCGATCGTCATCGTGAAATCGCGCGTGAAATCCACCATCGCTGCCTCTTCGCGAAGTTCTTTCTCGGACGACGTCTAACGCGTTCGGCGAGTCTCGAAAAGGTTAGTTATGCGAGTGATTAAAATTTCGGTGGCCGATTGAAACCCAGGTGATCCGCTGGTATCGCCGCCCAAACTCGAGAATCGGAGCAGTCTCATGGCACATCCCACAGCCTATATCGTCGATGCGGTGCGCACTGCGGGTGGCAAGCGCGGCGGCCGACTGGCCGGTTGGCACCCCACCGATCTGGGCGGGGCGGTACTCGACGCGCTGGTCGATCGTACCGGGATCGACCCTAAGGCGATCGACGATGTGATCATGGGTTGCGTCGGGCAGGCGGGCGAACAGGCGCTGCACGTGGGGCGCAATGCCGTTCTGTCCTCCAAGCTGCCCGAAAGCGTGCCGGCGGTGACGATCGACCGACAGTGCGGTTCGTCGCAGCAGGCCATGCAGTTCGCGGCGCAGGCAGTCATGTCGGGCACGCAGGACGTCGTGATCGCCGCTGGCGTGGAATCGATGACGCGCGTCCCGATGGGATCGACGGTGATGTTCCATGCCGAGAAGGGCATGGGTACTCCCAAGTCGCCGCGGCAGGAAGAGCGCTACCCCGGGATTCAGTTCAGCCAGTTCCTGGGCGCCGAGATGATCGCAAAGAAGCACGGCTTTTCGAAGGACGAGCTCGACGCCTTTGCGCTCGAAAGCCACCGTCGCGGCGCGGCCGCGACCGAACGAGGGGACTTCGAAAGCGAAATCCTGGCGCTGGAAATCGAGACTCCGCACGGTACCGAACTTCACCGGATCGATGAAGGCATTCGCTTCGACGCGACGATGGAAGGCATTCAGTCGGTCAAGCTGCTCGCGCCTGACGGTGTGATTACTGCCGCCAATGCAAGTCAGATCTGCGACGGGTCGTCCGGCGTGCTGATCGTGTCCGAAGCTGCGCTGAAAGAGCATGGCTTGACCCCGATCGGGCGCCTCCACAACCTCACCGTCACGGCGGGCGATCCGGTCATCATGCTCGAGGAGCCCCTGTTCGCGACCGACCGGGCGCTGAAGCGCGCCGGAATGAAGATCGAGGATATCGACCTCTACGAAGTCAACGAGGCGTTCGCGCCGGTGCCGCTCGCATGGCTGAAGCATACGGGGGCCGATCCGGAGAAGCTGAACGTGAACGGCGGTGCGATCGCGCTGGGCCATCCGCTTGGCGCGAGCGGCACGAAGCTGATGGCGACACTGCTCAATGCTCTCGGCAAGCGAGGCAAGAAATACGGATTGCAGACGATGTGCGAAGGCGGCGGCGTCGCCAACGTGACCATCGTCGAGCGGCTGTAAAGCGATAGCGACCGGAGCGGGGGCCGGTGTGCCCGCATCGCAGCGTTTCAGGACAGGAACAGGATTATGAAACTCGACTCATCGATTGCCGCCGTCGTCACCGGAGGATCTTCGGGGCTGGGCGCGGCGACTGCCCGCGCGCTTGCCGCCAAGGGCGTGAAGGTCGCGATTTTCGATCTGCAGAAGGAAAAGGGCGAGGCGGTCGCCGCGGAAATCGGCGGCGTCTTCTGCGAAGTGAACGTCACCAGCGACGAAAGCGTCGACACCGGGTTCTCGGTCGCGCGCAAGGCCCATGGGCAGGAGCGTATCCTGGTCAACTGTGCAGGCACCGGCAATGCCGTGAAGACCGCCAGCCGGTCGAAGGAAGACGGCAGCATCAAGCATTTCCCGCTCGATGCATTCAACTGGGTCATCCAGATCAACCTGGTCGGCACCTTCCGCTGCATCGCCAAATCTGCGGCCGGCATGCTGACGCTCGATCCGATGGAGGATGGCGAGCGCGGTGCGATCGTCAATACCGCCAGCGTCGCCGCCGAGGACGGACAGATCGGGCAGGCCGCCTATTCGGCGTCGAAGGGCGGCGTTGTCGGCATGACATTGCCGATCGCGCGCGACCTGATGAGCGAAGGCGTGCGGGTGAACACCATCCTGCCGGGCATTTTCGATACGCCGCTGCTCGCCATGGCGCCGCAGAATGTCAAGGATGCGCTGGCCGCGTCGGTGCCGTTCCCGAAGCGGTTGGGCCAGCCCGACGAATATGCCGCGCTCGCGCTCTGCATGATCGAAACGGGCTATTTCAACGGCGAGGACGTGCGCCTGGACGGCGGCATCCGCATGGCGCCGCGCTGAGCCGGTGATGCACCCGCTGAACGGCGTCCGCATCGTGGAGATGGCGGGGATCGGCCCTGGCCCGTTTTGCGGCATGATGCTCGCGGATCACGGGGCGGAGGTGATGTACTGCCACCGCCCCGGCGCCGCACCCGATCCGCGCGATCCGCTGCTGCGCGGGCGAACGCCGGTCGAGATCGATCTGAAATCGCCGGAAGGCGTCGCCAGGATCCGCGAACTGACGGCGCAGGCGGATGGCCTGTTCGAAGGCTTTCGCCCCGGCGTGATGGAACGGCTTGGCCTTGGCCCGGACGTGCTGTGCGCGGACAATCCGCGCCTCGTTTTCGGGCGGATGACCGGCTGGGGTCAGACGGGGCCGCTCGCCAACGCTGCGGGGCACGACATCAACTATATCGCTCTGTCCGGCGCACTGCACGCCTTTGGTCGGGCAGGCGGCAAGCCCACGCCGCCGGTGAATGCGGTTGGCGATTTCGGCGGTGGCGGCATGATGATGGCCTTTGGCATGGTGTCCGGCATCCTAGGCGCGCGGGCGAGCGGTCTCGGCACCGTGATCGATTGCGCGATGACCGAAGGGTCGGCGCTGCTGATGAACATGGTCTGGGGCTTTCGCGAAACGCTGGGCTGGGTGGACGATCGCGGGGTCAACCTGCTCGATACCGGAGCCCACTTCTACGATACGTTCGAGACGGCGGACGGCAAGCACATCGCGCTTGGTGCGATCGAGCCGCAATTTTATGCGCTCTTCCGGGAGGTTGTGGGGATTGCCGACGACCCCGCATTCGACGCGCAAATGGATCGCACCGCCTGGCCGGACCTGAAGCAGCGGCTCGATACCTTGTTTCTGACCAGGACGCGCGACGAATGGTGTTCGTTGCTCGAGGGCACCGATGCCTGTTTCGCGCCAGTCCTGTCGATGAGCGAAGCGCCCGATCATCCGCACAATGCGGCGCGAGGCTCCTTCATCGAGCGCGCGGGCGTGGTGCAGCCCGGCCCGGCGCCGCGCTTCGATCCGCCGCCCGCCACGAAGTAACACTGGCGTCGCGCGATCGCCTTGCTGGCGCGGGGCGATGGCACTGCTCGTCTGCGGACTGGGATCGGGTGAGGGGGAGGGGCGCCGCTGAACGGCGCCCCCGCCGCCGCCTCAATTCACGCCGCGGTCGCGCCCTTCCCAATAGGGATCGCGCAGTGCCCGGCGCATCACTTTGCCCGATGCCGTGCGGGGAAGGGCATCGACGAAATCGACGGTCTTCGGCACCTTGAACCCGGCAATCCTGCCCTTGGCATAAGCGATGATATCGTCGGCATTCGCATCGCTGCCCGATTTGGGCACGACGACGGCCTTCACCGCTTCGCCCCATTTCGCATCGGGTACGCCGAAGACTGCGACTTCCTGCACCGCCGGGTGGCCGTAGATCGCGCTTTCCACTTCCGCCGGATAGACGTTTTCCGCGCCGGTGCAGATCATGTCTTTGAACCGGTCGTGAATGTAGAGATAGCCGTCTTCGTCGAGATAGCCGGCGTCGCCGGTCCGCAGCCACCCGTCATTGTCGACCGTTTCGGAGGTCGCGTCGTCTCGGTTCCAGTAACCGACCATGTTCGCGACCGAGCGGGTTTCGACCTCGCCGACTTCGCGCGGCGGCAGTACACTGCGCTCCTGCGGATGGACGATGCGGATCTCGACCCCCGGCATCGGAAGCCCGGCCGAGCGCATCCGCTCGTTGCCCGCCGGGTCGTGATCCTCGGGCGGCAGGTAGACGATCGTGCCGCAGGTTTCGGTCATGCCATATTGCTGGGCGAAGCCGCATTTGAACACCTCGGTCGCCTCGCGCAGCAGGTCGAGCGCGATCGGCGAGGCGCCGTAGAGAATGTGCCGCAGCTTCGGAAATTCGAGCTCGCGAACGTTCGGCATCATCAGCAGCATCTGGATCGCCGTGGGGACGAGGAACATCTTGGAGATGCCGTCCTTCGCCATCGCTTCCAGAACCTGGGCGGGCAGGAAATCGCGGTGCACGATCGTCGTCGCGCCGTTGAAATAGCCGACGATAGCCCAGCCGACCCCGCCGATATGGCCCAGCGGCAGCGCGACCAGATTGACGTCGTCCTCCAGCCACTCGTTCCACGGCATCGGCACGCCCATCGCATCGCGCCGGCCGCTCAGAATGTTGCGATGGCTGAGCATCACGCCCTTGGGTTTGCCGGTGGTCCCGGATGTGTAGAGCTGAAGCGCGACGTCGTCCGGATCGACCTCGATATCGGGCGCCGAGCTGTCCGCCGCATCGCGCCACTCGGCAAAGCCTGGTAGATTGCTTCCCGGCTCCATCGCGATGCACTTGTCGACACCGGGCAGCGCGCAATATTCGGACGCGCGCTCGAACTGGTCGGCCGCGAGGAACAGCAGGCGTGTGTCGGAATCGTCGAACACCTGGATGATTTCCGGTGCGGCGAGGCGCCACTGTGCCGGAACCATCACCATTCCCGCCTTCGCGACTCCGAACATCAGTTCGAAGAAGCTGTCGAGCGCCTTGCCGACGAAACCGACGCGAGCGCCCGGCTTCAGCCCCTCGGCCAGCAGCGCATTGGCGACTCGATTCGCCCGGGCATCGAGCGTCGCCCAACTGGTTTCCGTCCCTTCGAAACAGGTAGCGGTTTTCAGCGGTCGTCGTGAGGCATGGTAGGCGGGGATGTCCCCCAGCCGAGGCATCGCATCGAAATCGATCGCCTGATCCGCCCGCGTCCTCTGCGTCGCTTCGCCCATTCAGCCTCTCCAGATTGCCCGGGATTGGATCCCGTCGCTACGCATTAATTACTTAAATAATGCAGAGAGGGCAAGCCGGTGGTCAGCGGTGCAGGAGGATACTTTCCATCAGCAGTTCGGTGATGTGATCGGCATATCCGCGCCGCATCTCGTCGGTTATCTCGTCGATCCCGAAGGCGTATTTTAGCGAGTGGCGAGCGTGGAACAGATGGTCGCACGCGCCGATCAGCGAAAAGTAGAAGAGCATGGGATCGACGTCGCGGAATACGCCTTCGCGCACACCCTGTTCGAGAATTGCCTTTTGCGCCGCCGCGAGAGGCTTGGTGAACCGCTCGGCGATGAAGCGGGCGGTTTCTGAATCGGTATCGATCGACAGCGCGCCGACCAGGCGGTTCATATAGGGATAGCGGTAATAAGTTTTGATCACGCCGGAAATGTGGTGCCGCATCTTCTGCGGTGCCGGCATGTCTGCCTCGACCAGCGCGTCCAGGTTGCCGAACGTACCGCCGGCATCGCGCTCGAGCAGGGCCATGAACAGGCCGGCCTTGTTGCCGAAATGATAGCGGATCAGCGCGGAGTTGAGACCGGAGCGCTGTGCGATGTCGACGAAAGTGACGTCCACCGAATTGCGTTCGGTCATCAACGCACTGGTGGCGTTGAGCAATGCGTCGGCCGACGCGATCCCACTATCCTTGCGCTGCGCTGTACTCGCCATTCCCGTACCCCTGAAATCCTTCCTTTTGCGATCTTTCAACGTCGTGTCGCGACGAATCCGAGTTCCGCCGCACGCTGCACCGTTCTCAATCGTCCCATTTCGCCGAGCTTGGCGCTGGCCTTGCGGAGGTGGAACCGCACTGTCGGTATCGCCACCTCCAGGATGGTGCCGATTTCCCCATCGGTTTTTCCTGCGGCGGCGAGTTTCAGGCACTGGATCTCGCGGCGCGTGAGCGGGTGGACGAGAATTGGCGACGGTCCGTGATTCACGACCTCGCATGCCGCGACGAACCGCAACGCTAGGCCATGCAGTGCGACGGCGTGTTCGCGGTACAGGACAACCAGGTCCGGCCGTCCGGTGTCGCTTGCCCACAGTACCGCACCGATTGTCGTCCCCGGCAGATGAACCGGCGCGACGATCGCCGCACGGACGGCGTAATCCTTCTCCCGCGCCTGCTCGATCAACTCGTCGCTCAGGGCCATCGTCTGCCATCCGCCGATTTCGCCGCGATCGTAATAAAAGGGCTCTGCCGTGTGCCGTACCACCGCGATGATGGCGTTGCGCAGCGCAAGGTCGCTCCAGTTCCAATAGTCGCGTGCGTCCGCCGTGAAGTCGAAAAGGGCGCCGATCGGTTGTCCGCGCTCGTCAAGCGCGGCGCGGGCGCTGCTGATGTCGGCACAGGCGGCAACCAGCGGCAGGCCCAGCCGGTGCCCGGCCTCCTGAATTTCCGCCGCCAGCAATCCGATCGTTTGCGAGTCCTGCGCCACTCCGGGGCACCCCTATCAGAACCGATAGCTGTCCAGCCTGCTCTTACAATGTAATTGTTCACTTAAACAACACCCAAATTGCGGCGTTCGACCGCGGGGGACAGTGGGAGGAAGTGGTATGCGCAAGGCAGGTTTTCTCATCGCCGCGGCACCGGCTGCATTGTTCGCCGCCATGCCTGCCTCGGCGCAGGACGCCGCGGCGCAGTCCGGTCAGGACGAAGCGCCCGTCGCGCGCACGCAGTCGGTGGGCGATGAAATCGTGGTGACCGCGCAGCGACGCAGCGAATCGATCAACGACGTCCCAATGGCGGTGCAGGCGCTTTCCGGCGATTCGTTGCGCGACCTGCGCATCGACAATGTGCAGTCGCTCGCCACCAACGTGCCCGGTCTTGCGGTGGCGCCCGCCTATTCCGGTGTGCCGATCTTCACGCTGCGCGGCATCGGCTTCAACAGCGTCAACATCACCGCGACCTCGACGGTCGGCATCTACCAGGATGAACTGGCCTATCCCTATCCCTCAATGGCGAGCGGTCCGCTCTTCGATCTGGAGCGTGTCGAGGTGCTGAAGGGTCCGCAGGGCACGCTATATGGCCGTAACACCACCGCCGGCCTTGTCGACTTCATCACCAACAAGCCGCAGCTGGGCGCCGTCACCGGCTCCGGTACGGTCGAGGTCGGCAACTACCAGACCTATAACTTCGAGGGCGCGCTCAACCTTCCGCTCGGCGATACCGCGGCGATCCGCTTCGCCTTCCGTTCCGAGAACAGCGACGAGGGTTGGCAGATCGACCAGAGCCGCGGCGAGAGGCTGGGCGAAAAGGATCGCCTTGCGGGTCGCGTCTCGCTACTGTTCCAGCCGTCCGACACGTTCGAGGCGTTCGCATCCGTATCGGGCTGGCGCGATCGGTCCGAAACCCAGGCGGGGCAGGCGATCAGCCTCAACCTCACCAATCGCCTCACGCTGGCCACGCCAGCGGTCGGGCCGGGCGATTTCAACATTCCCGGCCTGCTGACCTATCTCGCGAACAACCAGCCAGACGAGGCCAGCGACGCGGGCTTCGCCCCGTCCTCTCAGCTCGGCGCGACTGTCGGCCTGGCGCCGGGCATCGGAGCCCCGCGTGCCGACAGTGACTTCTTTTCGGCTCAGCTCCGTCTGACGGTTCGGCCGAATTCCGAACTCTCGATCATCTCGATGACCGGCTACAGCGATTTCTCGCGCCAGGACGTCGTCGATTTCAGCGGCGTCCCCTATGAAATCGTCGCTACCGAATATGATGCGAGCATCGAGACCTTCTCGCAGGAGCTGCGGTTCGAGGGCGACCATCCAGGCTTCCGCTGGTCGCTGGGCGGATATTATGCCCACGACGAGCTGAAGGAAGGCAGCGTCTTCCTGATCGGCGACAACTCGTCGGTCCGCTATCTTCGCGCATCGACGCTGGGCATCCTTGCCAACCCGGTGCTGAACGCGATCTTCAACACCGCTGGGTACACCCCGGCGGATGTAGCGGTCGCCTTCCGTGCAGGCGGCGGCAGCGCGACCGGCTATTCCGAAACCTATAGCGGCTTCGCAAATGCCGAATTCGATGTCAGCGACAACTTCACCATTTCGGGCGGCGTGCGGATCGGAATGGATTATACCGAGCTGGACGGCTGTTCGATCGACGTGAACGGCAACTACCAGGCGATCGTCAATACCGCCGGACGGGCGATCATCTTCCAGACCTATGGGGTGATCGCACCGCTGGTCGTGCCCGGCGGCTGCACCACCTACGATCCCACGACCAATCAGGACGTGCTCGTCCACGAAGAGCTGAACGAGAGCAACGTCTCCGGCCGGCTCGCATTCCAGTACACGCCCAGTGATGCGACGCTGATCTATGCCTCTGCGGCGCGCGGTGTGAAGTCGGGCAATATACCGATCGTGCCCGCCAACCGCGCGGTGCAGTTCACTCCGGCCACGCAGGAATTGCTCACTGCCTATGAAGTCGGGATCAAGCAGGAACTCGGCGATCGCTTCGCCCAGGTGAACGTGTCCGCCTTCTTTTATGACTATCAGGATAAGCAGTTCAGCTCTTACGTTCCGGACCCGACCTTCGGTGCGCTCCAGCGGCTGGTCAACATTCCGGAATCGCACGCCTGGGGGATCGATGCGGAAGTGACGCTGCGTCCGACGCCGGCGTTCGTGCTGACCTGGAACGGCACGTATCTGAACACTGAAATCGAAAATTATGTCGGTGCCAACGCCGCCGGCATTCCGACCGACTTCTCGGGTGCGGAATTTTCGTTCGCGCCTGAATTCTCGACCAGTGCGACCGCGACGCTGACGCTGCCGCTGTCGTCCAGCCTCAATTTCCAGGCGACGCTCAATGGTAGCTACCGCACGGAGACCCATTCGGACTTCGGCGAGGATCCGCTGTTCCGCATCCCGGACTATGCGCTGGTGAACGGCAGCTTCGGCATTGCCAGCGCCAATGGCGGCTGGGCCCTGACCGTCTGGGGCCGGAATATCACCGACACCTATTACTGGACGTCGGTCGTCGACAACCAGAACCTCAACGTCCGTTATGCCGGGATGCCGCGCACCTACGGTGCTTCCTTCACCTTCAACTTCTGAACGGGCGGGCGTTGGGGTCAGCGAGTTCGAATTGGGAGTAACGCCATGAATGACGCCGCACTTTCCATGCCAGCAGCCGGCCATGTCGGCCCGGCTGCGGACGCCCCGGCGCAGACGCGGAAGAAGAAGCCGGTGATGCCGCGCGTGGATTTCCTCAATCCGCCCGGCGCGCCTGCCTATTACGAGCCGGACTCGATCGCATGGGACGTGTTCAAGAACCCGGTGTCGTTGTTCGTCGGCGGAATAGCGGCGGTGCTGCTCGAACTCGGTGAGCCGCGCGTGCGCGCGGGAGTGTGGGGACACTCGATCTTTCCTACCGATCCCGTCACTCGAATGCGGCGTACGGGGATGGTCACGCATGTGAGCGTCTATGCCCCCCGCGCCGTCGCCGACAAGGTGATCGGTGGTGTCGTACGGATGCACGAAAAGGTGCGCGGTACGACTTCCGAGGGTGAGGCCTACCATGCAAACGACCCGGAGTTGCTTGATTGGGTGCAGGCCACCGTGGGCTATGGTTTTATGGAGGCCTATGCTGCGTTCTGCCGTCCGCTGAGCAATGCCGACCGCGATCGGTCTTATCGGGAATCGAAGCCGATCGCCGACCTTTTCCTCGCACGCGGCGCGCCGACCAGCCTGGCGGAGCAGCAGCAGCAGTTCGAGGCGATGCGCCCACGAATCCAGTCGCACCCCATCGTCTTCGAGTTTCTCGACATCGTCAGGAGGACGCCGGCCGTTCCCGGGCCGTTGCGCCCGTTCCAGTGGATGATGGTACGCGGCGGCATCTCTCTGTTGCCGCTCTGGGCGATCGAACGGCTGGAGCTCGACGGGGAGGAATATCACCTCGCTTGGTGGGAGCGGCGTATCCTGAAGGCGATGGGCGCAGCGTTCGAACGCATCCACATCAAGAATGCGCCTCCGGCGCAGGCGTCGCGCAGGCTGGGCCTGCCCTCGAACTACCTTTACCGCGGATAGGCAGGTCGATCTCCGCTGCGAGTGGATCTCCGAAGTCAAGCATCGCGAGAAACCATTAGGACCGCCTGCTGGCCACGAGACTATTCGACTACGCCGATCATGCACGTAAGGCGGCACATGAAACGGCGGCCGAGTAGTTCCTGCTCGAGTCTGCGCTCTGACTAGGCTTTGCATGGGCGGAGCCGCAATCCCGCTGCTCGCGACGGCGCCGATCATACCGGGTCTTCGCTATCAATCAGATGGGCATGGCGCGCGAGATCTATGGAATTGCCGTTTCCACCGTGACTTAGCGGAACCAGTCAGCCCCCGGTCCGCTTACACGCTACACGTCCAGAGAAGGGAACATGCCGATGGAGCAACTCGTCCGACCTACAGGGATCGAGCGCGAGATCGCACGCCCGACGTCCCTCACCATCAATGGGGAAACCGCTGAATATGGCATTCCTGCCTGGACTTCGCTGCTCGACTTCCTGCGCGAGCGGCTCGGGCTGACCGGCACCAAGAAGGGCTGTGACCACGGCCAATGCGGCGCCTGCACCGTCCTGATCGACGGGCGGCGGATCAACTCCTGCCTGAAGCTCGCTGTCACGCTCGACGGCGCCGAGATCACCACCATCGAGGGGCTGGCAGGCAGGGACGGAACGCTGCATCCGCTGCAGGACGCCTTTGTCCGGCATGACGGCTTTCAGTGCGGCTATTGCACGCCGGGACAGATCTGCTCGGCGCAGGGCCTGCTCAACGAGGGCAAGGCCGACAGCCGCGACAGCATCCGCGAATATATGAGCGGCAATATCTGCCGCTGCGGCGCCTATCCCAACATCGTCGACGCCATCGAGGACGTGCTGCACGGCCGGACGAGCGAGCCGAGGATGCCGGAATGAACCGCTTCTCCTATGCCCGCCCCACCACGGTGGCCGAGGCGCTGTCCGAGATTCGCGGCGAGGCAGTGCGTTTCCTGGCGGGCGGCACCAATCTCGTCGATCTGATGCGCGAGGAGGTCGAACGGCCGGTGAAGCTGGTCGACATCAATCGCCTGCCGCTCAGGGAGATCGAGGAGACCGAGGGCGGGGGGCTTAAGATCGGCGCGCTGGTGCCCAATTCGGACCTCGCCTGGGACACGCGGATCGAGAGCCGCTATCCGCTGCTCTCCGCTGCGCTGCTCGCGGGCGCCAGCCCGCAGCTGCGCAATGCGGCGACCACCGGCGGCAACCTGCTCCAGCGCACGCGCTGCTACTATTTCTACGACGTCGCCACCGCCTGCAACAAACGCGATCCCGGCAGCGGCTGCCAGGCGATCGGCGGGCTCACCCGGCTGCACGCGATCCTCGGCGCCAGCGAGCACTGCATCGCCACCCATCCCTCCGATATGTGCGTCGCGCTGCAGGCGCTCGACGCCCGGGTGCACGTCGAAGGGCCCGAGGGCGCCCGCGCGATTGCGTTCCGGGATTTTCACCGCCTCCCCGGCGACCGGCCGCAGGACGATACGACTCTGAGGCCCGGTGAACTGGTCACCGCGGTCGAATTGCCCGCCGAACGCTTCGACACGCATTACACCTATCTGAAGCTGCGTGACCGCCAGTCCTATGCCTTCGCGCTCGTGTCCGTCGCGGCGGCGCTGAGGATGGAAGACGGCGTCGTTGCCGAGGTCCGGCTGGCGCTGGGCGGTGTCGCGCACAAGCCCTGGCGCAACCGCGAGGCCGAAGCGCTGCTGGTCGGCAAGGCGCCCTCGGCGGCGGCCTATGCCGGAGTGGCCGACGCCCTTCTCGCGGAGGCGCGCGGACAGGGCGCGAACGACTTCAAGATCCCGCTTGCGCGCCGCGCCATCCTGCGCGCGCTCGACCAGGCGGCCAACGCCAATCCGCAGAGTCAGATCGACAAGCGGATCGCATGAGGGAACCCAGCACCATGACGATGCAGCCGAACATGACGAAAGCCGGGTTCGGCACGCCGCTCAGCCGCGTCGATGGCCCCGCGAAGGTCACCGGGCAGGCGAAATATGCGGCGGAGTTCGCGCGTGCCGATCTCCTGCACGGCCACGTCCATACTGCCCGGATCGCCAAGGGGAAGATCAAGCGCATCGACACGGCGCGGGCGCTGGACGTCGCCGGCGTCGTCGATGTCATCACGCACGAGAACCGGCCGCACGTGACGTGGCTTCCGATCAAGATGAAGGATATGACTGCGCCGCCGGTCGGCAGTCCGTTCCGGGCGCTGTACGGGCCCGACATCATCTATTCGGGCCAGCCGATCGCGCTGGTGGTGGCCGAGAGCGAGGAGATCGCCCGCTACGCCTCCAGCCTGTTGGAAGTCGAATATGAGTGGGCCGAGTTCCGGACCGATCTGAACGAAGCGCGCGAGGACGGCTTCAGCCCGCTCATCCCGCGGGTGGGGTATCACAAGCCGAAGTCGCGCGGCGACGGAGAGGGGGCGTTCGCCGCCTCTCCCGTGCAGGTCGTCGGCGAATACCATCTGATGCCCGAACACCACAATCCGATGGAGATGTTTGCCTCCACCGTCTTCTGGGAAGAGGACGGCACGATCACCATCTACGACAAGACGCAAGGGGTGAAGAACAGCCACTGGTACGTCTGCAGCGCGCTGGGGTTCGATCGCGACAAGGTGCGCGTGCTTTCCCCCTTCGTGGGCGGTGCCTTCGGATCGGGCCTGCGGCCGCAGTACCAACTCTATCTCGCGGGTCTCGCCGCCAAGAAGCTGGAGCGATCGGTTCGCGTGGTCATGACGCGGCAGGAGATGTTCGGCCACGGCTACCGGCCGGAATGTTATCAAACGGTCAAGCTGGGCGCCGAAGAGGACGGGCGGCTCAACGCGATCGTCAGCTCGGCGGTGACGGCGACCTCCAGCTTCGAGCATTACATGGAGACGATCGTCAACTGGGGTGCGCTCACCTATCGCTGCGACAACGCCAAGCTCGACTATGAGATCGCGGCGATCGACACCTTTACGCCATGTGACATGCGCGCGCCCGGCGGGGCGACGGGCATGAACCTGTTCGAGATCGCGATGGATGAGCTGGCCTATGCCTGCGGCATCGACCCGCTCGAGCTGCGCCTGCGCAACTATGCCGAGCGCCAGCAGATCAAGGACAAGCCCTGGACCTCCAGAGCGCTGCGCGAATGCTATGAACAGGGCGCGCGCAGGTTCGGATGGGAGAAGCGCAGCCACGAACCCCGCTCCATGCGCGACGGGCGCGAGCTGATCGGCTGGGGCATGGCGACCGGCGTCTGGGAAGCGATGATGGGCCCCACCAGCGTGCGGGCGGTGCTGTCGGCCGACGGCGCGCTGAAGGTCGGCACCGCGACCGCCGACATGGGGCCGGGCACCTACACGATGATGACCCAGATCGCCGCCGCCACGACCGGGCTGCCGGTGGAGAAGATCACCGCAGAGCTCGGCGATACCGAACTGCCCTTCTCGCCCGTGGAGGGCGGCTCGTGGACTGCTGCCTCGACCGGCTCGGCGGTGCAGAAGGCGTGCGAATCGCTGCTCGAGGAGCTGTTCGACAAGGCCCGCCACCTCGACGGCTGCCCGCTGTCCGGCGCGCACCACGACGACATCGACTTCGCCGATGGCCGTATCGTCCTCAAGGACAATCCCGCGATCGGGATGCGCTTCGACGAAATCCTCGCCGCGGCCGGGATGGACGAGCTGGAAGTCAAGGAGATGGCCCGGCCCGGCGTGCTCAACATGATGAAGAAGGCGCGCAATACGCATTCGGCCGTCTTCGTCGAGGTGCGCGTCGACGAGGAGGTCGGCATGGCGCGCGTCACCCGCATCGTCGATGCGGTCGCCGCCGGGAGGATCATCAATCCCAAGACCGCGCGCAGCCAGATCCTGGGCGGCTGCGTCTTCGCGATCGGCATGGCGCTCACCGAGGAAACGCTCGCCGATCACCGGATCGGCCGCTTCATGAACCACAATCTCGCCGAATATCATGTGCCGGTGAATGCCGACGTGCCCGAGATCGACGTGATCTTCGTCGAGGAACACGACACCGAAGTCAGCCCGATCGGCGTCAAGGGCGTAGGCGAGATCGGCATCGTCGGCACCGCGGCCGCCATCGCCAACGCCCTGTTTCACGCCACCGGCAAGCGCATCCGCGATTTGCCGATCACCATCGACAAGCTGATGACGTAACCTCCGGAGTGGATAGAGCCGCGCCAGCTGCAACGTAGAGCTGCCCGCGCGTCTGTGACCTCAGCTAGCTACTGCGTTCGCGATTGCCGCGGCAGGCGAACGGGGGCGAATAAGCGTCTCTACTGCGCTGGGTCGCGGTCGCAGCGCGTTTAAGTCCCGGAACTATCGGGATGAAACTGCGACTCTGTGCAGAGGAAGCCGTTTTACAACAACGACTTAAATGTGGTGCCCAGGGACGGAATCGAACCGCCGACACTGCGATTTTCAGTCGCATGCTCTACCAACTGAGCTACCTGGGCACGCCAGCGGAAACGCCGGAAGGGCCGCCTGTTAGTCCCGATTCTCGGGTGTGTCCAGCCCGCTGTGCGGATCGGGTGCGGCGGCTTCGCCGGGCAGGCGATAGCCTTCGCCCAGCCATTTGAGCAGATCACGGTCGCGGCAGCCACGGCTGCAGAAGGGGGCGTGCTCCTGCACTGGGGGATTGCTGCACAGGGGGCAGGTTTCGCGTCGCGCCATCATCGCTCCTCGGCGGTTTCGAAGTGCGCCGCGCCGCCGGTCCTGCGCGCAAGCTCGGCCCTCCAGCCGGGTTCCTGTGCCAGGCGCCGCGCGACGCGCCGGCCCACCATATGGGTAGCGGGTGGGGGTGGGGGAAGCCGTTCGATCCGGCGCAGCTCCGCCCGCGCCTCGGCACCGGCAAGGTCGGCGCGGAGAAGCTCCGGCAAGGACGGGCGCACTCGCCGCCGAACGATCTGGAGAAAGCCGAAGCCGTTCATGCTGGTGCGCTCGAACGGCTGGGGGAGCGAGGCGTCGATCGCTTCGGCGACTGCCTGGCGCGCTGCCTTGCCCGAAAGCGTGGGAAAGTCGATGCCGACCGAACCGGCGATGCCGTGGCGCTCCATCGCGCGCGCAACGGCATGGGCGGCGTTGACCGCAAGCGGCTCGAGCGGGGCGGGGCCGTCGACATCGAACAATGTCATTGCCGGCGTGAGCGAAAGCCGCAGCGCGCCGCCCGCGAAGGCGATCTCGCCGGTGCGGGCTTCCTCGAGCACTTCGGACCAGCCGGCCTGCTCGAGCAGGTCGGGCTCGTGCGGATGGAGGCGGCGGACCGGATGCCCGCTTGCAGTGATGCGCGCGAGAAGGTCGGGTCCGGTCAATGGAGCCGCGCTCTCGGCGGCGGGAACGGCTTTGGGCAGCTTTGCGCGGCCCGGCTCGGGGATCGCCTCGCGGACGATCCGCACCATCAGGCGCGCGCCCTGCGTAATCCCCTTGGGGAGCGGATCGCATAGCGCGTCGCCGCCGGATTCGAGCGTCACTCGCCCCGTCACTCGATCGGCGAGACGGGCGAGCGCGACCGTGCCGGTGCGCGGCCCCGTGTTCGCGAGCTCGATCCGCGCCTTCCAGATCGTGCCGCGCGCGACCAGCGCGGCGCGCGTCTCGCCGATGCCGGCTTCGTAGAGCCACTCAGCCAAATCGATAGCCGACTGCGGCGAGTAGGGCGCGCGTTTCGTAGAGGGGCAATCCGACCACGCCCGAGTGGCTGCCGGAAAGCCAGCGCACGAAGCCCTCGGCATGGCCCTGGATGGCATAGCCGCCCGCCTTGCCCATTCCCTCGCCGGTGGAGACATATTCGTCGATTTCGGCGCGGGTGAGCCGCTTGAAAGCGACCTGCGTGTCGGCGAGGCGGGTGCGGGCGCGACCGTCGAGGCCGATCAGCGTGACCGCCGAAAGGCAATGGTGGCGCCTTCCCGAGAGCAGTTCGAGCATGCGGCGCAGATCGGCTTCGTCGGCGGGCTTGCCGAGGATGCGGCGGCCGACCGCGATCGTGGTGTCACCGGCCAGCAGCACTTCGTCGGGAGCGCGGGGCACCGCCGCCGCTTTCGCTTCGGCGATGCGCAGCACATAGCGGCGCGGCAGTTCGCCGGGGAGCGGGTCCTCGTCAACTTCGGGAGCGGCGATGCGATCGGGCACGACGCCGATCCGGGCGAGCAAGTCGCGACGGCGCGGCGAGGTGGAGGCGAGAACGAGTTTCATGCCGCTGTCCCTGGAGCCTTTTCGCCTGCGGCGCCATGCCCCGGCGGCCGGTTCAGCCGCACGACGCCGAGGTCGAGGGCGATACGACCGCGCCGGGCGGCTCTCCGGTCACTTGAAGCGATAGGTGATCCGGCCCTTGGTGAGATCATAGGGCGTGAGCTCGACGAGTACTTCGTCGCCCACCAGCACGCGGATACGGTTCTTGCGCATCTTGCCGGCGGTATGGCCCAGAATCTCGTGGTCGTTCTCGAGCCGCACGCGAAACATGGCGTTGGGCAGCAGCTCCACCACCTGTCCGCGCATCTCGAGCAGTTCTTCCTTTGCCAAAGAAACCTCGTTGATGCCGATTCGAGCGCCGGAGCCTTTACTCTCGCGCGCTCGAAAAAGGAAGCCGGGCGCGACGCCGCCGCACCCGGCGGTCCCAGCGGCGATCAGGCGGGGTTGTGTTCGGCGAGGAACGCCTCGAGCGCCTCGAGGAATTCGACGCGATCTTCCTCTCGGCTCAGACCGTGATCGCCCTCTTCCTGTTCGATATAAGTGACGTCCTTTCCGGCCGCCCGCATCCGCTCGTACATCTCGCGCGACTGGCTTTCGGGAAGGCGCAGGTCCTCCTTGCCGTGAACCAGCAGCAGCGGGATGCGGATGTCGTTCACGAAATTGATCGGCGAGATGTCGCTCAGATCGGGTGCCTGCTCGGAGAGCCAGTCGGTGAAGTTGTTGCCTAGGAATCGCTTGTCGTGCGCCAGCATGCGGTTCATGTCGGACACGCCGGCGAACGAGACGGCGCAGCGGTAGAGATCCGAATCGCGCTGAGCCGCCCGCATCGCGGCATAGCCGCCATAAGAGCCGCCGACGATGCAGACGCGTCCCGCATCGGCGATTCCCTCTCCGGCAAGATGCGTGATCGCGTCGTTCAGGTCATCCTGCATCTTGCGGCCCCACTCGCCGTCGCCTGCGAGCGCGAAGGCCCGCCCATAGCCGCTCGACCCGCGATAATTGGGCTGCACGACCGCATAGCCGCGGCTGGCGAGAAACTGCGCCCACCAGTCATAGGTCTCATAGTCGCGTACGAACGGGCCGCCGTGGGGCATGACGATCAGCGGCAGGTTTTCGGAGCGGCCGCGCGGGAGCGTGAGCACCGCCTCGATCGGAAGACCGTCGCGCGCCGCGTAGCGGATCGTCGAGACCGGGTTGAGCTTGGCGAGGCGGATCGTGCGATTGTCGAACGCGATCGGCGGCATCTCTCCGGAGGCTCGATCGTAGAGGAAATAGGCGCCGGGCGAATCGGCCGCCCCGACATGGACAAGAACGCGGCCATAGTCGTTGCTGTAGCTGACGACCGTGGCAGCCCCGCCGGTCACCTTGCCGTCGACTTCCGCCTGGATCGCCGCCAGATCCTCGTCGAGCCAGCGGATTTCGGGACCTTCGTTGAGATAGCGGACGCCCAGCAGCTTGGTCTGGTCCGCATTCGTTCTGTAACCGAGGATGTCGTGCGCTGCGTCTCCATAGAGCGGCTCGCCAAGCGCCATCGTGGCCAGATCATAGCGATAGATGCGGCGGATCCCGTCTTCTCCCTCGGCAAGCGAGAGGACCGTGCCGTCCGCCAGGAAGAGATCGGGCTTGGTCACTTGCTCACGATAGGCGACCTGGCGGTCGATGATGTCGCGGAATCCGTCGCGATCGCTGTCCCGGTAAATCGCGCGGTACTTGCCGTCGATGTTGCCGATCCCGACGCGGACGTCGCCGTCCCCGTCGGTGATCCAGGTGAAGATGCCTTCGCGCCCGTCCGTAATCAGCTTGCTGCGCCCGGTCGAAACGTTCGGGCCAGAAACCGGGCTCGCGCAGATATTCCGCGCGCTGCATCGACATGCGGACGCGCGGCGTGCCGTCGTTCGCCACCCAGATCACATCGTCGGCGTAGCGGCCGACCTGACGCGATCGGGTGAGCAGCGGCACGGTCTCGCTGCCGTCGGCTTTGATGCCGACCGCGCGGGTGATGTACGAAATTCCCGAGCGGCCGAACGGCGCATCGCCTCCGACGCCGGCGACGAGCCAATCCTCGTTGACCCATCGGATCCACAGCAGATCGTTCTCGCCGAGCGGGATCAGCGAGGGCGATCCTTCGCCGATCGGAACGATGCCGAGGAACTGCTCGCCTCGCACGGCGATCCGGCCGACGATCTTGTTGCCGCTGGGGGAGAGTTGCGGCGCCTCGAGCGCCGGCAGTGCCGCGAAGTCGGCCGCGCTGAACTGGCTGCCGGCCTGTGCCACCGCAGGCGACGCGGCGAGCGTCATCGGCAGCGCAGCGGCAAGCGCCGCCGCAACAAAACAGTGAATTTTCATAATGTGCCCCAAAATGATGTGGACAGGCTATGGTCGCCTGTCAGCATCCACAAGCCAAAAAAAGGACCCGCCCGGCGTCGCCGGACGGGTTCATCACGCCCGTGATATTGCGGGCTATCAGCCCCCGGCGGCCGCCAGTGCCGCGAGGAGCAGCAGCGCGACGATGTTGGTGATCTTGATCATCGGGTTCACTGCGGGACCGGCGGTGTCCTTGTAGGGATCGCCGACGGTGTCGCCGGTCACCGCGGCCTTGTGCGCCTCGGAGCCCTTGCCGCCGTGATTGCCGTCCTCGATGTACTTCTTGGCATTGTCCCAGGCGCCGCCGCCCGAGGTCATCGAGATCGCGACGAACAGCCCCGAGACGATCACGCCCAGCAGCAGCGCGCCAACCGCGGCGAAGCCCTGGCTGCGGCCGTATTCGGCGGCGCTTCCATAGGCGACCGGCAGCGGATCGGGCGCTCCGGCAGCCGCGACCGCCATCACCGCGAAATAGACGACGATCGGCGCCAGCACCGGCAGCAGCGAAGGAAGGATCATCTCCTTGATCGCCGCCCGGGTGACGATGTCGACCGTGCGACCGTAATTGGGACGGCTGGTGCCTTCCATGATGCCGGGATTGTCGCGGAACTGCGTGCGGACGTCTTCGACCACATGCCCCGCCGCGCGGCCCACCGCGGTCATGCCGAACGCGCCGAACAGATAAGGGAGCAGTGCACCGAGCAACAGTCCGACGATGACATAGGGGTTGGAGAGCGAGAAATCGACGGCGCTGGTCAGCCCCAGCTCGACCGAGAAATGGTCGAGATCAGTGGTATAGGCGCCGAACAGCACGAGCGCGGCGAGGCCCGCGGAGCCGATCGCATAGCCCTTGGTCACTGCCTTGGTGGTGTTGCCCACCGCGTCGAGTGCGTCGGTGCGGTGGCGCACGTCGTCGGGAAGCCCCGCCATCTCGGCGATGCCGCCGGCATTGTCGGTCACCGGGCCATAGGCATCGAGCGCGACGACCATTCCGGTGAGCGCCAGCAGCGAGGTGGCGGCGAAGGCGATGCCGATGATGCCTGCGATCTGATAGGCGGCGATCACCGCGACGACGATCACCAGCGTGGGCAGCGCGGTCGCCTCGAGGCTGATCGCGAGACCCTGGATCACGTTGGTGCCGTGGCCGGTCTCGGACGCCTTGGCGATCGACTTGACCGGACGATAGGCGGTGCCGGTGTAATATTCGGTGATCCACACCAACAAGCCGGTGACGAGCAGGCCGATCATCATACAGGCGAACAGCCCCCAGCCGGTGAAGCTCGGGCCGATCGCGAGCCCCGCGTCGATGCCCTCGACCAGCGCGAGGTCGACGGGGACTTCGTCCATGCCGACCCCGCCGCCGATCACGGCGGAAAGATCGCCGAGCGTCGCCTGGGTGACCGCCCAGATCGCCGGGACCGAGAGGATCGCGGTGGTGAGAAAGCCCTTGTAGAGCGCGCCCATGATCGACTCCCTGCGGCCAAGCCGGACCGCATAGGTGCCGATGATCGAGGTCAGAATGCAGACGCCGCCGACGATCAGCGGCAGGCTCATCAGCGCCAGCAGCCGATCCGGCGCAAGGCCCTGTACCAGCAGCGCGATCGACACCATGGTGATGCCGAGCGTGACGACATAGGTTTCGAACAGATCGGCGGCCATGCCCGCGCAATCGCCGACATTGTCGCCGACATTGTCGGCGATGACGGCGGGGTTGCGGGGGTCATCCTCGGGAATGCCGGCCTCCACCTTGCCGACCAGATCGGCGCCGACATCGGCTGCCTTGGTGAAGATGCCGCCGCCCAGCCGCGCGAAGATCGAGATCAGCGATGCGCCGAAGGCAAGCGCGGTGAGCCCTTCGACCACCGGCCGCCCGTTGGGCGCATGGCCGGCGACGCCGACGAGATACCAGAAGAGCAGCGCGATCGAGAGCAGGCCGAGCCCTGCGACGAGCATCCCGGTGACTGCGCCCGAGCGAAAGGCAAGCGTGAGCCCGCCCTGCAGCGAGCCCCGCGCCGCCTCGGCAGTACGCACGTTCGCGCGCACCGAGATGTTCATGCCGACGAAGCCGGCAACGCCCGACAGGATCGCGCCGAGAAGGAAGCCGACCGTGGAAAGCAGGCCGAGCGTGAAGAAGAGGATGATGGCGACGATCACGCCGACGACCGCGATGGTGCGGTATTGCCGGCCGAGATAGGCCTTGGCGCCTTCCTGAATTGCCGCGGCGATGTCCTGCATCTTCGCGTCGCCCGCGGGTGCTTTCAGAACCTGTCGGCTGGTAACGAATCCATAGACGACGGCGATCACGCCGCAGACGATGGCGAGATAGACGATCTCCATATCGCGTGCATCCTTCCCCTGTGTGGCACGGGTCCGGTCTGCGCCGGCTCCTGCGCGTTTGTTGAAGCTAACAGGGTGCGGCGCGAGCGCAAGCGTGGCGCAGCAGGTCAGCCGTGCTGGAAGCCGAGCTGCACTGGAAGCGGAACGGCTTCGCCGCCGTCGGTGAGGACAAGGCCCGCTCCCGGAGCGAAGCTGCCGACGCGTGCGGCGGGCACCGGCGGCTGGGGATCGCCGGGCAGGGCAAAGAGGAGTTCATAATCGTCGCCCGCGGTCGCGGCGGCGAGGCGGGATTCGCGCGTGTCGCCGCGATGGGCGACGTAGCCTGCCGAGAGTGGAATGGTCGCCAGATCGACCGTCACGGCGAGGCCGCTCGCTTCCGCCATGCGCCGCGCGTCGATCAGGAGCCCGTCGGAAACGTCCATCATCGCATGGACGTGCGGCGCAAGCGTGGCGCCTTCCGCCATGCGGGGCTCGGGACGGCGATAGCGTGCGAGCAGCGTCGCCGGCCCCGCCTCGCCGCGCGCGATCGCCAGACCCGCGCCGGCGTCTCCCATCGTGCCGGTTACCCATAGCGAATCGCCGGGCCGGGCACCCGAACGCGCAGGGGCGCGGGCGCTACGGCCCAGTGCGGTGAGCGCGAAGGTGCGCGGCGCGCCGGACGGCACCGACACCGTATCGCCGCCCAGCAGCGGACAGGCGAAGTGGCGCAGCGCCGCATCGAGCCCGGCGAGAAACGCGCGGTCCCAATCGGCATCGGGCGCAAGCGGATGACCGAGGAGCACGCCTTCGGGCGCCGCGCCCTTGGCCGCGAGATCGGAGAGATTCACGGCGAGCAGCTTCCAGGCCACGTCCTCTGGGGCATCTTCCGCGAGAAAATGGATTCCCTCGACGATCAGATCGGTGGTGAGCACCAGGTCGCCCAGCACCGCCGTGTCGTCGACGAGTCCGCGTGCGGCGGGATGAAGCGGAAGGCTGCGAAGCGCAGCGATCAGATCGGCTTCGCTCAGCCCTCGCCGCCGCGGCGGCGGCGGCGCGGCGAGCAGCCAGCTGCGGATTGCGCTCGCCAGGTTGGGCGGATCGTCGGCGACGATGCGCAGCTGGTCGATCGCGGCGACGAGTGCGCTCAGCGGCAGCGCACGCGCGGCAGCCGCCGCTTCGAGCGCGGACCAGAAGACGGGTTCGAGGCTGATCGACGTCGGGTGGCCGGCGATGGTGATCGAGCGCTTGACCGGACCCGTGAAGCCGCCGGGAAGCACGGGGAGGGAAGCGCTCATGATCCTCCTCCGCGCGGAGGAGGGGCTGCGTCAATCCTCATCGAAAAGGCTGGCGAGCTGCTCGATCATCGTGCCGGCCAGCTGCTCGGCATCCATGATCGTCACCGCCTTCTGGTAATAGCGGGTGACGTCATGCCCGATGCCGATCGCGACCAGCTCGACCGGCGATCGGCCCTCGATCCAGCCGATCACCTGGCGCAGGTGGCGTTCGAGATAGCTGCCCGAATTGACCGACAGCGTCGAATCGTCGACCGGCGCGCCATCGGAGATCACCATCAGCACCTTGCGCTCTTCGGGTCGGCCGATCAGCCGGTTGTGCGCCCAGAGCAGCGCCTCGCCGTCGATATTCTCCTTGAGCAGCCCTTCGCGCATCATGAGGCCGAGCGATTTCTTGGCGCGGCGCCACGGTTCGTCGGCCTGTTTGTAGACGATGTGGCGCAGATCATTGAGGCGGCCGGGCTGCGGCGGGCGACCTTCGGCGAGCCACTTCTCGCGGCTCTGGCCGCCCTTCCAGGCGCGGGTGGTGAAGCCCAGTATCTCGGTCTTCACGCCGACGCGCTCCAGCGTGCGGGCGAGGATGTCGGCGCTGATCGCCGCGATCGAGATCGGACGGCCGCGCATCGATCCCGAGTTGTCGATCAGGATGGTGACGACCGTGTCGCGGAAATCGGTGTCGCGTTCGACCTTGTAGGAAAGCGACTGCATCGGATTGACGACGACGCGCGCCAGACGCGCGGCATCGAGCAGCCCTTCCTCCTGATCGAAGTCCCAGCTCCGGCTCTGTTGCGCCATCAGCCGGCGCTGGAGCCGATTGGCGAGCTTGGTCACTACCCCCTGGAGATGAACGAGCTGCTGATCGAGATAGGAGCGCAGCCGCTCCAGCTCTTCGTCATCGCACAATTCGGTCGCCGCGATCACTTCGTCGAACTGGCTGGTGAACGCCCGATATTCGAACTGGGGGGGCAGATCGGACCAGGGGCGATTGGGGCGGACCGGCATCATGCCTTCCTCGCCGTCATCGCCCGGCTCGCCCTCGGCGTCGTCCATGGACTCGTCCTGGCGCTGCTCGCCTTCGGCGTCCTCGTTCTCGCCCTCGCTCTGCTCGCCGCGCGCCTCGACTTCGCCTTCGCCGCTTTGGGACTGCTCCTCGCCTTGCTCTTCGTTCTGGTCTTCGCCGTCCTCGGTACCTTCGTCGTCGCTGCCGCCCTCGTCCTGGTCGTCGGGCAGCATGTCGCCTTCGGTCAGCTCGAGGTCGGCGAGCAGCTTCGACACGAACTGCGCGAAATTGGCCTGATCGTCGATCGCCAGCGGCAGCGCGTCGAGATCGCTGCCCGCCTTTTCCTCGATCCAGTCGCGGACCAGCGCGAGCCCCGGCGCGGCACTTGCGGGCGCGGCCCGGCCGGTGAGCCGCTCGCGCACCATCAGCCCGATGGCGGTGGACAGCGGCACTTCGTCCCGGCTGCGGGCGCGAGCGATGGGATCGGACCGCAGCCGTAGCGTGAGCGAATGCTCCAGATTGTCGGCGATGCCGGCGTAGCCACGCGAGCCCAGCGCCTCGACCCGCGCGGTCTCCACCGCGTCGAACACGGCGCGGGCGACGGCTTCCTTGGGTGCGCCGCGCTGGTGCAGCGTGCTGTCATGATGGCGGCGGCGCAGCGCAAAACCGTCGGCGAAGCCGCGCGCTTCGGCGATCTGCTCGCGCGGCAGCGTTCGGCTGGGCAGCGGCACCTTCATGCTCTTGCCCGATTGCGACGGCGCATCCGCCGTGAAGCTCAGTTCGACCTCGGCGTCCTGCGCAAGCGCGCGCGCCGCGCCGCCGAGCACGCCGCGCAGCCGATCGATGGGAGAGTCGGTGGCCATGGGATCGTGTTTGCGGGGAGCGGGGGCAAGGATGCAAGGGCGGATTCGCCGCAGCGTCGCCGGAACGGCCGGAACCGGCGGCGGTCAGCGCCTCAGCCGGCGGCGCAGCGCAGCGTGGATGACATCCATCAGGCTGGGTCGCCGAACCGCCGGCAGCGGCGCGGCTGCGGCGGCAGGAGCATCCTCGAGCCGCTCGGCGACGATCTGCTTAAGATAGGCGAACTCGTCGCCATAGATCGGTCCGCCCTCGCCGCCGCGTGCGGTCCAGCGCTTCGGGTCGAGCGAGTCGCCGCTCATGCCGCGCCGACGACGCTTTCCGGCAGATCCTTGCCGAACACGCGCTGATAATATTCGGCGACCAGCGCGCGCTCTGCCTCGTCGCATTTGTTGAGAAACGAGAGGCGGAAGGCAAAGCCGACGTCGCCGAAGATCAGCGCGTTCTGTGCCCAGGTGATGACCGTGCGGGGCGACATGACGGTCGAGATGTCGCCGTTGACGAAGCCCTTCCGCGTGAGGTCCGCCACGCGGACCATATTCTCGACTGTCTCCTTGCCGCCCGGCTTGTCATATTCGCCCGACTTGGCGAGCACGATCTGCGCCTCGGTGGCGGCGGGCAGATAGTTGAGCGTTACGACGATGTTCCAGCGGTCCATCTGACCCTGGTTGATCTGCTGCGTGCCGTGATAAAGCCCGCTGGTGTCGCCCAGCCCCACCGTGTTGGCGGTGGCGAACAGGCGGAAATACGGGTTCGGGCGGATCACGCGATTCTGGTCGAGCAGCGTCAGCTTGCCCTCGGTTTCCAGCACGCGCTGGATCACGAACATCACGTCCGGGCGGCCCGCGTCATATTCGTCGAAGACCAGCGCGGTCGGCGTCTGAAGCGCCCACGGGAGCAGCCCCTCGCGGAATTCGGTAACCTGCACGCCATCCTTCAGCACGATCGCGTCCCGGCCGATCAGGTCTATGCGGCTGATGTGCGCGTCGAGGTTGATGCGGATGCACGGCCAGTTTAGCCGCGCCGCCACCTGCTCGATGTGAGTCGACTTGCCGGTGCCGTGATAGCCCTGGATCATCACGCGGCGGTTGTGCGCGAAGCCCGCCAGGATCGCGAGGGTGGTGTCGGGATCGAAGACATAGGCCGGGTCGAGATCGGGAACGCGCTCGTCCGCCTCGCTGAAGGCGGGGCATTCCATGTCGCTGTCGATCCCGAACAGATCGCGCACCTTCACCATCTTGTCGGGAGCGTCGAGGATCGTGGTCTCCCGGCTGTCGGGCTGGGTGTTGGGGATATCGGTCATGCGGATGGGCTCGATCTGAAGATGTCGCCACTCACCTAGGCGCTGGCGCAGCGCACCGCAACGCACTGCGCTCAATCGGTGACGAAGTGCGGCAGCGCGAAGCAATCGACGAAGCGCTGCGCCAGCGCGCGGTCGCCGGTGACCTTGACCAGGCCGGCGGCCTCGGTCGCCGCCAGCGGCGCCGGCCCGTAGAACACCGGCCGCAGCCCGGCGGTGTCGCCTTCGAAAACGAGAGTTGCGCCATCGGGCGTCGCGCGCCGCGCGTCGAGCCGGCCATTCGCGATCGCCGCGCGAAACGGCTCGCCGCCGATCAGGAAGCCGATTTCGCCATCCAACTGCTCGCCGAGCGCGGCGCCGCGCACCGGATCCATCATCGTGCGCAGCGAAAGCATCATCGCGGTGTTGCTGAGCGGCAGCGTCACGTCGTGCGTGGGGGAGCCCGCCGCCCAGCGGCTCAGCGCGAAGATCGGTTCCTCCAGCGCATAGCCCCAGCGCGTCAGCTCGTAGACCTGCGCGTTCGCCGGCGAAGGCAGCGCGCGGCGGCGCAGAATGCCGGCGCGCGCCAGCCCCTCCAGCCGCTGGGTGAGGACGTTCGCACTCAGCCCCGGCAGCGCGCCGCGTATCTCGCCGAACCGCCGCGGCCCGAGCAGCAGCTCGCGCACGATCAGCATCGCCCAGCGCTCGCCGACCAGGTCCATCGCGAGCGCGGTGCCGCATGCGTCTTGGTACCAGCGACGCATCTTGTTCAAATCGTTGAAAGTTATCTTTTGTGACTCCATGGTTGCTTTTTGTAACTATCACGTGCAGAAAGTGCAAGGCGCGCGATTCGCGGCGCAGGAGAGCGATATGTCCTTCCAGGCCTATCTGACCAACATCGAGGCCAAGACCGGCAAGAGCCCCGCGGACTTTCGCGCCTATGCCGAGGAGAAGGACTGGCTTGCCGACGGCGCGCTCCGCCGCGACCTGAAGGCGGGAACGGTCGTCGCCGACCTGAAGGAGCAGTTCGGGCTGGGGCACGGCCACGCCATGGCGATCGTCGCGCTGCTGAAGGGCGCGAAGCGGGAAGGCGAGGCCTGAACATCGAGCCGTGGGAGCAAGGCGGTGGACACGCTCACGACCTGCATCTGGTACGACGGCGCGGCCGAGGAAGCCGCCCGCTTCTATACCGCGCTGCTTCCCGACAGTCGGGTCATTCGCGTGCTGCGTACTCCCGCGCAAACGCCCTCGGCCCAGCCGGGCGACGTGCTCGTCGTCGAATGGGAAATGGCGGGGCAGCGGTTCATCGGCCTCAACGGCGGCGCTTCCTATCCGCAGACTCAGGCGGTGAGCTTCGTGATTCACACCGACGCGCAGGAGGAAACCGACCGGCTGTGGGCGGCAATCACCGGCGACGGCGGCGAGGAAGGCATGTGCGGTTGGTGCAAGGATCGTTGGGGCGTGAACTGGCAGGTGACGCCCCGGCGGCTGATGGAGCTCGTCTTCGACAATGACGATCCCGAGAGCGCCCGCCGCGCGATGGAGGCGATGATGCCGATGCGCAAGATCGACATCGCCGCGATCGAGGCCGCCGCGACGGCCGAAGGAGCGCAGCGATGAGCGTGGAGATCACCGGCTTCAACTGGGTGCCCGACTTCGCAAGAGGCTATGTCCGCGACTTGCGGCCGCGCTGGGCATGCGAGGAGATCGGGCTGCCCTATGCAATGCGGCTGATGCACCCGATGGATCGGCCCGCCGAGTATCGTAAGGAGCAGCCCTGGCTGCAGGTGCCGGCGCTGCGCGACGGCGACGTCCGGCTCTTCGAAAGCGGCGCGATCCTGCTGCATCTGGGCGAGAAGGACGAACGGCTGCTGCCGCGCGATCCCGTGGCGCGGGCGCGGGCGACCGCCTGGCTGTTCGCCGCCTTCAGCAGCGTCGAGCCCTGGATGATGCAGATAGGCGAGGTCGAGCTGTTCTCGAACGGCGCGCAATGGGCCGAGCTGCGCCGCACCAGCCTGATCGAGAGTTGCGGCGAGCGCCTTGATCGCTTGGCCGAGGCGCTGGGGAATCGCGATTGGCTCGCCGGCACCTTCAGCATCGCCGACATCGCGATGGTCACCGTGCTGCGCGACGATTGCGGCACTGGCGTGGTCACCGACCGCCCGGTGCTGGCCGCCTATGTCGAGCGCGGCACCGCCCGCCCCGCATTCCGCCGCGCGCTCGACGCGCAGCTTGCCGATTTCACGGCGCACGCGCCGAAAGCCGCCTGAACGAGGAGAGAGAAGATGCCCTATGTCGATGGCTATGTGCTGCCGGTGAAGCACGCAAAGAAGGACGCCTATGTCGCGATGGCGAAGAAGGCCGCGCCGATCTTCCACGAATATGGCGCGCTGCACGTGATGGAAGCCTGGGGCAGCGACATCCCCAAGGGCGAGACGACCGATTTCTTCATGGCGGTGAAGGCGCAGGAGGACGAGAATGTTGTCTTTTCCTGGATCATCTGGCCCGACAAGGCGACTCGCGACGCCGGGTGGGAAAAGATGATGAAGGACGAGCGGATGCAGCCCGACGGCGAAATGCCGTTCGACGGCAAGCGCATGTTCTGGGGCGGATTCGAGCCGGTGGTCGACACGCGCGCCTGACCCCGCCCGCAAGGAGAACGACATGTCCGAGCATCACGGCAGCTTCATCTGGTACGAGCTGATGACCGCCGATCCGGCGCGCGCCGCCGCTTTCTACCAGGCGGTTCATGGCTGGGAAACCAAGTCCAGCGGCGTAGGGGCGGTGGAGTATCACGAGATCACCGCCGCCGATGGGGCGGCCGTGGGCGGCATGCTGGCGCTGACCGACGAGATGATCGCCGGCGGGGCCGCACCGGGCTGGTTCGGCTATGTGTGCGTCGACGATGTCGATGCCGAGCTTGCGGCGCTGAAGGCTGCCGGTGGTGCCGGGCTGATGGACCAGACGGTGCCGGGCGTCGGGCGGATGGCACTGGTCGCCGATCCGCAGGGCATTCCGATCTATCTGATGGCGCCGCAGCCGCCGGAGGGCGGGGCGGACGCGGTATCAACCGCCTTCTCGGCCGATCCCGGGGCGGTCGGGCATGTCGCCTGGAACGAACTCACCACGCCCGATCCTGCGGGCGCCAAGGCCTGGTATCTCGAACGCTTCGGCTGGCGCCACGGCGGGGCGATGCCGATGCCGGGGCTGGGCGAATATGAGTTCTTCCGGCGCGGCGACGTGCCGCTCGGCGCGATCATGCCCCGGCCGGAGGGCCAGCGCGCGGGCTGGACCTTCTATTGGCGCACCGGCGATATCGACGCGGCGAAAGCGCGGGTCGAGGCGGCGGGCGGGACACCGCTGCACGACATCCAGCAGGTGCCGGGCGGCGACTATGTGCTGACCTGCACCGATCCCGAGGGCGCGGTGTTCGGGCTGGTCGGCTCGCGCGGCTGAGGCGGCGGCGATGCGGCTCGAACTCTACGCCCATCCCTTCTCCTCCTACTGCCAGAAGGTGTTGATCGCGCTGCGGGAGAAGCAGGTCGACTTCACCTATCTGCATCTCGAGGAAGGCGACAACGGCGCTCGGGTGAAGGCGCTCTGGCCGATCGGCAAGTTCCCCGTGCTGCTTGCGGACGGGGCGCCGATCTTCGAAACCGATGCCATTGTCGAATATCTCGATCGCCGTTTCCCTTCCCCGCGCCTGATCCCACCGGACGATGACGAAGCGGTCGAGATGCGGACGATGAACAGCGTGTTCGACAGCTGGGTGATGCAGCCGATGTCCGCGATCGTCGCGACCGCGCTGCGCGGCGAAGAGATTGCGACGAGCCCCGGCGTGGCTGCGGCGCGCGCAAGCCTCGAAAATGTCTATAGGTGGCTCGACGCACGGCTCGAGGGGCGCAGCTGGGCGATCGGGAACGCGTTCACCCTCGCCGACTGTACTGCCGCCCCCGCGCTCTTCTACGCATCCGATCCCGGCGGAGCTGGCCACGCTGCGCGGCTATCGCGGCCGATTGCTCTCGCGCGCCAGCATCGCGCGCGCCGTGGACGAAGGGCGCCGCTATCGCCACTATTTCCGGCTCGATATGCCCGAGCCCGCCGAACCATTGGAGCGTCCCGAATGAACAACGCGAACGAACTCAGCATCACTCGGCTGATCGACGCGCCGCCCGAAACCGTGTGGCGTGTCTGGACCGAGCGCACCGAGGAATGGTTCTGCCCCAGGCCGTGGCGAGTCGAGATCCTGGAGCAGGACCTGCGCCCCGGCGGGCGATCGGCGATGATCATGCGCGGGCCGAACGGCGAGGAGAATGCGCTGGAGGGCGTGTTCCTGGAAGTGGTTCCGAACGCGCGGATCGTTTCGACCGACGCCTTCACCGCTGGTTGGGAGCCGCAGGGCCCGTTCATGGTGGCGGTCACCACCTTCGAGGAGGAGGGCGGCAAGACGCGTTACACCGCCCGCAGCCGTCACTGGACCGAGGACGCGCGGCGCCAGCACGAGGCGATGGGCTTTGCCGAAGGCTGGGGCACGGTGGCCGAACAGCTTGCGGAGCTTGCAGAGGCCGAGGCGCGGTCCGCTGCCTGACGCGATCAGGCGAAGGCGGGCGAGCCCTTGAGCTGCTGATACGCCTCGATCACGGCGCGCAGCCGCGCCTCATGCGTGCGATCGCCTCCGTTCCGATCAGGATGATACTCGCGGACGAGATCGCTGTAGCGCCGCCGCAGCGCCGTGCGGTCGGCATCCGCCTCAAGCCCCAGCACGTCGAGCGCGTGACGATCGCGGCCCGACAGCGGCTTGCCGTCCTTGCGCCCGGCCTGCGCGCGCATCCGCTCGCCGAAGCGCGCGCCGATCGCGTCGAGCGGGTCGGCGAAGTCGGCCCAGCGCGGCGGGCGGTCGGCCCCGCCGGTCGACGCGAAGGCGCGCGTCTCGCGCTCCCATCCGGCAAGCGGGCGCTGCGCATCGTGAATCTCGTCCGGGCTCATCCCGGCGAAATAATTATATCCCGAATTGAATTCGCGAACATGATCGAGGCACAGCCAGCGGTAGCGGCCAGGGCCTTCGCCACCGCCGCGCGGCGGCGCGACGGGCGCGCGGAATTCCCCGGCTTCCTCGCAGCCGGGCTTCGCGCACATGCGGCCCGCCGCTTCCACACGACCGTGAAAGCGGGCATTCGGACGATCTTTTCTCGGCTGGTTCCGCGCCACTCTACTCCCTCGCGCAAACGCCCTATATAGGCGCGATGCCGAACGCGAAAACCGAGCCGCTCGCCGAAACGATCGCCGCCCGCCTCACCGCCGCGCTCGATCCGGCGCATCTGCATGTCTCCAACGACAGCGCGAAGCATCGCGGCCATGCCGGCGACGACGGCAGCGGCGAAAGCCATTTCAGCGTCGCAGTGACGAGCGCCGCCTTCGAAGGCAAATCGCGCGTCGAACGGCAGCGGCTGGTGAACCGCGCGCTCGCCGACCTGCTCGAGACGCGAATCCACGCGCTCGCCATCCGCGCCAGGACGCCGGGCGAGGCCGATGGCGTATAATCTCTGGTATTGGCCGGAGATTCAGGGGCGCGGCGAATTCGTGCGGCTCGCACTGGAAGCAGCGGGGGTGCCCTATCGCGACTGCGCGCGCGAACTGGGCGCCGAGGCGCTGATCGCCGACATGAAGCGCTACGACCGCGCGCCCTTCGCGCCGCCCTATCTGGAGATCGAAGGCCTTGCGATCGCGCAGGTCGCCGCGATCCTGCTGTGGCTCGGCGAACGGCACGAGCTTGCGCCGTCCAACATGGCCGACCGCATGTGGCTGCATCAGCTCCAGCTCACCATCGCCGACTTCGTCGCCGAGACGCACCAGGTGCATCATCCCGTCGGCGTCGGACTCTATTATGAGGACCAGAAGGCCGAGGCCGCGCGCTTCGCTCGCGAATTCCGCGACGAGCGGATGCCGAAGTTCCTCGGCTATCTCGAGGAAGCGGCGGCCTGCAATCCGGGCGACTGGCTGATCGACCATCGCTTCACCTACGTCGATTCCTCGCTGTTCCAGCTGATCGAGGGGCTGCGCTACATGTTCCCCAGGCGCATGGCCGCGCTGGAGCCCCAGCTGCCGCGCCTGATGGCGATCCACGGGCTCGTGCGCGACGTACCGGGTATCCGAGCCTATCTGGCCAGCGATCGTCGCCTGCCGTTCAACGAGGACGGCATCTTCCGTCACTATCCGGAGCTCGATGCAGCATGAGCGATACGCCCGACGACCCGGTGATCCAGACGATCACGCCGACCACGCACGATCTGGGCGGCTTCAAGGTACACCGGACGCTGCCGTCGCGGCCGCGAACGATGGTGGGGCCGTTCGTGTTCTTCGACCAGATGGGCCCCGCCGATCTGGCGCCGGGCAACGGGATCGACGTGCGCCCGCATCCGCACATCAATCTGGCGACCGTCACCTATCTGTACGACGGCGCGCTCGATCACCGCGATTCGCTGGGCACCTGCGCGCGCATCCGGCCCGGCGCGGTGAATCTGATGACCGCCGGACGCGGCATCGTCCATTCCGAGCGGTCGCCGGGCGACCAGCGGAGCGGCGCGCCTTTCTCCGGCATTCAGACGTGGCTGGCGCTGCCCGAGGCGCAGGAAGAGATCGACCCGGCGTTCGAGCATGTCGAAGCCGACGCGTTGCCGGTGATCCGCGGAGAGGACGCCAAGGCGCGGGTGATCATGGGATCGCTCTGGGGCGTCACCGCGCCGACGACGACCTATGCCGGCACCATCTATGCCGACATCGTGCTCGAGCCGGGCGGCAGCGTTCCGATCGATCCGGCGGCCGAGGAGCGGGCGCTCTATTGCGGATTGGGCGATGCGACGCTCGACGATGTGCCGCTTTCCCCCATGAAGCTTTATGTCATCCGTCCGGGCGTCGCGGCGACGCTGCGTTCAAGCGCCGGCGGGCGCGTGATGCTGTGCGGCGGCGACGCATTCGCCACGCCGCGCCACGTCTGGTGGAACTTCGTCTCGTCGAGCCGCGACCGGATCGAGACGGCCAAGGAAGACTGGAGGGCGGGGCGCTTCCCGAAGGTGCCCGACGACGCCGAGGAGTGGATCCCCATTCCCGAAGTGCCGAAAACCGTGAGCTATCCGTAAGGTCCATCAATGGAGGGGAACATGGCCGATTTCGAGATGCAGCGCGTCGCCTTGCCGACCGGGGTCGAGCTCGACGTGGCGGTGGCGGGAAAGCGGGACGCCGAGCCGATCATTCTGCTCCACGGCTTTC